>NZ_CP109199.1:2627000-3940500 GCF_036250065.1 Micromonospora sp. NBC_01699 | reverse complement strand
CTCGGTATCGGCGCGTTGACGCTCGCCGTACTCGGCGCGCCCACCGCCGCGGCCAACCTCATCGGGGCCGACCGCACCGAGGTCAACCTCACCGGGCAGGGTGGGCCGGCGAAGCCGTTCCGCCAGGCCACTCTCACCAACTTCGCCGCACTGCCGGCCCTGTCCTTCGTTCCCGCCAGCGAGCCGTCCGGGTCGCTGCTCGGCACCGCCCCGGTCAACGGGGTCGTCGCGCCCTTCGCCGACCAGCCGGTGCAGGGCTTCAGCGGCGTGCAGCGCAACGCCGACGGCACCTTCGACGTGCTCACCGACAACGGCTTCGGCAACAAGGCCAACAGCGCCGACTTCGTCCTGCGGATCCAGCGGGTCGCGCCGAGCTTCGACACCGGGTCGGTCGACGTGCTCGGCGGCCTGAACCTGACCGACCCGAACGGGCTGGTGCCGTTCCCGCTGACCCGTCCGGACCGGGTGCTCACCGGTTCCGACTTCGACATCGAGTCGATGGTCAAGACCAAGGACGGCTCGTACTGGATCGGTGACGAGTTCGGCCCGTACCTGCTGCACTTCGACCGGGCCGGTCGGCTGGTGCAGGCACCGGTGCCGCTGCCCGGCGTACGGGCTCCGGAGAACCCGGCCGGCCAGCCGAACCTGGCCGGCAGCAAGGGCTTCGAGGGCATGGCGCTCTCCCCGGACGGTCGTTCGCTCTACCCGCTGCTGGAGGGCACCGTCGCCGGCGACCCGGCGGGCGCGTTGCGGCTGTACCGGTTCGACCTGGTCACCGGCCAGTACGCGGCGGACTGGTGGACCTACCAGCTCGACTCGCCGAGCAACGCGATCGGTGACGCGATCAGCGTCGACAACAACCGGATGCTGATCATCGAGCGGGACAACGGCGAGGGTGCCGCCGCCCTCTCCAAGAAGATCTACCTGATCGACCGGCGGGACCGGGACCGGGACGGCAAGGTCGACAAGACCCTGGTCGCCGACCTGCTCAACATCAACAACCCGCACAACATCGGCGGCTTCGGGCCGGTGTTCCGGTTCCCGTTCACCACCATCGAGGGCCTGGTCATCCTGGACGACCGGACGCTCGGCGTACTCAACGACAACAACTTCCCGTCGTCGAACGGGCGTACCCCGGGCCAGCCGGACAACAACGAGTTCATCACCATCCGGCTGAGCGCGAACCTCGACGCGGACAAGCGCGTACTGCCGTAACCCGGTAGCCCGACTACCAACCAGGGGTGCCCCGGTCCGCGAGCAGCGGACCGGGGCACCTTTTCGTCGGCGGCCGGGCGGACCCGGACCGGCGGTGGTCGTACCGGAAGGTTCTAGCCGAGCAGGGTGACCTTGCCGTTGTCGAGGTCGTAGCGGGCCCCGACGATGCCGAGGGCGCCCGCGTGGACCTTTTCCCGGACGATCTCGCTCTGGTCGAGCAGGTTCTGCACCTGGGCGAGCACGTTCGCCTGTACGGCGGCCTCGACCACGTCGCCGGGGCCGCCGACCAGCGGCTCGATGATCGGACGCAGGGCCTCGACGATGGTGCCGATGTGGCCGGGGGCCTCGCCACCGTGCTCGATCGCGTCGATGGTGGCGGAGATGGCGCCGCACCGCTCGTGGCCGAGGACCACGATCAGCGGCACCCCGAACTCCTCGATTGCGAACTCGATGCTGCCGAGCAGCAGGTCGTCCACGATGTTGCCGGCGACCCGGTTGTCGAACAGGTCACCGAGGCCCTGGTCGAACAGGACCTCCGGGGCGACCCGGGAGTCGGCGCAGCCCAGCGTGATCGCGAACGGGTGCTGTCCGGCGGCCAACTCGTGCAGGTCCCGCAGGGACTGGTGCGGGTGCCGGGAGTTGCCCTTGTAGAAGCGCTTGTTGCCGGCGACGAGCCGGCTGAGAGCGGTGGTGGGGGTGGGTGCGGGCGGCTCGGCCTGGTGGGCCGAGGCCGGGGCGGCGAGCCCGAGCACGCCGGCCGCGCCGGCGGCGGTGAGGCCACCGGCGGCGAGCAGCGAGCGACGGGACACGATCTGCTGAGACAAGGGGTGTCTCCTCGTGATGGGTGTGAACGGGGAAGAGGATGGGCCCGCCGGCCAGGGATGTTCGCCGTGGTCCGGCGAGGACCCCGCAGATATTGCGCCCCCCGGTCCACCTCGCGAAACCCTGATTTCGTACGGTCCGACAGGTTGATCGAGGCGACCTGCGCAAAGACCGCCAGTCAGAAACAAGACAGTGATCTCGACAACGGCCGGGGCCTGGCCAGGGCCTACGCTCCGTTGTCAGACCAGTCCAGCGAGTTTGTAGAGGACCACCTGCCGGCCATCGCCGCTTCGGTTGTCGTTCACCCGGAACGTGCTTCCCGGCGCACGCGGGCCATCGGCGGGATACCGGTGCGAGCATGGCGGGTCTCGGGCATCGGTTACCCTCGGCGAGATCTCACCCCGGTTCGGCGTGGGCATCGACGGCGTCACCGGTTCGGTGACGGACGGGGCGGCGCGTGCGAATGACTTTCCTCCCGAGGCTCCCCCGGCGGCGCACGGAACGCGGTTCGACCGGCATCGGGGCCGTCGCCGGACTCATCGTGCTGCTGTCGCTGGCGGTGGTCGCCGGATCAGCCCCGGTCCAGCCGGGACGGCCCCGGCCGCAGGTCGACCCGGTCTCCGGCGTACAGCGGTTCTGTCCCGAGGTGGGACCCTGCGCCGAGTTGGGCGGGTGGGGCGGTGCCGGGGACGGTCGTGAGCCGGAGCCGGAGCCGGAGCCGGAGCCGAGCCCGGACCGGTCGCCGACACCGTCCGGCGGAACTCCCTTCGGCGTACTCCAGCTCAACCTCTGCAACAGCGGCTTTGCCGGTTGCTACGCGGCGCTGAACAACGGCCGGGCGGTCGGTGAGGCGTACGCGGCGATCACGGCGCTGCGCCCGCAGGTGGTGACCCTCAACGAGATCTGCCGCGACGACGTGGCGACCGCCCTGCACCCGGCGATGGTCCGCAACTTCCCGGCCGACCGGGTCTTCTGGGCGTTCCAACCGGCCGGGGACCTGCCCGACGGCTCGCGACCCTACCGGTGCCGCAACGGCGACGCGTACGGCATCGGGATCCTCGGCCGGGTGCCCGCCGCCGACCGGGGTGCCGTGTCGGTGTTCAACGGGCTCTACCCGGACCAGGGCGGCTACCCGGACGAGCTGCGGGTGTGGCTGTGCGTGGCGGCGGCCGGCACCTACTACGCCTGTACGACGCACCTGACGTACCTGTCGTCGTCGATCGCGATGCGACAGTGCCGGCGGCTGCTGGACGTCGAGATACCCGCGATCCGGGCAACGGTCGGGTCGACCGCCCCGGTGGTCGTCGGCGGCGACTTCAACCTGTCCGCCGGTGGCTCCCCGGACGTGCGGGACTGTGTTCCCACCGGCTACCACCGCACCGGCGACGGCGGCGTCCAACAGCTGCTGGCCAGCACCGGTCTCGGCGTCGCGGACCCGCGCCGCCACCCGATGCGGTACACCGACCACCCCGGCTGGTTCGTCGGCTTCCACCGCTGACCACCCGCCGGCCCGGCCCCACCGGACCGGGTGACACCTACGGCGCCTCGATGCCGCCGTCCGGGCGGCGGACCCGCGCCGACCAGCGTTCGTGCAGGTGGGTGACTGGCGGGTAGTTCGCGGCGAGCCGCTCGTCCAACTCGATTCCCCAACCGGGTGCGTCGTTCGGGTAGAGGTAACCGTTGCGGGCCACCAGCGTGCCGGGGAAGACCTCGCGGGCGGCCTCGTTGTACTCGTGGCCCTCCTGGATACCGAACGCGGGCGTGGTGACGTCGAGGGCCACGTTCGCCGCCGCACCGATCGGGGAGACGTCGGCCGGCGCGTGCCAGGCGGTCTTCACCCCGGTCAGCTCGCAGAGCGCCACCAGCTTGCGGGTCGGGGTCAGCCCGCCGACCGCGGTGATGTGCAGCCGGAGCAGGTCCACCCCGCCGCCGAGGACCAGCCGGGCGGCGTCCGCGACCGAGCTGACCTGCTCGCCGACCGCGATCGGCACCGGCGACTCGGCGCGGATCTGCGGCAGCCGGTCGTACTCCTCCGGCGCGATCACGTCCTCCAGGAAGAACAACCGGTACGGTTCCAGCGCGCGGGCCAGCAGCACCACCTGCTTCGGCGTGAGCCGGCTGTGTACGTCGTGCAGCAGCTCCACCTCCTCGCCCAACTCGGTACGGGCGGCGGCGAACAGCGCCGGGGTGGTCCGCAGGTACTGCTGCACGTCCCACCCGTCCGGGTACGGCTGCCCCGGGTAGCCGCCGCCCACCCCGGCGGCGCCGTACGCGCCCAGGCCCGGCTGACCGACCTGGAGCCGGATGTGCCGGTAGCCGGCCGCCATGAGCTCCCGCGCCTGGTCCAGGGTCTCGGTCACGGTCGACCCGCCCGCGTGGCTGTAACACTGGGCGGCGGTGCGGACCCGCCCGCCGAGCAGTTCGTAGACCGGCATCCCGGCCCGCTTGCCGGCGATGTCCCACAGCGCCAGGTCCACCCCAGCCAGCGCGTTGTTGGTCACCGGCCCGTTACGCCAGTACGACGAGAAGTGGACCATCCGGAAGATGTCCTCGATGTCGGCCGGGTGCCGACCGATCAGCATCGGCGCCACGTGCTGCTCGATGGTCGCGACCACGGCGGCGAACCGCTGGGTGAAGGTGGCGCAGCCGAGCCCGTACAGGCCGGGTTCGTTGGTGTCGATCCGGACCACCACCAGCGGCGGCCCCTCGGGCGCGGTGACGATCGCCCGTACCCGGGTGATCCGCACGCCGTCCCGGGCCGGCCAGGGCGCCTGGGTCTCGGGCAGTACGGGCAGTTCGGCCTCGGTCATCGGTCCTCTTCGGCTCGTGCGGGCACGCCGATCAGCCGGCGGCGCGGGGGTGGTGGGGGCGGGGGTGGCGGGAGCCGGCTCAGGACAGGAGTGCCGGATCGGCCACGTACCGGTGTTCCGGTTCGAAGCCCAGCACGTCCCGGGCGGCCCGGGTGTCGATCGCCGAGGACCGGCCGGGCAGCGCCGCCCGCCGGGGCACGTCGGGGTGGTACCGGTCGAGCAGTTCGGCGGTCGGGAACGGGGCGAGGATGTCGTCGGCGGCGACGAAGAGCACGTGCGCTCCCGGACCGGGCCGGGTGAGCCCGAGCCAGCAGGCCCGCGCGGCGTCGCGTACGTCGAGGTAGCTCCACAGATCCCCGGCGCCGGAGCCCGGGTCCCGCGCGAACTCGGCGGACCGGTGGGCCAACCGGTCGTCGTGCTGTCCGACGAACGGCAGCCGGAGCGCGACGACGCTGCCCCCGTGCCGGCGGGCCATCATCTCGGCGGTCGCCTCGTCGGCCTGCTTGCCGAGCGCGTACGGGTCGGTCACCTGCAACGGCAGCCGCTCGTCGACCGGCACGTACGCCGGATGCAGGTCCACGTCGGCCCACGGCAGGCCGGTCACCGAGAAGCTGGACGCGATCACCGCCCGGCGTACGCCGGCCCTGCCGGCCTCCTCCAGCACGGCGAAGGTCGCCCGGGTGTTGCGGGTGAACACCGCCTGGGCGGTGTCCAGGTGCGGTGCCGGGATCGCCGCCAGGTGCACCACGGCGTCCACGCCGTCCAGCGCGGAGCGGACGATCTCGGGGTCACCGGCGTCACCGACCACGATCCGGCTCGCCGGCAGGTCGTCGGCGGCCGCCAGGACGAGTGCGGTCGCCGACACGCCCCGGTCGGCGAGGTCGGCCAGGACGGCCCGGCCGATCAGCCCGGCGGCGCCGGTCACCAGGACCCGTTGCGGAACTGCGCTGGTCACGTCTGTGGTGCCTCTCATCCTGCGGCGAATCGGTCCCGGCTCCACGATGGACCCGGCGGGTGGGGACGAACACGGGTCATCCCGGTTGCCCCGGTTGCAAGCCGAGCGACTCGCACGCCTCGCGGTACATCCGGACCACCTCCCGGCGGACCTCGGCCCGCTCGGTCAGCCGGTGCCCGAACGGGACCCGGACCGGCACGGTGATGCCGTCGACGGCGGCGTCGAACTCGATGCCGTCGGCGTCCAGGCCGCTCATCCGGGCCCCGGTCGCGTCCGGCTGGCCACCGAGCGTACGGCAGATGAGCAGCGAGTCGTCGGCGTGGTCGTCGTTCATGTGGCGACCGATCGCGGCGACCACGTCCGGGGTGAACACGTCCGTGTCGCTCATGCCGCCACCTCTCCGGCCCGGCCCGTCGCCCGCCCGAGTTCGGAGAGTACGGCGATGTTGCACCGGTAGGCGACCCGGACCTCGTCGACGACCGCCACCCGTTGGCCCTCGTCCAGCGGCAGCGCGTCCAGGCGTTCCCGGTACGCCTGTTTGTAGGCGCGCGGGTCGGGGATCCCGGCGAACCGGTAGAACGTCGCGCCGGGGCCGTCACCGAGGCGGTAGGTGCGGCTCAGCGCCCGGCCGATGGCCAGCCCGCCGGAGAGGTCGCCCAGGTAGCGGGTGTAGTGGTGGGCGACGAACCCGGCCGGCCAGGACGCGCCGACCGTACGGATCCGGGCCGCGTACGCCAGGGTGGTCGGGTTGGTCGGTAGGTGGTCGGCCCAGTCCGGCCCGGCGAGGAACTCCAGGTCGGCGTCGAGCGCGGGCAGCCGGGTCAGCCGGTCGTCGACGAACCGCCCCACCACCGGGTGGTCGCGCAGTTCGTCGGCGACGGTCTCCAACGCCCGGTAGATGGCGTGGTGCTGGGCCACCAGGGTGGCGTAGTCGGCGCGGTCGAGGTCACCCGCGATCAGCGCCGAGACGTACCTCTCGGACTCGGCCGCCTGATGCTCGGACCAGGTCGCCTGACGGAGCCGGACGGAGAACGGGTCGCCGGTCGTACTCATCGGGGCTACCTCCCTGTACGGGGGCCAGCGGTGGGTGCACCCACGGTATTGGTCAGGGTACGCGCGGCGGGCTGAGTCGCCGGACGGCGAGTTCGGCGAGCAGGGCGGCCCCGTCGGCGAGCACGCTGTCGTCGAAGGCGGCCCGTGGCGAGTGGTTGCTCGGTGCCGTCTTCGGGTCGCCAACGCAGGCGCCGAGGAAGAGGTACGCCCCCGGTACCAGGTCCAGGACGCGGGAGAAGTCCTCGGAGCCGGTCATCGGTTCGACCAGGTCCGCGAACCGGTCCGGGCCGAACACGTCGCGTACGGTCGCCGCGACGAACTCGTGCTCGGTGGCGTCGTTGACCGTCGCCGGGTACTCCTGCTCGAACCGGACCTCGGCCCGCATCCCGTGCGCGGCGGCGATGTGCTCGCACAGCTCGATCGCGTACGCGCCGGCCTGTGCGTTCGTCTCCGAGGAGAAGCTCCGTACGGTCGCCTCGAAGTTCGCGTCGTCCGGGATGATGTTGCGCCGGGTGCCGGCCTGGAACACGCCGACGGTCAGCACCACCGGGTCGAACACGTCGAACCGGCGGGTGACCATGGTCTGCAACGCGGTGACCATCTCGGCGGCGACCGGGATCGGGTCGAGTGTGCGGTGCGGGGTGGAGCCGTGCCCGCCGGCCCCGACAACCCGGACGAACAGCCCGGCGGAGGCGGCCATCAGCGAGCCGGGCCGGGACGAGAAGACACCCCGGTCGAGGGTGCCGGAGAGCACGTGCAGCCCGTACGCGGCGACGACCGGGCGGCCGGCGGCGGTAAGCACCCCCTCGGAGATCATGTGGCTGGCGCCGTCGAAGCCCTCCTCGCCGGGCTGGAACATGAACACCACGTCCCCGGCGAGTTCGTCGCGGCGGGCGCTGAGCAGTCGCGCGGCGCCGACCAGCCCGGCGGTGTGCAGGTCGTGGCCGCAGGCGTGCATGACGCCGTCGTGCCGGGAGGCGTAGGCCAGGCCGGAGATGCCCTCGGCGACGGGCAGGGCGTCCATGTCCCCCCGGAGCAGCACCGCCGGGCCGGGACGGCCGCCGCGCAGCACGGCGGTGATCGAGGTGAGGTCGGTGCCGGTGCTGATCTCCAGTGGCAGCGGGGCGAGCGCGGCGAGCACCCGTTCCTGGGTCCGTGGCAGGTGCAGGCCGATCTCCGGGATCTGGTGCAGCTCCCGGCGGAGCGCGGCCAACTCGTCCTGGATTGTCGCGGCGTCCTGGCGCAGGCCCATCTTCTCCCCATTTCCGCCGCCGGTGGGCACCGGTCGCGGTGCGCCGGTGCCGGGCAGCTCACCGGTCGAATCCTAACGACCCCGGGGCGGGCGGCGCCGGTACCGGATGTGGATCTTTCCGTCGGGGCGGGTCGGTCGTGGCTCGTCCGGACCGCGGCCGGGCCGTTCGTCACCGGTGTTGGCGGCGCCAGGCGGTCTCCCGGGCCTCGCTCGCGAGACGCTCCTCCAGGACCGCCGCCCGGATGCTGCGGCGGGAGCTGGCGAGCAGGACGAGTTCACTGCCGACGAGGGCGACGCTCGTCGCGGCCAGCAGGACCAGGGCCATCAGTCCGGGCACGTTGACGGCGAGCGGGATCAGCGCGGCGGTCAGCGTGATCGTGCCGACCCGGGTCCAGGTCACCGTGCCCAGCATGCGCACCTGGAAGCCGAGGTGGCCGAGCAGATAGAGGATCATCCCGCCGTACAGCAGGGTGATCGCGACCGGGTGTATCGGGACGGATCCGATGTTCGGGTCGCCGATGTGCTTGAGCGCCTCCTTGCCGCCCAGCGACAGCAGCATCAGCCCGGCGATCATCGGCAGGTGCAGGTAGATGTAGGCGTCCCGGGCGAGTACCACCCGGTGCAGCCCGTGCGCGGCGTGCAGCGCCTGCTCGGCGGCGAGCGCCACGATGTCGAAGTACGCCCACCAGAGGGCGGCGGTCACCATGATGCCGAGCACCGCCGCGATGATCAGCGGCCAGGTGATCGGATGGGGGAGCTGGGTGCCGCCGACCCCGACCGAGATGATCAGTTCGCCGAACGCGACCAGCAGGATCAGCGAGAAGCGTTCGGCCCAGTGGTCGGCCGAGGCGATCCGCCAGCCGGTCGGGGCCGCCAGGAAACCGGAGCAGTACTCGACCACCACGGCGAGCAGCCAGAAGCCGATCTGGGTCCAGGTACGGGCCGACCCGTGCAGCAGCATCTCCGGCACCAACGCGGCGAGCAGCAGGAACCCGGTGGCGACCACTATCGTCGCGCTGACCCGGACCATCTGGACGCGCAGTTGCGGCTGGTCGGCGGCGGCGTGCCACTGCAACACCACGTACAGCATCCGGATCACGAAATAGCAGCAGGCGAAGACGAGCGGGCCGGACAGGCCACCGGGGATGTCGAAGAATGCCTCCTCGACGGTCAGGGCCACGACGAAGATCGCGGCCATGACCGGGAACAGCACCGCCGGCACCATTCCCTCGCCGGACCGGATCGCGTTGCCGGCCCAGGCGTAGGCGACCCAGCACCACCAGAGCAGCGCGATGATCAGCAGCGCGTGCAGCAGACCGATGCCGGTGAGGTTGTCGGTGGTCGCCCGTGAGACGTTGAAGAAGGCGTAGACGAAGACCAGGTCGAAGAAGAGTTCCAGGCGGTTGACCCGGGTGCCCTCCCCGGCGGCCCGGATCCGCAGCGGGCGGCGCGCGTTCCCGCTCACGAGCCGGCCTCGGTGGGCAGCAGGTGACGTACCCGCGGGCTGCCGTCGGCCAACGCCAGTGCCCGCTGCTCCGCCTCCCGGTCGGTGCCGGTCAACCGGCCGCCGTGCTGGCGCAGGTGCTCGTCCCAGGAGGGCAGCTGGTAGACCTCGACGAAACACGCCGGTGACTCACCCTCGCGGTACAGGCCCCAGCGGCTGGCGCCGGTACGCTGCCGCGAACCCCGTACCAGCTCCATCGCGTCGATGAACGCGTTCTCGCACTCGGCCCGCACCACGTACGTCACCAGGACCACCACCGGTCCGATCCGCGGGTCGGGTTCGTGGGTCAGGCGCAGCGCCGGCCAGTAGGACTCCGGGTCCTGGTTGTTGCCGCGCAGGTCGGGCAGCGGCCACAGGCGTACGGTCACCGCGCCGAGCAGCATCAGCACGGCCGCGGCGAGATGCGCGGCGACCAGCCCGGCCATGTCGCCGACCACCCCCCACACCAGGGCGCCGACCGCCTGCCCACCGGCGAAGACCACCTGGTAGACGGCCAGCCCGCGGGCGCGTACCCAGCCGGGCAGGTAGAGCTGGATCTCCGCGTTCAGGTTCGACAGCACGGTCACCCAGGCCACCCCGGCCGGGACCAGCGCGACCAGCACCACCGGCAGGCTGGACACCAGCGCGACGACGATCAGCGCCGCGCCGTACAGCAGGCCGGCGGTGAGCAGGAACTGGCCGGCGGTCAGGTGCACCCGTACCCAGGGCAGGATCACCCCGCCGGCGATCGCGCCGACGCCGAGCGCGGCGAGCAGGATGCCGTACCCGCTGGAGTTCAGGTGCAGTTGGCGGTTCGCCACCAGCGGCAGCAGCGCCCACAGCGCACTGCCGGGGACGAGGAACAGCAGCGCCCGCAACAGCAGCCGGCGGACCACCGGCGAGTGCCGGACGAACCGCCCACCGGCCCGCAGCGCGGCGGTGAACCGCTCCGGCACCTCGACCGCGCGGGCGTGGTCGGTACGCCAGCGCAACAGCGCGAACCCGAAGACCAGTACGGCGATCGCGTTGATCGCGAAGACCGGTGCCACCCCGGACCGGGCGATCAGCAGTCCGGCGATCGCCGGGCCGATCGACCGGGCCGCGTTCACGCTGATCGAGCCGAGCGCCGAGGCGGACTGCAACTGGTTGCGCGGGACCAGTTCCGGGATGATCGCCGCCCAGCACGGCAGCGTCAGCGCCTGCCCGACGCCGATGGCGAAGGTGAGGGTGAGCAGCAGGGCCGGCGGCATCCGGCCGGTCGCGGTCAGCACGGTCAGCAGCAGGCCGACCGCGGCGAGGTAGACCTGCACCGCGATCAGCAGGTGCCGCCGGTCGAACGCGTCGGCCAGCGCCCCGGCCGGCAGCGCCAGCAGCAGGATCGGCAGCATGCTCGCCGTCTGCACCAGCGACACCAGGGTCGAGGCGTTGCGTTCGTCGATCAGCAGCCACTGCGCGCCGACGGTCTGCATCCAGGTGCCGATGTTCGCGGCGAGCAGCGCCAGCCAGAGATGGCGGTACGCGGCCCCGCGCAGCGGTGCCCAGGCCGAGGTGGACGGCTCGGCGGTAGCGGGTCCGGCGCTTACCACCTGCCGTCGGCGCGGAGGACTTCCTGGCCCGAGAGGTACAGCTCGTCGGGTTCCAGGAGCAGCAGTCGTACGACCTCCCGGGCCACCTGCTCGGGCTCGGCGTAGACCTCGTCGAGGAACTCGGCACCGACCCGTTCCTGGAGCCTGGTGTGCATGGGCCCGGGGTGGATCTGCATCACCTTGATGCCGTCGGTGCCCTCGGCCTGGGCGAGCGACTCGACCAGGCTCTTGCCGAAGTTCTTGGTGGCCCGGTAGACCGGGATGCCGGGACGGGGTTTGTCGACCGCCATCGCCCCGATGTAGACGATGTTGCCCCGGCCCCGTTCGCGCATCCGGATCAGCGTCTCGCGCAGCAGGTAGACCGTGCCGAGCACGTTGACCTCGACGGCCTTGCGCAGCGCGTCCGGCGACATGTCCTCCAGCGAGCCGCCGGCCCACATGCTGGCGCAGTGCGCGAGCCCGTCGATGGCGCCGTACCGCCGGGTCACGTCGTGCAGCGCGTGCGTGACCCGGTCGTACGAGGAGACGTCGCAGGTCGCGCCGGCGCATTCGAGTTCACTGGTGGTGGCGGCGACCTCGTCGGCGACGTTGCCGAGCACGAACACCCGGTGGTCGGTGACGAGCTTGCGGGCGATCTCCAACCCGAGTCCGCTGGTGCCGCCGGCCACGACGAACGTCCTGGCGCCCATGCCCCCTCCAGTCCTGCTCGGTGTTGCCCCGTTGTCCCGACCCTGTCATCCGGGACCCGGTCGCGGGCAGCGGATCGGATATGTCGCCCGTTCGGGGATGAGTGGCGGGGGCGCTAGCCGGCGAGGCGGTCGACCGCCCGTACGACCGCACCGGCGCCGTCCTCGGCGGCCAGCCGGCCCGCGACGGCCCGGGCCCGCTCGGTGAGGGCCGGTTCGGTGACGGCGGCCCGGATCGCGGCGGCGAGCCGGTCCACGTCGAGCCGTCCGGCCGGCACGGTGTCCGGGCTGACCCCGAGCGCGGCCAGCCGGGCGGCCCAGAACGGCTGGTCGGCCATTATCGGGATCGGGACCGCCGGCACCCCGGCCCGGAGCCCGGCCGCGGTGGTGCCGCAGCCGGCGTGGTGCACCAGGGCGGCCATCCGGGGGAAGAGCCAGTCGTGCGGCGCCTCCCCGATGGTGATCACGTCGGCGGACACCGTCCGGACCGGCTCCGCCCCGTCGTCGACCTGGATCACCCCGCGTACGCCGGCCCGGCGCAGCGCGGCCGTGACCAGCCCGCGGAACCGGTCGTCGCCACCGACCATGCTGCCGAAACCGACGTACACCGGGGGCGGTCCGGCGTCGAGGAAGTCGATCAGGGTCGGCGACGGTCGCCAGTCGGGCGACTCCGCCGGCCACCAGTAGCCGACCACCTCCAGGCCGGGCCGCCAGTCCGTCGGCCGGGGCACGACACTCGGGCTGAAACCGTGCTGGATCGGCCAGCCGCGTACCATCGCCGCCTCGACCAGGGTGTGCAGCCTGGTCGGGGCGAGGCCCAACCGGCTCCGCAGCCGCCGGGAGGCGCTCGCGTAGGCCCGCCGGGCGATCAGTTGTCCCAGCCGGCCGGCGGCCCGGTTGCCCCACCGACCCAGCGACCGCCCGCCGAGCAGCATCGGCGGGAACTCCCGGGTCGGGTGGATCGGTTGCAGGAACACCCCCATGCTCGGCACCCCGTGCCGCTCGGCCACCGAGTAGCCCAGCGGTGCCGTGGTGGTCGAGCAGAGCAGCAGGTCGACGCCGTGGTCGGCGGCGGCGCGGATGCCGTCGCCGAGCTCGTCGACGAACCGGGTGCCGAGCCGGACGAACTCGGCCAGGCTCCGGGGCCCGGCGCCGAACCGGTCCGGTCGCCCGCCAGCCGCCCGCAGCGCCCGCAGGTCGCCGGGCAGCGGCGCGAAGTCCAGGCCGCAGCCGGTCACCAGGCCGGCGAACGAGGGCAACGCGGCGATCGTGACCCGGTGCCCGGCCGCGTGCAGCCGGGCACCCAGACCGGTGTACGGCGCGACGTCACCGCGTGACCCGGCGGTGACGATCAGCACCCGCATCGGCGTGCCGCGACCCTGGGCAGCATGTCGCGAGCCTCGCACGCGGGCGCCGGTGCGTCCGCCGGGTACGGAAAAACGCGGCCTTCGACCCTGTTACCGCCCGGTCGGGCGTTGACCAGGTGGTCGGCGCGGCCGTCGCGGTCATCTAGGGTTGCCGGAGAACTCGGCAGGCAGCTCAACCTCCCCTTCAGGATGAAACTTCATGGTGAACCCCGCGATCCTGACCGTCGACGACGATCCCGCGGTGTCGCGTGCCGTGGCGCGCGACATCCGGCGCCGTTACGGCGACCGGTACCGGGTGGTCCGGGCTGACTCCGGTGACGCGGCACTGGCCGCTCTCCGGGAGCTCAAACTGCGCGGCGAGCAGGTTGCCGTGCTGCTGGCCGACTACCGGATGCCGCAGATGAACGGCATCCAGTTCCTGGAATCGGCGATGGATCTCTTCCCGCAGGCCCGGCGGGTGCTGCTGACCGCGTACGCGGACACCGACGCCGCCATCGACGCGATCAACATCGTCGACCTCGACCACTACCTGCTCAAGCCCTGGGACCCGCCGGAGGAGAAGCTCTACCCGGTGCTGGACAGCCTGCTTGAGGTGTGGCTGGCCACCCCGGACAGCACGGCCACCGAGACCCGGGTGATCGGGCACCGCTGGTCCGCGCCGTCGTTCGCGATGCGCGACTTCCTGGCCCGCAACCTGGTGCCGTTCCGGTGGCTGCTCGCCGACGAACCGGAGGGGGAGCGGCTGCTCGCCGCCGCCAACCTCACCCTCGCCGACGTGCCGGTGGTCATCACCCCGGAAGGCAAGGCGCTGGCGACGCCGTCGGAGGCGGACCTGGCCGGTCACGTCGGCCTGAGCACCACACCCGCGTCCGACTTCTACGACGTGATCGTGGTCGGCGCCGGTCCGGCGGGGCTCGGCGCCGCCGTCTACGCCGCCTCCGAGGGACTGCGTACGGTCCTGGTCGAGCAGCGGGCAACCGGTGGGCAGGCCGGCCAGAGCAGCCGGATCGAGAACTACCTCGGCTTCCCCGAGGGGGTGTCCGGTGCACAGCTGACCGACCGGGCCCGCCGGCAGGCGCTGAAGTTCGGCGCCGAGATCCTCAGCACCCGTGAGGTGGTCGGCCTCGAAGCCGCCGGCACCGCCCGCCTGCTCCGGTTCGGCGACGGCACCTCGCTCGCCGCGCACGCCGCCGTGCTGGCCACCGGCGTCTCCTACCGGCTGCTCGACGCGCCGGGCCTGGCCGACCTGACCGGGCGAGGCGTCTTCTACGGCTCCGCCGCGACCGAGGCGCCCAGTTGCAGCGGCGAGGAGGTCTACATCGTCGGCGGCGCGAACTCCGCCGGCCAGGCGGCCCTGCACTTCGCCCGGTACGCCCACCGGGTCAACATCGTCATCCGCGGCGACAGCCTGACCGCGTCGATGTCCCGGTACCTGATCGAGCAGGTCGAACGGGCCCCCAACATCACCGTGCACCCGAACACCGAGGTCGTCGGCGGGCACGGTGACGAGCACCTGGAGCGGCTGACGCTGTGCCAGCGGCGGACCGGCAGCACGCGTACGGTCGACACCTCCTGGCTGTTCGTCTTCATCGGCGCCGAGCCCCGGACGAACTGGCTCGAAGGAGTGGTCTCGCGCGACGAGCGCGGATTCATCGTCACCGGACCGGCGCTGCTGCGCGACGGGCAGCGGCCGGCCGGCTGGTCGCTGCCGAGGGACCCGTACCACCTGGAGTCGAGCCTGCCGGGGGTGTTCGCCGCCGGTGACGTACGGGCCGACTCGGTGAAGCGGGTCGCCTCGGCGGTCGGCGAGGGCGCCATGGCGGTCACGGTGGTACACCGGTATCTGGAGGCGCAATGAGTGACCAGGAGACCGAGCGGCTGGACCGGGAGCAGTTGCGCACCCTGTTCCTGTTCGAGAAGCTCACCGACGACCAGCTTGACTGGCTCGCCGAGCAGGGCCGGGTGCAGTGGCGCGAGGCGGAGACCTGCATCTTCGCCGAGGGCGAGCCGGCGACCTGCTTCTACGTCCTGCTCGACGGCACGGTGATGCAGAGCGGTCGGGTGCGCGGCGAGGAGGTCGAGGTCATCCGGACCAGCCAGCGCGGTGTCTACGGCGGCGCGATCCGGGCGTACATGCCCGACGACCCGGACCAGCTCTATGCCAACACGCTGCGGGCGATCACCGACTGCCGGCTGTTCGTGTTGCCGGCGGCGGTGTTCGCCACCGCCATGCGGGAGTGGTTCCCGATGGCGGTGCACCTGCTGGAGGGGCTGTTCTACGGCATGCGGCGGACCCAGACGATGCTCGGTGAGCGGGAGCGGTTGCTCGCCCTCGGTGCGCTGTCGGCCGGGCTGACCCACGAGCTGAACAATCCCGCCGCGGCCGCCGTACGGGCGACGTCGACGCTGCGCGGTCAGGTCGCCGGCATGCGGCACAAGCTCGCCATGATCGCCGACGGCCGGCTCGACGGCACCCGGCTGCACCACCTGGTCGAGTTGCAGGACGAGGCGGTCAAGCGGGCCGCGTCCGCCCCGACGCTGTCGGCGCTGGAGACCAGCGACGCCGAGGAGACGCTGGCCGACTGGCTCGACGAACACGACTTCGTCGACGGGTGGCGGCTCGCCCCGACGCTGGTCGGTGCCGGTATCGACACCGACTGGCTGGACCAGGTCGCGCTGGCGGTCGGTAAGGAGAACCTCGACCCGGCCGTCCGCTGGCTCACCTACAGCGTCGAGACCGAGCAGCTGATGGGCGAGATCGACGACGCGGTCGGGCGGATCTCCGGCCTGGTCGGCGCGGCGAAGCAGTACACCCAACTGGACCGGGCGCCGTACCAGACGGTGGACGTGCACGACCTGCTCACCGCGACGCTGACCATCATGAAGGCGAAGATCCCGGCCGGGGTACGCAGGGAGAAGTACTACGACCCGAACCTGCCCGCCATCCCGGCGTACGCGGCGGAGCTGAACCAGGTCTGGACGAACCTGATCGACAACGCGCTCGGCGCGATGGGCGAGACCGGGACGCTCTCCGTACGGACCGGCCGGGAGGGCGACATGGTGGTGGTCGAGATCGGTGACACCGGGCCGGGGATCGCGCCGGAGATCCGGGACCGGATCTTCGAGCCGTTCTTCACCACCAAGCCGGTGGGCGAGGGCACCGGGCTCGGGCTGGACATCTCGTACCGGATAGTGGTGACCAAGCATCGGGGCGACATCCGGGTCTCCTCGACGCCGGGCGACACCCGGTTCCGGGTCTACCTGCCGATCACCCCGCCGCCGGTGGTGCTGGCCGACGCGGAGCCGGCGGTCGGGGCCTAGCGGGCCGTCGTCGGGCGCTGTCCCGGTTGCTGGCAGGATCTGTCTCCGGCAGCACCGGCCATCGACGCGGAGGACGAGCGCGAATGCGCGACGAGAAGATCGGCGACTTCCTGGACCGGCTCGCCGACCGGGTCCCGGCACCCGGCGGCGGCGCGACGGCCGCGTTGCACGCCGCCCAGGCGGCCGCGCTGCTCGGCATGGTGGCCCGCTACAGCAGCGCAGAGAAGTACGCCGAGCACCGCGACACCATCGACCGGATCCGGGACAGCGCCGACGAACTACGCGGTACCGCCCTCGGGCTCGCCGCCGACGACGCGGCCGCCTTCACCGTGGTCAGCGACGCCTACCGGCTACCCGCGGAGTCCGACGCGCAGCGTGCCGCCCGCTCGGCCGCGATAGCGTCCGCCCTGGTCGGCGCGGCACAGCCGCCGGCCCGGGTGATCACCGCCGCCGCGAAGATCATGACCTTGGCCGAGGAACTGCTGCCGGTCGGCAACCCCAACGTCAGCACCGACGTGGCCGCCGCCGTCGAGGCCGCCCGCGCCGCCGCCACCACCGCCCGGGTCAACGTCGAGGTCAACCTCACCGGCGTACGCGACGACGCCGTCCGCGCGGAACTCGTCGCGGCCACGGACCGGGTCGACGGGCTCGCCGCCCGCGCGGACCGGGTCACCGCCGCCGTGCGGGCCGGGATCGCCGGATGAGCGGGCTCCTGCTCGGTGGCCGTGAACTGGCGGCGGCCATCCGGGTCGAGACCGCCGAACGGGCCGCCGCGCTCACCGCCGCCGGAACACCGCCCCGGCTCACCGTCGTGGTCGCCACCGACGACGAGGCCAGCGCCTGGTACGTACGCTCGATCGGCACCGCCGCGGCGAAGATCGGGATCACCTGTGACGTGATCGAGCTGGGCGGCGACGCCGACGTGGCGACGATCCGGGCCACCCTGACCCGGCTCAGCGCCGACGACCTGGTGCACGGCATCATCTTGCAGACCCCGCTGCCCGCCGGGGCGACCCTGGAGGACCTGGGCGGCGCCATCGCGGTCGAGAAGGACGTCGACGGGGCGAACCCGCTCAGCCTCGGCCGGCTCGCCGCCGGTCTGCCGGCGTACCCGCCCGCGACGGCGGCGGCCGTGCTGGCGCTCCTGGACCACCACGGCGTCGAGCTGGCCGGACGGCGGGCCGCCGTGATCGGACGGTCCACCGTGGTCGGCAAGCCCGTCGCCCACCTGCTGCTGGACCGGCACGCCACGGTGACCGTCTGCCACTCCCGTACCCCCGACCTGGCTGCCGTCACCGCGACCGCCGACATCCTGGTCGCCGCCGCAGGCCGGCCCGGACTGGTCACCGCCGAGCACGTCAAGCGGGGCGGGGTGGTGGTCGACGTCGGCACCAACCCGACCCCGGACGGCGGCCTGGTCGGGGACGCGGACGCGGATTCGGTCGCCGAGCGGGCCGCCGGGCTCACCCCGGTCCCCGGTGGTGTCGGCCCGGTGACCACGGCGTTGCTGCTGAACCACACCGTACGGGCGGCGGCCGGTCGGTTGTAGCCGGCGTCGGGTTTCCGCCGAGGCGGCAAACGGATCGACGGACAACCATTGACCGGGTGCCGCCCGGCGTGCTCCGATGGTCGGTATCGCCACGGCGTCGGGGGCAACCACGTCGGTCGGCGGAGCCGGATCAGGCACCAGGCGGTGGCCGCTCGCGTTCAGCGGCGCCCCGGACCGGGCTGTGACCAGTGCTCAGACAAACGCCCCGGAACCGCTGCCACCAGTACGCGACACGACCGTGCTGGCGTTCCCACCGGGGTCCGATCCGTGATGGGAAGACATGCGAGTTTCTCCGGAAGAGGTCCAGCCGGCACGGGTGTCGGGCTGGTGGCGCAACCGGTTCGTCTGGGTGGCCGTCATCCTGCTGGCGGTGGCGGCCACGGTCGTACTCCTGGTCAACACCGCCGGGTCGCAGCCGGCGCCCGCCGACGACCTGGCCAGCCAGCTCGGCCGTCGCCTGGTCGTGGTGCTCGAACAGCTCGAACCGGAACAGCACCAGGGTCACGGCGAGCACGCCGGGGGCCTGGCCGCCGAGACCAAGATCGTCTGCGGGGTACGGGTCTTCGGCTTCGAACCGGCCGAGGCGACCTCCGTGGCGCAGGTCCACACGGCGTACGGGTTCCATCTCTGCGGCGTGGCCGAGCCGAACCGGCCCTGGGACTGGGCGGTCAAGCTCGTCGGGCCGGTGGTGGTGGCGATGGGCACCGATCCACCGACGGTGCAGGTGGCCGAGGCGACCAACGAGGTGTCGTTCAGTGACCGGGTCGGTCAGCTCTTTCCCGAGCGCTACCAGCAGGAGGCGCGGCAGGAGTCGCTGGGGGAGGAGCGGATGCGCGAGCTGCGCCAACGCTACGACCAGGCCGCCGGGCTGTGACTATTCGGATCAGTCCGGTATATCCGGCTGATGCTTGTATTAGACCGACGATGCCGATTGGTTATGACATAGGACACAGGCGGTCGACGTCTCGTTGCGTACCGACCCGGACAGCGGGCAGGGTCGAGCCCTACCGCGCTGACCACGGCGTTTCGCCTCACTACGTCCGGGAGCTTCCGTGCCCGCCCACCGTCGTCCGCTACCGCCCCCGCCCCGGCCCGCAACCGGCGTGCTCGCCGCGATCCTCGTCGGCAGCGTAGGACTCGGGGTCGCGTTCACCGCCGCCGGCGCGTCGGGTCCCGACCCGGTGTCGAACCGGGCCGGTGGTCGGTTCGCCCAGGGGATCGGCCGCGCGGCGCCGGCCGCGTTGTCGGACACGCCGATCGGGAGCCCGGTGTCGGCGGGTCCGACCGACGTCATCGTGCCGATGAGTCCGGCCGCCGCCGAGACGAGCGTGCCGCCCCCGTCGGTGGCCGGCTCCGGCGGCACCGGGGCCGTCGGCCCGGTCGCGACGGCGGACGCGAGACCCCGGCCGTACGCCACCCCGTCCCGGACGCCCCGGTCGAATCCGCACGGCTCGACCCCGGGTCGACCCACGCCGACGTCGAGCGGCCCGACCCCGACTCCGTCGGCCACCCCGGTTCCGCCGACGCCGTCACCCAGCCCCAGCGAAACGCCGTCGCCGTCCAGCGGCCCCGGTGACGAGCCGACGCCCACCCCCACTCCCACTCCCACTCCCAGCGTCAGCGAGGACCAGGATCCGACGGCGACCGACAGTGCCGATCCGACCGGGGCCGCGCTCGGCTGAGCCGCCGCCCGTGTCCGGTTGACGTACGGCGGCGGCGTGCCCGCCTCCGGCCGGCTCACTGCGGGCGACCCGGCTCCGGGGCCGAGCCCAGTTGGGTCATCGCTCGGGCCAGCCGCCGGGTCCCCTCCTCCAACTGGTCCGGTGCGAACAGGGAGAACGACAGCCGCAGGTGCGTGTCCCCGGTGTCGGTGACGAAGAAGTGGGTGCCCGGCAGGTACGACACCCCGTTCGTGTCGGCGTACGGCAGCAGTGCGGTCGCGCCGATCGGTGCGGGTAGCCGCAGCCAGAGGAACCAGCCGCCGGCCGGAGTGGTGAAGGTGACCTCCGGCAGGTGACGGTGGACCGCCGAGACCAGCGCGTCCCGTTGTCCCCGGTAGCGCGCCCGTACCCGGTCGAGGTGACGGTCGTAGGCGCCGGCGGTCGCGAACTCCGCCATCGACAGCGCGTTGGTGTGGTTGACCCCGCCGCCGCTGTCGATGTAGCCGCGCCCGGCGAGGGCGGCGACCAGGGCCGGTGCGGCGGTGAGCCAGCCGAGCCGCAGCCCCGGCGCGACGGTCTTGGCGAACGAGCCGAGCCGGATCACCGCCCCGTCCTCGGCGGCGCTGTAGAGCGACGGCGGCGCCGGCCCGTCGTACGCGAGTTCCCGGTAGGTGTCGTCCTCGACCAGGACCAGCCCGGTCTGCTCGGCCACCGCGACCAGTTCCGCCCGGCGGGGCTCGGCCAGGCTCCGGCCGGTCGGATTGCCGAAGGTCGGCACGAGGTAGAGCAGCGGCACCCGCCGCCCCTCCCGGCGCAGCCGTGCGACCAGGTCGCGGGTTGCCGCCGGATCGATCCCGTCCCGGTCGGCCGGGGTCGGCGCCAGGGTCACGCCGTGGTCGGCGAGCACCCGGAAGGCCAGGTGGTACGTGGGCGCGTCCACCAACACCGTGTCACCGGACCGGCAGAGCAGCCCGGCGACCAGGTCGAGCGCGTGCGAGGCACCGGCGGTGACGAAGATCCGGGGCGGGTCGGGGGCCCGCCCGTCGGTCCGGCCCAGCCGGTCCACCAGCCACTCGACCAGCGGTCCCGGCCCGTTCGGGTGGCCGTAGGCGAGCGCGGAGCCGCCGTACCGGCGCAGGGCGCCGACGCACGCCTGTGCCCACTCCCGGATCGGGAGGGTTGCCGGGTCGGGGTGACCCCAGGCCAGGTCCACCGTTCCCGGTCGGCTCCGGAACTGCACGATCGGAAGCGCGTTCGACGCGGTGGCGGACATCTGCCCAACATAGCCACCACCCGGAGCCCGTGCGGGACCGTACGCCAGCGATCATCCATTGCGTACCGTGCATGCGGCATCACATGTCGTTACGATGTCGGTCGGTCCAGTCGACACGAAGAGGTCCTTGCCGGCCGGGCGCCGAGATCGGGAGGCTTCGTGGTCCGCGTGCTGATCGTCGAGGAAGTGGGGCTGCTCCGGGGTGCGCTGCGGATGGTGCTCTCCAGTGAGGACGACCTGGAGGTGGTGGGGGACCTCGACCCGTCGGCCGACATCGTCGCCGCGGTACGACGGGAACGGCCCGACGTCGTACTGATCGACATCGGACCGTCGGGTCGCGACCCGCTCGACGTCCTGCGGCAGCTCGACCCGGCCGCGCGAGGGGTCGCGGTGCTGGCGATGAGCGCCCGGCCCGGTCCGGGGATCCTCCAGGCGGCGCTGCGCGCGGGTGTACGGGGGTTCGTCGACAAGAACCTGCCGCCGGCGGAACTGCTGCGGTCGCTCCGGTTGGTGGCGCTGGGGGAGTGGGTGATCGATCCGGCCGCCGCCGTCGCCGCGCTGAGTCCACCGGTCGGCCCGCTCACCGTACGGGAGCGGGAGGTGTTGCGGGCGGCGGCGGAGGGTCTGCCGCTGCGGGAGATCGCCTGCCGGCTCTGCCTGGCGTACGGGACGGTCCGCAACCATCTGACGGTGATCCTGCGCAAGACCGGTGGCCGCAACCGGTTGGAGGCGGTCCGGCGGGCACAGCGCGACGGCTGGCTGTGACCGGCTTGCCGTCCCGTCAGCGGGTGGGACCTGCCGTCGCGTCAGCGGGTGGGACCTGCCATCGCGCCGCTGGGCGGGACGCGAATGTTTGTGCTTAAATCCCTACATATGCTGACTCTGTCGCTCTGAGCCGCCCGAACTGCCTTTCGACGCCACCCCGACCGCGGGAGAGGTAACGGTAGATTGATCCGGACGCTGCTGGCCCTCGACGGTGCGCTGATCCGTGGCGCGCTGGCCTTCGTACTGGCCACTGAGGACGATATCGACGTGGTGGCCGAGCTCGATCGGATCGAGCAGGTCGGGCCGGCGATCCGGTCGAGACGCCCGGACGTCGCCGTGGTCGACTCGGAACTGCTCGGCACCGGCGGCCCCGCCGGTTCGCTCCGCTACGAACACTCCTGTCCGCTGCTCGTGCTGGTCGACGCCCGGCGGCCCCGGACACTCGGCGGCGCGCTGCACGCCCGCAGCCGCACCGTCGGCTTCCTCGGCAACGATGTCACCCCGCAACGCGTGGTGGACGGGGTACGCCGACTCGCCCGTGGCGAACCGGTGGTCGACGCCGACCTGGTCGTCGCCGCCCTCAACACGGAGAGCCCGCTGACCCTACGGGAGACCGAGGTGCTGGAGATCGCCGCCGACGGGGCACCGGTGGTCGAGATAGCGGCGCGGGTCGGGCTGTCGCCGGGAACCGTACGCAATCACCTGTCCCGGATCGCGGCCAAGGCCGGCGCGCGGACCCGGATCGAGGCGGTGCGGATCGCCCGCGAGGGCGGCTGGATCTGACCGGGTGGCAGGGCTGCCGAACAGAAGGGTGCCCTGGGTGAGTGCGTTGGCACCCACCCAGGGCGGTGTCGCACCGATCAGTTGCAGGTCACCAGGGACAGCGAGCTGTCGCCGCAGAGCAGCAGGCTCGCCCGGCTTCCGCCGGGGTCGGTGCTCTTGAGCTCGTCCGCGGTCAGTTCCAGACCCTGTAGGTCAAGAAGCGCCATGTCGTGCCACCTCATCCTCGTTCGATCGGTTGTCCACCCTCGCGGACGCGAGGGAGCTTCGGGCCGGGGCGTGCGGCTGGTTCCAGGGGGCGAGGAACGGCAGCGTCACCGGCCGGTCGGACCGGGCCGCGGCGACCGCGAGCAGTACGCCCGCGGTGCCGGTGGCGAGGTCCATGGAGAGTCGCAGCAGCTTTTCGCCGGGAAACGCGAGACCGTCCCGGTATGGCATCGCGTGCCAGGTGAGCCGTCGCAGTTGCCCGGCCAGCTCGTGCCGGTCCCGGTCCACCTCGGCCCGATCGGGAAGGCCGGCGGCGGCGCGGGCGGCGAGGTAGACGACGATGCCGGCCCGACCTGCGAACAGTCCGGACTGGACGTAGAGCGGCGACCGGGCGGCCCGTCGGATTGCCGTGGCGGCCTCGGCGAACCGCTCGTCGGCGCGGTGCCGCAGATACTGGTCGAGGACCAGCCCGATGCCGACGCTGCCGTGCGCCAGGTAGGGCATGGTCCGCCAGCCCTCGTCGACCTCCATCGCACCGTCCGGGCGGACCACGCAGCGCCGCAGGTCCCAGCGCAGCGCGGTGGCGGCGAGGTCGAGCAGGGCCGGATCACCGGAGATCTCGTACAGCCGCAGGAACATCAGCGCCGGGCCGGACCGACCCCGGGTCAGCCCGGCGTACGGATGCTGCCCGCCACTGGTCCGGCCCCCGGTGTCGTCGGTCCCGCCGATCCGGTCGGCGACCAGTTCGGCGGCCTGCCAGGCGGCCTCCCACAGCCCCGGCTCGGAGGTGCGGGTGGCCAGTTCGGCCAGGTTGAGCGCGATTCCCGACAGGCCACCGGCAAGATCGTGTCCGAGTCGGGTCCACGGTTCCCGCAGGCAGACGTCGAGTACGTCGAGCGCCCGTTGCCGGTGGCCCAGGTGTTCCAGCGCGTACGCCACCCCGTGCAGCCCGTCGTAGAAGCCGACCCGGCTGCCGGCGGGTGGATCGAGTGCCCGTTGGACCAGCCAGTCCTCGTGTTCGGGGAACCGGCCGGCGTCGGCCGCCGCGAGCGCGTACAGGACACCGGCGGCGCCGTGGGCCAGGTTGAGGCCGCCCGCGCGGAACTGCTCGATGTCACCGGGAAAGAGTCGGTCCGGACGGTCCGGGGTGGCGCTGGACAGGATCGCCCCGGCCAGTCGCGTACGCAGTCCCGGCCAGTCGCCCGGTTCGGTGGAGAACTCCAGCGGGTCGGTGTCCGCCGCCGCCCGGTCACCGGTGACGTCCGCGTCGCCGGTGACGTCAGCCGCTTTCGGGGTGGGGCCGGTGATCTCCGCGACCGCCTCGTCCAGGAACGCGCGGGGCACCGGGAAGTGGGCGGCGATGATGTCGGCGAAGTGCCGGGCCTTGGCCGGTGCGAGTCGGACCAGTTGGGTCAGCGGCAGGAACAGCGCCAGCCGGAGGCAGGCCAGGGCGTACCGGTCGACGGCGAAGCCGGTGCGGTCGCGCGGCGCGGCGAAGCCCTGGTTGCGCAGGCCGGGTCGACCCGGCTCGGTGACCGGAGCGGCGACCTCGAAGTCGACCAGGGTGACCCGGTCGTCCGGCCCGATCATGACGTTGAACAGGTGCAGGTCGCCGTAGACCACACCGCGCTCGTGGATGGCGTCGACGATCGCCTCGACCCGGCTATACACCCCCAGCGCCCAGTCCGCGTACGCGGCCAGCCGGTCGGCGTCCGCGTCGACGTCGATCAACGGGTAGCGCTCGACCAGGACCCGGTTCAGTGGCTGGCCGACGACGAACTCCAGGGCCAGGAAGCGGTGCTCGCCCAACCCGAACTCGTCGTGCACCCCGGGCAGTCCCGGCACGTCGGCCAGCCGGCGCAGCATGTCGCCCTCGCGGGCCAGCCGGGTCACCGCGTCGGTCCCGGTGGCGTCGAGTCCGGCGTACGGGCGGGCCTCCTTGAGCACCACCGGGGTGTCGGTGCGCAGGTCCCGCCCGACGTAGAGGCCACCGCCATTGGAGAAATGGATCACCCGGTCGATTTTGTACGGCAGGTCGCCGGTGGTGGTGGCGTTGCGCGCCGCGAGGTGCGGGGTGAGGAAGTCCGGCAACGTCACCCAGTCCGGCAGGTGCGGCACCGGGTCCCGCCGGTCCGGCACGAGGGTGCCGTCCGGGTCGGCGATCGCCGGGACGACCTGGCCGTGCGCCGAGAGGCAGTAGCGGGCCGCGAAGCCGCCGTAGCGGACGAACACCGGTCCGGCGCCGTACCGCAGGTCGCTGAGGATGTACGGCCCGGCCTCACCGGCGAGCCGTTCGTCGAGTTCCTTGCAGGCCAGTTCGAGTTCGTCCGGGTCGGCCGGGTAGATGGTGACGAACTTGCCGCTGGAGCCGCGCGGCGCGTACTTGGCGTTGCGCAGCAGCAACAGGCGCGGCCCACGGAGGAACTTGAACGACAGCCCGCGCGGCACGCAGTAGTCCCAGGCGGTGGCGAGCACCCGGTCGGCGTTCTCCAGGGTGGCCGACAGGTGGATCTTCCAGCCCTGCGGGGGCAGGCTGCCGCCGACGGGTCCGTAGACGTACCAGTCGTCCTTCGGTTCCCGCTGCCAGCCGGCCGGCACCGCGCGGGCCGCGACGGCGAACTCGGCGGTGGTCGCGCCCGTGGTGGCGGGCGAGTCGTAGAAAAGTGGGTCGGCCGCACAGTACGCGTCGTAGCGTTCGTCCATCGTCGCGGCTCCTCCGGCGGATCCCTGCGGGACTCCTAGACTCGATCGGCGGTTCGAGTCTCGTGTACGGGACGGCCGGGCCTCTAGTGTGCTAAGTCATCGTCCCGCGTGCGGGACGCACGGTGACCGGTGACAAATGTCAGCGCGGCGCGCGCAGTCCCGGCGGCGTGGGTGTGAGCCGCCCCCGAACGGCATGGACGTGAACCGGCCAACGGGCCGGTACGCGGACAGGGATTCCGCGTACCGGCCCGTTGGCCGGAGTGTCGCTGTGGGGGAGGTCGGTTACTTCGACGGCTGCGGTACCTCGCAGTTGACCTTGGGGTTGAGTCCGACATAGTTGAGCGGGCCGGCGATGATCGTCACGACCGTGGTGCCGGCCTCCGCGCAGTTGTCGTTGGAGTTGTCGAAGTAGCCGCGTTGACCCGCGGCTATCGCTCCGATGATCAACCAGATGACAAGGATGGCCGCTCCTGCTGATCCGATGCGCACTGTTGCCTCCTCGTCCGAGAGCCTGGATCTGCGTGCTTCTGATACCCCGTACGCCCGGTCACGCAAACGCGAACCGGACGGCGTCGATCGACCACGGTCGGTTACCGTGACCGTCGAACACGGAGAGGGGCCGACCGGGGTGGCGGACGGGACATGGTGGAGCCGGGAGGTCCGACTGCGGTTGCCGTCCCCGGTGACCGAACTGGCCGACGACCGGCTGGCCCGGCACGACGTACGGCTGCTGGTCAAGCGGGACGACCTGATCCATCCCGAGCTGCCGGGCAACAAGTGGCGCAAGCTGAAGCACAACCTGCTGGCGGCGCGACAGGGCGACTTCCGCACGCTGGTGACCTTCGGTGGGGCGTACTCCAACCACATCCGGGCGGTGGCGGCGGCCGGCGCGTACTTCGGGTTCGCCACCGTCGGGGTGATCCGGGGCGAGCCACACCTGCCGCTGAACCCGTCGCTGGCGTACGCGGTGGGTCGCGGCATGCGGCTGACGTACCTGGACCGGGCCGACTACCGCGACAAGGACGCGCCGGAGCTGCTGGCCCGGCTGCGGTCGGAGTACGGCGAGCACTACCTGTTACCGGAGGGCGGCAGCAATTCGCTCGCCGTACGCGGCTGCGCCGAACTGCCGGCCGAGATCACCGAGCCGTTCGACGTCGTCTGCGTACCGGTCGGCACCGGGGGCACGCTCGCCGGTGTCGCCGTGGGTCTGCCACCGGGCCGGTCGGCGATCGGCTTCTCGGCGCTGAAGGGCGGGCGGTTCCTGGCCGCCGAGGTGGAACGGTTGCAGGGCGCGGCGACGGGATCGGTGACCGCCAACTGGCGGATCGAGCACGACTTCCACTTCGGCGGGTACGCGCGGCGCCGCCCCGAACTGGACGTCTTCGCCGCCGACTTCGCCACCCGGCACGGCCTGACCCTCGACCCGATCTACCCGGCGAAGATGATGTACGGCATCTTCGCCCTGGCCGCCGCCGGCGGATTCGCACCCGGCACCACCGTCGTCGCCGTACTGACCGGCTGAGCCGCGGCGCCGGGCGCTCAGCCGGGATTGGTGCTGAGCAGGTCCTCCGGATGCGCCGAGATGTACGCCTCGACGGTGCCGGTCCGGAACGCGTGCCAGAGCCGGACGCTCCGGCCCGGTTCGAGCAGGAGGTACGGCTCCGACCCAGCCCCCTCAACCCCGCCACCGGTGGTGCTGCGGGTCGGCGCGACGAGGAACCAGATGCTGCCCCTGGACGCCCCGGCCGCCGCTCGCGCGACATCGCGCAGCTCGTCCCGGCCGAACCGGTCGTCCACCGAGACCGCCCGGGTCACGGCGTCGAGCAGGCGGTAGTTCTCCAGCGCGTCGGCATCCGGTTGCGCCGAAGCCACCCTGGTCAGCACCGCCCGGAGCAGGTTCTGCCGGCGTTGCGTCCGATCGGCCGTCCCGTCCGGCAGGTCGTCCGGCTGACGCAGGTACGCCCGCGCCCGAGCGCCGTCCAGGCGGTTGACGCCGGCCCGGAAACGTACGCCGGTCCGGTCGGTGATGTCGGCGGCGACCGTCACGTCGACTCCGCCGAGCACGTCCACGACGGGCGCGAGTTCGTCGAAGTCGACCACCATGAAATGGTCGACCCGGACCGAGGTGAGCTGCTCGACCGTCCGTACCAGCAGGGTCGGGCCGCCGAGCGTGTGGGCCGAGGCGATCGTCGTACGGCCGTGACCGGGCACGTCCACCCTGGTCAGGTACGGGATCGAGATGACCGAGGCCGAGTCGTCCCGGGGGTCGAAGCGGATCAGCATGACCGCGCCGGCCGGGGGACGCCCGACCCCGCCGGGTGCCGGATCGTCGGCGGGCGCGTCGATCGGCCCGTCGCCCGGTCCGTTCGCGGAACCGGCGGTCGAACCGCTGTCCGGATCGCTGTCCGGATCGCTGTCCGAACCGGGTCCGCGCAGCTCGGCTCCGATGGCCAGGATGCTCCGGCCGCTCGTCACCGCCTCGGCGGTGACCGGGCGCTCGGCCGCCTCGACGCCGCCGAACACCTCACCGAGGCGGGCTACCCGGCCGGACAGGTCGGAACTGGTGAGGTAGCCGGTGGCGAGCACGCCGACCGTACCGGCCGACACCAGGATGGTCGCGGTCAGCGCGAGCCGGCGCAGCCGTCGGGCCCAGCGCTGCCTGTCCGGATCCTCCGGTGCCCGCCGTGGCGGTCGCGGGGTGATGCCGTCGAAGAGGAATTCGAGGCCGTCCTTCATCCGACCGCACCGCCCGGGTGGTGGGCCGAGCCCGGTACCGCGTCCACCGTCGGTCAGCCTCGCACCGTGTCGCGGGCGCGTCGGGCCGCCGCGGTCGTCGGTCGGGCGTGCCGGGCCGGTTGTCCGTAGCCGGACGGCACCTGCAACAGCAGCACGATCAGCACGGCCGCCGCCCCGAGCGCGCCGAGCAGGGCGGTACGGCCCGGCACCACCCCGGCCGAGACCAGCACCGCGATCAGCCCGGCCGTCGAGGTGGCCATGAAGAGGGTGCCGAGCAGCGCGTGCGGTCCGACGCCGGTACGGATCAACCGGTGCGCGACGTGGTCGGTACCGCCCTGGAGCCACGACCGGCCGGCCAGTTGCCGGGACACCAGCACCAGTCCGGTGTCGACGGCGGCGACGAAGACGATCAGCAGCAGGATCGAGGATCGGTCCACGGTCGCTCGTCCGGGCGCGACCAGTGCCGCGCCGGTCGCGACGAGGAAGCCGATGAACAGGGATCCGCTGTCGCCCATGAAGATCCGGGCGGGTGCGGCGTTGTGCAGCAGGAAACCGGTGCAGGCGGCGGCCAGGCAGAGCAGCAGCAGGGCCAGGTCGGGTTGGCCGGCGACGACGGCGAAGACCGACAGCGGCACCGCGGTCGCGCAGGCCACCGTGGCCAGCGCCCCGTCGGTGTTGTCCAGCAGGTTGAACGAGTTGGTGACGGTGATGATCCAGCCGACGGTGAGCAGCAGGTCGAGCTGGTCCTGGCCGATCAGGTTCAGCCGCACGCCGCCGAGGGCCACGGCGGTGGCCAGCAGCGCCTCGACCGCCATCCGGGTGCTCGGTCGGAGCGTACGGGCGTCGTCGACCAGCCCGAGCACGGCGATGCCGAGGGCGGCGCCGAGCACGAGCCAGATCCGGGACCGGTCGAGGTCCACCAGGGCGGCGGTCGGGACCAGGGTGGCGACGACGATGGCCGCCCCGCCGAGGTACGGCGTGACCCGCCGGTGTGCCTTGTGCGGTGCGGGTCGGTCGGTGAGACCGCAGCGCAGCGCCACCCGCCGCGCCGGCTCCACGAGTACGGCGACCAGCAGCAGCGCGGCGAGTGCGCCGACGGCGGTCTCGGCGGCCGGCAGGGGCACGTTCACGCCGGCAGCATCTGGGTACGGGCGGCCTCCTCGGCACGCGCCTCGGCGACGGTCTCGCGCAGGATGTCGTCCAGTGAGCGGGTGGGCGTCCAACCGATCATGCGGGTGAGCTTGGTGATGTCGGGTACCCGGCGGGCCATGTCCTCGAAGCCGGCGCCGTACGCCGCCTCGTAGGGCACCAGCCGCACGTCCGAGCCGCTCTGGCTGGCCTTCACGATCCGCCAGGCGAGGTCGAGGATGCTGATCTCGGCGGGGGAGCCGACGTTGACCGTCTCGCCGATCGCCGCGTCGCAGTCGAGCAGGTCGATCAGCGCGCCCACCACGTCGGTCACGTGCGCGAAGCAGCGGGTCTGCGACCCGTCGCCGTAGACGGTCAGCGGCTGGGACCGGACCGCCTGGCGGACCAGGCGCGGGATGACCATGCCGTACGCCGGGCTCTGCCGGGGACCGACCACGTTGAACAGCCGGACCACCATGCTCGGCAGTGACCGCTCCCGGTGGTACGCGTTGGCGAGGATCTCGTCCACCACCTTGGCCGTGCTGTACGCCCAGCGCACCACGGTCGGGCTGCCCAGGATCCGGTCGGCGTCCTCGGTCAGCGGGCCACGGGAGTTCTTGCCGTACACCTCGGAGGTGCTGGCGATGAGGATCTTGCGACGGTAGCGGTGCGCCGCCTCGATCACGATCTCCGAGCCGCGGATGTTCGTGGTGAGCGACTTCAGCGGCTGCTCCACGATGAGTTTGACCCCGACCGCGGCGGCCAGGTGGACGACGGTGTCGCACCGGTGCACGAGTTCGTCGACGACCAGTTCGTCGAGCACCGAACCTTGGACGAAGTGCAGGTCAGGATGGGTCGATGCCTGGTCCAGGTTGGCGATCCGCCCGGTGGACAGATTGTCCAGGACGACCACCCGGTCGCCTCGGGCCAGTAGCGCGTCCACCAGGTGCGAGCCGATGAATCCGGCTCCGCCGGTGACCAGAATCGTGCCGCTTGGCATGGAACGTCCCTTCTGTAGCACTCGCTGCCGTGACGCGAGTCTCGGTGGAATTCGGCCCCGTTGAGCACGATAGGCCATATACCATCGCCAAGACACGACAAACTGCGATTTCGTACGGCATGATCGTTTATCAACAACTCTGGGGTGCCATAAGCGGTTCATTGCGTTGGTGTCGCCTGATGTCCAGGGTGTCTAACTCGTTCCGTGTAGAGAGGGATATCGGGTGAGAGTCCTTGTTACCGGTGGAGCCGGCTTTATCGGTGCCAATACCTGCCGAGAGTTGGTAGATAGGCCGGAAATCGGACAAGTTGTCGCGCTGGACGACCTGAGCACCGGCTTCGCGGCCAACCTGGCCGACCTCCCGGTCCGGCTGGTGACCGGCTCGATCCTGGACCGCGCGCTGCTCGACGAACTGGTGGACGGCATGGACGCCGTCATCCACCTGGCCGCCCGCCCGTCGGTACCCCGCTCCCTGACCGACCCGGTGGCCAGCCACGAGGCGAACGCGACCGGCACCCTCTACCTGCTGGAGGCCTGTCGCCGAGCCGGCACCTACCTGGTCGCGGCCTCGTCGTCCTCGGTCTACGGATCCGTGGCCGAACTGCCCAAGCACGAGGATCTCGCCACCCGGCCGATGAGCCCGTACGCGGCCAGCAAGCTCGCCGCCGAGGCGCAGGTGCTGGCGTACCACTCGGCCTTCGACGTGCCGACCCTCGCGCTGCGGTTCTTCAACGTCTACGGGCCGTTGCAGTCGGTCGGGCACGCGTACGCGGCGGTCATCCCCGCCTTCGTGGACGCCGCGCTGCGCGGTGAGCCGCTCAACGTGCACGGCGACGGGGCCCAGAGCCGCGACTTCACCTACGTCGGCACCGTCGCCCAGGTGCTCGCGGACGCGGTCGTACGCCGGGTCACCTCGACGGTGCCGGTCAACCTCGCGTACGGCAACCGGGTCTCCCTGCTGACCCTGATCGGCAAGCTCGCCTCGCTGGTCGGCCATCCGGTGGAGGTCACCCACGGTCCCGCCCGGGTGGGCGACGTACGCGAGTCGCAGGCGGACTCGACCCGGCTCACCGCCCTGTTCCCGGCGATCCGCCCGGTGCCACTGGACGACGGGCTGGCGCAGACCCTCCGCTGGTACCGGGGCCTGTCCCGGTACGCCCCGGAGCCGGTGCCGGCCGCCGGTTGAGTCGACCGGTCCTGGTCGGCGTCCGTGTCGTACCCCGGCACTAGGCTGCCGTGGTGACGAAGACGATCGAGGGCGAGACGTTCCGCAACGAGGACTGGTACGGCGACGAGTTCACCGACAACACCTACGTCGGCTGCACCTTCCTGCACGTCGACCTGATGGAGGCGTCGACGCGCGGCACCGTGTTCCAGGGCTGCACCTTCGGCAACGTCAAGTTCAACGCGTCCCGACACACCGACTCGGCCTTCCTGCGCTGCGCCTTCACCCGCTGCAACTTCTTCGAGGCCGAGTTCACCGGCTGCAAGCTGGTCGGCAGCACCTTCACCGACTCGGCGCTGCGCCCGCTGCGGGTGTCCGGCGGCGACTGGTCGTTCGTCGGCCTGTCCGGCGCCGACCTGCGCGGCGTGACCTTCACCGGCGTACGGATGCGTGAGGTCGACCTGACCGCCGCCAACTGTGCCGAGGCGGCCCTGATCGACGTCGACCTGTCCGGCGCCCAGTTGCACGGTGTCAACCTCGTCCGCTGTGACCTGCGCGGCAGCGACCTGAGCGCGCTCGATCCGGGCACCGCCCAACTGACCGACGCGATCATCGACGCGGCCCAGGCGGTGGTGGTCGCACAGACCCTCGGTCTACAGGTCCGCTGACCCTCGCCGGGACCGGTGTCAGAGCCGTTCGACCGCGCGCCCCCGGCACCGGTTGCGGCTGTCGAAGACGTACGTCGCGCTCCGGCCGATCATGTCGTAGTCCAGACCGTCGTGATCGGTCACGATCAGCACCGCGTCGGCGGCGTCGACCTCGGCCTCGGTCAGGTCCACCACCGTCACCCCGACCGGGATGTGGTGCGGCTCGGCGTACGGTTCGACCGCGCGGACCTCAGCACCGAGCGCCCGCAACCGGGCGGCCACCTCGACCGCCGGGGAGTCCCGCATGTCCCCGGTGTTCTTCTTGTACGCGAGGCCGACCAGCAGCAACCGGGCCCCGTTGATCGTGCGGCCCTGCCTGTTCAGGCCCACCATCAGCCGCCCGACCACGTGCTGCGGCATCTCGTGGTTGATGTCGTTGGCCAGCTCGACGAACCGGAACTGCCGTCCCAGTGTCCGTTTGACCTGCCAGGACAGGTAGCAGGGGTCAATCGGCAGGCAGTGGCCGCCGACGCCGGGGCCGGGCCGGAACGGCATGAAACCGAACGGCTTGGTCGAGGCGGCGTCGATCGCCTGCCACACGTCGACTCCCAGCTCGCTGGCACACATCGTCAGCTCGTTGATCAGTGCGATGTTGACCTGCCGGAAGGTGTTCTCGATCAGCTTGGTCAGCTCGGCCACCCTGGTCGAGTCGACGGCGACCGTCTGCTCGACGATCCGGCGGTAGAAGCCGTCCACCCGGGCGAGGGCGTCGGCGTCCACCCCGGAGACGACCTTCGGGGTGTTCTCCAGCCGCCAGGTCGGGTTGCCGGGATCGATCCGCTCGGGGCTGTAGCCGAGGTGGAAGTCGCCGGGGCTTTGCAGGCCGGTGGCCTCCTCCAGCAGCGGCCGGAGCAGTTCCTCCGTGGTGCCGGGGTAGGTGGTCGACTCCAGGATGACCGTGCAGCCCGGCCGGACGTACGGCGCGATGGACGTACCGGCGCGCTCGACATAGCTCAGGTCCGGGGCGCCGTCGCGCAGCGGGGTCGGCACGCTGATGACGCACACGTCGAAGTCCCGCGCGTCGGCGTAGTCGCTGCTCGGCCGGTACCGCCCGGTGGCGAGCGCCGCGCCGAGCCGGGCGGTGGAGATGTCCTCGATGAACGACTCCCCGGCGCCGAGGCGTTTCACCCGGCTGTCGTCCAGGTCGAGACCGACGACGTCGAGGCCGGACTCGACCGCCCGGATCGCCAGTGGTAAGCCGACATACCCCTGACCGACGACGACCAGCTTCTCAACGCTCATGCGGGGCTCCTAGGGCTGTAACCAGGTAACCCGCACTTTATGGCGACTTATGGCGGCACAAGTATGAAACAGGATATCTCGCGTTTTTGGGCCTGGTCGGTGGCCATGCGGCCGATCGGTGATCGTCCCCGGGGCGGTCAGGGGATGCCCGGCGAGGCCACCGGGAGCTGGGGCACGGCCGGCGCATCCGGCGTACCGGGCGGGTCGGTACCGGGCGCCGCCGGGGTCTGCTCCGCCGTCGGGCTCGCCGTGGGCGGGGCGGACGTCGGTGCCGGGCTCGGGGTGGCACTCGGCGCCGCGCTGGCCGAGGCCGGGGGCGCGTCGGTCGGCGCCGGGCCCGAGGGCGCGCCGGGCCCCGGCACACCGGAGGTACGCCCGGACGGCTCCGGAGCGTCCTCGTCGGCGCCCGCGCTCGGGCCGACGCCGGGTGCCGCCCCGGTGGCGCTGGGCTCGACCGGCGGCTTTCGCCCCGTGTCGCCGTCACCGAGCCCGAACCCGAGTACGCCCAACAGCGCACCGATCGCGAGCAGTGTCGCGGCACCGGCGATTACGACACCGCGACGACGGGACGGTCGGTTCGGGCGAGCACCGACCGGGCCGCCGGCCACCGCGTCCACCGGGCCGCCCGGACCGTGCCCGAGGTCCCCCGCGACCGGCAGCTCGGCCAACGTCCCCGTCCCCACCCCGCCGTCCGTCCCCGCCGACCACGCCCCCGCGATGCCGCCGCCCAACCCGCCCCCGACCGGCCCATCGCCGACCGGAGTTCGTCCCCCGACCGGGGCGATTCCGCCGCCGGGGGAGGTGGCGGTCAGGGCGGCCTCGGCCGCCTCGGCGAACGCCGCCGCACTCGGATACCGATCCTCGGGTTGTTTCGCCAACGCCCGGCTGATCAGCGCGGCGACCGGCGCGGGCAGATCGGCCGGCGGGATCGGCGGATCGTCGTGCAGGTGTCGGATCGCCACCTCCAGCGCGGTCCGACCCGAGTACGGCGGCTTCCCGGTGAGGCAGTGGTAGGTCACCGCGCCCAGGGCGTAGATGTCGGTGGCGGGCGACACCGGGCGGCCCGCCGCCTGCTCCGGCGCCATGTAGAGGGCGGTGCCGGGGACCGCGTTGGTGCTGGTGATCCGGGTCATGGTGGCCGAGCGGGCGACCCCGAAGTCGACCAGGACCACCGTGCCGTCCGGCTGGACCAGCAGGTTCCCCGGCTTCACGTCCCGGTGCACGATGCCGTTGCGGTGTGCGGCGTCCAGGGCCCGTGCCGTCTGCGCCACCACCGACAGCGTCTGCTCGACGTCGAGTCGGCCGGCCGACTCGATCTGCCGGGAGAGCGGAACGCCGGCCACGTACTCCATGACCAGATAGTCGGCCTGACCGTCCCCGTCGCCCACCTGTTCACCACAGTCGTACACCTGTACGATTCCGGGGTGGTGCAGGGCTGCCATCATCCGGGCCTCGGCCCGGAAGCGGGTGATGAAGTCCGGCTCGGCCACCAGCGCGGGCAGCAACACCTTGACCGCGACCTCTCGGGCGAGCAGCAGGTCCGTCCCGCGCCACACGTCACCCATCCCGCCGGTGGCGAGGCGTGTGTCGAGTCGGTAGCGGTCGTTGAGGAGGACTCCCGGGGCCAGCACGATCGTGTCCTACCCAAGTCGGCGTCCGGTCACTCCTCGATCCATACCGCATCGACGGAACGGTTGGGTCCTGGATCAATCGATGGTAATTGTTGTCTGGTTCGATTCGGGCGCGACGATCGTCCGCCCGACCGAGTACGGGAACCCCCACCGACGACCGAGAGGCGACCATGGCGCACATCGACCTGCCCGAAGGACTGCCCGGAATCAGCGGACCGCTGGCCCAGTACCCCGAGACCGCACAGCACCTGCTGGGCCTGGCGCAGGTGCTGCTGCGCGGGCCGTCCTCGCTCACCCCGCAGGAGCGCGAGTTGATCGCGGTGCACGTGTCCAACCTCAACGAGTGCGAGTTCTGTGTGGAGAGCCACAGCGCCGCCGCCCGGTTCATGCTCGGTCCGGCGGCCCAGACCGTCGACCTGGTCCGGGTCGAGGGGGACCGGGCACCGGTCAGCCCGAAGCTGCGGGCCCTGCTGACCATCGCCGGCAAGGTGCAGGGCGGCGGACGTTCGGTCACCGAGGCGGAGGTCGCCGCGGCCCGCGCCGAGGGCGCCGACGACCAGGCCATCCACCACACCGTGCTGATCGCCGCCGCCTTCTGCATGTACAACCGGTACGTCGACGGCCTGGCCACCTGGCTGCCGCCGGACGTGGACGCGTACCGCGAGATGGGGGAGTCGCTCGGCACCCACGGTTACACCCCGACCGCGATGGCCAACGGATCGTGAGTCCGTTTCGCGTTGAGGGTCGGAGTTCGTCTGGTAGACACGAGGAGGTGGCACTCCCGAGAACCCGGCCGGCGAGGGTCGGGTTGGAAAACGACGGCGAGGGTAGTTCCAGTCGATCCAACGTAGGGAGATCGATGTCGTGATACCGGCCGAACTCGACACGCCGGCCGTCCTGCGCGAGTTGTCCGACGCGGAGGGCTACCTGGCGAAGATCTGTTTCAAGACCGGACCCCCGATGCTCAGCGGCGTCGAACTGGAATGGACCGTTCACGACCGCACGGACCCGGCCCGACCGGTCGACCCGGACCGATTACGGGCCGCCCTCGGACCACACGCACCACAGACCCTCGATCCGGCCGGCGCCGCGTCGCCGCTGCCGGGACACGGCACCATCAGCGTCGAGCCGGGCGGACAGGTCGAGATCTCCTCCGCCCCGCACCGCTCACTACGCGCCCTGTACGCCCACACCAGCACCGACATCGATCGGCTCACCGAACTGCTGGCGACCGCCGGCCTGACTCTCGGCCACAGCGGCATCGATCCGTACCGCTCGCCCACCCCCGTGGTGGACACGCCCCGCTACCGGGCGATGCGCACCGCCTTCGACCGGCGTGGACCGGCCGGGCGGACCATGATGTACAGCACCGCCGGATTGCAGGTGTGCCTCGACGCCGGCACCGCCGCTAATTTCCGCACCCGGTGGGACGCACTCCACTGGCTCGGACCACCGCTGCTCGCCGCGTTCGCGACCGCCCGGCACCACGCCGGCAGCGACACCGGCTGGGCCTCGGCCCGGATGGCGGCCTGGTTCGCCATCGACCCGCCCCGGACCCGGCCGGCGTGGACCGTGGCCCGTGCCGGCACCGACCCGGTCGCCGCCTGGTCGGCCTACACCCTCGGTGCGCCACTGCTGTGCGTACGACGGTCCGACGGTGACTGGCGGGTGCCGGACGGGATCACCTTTCGCGACTGGATCGGTGGCGCCTTGCCCCGACCGCCGACCGAGGAGGACCTCGACTACCACATCAGCACCCTGTTCCCCCCGGTACGGGCCCGCGGCTACCTGGAGGTCCGTTACCTCGACGCGCAGCCACCGGGCGAGTGGATCGCCCCGGTCGGTGTGCTCGCCGCGCTACTCGGCGACGACAACGCGCTGAGTCTGGCCCGGGAGGCGTGCGAGCCGGTGCTCGACCGCTGGGACGCCGCGGCCCGGCACGGTCTGGCCGACCCGGCATTGGCCCGGGCGGCCCTCGCCGTCCTGCGGATCGGCCTGGCGGCGTTGGACCGGACCGACCTGGAGCCGGCGACCCGCGACCAGATCAGCCACATCGTGCAGCGGCGACTGGGCGCCGCGGACGGGAGACAACGATGACCACTGCGGGATCGGACCAGGATCTCCGGGTACGGATCGCGGGCGAGTTGGAACGGGCCCGCAACCGGAGCGCCCTGCTCACCGAGGCGGTCGACGAGACCGAGCTGATGCGTCAGCACTCACCGATCATGTCGCCGCTGGTCTGGGACCTGGCCCACGTCGGCAACCAGGAGGAACTCTGGCTGGTCCGCGACGTCGGCGGCCGGGAGCCGGTCCGGCGCGACATCGACGACCTGTACGACGCGTTCAAACAGCCCCGCCGGGACCGGCCGGCGCTGCCGCTGCTGCGGCCCGACGAGGCCAGGTCCTACCTGGGCACCGTCCGGGACAAGGTGCTCGACCTGCTCGACGGGGTCCGGTTCGACGACCGCCGGCTGGTGACCGACGGGTTCGCGTTCGGGATGATCGTGCAGCACGAGCAGCAGCACGACGAGACCATGCTCGCCACCCACCAGCTGCGGATCGGTCCACCGGCGCTCGCCGCGCCCCCGCCGCCACCGGCGCTGGTGCCGGTCTCCGGCGAGGTACGGGTGCCCGGCAGCCGGTTCACCATGGGCACCTCGACCGACCCCTGGGCGCTGGACAACGAGCGCCCGGCGCACGTGGTCGACGTACCGGAGTTCTTCATCGACGCGGCCCCGGTGACCAACGGCGAGTACCTGGCCTTCCTGACCGGCGGCGGTTACGACGACGAGCGCTGGTGGAGCGGGCCGGGCTGGCAGCACCGGCAGGAGGCGGGGCTGACCGCGCCGCTGCACTGGCGGCACGACGGGACGCAGTGGGGTTACCTCCGCTTCGGCCGGTACTCACCGCTGGTCATGGACGAGCCGGTGGTGCACGTCTGCTTCCACGAGGCCGAGGCGTACGCCGCCTGGGCCGGCAAGCGGCTGCCGACCGAGGTCGAGTGGGAGAAGGCGGCCCGCTGGGACCCGGCCACCGGACGGTCCCGGCGCTACCCGTGGGGTGACGCCGATCCGGGCCCGGAGCAGGCCAACCTCGGCCAGCGGTTGCTGTCGCCGGCACCGGTCGGGGCGTATCCGGCGGGTGCCTCGCCGCTCGGCGTGCACCAGCTGATCGGGGACGTGTGGGAGTGGACGTCCAGCGGGTTCGAGGCGTACCCCGGCTTCAGCGCGTTCCCGTACCGGGAGTATTCGGAGGTGTTCTTCGGCAACTCGTACCGGATGTTGCGGGGTGGCTCCTTCGGCACCGACCGGTCGGCCTGCCGGGGCACCTTCCGCAACTGGGACCTGCCGATCCGGCGCCAGATCTTCAGCGGCTTCCGCTGTGCCCGCGACCCCCGACCGGAAGAGACCGCCGGGTGAGCCGACCGCACGCGTACGGTCGCCTCCGGCCGCCCCCGGCGGTCGGCTGATGTGCCGGCACCTGGTCTACCTCGGACCGCCGGCACCCCTGGCGGCGCTGCTCTTCGACCCGCCGCACGGGCTGGTCCGGCAGTCCTGGGCGCCCCGGGACATGCGCGGTGGCGGGACCGTCAACGCCGACGGCTTCGGCGTCGGCTGGTACCCGGACGGCCCGGAGGCCGGGGAAGCGCGGCCGATCGGGGTACCGGCGGAACCGGTGCGTTACCGCCGGGCGACCCCGATCTGGGCGGACGCGGCCCTGCCCGCGCTGGCCGCGTCCACCCGGTCCGGGGCGGTGCTGGCGGCGGTCCGTTCCGCCACCGTCGGCATGCCGGTGGTGGAGACGGCGGCGGCACCGTTCGCCGAGGGCCGGTGGCTGTTCAGCCACAACGGGGTGGTGCCCGGCTGGCCGGAGAGCCTGGTGCCGCTGGCCGAGGGACTGCCGCTGCGGGACCTGCTCACCCTCGACGCGCCCAGCGACGCGGCGCTGCTCTGGGCGCTGGTCCGGCACCGGCTCCGTACCGGCGTGCCACCGGACCTGGCAGTCGCGGCGACGGTACGGATGGTCGCCGCCGCCGTACCGGGAGCGCGACTGAACCTGATGCTCACCGACGGCCGTACGGCGGTCGCGTCCACCGCCGGACACGCCCTGTCGGTACGCAGCCGCCCCGGTTCGGTGCTGATCTGCTCCGAACCGCTCGACGACGACCCGGCCTGGACCGGGGTACCGGACGGCCAACTGGTCGTCGCCACCACCAACGACCTGCACCTGCGACCGATCGGAGAGTTGGCGTGACCGCGGATCCGCTGGAGATCTACCTGGAAGAGCAGGACCTGGCCCGGGCACTGCGCGAGGACGTACGGGTCGGGCTGACCGCACGGCCGAAGTGGCTGCCGCCGAAGTGGTTCTACGACGCGCGGGGCAGCGAGCTGTTCGAGGAGATCACCCGGTTGCCGGAGTACTACCCGACCCGGACCGAGCGGGCGATCCTGGCCGAGCACGCCGACGGGATCGCCCGGATCACCGGGGCCAAGACACTGATCGAGCTCGGATCGGGGTCGTCGGAGAAGACCCGGCTGCTGCTGGACGCGTTCACCCGGCACGGCGGGCTGGGCACCTTCGTACCGCTGGACGTCTCGATCAGCGCGCTGCGCCAGTCCACCGCCGAGATCGCCGAGGCGTACCCGGGACTGCGGGTCCGGGGACTGGTCGGCGACTTCACCCACCAGCTCGACCGGCTGCCGACCGGCGGTAGCCGACTGGTGGCGTTCCTCGGCGGGACGATCGGCAACCTGCTGCCGGTGGAGCGGGCCGGGTTCCTGCGGTCGATGCGGTCGGCGCTGGAGACCGACGACTGGTTGCTGCTCGGGGTCGACCTGGTCAAGGACCCGGCGGTGCTGGTGCCCGCGTACGACGACGCGGCCGGGGTGACCGCCGAGTTCAACCGCAACGTACTGGCGGTGATCAACCGCGAGCTGGGGGCGGACTTCGATCCGGACGCGTTCGAGCACGTGGCGCTCTGGGATTCGGAGCACGAGTGGATCGAGATGCGGCTGCGGGCGCGTCGGCCGAGCCGGGTCCGGGTGCTGGACCTCGACGTCGACTTCGTCGAGGGGGAGGAGATGCGGACCGAGGTGTCGGCGAAGTTTCGGCCCGAGGGCATCACAACCGAGCTGGTCTCGGCCGGCTTCCTCGTCCGGTCCTGCTGGACCGACGAGCGGGACCTCTTCGCGCTGGTCCTCGCCCAGGTGGCCTGACCTCCGCCACCTGGGCGCCGGCCGCCGGTACGGGGCGCCGGCCCGGTCGACGGGCCGGCGCCCCCGGTCGGCGGGGATCGGTTAGGATCGGTCACGCGAAGGGGAGTAGCTCCCAATGTCGTGGTCGACATACTGGTGCGCGAGCATCCGGCCACGCGGCCTCACCACGGTGAGGCGGGCGAGACCTTCGACCAGGCTGTTCAAGCCGGGTCGAGGTCGATCGCGCCCTGGACCCGGTCCCGACCGGGAAGGGTTTTCATGGAGGGCTTTTTCGTTGCCCTGGTGGTCAGCTTCGGCGTGATCTTCGTCGCCGAACTGGGCGACAAGTCGCAGCTGATAGCGCTGACCTTCGCCACCAGGTTCAAACCGATGCAGGTGCTGATCGGCATCACGATCGCCACCGCACTGGTCCATCTCGCGTCTGTGGCGATCGGCTACGGGCTGGGCGCGACGCTGCCCACGGGCTGGATAGCGCTGGGTGCCGGGGTGGCGTTCCTCGGCTTCGGCGCGTGGACCCTGCGCGGTGACAAGCTGACCGAGGAGGAACGGGCCAAGGCGGAGCGGACCAAGCGGTCGGCGATCATCGCCGTCTCGGTCGCGTTCTTCCTGGCCGAGTTGGGCGACAAGACGATGCTGGCCACGATCACCCTGGCCACCCAGTACGGCTGGTTCGGCACCTGGGTCGGCTCGACGGTGGGTATGGTCGCGGCCGACGCGCTGGCCATCCTCGTCGGCCGGATGCTGGGCCGCCGTCTGCCGGAGAAGGTCATCAAGTACGGCGCCGCCGCGCTGTTCGCGCTGTCCGGGCTCTGGCTGCTGCTCGACGGCGTGAAGCAACTGCTCTGAGCTGAACCGGCCTACTCGGCCCGACCTGGGGTAACCGCCCGTCCGGCGGGCCACCTGCCGGTCGGGCCGAGGGAGCCGGGTTGTCCGAGGAACTGCTGCGCGACGTCTCCGAGGTGCTGGTCACCATCGTCGAGGCGGTGGGCGCGTGCGTGATCTTCATCGGGGCGATCTGGGCCGCGCTGCGGTTCCTGGTGCTGGGCGTACGTCACCGCACCGCCGCGGTCTTCACCCCGATCCGGCTGATGCTGGGTCGCTTCCTCACCCTCGGCCTCGAATTCCAGCTCGCCGCGGACGTGCTGCGCACCGCGGTCGCCCCGAGCTTCGAGCAGATCGGGCAGTTGGCGGCGATCGCCACCATCCGGACCGTACTGAACTACTTCCTGCGTCGCGAGATCGAGCAGGAGCAGCGCCAGATCGCCGCGCGCGGCCCGGCGTACGCCGGATCCGGGCCGACGGGGCAGCCCCGGCAGGAGGCGACGTGACCGGCCGGACCCGCTTCCCGCGACCGCCCGGAACCTGCCGGTGGGCGGCCCGGTGATCCGGTCGATGGCGATCGGAGTGATCACCGCCGCCGCGCTGGTGTCCGGGGTGGTCACGCTGCTGACGGTCCGTTCCTGGCGGACCGCGCTGCGGCTGCTGCTGGACCTGCTGACCGCGGCCAGTCTGATCCGGCTGGTGTCGGCCGAGCACTGGACCGACATCGCCACGGCCGGCACGATCGTGCTGTTGCGTACGGTGATCGGCTCGGTCCTGGCGACCCCGGCCACCGGCATGGGGCCGACCCGCGCGAAGCCCGGCACCCGGCCGACGCCGCCGACCTCGGCCCCGACGCAGCCGTCGGGCTGAGGCCCCGCCCCGGTGTCGGGTTCCGGGTCCGGCCGTCGGCGGCGCGTGGTCTGCGGTGGCAAAGCCGAGGTTTCCCGACCCACCGTCTCCGCCGTGCCTACCGTGAGTGGTGCTCGGGCCGGTCCGGTCCGGCACGACACGGCCCCGGCCGACGCGGCGGTGGGCCGAGGAGGAGGCGTCGAGCGATGACGAAACCGAAGCCCGGGGACGGTGCCCGCCACGACGAGCCGAACGAGTACGGCTTCGCCGGTGATCCGTCGCTGCCGGGCGCGGAACAGCCGAACCATCCGGACGACCTCGACGAGGCCGAGGAGGTGGCGGTTCCCGGCGACGACTTCACCGAGGGCCTGAGCGAGTCCCTGGAGGACACCGAGGACTCGCCCCGCCCCCCGCGGGATCCTCGCTGACCGGAGCGGGAGCGAGAACAGCTCGGGCAATATCTGCCGTGTTGCGGCGAATCCGGGTGCAAGGGCGGTTCAGTCCTTTACATTCGGTTCGGCACTGACTGCGGATGGTATGGCTCTTTTTCATACTGTCCGAGTTCGTGGCGGGGCGAACGCCCTCATGCCGGATCAACCGTTAATGCCGCAGATAGGGAGGTCTGGCCTGATGGATCTGCGCACCCACCTTGCCGTCGTGCGTCAACGCTGGTGGCTCGTACTGGCGACGGTGATGATCGGGCTCGGTGCCGCCGGTCTCGTCACCGTGCGTACCGAGCCGCTGTACACCTCGTCGGTGACGTTCTTCGTGACGACGCAGAGTCAGGGCGTGACCGACGCGTACCAGGGTGGCCTGTTCCTCCAGCAACGGGTCAAGTCGTACGCCGACCTGCTCACCAGCGATCGGCTCGCGCATGCCATCGTGGCCGCCGGACCGGTGGGGCTGACCGCCGACGAGGTACGGGCCCGGATCAGCTCGCGGGTGGAGGCGAACACCGTACTGCTGCGGGCCACCGTCACCGACAGCGACCAGGCGCGGTCGTTGCGGCTCACCGAGGCGGTGGCGTCGCACTTCGTCTCGCTGGTGCAGCGGCTGGAGACCCCGCCGGGCGCGCAGGAGCCACCGGTGAAGATCGAGACGGTCAGCGGGCCCCGGGTCAGTGCCGATCCGGTCTCGCCCCGGCCGGCCCGCAACCTCGCCGTCGGTGGCGTCCTCGGGCTGCTGCTCGGGATCGCGCTCTGCGTGCTCCGGGGGTTGATCGACACTACCGTCCGGGACGGCGCGACCCTCCAGCAACTGACCAGCAGCCCGCTGCTGGGCCAGATTCCGTGGGACGTGGAGGCGCTCACCGCACCGCTGATCGTCGGCGCCGCGTCCCAGTCGGCGCGGGCCGAGGCGATGCGCAAGCTGCGTACGAACCTGCGGTTCGTGGACGTGCACGAGTCGGCGCGGGTGATCGCGGTGACCAGTGCGGTGCAGGGCGAGGGCAAGTCGACCCTCTCCTGCAACCTGGCCATCTCGCTCGCCGAGGCCGGCTGGCAGGTGCTGCTGGTCGACGCCGACCTGCGCCGCCCGAAGATCGCCCAGTACCTGGGGCTGGAGCCCGGCGTCGGCCTGACCGACGTGCTGATCGGCGAGGTCGACGTCGCGGACGTGGTGCAGCCCTGGGGGGACAGGTCGCTGCTGGTCCTGCCCGGCGGGTCGATGCCGCCGAACCCGAGTGAGCTGCTCGGCTCCAAGGGCATGGCGGACCTGCTGCGGGCGCTGCGCGAGTCGGCCGACATCGTCATCGTCGACACCGCCCCGCTGCTCGCGGTCACCGACGCCGCGGTGGTCGCGGTGCAGACCGACGGGGTGCTGCTCGCCACCCGGCACGGCAAGACGACCCGGGCGCAGGTCGCGACCGCCACCGAGGCGCTGGAGGCGGTCGCCGCGCGGGTGCTCGGCTGCGTGCTGAACATGGCGAAGGTGGTCAGGGCCGACAGCTACCAGTACGAGATGTACCGGACCGTGGTCGCGGACCCGCCGCCGGCCGCGCCGATCTCCGGGGTGCCGGCGGCCCAGGGGGTCGACTGGCCGGGCGGCGCCGAGCTGCCGCCGGTGGGTGCGATCGGGGACGAGCCGGGACCGCCGCGACAGGATTCGCGGACGGTGAGCGCGACACCGACCCAGGAGCTCACCCGGATACCGCGATGAGCCCCACCGTCGGTCGCAGCGCGCGCTCGATTTCGCGTACGCAGTGACGGAACTCCGCGATCGGCAGTCCCACCGGGTCGGTCAGGTCGTCGTCCTCCGGCCGGACGGGGGGTTGCAGACCGGCTCGGGCCCGGCTGGCCGCTGCCACGGCGGCGTCGAGTCGCCGTACCGGGTCCCGTCGACCGTCCGGCGCCGCCCAGCACTGCTCCACCACGCCCTGCTCGGCCGCGGCGGTCGCCAGCCGGGCGAACTGCCGCAGCGTGAACGTACGGTGCAGCGCGGACGGGGCCAGCGAGACGCAGGTGGTCCGCTGGGCTCTGGTGGCGGTGAGGATCAGCCCGGCGGTGCGCAGCTGTTCGGCGTGCAGCGGCCGGCTGCGGAACGCCTCCGGGTCGGTGCCGCGTTCGGCGGTGAGCCGGGCGGCGTGCGGGTGCATCGGGTAACCGGGCACCGCGTGGGTGCCGGCGCTGGCCACCGGGACCGCCGACGCCTCGCCGCCGAGCTGCCGGGTCAGCAGTTCCCGGGCGACGTACTCCGCCATCGGGGACCGGCACAGGTTCGCGTGGCACACGATGAGCACCCCGCCGAGCATGTCTCCTCCTCGCTGCTCCGGCGCGTGGGATCGCCGGTAGCCCACCGGGTGCAACGAGCGGCCGGTCGCCGCGATCCGCGTCGAATGGCCGGACTACCGCGCTGACTGCGAGCTTTATTCGTAACTCGCCACGTATGACCCATAAATCGCCAGTACGACGGCGAAGAAACGAATAAGCATGCTATAGAGATCTGTAGCAATTACATCCTTATGGTCGTTTTGCCCGAGGCATGGAGTGTGTTGGTGTGACGCAGGGCGAGTCCGCCCCGAAACAGCGCTCTCGACACCGGTCCCGCCGGTCCGGGTCACGAGCGCGGCTACGCCGTACCCTGGTCACCGTCCTGGTGGTCGCCTGCCTGCTGTTCCTCGGCGTCGGCTGGATCGGGCTGCGCGGCTGGCAGGCCCGGGGGCACCTGCTCAGCGCCGCCGGGCTCGCCCGGGAACTGGGCCAGCAGGTGCTCGCCGGAGACTCCGAACAGGCCGCCCGTACGCTGTCCGCGCTCCAGACCCAGGCCGGCGCGGCCCGGTCGGCCACCGGCGACCCGGCCTGGCGGGCGGCCGGACACGTGCCGTACGGCGGCGACGACCTGTCCGCCGTACGCGACATCGCCGCCGCCGTCGACGACCTCGCCCGACACGCCTTCCCGTCGCTGCTCCGGCTGGACCTGGACACCCTCGTGCCGAAGGCCGGCCGACTCGACCTGGCCCGGTTGCAGGCCGCCGCACCCGAACTGAGCACGGCCGACGCCGCCGTTCGGCAGGCCGGGGTCCGGGTCGCGGCAATCCGCTCCGCCGGGCTCCAGGCACCGGTCCGCGAGGCGGTCGAGGAACTGCGCGCCGAGTTGGACCGGCTGTCCGACCTCACCTCGACCGCCCGTCACGGTGCCGTCCTGCTCCCACCGCTGCTGGGCGCCGGTGGCCCGCGTACCTACCTCGTCGCCTTCCAGAACCTGGCCGAACCCCGCTCCACCGGCGGCATCTTCGGCGCGTATGCGGTGCTGCGCGCCGACCAGGGCAGGGTGCAGATCCTCAAGCAGGGCGCCGCCTCCGAACTGGGCGCCTTCGACACCCCGGTCAGCAAGCTCGACCAGGACATGCGGGGCCTCTACACCGACCTGCTCGGCATCTACCCGGCCGACGTGAACCTGACCCCGCACTTCCCGACCGCAGCCGCGCTGTTCCGGGAGATGTACCGGCGCCGGACCGGCACGGTCGTCGACGGGGTGCTCGCCACCGACCCGGTGACCCTGTCCTACCTGCTGGAGGCGATCGGCCCGGTACCGGTGCCCAAGCACCCGACGCTCACCTCGGCCACCGCCGTGAAGACCCTGCTCTCCGAGGCGTACGACCGGATCACCGCGCCCCGCGACCAGGACAGGTACTTCGCCACCGCGGCGATGTCGGTGTTCAACGCCCTGCTCACCCGCCCGGTCGACCCGCGCAAGCTGCTTGCGGCGATGGACCGGGCGGTCGCCGAACGCCGGATCCTGTTCTGGAGCGCCCACCCGGCCGAGCAGGACGACCTGGTCGACACCCCGGTCGCCGGGGTGCTCCCCGAGCAGGAGGCGATACCGACCGTCGGCGCCTTCCTGAACGACGGCACCGGCTCGAAGCTCGGTTACTACCTGACCCGCTCCGCCGAGCTGGCCGTGGGTGGTTGCCGCCCCGACGGCCGGCGCGAGCTGAAACTGCGGCTCACCATCGGCTCGACCGCGCCCAGTAAGGGCCTCAGCAACTCGGTACTCGGCCTGCAACTGCCCGGTGACCCGTACCGCAACCGGGTCGTCGCGTACGTCTTCAGCCCGGTCGGCGGCTCCCCCGTACGCGCCCGGCTCGACGGCGCGGCCACCCCGATCGGTGGCGGTACGGAACGGGGTCGTCGGGTCGCCGTACTCAGCGTCGACATCGCGCCCGGCAAGACCCGGGAACTGGAGGTCGACCTGCTGACCCCGGTGACCCGGGCCGGCACCGCGCAACTGTGGCTGACTCCCGGCGCCACGCCATGGACCACCCGTGTCATTCCTGCAACCACGTGTGAACAGTAGAGAGAGGATCCATCATGCGGCTCACCCGCATCGTCGCCTCGGCCATGGCGGCATTCGTCATGGCCGGCGCGCTTGCCACCATGACATCCAGTCCGGCGGCCGCCCAACCACAACCGTCCTACCCGCCGCAGCCGCCCGTGCTGACCCTGAGCGACGCCACCCTGGTGGTCGGTGACGACACGACGCTGTTCGGTCGGTTCTACGGCCCGACCGAGATCGTCGACATCACCTTCACCCTGCTGTCGGTCGCGGCCGGCGCACCGGAACGGGCCTCCGTCCGCCAGGACACCGGCGCGACGATCGCGATGGTGCCGGTGGCGTACCCGGCCTTCCCGCCGCTGACCGCGACGACCAACGCCCAGGGCGAGTTCCAGCTCACCTTCAGTGCCGACTGGCGCGGTGTCTGGCAGATCAGGGGCGTCGGACGGGAGTCGGGAGTCGACGCCACGACCCAGATGACGGTCGTTCACCGGCAGTTGCCGGTCACCGGTAGCTCGCTCGGGCGGCAGCTCGGCATCGGTGCCGGTCTCCTGCTCCTCGGTGTGGTCCTGGTCATGCTGACCGTGGTCCGTCGCCGTCGTGGCGGTGTCCGGGCCGGCACGGCCTGACCCTGGCCACGGGGAAGATGGCCGATCTCCCGTGGTGGCGCGTCGCGCCTGAGCGCCGGTCGGACGAGCGAGGGCTTGTCCGACCGGCGCTCGTCCCTGTCCGAATCTCGTGGATCTCGGTACCACCGTCGCGGCCGGTCCGACCACAATCGACCATGTGACCCGGCCACTGCTGTTCCTCGACGTCGACGGGGTGCTGAACCCGTTCGACGGCCCCTGCCCCGCCGGATTCGTCGAACACGACCTGTTTCCCGGTGAGGAACCGATCCGGATCGATCCCGGTCACGGTGCCTGGATCACCGAGCTGGCCGAGACCTTCGACGTGACCTGGGCGACGAGCTGGAACGAGGACGCGAACCTCGTCCTCGCCCCGCTGCTCGGTATCACCGCGCTGCCGGTGCTCACGATGCCGCCGGTGCCGTTTCACCCGAACGCCAAGGTCCCGCTCGTCGCGGCCCTCGCCCGGCACCGGCCGACCGCCTGGATCGACGAGGCCCACACCCACGAGGCCCGGACCTGGCGCGACAGCCGGGCCGCACCGACCATCCTGGTCACCGCCGACCCCGCTGTCGGCCTCACCCGGGCCTACGTCGACCAACTCCTTGCCTGGGCCGCCGCCCTCTCCAGACAGCTTCCCGCTACCGCTCGCCGTCCCGCTCCGCCACGGCGGTCGGGTTGAAGTACGCGTACTTCACCGCCAGTTGGATCTCGGTCAGGTTGGTCAGGTCGCGCCCGGCCTCGGTCGCTGCCTGCGCGTGACACTGATCCGCCAGCGTGCGGCGGGGCTGCGGCCCCAGAACACCTGCTTGTCCGACTCGTCGAGGTCGTCCGGGTCGATGCCGACGAGCTGCGCCGGCGACGCCTCACCGCGTCTCGGCGCGTCGATCGTGACGAGGCTGCCGTCCCGCCGCCGGTTCGTGGCGGTACCGCAGTGTTCCAACTCGACCTGCACCCACGGGTGGGTCGGCTTGGTGGCCGCACCGATCAGTGCGACCTCGGCCCGCCCGATCCTCAACTCGGTGTGCGGCACGAAGTTCGGCCCGAAGTCCCTCCCGCCGCCACGACCGCACCTAGGCTGAAGGCGACTACCGAGCGTGACCGTCGCGAGATGGGAACGGTGTCGTGACACTGGTTGCCGGGTCCGGCCGTACGGGGGAGCACCTCGGCTACCTGCCCGCGCTCGACGGCGTACGGGCGGCGGCGGTGGCGGCGGTGCTCGCCTTCCACGGCGGGCTGGCACCGTGGCGCGGCGGGTTCCTCGGGGTGGACGCGTTCTTCGTGCTCTCCGGGTTCCTGATCACCTCGTTGCTGCTCGCCGAGCGGGCCCGGACCGGCCGGATAGCGCTCGTGGCGTTCTGGGGACGCCGGGTCCGGCGCCTGCTTCCGGCCCTGCTGCTCCTGCTCGCCGTGGTGGTGGTCGTGGCGCGGCGGCTCACACCCGCGACCGAACTGGCCGCACTGCGCGTCGACACGCTCGCCGCGCTCGGTTACGTCGCCAACTGGCGGATGACGTGGCGCGGCGGGGACTACTTCGCCGACACCGGGGCACCATCACCGCTGCTGCACACCTGGTCACTCGGCATCGAGGAGCAGTTCTACCTGCTCTGGCCGCTGGTGGTCGTACTGGTGCTGACCCGTTTCCGGCCCGTTGTCCTGCTCTGGGCCGCGATCGTCGGGGCGGTCGGGTCCACCGCGACCGCCGCCGCCCTGTACGACCCGGCCGACCTCGATCGGGTCTACTACGGCACCGACACCCGTGCCGCCGCCCTCCTGGTCGGCTGCGCCCTCGCCGCCCTGCTCACGCTGCGCGCCACCGCCGTCCGGACCCGTCGACCGGGCCGGCACGGACCGGTCTGGTTCCGGGCGCTGGCCGTCGGCGCCCTGCTCGCGGTGGTCGGGCTCTGGACCCGGGCCGACGGCGCCGACCCCTGGCTCTACCGGGGCGGACTGCTCGCGGCGGCGGTCGCCGTCGCGGTCGTCATCGCGTACGCGGTCGAGCAGCCGGAATCCGTCCCCGCCCGGCTGTTGGCGCTGCCGCCGCTGGTCTGGCTGGGCCGGATCTCGTACGGGGTCTACCTGTGGCACTGGCCCCTGTTCGGCTGGCTGAACGGCGAGCGGACCGGCCTGTCCGGGCCGACCCTGTTCGCCGTACGCTGCGGCGCGACGCTCGGCGCCGCGATCCTGTCGTATCTGCTGGTCGAGCGCCCGATCCGGTATCGGACCAGGTCGACACGCCACCGGACCGGGTCGCCGAGCCGCCGCCGGTTCGCGCCGGCGGCCCTGACCGGTGCCGCGCTCGCCACGGTGGCCGCCCTGACGATGATCGCGACCTCGCCCCAGCCGCTACCGGAAACCCGGCAGCCGGCCGCGGTCGCCGCCGTGCCGAACGCGCCCCAGCAGGCCAACCGCTCACCGCTGCGGCGAGCCGGCCGCAGTCCCGGCGCGTTGCCCAGGGTGGCCTTCTTCGGCGACTCGGTGGCCTGGTCACTGGGCACCTACCTGCCCCGGCAACCGAACCTCGCGGTGACCGTCCGCGCGGTGCAGGGCTGCGGAATCGCCCGACTGCCGGACGTGCGCTACCTGGGCACCCCGCACGGCAACTATCCGGGCTGCGACCGGTGGGACGAGCGGTGGCGACGCGGCGTACAGGGCGACGACCCGGACCTCGCGGTCATCCTGCTCGACCGGTGGGAGCTGATGGACCGCCGACTCGGCAACGGCTACCAGCACGTGGGGCAGCCCGAGTACGACGCGTACCTGACCCGGGAGCTGGAGTTGGCGATCGACACCGTCTCGGCCGGGGGTGCGCATGTGGTCCTGCTGACCGCCCCGTACACCCGTCGGGCGGAACGACCGGACGGCGGTCTCTGGCCCGAGGACGAGCCGGGGCGGGTCGACGCGTGGAACCGGCTCCAGCAGGCGGTCGCGGCGGGTAAGCCCGGCCGGGTCAGCGTGGTCGACCTCAACCGCCGGGTCTGCCCCGAGGGCCGGTTCACCTGGGATGCGGGCAACATCCGGATCCGCAGCGACGGACTGCACTTCACCCCCGAGGGCGTGCAGGGCTGGATCGAACCCTGGCTGATCCCACAGCTCACCAAGCTCGCCACCGAGGGACCCGGCTGACGCTCACCCGGTGATCGGTACGAACCGTGCCCGCAGGCCCACCGGTGCGAGCCGGCCGAGAAACTCCGGGGCGGCCGACTCGGCGTTCGGCGACTCGACGGTGAAACGCTGCGCCAGCCGCGAGGTGACGAGCGTGAGCTGCCGCATGGTCAGTGCCGAGCCCAGGCAGACCCGTGGACCGGCCCCGAACGGAAGGTACGCCGAGCCGGGCGCCGGCCGCCCGGTCAGCCACCGGGCGGGGTCGAACTCGTCCGGTCGCCGCCACCACCGAGGATCCCGGTGGATCAGGTACGGATTCAGCAACACGTCGTCTCCGGCGCGCAGCGACCACTTCCCCAGCGAGGTGGCCGTACGGGCGGTGCGGGTCATCAGCCACACCGGCGGGTAGAGCCGGAGCACCTCCTTGACCACGGCCTCGGCCAGCGGCAGCCGCGCCGCCGGCGGGGCGTCACCACCGCCCGCCTCGGCGCACAGCTCGGCGGCCAGCCGGGGTTGCCGGGCCAACTCCCGGACGATGGAGGCGAGCGCGGCGGCGGGCACACCGTGGCCGCCCATCAGGATGCCGCGCAGGGTCGACATCACCGCGTGGTCCGGCATCGCCGGATGCACACCGAGCAGCAGGGAGAGCAGATCCCCGTGCGACGTCCCGGCAGCGGAGGCACGGCGCCGCCGGACGATCTCGGTCAGCGTCTCCATGGTGTGCCGGTGCGTCCGGAAGAAGCGCCGGTTGCGGCGCAACGGCAACCAGGCGGGAAACTGGTACGACGTGCCCGAGAACGGTCGGGCGACGTCGAGGCTCTCGGCGAGCAGTTCGGGGATGCCGACGGAGTCGGGCCCGAAGCAGTACTCGGAGACCGACCGGGCGGTGAACGTACGCATCAGCGGGAGCACGTCACACTCGCCACCGGCGACCGAGTCGGTGACCGCGTCGAGGATCTCGACCGTACGGCGGTCCGCCGAGGTGGCGTTGGAGTGGTTGAGCCCCGGCCACACCGTACGGCGTGCCGACATCCAGGAGCTGCCCTTCCGGGCGGCCTGGTCGATGCCGCGTTGCATGTCGAACGGTGCCAACTCCGTGATGAAGTCGGTGTTGGTGCGGGCGAGCACATCGTGGGTCAGGTCCGGGTCGATCACGAACACCGCTCGTTCGTCGTACGAGAAGACGTCGCCGTACTCTTCGTGGTTGCGTCGGAGGAAACCGATCCGGTCGGCGTCGTACTCCGGGATGTTGCCCATCAGCCAGTGGCCACGCGGACCCGGCGGCCGACCGACCTGCCCGCCGTCTGCCATCCGGACCCCCTTGGCGAGGATCACAGGATCCCGGGTGGGGATCCTGTGACCGGTTTCTGGCTGCCGTTCGTGGTGGAAGCCGGTCCCGACGGTGGCGGGATCGGCCTACTCGTAGTTGTAGAGCCAGTACGGGTAACGTCCGCTGACCTGGGACTTGCCCATCAGGCGAGCCGTCACGTGTCGCAGCATCCGGGTCATGAGCACCTCCTGCATCGATAGGGGACGATCAACTGAGCGGATGGTGTCACAGCCGGTTGCGACCGGGCAACGGGCACCGGCGCCGCCGAATACCGGGTGGACCGGCTGTGGATCGTGCACCGGGGCGACGTCGGACCCGTGGCGGTGGCGTGCCCGAGGTGGCCCCGATGCCAACGTGGACGCGCTTGACCGGGGCGTACCCCGGATGGTGCGACCGACACCGCGGCGACGCCATCGGCTACGGCAGGTCGGTCAGCAGCCGATCGTCGGTACCGCATAACTCCAAAAAGGACTTACCCGCTGACGGAGGCAACACCCTACGTACCTCGTACAAAAGATGTTGCCCCCGGTACGCTACTCGGCGTGATCAACTCGTACCCGGACACCGACGATGCCAGGCTTGCGACAACCGCGGCACAGGCCGGCGCGGACGTCGTGCGCCGGCTGTACGGTCGGCGGCTCACTCGTGTCGACAAGGGGGCCGGAGACTTCGCCACCGCCGCCGACCTGGAGGCTGAGCGGGCGATCCTGGGCATCATCCGGGCGGCGCGGCCCGATGACGCGGTGCTCGGAGAGGAGGGTGGTCAGCAGGGCCCGGCCGACTCCGCGCGTCAGTGGTTGGTGGATCCCCTGTGCGGCACCCTGAACTACGCCGTCGGCAACATGTTGGTGGCTGTCAACGTGGCGCTGCGCAACGGGGCGGCGGCGGTGGCCGATCCGTTCAGCGGCGAGGTCTTCTGCACCGACGGTGAAACCGCCTGGGTACGCCACGACGGGATCGACACCCGGCTGACTCCCACGCCCGTGACCCGGCTGGTGGACGTCAACCTCGATCCGCCGTTCCCGAGCGCGCCCGGATTCCGGGCCGTGGACCTGCTGGCCCACCCCGGCTTCGTGGAGCGGTTCCGGCCACGGGTGGTTTCCACGACGCTGGCGTTGACCTGGGTCGCGGCCGGCAAGCGTGCCGCGTACGTCACCGATGGTGGTGACCTGTCCGGAAGCGTGCACTTCGCTGCCGGCATCGCCGTCTGTCGAGCCGCCGGCTGCATGGTCACCGGCATCGACGGTGCCCCGCTCGGCCCAGCCGGCCGCGGCCTCGTGGTGGCCGCCGACCCCGACACCCACCACCGGTTGATGTCCCTGATCAACTAGCGCGCACGACCCGTGATCCCGAAGAGTCCGGCCGGCTGGAGCGAGCCGAAATCTTCCGGATCATGAGAGGATCCCGCCGTGAACCCTCGATCTCCGCATACCGCCAACAAACGTGTTCTTGGCACCATGGCGATAGTCGCTGCTCTGCTGATTTCGCTGCTGGCCATGCCGGGCAACTCCGATTCGTTCGAGCCGCATATCTTCGCAGCCCTCCTGGCCCGGACCGGGATCGGGCTGCGTATCGAAGTGGCGATCAACGAGTCCCGGATCTGATGGGCTATACGAGCCTCGTCGTGTAACCAGCCCCGACCAGTCGGGCGTACGCGAGTTGTACGTCGGCGGGTACGTGTTGGGGAATGGCGAAGCCGAGTTCGGCGTACTTCTGGATACGTTGGGTGTCGCCGACGAGCATATTGATGACCTTGTCGGCATTCCCGATGTTCGCGACGTACCCGTCAAGTGACTGTGGGTGTGAGGCGCAGACGATGTCGACCTTGGGCCAGACCTTCCGGCAGGTGGCGTAGGCCCGTCGTTGCTGGTACGGCCGCGACATGAGGATGACCGATCGGACCTCGACACGTTGCCGCGCCAGCAACTCACGGCTCAACTCGATGTTCTGTCCTGTGTTCCTGGCCTGTGTCTCGACGGAGATCGCGTCGGCGGGTACACCATGGCTGATCGCGTAGTCGCGGTAATGGACGGCCTCGCCGCGCGGAAAGCGGTCAATGGTGGTCGGGGCGTTGGCGCCACTGAATATGAGGCGCGGATACATGCCGCGACGGAACAGGTCGGTGGCGACCATCGCGACGCCCAGGTCGTGGCTGCCGAGCCCGATGCCGACATCGACCGGGCGGATGTCATGGTGCATGTCGTGATAGCTCCACAGGCACTCGACATCGACGCGCAGGCTCGGCGGGATGGTGGCCGTCGTCGTTGTCACGGCGTCTCTCCCGGTCCTGAGTCAGCGGTCCACTCGGTGGCGAGAATGGAGTAGAGCAGGGAGTCCCGCCAGGTGCCGCCGGTGTGGACATGGTCGCGGAGATGGCCTTCGTACTGCATGCCGAGCCGTTTGACGACGGCGATCGACGCGGCGTTCTCGGGGCCGATCGCGGCGGTGATGCGATGTCGGCCGAGTTGGCCGAAGCCAAAATCGATGAGGGTACGGGCAGCGTCGGTGGCGTAGCCGTGGCCCCAGTGGTCGGCGTGGATGGCGTACCCGAGTTTGGCGGCCCGTACGCCGGAGAAGCCCAGCCGGGCGAAGCCGATCATGCGATCGTCGGCGTCGGCGTCGGTAACGGCGAGGTAGTACTCGGTGCGGGGGACGAGCTTCGCCCGAGTGATCGCACCGTCGACCATCGCGGCGGTAGCGGCCCGGTCGCGACTGTCGAAGGACAGCCACCTGGTGACCCGGTCGTCACCATCGATCGCGAAGGCGTCGGCCACGTCGTCCGAGCGGAACTCGCGGAGCTTGACGGCCTGACCGGCCAGCGTGACGGGATACATGGCTCCGATCCTGCCCTATCGACGTACGGCCGAGGCAGAGGTGAGGATGGAGTCCTCAGGCGCCTCGGCGAACTGCGTGCGGAGTTCCGGTGGGAGGAGTCGCCGACCGCTGACGCGCTCTGGTACTGCGACGCGACTACCGGCCCCGATGGGCAGGACTTCGACGTGTTCGAGCGTCTGGGCGAAATCCGGTTTCGCTGTGGCCCTGACGATCTGGTGACCCGCTTCATCGATCGAGCGGAACCTGACATCATCGAGGCCGTACGGCGTACCGAGGCCGTCTCGCCGCGCTATGACTAGGCCGTGTTTCAAAAGTGATTGCTGTTTCCCTGAGCGTTGCGTTCTGCGGCGGCATGCCACCAGCCGGGCGGGGTCGGCCCGGTGACCGTCGCGGTCGGCTGGTCGGGATGCAGCCCGAGGCGGCGCAGAGCGGCAGCCTGGATACGGACGTCGAACCAGCCGTGCCAGTGACCATCAGGGCCAATACCGCAGGCCAGACCCCAGTAGACCTCGCTCGACTCGAAGGGCATCCAATCGATGCCCCGGTCACGCAGTCAAGCGCGGGCCGCAGCCAACGGCCGCGGACAGCCAGGGGTGTTCTCGTAGGCTGCGATAGTGACCCAATCAGCGTTCATGGTGACCATGATGCCTGGGCAGACCTTCTTGCGGCATGGCAGCTTCGCCGCCTGGCGGTGCATAGAAGGGGAGATCGTCGGATCCGAAGCTCGGCGTGTCGGTGATCGATAGACGGTGAGGTCTCCGGTAGGTGGTTCAACGACGAAGAAGAACCCATAACCGGAGACCTCGTGGCCACCTTAGCGGTGACGAGGCGACACGACCTGACCGACGCCCAGTGGGCGGCGCTGGTGCCGTTGCTGCCCAGGCCACGTGGGTCAGGACGTCCGCCGAAGTGGAGCAGACGGCAGTTGATCGACGGGATCCGGTGGCGGACACGGGTCGGCTCGCCGTGGCGGGACGTGCCCGCACTGTATGGGCCCTGGCAGACCATCTACGGACTGTTCCGTCGGTGGCAGCGTGCCGGGGTCTGGCGGGACGTCGTCACCGGGTTGCAGGCGAGGGCGGACGCGGCTGGGTTGATCACTTGGGACGTCAGTGTCGACTCCACCAGTGCCCGCGCCCACCAGCACGCCGCCGGCGCCCGTACCCGCCCGGAGTTACAGGTCGAGTCCCCCGGTGGTGTCGATGACGAACCCGACGATCACGCCCTGGGACGGTCCCGGGGTGGGCTGACCACGAAGCTGCATCTCGCCTGTGAGCAGGGACGCAAGCCGCTGTCGACGGTGTTGACCGCCGGACAGCGTGGGGACAGCCCGCAGTTCGTCCCAGTCCTGGCCGGTATCCGGGTTCCTCGCCCCGGCGCCGGCCGCCCCCGTACGCGACCGGACCGGGTCTTGGCCGACAAGGCATACAGCTCCCGCGCCAACCGCCTGTATCTGGCCCGTCGAGGGATCGCCGCGACCATTCCGATCAAGATCGACCAGGCCGCGAGCAGACAGAGGAAGGGCTCGAAGGGCGGAAGGCCACCAGCCTTCGACCCCATCACCTACCGGCAACGCCACGCCGTCGAATGCGGCATCAACCAGCTCAAACGCAACCGAGCCCTGGGCACCCGCTATGACAAACTCGCCGTCCGCTATCAGGCCACCGTGCACATCGCCACGATCAACGAGTGGCTCCGACCAGGCTTATGAAACACGGCCTAGCCGATGTAGGGCTGCGGCAGGTTCGCGTACCCGTGATCGATGCGTAGGCGCATCGGAGGATCGATGTTCAAATCGTCCAGAGCCGCCTGTTCGATCCATGCCACCTGGGATGACTCACTGCTCTCGGTCGGCTGCCCGGACAGGTAGCGCGGAACCTGTCTGGGTGTCGCCGTACATAGTCCGCTTGATCAACGAGGGCTCCGCGAGCAAGTCTCCGGGTGCGATATCCAGAACGTCGGCGAGGGTCTTGATGACGGAGAGCCGGTCCAGTTCGATCCGATTGTTCTCGACCTTGCCGAGCCAGTCGGCGGTACGGCCGGCGAGTCCGGCGACTACCTCCTGAGACGGGCCGCGTCGACGGCGATACCAGGCCACGCGTTCGCCGAGGGTGAGGGAAACGCTCATCTCGTCCATATGGGTGACGCCTCCCTTCTGTGTGCTACCCGGAATGATTTCGGGGTAGCAGGCGAGTGTCGGCCACAACCTGTACTCATGATGCTGCTCAACGCATTGAAGGCTTGTCACCTTCGCTCGGTGTGTCGGTTAGGACGTACACCATCGACTTGCATCTCTTTTGTATCAGTACAGCTCAACGGGCGCGGCCCACGGGCTGCCCGGGGTTGGGTCGGGCGGCAACCTCGTGAGCGGGGCCTCGGGGTGGGTGCGGGTGCTTGGGCGCTGCTCTTGGTAACCAGGTCCGTCTGAATTGCCCGCCAAAACTTGATACTTATTGCTGGTGACCGGGAGATCCCTCGTTGATGCCTGAACCAGGTGATGTGCTGGGGGTTGGAGCGGCGGCCTCGGTCCAGTTGCGCGGCGACAGTGGAATCGCGTTCCGGGTCACGGTCGTCTCGAAGCAACTCACCTACGACGGTTGGGTCTGGCTGACGGGCTACGTGCTCGATAACAAGGGTGAGGCGACCGTGAAGCGTGAGCTCTTCGTCCAATTCGACGGCCTGCGTCTGCTCGCCCGCCCCCACCGGCAGGCTCCACCGACCGCCCAACGCGGTGCCGCCATGTTGGCACCCAACAAACCACCCGTACGACGACCAGCCGACCCGACCACCGGCACTCGCCGCTGAGCCTCTCCCGTCCGGCCTACCCACGCCGGTACGGATGAATTTGACAGAAGGGAGTCATCGTGACCTCGACGGTGGGAGTCTCCCGCGCGTCTTCGACCGTTACATGGCGCCCTACCTCCGCGTCGCCCGGACCGAGCTGACCGGGCTGACCGCCGAACAGGTCGACGCCCGCTTCCTGAGCTGGTTCGGTCGGCCGCTCGCCCGCAATCCGGGCCCGTCCGACCGGGAACGGCCGGATCCCGGGGATTCACCGGCAACAGACTGGTGATTTCGCCGATGCGTGGCCGGTCCGGTGCGCCAAACACTGGTGGACGTCGATATGACCCCGACGAACAGGGAGTACACCGACGTGCAACCACACACCTCCACCCCCGCCCCCACCCGTACGAGATCGGCTCTTCTCGGTTTTGCCCGGTTCGCCGTGGCGGCGACGCTGGTCGCGATCGGCCTCGTCGCCGTGCCGGGCGCCGCCCGGGCCGCCGGCCCGTACGAGCGTGGTCCGAACCCGACCAGCGCCATCCTCGAAGCCAGCCGTGGCCCGTTCGCCACCTCCTCGCAGAACGTCTCCTCACTGGTCAGTGGGTTCGGCGGCGGGGTCATCTACTACCCGACCAGCACCAGCGAGGGCACCTTCGGCGCCGTCGCGATCTCGCCCGGCTTCACCGCGGCCTGGTCGAGCATCAGTTGGCTCGGCCCCCGGATCGCCTCGCACGGCTTCGTGGTGATCGGCATCGAGACCAACACGATCTACGACCAGCCGGCGAGCCGGGGTGAGCAGCTTCTGGCCGCCCTGGACTACCTGGTCGAGGAGAGCTCGGTGCGTACCCGGATCGATTCGACCCGGCTTGCCGTCGCCGGTCACTCGATGGGTGGCGGTGGTTCGCTCGAAGCGGCCCGGACCCGCCCGTCGCTCCAGGCCGCGGTTCCGCTCGCCCCGTGGAACGGGACCAAGAGCTGGTCGACCCTGCGGGTGCCGACGCTGATCATCGGTGCCGAGAGCGACACGATCGCGCCGGTTTCGTCGCACTCGGTGCCGTTCTACAACAGCATTCCGGCGTCGGCGGAGAAGGCGTACCTGGAGCTGAACGCGGCCAGCCACTTCTTCCCGCAGACCACCAACACCCCGACCGCGAAGCAGGCGGTGGCCTGGCTGAAGCGGTTCGTGGACGACGACACCCGCTACGAGCAGTTCCTCTGCCCGGGACCGACCGGCTCGGCGATCGAGGAGTACCGCAACACCTGCCCGAGCGCCTGATCCGCGTACGACCGGAGGCGATCGGCCCACGGCCGCCTCCGGTCCGACGCGACCGCCCCGAGCTTTCGTCTTGCGCGGTCGCCCACCCGCTGACCTGCCCGGATGGCGGGGAGGTAACAGCTACGCATCGAAGGTGTTGACGACCGGTTTCAGAAACGTACACTCCGAGTGTAATTAGTTTGGCGGGCAGACGAGGGATGACGATGACGGAGCACGGGCTCGCGCTGCACGGCATCGGGGTGCGCTTCGGTGGGCTCACCGCCCTGCACGACGTCTCGCTGCGGGTGCCCGCCGATCGGGTCGTCGGCGTGATCGGACCCAACGGCGCCGGCAAGACCACCCTGTTCAACGTGGTCTGCGGGCTGGTCCAACCGTCGACCGGCAGCCTGACGCTGGACGGACAACCACTGCGCCCACGCCCGCACCGGCTCACCCGCCTCGGCATCGCCCGCACCCTCCAGGGCGTCGGCCTGTTCGCCGGCCTCACCGTGCTGGAAAACGTCATGGCCGGTGCGACCAACTCGGCCCGCGCCGGGTTCGTCGCCGCCCTGTTCGGACTGCCGCGCAGTGACCGCGACGAACACCGGCTGCGCGAACACGCACTGACCATTCTGGACCAACTCGGCGTCGCCGACCGGGCCGGCGCCGCCCCGGGCACGCTTCCCTTCGCCGTACGCAAAAGGGTCGCCCTGGCCCGCGCGCTCGCCGCCCGACCCCGGCTGCTGCTGCTCGACGAGCCCGCCGGTGGCCTCGGCGCCGAGGACATCGACGAACTCGGCACCCTGATCCGCGACCTGCCCCGCCGCACCGAGCATCCGTGCGCGGTGCTGCTGGTCGAGCATCACATGGACCTGGTGATGGCGGTCTGCGACCAGATAGTGGTGCTCGACTTCGGCCGGGTGATCGCCGCCGGGCCACCCGAGGCGATCCGCGACGACCCGGCGGTCACCGACGCCTACCTCGGCACCGACATCACGGAAACCGGCACCGCACAGGCCGAGCCGGGGACGGTCGCAACGGGATCCACCACCGCGCGGGCGGGGCGGGGAGTGGTGGCATGAGCGCCGACGAACCGCTGCTGAGCGTGCGCGGCCTGGTCGCCGGCTACGGTGCCGCGCCGGTGCTGCGGTCGGTCGACCTGACCGTCGCGCCCGGCACCATCGCCGCCGTGCTCGGTGCCAACGGTGCCGGCAAGACCACGCTGCTGCGTACGCTGTCCGGGCTGATCCGGCCGACCGACGGCCGGATCGTCTACGACGGCGCCGACCTGCGCGGCGTCCCGGTCGAGCAACTCGTCCGCCGGGGTCTGGCCCACGTGCCGGAGGGGCGCGCAGTGGTCGCCGAGCTGAGCGTGGACGAGAACCTGCGCCTCGGCGGGCTCTGGCGGCGCGACCGGGCCGACGCCCGCGCCGCGCTCGCCGAGGTCTACGAGCTGTTCGAACCGCTGGCCCGACGGCGGCGCCACGCCGGACACCAGCTCTCCGGCGGCGAACGGCAGATGCTCGCGCTCGGCCGGGCCCTGGTCGGCCGACCCCGGCTGCTGCTGCTCGACGAACCGTCGCTCGGGCTCGCCCCACGGGTGACCGCCCAGATCATGGCGCTGCTACGCCAACTGCGCGACCGTACCGGGCTCACCGTGCTGCTGGTCGAGCAGAACGTACGCGGCGCACTCTCGGTCGCCGACCATGCCGTGGTGATGTCGCTCGGCCGGGTCGCCCTCGCCACCGGCGCCGCCGGGCTGCGCGACGACGCCGACCTGCGGCACGCCTACCTCGGATTCTGACCCGCGATCCGCACCGGATCGGACAGCTCGAACAGCTCGGAGGGAGGAAACCTTGGACCGCTTCGTGTTTCTCACGTTCGACGGGCTGGCCAGGGGAGCGGTGTACGCCGCCTTCGCCCTGGCCCTGGTACTCATCTGGCGGGCCGCCCGCATCGTCAACTTCGCCCAGGGCGCGATGGCGGTGGCCACCGCGTACGTCGCGCACAGCGTGTCGGTCGCCACCGGCTCCTACTGGATCGGCTTCGCCGCCGCGCTCGCCGCCGGACTGGTGCTCGGTGCCGTGGTGGACCTGACCGTGATGCGCTTCGTCAGCCACACGTCACCACTCAACGCGGTCATCGTCGCCCTCGGGCTGGTCCTGGTCATCCAGGCCGTGCTCGGCATCGTGTACGGCAACGAGTTCCTGCCCGCCCCGGCGCCGTTCGACCGGACCGCGTTCACCGTCGGCGGGCTGGTCCTGCTGGCCCCGTACGACCTGTTTGTCTTCGCCTCGGTCGGTGTGGTCGTGCTCGGCCTGGCCTGGATGTTCGGCCGTACCCCGGTCGGCCTGCGGATGCGGGCGGCGGCCTTCGCCCCCGAGGTGTCCCGGCTGCTCGGGGTCAACGTCGGCGGCATGCTCACCCTCGGCTGGGCGCTCGCCGCCGGGGTCGGCGCACTCGCCGGCATGCTGGTCATCCCGACCGAGTTCGGGCTGCATCCGCACGCCATGGACCTGGTCTTCGTCTCGGCGTTCACCGCGGCGGTCGTCGGCGGGCTGGACAGTCCACCGGGCGCGGTGATCGGCGGGCTGGTGGTCGGGCTGCTGCTCTCCTACGTCAGTGGGTACGTCGGCGGCGACGTCACCCCGCTCGCGGTCCTCGCCCTGCTGCTGGTGGTGCTGCTGACCCGGCCGGGCGGCCTGTTCTCCGGTGTCGCCGCGAGGCACGTGTGAACGCGCCGGCGCAGGTCACCGCCGCGCCGGCGACGACCGGGGCCGGACGGTCGACCCTGCTCCGCCACCTCGGGATCACCCTGGTCGCGGCGCTGCTCCTGGTGGCCGCCACGTACGGGCTGGAGCCGTTCCGCAACTTCCAACTCGCCACCGTCGCCGCCTACCTCTGCGCCACCGCCGGGCTGACCGTGCTCACCGGACTCAACGGGCAACTCTCCCTCGGGCACGGCGCGCTGATGGCCACCGGGGCGTACACCGTGGCGCTGACCCAGACCCGGATCGCCGACACCGGCGCCACCTCCGGCTGGCTGCTCGCGGTGTCGCTGCTCACCGCGGTCGTCGTCACGGTCGCCGTCGGCGCGGTGATCGGGCTGGCCGCCGCCCGGCTGCGGGGACCGTACCTGGCCGGTCTGACGCTGGCCGTCGCGGTGGTGGTGCCGGCGGTGGCGATCACCTTCGACGAGGTGCTCGGCGGCGAACAGGGACTGTCGGTGCCGGTCGCGCCCCCACCGCTCGCGCTCGGCCCCTACTTCCCCTACGAACGCTGGCAGGCTTGGCTGGCCGGTGCCGTCACCCTGTTGACCATGCTGCTGCTGGCGAACCTGGTCCGCAGCCGGTTCGGCCGCTCGGTGCGGGCGGTCCGGGACGACGAGGTCGCCGCCCGGCTCGCCGGAATCCACGTCGCCCGGACCCAGGTGCTGGCGTTCGTGGTCAGCGCCGGTTGCGCCGGACTCGGCGGCGGTCTGCTGGCGGTGCTGGCACAGAGTGTCTCACCGGGGGCGTTCTCGCTGACCCTGTCGCTGTTCCTGCTGATGGCGATCGTGATCGGCGGGCTGGGCAGCCTCGCCGGCGCGGTCTGGGGGGCGGTGCTGCTGGTCGCGCTGCCCGACCTCACCCACTCGCTGACCGAGCTGTTCACGCTGTCGCCCTCGGTGGCGCAGCGGTGGGAGGGCAACCTTCCGCTGGCGATCTTCGGAGTCACGTTGATCGTCGTCATGATCGCCGCTCCGGGCGGCATCCAGGGGCTGCTGACCCGGATCGGGCGCGCGCTGCCCGGTCGGCGGCGCTGACCGGCGCCGCCCGTACCACTACTACCACCACACCAGCGGCACACACCGTCAGATTGAACCGGACCGAGAAAGGTCGGTGCCTCCCATGATGCAACGTTTCGTACGACGCGGTCTCGTGATCGCCACCTCGCTCACCCTGCTCGTCACCAGCGCCGCGTGCAGCGACGACGGCGGCTCGGGCGGGAGCGGGGCACCCGTACCCGGCGTCACCGACACCGAGCTAGTCGTCGGTACGCACATGCCGCTGACCGGCCCGGCGTCGGCCGGCTACGCGAGCATCGCACCGGCGACGAAGGCGTACTTCGACTACGTCAACGCCAGCGGCGGGGTGCACGGTCGGAAGATCACCTACAAGATCATGGACGACGGCTACAACCCGGCCAACACCCAGCAGGTGGTCCGCCAGCTCGTGTTGCAGGACAAGGTGTTCGCCGTACTCAACGGGCTCGGTACGCCGACCCACACCGGGGTGCTCGACTTCCTCAGGAGCAACCGGGTGCCGGACCTCTTCGTCGCCTCCGGCAGCCGGAGTTGGGACCAGCCGGAGAAGTACCCGTCGACGTTCGGGTACAACACCGACTACACCGTCGAGGGAAAGATCCTGGCGAACCACATCAAGACCAACCTCGCCGGGCAGAAGGTCTGTCTCCTCGGCCAGGACGACGACTTCGGCCGGGACACCCTCGCCGGGGTGGAGAAGATCCTCGGCGCCGCCGGGGTCGCGGCCAAGCAGACGTACGTCACCAGCAACACCAACGTCGCCCCGCAGATCGGCGCGTTCAAGGCGGCCGGTTGCCAGGTAGTGGTGCTGGCGACCGTACCGGGCTTCACCGCGCTGTCCATCGGCACCGCCGCCCGGCTCGCCTTCAAACCACAGTGGATCGTCTCCAACGTCGGCGCCGACTACAACACCGTCGCCAAGTCGCTCGGCGCCGCCGCACCGCTGCTCGAAGGCATGGTCGGGTCGAACTACATGCCGATGAACAACGACGCCGCCAACCCGTGGATCCAGCTGTTCACGAAGGTGAACCAGTCGCACAACGGCGGTGCCCCGTTCGACGGCAACACCGTTTACGGCATGTCGGTCGGCTACCTGTTCGTGCAGGCACTGCTCGCCGCCGGTAAGGACCTGACCCGCGAGTCGCTGATCGCGGCGGTGGAGACGGGCGGTTTCCAGGGGCCGGGCCTGGCCCCGTTGCGGTTCTCCGAGACCGACCACTCCGGCTACGGCGGGGCGCGGCTGAGCCGGGTCACCGGCGGGGTGCAGAGCTACTTCGGCCCGACGTACGAGACGGACGAGGCGGACGGCCCGGTCAACGAGTACACCGTGGCCCCGGCCACACCGCCGACGAACGGGATCCCGTCCACCTCCTGACCGCTTCGTCCACGACTCGGTACCGCTGGTTCAAGTCGAACCCGGACCGAGTCACCGGGGCTCCGGGGGTGGTCCGGCTTGGCCCGGACCACCCCCGGACCGGGTCAGCTGGCCTGCAACGTCACGTCGTCGACGACGAAGCTGGTCTGGAGCGAGGAGTCCTCGGTGCCGTTGAACCGCAGGGTGACGGTCTGTCCGGCGTACGCCCCGACGTTGAACGTCCGGAGCTGGTAGCCGGCGGCCGCGTTCAGGTTCGAGTACGTGACCAGCGTGGTGGTGTTGACCTGCACGGTGAGCCGGTCGTACACGGTGGACGTGGTGGTCTCGGCCGTGTCGATGTGCAGGTAGAAGCCGAGTGTGTACGTCGAGCAGCCGGCCGGCACGGTCACCGACTGGGTCAGCGTCTCGGTACGGGTGGTGCCGTTGCCGCCGAGCCACGCCTTGTACGAGCCGCCGTGCGCCGGCTGGCTGGCCGAGTTGGTGATCACGCCGCTGGTGGCGGTCCACGGGGTGGTGCCGCTCTCGAAGCCGCCGTTGCCGACGACCTGCCCGCCGGTGCAGCTCCCGCCGCCGGTGATGGTGACGGTGTAGGTGGCGGTACGGGTGACCGAACCGGTGCCGGTGACCGTGATGTTGTACGTGCCGGTGGGCGCGCTGGCCGAGGCGTTGACGGTCAGCGTGGCGGAGCCGCCGGAGGTGACCGACGACGGGCTGAACGACACCGTCACGCCGGAGGGCGCGCCGGAGGCGGACAGGCTGACCGTCTGGGCGCTACCGGAGGTGGTGGCCGTCGACACCGTGGCGGTGGTCGAACCGCCCCGGGCGACGCTGCCGGAGGTCGGGGCCACGGCGACCGAGAAGTCGTTGGTCGGGGTGCCGGTGCCGACCGCGAGCTGCCAGATCGCGTACGCGATTCCGTCCGCACTGCGGTTGAGGACGGTGGCACTGATGTTGCTGGTGGTGTCGCAGGCGCGGTGGTAGCAGGGGTCGTACGCCGATCCCGACGTGCCGCCCCACTTGGTGGCCTGCGCGGCGGTCTTGCGGGCGCTGGCACCGGCGGCGTAGCCGGACGTCTGGATGCCGCCCTGCTGGAACGAGTAGTCGTCGGAGCGGCCCTGGCCCTCGACGTTCTCCTCCGGCTGGAGCCCGAGCGAGTCCCAGTACGCCTTCAGCGGCGCGGCGGTGGCCGAGGTGATGCGGTTGATGAAGTACCCGCCGTTGGTCGAGCCGACCATGTCGAAGTTGTAGTACCCCTTGATGTAGCCGCGCTGGGTCGCGGTGAGCGACCGGACGTAGAAGTCGGAGCCGTTGAGGCCCTGCTCCTCGTCGGTCCACCAGGCGAACCGGACCCGCTTGGTCATGGTCGGGTTCTGCTGGGCCAGTACCAGCGCGTTCTCCAACAGGGAGGACGAGCCGGAGGCGTTGTCGTTGATCCCCGGGCCGGCCGAGACGCCGTCGAGGTGGGAGCCGAACATGACCACCTGGTCGGCCGGTCCGCCGGGCCACTCGGCGATCAGGTTGTTCGACGGGTAGGTGCAGTCCGTGCAGCGCTGCTCGGTGACGGTGTAGCCGGCCGCCTGGAGCCTGTCCTTCACGTAGCTGACCGAGGCGGTGTAGCCGGCCGACCCGGCCCGGCGGTTGCCGCCGTTCGAGGTGGCGATCGTGTTGAACTGGGTCAGGTGCGCCTGGACGTTCGCGACCGCGATGTCCGGCGCCGCCGCCACCGACACGGGCGGCGCGGCGAGCGGCGACGCGGACGCCGGCGACGCGGCCGGCGTCACCGTCAGCCCGGTGAAGACAGCGAGCGCGACTGCGGTGGTCAGCGTTCTGCGTCTCATGGAGACTCCTCGGGGGGATCGACGGACGGTCCGCCCGGTGGGGCCGGACGCCGTCGGATCGGTTGGGGGTTACGGGGTCGGCGCGGCTCCGGGTGGAGGGCGCGTCGCCCACCGGGTGAGACAATCGCACGCGTCAATGGAATAGGTCAACAGCCGATCTACTAGGTCAACAATCGCCCGTACGGGGGTGTCCCGACGACGCGGGCGGGTCAGCTCGGGAGGTCCTGTGACAGTTTTCGCCACCGACGACACCACCCGCGGCGACGGTGAGAGCGCCGCCGGTGTACCGGCCGGCGGGAAGCCGGTGGAATCGGTGCTGCCGGAGCTGCGCAGCACCTGGTGGGAGAGCGGCATCCGGGCTCGCGCCGACGCCGGTCTGCTCGCCGTCTTCGCCGAACTGCCCCGCCTGGTCGCCAGGGCGATCCGGGTCAGCTGGCGCGCCGACCGGATCCGTACCTCGGTTGTCGCCGCCACGACGGTCGGTGCCGGGGCGATGGCCGCCTTCGGTCTGCTGGCCACCCAGCGGGTGCTGGTCGAGCTGTTCGCGGGCGGCCCGACGCCGGACCGGGTCGCCGCCGCGCTGCCCGCGCTCGCCCTGCTCGCCGCGGCGACCGCCGTCCGCGCCGGCCTGGGCATCACCACCGGGTACGCCCAGAACGGCCTCACCCCTCGGGTCAGCCGCGAGGTCGAGCGCGGCCTGTTCGAGGTCACCACCCTGGTCCGGCTGGACGCCTTCGACGAGGACGCGTTCGCCGACGACATGGAACGCGCCTCCCGGGGCACCAACTCGGCGATCGCGCTCGTGCAGGGTGCGGTGAACCTGATGGCCGGACTGGTCGGCCTGCTCGCCGTGACCGTCGCGGTGATCGTGATCCACCCGCTGTTGCTGATCGCGCTGCTGGTGGCGACCCTGCCGGGCGCCTGGGCGTCGCTGCGCGCCGGACACCAGCGCTACCAGACCTACATCGCCGGGTCGGTGCGCCGCCGCCGGCTGTGGATCCTGCACCGGCTGATGGCCGAGCGCGCCTCCGCCCCGGAGCTGCGCACGTACGGGCTGCGCGGGTTCCTGCTCGACCAGTACGACCGGGTCATGGGCGTGGAGACCGACATCCAGATAGCGCTGGCCCGGAAGGTCACGACCACCACCAGCATCGGCTCGGTGATCGGCGGGCTGGCCACCGCGGTGGTGTACGTCCTGCTCGGTGTCCTGCTGATGGACGGACAGATCCCGTTGGCGGCCGCGGCGACGTGCGTGATCGCGGTGCAGGCCGCCCAGCGCTCGTTGGGCACGGTCACCACCCAGGTGGACCGGATCTACACCGACGGCCAGCACTTCGGTGACTACACCGGATTCATGAAACGGGCGGCGAACTACCTGCCCGTCACCGGTGGCGGTGCGCCGGTCAGCCCGTTGACGGAGCTCGCCGTACGCGGGGTGAGCCTGCGTTATCCGGAGCGCGCCGACCCGGCGGTGGACGACGTGACGCTGACGATCCGGGCCGGACAGACGGTGGCGTTCGTCGGGGAGAACGGATCGGGCAAGACGACCCTGGCCGCCATGATCGCGGGCCTGCGGGTCCCGAGCGCCGGCAGTATCGAGTGGAACGGTCGGCCGCTGGCCGAGTGGGATCCGGCGGGGCTGCGCTTCCGGATCGCCGTGGTGACCCAGGAGTACCACCGGTGGCCGTTCACCGTGGCCACCAACATCGCCATCGGCGACGTCGAGACCGAGCCCCGGCAGGACAGGATCGAGCTCGCCGCGCGGCGGGCGGTCGCCCACGAGATGATCCGCGACCTACCGCACGGGTACGAGACGCTGCTGGACCGTACGTTCGCCAACGGCCAGGACCTCTCCGGTGGACAGTGGCAGCGGGTCACGGCGGCACGGGGCTTCCTCCGCGAGGCCGAGCTACTGATCATGGATGAGCCGTCCTCGGCCCTGGACCCGCGCGCCGAGGACGCTCTCTTCCAGGCGATCCGGGACCGGCAGGGCCGGGCGACCACGATCCTGATCACTCACCGGCTGGCCAACGTACGGCACGCCGACCGGATCTTCGTCCTGCACGACGGTGCCCTGGTCGAGTCCGGCAGCCACGACGAACTGGTGTCCGCCGGCGGCCGGTACGCCGAGCTGTTCGCGTTGCAGGCCGCCGGCTACCGGGCACCCGGCTCGGCCCAAGGGTAGGGCGGGCCCCGTCGCGTGATTGACGCGTCGACCGGCCCGCTCCTACTATTAGCACTGTGAATGCATATTCTGCTGGCCGGTCGGCCCGGTCCGCCGGCCGGTCCGGATGACCGCCGGCGGAATGACCGCCACCGGACTGGAACTGGCCGGTGCCGGGGTGGTCGTGACCGGCGCCGGCTCCGGCATCGGCGCAGCCCTCGCCACCCGGTTCGCCGCCGCCGGGGCCCGGGTCGTCGTCAACGACCTCGACGCCACGGCCGCCCGCACCGTCGCCGACCGGATCGGGGGCCACGCCGCGCCGGGCGACGCCGCCGACCCGGCCGAGGTCGCCCGGCTGGTCGAGATCGCGTACGGGCGGCTCGGGCGGATCGACCTGTTCTGCGCCAACGCCGGGGTGGCACCCGGCGGCGGGGTGGACGCCGACCCCGACGCCTGGGACTCCGCCTGGCGGGTGAACGTGCTCGCCCACGTGCACGCCGCCCGCGCGTTGCTGCCGTACTGGCTGGCGGCGGGGCGGGGCCGGCTGGTGGTGACCGCCTCGGCGGCCGGACTGCTCACCCTGCTCGGCAACGCCCCGTACTCGGTCAGCAAACACGCGGCACTCGGCTTCGCCGAATGGCTGCGCGCCACGTACGCCCACCGGGGGATCACCGTCCAGGCGCTCTGCCCGCAGGGAGTGCGTACGCCCATGCTGGCCGGCGGCGACGGCCAGCTCGACGCCGACGCGCTCGACCCCGCACAGGTGGCCGACTGCGTGGTGGCGGCGCTCGACGGCGACGGGTTCCTGATCCTGCCGCACCCCGAGGTGGCCACCTTCTACACCCGGCGGGCCACCGACCCGGACCGGTGGCTGCGCGCGATGAACCGCGTACAGCAGGGTCTCGACGCGGCGGCCGACGGCCGGTGAGCGACCCACGCGGCGGCGACCGACCACGGCCCGGCGGACCACCGGCAGCTGCGGTGCTGCCCGGACTCGACCTGGGTCGGCTGCGCGCGCATCTCGACCGGACCGCGCCCGACCTGGTCACCGGCCCGCTGCGCGGCGCGGTGCTGGCCGGCGGCAGGTCCAACCTGAGCTACGAGGTGACCGACGGCCGGACCCGGTTCGTGGTCCGCCGACCACCGCTGGGCCACGTGCTCGCCACCGCCCACGACATGGGCCGCGAGTACCGGGTGCAGCGGGCCCTCGCGCCGACCCCGGTACCGGTGCCGAGGGTCCTGCTGCACTGCGCCGACCCGGACGTCATCGGCGCACCGTTCTACCTCATGCGCTACGTCCGGGGACGGGTCTACCGGGTGCCGGCCGAGCTCACCGCCCCCGGTCCGGCCGCCGTCGCCGGGCTCGCCCGGTCGCTCGTGCGTACCCTCGGCGACCTGCACGCCGTGGCACCCGACCGGGTCGGGCTGGCCGACTTCGGTCGCCCGGACGGGTTCACCGCCCGGCAGGTGCGCCGGTGGAAGACCCAACTCGACGCCTCCCGCAGCCGGGACCTGCCCGGCATCGAGGAACTGCACCACCGGCTCGCCGCCGCCGTACCGGCGGCGGGAGACGCCACGGTCGTGCACGGTGACTTCCGGTTGGACAACGCGGTGGTCGGACCGGACGGCGAGATCCGGGCGGTGCTCGACTGGGAGATGTCCACCCTCGGCGACCCGCTCACCGACCTCGGCCTGCTGCTGGTCTACTCGGCCCGGCTGCACGCGCCCGGCTGGCCCACCCCGGCCGAACTCGCCGCCGACTACGCCGACCGCACCGGCCGGGACGTGAGCGACCTGGACTGGTACGTCGCCTTCGCCTCGTTCAAGCTCGCCGTGATCCTCGAAGGCGTGCACTACCGCTACGTACGCGGACAGACCGTCGGCGCCGGATTCGACCGGGTCGGCGAACGGGTCCCGCCGCTGATCGCGGCCGGCCTGAGCACACTGGGAGGAAGCTGATGGACTTCGGCCTGGACGACACCACCGTCCGGATGCGCGGGCGGCTGCTCGACTTCATGACCGAGCGGATCTACCCGGCCGAGGCCGAGTTCGCCGAACAGGTCGCCACCGGCGACCCGTGGACCAGACCACCGGTGGTCGACCGGCTCGCCGTCGAGGCCCGTCGACGCGGGCTGTGGAACCTGTTCCTGCCCGGCGAGCACGGCGCCGGCCTGACCAACCTCCAGTACGCCCCGCTGGCCGAGATCATCGGCCGCAGCCCCGGCCTGGCCCCGGCCGCCCTCAACTGCGCCGCCCCGGACACCGGCAACATGGAACTGCTGGCCGAGTTCGGCACCGCCGAGCAGCGCGAACGATGGCTGACCCCGCTGCTCGACGGGCGGATCCGGTCCGCGTTCGCGATGACCGAACCCGACGTCGCCTCGTCCGACGCCACCAACATCGCCACCCGGATCGAGCGCGACGGCGACGACTACGTGGTCAACGGACGGAAGTGGTTCGTCACCGGGGCGATGAACCCGCGCTGCGAGATCTTCGTCGTGCTGGGTCGTACCGACCCGGACGGGCCGAGGCACCGGCGGCACAGCCAGCTCCTGGTGCCCCGGGACACAGCCGGCGTGACGGTCCGGCGGGGCATGCGGGTGTTCGGCTACGACGACGGCGACCACGGTGGACACGCCGAGATCGACTTCGTCGACGTACGGGTGCCGGTGGGGAACCTGGTCGGGGCGCCGGGGGACGGGTTCGCGATCTCGCAGGCCCGGCTCGGCCCCGGTCGGGTGCACCACTGCATGCGCCTGATCGGCATGGCCGAACGGGCGCTGGAGCTGATGTGCCGGCGGGTCGGCGCCCGGCAGGCGTTCGGTGGCCCGCTCGCCGACCAGGGGGTGATCCAGGACTGGATCGCCGAGTCGCGGGTCCGGATCGAACAGGCCCGGCTGCTGGTGCTCAAGACCGCGTGGCTGATGGACACTGTCGGTAACCGGCAGGCGCACACCGAGATCCAGGCGATCAAGATCGTCGTACCGGGGGCGGTCGAGTGGATCCTCGACCGGGCGATCCAGGCCCACGGTGCGGCCGGCGTCGGCCAGGACTTCCCGCTGGCCGCGATGTGGGCCAGGGCCCGGACGATCAGGATCGCCGACGGCCCCGACGAGGTGCACCGCCGCTCGCTCGCCCGTCGGGAACTGCGCCGCCACCTGCCGGCGGTGTCCTGACCGCTGGCTACACTCTGCGTGCATGATCTTGCTCTCGATCGTCGGGGCAGAGGGGGAGTGGCGGGATGGGCCAGGCGGACGTACCGGTTCGGGTCGACGGGCGGACCGCGCGCGCGGAACGGACCCGGGCGGCGATCGTCGAGGCGCACCTCGTGCTCATCTCCGAGGGGGACCTGCGGCCGACCGGGGAGCGGATCGCCGAGCGGGCCGGGGTGTCGCTGCGTACCCTCTGGACGAACTTCAAGGACATGGAGACGCTTTTTGAGGCCAGCGGCGAGCGGGTGCTGCACCAGCAGGACGCCGCGTACCGGCCGATCTCGCCGGACCTGCCGCTGGCCAAGCGGGTCGACGCCTACTGCCGGCAACGGGCCCGGCTGCTCCAGTTGATCGCCCCGTCGGCGCGGGCCGCGCAGATGCGCGAACCGGTCTCCGCCCAGATCCATCGCAACCGGCTCAAACACATCGACCGGGTACGCGACGAGGTGCTCGACCTGTTCGCCGCCGAACTCGACCGGGCCGGGGCCGGCCGGGAGGAACTGGTCAATGCCCTGGTGGCGGCGAGCATGTGGCCGGCGTGGTCGATGCTGCGCGACGGGCTCGGGCTGGGTGTCGACCGGGCCCGAGCCGTGATGGCCCGTACGGTGCTGGCCCTGCTGGCCGACCCGAAGCCGTCCTGACCCGAGCCGTTCCCCACCCGTGAAACGACCGGGTCACCAAACTCTTTCCAACTCGTTACCCATAGGTAACACTGAATCCATGGTTACTGCATCGACAGTGCAAATAACCACCCTTCGTGGCCGGACCGCCGAGCGGCAGGCGGTCGCCGGTCTGCTCGACCGGGCCGCCCACGGCAACGGCGGCGCGCTGCTCTTCCACGGTCCACCGGGAACGGGCAAGACCGCTCTGCTCGCCTACGCGCGGGCGATCGCCACCGACGTCACCGTCCTGGCCGCCACCGGGCTGGCCGAGGAGACCGGCCTCGCGTACGCCGGGTTGCAGCGGCTGGTCGAGCCGGTCTCCGACCACGCCGCGACCCTGCCCGGCGCGCTCGGCCGGATCCTCGCTCGGGCCGTCGCCGGCGGCGGCTGCCCCACGCCGGACCGGTTCGCCCTGGCCATCGCGGTACACGGCCTGCTCGTCGCCGCCGCCCGGCACCGGCCGGTGCTGTGCACCGTCGACGACGTCGACCTGCTCGACCAGCCGTCGATCGACGCGTTGACCTTCGCCGCCCGGCGACTGCGCGACCAACCGGTCGCCGTCGTCCTCGGCGCCGGCCAGGACACCCTGCCCGGCGGCATTCCCGCCCGGCACCTCGGCGGCCTGGACGACGCCACCAGCGCCGAACTCCTCGCCGACCTGCTCCCCGAGCGGCTGCCCGCCCCGGTCGCCGCCGCCCTCGTCACGCTCGCCGCCGGCAATCCGCAGGCGCTCGCCGACCTCGCCGCCGCGCTCACCACCGCGCAGCGACGCGGCGACGAACCGCCACCGGCGGCGCTCGCCCCGGACAGCGTGCTGCGCCAGCGCTACCGCCGCCGGCTGGCCGGACTGCCGCCGGACACCCGATGGCTGCTCCTGCTCGCCGCGCTCGACGCCGAACCGGACCCGGCCACCCTGGTCCGGGCCGCCCGGCAATCCGGGATGGTGATCGACGCGCTCACCCCGGCCGAGCTGACCGGGCTGGTCCGGGTCGACGCACACCGGGTCCACTTCGCCCACCCACTGGTACGGGCCATCGTGCACGACGAGGCGCCGCTGGCCCAGCGGCGTACCGGCCACCTGCGGCTGGCCGGGGTGCTCGACGGTGAGCGCAACCGGCTGCGCCGCGCGGTCCACCTCGCCGCCGCGGCGGAGGGTCCCGATCCGGCCCTCGCCGCCGAACTGGAATGGGCCGCCACCGGCGGCGCGAGTGGTTACCCGACCGCGTCGGCGGCGCTGGAGCGAGCCGCGCAACTGACCACCGAACCGGCCCTCGCCGCCAGCCGGATGGCGACCGCCGCCCGCTACGCCTGGCTGGCCGGTGACCCCCGCCGAGCCCGGGAACTGCTGTGTGGACTGGCCTGCGGGTCGGCCGGGCGGTCCGGCGTACCGTCGCCCGACTCGCTCGTGCCGGAGGTGCCCGGAGCGGTCGCGGTCGGACCGGAGCTGCTCGGCCCGGTGCAACTCCTGCGCGGCGAGATGGAACTGCGCTCCGGGTCGGCGGGCGCGGCGATCGAGATCCTGCTGACCGCCGCGGACCTGCTCGCCGACCACCGGCCCGACCTCGCGCTCACCGCCCTGGTCCGGGCTGGCGAGGCGGCCAACTTCGCCGGTGACGACAGCCGCTTCACCGACCTCGTGCACCGCGCGACCGCGCTGCGCCATCCGGTCCGGTCACCGGTCACCGAGCTGATGGTCGACCACCTGCTCGGCTTCGGCGCGATGCTGCGCGGTGACCACCACCGGGCGATGCCGGCGTTGCGTCGGGTCGTCGCGCTCGCCAACCGGCTCGACGACGCGGCCGCACTCGCCGTGGCGAGCGCGGACAGCCTGCTGCTGGCCGACGACCGGACCGCCCACCGGTCGGCCAACCGCGCGGCGGAACTGGCCCGGCTGACCGGGCAGGTCGCGCTGCTGCCCAGGGTGCTGGAACTGCGCGCGTGTGCGGAGTACTGGCTCGGCCCGGACGAGGCGGCGACCGAGACCGCCCGGGAGGGACTGCGCACGGCGCGGAACACCGGGCAGGACAACTGCGCCGCCACCCACCTGGGTCTGCTCGCGGTCTTCGCCGCGATCGCCGGGGACCACCGGGCCTGTGCCGGCTGGGTGGCGCAGTTGGGGGAGGGGCCGGACGGCGAGAGCCGGCCCAGGGCGCTGGCCCAGTGGGCGCTGGGCGTACTCGACCTGAGCGCCGGGCGGTGCGACGACGCGCTCGCCCGGTTGGCCGCACTCGCCGACCCGCTCACCGGGCGCGGGCAACTGCTCATCCAGATGATGGCCCTGCCCTACCTGGTCGAGGCGGCCGCCCGGTGCGGCGACCGGACCCCGGCACTCGCCCCGCTGGCGGTCTTCGACGGTTGGGCCGACGACACCGGTGATCCCGCTCGCCGCGCCCTGTCGGCCCGGTGCCACGCCCTGCTGGCCCCGCGCGGCAGCGACGAGGCGGAGCAGGGCTTCCGTACGGCGTTGCTGCTGCACCCGGCCAACGGCTCGGAGTTCGAACGGGCGCGTACGGAGCTGTTGTTCGGCAAGGAGCTGCGGCGTGGTCGGCGACCCCGGGACGCGCGGGAGCACCTGCACAGCGCCCGGCAGGCGTTCGTGCACCTGGGTGCGGAGGTCTGGGCGACACAGGCGGGTGCCGAACTGCGGGCGGCGGGGGAGGCGGTCGAGGCGTCGGCGGTGCCGGTGACCCGGGCGCTGACCGCGCAGCAGTTGCAGATCGCCCGGTTGGTGGCCGACGGCGCGACCAACCGTGAGGTGGCGGCCCGGCTGTTCCTGTCCACCCGTACGGTCGACCACCACATGCGCAACATCTTCAGCCGGCTCGGCATCCGCTCCCGGATCGACCTGGTACGCGCCCTGTCCTAGGGCCCGACGGTCGGTGTCGAGGGAGTATCGGTCCCGGGCCGCTATATACTGGGCACGCGCCCCACGGGGCGCGGCCCGGGTCGAGAGGCGCTGCGACGGATTCCATCCGCCACGCTCGACCTGAGGCCAGGCACAAGGGCGCCTCCGAGCAGGAGGTGCCCTTTTTGGCATCTTCTGCCGCGCCGTGGACCACGGTCACCGCGGCGCCGTACCGGTCGGACCCCCATCCGACCGACCTCCAGGCATTCCGGAGTTACGGAAGAGGAATCCATGAACGTCAGACGGCAAGAGATCAACGGTGTCGACTTCGCGGTGGCGGACCTGTCGCTCGCCACGGCCGGTCGGCACCAGATGCGCCTGGCCGAACACGAGATGCCCGGTCTGATGGCGATCCGGCGCGAGTTCGCCGACGCCCAGCCGCTGCGCGGGGCACGGGTCGCCGGCTCGCTGCACATGACCATCCAGACCGCCGTGCTGATCGAGACCCTCGTCGCGCTCGGCGCGCAGGTCCGCTGGGTGTCCTGCAACATCTTCTCCACCCAGGACGAGGCCGCCGCGGCGGTCGTCGTCGGCCCCGGCGGTACGGTCGAGGCGCCCGTCGGTACGCCGGTGTTCGCCTGGAAGGGCGAGACCCTGGAGGAGTACTGGTGGTGCACCATGCAGCTGTTCGACTTCGGCGACGGGCAGGGCCCGAACATGATCGTCGATGACGGCGGTGACGCCACCCTGCTCGTACACAAGGGTTTCGAGTACGAGAAGACCGGTGCCGTACCGCTGCCCGACTCCGACGACCACATCGAGTACAAGCTCATCTTGCAGACCCTGGCCGACAGCCTGGCCACCGACAACCAGCGGTTCACCCGGGTTGTCGGCCAGATGCGCGGCGTCACCGAGGAGACCACCAACGGTGTCGGTCGGCTCTACCGGCTCGCCCGGAGCGGTCAACTGCTGTTCCCCGCGATCAACGTCAACGACTCGGTGACCAAGTCGAAGTTCGACAACAAGTACGGCATCCGGCACTCGCTCGCCGACGGCCTCAACCGGGCCACTGACGTGATGCTCGGCGGCAAGCTCGCCGTCGTCTGCGGCTACGGCGACGTGGGCAAGGGCGCCGCCGAGTCGCTGCGCGGCCAGGGTGCCCGGGTGGTGGTCACCGAGATCGACCCGATCTGCGCCCTCCAGGCCGCGATGGAGGGCCTCCAGGTGGTCGAGCTGGAGGACGTGGTGTCGACCGGGGACATCTTCATCACCACCACCGGGGGCACCGACATCATCATGGCCGAGCACATGGCCAAGATGAAGCACAACGCGATCGTCGGCAACGTCGGCCACTTCGACCTTGAGGTGGACATGGCCGGCCTGGCCCGGATTCCGGGCATCGAGCGGGTGGAGATCAAGCCCCAGGTGCACGAGTGGCGGTTCCCGGACGGGCACTCGATCATCCTCCTGTCCGAGGGGCGGCTGATGAACCTCGGCAACGCCACCGGCCACCCGAGCTTCGTCATGTCCAACTCGTTCACCAACCAGGCGATGGCGCAGATCGAGCTGTTCACCAAGCCCGGCGAGTACGCCAACGACGTCTACGTGCTGCCGAAGCACCTGGACGAGAAGGTGGCCCGGCTGCACCTGGACGCGCTCGGGGTACGGCTGACCACGCTGACGAAGAAGCAGGCCGAGTACCTCAGCGTCGATGTCGAGGGGCCGTACAAGGCGGACCACTACCGGTACTGACCCCGACCCGTCCCGCCCCGGGTGCCGTCGAGTACGGCTCCCGGGGCGGGTCTTTTCCATCAACCGCCACCTGCCGCGACCGGCATTGCGCGACCCTGATACCTAGAACTACTATGCATTGCAGTTCTAGGGTTAGGGGACCACGTGCACATCACCAAGGACCTCGTCGCGGCCTCGGCGACGCCGCTCGTACTCGGGATCCTCGCCGAAGGCGACAGCTACGGGTACGCCATCCTCAAGCAGGTCAACGAGCTGTCGGGCGGGCAGTTGGAGTGGACCGACGGACTGCTCTACCCGCTGCTGCACCGGTTGGAGCGGCTCGGCCACGTCAAGTCGGCCTGGGAGACCCCGGTCGGGGGACGGCGACGCAAGTACTACCGGATCACCGACCAGGGCCGGGCCGAGCTCGCCGAGCAGCGCCGGCAGTGGGCAGCGGTCGTGGACGCCCTGCGGGGCGTCTGGCGTACCGCACAGTCGATCAAGCCGATCACCGCACCGGCATGGGAGGCGGGTCGATGACCGCCGACAGCACCAACGAGTTGGAGGGCCAACTCGCCGAGTGGCGGGCGTACACGCACCGCCGCCGCGAGCTGCACCACACCGACGCCGATGAGCTGGAAGACCACCTCCGCAGCAGGATCACCGAGCTGACCGAGGCGGGTCTGCACGCCGACGAGGCGTTCCTCATCGCCGTCAAACGGATGGGCAGCCTCGACGAGCTGTCCCGGGAGTTCGCCCGCGAGCACTCCGAGCGGCTGTGGAAGCAACTCGTGCTGCCCGGTGAGCCCGACGCACCAACCGCCGCCCGGTCCCGCCGCGAGCTACCGGTCATGGTGCTCTGCGCGGCCGCCGCGGCGCTCGCGATCAAGGTGCCGGGCTGGTTCGGGCTGGACCTCTCCGACGGCGACGCCGCCTTCTACGCGCGAAACCTCAGCCTGTTCGCACTGCCGGCGCTGGCCGGCTACTTCGTCTGGCAACGCCGGGTCGGGCCGCACGTCATCGGGATACTCGCGCTGCTGTTCGTGCTCGGCGGGGTCGCCGCGAACGCGTACCCGATGGCCGACGACTCGCAGACCCTGGTGCTCACGGCGATCCACCTGCCGCTCGCGCTGTGGCTGGTCGTCGGCGTCGCGTACGTCGGCGGTGACTGGCGTTCGGACCGGCGGCGGATGGACTTCATCCGGTTCACCGGGGAGTGGCTGATCTACTTTGCCCTGATCGCCCTCGGCGGCGGCGTGCTCACGGCCTTCACGGCCGGCACGTTCCGGGCCATCGGCCTGAACGCCGAGGGATTCATCGAGGCGTGGCTGCTGCCCTGTGGCGCCATGGCGGCGGTCATCGTGTCGGCGTGGCTGGTCGAGGCCAAGCAGAGCGTCATCGAGAACATGGCACCGGTGCTGACCCGCGTCTTCACGCCGCTCTTCGCGGCCACCCTGCTGGCCTTCCTGGTCGCCATCATCTGGACCAACAACGGCATCGACGTCGAGCGCGATGCGCTCATCCTGTTCGACCTGCTGCTCGTCATCGTGCTCGGCCTGCTGCTGTACGCCATCTCCGCCCGTGACCTCACGGCCCGGCCCGGCCTGTTCGACCGCCTACAGCTCGCGCTCGTCGCCAGCGCCCTCGTCATCGACGTCCTGGTGCTGCTGGCCATCACCGGCCGGATCACCGAGTGGGGCTTCAGCCCCAACAAGTCCGCGGCACTGGGCGAGAACGTCATCCTGCTCACCAACCTGGCCTGGTCGGCATGGCTCTTCCTCGGGTTCGTACGCGGCCGCATGCCGTTCGCCCGACTGGAGCTCTGGCAGACCCGCTACGTGATCGTGTACGCCGCCTGGGCCTGGACGGTCGTCCTCGCCTTCCCGCTCGTGTTCAACTTCGCCTGAGCCGGTAGTTACCGGTAATACCCTGAAAACCAAAGATGATCCACCGGCCGTCCAGCCGGACTCGCCTCGCTGTGCGTGGAGATGTCGTAGCTGGCCACCGTGGTTGCCGGCGCGGACATCGCGTCGGGCGGTGCGAACCTCGGCCGCACAGTCGGTGGCGGGCGACCATTGATAGTTTCCGAAACTTTCCGCTAACATCGACCCACGCAACTGTTCCACAGGATCCAGAGAACGACGTGACAGGCATGTTGGCGCTGCCTGCGCGCGTCGACTACTGGGTGGTCCGAAGACGCCAGGTCGATGCTGTAGCGGTTTGCCCCTCCGGGCGTGGGCACCGCTACGAGCCGGGCGAGGCCGGCGACTTCGCATCCGTTCGTTTCAACCCGCCGGCTGGCGTTCGTCGCCCGCCGGTCCGTCCCCACACCTGAACCGTCCGGAGGCAACAGAGATGAGCGACACCACGGATCGTCATGGCCGACAGGCCGCGGTGAGGTCGGGCCCGCGCCTTGCGCTGGTCCTCGTCGCGGCGGCAACCCTCGTTGCCGGCGTGTCGATCTTCGCCTTCACCCCCACCGCCAGCGCCGGCACGACGCTGGGTGCCTCGGCCGCCGAGAAGGGCCGGTACTTCGGCACCGCGGTCGCGGCCAACAAGCTCTCCGACACCACCTACGTCGGAATCCTGAACCGTGAGTTCAACAGCGTCACCGCCGAGAACGAGATGAAGTGGGACGCGACCGAGCCGTCGCAGGGCAACTTCACCTACGCCAACGCCGACCGCATCGTCAACAGCGCGCGGGCCAACGGCCAACAGGTACGCGGCCACGCGCTGGCCTGGCACTCACAGCAGCCGGGCTGGGCCCAGAACATGAGCGGCACCGCCCTGCGCAACGCGATGCTCAATCACGTCACCCAGGTCGCCACCTACTACCGGGGCAAGATCTCCGCCTGGGACGTGGTCAACGAGGCGTTCGCCGACGGTGGCAACGGGGCCCGGCGCGACTCGAACCTCCAGCGCACCGGCAACGACTGGATCGAGGCCGCGTTCCGTGCGGCTCGGGCCGCCGACCCCGGCGCGAAGCTCTGCTACAACGACTACAACACCGACGGGCAGAACGCGAAGTCCAACGCCGTGTACGCGATGGTGCAGGACTTCAAGGCGCGCGGCGTACCGATCGACTGCGTCGGGTTCCAGTCCCACTTCAACAGCCAGAGCCCGGTGCCCAACGACTACCAGGCCAACCTCCAGCGGTTCGTGAACCTGGGCGTCGACGTACAGATCACCGAGTTGGACATCGAGGGTTCCGGCACCACCCAGGCCAACAGCTTCGGCCGGGTGGTCACGGCGTGCCTGGCCATCTCCCGGTGCACCGGGATCACGGTGTGGGGCATCCGCGACACCGACTCGTGGCGCGCCAGCGGCACCCCGCTGCTGTTCGACGGCAGCGGCAACAAGAAGGCCGCGTACACCTCCACGCTGAACGCGCTCAACGCCGGCGGCAACCCGGTCACCACCCCGCCGACGCCGCCGACCACCGCGCCGCCGACGACCCCGCCGGGCACTCCGCCGCCGACCACCGCGCCGCCGACGACTCCGCCGCCCGGCGGTGCCGGCTGCTCCGCGACCCTGTCGAACAACTCCTGGACCGGCGGTTTCGTGACCACCATCCGGGTGACCGCCGGCTCGGCCGGGACGAACGGCTGGACGGTCACGGTGACCCTGCCGGCCGGTTCCGCGATCACCAACGCCTGGAACACGACCCGCAGCGGCAACACCGGCAGCGTCCAGTTGACCAACGTCGCCTACAACGGCCGGCTCACCGCCGGCCAGGTGACCGAGGTCGGCTTCCAGGGCACCGGCACCGCCCCGAGTGGAACACCCACCTGTAGCGCGAGCTGACCCCGACCGGTTCCGGTGCGCGGGGACCGCTCGCCCCGCGCACCGGAACCACGGGCGCCTCGGACACGACCGCGACCGGTGCCGCCGGCTCCGGGTGAAGGGGGTTGACCGGATGCGGTGGCAATCGTCCGGGAGTCCGGACCATCCGGAGACAACTGCTCACTGGGTGCACACCTGGGTGGCGATGCCGCAGTCGACGGAGCCCGACAACCTGCCACCACCGCCGTTCACCCGGGACAACCTGGTGTTCGCCGACACCACCCTGCGGCAGACCGTGCACCTGTCGGTGGGCGCCCGGCAACTGCGGCTGCGGTTCTCCAATGCCTTCGGTGGCGTCGCACTGCCGATCACGGCCGTCGCCGTCGCACTGCCGGTTGGCGGACAGGCGGGTGTCAGCGGGATCCGGGCCGGGACCTCCCGTACGGTGACCTTCTCCGGGCGGCGGTCCGTGCTCGTACCGGTCGGGGCGCAGGCCGTCTCCGACTCGCTGGACGTCGAGGTGGCACCCCGGTCCAATCTCACCGTCTCGGTCTACCTGGCCGAAGGGCAGGCGTCCGACCGGGTCACCTCGCATCCCGGCTCCAGGACCACGTCGTACCTGCTCGCCGGCAACCACGTCGCGGCGACCGACCTGCCGGCGGCGACACCGACCGACCACTGGTACCTGCTCAGCGGGGTCGAGGCGTGGTCCGGTGGCGGTACGGCGGCGGCGGTCATGCTGGGCGACTCGCTGACCGACGGTCGGGGGTCCACCACGAACCTGAACGACCGCTGGCCGGACCGGTTGCTCGACCGGCTCCAGGCCGATCCGGCCACGTCGGAGGTCGCCATCCTCAACCAGGCGGCCGGTGGCAACCGGGTGCTCGACGACGGGCTGGGACCGAACGCCCTGGCCCGGCTCGACCGCGACGTGCTGGCGCACAGTGGGGTCGAGTGGCTGGTCGTGTTCGAGGGGGTCAACGACATCGGCACCGCCGAGCCCACCGGGGCCGCGCAGAAGCGGGTGACCGACGATCTGATCGTCGCGTACGAGCAGATCGTCACCCGGTCGCACGCGCACGGCATCCGCGTGTACGGCGCGACGTTGCCGCCGTTCGGCGGCCACCCCGGGTACGACGACCCGGCCGGGTGCCGCCAGGCGGCTCGTCGGAGGGTCAACGACTGGATCCGTACCGGTGGCCGGTTCGACGCCGTGCTCGACTTCGACCGGGCGACCCATGACCCGCGAAACCCCCGGCGGCTGCTGCCGGCCTTCGACACCGGGGATCACCTGCACCTGAACCCGGCCGGGTACCGGGCACTGGCGGATGCGGTACCGGCGCGGTTGTTCCGGCGGAAACCGCTCCCGCCCGGCTTCGGCTTCGACTGACCGATCCCGACCGACCGATCCCGACCGACCGATCTCGGCTTCGGCTGACTGTTCTCGGTTTTCAGCGAGGGCCCTTCTCCGCCGTCCGGGCAACCGGTCGGTGGGCGAGCGCTCGGGTTCGGCGTACCCCGAGCGCTCGCCCGGCCCGTGCCCGTCGGCCGCTGTTACCAGGCGGACGGTGCCGGCGGTACGACAACCGGCGGGCGGTCGTCGCAGGTGATGGTGTTCGGCAGTTCCCAGGCGGCGAGCCAGGGTCCGGTGGTGCCGCCCCCGTCGTTGCCGCCGAGGTCGGTCAGGGAGAACTCGGAACCGGTCGGCGGGAAGTTGAACGACCCGCAGTTGTTGACGCCGACCGCACCGACGTTGCGGGCGTCGACGTTCTCGAACGACGCCGCCCCGGAGACGCGGGCGCTGACCACCGAGGTGCCCGTACCGTCGACCCTGATGTCCTTGAAGTGGGCGTTCGTGACCGAGTAGAGGTCCTTCACCGACCACTCGCTGACCAGCATGATCGCGTTGTAGGTGCTGTCGAGGTAGTGGTCACCGGTGACCCGGATGTCCGCGTCGATGTTCTTCTCCAGCGCGTAGATCCAGATGGCACCCAGGCCGATGTTCCAGTTCAGCTCGTACGTCCCGGCACGGACCACCGTGTTGTTCGTGATCCACAGGTGCCCGGCGAACGGCTGGGCGCCGAAGCGGGAACCGATCTGGATGCCGCTGCCCTCCCGGATCGGGTCGGCGACCAGGTTGTTCGACACCGTGTTGTCGGTGCCGCCGTAGATCGCGATGCCGTTGGCCAGCGTCGGGGTCTGCACGGTGTTGTGGTCGAACGTGTTGTTGGCGTTCGCGGTCGTCTCGGACCACATGGCCAGGCCGTCGTCACCGGTGTTGCGGACGAAGTTGTTCGACACCCGCGAGTTCGTCACGCCGATGTGGAAGTTCAGCGCGTCGGCGATCTGGTCGACGATGACGTTGTTGGTGACCCGTACGTTGGTCATCGGGCCGTCGAACCAGAGACCGACCTTGGTGTGGCGGATGTGCAGCCCGTCGATGGTCGAGTTGCTCATCGCGCCGCCGATGGCGTTCACCTGGTCGGTGTCGATCCGCTCGCGTACGTCGCCCTCGATGGCGAAGTCGGACAGGTGGACGTTGTCGCTCCCGCCGTCCGCGGCGTCCCTGCCGTAGAAGCCGACACCGGTGTGCACCGAGCCGTCGGGGGCCGGCGGGTCGAGGGCCACCTCCCGGCCCTTGATGATCGTGTACCAGTTGCCGGCGCCCTCGATCGTCACGTCGTCGACGATGATGTGCCGGTTCACCTGGTAGGTGCCCGGCGGAACGTAGACCTTGAGGCGGGTGAGCTTGGCGAACCCGATCGCCCGGTCGAACGCGGCGGCCGAGTCGCGCCGACCGGTCGGGTCCGCGCCGAACGCCAGCACGTTCGCCGCGATCAGCCGGACCTTCGGCGGGGCGACGAGTTGCGAGTCGAGCAGGTCGATGACCGTCCAGGCGGCGTTGCTGCCGGCCGGCACGCTGAGCCGGACCCGGTCACCCGCGCGGTAGGTCTGGCCGAGCAGCAGGCGCTGCTCGTCGTAGAAGTGCATCGGGCGGAACGGCTTGGCGATCGTCGGGGTCGGCGTGGTGGCCGCCGGTACGCAGGCGCATTCGGTGATCCACCAGTCCGGGTGCAGCAGGTCCGCGTTCGGGTCGTTGGTGAACGGGTACTGGTTGTAGAGCCAGGCGAACTCGGAGGTGAGGGTGATCGTCTTCTTCGCTCCGCCGTTCACCGTGACGTTGAGCGGTGCGGTGATGCCGCCGCCGTTCGGCGCGTCCGGAATGCTGTAGCGGACCGTGATCGCGTTCGCCGCCTTCGGCAGGGTGAACTCGACGTACTGTCCGGGGGTCAGCTTGACCGCCTTGCGGCCGGACGCCTCCGACGGCAGCGTGTACGCGGCCCGGTCCGGCCCGATGACCACGCCGTTGGTCCGGGCGTTCTCCGCCTCCTGTTCGAGGAAGTCGACGTTCGCACCCCGGCCGGCGACCAGTGACGGGTCGAGTCCCGCGCGCGTCACCACCGCCGCCGGAACGGTCTGTGTCCCCGCGTCGGCGTACGCGGTGCCGGCGCCGCCACCGGCGACCAGGCTGAGGCCGACCGCTGCCGTCGCGGCGACCCAGCGCGATGGCCGCGTGGACCACCTCGCCGTAACTCCGATGATGCTCCGTGACATCGAATTACTCGTTTCTCTCGGGACGGTGACGGTGAGCCGACGCTCAACGGCGGAGCGTGCTCCGTGGTGGCCGCAGAGTCGTCACGCTACGTTCACAGACATGAAACAGAGCTGAATGCCGTCATGTTATTGCAGAATTCTGTCAATATTCAAGCGCAACTTTGTCGTGTAATTCGGGACCATTGTCGACATTCGAAACCCGATATCGTCCGACCGGACCCGGCCACCTCGCTCGGCCGGCCTCGGGGTGCGCGGCCCGGCACCGTCGGCATACGGTGAGGGCGTACTCGACCCCGGAGGGCTGGCAGGTGGCGACGGAGGACTGGTTCCTCAGCGCGCGGGAACGCGCCAACCCGACCTCCCGCCTGCCCACCTCCACCAGTGGAAACCAGGCCGAACCCCTGGTACACGGCGCGGCGTACTTCGATCGGCTGGTGACCGAGGTCGAGGCGTTGCGGGCCGGCGACCACCTGTTCTTCACCGACTGGCGGGGCGACCCGGACCAGCGGATGCGCCCCGACGGTCCAACCGTGTCCGAGTTGTTCTGTCGGGCCGCCCAGCGCGGTGTGCTGGTCAAGGGCCTGATCTGGCGCTCACACCTGGACCGGCTCCAGTACAGCGAGGACGAGAACCGCAACCTCAGCGAGGCGGTCTCGGCCGCCGGCGGTGAGGTACTGCTCGACCAGCGGGTCCGGCGGGGCGGCTCGCACCACCAAAAGCTCGTCGTGCTGCGACATCCGGACGCGCCGGAGCGGGACATCGCCTTCGCCGGTGGGATCGACCTGTGCCACAGCCGGCGCGACGACGCCGACCACCGGGGCGACCCGCAGGCGGTGGCGATGTCGCCCCGCTACGGCGACCACCCGCCCTGGCACGACGTGCAACTCGCCGTCCGGGGGCCGGTGGTCGGTGCGCTGGACACCGTCTTCCGGGAACGCTGGACCGATCCGATGCCGCTGGACTCGGAGAACCCGATGGCGTACCTGCGGGACCGGCTGCGCGGCGCCGACCTGCGACCCGATCCACTGCCGGAACAACCGCCCGACCCACCGCCCTGCGGGCCGCACCACATCCAGGTGCTGCGCACCTATCCGGCCGTCCGGCCGCGCTACTCGTTCGCCCCGGACGGCGAGCGCACGGTGGCCCGTGGCTACACCAAGGCGATCCACCGGGCCCGGAAGCTGATCTACCTGGAGGACCAGTACCTCTGGTCGACCGAGGTGGCCGACCTGTTCGCCGCCGCGCTGCGCGACAACCCCGACCTGCACCTGGTCGCCGTGGTGCCGCGTTACCCCGACGTGGACGGCCGGCTGGCCCTGCCGCCGAACATGGTGGGCCGGGAACAGGCGATCGCCCTCTGCGAGCGGGCCGCGCCCGAGCGGGTGCACGTCTTCGACGTGGAGAACCGGGCCGGCGACCCGGTCTACGTACACGCCAAGGTGTGCGTGGTGGACGACGTCTGGGCGAGCGTGGGCAGCGACAACTTCAACCGTCGCTCGTGGACCCACGACAGCGAACTGTCGTGCGCCGTACTCGACGAGACGGCCGACGTACGGGCGCCAACCGATCCGCCGGGGCTCGGCGACGGGGCCCGCCTGTTCGCCCGTGAACTGCGGCTGCGACTGTGGCGCGAGCACCTGGACCGGGCCACCGACGGCAGCGAGGACGACGACCTGCTCGACCCGGAACAGGCCGTACGCGCCATCGTGGATGGTGCGGCGGCCGTACAGGCGTGGTACGACGGCGGCCGCCACGGACCCCGGCCGCCGGGGCGGCTGCGCCCGCACAAGCCGGAACGGCTGCGCTGGTGGACCCGGATCTGGGCGCTGCCGATCTACCGCCTGGTATACGACCCGGACGGGCGCCCCTGGCACGCCCGGCGGGGCGGCACCTGGTAGGTAGCCGGCCCCGCCCGGCGGGGCGGCACCTGGTAGCGAGACCCATCCGACGGCGAGGCCCCCTGCGCGACGAACCGGTCGCAGGGGGCCTCCGTACGCTCCGTACGCTCAGCGCGGGACCAGCTCCACCAGCGCTATCGACGGGTTCGACAGGTCCAGCGGCACCTCCACGACGCCGTCGACGGGCTCCACCGTCCCCGTCGCGGCGGGGTCGAGCCGGTCGTCGGCCGCGAGGACGGCCCACTGCTCGTCGGTCGGCCAGTCGCCGCCGCCCATCTCCCGCCACCGGCCCGCCACGTTCCCGTGGTCCGCGTCGACCCGCCACACCCGCAGCTCATGTGCCCGGTCGGCGAGCCCGGTGACCCGCACCCGGACCGACCGGTCGAGCGCCGGATCGCCGTCGCGCCGAGAGTGGTCGAGCGTGCCGTTCCACACCAGTACGCCGACCGTGCCGTCGCCGCCCCGGCCGGTCCACGACTCGACCAGGCCGTTGGCGCCGTCGCCCGACACCGCCGCCGGCAGCGCGGTGTCACCGAGCCGCTGGGCCAGCGACAGTGCCCAGAACTTCGGCTTCGCCAGGTTGCCAACCGTCAACAGCCCGAACCCGCCGTGCAGGAACCTCGTCGGCCGGCCCAACTCCTCGAAGTGGTCCGAGGCCACCCACGGCGCCAGTGACTCGATCCGCCCGGCGGCCGAACGCATCCCGCGCAGCAGGAAGGTCGCCGCGAACACGGTGTCGTTGATCTCGTCGCCGTGGGTCGCGGTGACCCCCCACTCGGTCCACCACAGCGGCAGGTCGGGTCGGCCCCGCCGGTTGGCCAGACCGCGCAGGTCCAGTGGCGGGCTGCCGTAGATGTGGGTGGACAGGAAGTCGACCGGGGCGTCGACCAGCAACTGCTCGTCGACCCACCCGACCGCGGCCGTCGCCGGCCCGCCGACCCGCAGGCCGGGGTCGACGTCCTTCACCGCCTGTGCGGTCACCTCGTAGAGCCACCAGTAGTCGGCCGGGGTGCCCGACCAGAACACCGACAGGTTGGCCTCGTTCCAGACCTCGAACGCCCAGTTGTCGCGTACCTCGTCGAGTCCGTAGCGGTCGACCAGGTGCGTGACGAGTGCCCGTACCAGGTCGGCCCAGCGGTTCCAGTCCTTCGGCGGGGAAATGATCCCCCGATAGGCGAAGACCGTCTTCTCCGGGTCGACAGCCAGATCACGCGGCATGAAGCCGAGCTCGACGATCGGCCGCATCCCCAACTCCCGCACCGTGTCGTAGACCCGGTCGACGCCGGTGAAGTCGTGCACCGGCTCGCCGTCGACCTCGCGGTAGACGCCGAGGTCGTCGCAGAGGATGCCGTGGGCGCGTACGGTCGCCACGCCGAGCGCGTCGTGCGTACGCCGCAGCGCCTCGCGCAGCTCCGAACCGATCTCCCGGCCCCCGGTGCGCTCGGTGCTGAGCAGGTGGGACAGGTGCTCGGAGCCGACCATGAACTGCCACGGCCGGGGGAGCACACCGTCGTCCCCGTCGGCCGCCACCTCCACCAGCAGCGGGGCCACCGACTCCGGCGCGCCGAACGCACCGCCCTTCACCGGGACACCCAGCGGGCCCATGGCGGTCACCGTGGCCAGCGGCGCGACGGCGTACCAGTATTCGCGGCCGGGCTCGACCGTCGTGTCCGCGTAGGGGCCGTGCGGTACGGCGAGGACGTCGCCGCCGCCGTGGTCGACCACGGAGAACGGACCGGTGGAACTGGTCGCACGGTGCACCGCGTACCCGATGGCGCCCTCGACCGGGTCCCAGCCGACGGTGACCTGCCCACGGCCGCCGACCGCGACGAGCCCGGTGGGCGCGGGCAGGTCGGCCACGACCGCCTCGCCGGGTGCGCGGTCCTGCGCCCCGCCGCTGCCCATCAGCTCGACCCACTGTGCCCGCGCCTGCGCGGCGATGTCGCCGACCGTCATGAGCGGGACCCCCTTAGCTGCGGCAGTTGCTGGTGTGCGGGCACGTTGAACGTCTCCTTCGCGATCAGGGGCCGGATCCGGCGTTCGAACTGCGGCGAGACGAACGTCCGCCGGATCAGGTCGTCGGCCAGTTCGTTGCCGAGCGCGGCCATGATCATCGCCTGGTCGAGCGACAGGTAGCGCCTGGCCACGGCGCCGCTGCCGACCGCTATCGCGTCGTAGAAGCCGCCGGGGCCGTAGGAGTCGAAGTTGGCCTTGAGCCGGGCCAGGTTGTCGACGACCGGGCCCTTGGCGTACGGCAGGGCGAGGAACGCCGCGTGCGGGGTCACCACGCCGTCGCCGTAGTCGGGCGCCGGGCCGGCCGGGCGGCAGTCACCGAAGCCGGCGTCGTACTTCGACCGCTCCACGTCGGACGGATAGCCGTCGGTGTCCATGCCCATGGCATCGACGCCCCAGGCCATGTACCCGCCGGCCGGGTCACTGGCGGGGGAGAAGCCCCAGTAGCCGTAGCCGGCGTCGTTCAGACCGTGTTCGATCTGCCCGGCGACGGTCGCCGGGTGGTTGCGACCCCAGCTGTTCGGTGCCCAGCGCGCCTCCGGTACGAACAGGTCCGGCATCAGCGCCTCGAACATGTCCCCGCCCCAGCTCGGCACGAACTGGATGCCCCGGTAGCGGTAGGCGCCCTCGTAGACCGGCACGCCCTCGTGGCTGGTGTCGAAGCCGACCGGCTGCATCTCGTGCCAGCTCCAGTCGCAGGTGGCCGGCAGCGTACGCATGGTGTGGTAGTAGGCCGCGGGCGGAATCTGCCCGGCGGCGATGCCGAGGTAGGTCGCGATGCGCGGCTCGGTCACCGTGATGTCGTAGTGGTTGCAGGTGAACCAGACACCGTCGCGCTGCTGCGAGCAACCCGGCGGAGCGGCGTCCCAGAAGCCGCCGGCGATCAGGCCGCTCGCGCCGAACGGGGTCGACGCGGCCGGGTTGTAGTAGAACCCGAAGTTCATCTTCCGCAGGATGCCGTCGGCCTTGCCGCGCAGCTCCGGCACCCCGCCCTTGACCACGTTGAGCGCGGCGGCGAGCCAACCGTTGTCCACACTCGACAGGAACGGGTAGATGGTGCTCCCGTCGTCGGGCCAGGTCCGGACGACCGAGCCGTCGCGGGGGTCGTACCAGTTGTAGTACATGCCGCTGGTCGTGTGGTGGTCGAGACCAGCGAGCGTGTCGAGGGTCTTCGCGATCCGGTCGCGGGCCTCCCGGTGGGAGATGATCCCGAGCTCGCGGGCGACGACCGCCGACCACAGGTAGCCGCCGATGTTCGTCGGCGACGTGTACGTGGACCGGCCGCCGACCGCGAGGTCACCGCTGATGTTGTCGGCGACCAGACCGGTCGCGGGGTCGGTCATGGCGACCATCGAGCGCCAGGTGTCCCTGGCGTAGCCGAGCAGCGCCCGGTCGGCGCCACCGGTGTCGGGCGCCGCGACGGCGACGGAACCGCTGGCGAGCAGCAGCACGATCGCGGTGAGGGGAGCGAGCAGACGTCGCATGGGTCTCCTTACCTGTTTCAGTCCGGTCGGCTTTCAGTCCGGTCGGCCTACTTGAGTCCGGTGGTCGCGATGCCGCGCAGGAAGTGCCGCTGGAGGAACAGGAACACCACCAGTACCGGCAGTACGACCACGACCGCGCCCGCGAGCAGCAGGCCGAAGTCGGTACGGTTCTGGCCGACGCTGTAGAGCGCGAGGGCCACCGGCAGGGTGTATTTGTCCTCCGTGGTGGCGACCACCAGCGGCCAGAGGAAGTTGTTCCAGGACGCGAGGAACGTGAGGATCCCGAGGGTGGCCAGCGCCGGCCGGCACAGCGGCAACACCACCCGCCAGAAGATGCGGAACTCACCGGCGCCGTCGACCCGGGCCGCCTCGATCAGGTCGTCGGGGATCGACTGGAGGAACTGCCGCATGAGGAAGACGCCGAACGGGCCGGCGAGGAACGGCAGGATCAGGCCGGCGTAGGTGTTGGTCAGGCCCATGTTGCTGACCAGCACGAACTGCGGCACGAAGGTCACCATGCCGGGCACCATGAGCATGCCGAGCACGACCAGGAACAGCAGCCGCTTTCCCGGATACCTGAGCTTGGCCAGCGCGTACCCGAGCAGTGAGCAGAAGAACAGGTTGCCCACGGTCACGGCCGTCGCGACCAGTGCCGAGTTGAAGAAGTAGAGCGGGAAGTCGAGCCGGGAGAACAGCTCGCGGAAGTTGTCGAGCGTGACCGTCTCCGGCCACCAGGTCGGTGGTACCTCCCGGATCTCCGCCTCGGGCTTGACCGACGAGAGGGCCATCCAGACGAACGGTCCGACGACGGCGAGCAGGCCGAGGCCCAACACGACGTGCAGCACGGTACGGGCGACGCGGTCGCGTTGCCGCAGCCCGCGCGCGGTGGGTGTGGTGGCCATCGTCAGTCCCTCGATCCGAGCAGGCGGAACTGCACCAGCGACAGCCCGACGATTGCCACGAAGAGCACGTAGCTGCCGGCGGCCGCGTAGCCGTAGTTGCCGAACCCGAACTGGTTGTAGATGTGGTAGCTGACCGACAGGGTCGACGACAGCGGTCCGCCCTGGGTCATGACGAACGGTTCCTCGAACAGTTGGAGGTAGCCGATGCCGGTGACCACGCCGCCGAACAGCAGCGTCGGGCGCAGCAGCGGCAGGGTGAGGCGGCGGAACTGCTGCCAGCGGGTGGCGCCGTCGAGCGTCGCCGCCTCGTACAGCTCGGCCGGCACGGTCTGCAACCCGGCCAGGAAGATCACCATCAGGAAGCCGAGGTTGCGCCAGGCCGCCATCACGATCAGCGACGGCAGCGCCAGCTTCGGGTCGAACAGCCAGCTCGGCCCGTCGACCCCGACCAGCCGGAGCAGGTTGTTGACCAGGCCGACCTCCGGGTCGAGCAGGAACCGCCAGACCACCGCGATCGCCACGATGCTGGTCACCACGGGCAGGTAGAAACCGACCCGGAACAGCGCCCGGAAGCGGACCAGGCCCGAGTTGAGCGCCACCGCCGCGGCCAGCGCGAGCACGATGGTCAGCGGCACACCGACCGCGACGAAGACGAGGGTGTTGACCGAGGAGCGCAGGAACAGGTCGTCGCCGAAGAGGCGGGCGTAGTTGTCGAGGCCGACGAAGTTGACCGCGAGCGGGTTGCGCAGGTCGGTGGAGCGCAGGTCGGTGAAGCTCATGACCAGCGACACCACCACCGGCACCGCCATGAAGACCAGGAACAGCACGGCGAACGGGGTGGAGAAGGCCCAGCCCGTCAGCGCCCGCCGCAGGCGCTGCCGCCGCCGGACCGCCCCGGCGGGCCGGTCGGGGGCGGTTGCCCCGGTCGGCCGCGCCGGTGCCGTCGCCGTAGGGGCGCTGGCCATCGTCAGCTCCCGGTTCCGATGGCGCCGGCCTTCTCCTGGATGGCCTTTGCCGTCGCCGCCGGATCGGTGTTCGACTTGCAGAGCTTCTCGACCTCGATGTCGAACGCGGCCGCGATCTGCTCCCAGGTCGGGATCGCCGGTGGCGCCTTCGCGTTGTCGAGCTGCCGGCCGAACGTGGCGAGGAACGGGTCACCGGACAGCTTCGGGTCGTCCCACGCCGACTGCACCGCCGGCAGGTCCTTGACCGCGTCGTACCACTTGACCTGCACCTCGGGGCGGCTCAGCCACTGGACGAACTTCCAGCCGCCGTCCCGGTTCTCGGCGTCGGAGAACACGGCGAGGTTGCTGCCGCCGATGAACGAGGTCGAGGACTTCCGCATCGGCATCGGTGCGACCGCGTACCGGTCGGCGAAGCCGGCGCCGCCCTGTTCGTTGAGGATGCCGACGTGCCACGGGCCGGAGATGAACGCGCCGATCTCGCCCTTGACGAAGCCCGGCTCCAGTGAACCCTCGGGCAGATCGGTCGGCGACAGCCCGTCGGTGAAGAACGACTGGTAGTAGGCGAGCGCCTCGGTGAACTCGGGGTTGTCGAACGTGAGCGCGTCCTGCGTCGCCACGGTCGCGCCGTTGGACCAGGCGAACGGCAGCACCGACTGCCAGCTGCCGGTCTTGCCGGGCTGGAGGTTCAGGCCCCAGGTGGCGCCGGCCTTCTCCTTCATGCCCCTGGCCATCGCCTTGAGCTCGTCCCACGACTTCGGAGCGTCGGGGAAGCCGGCCTGCGCCGCCAGGTCCTTCCGGTAGTAGATCAGCCGGGTTTCGACGTACCAGGGGACGCCGTAGGACGTGTTGTCGACCAGGGTGGTGTCCCAGGCTCCGGGGAAGAAGTCGTCCTTCTTGACGATGTCGGGCGTCGGGTCGAGGGCGCCGGTCCTGGCGAACTCGCCCTGCCAGGTGGTGCCGATCATCGAGACGTCGGGCGTCTGCTTCGCGGCGATCGCACTGGCGATCTTCTGGTGCGCCGCGTCCCACGGCACCGCCGTCACGGAGACCTTCGCGTCGGGGTTCTCGGTGGAGAACTCCTTCGCGAAGTCGGCGAGCTTCTCGCCCTCGGCGCCCATCGCCCAGACGGTGATGTCACCGCTCGCCCTGCCCTCGCCGACGGGCCGCGCCTGCTCGCCGCCGCCGCCCGAGTCGCGGCCGCAGCCGGTCAGGGCGACCGACGCGGCCAGTGCGACCGTGGCAACGACGGCGAGCCGCCGGTGCTTTCTCCTCATCTCGTACCTCCGCGGGGATTTCGGTTATTCCAGGGGGTGTGGCCCGCAGCTGCGTCGGACGACGAGCTGCGTGGGGAGGACCCGTCGCCGCGCCACGGCGCGGCCGGGGCCGACGTTTCGTTCGGCGATGCGCCGGTGCAGCCAGCGCGCCGCGGTCGCGCCCAACGCGCGCATCGGCTGGCGGACGGTGGTCAGGCCGGCGAACCGGGCCGCGAGCATGTCGTCCCATCCGGTCACGGCCAGGTCATCGGGTACGGCGCGGCCGGCGGCCTGTGCCGCGAGGTGCACGCCGAGCGCGAGTTCGTCGTTGGCGCAGACGATCGCGTCGGTGCTCTGCCCCATCAGTTCGGCGCCGGCCCGCTCGCCGGCTTCGATGTCGTAGGCGCACGGGACGCAGCCGGGCGCGGGCAGGCCGTGGGCCCGGAGCCCGCGGACGAGCCCGGCGTGGCGGCCGGCCATGTCCGGCGAGGCGGCCGGGTCGCCGACGAAGACGATCCGCCGGTGCCCGTGTGCGGCGAGGTGCGCGGCCAGTTCGGCGGCGGTGCGTTCGTTGCGGGTGCGGATGGTGTCGATGCCGGCGACCGGCGGGCGGGCCAGCAGCACCAGCGGGGTGCCGGTGGCGGCGATCGTCCGGACGACGGCGTCGTCGACGGTGTTGCCCATGACGGCCAGCCCGTCGACCCGGCCGGCGAGTTCGACCACGGCGGCTGCGGCGTCGCGCCGGCCGTGGGTGGCCAGGATGAGGACACTGCGGCCGAGTTCGGAGGCCGCCTCCTCGTAGCCGAGCACGACCTCGGCGTAGTAGGGGCCGGTCAGGTCGGGGAAGACGATGCCGTTGGCGGCGTGCCGCCCCTCGGCGAGCGATCGGGCGAGCCGGTTCGGGGTGTAGTGGAGTTCCTCGACGGCCCGTCGTACGCGTTCCCGGGTGGCCGGGGTGACCAGGTCGGAGTCGCGCAGCGCGCGGGACACGGTGGCGATCGACACGCCGGCCCGGCGGGCGACCTCGTAGATGGTCACCGCTCTGGGGCCTGCCTTCGACGCTGAAAGCGCTTTCATCGCCACGGCGCGGCAGGTACCCGGGGTTAACGCATCGGAAACATTGGATCCATCATGTGCACGCAGCGACAAATTGCTCCCAACCGTCCACCATGGCCGGTTGGGGCGCGGGCGTCACAACTCGTTGCGCAGCAGGGCCTGGATCGCCTGGGCCGCCCGTACCACCGCGGGTGCGTGTGCCCGGCCGGACTCGCGAGTGGACATCCGACTGGCCGGTACGGCGATCGCGACGCCGGCCAGGGGAGCGCCGATCAGGTCGCGTACGGCGGCACCGACCGCGCTGATCCCGTTCTCGCTCTCCTCGACGTTGAGGCCGAAGCCCGCCTGCCGGATCTGGGCGAACTCCTGCTCCAGCGCCTTCCACTGGGTCATCGACTGCGGGGTGCACGCCGGCAGCTGCTGACCGGAGTAGCGACGTTTCAGGTCCGCCGGCGGGAGGGTGGCGAGGATCGCCTTGCCGGACGCCGTGCAGTGGGCCGGCAGGACCAGACCGGTACGGGATCCGACGCGGACCGACCGTGGGCTCTCCACGCAGTCGATGAACCGTACGGTGCGACCTTCGAGCAGTACCAGGCTGCTGGTTTCCTGGGTCTCGTCGCGCAGGGTCTCCAGGATCGGGCGGGCGACCCTCCTGATGTCGATGCGACCGATGGCGGCCAGCCCGATCTCGTTGAGGGCCGGTCCGGGGCGGTAGGCCCCGTTCGGTTTGTCCTGCATGACGAAGCCGCGTTCGCGCAGCGCGGCGAAGAGGCGGTGGGCGGTGGACCGGCCGATGCCGAGCAGGTCGGCCGCCTCGGAGACCCGGAGCGCCTGGTGTTCGCCGACGAGCTGAAGGAGATAGAGAGCGTTGTCCACAGAGCTGGACGTCGCCGGCTTAGGCAGGTAGGTATTCGACATAGAGGAATCGTAGGGTCAGGAACTTCTTAAGAACAGAACGAGCGAATAGTGTCTGGCCGTGACGCCCGCCACTGCCTGGCCACCCCGGGCTGGCCGTACGCGCTGGCCAGCGTTGTGGACCCGGTGGTCCAGTCTTGCCGTCCCGACCGGTCCGGTCTTTCCGTGCCGACCGGCCCAGTCTTCTTATGCCGACGAAGGAGTACCCGTGAGCATCGACCTGCCGTCGAGGGATACGGACGTCTCGGGTGAGCTGGGCGCGCTCTACGAGTCGCTCGCCCGCGCGGATCTTGCCCCGCTCTGGAACATCACCGACCAGCTGCTGACCCCCACGCCCCGGCCGAAGGCCGTGCCCTGGCTCTGGTCCGCGACGACCCTGCGACCGCTCGCCGAACGGGCCATCGCGCTCGTACCGATCGAGCGCGGCGGTGAGCGCCGGGTGCTGAGCCTGGTCAATCCCGGTCTGGGCGGTCGCCCGTACGCGGCCGGCACGCTGTGGGGGGCGTTGCAGTGCCTCGGCCCGCGCGAGTCGGCGCCGGCGCACCGGCACAGCCCCGGTGCCATCCGTTTCGTCCTGTCCGGTGCGGGCGTCTGGACGACGGTCGACGGCGACGCCTGCGACATGGCTCCCGGCGACCTGGTCCTGACCCCGGCCTACAACTGGCACGACCACACCAACGGCGGCGACGAGGCGATGCTCTGGTTCGACGGGCTGGACCTGCCGGTGGTCGAGGCGCTCGACGCGGTCTTCTTCGAGGAGTACGGCGAACTCCAGCAGCCGCACCTGCGCCCGCACAACCGCTCCGAGACCGAGTACGGCGCGACCGGCTACCGGACCGTCCCGGACGCGGTGACCGAGCAGCTGGATCCCACCCCGTCCCCGCTGCTGGTCTACCGCTGGGCGCAGACCGACGCCGAACTGGCCCGGCTCGCGGCGGAGACCGACTCGGCCAAGGTCACGATCGAGTTCACCAACCCCCGCTCGGGTGCCAGCGTCCTGCCCACCCTGGGCTGCTTCATGCACCGGATCGCGCCGAACGGGTCGAGCCTGCCCGAGCGGCAGGCCGGTAACCAGGTGTTCGTGGTCTTCGACGGCAGTGGCCACAGCGTGATCGACGGTGAGCTGTTCGAGTGGTCCGCCGGTGACTGCTTCGTCGTGCCCTCCTGGGCGCCGGTGGAGCACCACGCGCGGGAGCGGGCCGACCTGTTCAGCATCAGTGACGCTCCGGTGCTGCGGGCGCTGGGACTGTTCCGCCGGCAGACCCTGGACGCGGCCCAACCCGTGCTCCGGGTGTTCCAGCCGCGCTAGCCGTACCGACCAAGGAGGCACCTGCGATGCGATTGGCTATCTTCGACGACCACCGGCTGGGCGCGGTGGTCGACGGCGGACTGGTCGACGTGACCTCGGCGCTGCCGTGGGCACACGACCCCGACCCGCTGACGGCCGGCTGGTGGCGGCGGCTGTGTCGGGACTTCCCGACGGTCCGCGACCAGCTCGGCAGGACGGCGCGGGAGGGTCCCGTACTGCCGCTGGACCGGGTCCGGCTCGCCGCCCCGGCGCTCGGGCCATCCAAGATCATTGCGGCGGCGAGCAACTACGCCGAGCACGTGGCGGAGATGCACGGTGTACAGGAGCGGACCCTGGGCGGGGTCGAGGCGTGGATGATGAGCTTCGACGTCTTCCTGAAGGCGCCGTCGTCGATCGTCGGTCCGGGTGCCGACATCGTGCTGCCCGCCGACGTCCTGGCCGCCGGGCACGAGATCCACCACGAGTCCGAGCTGGTGATCGTGATCGGTGCCGGCGGGAAGGACATCTCCCCGGAGCGCGCCCTCGACCACGTCTTCGGCTACACCATCGGGCTGGACATCACCGTACGCAGCGCGGCCGACCGGTCCCGGCGAAAGAGCTACGACACCTTCAGCCCGATCGGCCCCTGGGTGACCACGCCCGACGACGGCGTGGACCCGACGGACCTGACGATCGACCTGACCGTCAACGGGACGCGACGCCAACACGTCAACACCGGGGACATGCTGATGGGGGTCGCCCGGATCATCGCGTACGCCTCGTCGGTGATGACGCTGCTGCCCGGTGACCTCATCTTCACCGGGGCCCCGCCCGGGGTGGGGCCGATAACCGAGGGTGACGATCTGCGTACGACCATCGGTGGCCTGGGTGAGCTGCGCACCCGCGTACGCCGAGCCGCCTGACCGGGGCGAATCCCACCCTCCACGGTGGACTCGGGTCGTACGGTCGGACGGGTTTGTCGTCGGGACGCGGCCCGGCCGGCCGGCGATGACGCCTGCGCGCGGCACGGGAGGACCCCGTCCGACCGGCCCCGATCGCCCGGCCGTACTTCTTGCGGGCGGCACCAATATTGGTAGCATTCCGCCATGGCGAACGACGCGTTGACTCCCGTCAAAGGCCTCGCCTCTGTGGATAATGCCCTGCGGTTGCTGGGACTTCTCGGTGAGCACCAGGTGCTGCGGGTCTCCGAGGCGGCCGACGAGCTGGGTGTGGCGCGTTCCACCGCCCACCGGCTGCTGGCGGCACTGCGTCAGCGCGGGTTCGTGATCCAGGACCGGCCGAACGGTGCCTACCGGTCCGGGCCGGCGTTGAACGAGATCGGCATCGCCGCCATCGGTCGGATCGACGTACGTCGTATCGCCGCGCCGATCCTGGAGGAGTTGCGTAACGCGACCGGCGAGACGGCCAGCCTCACCCTGTTGGAGGGCAACCTCGTCCGGTTCCACGACTGCGTCGAGAGCCCTCGGGCCGTCCGGGTCGGTGATCGGACCGGTGTCGTGCTCCCGGCCCACTGCACCGCGGGTGGCAAGGCCATCCTGGCCGGGCTGGAGCCGCACGACCTGGAGCGCCGTTACCCGACCAGGTCACTCGACGGTCGTACGCCCTCCTCGGTCACCACCTGGCAGGAGCTGACCGAGGAGCTGGAGTCGATCCGCGAGCGCGGATACGCCCTCAACTTCGAGGAGGGCGAGACCGGCATCTGCGCGGTGGCCACCGCCATCCCGGACCTAGCCGGAACCCCCTTGGCAGCCATCGCCGTCGTCGTCCCCGCCAGCCGAATGCCCGGCATCCCCGAGGCCGAAGCGCTGGCACCCCACCTAATAACCGCCCGCGAAAACATCAAACAACGCCTCCACGCAGCGCTATAACCCCCCCCGCGCCCCCGCGCCCCCCCCGCGTGCCCCCGCCACCCCCGCCTGCGTCGATCTAGGGCAAATACGTGTGCTTAGAGATCAACTAGCACGTATTTGCCCTAGATCGACGGGGAAGGCTGCGGGGGGGGGCGGGCTTTGGGGTGGGGAATTCTGCACGGTGGAATCCTGGGGGGATAACTTGTTGTGGGTGGAATAGCTATCTAGGGTCCCGGCCATGGGCAAACGGAACCTGCCGGCCGCTGGGGCGGCCGTTGGATCGACCAGGGGATCGACTGAGCGTCCGGTGATCGTGGTGGGCGGCGGACCGGTGGGTATGACGGCCGCGGCGACGCTCGCCGACGCCGGCATACCGGTGGTGGTGGTCGAGGCCCACCCGGAGCCCAAGACGGACTGGCGCGCCTCGACCTTCCACGCCGCGACGCTCGAACTGCTCGACCGGTTGGGCGTGGTCGGCCGGATGCACGACGAGGGCATCGTCGTGCCGAGGTACCAGTTCCGCGACCGCCGCGACGGGTTGGTCGCCGAATTCGACTTCGGGTTGCTGCGTACCGAGACGGCTTATCCGTACCGGCTCCAGCTCAACCAGCAGCATCTCGTACGCATGCTGCACGAACGCCTGGCCCGCGACCCGGCGGTGACGCTTGCGTTCGGCACCCGGGTGGTCGACGCCGGTGAGGGTGCGGACGGGCCGTGGATCACGGTCGACTCGCCGGCCGGTCGCCAGACCTGGCCCGCGTCGTTCGTGATCGGCGCGGACGGGGCGAGCAGTGGCGTACGCGGTGCGCTGGGCATCGAGTTCGAGGGCTACACCTATCCCGAACGTTTCCTCATCGTGAGCATGGCCGAGGACCTGCGGGAACTGATTCCCGATCTGGCCGACGTGAACTACGTCGCGGATCCCGAGGAGTGGCTGTTCATCCTGCGTACCCGGGAGTCGTGGCGCACGGTGTGGCCGGTGCCGCCGGACGCGGGCACCTCGGCGGAGGCGATGGCCCCGGCGGCGTTGCAGGCCGGGCTGCAACGTCTGGCCCACCATCCCGCCGGCTACCGGGTGCTGGACGCGCAGATCTACAACGTCCACCAGCGGGTCGCGGCCCGGTTCCGGGTCGGTGGGTTCGCCCTCGTCGGCGACGCGGCCCACGTCAACTCGCCGATCGGCGGGGTGGGCCTGAACAGCGGGATCCACGACGCGATGGACCTGGCCACCCGGCTGATCCGGCTGTCCGGGACCGGCGGTGATCTTGACGGGGAACTCGACACCTTCGCCCGGCTGCGCCGCCTCGTCGCGGTTGAGTACGTGCAGGCCGACACCCAGCGCAACACCGAACGGCTGCGGGAGCGGGACGAGTCGGTGCGCCGCCGTACCCATGACGAGATGCGGGCCATGGCGGCCGACCCGGATCGGGCCCGCGCGTGGATGCGACGGGTGTCCCTGCTGGAGAGCGTCCGGCGGTACGGGATCGGGCTTCCGCCGCAGGAGCTGGAGGTCCCCGCCGGGGCCTGAGTACGCCGGACCGCCCGGTTCCGGGCGGCGCGTCCTTCTTTGCCCGTTCTTTTCGGGCAGGTTACAAGCGATGACCTTTCAGGCAACTATTCCTCTGTGCGAAACACTTGCCGGTCATCTTTCGCCATAGCGCACTTGTGGTTAAGGTCGCACCACGACGCAGGATCGACAGGGAGAGCCCCATGGCATCAGCGCCCACCACCTCGTTGACCTCGGACGCAACGCGTCCCGCACCGGGCGACGCCGGGTTGGCGCCCGCCGATGGTTCCCCCGCTCCGGCGCAACTCACCCTGACCGGCGTCACCCGCCGGTTCGGCGACTTCGTCGCGGTGGACGGCATCGACCTGGAAATCCCGTCCGGCGAGATCTTCGCTCTGCTCGGGCCGAGCGGATGCGGCAAGACCACCACGTTGCGGATGATCGCCGGGCTGGAGCGGATGGACGCCGGCCGGATCGTGATGGGCGAGCGGATCCTGGCCGACGCCGGCTCGGGACGGTCACTCCCGCCGGAGCGGCGCGAACTCGCGATGGTGTTCCAGTCGTACGCGGTCTGGCCGCACATGACCGTGGCGCAGAATGTCGAGTTCCCGCTCCGGATGCGGCGCGTCGGACGGGCCGACCGGCGCCGCCGGGTCGCCGAGATCCTTGAGGTGACCGGCCTGTCGGCGGTGGCCGACCGGTCCGCCACCCTGCTCTCCGGCGGCCAGCAGCAACGGGTGGCCCTGGCCCGCGCCCTGGTCTACGCCCCGGACCTGCTGCTGCTCGACGAGCCGCTGTCGAACCTCGACGCCAAACTGCGCACCCAGATGCGGCACGAGATCCGCCGGCTCAACCGGGAACTCGGCACCACCATGCTCTTCGTCACCCACGACCAGGACGAGGCACTGTCGCTGGCCGACCAGGTGGCGGTGATGAACAAGGGCCGGGTCGAACAGGTCGGCCGCCCGGTCGAGCTGTACGAACGCCCGAAGACCCCGTTCGTCCGCGACTTCCTCGGCCGGCTCGTCATGATCGAGGGCATCCTCGACCGGACCGGGTCCGGGCCCCGGGTCCTGACCAGGGCCGAGGGGCTGGGGCAGGAGCACGTCACCGTCGACGAGGCACCGCCGGACCTGCCCGACGGCGCCCGGGTCGGGATCTTCTGCCGTCCGGAGGACCTGGACATCCGGGCCCGGGGCGACGGTCCGGCCGGTCCCAACGAGGTCCGCGCGGTTGTCGTCTCGGCCGCCTACCTCGGCGACTGCCTGGAGTACGTACTCGACGTCGGCGGGTCGACCGCGGTGGTCACCGGCACCCGCCGGTCCGTACACGCCATCGGGGACATTGTGCTGCTGGCGGTCGACCCGGCCCGCGCGACCGTGTGGCCGCTGTGAACGGGCGCGGGAAGCACGGCCCGGCGACGGGCGGATCGGTCGGCCTGCTCACCCCGCGGGGCCAGACCCCGGCCGGCGGCCCGACCCCATCCGGCCCGGCCCGGAGTACGTCCTCGGGCGTGCGGCGGCGGGCCCGCGTACAGGGTTCGCTGGTCTTCGCGTTCGTCGCCGCGGTGACCCTGGTACCGGTCGGGATGCTGCTGTTCAACAGCCTCAACGTCGCCCGCCCCGGCCAACCGGCCCGGTACGGCTTCGCCAACTGGGAACAGGCGTTCAGCGATCCGACGCTGCGCGACGCGGCCTGGAACACCTTCCGGCTCGGCGTACCCCGGGTGCTCATCGGCCTGGTCATCGCCACCGTGCTGTCCTGGCTCATCGCCCGCACCGACATGCCCGGCGGCAAAGTGGCCGAGGTGCTGTTCTGGTTCGCCTTCTTCATCCCGTCGCTGTCGATGACGCTGGGCTGGATCCTGCTCGCCGACCCGACCAGCGGCGCGGTGAACCAGTTGCTGCGCCACCTGCCCGGTCTGTCCGGACACACCGAGGGACCGCTGAACATCTACAGCTACTGGGGCATCATCTGGTCGCACCTGACCGCGACCACGGTCCCGATCATGACGATCCTGCTGATCCCGTCCTTCCGCCGGATGAACGCGTCACTGGAGGAGGCGGCGCAGGTCAGCGGGGCGAGCCGGTGGCGGACCGCGATCCGGATCACCGTACCGGTGATGTTGCCGACGTTGCTCGGCGCGGCGCTGCTGAGCTTCATCTACTCGCTCAAGGCGTTCGAGATCGAGCTGCTGCTGGGCAGCCCGATCGGGCTCAACGTCTACTCCACCCAGATCTACGACTGGATCCGGGACAACCCACCGTCGTACGGGATCGCGACCGCGCTCGGCGCGGTGTTCATCCCGGTGCTGATCCTGCTGGCGGTGGCCCAACGGTACGGGGTGCGGCGGCGTAACTACGTCACCCTCGGCGGTCACACCTACTCCGACGAACCGGTCCGGCTCGGTCGGGTCGGGCGCTGGGTGGCGGCCGTACTCGTCGGGCTCTACCTGCTCGTCACGGCGGTGCTGCCGATCGCCGCGATCGTGGTCGGTTCGTTCATGCGCCGGTTCGGCTTCTTCGAACTGGACAACCCGTTCACCACCCGGCAGTGGACGGCGCTGTTCGACGACAACCTGTTCCTCTCCTCGATCGGCAACAGCCTGCTGATCGGGCTCGCCGCGACGCTGATCGGCATCGTGTTCTACTTCGCGGTCGCGTACGTCATCGTGCGCAGCAAGCTGCCCACCCGTGGCGGGGTGGACGTGATGGCCTGGCTGCCGGCGGCCATCCCCGGCATCCTGCTCGGCCTCGGCCTGCTCTGGCTCTACCTCGACACCCCGCTGCGGACCGTCCTGTACGGCAACCTGCTCGGCCTCACCATCGCCGTGGTGATCAGCCACATGTCGACCGGCACCCAGCAGATCAAGGTCGCCCTGATGCAGGTCAGCCCGGACCTGGAGGCGGCGGCCCGGATCAGCGGCGCCGGCGCGCTGCGGGCCAACTGGCGGATCCTGCTCCCGCTCGCCGGACCCGCGGTGGCCGCGGCCGGCGTCCTCACCTTCCACTCGGCGGTCAGCGACATCAGCACCGTCGTCCTGTTGAGCAGCAACAACTCCCGACCGCTGTCGGTCCTGTTGCTGGAGTACAGCACCAGCGGCGCGCTGGAACAGGCGGCGGCGGTGGGCGTGGTCATCAGCGCGTTGACCGTCACCGTCGCACTCATCGCCCGTGCCCTCACCGGGGGACGGCTGCGCCGGGGCCTCGGGCCCAGGTAGAGCCGTGTCCACCCCCCACCCCGATGACAACTCAGTGCCGGCTCTGCGATCAGGGCCCGTTAAGGAAGAAGGCCGAACCATGACCCCAGGTCGGTGGAGAGCGCGAGTCATCGTCGCCGTTGTCGCCGTGTCGCTGACCGCCGCGTGCGGCGGTGGCGGCGGGAGCGACGATCCCGGCGCGGTCGCCAGCGGTGGCTCCGGATGCATACCCGCCAGTGACCCGCTGGTGGCGGCGGCGCGGCAGGAGGGCACGGTCGTCATGTCCGGTCCGCCGGACGCGAACGTCCGCCAGAAACTGCCGGCGGCCTTCGAGGAGGCGTACGGCGTACCGGTGGACTACATCGGCACCGGTGGCAGTGACAACGCCGCCCGGCTGCGTTCCGAGCGGCAGGCCGGTATCTACTCCCAGGACGTCTTCCTCGGTGGCGGCGAGACGATGGCGAACACGTACGCCGCGTCGAACTGGCTGGCCCCGCTGACCGACGTGCTGCCCGCCGACACCCTCGCCGGCGCCCAGTGGCGCGGCGGCAAGGTGCCGTTCGTGGACCCGAACAGCCGCATCCTGAAGATCAGCGAGTACGTCGCCCTGCCGCTGGTGATCAACACCGACCTGGTCAAGCCCGGTGAGATCTCCACCTGGAAGGACCTGCTCGACCCGAAGTGGCGCGGGAAGATCGCGATGATCGACCCCCGGCGTTCCGGCGGCGCGGTCTACAACGTCGGCATGTTCCTGGCCGACGCCGGCTACGGCGAGAGCTTCGTCCAGCAGCTCTACCACGACCAGCAGCCGGTCCTGCTCACCGAGTCCCGCCAGGGCGTCGACGACGTCGCCCGGGGCAAGTACCCGATCGGCATCGCCTTCGGCCAGGCCGACGTCGACACCGCGATGGCGGACAAGCTGCCGATCGAGGTCGTCGTGCCGGACCTGCTCCAGGTGACCAGCGGCTTCGGCTTCCTGGCGGTCGCCGACAAGATGCCCCACCCGAACGCCGGCAAGCTGCTCGCCTCCTGGCTCGCCTGCCAGGGCGGAAACGCCGTCTGGAACGACGCGTACGGCAGCATCAGCACCCGGACCGACGTGACCCCGGCCGCCGACACCCCCAAGTGGCAGGTCCCGGACCCGGCGGTCAAGTACTTCAACGCCAGCTCCTGGGAATTCCTCTCCGGTGGCCGCAACGCCGCCACGGAGAAGGTCAAGAGCGTCATCGGCGCCGGCTGACCGACCGGGACGCGGTGGGCGGCCGCCTCCCCCGCCCACCGCATCCCGGTCACCCGACCTGCCAACAATCAGCGCATCGTTTCGAGGAGATCCCACGTGACCGACGCACCAGCCGACCTGCCGTCGATCAGACGCCCGACCGCGTACGACACCTGGTTGGTCGAGGAAGGGCTCACCGTCATCGCCGGGCTGTACATCGAGGACCTGAAGACGGTGGAACTCGGTGACTGGGCCCGTCGCGGTTGCCGGGCCGCCGTCGCCCGGCTCCAGGGCACCGAGGACGTCAACGACGCCCACATCATCGAGATCCCGGCGGGTGGCTCGATCAACCCGGAGCGGCACCTGTACGAGGAACTCGTCTACGTGGTGTCCGGGCGCGGCTCGACCTCGATCTGGAACTCCGCCGGTGCCCGGTCGACCTTCGAGTGGCAGGAGGGCAGCCTCTTCTCCGTGCCGCTCAACGCCTGGAGCCAGCACTTCAACACCAGTGGCAGCCAGCCGGCCCGGTTCTACTCGGTGACCAGCGCGCCGTTCATCATGCGGCTGTTCCACAACCGGGACTTCATCTACGACTGCGACTTCGACTTCACCGACCGGTTCAACCCGGATGCCGACTTCGCCGGCAACGGTACGGCGTACCAGAACCGGGTGTGGGAGACCAACTTCATCCCGGACGTGGCCGCCATGGAGCTGAAGAGCTGGGACGCGCGCGGCACCGGCAGCAGCAACATCATGCTCGAACTCGCCGACAGCAGCATGTGCGGGCACATCTCGCAGTTCCCGGTCGGGATGTACAAGAAGGCCCACCGGCACAACGCCGGCGCCCACGTGATCGTGATCAGCGGGGTCGGCTTCTCCCTGCTCTGGCCCGAGGACGAGCCGCTGGAGCAGGTCCAATGGCGGGCCGGTTCGGTCATCGTGCCGCCGGACCGCTGGTTCCACCAGCACTTCAACACCGGCGCGGAGCCGGCGCGCTACCTGGCCCTGCGCTGGGGCAGCAAGAAGTACCCGGTGTTCAAGAACTTCCAGATCGACCGGCCGACCACCCAGGGCGGGGACCAGATCGAGTACGAGGACGAGGACCCGATGGTGCGCCGGCTGTTCGAGGACGAGTTGGCGGCCAACGGTGCCACCAGCCGGATGGACTCCGTCCACGCCCGGCGTCCCGGTCACACCGCTCCCGGCGCCGGATGACCCGGATCGAGGGGTGACGCGCGTGGTGTACCTGCGGAACCGGTTCGTTGACGAGTTCTTCGTGGCGACCGACGACGAGATCCTGCTGGTCGACTTCTGGAGCTTCCTCAACGCCGCCCAGGCCCGACTGGACTGGAGCCAGCTCTCCGACCGGGTGTGGAACTACCTGGAGGAGCTGGAACGGGAGTTCGAGCCGGCGCTGGAGGGCCTGGCGCCGACCGCGCCCGGACCGTTCCTGGCCGAGTTGAGCCGCCGGTGGGCGGCCCCGGCCGGGCCCAACGCGCCGGCCGGCCCGGCCGCCGAGCGGGTCGCGGTACGCCACGAGGTCGCCGCGATGCTGGCCGAGGCGCTGGAAACCAGGACGCGGCCGGACGCGGCCGGGATTGTGAGGGTGGCCGATGGTCGCCGCAGTGTCGAGTAGAAGCAGTGTCGAGTAGAACAGGAGAAGACGATGCTCAGTGCCGAGCAGAATGACTTCCTTTGCCGTGTCGGACCCGGCACTCCCGCGGGGGAGCTGCTGAGGCGGTACTGGCATCCGATCGCCGTCGCGGAGGACCTGTCCGCGCAGCGGCGTACCAAGCGGGTCCGGGTGCTGGGCGAGGACCTGGTCCTCTACCTCACCGACGACGACACGTACGCGCTGGTGCAGGAGCAGTGCGCGCACCGCCGGGTGTCGCTGTACTACGGCTTCGTCGAGGGTTGCGCGCTGCGCTGCCCCTACCACGGGTGGAAGTACGACCGGGACGGGCAGTGCCTGGAGCAGCCGTTCGAGCAGGACAACCGGCGGGCCCGCGAGCGGGTACGGATCGCCGCGTACCCGGTGCGGCGTTACCGGGGGCTGCTCTTCGCCTACCTCGGTCCCGGCGAACCGCCGGTGCTGCCCCGGTGGGACGTGCTGGAGCGCACCGACGGCGAGCTGACCCTGTACGTCGAGGAAGACCTCCAGTGCAACTGGTTGCAGCCGATGGAGAACGCGGTCGACACCGTGCACACGTACTGGCTGCACGGGCACACCATGCACCTCAAGGGCATCGACAAGGGGCAGTACTACTACCGGCCGATCGAGAAGTACTCGTTCGAGCTGGTCGAGTGGGGCATCCTCAAGCGCCGGGTCTACCGCGACCGGGTCACCGACGAGTTGGAGGAGGAGCAGGGCCACCCGCTGGTCTTCCCGAACATCCTCCGGCTGCCGGAGGGCCCGAGGCAGGCGCTGCACTGGCGGGTGCCGGTGGACGACGAGCGCACCATGCTCTTCCGGGCCGGCCTGCTGCCGGACGCGCCGGGCCGGGAGCGGGAGCACACCGGGGAGCCGACCGTCGAGCGGATCGCGCGGGAGTTGACCCCGGACGGCGACCACGCCATGAACACCTTCTCCAGCCAGGACCGGATGGCCTGGGAGACCCAGGGCGCGATCTACGACCGGACGAAGGAGAACCTGGGCGCCGAGGACAAGGGCATCGCGATGTACCGGCGGCTGCTGCGCGAGCAGATCGGCAACGTCCAGGCCGGCGCCGACCCGATGGGCGTGATCAGGGACCCGGCGAAGGCCGTGATCACCTTCGAGGTCTCCACCGGTCAGGCCCGGCCGGAGTTCACCAGGTCCGCGAGCTAGCCCGGCGTGCGGATCAGGGGAGATCTACCGGACCCGGCGACGGACCGCGCCGAGCGAGCGGAAATCGAGCGAGCGGAAATCGAGCGGGTGCGCGACGAGCGGGTGGACGTCACCCGGATCGCGGTCGCCTGCCGGGTGCTGGGCAAGCTCGACCTCACCCGCGAGCCGGCCGGACACGTCAGCATGCGGGTCGGCCCCGACCGGGTCCTGATCAAGTCCCGGGGCGCGGACGAGTCCGGGCTCAGGTTCGCCGGCGACGCCGACGTGGTCGCGGTGGATCTGGCCGGTCGCCGGCTCGACGGCGGCGGGTCCGCGGGCGTACCCAAGGAGGTGTTCCTGCACCTTGCGGTCTACCGCGCCAATCCCGGCGTACGCGGCGTCGCGCACGTCCACCCAGTAACCCCGGTGCTGCTGACCATCTGCGCCGTTCCGCTGCTGCCGCTGATCGGCGCGTACGACCCGCTCGCCCTGCGGCTGCTGAACCGGGGGATCCCGGTCTATCCGCGCAGCGTGCTCATCGCCACCCCGGAACTCGGGGCGCAGGTGGCCGAGGTGCTCGGCGACAGTGCCGCCTGCCTGCTGCGCGGGCACGGGGTGACCACGACCGGCGACAGCCCGGAGGAGGCCGCGCTCAACGCCATCAAGGTCAACGAGATGGCGGAGCTGAGCTACCGTGCACACCTGCTCGGTACGCCACAGCCGACCGACCCGGCCGACATCGCCGCGATCGGCGAGGTCGGCGCCGAGGTACGCCGGGGGCACGTGGAGTCGGCCTGGCGCTACTACTGCCGCCTGGTCGGCGAGACACCGGTCGGGCCGGCGGCCCCGCGATGACCGGCCACCACCACCATCACCACGATCATCAGCACCACGAGCACGACGAGGTGACGATCGACGACGCCGAGCATCCGCTGCACGAGCTGGACCGGATCGAGCTGACCACCGTCGGCGTCGACATCGGGTCGGCGACCTGCCAGGTGCTCTTCTCCCGGCTGCTGCTCCGACGCCGGGCCCGCGACCTGTCCAGCCGGTACGAGGTGGTCGACCGGGAGGTCCGCTACCGGTCCCCGGTGACGCTCACCCCGTACGCCGAGGGTTTGCTCATCGATGAGCGGGCCGTGCGCGGCCTGTTCCGGACCTGGCTGGCGGAGGCGGGTCTGACCAGCGACGACATCGACACCGGCGCGGTCATCCTGACCGGCGAGGCGACCCGGCGGCGCAACGCGCGGGCCCTGGCCGAGCTGTTCGCCGCCGACAGCGGCGCCTTCGTCTGCGCCACCGCCGGGCACCGGATGGAGGCGACCCTGGCGGCGTACGGGTCGGGTGCGGTGGACCGGTCCCGGCGCGACGGCAGCCGGGTGCTGAACATCGACATCGGCGGCGGGACCACCAAGTTCGCCGTGGTCGACGGGGCGGCGGTGGTGGCGACGGCGGCCCTGCACGTCGGCGGTCGGCTGGCCGCGGTCGACCAGCGGTTGCGCCTGGACCGGCTGGAGCCGACCGGCCGGGACATCGCCGCGCACGCCGGTCTCGACTGGGCGCCGGGCGCGACCGTCGGCCGGGACGAGTTGCGCCGGGTGGGGGAGTGGATGGCCGACGCCATCGTCGCCGTCGCCGGATCGGGGCGGCTGTCGGCGGAGGTGGCGAGCCTGCTGCTCACCGAGCCGCTGCCGGACACCGGCGGCTACGACGCCGTCCTGCTCTCCGGCGGCGTCTCCGAGTACGTCGCCGGGCGCGAGTCCCGGTGGTTCGGGGACCTCGGCCGGGATCTCGGCGAGGCGCTGCGCGAGCGGGCGGACCGGCTCCCGGCCCCGTTGCTACCGGTCGGCGGCGGCATCCGGGCCACCGTGCTCGGCGCGGCGCAGGAGACTGTGCAGATCAGCGGTAGCACGATCTACGTCAGCGACCCGGGCGTACTGCCGCTGCGGAACCTGCCGGTGGTGCGCCCGCCGGTGGATCTCGGTGGCGACATCGACCCGGCCGGGGTCGCCTCGGCCATCGCCGCGCACCTGGCGGGACTGGATCCGGGCGTGACCGACGAGGCGGCGTTCGCCTTCCGCTGGCAGGGTCCGCCCGAGTACCGCCGGCTGGCCGCCTTCGTCGACGGGCTGAGCGGCGCGCTCGGGCCCAGTCGCCGGGGCGGACGGCCGCTGTGCCTGCTGCTGGACGGAGACATCGGGCGGACCGTCGGCGCGATGCTGTACGAGGACCGGGGGTGGCCGGGCCCGGTGGTCTCGATCGACTGTGTGGCGGTCACCGAGTTCGAGTACGTGGACGTCGGCGGCGTACGGGCGAAGACCGGCACGGTGCCCGTTTCGGTGCGGTCCCTGCTCTTCTGACGGGCGGTACCGTGCGGCAACTATTCCATCTAGAGGAACTAAAACTCTATCTATTCTGCTATCAGGGCCAGATATCTAGGCTTGGGCTGTCCGATCGAGGGCACCACCGCCGGCTCGGAACCCGCCGGACGCTGTTCACCACGCACCCACGACCGGATGCGTGCCACCCAGGAGGTTGATCAGCATCTTCATCGACATTCACGGGCATGTCAGCGCTCCGGCGCAGCTCTATGCCTACAAGGCTGGTCTGCTCTCGCACCGCGGCGCGCACGGACGGGGAGGCTCCGGGCTGGACGAACAACTCGTCCGGGACGCCCTCGACCAACCGAGCAAGAACTTCGGCGGCATCTCGCACCGGCAGCACCTCGACGAGGCCGGCATCGACCTCCAGTTCATCTCGCCACGACCGTTCCAGATGATGCACAGCGAGTCGCCGGCCAAGCTCGTCGAATGGTTCACCGCCGAGACGAACGACGCCATCGCCCTGGCCTGCGCGGTGGAGCCGCGCTTCCGCGGGGTCGCCGGCCTGCCGCAGAGCATGGAACTCGAACCCGCGCGGTGGACCGCCGAACTGCGGCGCTGCGTCAGCGAGCTCGGCTTCGTCGGCGCGCTGCTCAACCCCGACCCGTACGAGGGGCTGCAACAGCCGCCGGGACTGGGGGACCGGTTCTGGTACCCGGTCTGGGAGGCGCTCTGCGAGCTGGACGTGCCGGCGATCATCCACTCCGCCGGGTGCCGTCCGCCGGCCCGGGAGAGCTACTCGCTGCACTTCGTCCAGGAGGAGACGCTGGCCGTGATCGGCCTGCTCCAGTCCTCGGTGCTGACCGACTTCCCCGACCTCAAGATCGTCGTTTCGCACGGCGGCGGGGCGGTGCCGTACCAGAAGGGGCGCTTCTACGCCGGTGCGCTGCGGCAGGGCACGACGTTCGAGGAGAAGCTCCGCTCGCTGTACTACGACACCTGTCTGTACACCCGTGACTCGATCGAGTTCCTGATCCGTACCGTCGGCGTCGACCGGTGCCTGTTCGGCACTGAGAAGCCCGGCACCGGCTCCGTACGCGACCCCGCGACCGGCCGCTGGGTGGACGACATCCACCTGCTCATCCAGGACATCGACTGGCTCGACGACACCGACCGGTCCCAACTGTTCGAGACCAACGCGCGGCAGCTCTTCCGGCTGGGAAGTTGAGGACACCATGGCTGCACTGACGCTGGGCGTGGGCACCTCCCACGGCCCGCTGTTGAACACCCCGCCCGAGCAGTGGGACCTGCGGGCGCGGGCCGACCGGTCGAACCGGGCGCTGGCCTACCGGGGCGCCGACTACACCTTCGCCGAGCTGCTCGCCGCCCGCGCCCCCGGCTTCGCCGCCGAGTGCGAACTGCCCGAGCGGCAGCGCCGCTACGACAACAGCCGGGCCGCCATCGACTCCGTCGGCCACACCCTGCGTACCGCCGACGTCGACGTCCTGGTCGTGGTCAGCAGCGACCACAAGGAGATCTTCGGCGACGAGATGCTGCCCCAGTTCGCCTTCTTCTGGGGCGAGCAGATGCGCCACGAGCCGTTCACCGAAGCCGACCTGGCCGCCATGCCGCCGGGACTGGCGCTGGCCGAGGTCGCCAACGTGCCCGCCACCGGCACCATCCGCCGGGGCCACCCAGAACTCGCCCTGCACCTCATCCGGGAAACCTCGACCGCCGGCTTCGACCCCTGCGCGTCCAGGGAACTGCCCGCCGGCCGGTACGGCAACCACGGCATCCCGCACGGTTGGGGCTTCGTCTACCAGCAACTGCTCGGCGGCGAGACCGACCTGCCGGTGGTGCCGCTGTTCGTCAACACCTTCTGGGAGCCCAACCCGCCGTCGGCGGCCCGCTGCTTCGACTTCGGGGTGGCGCTCGGCCGGGCCATCGCCAGTTTCCCGGCCGACCTGCGGGTCGGGGTGGTGGCCTCTGGCGGACTGAGCCACTTCGTCGTGGACGAGGCGCTCGACCGGGCATTCCTGCGGGCGCTGGCCGAGCGCGACGCGGCGTACCTGCGCGGTGTGCCGAACAACCTGCTCCGCTCCGGCACCTCGGAGCTGCGCAACTGGATAGTGGTCGCCGGTGCGCTGCACCAGCTCGACCTCTCCCTCGACGTGGTGGCGTACGAGCCCTGCTACCGCTCCGAGGCGGGGACCGGCTGCGCCGCCGCGTTCGTCACCTGGACGCCGCCGGCGGTGTCGAAGTGAGCACCCCGGACAGGTCGCCGGTCGATCAGTCCGTGCTGGTCGACCGGCTGCGCCAGCTCGACACCTGCGCGATCTCCGACGCCCTGGACACCCTCGGGATCGTCGGCGTACCGCTCGGACCCCGCCCGGTGTGGCCGGTCCGCCGGGTCGTCGCCGGCCTCGTCCGTACGGTGCAGGCCGGCCCCCGGCGGTCCGACGGGCCGGCCGACCACATCGCGGCGGCGGCGGTCGACCGCTCCGGTCCGCTGCACGTGCTGGTGATCGCGAACGAGGGCCGCACCGACGTCTCCTGCTGGGGTGGCATCCTCTCCCGCGCGGCCGTGAACCGCTCGATCGCCGGCGTCGTCATCGACGGCGCGTGCCGCGACGCGGGCGAGAGCGACGCCCTGGACTTCCCCGTGTTCGCCCGCGCCGTGGTGCCGGTGAGCGCCCGCGGCCGGGTGGTCCAACTGTCCATGGACGAACCGGTCGCCTTCGGGGACCTGTGGGTCGCGCCCGGCGACTACGTCATCGCCGACGTGAACGGCGTCGCCTTCGTGCCCGCCGGGTACGCCGATCTGGTCATCGACCTGGCCGAGCGGATCGTCGCCCGCGAGGCCGACATGGCCGCCGCGGTGGACGAGGGCCGTCCGGTCAGCGTGGTCATGCACGACTCCCAGTTCCCCACCGTGGAAAGCGACCGATCGTGAGCAAGCTGGACCACCCGCTGTCCCAGTTCTCCACCGCCACCCTCTCCGACGGCCTGGACCGGCTCGGCCGACCGGGCAGCCTGCTCGGGCTCTCCCCGCTGGGTGCGGGCGCCGGACTGTTCGGCCGGGCGTTCACCGTCCGGTACGTCAACGCCGGCACCCCGGCCGGAACCGTGGGCGACTACCTGGACGAGGTAGAGCCGGGTCGGGTGGTGGTGCTCGACAACGCCGGACGGACCGACTGCACAGTGTGGGGCGACATCCTCACCGCGATGGCGCACCACCGGGGGGTCGGCGGCACCGTCATCGACGGGGTCTGCCGGGACGTGGCCCGCGCCGTCGACCTGTCCTACCCGATCTACAGCCGGGGCCGGTTCATGCGTACCGGCAAGGACCGGGTGGAGGTGTCCGACACCGGTCGGCCGGTGTCGGTCGGCGGGGTGCAGGTCGCGCCCGGCCAACTGGTCTCGGCCGACGCCGACGGCGTCGTGGTGATTCCGGTCGACGTCGAGGACGACCTGGTCGACATCTGCACGAGGATCAACGAACGGGAGCAGGCCATCCTCGCCGACGTGCTCGCCGGAAAGTCGCTGGCCGGCGCCCGCGCCGAACACGGCTACCACCTCCTGCAACGACGGGGACAGTCATGACGGCGGCACTGGGCGACCGGGAACGGGCCGAACTGCTGCGACTGGGCACCGCCACCCTGTACGAGGCGGCCCGGCGGGACTGCTTCCTGCCGCACCGGCTTCGGCCGGCCTGGCCCGGCGCCGCCCTGGTCGGGCGGGCGCTACCGGTCTGGGCCGCCCCGGCCGACAACCTGGCCCTGCACGCCGCCCTGGACAGCGCCGAGCCGGGGGACGTCCTGGTGGTCGACGGGCACCAACGCGCGTGCGGCTACTGGGGGGAGATCCTCGCGGTGGCCGCGCTGGCCCGGGGAGTCGTCGGCCTCGTCATCGACGGCGGCGTACGGGACGTGGCCCGGCTGGCGCAACTGGGCTTCCCCGCCTTCAGCGCCTCGATCGCGGTCCGGACCACTGTCAAACAGGACGCAGGCCGGATCGGCCAGCCGCTCGAACTCGGCGGCGTGACCATCGAACGCGGGGACGTGATCGTCGCCGACGACGACGGGGTGATCAGCCTGCCGGCCGCCGACCTGGAACAGGTGCTCGACGCCGCCCGCGCCCGGGACCGCGCGGAGGCCGGCTACCTGGAGCGGATCGGGGCCGGGGAGTCGACGCTCGACATCTACCAGCTCCGCCGGCTGCTCGGCCCCGGCTGAGCGACCGGACGGATACGGGCTAGGTGTCGGTTGGCGGGAGAGGGTGTGCGGGTCGTGACCGGGTTTCTCGAAATGGACGTGGCGGAGCCGACGGCGCCGCCCGACGATCCGCTCGCCGCGATGGAACTGCTGGTCAGCCAGGTGAGCTGGGAGTCGGACGGGGTCGTGTCGATCCGACTCGTGCACCCCGACGGGGTGCCGCTGCCGCCCTGGCAGCCGGGCGCGCACCTCGACGTACGGCTGCCCAGCGGCACCGTACGCCAGTATTCGCTGTGCGGTGATCCGGCCGACGATCGGTCGTACCGGATAGCGGTGCTGCGCGAACAGGACGGGCGCGGCGGCTCGCGGGAGGTGCACGACACCGCCCTGGTGGGCCGTTCGGTGCAGGTACGCGGCCCGCGTAACCACTTCGCACTCGTGCCGGCGCCGAGCTACGTGTTCGTGGCCGGCGGGATCGGGATCACCCCGATCCTGGCCATGGTCCGCTCGGTCGCGGCGCGGGGCGGGCGGTGGTCGCTGTTCTACGGGGGACGCAGCCGGCGGAGCATGGCGTTCGTCGACGAACTCCGGGCCCTGGGCAGCGACGAGAACCTGCACCTGCTGCCGCAGGACGAGCACGGCCTGATGCCGCTGGCCGACCTGGTGGAGCACAGCCCGCCGGGCAGCGCGGTCTACTGCTGCGGGCCCGACGGCATGCTCCGGGCGGTGAGCGAGGTCTGCGCCGGCCTCGGCCGTACGGCAGATCTCCACCTGGAACGGTTCGGCCGCGACACCGCCGCGTTGGTTCCGACCGATCCCGCAGACAACACCACGTTCGAGGTGGAACTGCGACGGTCGGGAGTCGTCCGATCGGTGCCACCGGACCGCACCCTGCTCGACGTGGTGCTCGACGTGGTGCCCGACACCGCCTTCTCCTGCACCGAGGGTTACTGCGGCTCCTGCGAGACGCGGGTGCTGGCCGGCGTACCCGAGCACCACGACCAGGTGTTGTCGGACGCCGAGCGGGAACGCGGCGAGGTGATGATGATCTGTGTCGGCCGGTCCCGGTCCGACCGGCTGGTTCTCGACCTCTGACGCTCCCCGGGCCCGGTCGCGGATTCCCGGCCACCGGTTTCACCCGTGCCGGTGCGGGTAGGCGGGCGGGTCGGGACCGGCGAGCACGGGAGGCGGATCGTGGGATATCGGGTACGCGAGGGCGAGTCTCCGGTCGACCCGGAGAACGCCGAGGACGAGACCGGCCAGTTCCCGCTGCCCCAGGTGCCCGCGGACACCGAGGTACCGGCGCCGGACGGCACCGACACCCGACCGGACATCGTCACCGAGGACGACTCCTCCGGGGTGGCCGGCGGCTCCTCGGGCAGCAGTGCCGGTGGTTCCAACCTGCCGGGACACCCGGACGCCACCCGCTGAGCATCCCGAACCCGCCGGTCAGGACGGCTGCGGCACGGCGACGTACGCGCGCAGTGCCGACCGGTGTGGCTGGTCCGTCTTGCGCAGAAGGTTCGCGACGTGCTTCTCCACCGTCCGGTGGGACAGGTGCAGGCGTCGGGCGATCTCCTTGTTGGCCCGGTGATCGGCGAGCAGGACCAGCACCTCGTACTCCCGTACGGTCACGCCCTGTTTCCACAACCGGATCGGTATCCCACCGTGGCCGGTACGGCGTTGCGGGGCTCGCTGTCCCGCCCGCCGGATGAGGGTCCGGCACGCGGCGGCGACGAGCGGTGTGCCGATGGTGTGGAAGTACAGCTCGGCTTCGCGCAGCCAGGCGTCCGGGTTGCCCCAACCGTGTTCCAGGGCGGACTCCGCCACCAGCCGCAGCCCCAGGCGGTGTGCGGTGGGAAAGACCGCCGCCGCTTCGCGGGCCCGGCCCAGCGCCGCCTCGGCGGCTTCGCGTTCGCCGGCCGCCCCGAGCAGGACCGCGTGGGCGAAGTGGACGAACTGCCGGTTCCAGCGCGGCGTCGCGGCGGGATCCGCGGCGACGTCCCGGTGATCGTGGTGGTCCGCCGCCCCCGAGAGCGCGTCCAGCAGCAGGGTCAGGCCGTACCTGCCGTACCGGTGGTCGACGGCGGCGTACCGGTCGGCATGGTCGCGGGCGGCGTCCAGTTCTGACCGCGCGACGGCCCGGTCCTCCTGTAGCAGGGCGCAGAAGGCGCGGCAGAGGCCGTGCACCATCGCCATCTCCGGGGAGTTCGCGCCGCCCCGGCGCTCGAACTCGGCCAGCGTGGTTTCCATCTCCGTCCGCGCGGCCCGGTGCGCGTACGCCGCCGCCCCGACCATGAGCGCGTACCGCAGGTCCCCGATCCGGCCGATCCCGGCCATCGCCGCCGCGCACTCGCCCGCGACCCGGACCGGGTGCTCGTACCCGCCGGACAGGACATCGTGCAGGGCGAGGCCGGCGTCGGCCGCGTAGCCGCTGGTGACCGCGCCCATCGCCCGCGCGGCGTCGCGAGCCCGACGCAGCGGCTCGCCCTGCCCGGTCCGGATCGTCTGGTGGGTGGCGAGCCGGACCGACGCCCTGATCTGCCACAGCGGAAGCCGGTGCCGCTCGGCCACCCGGAGGATGTCCAGCAGGTGTTGGTCCGCTTCGGCGCAACCCCGTCGCCCGGCGAGCAGCGCCAGTAGCCGCCGGGTCCGACACACCAGCTCCGGCAGGCGTACGCGTTCCGCCGTGGCCACCGCCCGCGCCGCCAACTGTTCGGCCTCGTCGGCCCGCCCGCCGTCAAGGACGAGCAGGTGCGCCCGCATGGCGTCGATGACGGCGACCTGTTCGACGCGGTCGGGGCTGGCCAGCATGCGTGCCGCCGCGAGCCGGCTCTCGGCCTCGTCGGTACGACCGCCGTCGAGCGCCATCCAGCCCAACCGGAGGTGCAGCGCGATCGTCTGGGCGGTGGTCAGGACCGCTGTCGCGAGCAATTCGTCGACCAGCCACCGCGCCCGGTCGAACTCGCCGGTCTCCTCCAGCGCGCCGAGCAGGGCGTCCAGTACCGCGACCGCAGCCGCGTCGTCGCCGCCGCGCCGCAGCAGGTGGTGAGCCCGTTCCAGCAGCGTTCCCGCCGAGTCCGCCGCGCCGTGGGCCAGCGCGCGGGTGCCGGCGCGGGTCAGCAGTCGGGCCGCCCCGGCGTTGTCACCGGCGGCGAGGTGGAGGCGGGCGGCCAGCGGGCACAGCTCGCCCGGCAGGTCGGGGTGGCGGGTCTCCAGTGCGCGGGCGGCGGTGGCGGCGAGCCGGGCATGCTGCGGCTGGGGCAGCTCACCGAGCAGCGCGTCGGCGGTCAGCGGGTGCCGGAAGGCGTACCAGTCGGGGTCGGCCGGATCGGGGCGTAGCAGGTGCGCGGCTGTCGCGGCGCGCAGCAGTTCGTCGGTGGTGCCGGGGTCGAGGTCCGACATCGCGCGGAGCACGGGGAGCGGGAACCGGCCGCCGATCACCGCGGCGGCGTCGAGCAGGCGGCGCCCCTGCGGCCCGAGTCGGTTGGCCCGGTCGCCGATCGCCCGTACCGCCGTGGCCGGGACCGGGCCGACCGGGTCGCCGTCGATGCGCCAGCGGTCGCCGTCGCGGCGCAGCACCCCGCCGGCCACCATGCCCGCGAGCAGTTCCTCGACGACGAACGGCACCCCGTCGCAGTCCGTGGCCAGCCGATCCACCAGCCGAGCGGGCAGGTCCGCCACGTCGCTGTCCAGGCAGCGTGCCGCGAGCCGGGCGACGTCCGCGCGGGTCAGTGTCGCCAGTTCCAGCAGCGGCACGTCGTGGTCACGCCGGATCCGGTACGCGAGGTCGAGCGCCGCCGACGGTCCGGTGCACAGCGTGCCGAGCAGGAGAACGGGCAGCCGGTCCAGGTTGACCGCGAGATAGCCGAGTACGTCGAGCGTCTCCGAATCGGCGTCGTGCAGGTCCTCCAGCACCAGCAGCAGCGGCCGTTCCCGGCCCAGCGCCGCCAGCAGCCGTAACACCCCTTCGGCCAGCACCAGTCCGGTCCGGCCACCGGTGCCGCGCCCTGTTTCATCCCCTGATCCGTCTCCGGTTCCGCTCCGCCATTCGGGGAACAGCCGGGACAGGGCCGGGCGGAACGGTTCGAGGTCCGGGTCGGTGGGAACCGGGCCGTTACGCAGCCGGCTGTTGAGTGCCTCCACCAGTGGCCGGCAGGGCATCGACGTGGCGGACCCGCCGGCCCGCCCCGCTAGTACCGCCATCCCGGTCGCGGACCGGCCGATCTCCCGGATCAACCGCGACTTGCCGATGCCGGGCTCCCCGGTCACGAACATCGCCCGGCCGTGACCGAGCCGGGCCCGGCCGGCCGCCGCGCTGATCGCCGCGACCTCGGCGTCGCGTCCGATCAGGACGGGCGAGGTCATCCGGGTCGGGTCCATCTCACCGGCGTTCCCCGGTGGGGACGCGGTGGTGAGGGGCGGGACCGACCGGAGGTGCCTGGTTCGGCGCGGTTTCTCGGGTTCGTTCTCAGACACGGGGCAGTCCTCAGCCGGTGATGGGCGCGGCACGTCCGCGGCGTGTCGTGACGGTTCCGTACGATGGTCCCGACCCACCAGGGACGGCCGTCCCGGCGGAGCGGGACAGCGTTCGGGACCACCACGGCGGCCGACGCGACCGCCGCCCCGGTGGGTGGTGTCCATCGAGAAATGTGGGTGGTGCGCACCCATGCCGACGGCCGTGACCGCCGTCGATGATCTGTCACATGTCAACACTTCATGCTGTACGGCGCTCGGGTTGGCTCGGTAGAGCCATCGCCGTCACCTGCGCCGTCGTCCTGGCGGCCGGCCTCGGCACCGCCCAGGCCACCGCCAAGCCCACACCGGCACCCGTGCCGGTTCCCGACAGCGAGGTCACCGATACGCTTCGCGTGATCTACTCCGACGCGGCCGACGCGATGCGCTACTCCCTCGCCGTGGCGGCTGCGGAACCCGACCGGGCCTGGCCCGCCGGCAGCGTCGAGGCGGAACTCGCCGCCGCCGTCCGGGACCTGTCACCGCAGCGGCGCGGCGTCTTCGCCGACAGCGCCCAGACTCTGCTCGCCGACGCCGACGCCAACTTCGGGTCGTACGGCAGTCTCGCGCCGGCCGACTACGCGGTGCGCGGTTTCGACCGGGTCTACGCCGACAGCCCGGTGCCGGGCGACGCGGCCCGGTTCGGCTCGGCACTCAAGGCCCAGCACGCCGCCGGGACCTCGACGAAGGCCGCCGGAACAACGGCGCAGCGCATGCCCGCGCCCGCCGGTGGGGCCGAGCAGCGTTCCTGCCCCACCTGCCCGCCGCCAGAGTGCGACGACGAGATCGAGAACTGCGACCCCACCCCGGGCCCGACCCTGCCCAAGACCGGCATCAGGTTCATGATCGATAGGGTGGTCTGCATCGACGAGACCAGCGGCCCGGGCTCCGACGAGATCGCCTTCGGCGGTACGGTCGTCACCCCGGCCGGGGTCACCGTCCAGGTGCCTTCCTACGAGATCCCGCAGGCGTTCGACAGCGGCGACATCTGGACGTTCTACGGTTCCGGCTACCGGTTCGGCAACTTCGACCTGCCGACGACCTACCCCGGCGTCTACAGCGCCTCGGTCCTGCTGAGCGAGGTGGACCTGGGCGGCTTCGCCAACACCATCACCGCCGTGTGGCAGAAGGTGCAGACCGAAGTCCAGAAGAAGATCGCCGAATGGGTCGGCCAGGTCCTCGACCCGATCGTGCGGAGCCAGTTGATCGCCGCGGCCCTCGGCGCGTTGGCCGGCTGGCTTGGTGGAGAGTTGATCACCTGGATCGTCAACTCGTTCCACGACGACGTCTTCTGGGACGTCCTGAGCTCGCAGCTCACGCTGAGCAGCATCAACGGCCCGCTACAGAGCGGCGTGTTCCGGTTCGAGGGCCACGGCGGTGCCTACGACGTGCACTACTCGTGGAGGTGGCGCAACTGACTCCTCCGCCCGGCCGGGTGGTGACGTAGGACCTCGCCACCCCGCCCGGCTCGCGGGCACCCGCCGTGGCAACACGGCGGGTGCCCGCACCGCTCAGTGCGCCGCGCCGCCCGGCTGGACGACGCCGTTCACCGTCAGGGTGTACGGCGCGTACTGGGCGTACTGCTCGGTCGGCTCGTCGTACGCGACCACGGCCACGACCGTCGGGAACGCGCTCAGGATCGCCGTCTGGATCACGCCGACGTTGACGCTGTCCCGACCGTCGAACTCGAACTGGAGGGCGACCTGCTTCTGCTCGTCGATGCCGATCAGCCGCAGGTTCCAGTTGTCCACGTCGACCGGGTTGAGCTCGCTGGGTGAGTCGAACGGGGCCAGGCTCGACCCGTCGCTGACCAGCGTGCCGCCGACGGTGATGTCGTCGACCAGCAGACCACCCTCGTTGACGCCACCGTCGGAGACGTACCGGATGCCGACCAGCACGGTTTGCCCGGCGTACGCGGACAGGTCGAACGAGTGCGGCTCGAACCCGTCGGTGGTGCCGTTGAGCGCCGGCCCGAGCGGCCCGTCGATCGTCCGGTCACCCGGAATGATCGTGTACGTGGCGCCGCCGTCGGTCGACACGGTCACGTACCCGTAGTCGTAGCCGGCCTCGGCGCCGTACTTGGCCAGGAAGCGCAGCGTCGGGTCCCCGGTCGGTACGGCGACCGAGGTGACCGCCGCGTTGTCCAGGCTGTTGCCGTCGCCGCCCCAGAGCACGGCGTTGCCCGGCCGGTCCGGGTCGTTGCCCACCGTGGTCCAGGCCAGCGGCACCGCCGGCAGTTCCTGCGCGCCACGGAACTTGATCGACCGGAGGTCCCGCCCACGCAGGATCTGGCCGTTCGCCTTCTGTAGCGGTACGAAGTCGGCGCCGTTCGGTGCCGCACCCGGGGTGATGTACGCGGCCGGGTTCGCGAGGTTGACGGTGGACCGCAGGCTGGGCGAGGTGACCCGGCCCTTCGGCACGCCGAGGATGATCCCGCGCCGCGAGTCACCCACGATCTTGTCGACCAGGGTGGCGGTCTGGTAGTCGTGGATCACCTGGTAGAGGTCGCCGACCCCTTCCGCCTCCAGGGCGGCGTCCAGGCTCGCGAGACCCTGGAGTGCACCGTCGCGGTGCAGCCGGGAGACGAAGTCGGCACCGTAGCGGTCGTACAGGAACAGCACGAAGGCGTACGCGTTGCCGTAGTCGGCGAGCACCGCGCTGGGGTTGCTGCCCTCGTCCCAGAGGTTGAGCGAGTTCTCCGGGCCGCCGCAGTCACGCGGGTTCGTGTTGTACGGCGTCTGAACAGTGCCGAAGCCCTGGTAGCAGTAGATGTGGCTGTCCGCGCCCCGGTCGTACACCGTCTTGGTGGCGTCGACGTACCCGACCAGCGTCTGGGCGAAGTCGGACAGACCCTCGTTGAGCAGGATGCTCTCGAACGGGTCGGTGTAGTGGTGCAGCAGGTGCTGGTACTCGTGGGCGAACGTGCCCTCGTACGCGTTCGGCCGGGCGGGCCGGCTGGTGCACAGGTCGCCGGTCGGCTCGTCCGGCGGGTTGTCGCCGGTGCGGTGCAGCCAGTCGAACGCGTCGACGGTCATCACGTTGCGGTCGAACAGCTCGTTCAACTGCGACGAGAAGAAACCGGCGATGTACGTCGGCGCGGCCGGGAAGTCGTAGAAGTTGTCGTCCCGTACGTTGTCGACCAGCGTGACGATCTTGTTCCCGGCGCCGGTGTAGTCACCGCCGTTGCCGTTCGCGTCCGGCGGCACCTGGGAGTTGCTCCCGTCGCGGTCCGGCGGCGTGCTGAACGCCTCGGACTCCTTCGGGTACATGTTGGTGTCGAACTCGCTGACCAGGCGGTTGACCTGCGCGTCGGTGATCTGCGTGCTGGACGGGATCTGTGCCCGGCAGTCGCCGGCCGGGAACGCGATGTCGTTGGCGACCCACACCTCGATGTGCTCGCCGAGGCCACGCAGGGTGTAGTTCTTCCGGTAGAGAATGCCCTGGGCGTCGTCGCGGCCGAGCCACTGGCGGACGGTACCCACCGGCGGGGTCTCCGCCGCGGCGCGGGCACCACGACGGGCGTCGGTGGGGGCCTGGTAGCGCTCCGGTGTCTGGACCGGCTTGCCGTCCAGCGTGAAGTCCTTGCGGGTGGCCTCACGGAAGTCGCTCTGGCCGGTGGCGGCCGGCGCGGTCGGTGCGGCCGACGCCGGCGTGGCCTGCGCCACGACCACGAGCAGGGGTGGTACGAGGACGGCGGCGGCTACCCCAGCTAGGCGGCTGCGTGCCATGGAACCTCCTTCAGATGTCGCGTGAGCCCGGCGTACCGGGCGTGCCCGACGTGTGGGCACCGCATAGATCGATCACGTTACGTTATCCCCTGTGCACCCGTCCGGGGTCGAGTATGTGGACCTTCCGTTCGTCCTTTATGGACACTCGGCCGACCGGCATCGTGCCGGCGGTCGTACTCTCATGCTGGTTCGGCCGAGTGTCCGTCGTCCCTGGACGTGCTGGGTAGAACCTGCCCGCCCTATCGGACCAGGTTCCTAGGATGGATAGCGGTAGTGACGGTTTCCGAGGGCCGGCGCAGGCGCAAAGGGCGCTCGGTTAGCATTGCCGCTTCTGCGACGGCTGCTAAAGACGGGGCGATTTATGCGGTGGTTCCGCTTTGTGCTTGGTAAGCGGCAGGTTCAGCACGATCCGACCCGGCAGGAGGCGCTGCTCCAGGAGGTCCGGCACCGGTTCGGCGCTCCGGTGCACGGCCCGGTGGCCGATCAGGTCGACGCGGTCGCCCGGTTGTTGGACGGCGACGACGGCCTGTTCGTGGCGGCCAGGATCGTGCGCGAGTTCGCCGACGAGGCCAACACGGAGCTTCTTTCCCAGGCGTACGAGCTGCATCGGCGTACCGGGCACCGGCTCGTCGTCGACCGGCGCAACTACCGGCCACTGTGGGAGGCGGCCGGGTCGCAGTTGCGGTGGCCGCTGTTCGCGCTGCCGGGCGGCTTCCATCCGTACGTGCAGGTGGCCGCGGCGGTCGCGGTTCTCGGCGCCGGGGCGCCCCGGTACGCGCGGATGACCGACCCGAACCAGTCGCTGACCCACGTGTTCGAGGTGTTCGACCTCACCGCCGTCGGCTGGGAGTACGGCCGGGTCCGGGTGGACACCGACGCCGCCTCCCTGGCCAATCGGCTGATCTCGACCGCCAGTCAGCTCCGCGAGGCCATGGAGAAGCCACCACCGCTGCCGCCCCCGGTCCGGGAACTGATGCGACGCAACAACACCGTCGACGTGTACCACCCGCTCGACAACCGGGTGGTCGGCGGGATCAACCTGGGCGGGGAGTTGAGACCGGCCCTGCTCGTCTGAGACAAGCGGTTCACGAGACTCCGCTCATCCGAAGGTGTGGCATGCCGTCGGCTGGGCTCGGAGGCAGATCCCCGGTGGGATTTCCCTCCGAAGATCCGGGATCAGGGCTGGAGGAGTTGGTCGAAATCCGTCATCCGGGTTTCGTGGCGCACGTTCGATCCGTCCAGCACGGCCGTCTTCAGTGCGTCTGGCACCACCTGTGCGACATTCCGCAGGGTGGTGACACCCTGCGTCTGTTCGTAGTTCCAGACGATCACGTCGAGGAAGACCGGTGCCTTGAGCCGCCACCCCGACCGCAGTAGCGCCTGGGCGATCACCGGGTAGAGCGTGTGGTCCGGATTGGCGAGCCAGTTACGCAGTTCGACTTCCGTGACACTGAAATCCACGCCAATCCTGACCAGCGCACGGATGACGGCCGGAACGAGGGACGGGCCGTTCTGCTCCGGGTTCAGCCGGAGCAGAACATCGTACAGTCGGACCGCCTCGACCAGCGCCTTCTGGGCATCCTCGGGCTTCCCGTCCCGGTCCAGCTGCTCAGCCGTGACAAAGAGCGCGTGGGCGTCGTCGATCCCGCAACCGCTGCGGGTGTCGACGCATGCGGGCGCCTCGGTGGCACTCGTCGTGGACAGGGCCGGTCCGATGCGGTTCGACTCGCCTGGCTGCGGGGCCACCGGCATCAGATGCATGAACACGGCCACCGCGCCAGTGATCAATGCGGCGCCGATCGCGCCGATCGCCATCCAGATCTCGGCGCTGAGACGCCTGCTCTCTGCCACACGGACACCCCCGACAAGGCTGCGCCACGATCATCGATATAGGCGAAGATTGCGTGTGCGCGGTGATCCTAACAATTTCATCGGTCAGACAGAATGATCCGCAATGGATATCGATAAACGAGCGTAAAGCGAATCGTGGCGACAAACCAGTCGCTATCCCGGCCATTCACCACGTGGTTCCAACCGGCCCGTCACCGTCGACCTCGATCGGCCTCAGTCGATCGAGGTCGAGGCGGCTACCGGGACGGGCGCGGCAGCAGCAGGTCCAGGAACGGGTTGCTGAACAGCCGGTGCGGGTCGTACGCGTCGAGGGCCGCGACCGCCCGGTCCCAGGTCGGGTCGGGTCCCTGCCGGTACGACTCGGGCACCGTCGAACCCAGCATCGACGGCTCGGCCCAGGCGGCGGTGTCGGTGTACCCCCAGCCCTTCGACCACTCGACCCGGCAACCGGCGTACGTGCCGCTGTAGTTGGCGAAGAAGAACCACTCCATCTCCCGGTAGAACCGGTGGGCCCCGGGCGCGCTCGAAAAGGTGAGCACGTCGAACCAGACGACCACGTCCCACTCGGGGTGGTCGGCCCGGGGCCGCGCGGCGGACAGTGCCGGTGGCTCCGCCCCGGGTACGCCGACGTCGGTGGCCCGGTCGAGCCCGGCGACCCGGATCTCCACCTGGCCGGTCACCGGGAACTCGCCCCGCGCCTGGTAGGCGGCGAGCTGTCGTTCGTAGAAGCCGGCGAACTCGCTGACCACCCGCTGGATCGAGTTGCGGCTGGTGTGCACCGCGTACCCGTTCGCGTGCTCCCGCAGGGTGGTGGGTTTGACGTAGAGCAGCAGGTTCTTCGACGGTCCCCACAGGTCGGTGGCGAGGGTGGCGGTCAGGCCGGCGGCGGCCGTCGTGTACTGCACCCGCCCGAACGTCGGGGCGAGTGCCCAGGCGCCGTTCAACAGTTGCTCGGCCAGCACGGCGACCGGCTCCGGCACGTTGTCGGAGAAGACGTAGTTGTAGGGGGTGAACACGGGGCGGGAGGTCAGTGGGCGTTGCGGGCTGACGCTCCAGACCTTCAACCAGGGGTGACCGGTGAAGGCGAACCAGATCGCCTCCACCCGCCCGGCGGTGGCCACGAAGCTGGCCAGCGTACGCCGGGCCCCGCTGCCGGGCGGGGCGAACAGTTCCGAGGCGGGGATGTCGACGCTGCTCACGCAGCGGAGGTTCTGGTTGGCGCCGACCCGCAACGTCACCTCGGTGAGAAACGCGCGGCCGACGTGGGTGAGCAGGGCGGTGCAGGCCGGGTCGGCGCGGTCGAAGGTCCGCAGGACGTACCCGTCGGTCGCGGCGTCCCAGACGACGGCGGTGACGGAGAGGATCAGATTGCTCAGCGTGCCGTAGGTGTGGCCCGGTGTGCGGATCTCGCCGTCCGCCGGTACGGATGTGCCGTGGCCGTTGATGGCGAGCACCCCACCGACGGTCAGCTCACCCGGCGCCGGGGTGTTCGTCACGCCGAGGCCGTGCTGCTCCAGGAAGGTGAGCAGGTCCTCCATTGACGCGCCGGTCTGGACCCGGACGGCCGCCGGGGCGGTCGACACGATCGCCATCGCGGTCAGCTCCCTGGTGGTGTCCACCAGGATGACCCGTTCCGCGTCGGCCCCGTCGGGTACGGTCAGCGGCGACCAGGTGTGCCGGTAGCCGCGTGGGCGCACCGTGAACCCGTGCTCGTAGGCCCAGTTCACCACCGTCACCACGTCGGCCGCCGTGCGGGGCACGCAGGTCCACATGCCGGTGGCCCGGATCTCGCCCGCCCAGTTCCGGTACGCCTCCCGGTACACCGCGATGTCGGTCGGGAAGCCGGGCGGTGTCGACCGGTCGGTGGTCGTCGTCCAGAGCGGACCGAGCGCCGTGACGGCTGACGCCTCCAGGAAGCCGCGTCGGGTAAGGGTCATCGTGGTCCTTTCTGCGCTGGTCCGGGTCGGTGTGTCGGGCCACGTCCACCCCGCGCCACGCCGGCCGGACCGGGCCGCTGGTATCGATGATTGTCCCTGCCCAGTCCGACAACCGCGACACCGTCGACCGCCGGTCGCCTGCGATGCCGGATCGCGGCACGGACATCCCTAAGGTGATCCCATGCCTGGCACACTCAGCTCCGCGAAGACCCGAGCGGCACTACGTACGTCGGCGCGCCTCTCCGTGCAGACCCTGCTGGTCCTACTGATGACGTGGGTGGCCCTGTGGCTGCTGGGCCGAACCTGGTCGGTGGTCTGGCCGGTGGTGGTCGCCCTGCTGCTCACGACGCTGACCTGGCCCGCGGCCCGGTTCCTGCGCCGGCACGGGTGGCGTCCGGCCCTGGCCGCGTCGGTCGTGACCGTGCTGTTCCTGCTGGTCGCCGCGGGCACCGTGGTGCTGATCGCGGTGCCGGTGGCGTCGCAGTCGGGCGATCTGGTCTCCGGTGTGGTCGACGGGATCCAGCAGTTGCGCGAGTGGGCCGCCGGCCCGCCGTTGAACATCGGCGACGACCAGGTCACCGAGGCGTTCGACGCCGCGATCGCGCGCATTCAGGACAGCGTCGGCAGCATCATCACCGTCACCCTCTCCGGGGTGGGCACGGTGGTCGACGGAGTGGTCACCACCGTGCTGTCGGTGTTCCTCATGTTCTTCTTCCTCAAGGACGGTCCGCGGTTCCTGCCGTGGCTGACCCGGCAGTTGCCCGGCCGGCTGGCGGTCGACGTACCGGTGGTGGCCGAGCGTGGTTGGGAGGCACTCGGCGCGTTCGTGCGGTCCCAGGCGTTCGTCGGCCTGCTCGACGCGGTCTTCATCGGCCTGGGCCTGTGGATCGTCGGTGTGCCGCTGGTGCTGCCGTTGGCGGTGCTGACCTTCGTGTCGGCGTTCGTGCCGATCGTGGGTGCCCTGTTCGCGGGCTTCGTCGCGGTCCTCATCACGCTGGTGTCGAACGGTCCGACGGACGCGTTGATCGTGCTGGCCATCATCATCGCGGTGCAGCAGCTTGAGGGGAACGTGTTCCAGCCCATCATGCAGAGCCGTGGTCTCGGGCTGCATGCCGCGGTGGTTCTGCTCGCGGTGACCCTGGGTGGCAGCCTGGCGGGCATCGTGGGGAGTCTGCTCGCCGTGCCGGTCGCCGCGTTGATCGCCGTGGTGTGGAACTACGTACGCGAGCAGCTCGGCGAGGAGCCCCGGGAGCCGGATCCCGGCGAGCCGGACCCGGGTGCGGTGGCACCCGAGGGGGAGCCTGGCTGACCGACGCGTCGGTCGCACCGGCGGGTACTGCAAAAAACCTGCAAACAGCAGCTCTTGCATTCGAGGAAACCGCTTTCCTAGGATTGTGTTTCATAGATGTTTCATCCTGGGGCCGGGCGGGGGCCGGTCGCTGCGCAGGTGGTGCCAACGCCGCCAACCCGCCCGGACGACCTCGGATCACTCCACCACGACCGTGAGTGGAGCGGTTCCGTGTGCGTCGCCGACGCCCGGAACGCGACCGGAGGCGCCGGCACGACGGCGGAGCGGGCGGGGTACGCGGTCACGGTGACCAGGTACCGCCCGACATTCGACGACGAAGTGAGGCGAGATGAGACGACCAGTCGCACTGCGACTCCAGGCAGCGCTGGCCACGGCAGCCGTCGGGGCCGCGATCGGTGTGGCGCTGCCGGTACCCCGGGCGTCGGCGGCGGCGGGCAGCGCCACCGGCTACGCGACCCAGAACGGTGGGACCACCGGCGGTGCGGGTGGGCAGACGGTACGGGCCAGCACGGGGACCGCGATCCACACGGCACTGTGCGGTCGGGCCAGCAGCAGCACCCCGATCGTCATCGAGGTCGAGGGGACCATCAACCACGGCAACACCGGCAAGGTGTCGGGCGGCAGCTGCAACACCGCCGCCGGTGTGATCGAACTCAAGCAGATCAGCAACGTCACGATCATCGGGGTCGGCGGCGGCGCCGTCTTCGATCAGTTGGGCATCCACATCCGTGAGGCCAGCAACATCATCATCCGGAACGTGACCGTGCGGAACGTCAAGAAGTCGGGCTCGCCCACGTCCAACGGTGGTGACGCCATCTCCATGGAGAGCGACGTCCGCAACGTCTGGGTCGACCACACCACCCTGCTGGCCTCCGGCGGGGAGTCGGAGGGGTTCGACGGCCTCTTCGACATGAAGGACAACACCCAGTACGTGACCCTGTCCTACAGCATCCTGCGCGACTCCGGCCGTGGCGGCCTCATCGGGTCCAGCGAGAGCGACCGCTCGAACGGCTTCGTCACGTTCCACCACAACCTGTACGAGAACATCGACTCCCGTACGCCCCTGCTGCGCGGCGGGATCTCCCACATCTACAACAACTCGTACGTGAGCCTCAACGAGTCCGGCATCAACTCCCGGGCCGGGGCGCGCGCCAAGGTGGAGAACAACCACTTCCGGAACTCCAAGGACGTCCTGGGCACCTTCTACACCAGTGAGGCCGGCTACTGGCAGGTCAGCGGCAACATCTTCGACAACGTGACCTGGTCGGCCCCGGGTGGCGACATCAATCCCGCCGGCCCCGACCCGCAGTCCAACACCACGGTCGGCATCCCGTACTCCTACAGCCTCGACGGGGCGAGCTGCGTGCCGGACATCGTCCGCCAGACGGCCGGCGCCAACACGGGTCTGCGAGAGTCGAACGGCAACTGCTCACCGCAGACGCCCACGCCGACGCCGACCAGGCCCACGCCGACGCCGACCAACCCGACCCCCACACCGACCAACCCCACGCCGACGCCGACCAGCCCGACCCCGACGCCGACCCAGCCCGGCGGGACCAACCTCAGCATCGGGGCCAGCTCCGACGGCTCCAGCAAGGCCAGCGGGACGGGCTACGGCGACGTACGCGACGGCAATCTGGGCACTCACTGGTCGCCGGCCGGCTCGACCGGTTCCATCTCGATCAAGTGGGCTTCCGCGACCGCGGTGTCCAGGATCAACATCCGGGAGGCGGCGGGCTCGGTGGGCAGCATCGGCTCCTGGCGGGTGATCAACCACGACACCGGCGCCGTCCTGACCTCGGGCAACGGGGCGGGTGTGATCACCTTCCCCCGGACCTCGCTGCGCAAGATCACATTTGAGATCACCGGCTCGACCGGGACACCGAAGGTCGCCGAGTTCGAGACCTACGCCGGCTAGGTCCTCGCCCGCGGATCTGGTCGGTCCGGTTTTCATGATCTCGAAGGGTCTGGCCGGTCAGAACGCGCCACACTCTTCGCGGGTCATGGGAGCGCGCACCCACCGCCGGCCCCGGTCCACGACCGGGGCCGGCCGATCCCGGTCCCGTGCTCAGCCGGGCGCCGATCCGTCCGGATGCGGGTCGCCGCCCGTCGCCGGCTGGCCGGTCCCGGCCCGCCGCCGCCGGACCCGCCGCACCAGGACCAGCGCCAACGCACCGAGTACGACCACCGGTGATCCCGCCATCAGCAGCCCGCCGGGACGGGACCGCTGGTCGTCGTCGGGCCGGACGCCGGCGGTTCCGGCGGCCCGCGCCGGTACCGGCGGCTGCGGGTTGAGCTGTCCTCGGGCGACGAGCTGACCGACGCTCGCGCCGCTGGGCAGGCCGAATCCCCAGTCGAGCAGCGCGGCGCCCTGCTGCCAGCCGGCGAGCGGGGACGCCTCCGCGCCGAGCAGGGTGACCAGCAGCGTACGGCCGTTTCGCTGGGCGGCACCGACGAAGCTGTGCCGGGCCAGGTCCGTGTAGCCGGTCTTGCCACCCAACGCGCCCGGGTAGCGGTGCAGCAGCTGGTTGTCGTTCCAGATCGGGTAGCCCTTCGTGTTGTTCGCCGCCTGGGCGGGGACCTGGGCGATCTTCGTCGCCGCGTACCGCCGGAAGTCGTCGCGGGCGAAGCAGGCGCGGGCGATCAGCGCCACGTCGTACGCGCTGGTGTACTGGCCGGGGCCGTCCAGGCCGGACGGTGTGGCGGCATGCGTCTGGTACGCGCCGAGCTGCCGGGCCTCGCTGTTCATCGTCGCGACACCGCCGGTCAGCCCATCCGGTCCACCACCGAGCCGGGCCAGTACGTTCGCCGCGTCGTTGCCCGAGTTGAGCAACAGCCCCAGCCACAGCGTCTCGACCGAGTAACGCCCACCCTCGACCAGGCCCACCGCCGAGCTGCCCGGCTCGAAGTCGAGGTCCGACTCGGTCACCTCGATCACGCCGGCCGGGTCCAGCCGTGGCATCACCGCCGCCGCGAGCAGCAGTTTCTGCACGCTGGCCGGTACGCCGTACTCGTGCGGACCGCAGCCGCCGAGTACGGCGCCGCTGTCCAGGTCGGCCACCAGCCAGGAGGTCGCGCTGACCCGTGGCGGTGCCGCCGTGTCGGGTGGGGTCACCAGTCCGGCGGTCGCCAGGTCGGCTCCACCGATCGCCGCGTGGACCGGATCGAGCGGCGGTGGCGCGGGTCGGGTCGGCCGGGCCACCGGCGGGGTCGGCGCCGGGCAGGGGCGGTTCGCCGTGCCCGCCGCCGCCGTGATTGGCGTACGTTGTGCCGCCGCCACGGGCTGCCCCGCTGCCGGCGCTGCGGCCGTTGCCACCGATGGCAGCACCAGCACGGCACTGGCTACTCCGAGTACCAGCAACCCTCGGGTCATACTTCGGAGCGTAACCTCGACCACCCGTACGGGTGACGGGTTCGGGTGGGAACGGGAGCGTTCTTCACGTACTCCGGCGAGCGCGGTCAGCGGGTCAATGGCTTGCCGATCCCCGGCACCGGTTCCACGATCGGGTCATGCTCCGATCAGAGGTCACGGTTTCGTGCACGGCTACTACGACGACCCGCGGTTCCGTGGCCTGGTCGAGCGCGTCCTGGTCGGTGGGGTGCACAGCAACGCCGATCCGGCGCGGCCCTTCTTCACCAGCGCGTACTTCCACCGTCCGGACGAGGTGGCCGGCGAGGTGACGGACGCGGGTCTGCTGGTCGAGCGGCTGGTCGCGGTCGAGGGCCCGCTCTGGCAGTCCGGTTCCCGGCTGGACGAGATCCTCGCCGATCCGGAGCGGACCGAGCTGATGTTGGAGATGCTGCGGCGGGTCGAGGAGGAGCCGAGCCTGCTCGGGGCGAGCAGTCATCTGCTCGCGGTGGCCCGCCGCCGGTAACCGCCCGCGTCCCGGCAGAAAAACAACACAACCAGACATCGGTACGGCGGCCGCGAGCCGTGTCGCTCCTAGGCTCGCTCGAATCACACCTCCGCAGGTCGGATCGGATCCATTCGCGGGGTGATATGTCCCAGATCACCTGGATCGAGTCATGTAGATGACGAGAAAGTTACGACCACGTGTTGACTGGCCACAGAAACGGGCGTAAACAAAAGCAAAGCCAACACGAGCAAGCGGGTGAAACGCGGATGTACGCCGAGGAACGCCAGCAGGAGATCCTGCGTACCGCCCGGGCGGACGGGCGGGTCGACGTGATGGCGCTCGCCGAGGGCATGAACGTGACCGCCGAGACGATCCGCCGGGACCTGACCGTGCTGGAACGGGCCGGGATGCTCCGCCGGGTGCACGGCGGGGCGATCCCGGTGGAACGGATCGGATTCGAACCGGCGCTCGCCACCCGGGACGCCGTACTGATCGCCGAGAAGGAGCGGATCGCCAAGGCCGCCCTGGCCGAGGTGCCGGACGAGGGGGCGATCATCCTCGACGCCGGCACCACCACCGCCCGGCTGGCCCAACTCCTGCCCACCGACCGCGAGCTGACCGTGGTGGTCAACTCGCCGGTGCTCGCCGCGACGCTCGGGCCCCGGCCCAACATCAGCGTGCTGCTGCTCGGCGGCCGGGTCCGGGGCAAGACCCTGGCCACGGTGGACGACTGGGCGCTTCGCCCGCTCGCCGAGATGTACGTCGACGTGGCCTTCATGGGCACCAACGGCTGTTCGGTCGAGCGGGGGATGACCACTCCGGACCCGGCCGAGGCGGCGGTGAAACGGGCGATGATCGCCGCCGCCCGCCGGGTGGTGCTGCTCGCCGACCACACGAAGATCGGCAACGACTACCTGGCCCGGTTCGGCACGGTCGCCGACCTCGACCTGCTGGTCACCGACAGCCGGCTCGACGAGGAACTGGCCGACGAGGTCGAGGCCGCGGGCGTCCGGGTGGTCCGGGCATGATCGTCACGGTCACCCTCAATCCCAGCCTGGACCGCGCCATGGAGATCGGCGCGCTGGTCCGCGGCGAGGTGATCCGGGCCGCGTCCGCGCACCTCGATCCGGGCGGCAAGGGGGTCAACGTCTCCCGTGCGCTGCTGGCCAACGGGGTGGCGTCACGGGCCGTGGTGCCGTGCGGCGGGGACGAGGGGGCCCAACTCGTCGCGCTGCTCCGGGCCGAGGGAGTCGACCTGCTCGCGGTGCCGATCGCCGGGCGTACCCGGTCGAACATCACGCTCGCCGAGCCCGACGGCACCGTGACGAAGATCAATGAGTCCGGGCCGGTGCTCGCGGCGGACGAGTTCGCCGCGGTGACCGACGCGGTGCTGGCCGCGGCCGCCTCCGCCCGCTGGGTGGTGGCCTGCGGCAGCGTCCCGCCCGGCCTGCCGGCGCGGGCGTTCGGTGAACTCTGCGCCCGGCTGGTCGCCGCCGGGGTACGCCTCGCGGTCGACACCAGCGGGCCGGCCCTGCGGGCCGCGGCGCAGGCCGGCGCCGCCCTGGTCAAGCCGAACCGGGAGGAACTCGCCGAGGCCGTCGGCACGCCGCTGCGTTCCCTCGGTGACGTGGTCGACGCCGCGCAACGGCTGCGCGGCTGGGGCGCCGGCGCGGTGCTGGCGAGCCTCGGTGCCGACGGCGCGGTGCTGGTCGACGACCACGGTGTGGTCACCGGCGAGTCGCCGGTCGAGTTCCCGCGCAGCACGGTCGGTGCCGGCGACGCGCTGCTGGCCGGCTTCCTGGCCGCCGGTGCCCACGGACCGGAGGCGTTGGCCGAGGGCCTGGCCTGGGGTGCGGCGGCGGTCAGCCTGCCCGGCAGCCGGATGCCCGGCCCGGACGACCTGTTCCGGCACACCGTACGGCTGCATTCCCGGCCGGACCTGGTCCGGCCGCTGATCGCCGGGGGATGAGACGGCCATGGCCGCCCGCGCACCCACCGACGAACACCCCCACCCGCCAGCCATCCGCTGCGAAGGAGTCCCCTCATGGCCGTCTCATACACCCCCGAGGTCCAGGGAGCCGGGTTCAAGGCCCGGGTCCAGCGGATCGGCGGCCATCTGGCCGGCATGGTCATGCCCAACATCGGCGCGTTCATCGCCTGGGGCCTGATCACGGCACTGTTCATCCCCACCGGCTGGTTGCCCAACGAGCACCTGGCCCAACTCGTCGACCCGATGATCGGGGTGCTGCTGCCGGTCCTGATCGGATACACCGGTGGTCGGCTGGTGCACGGCCAGCGGGGTGCGGTGGTCGGCGCGGTCGCGACGATGGGCGTCGTGGTCGGGGCTGACGTACCGATGTTCCTCGGCGCGATGATCATCGGTCCGCTGGCGGCGTACCTGCTCAAGCTCTTCGACGGGCTGGTGCAGGACCGGATCAGACCCGGCTTCGAGATGCTGGTCGACAACTTCTCCGCCGGCATCATCGGCGGTGGCCTCGCCCTGATCGGGGTCTGGGTGATCGGCCCGGTGGTCGAGCAGCTCACCACCTGGGCCGGCAACGCGGTCGACTGGCTGATCGGGAACAACCTGCTGCCGCTGGCCTCGGTCCTGGTCGAGCCGGCCAAGGTGCTCTTCCTCAACAACGCGATCAACCACGGCGTACTCAGCCCGCTCGCGGTGGCCGAGGCGCAGGAGACCGGTAAGTCCATCCTGTTCATGATCGAGTCGAATCCCGGCCCCGGTCTCGGCCTGCTCGCGGCGTTCCTCGTCTTCGGGCCCCGCAGCCTGCGACCGAGCGTGCCGGCGGCGATGATCATCCAGTTTCTCGGCGGCATCCACGAGATCTACTTCCCGTACGTGCTGATGAAGCCGCGGTTGATCCTCGCCGCCATCGCCGGTGGCGCGACCGGCGTCGGCACCTTCATGGTCACCGGGGCCGGCCTGGTCGCCACCCCCTCGCCGGGCAGCATCTTCGCCTACGCGGCGGTCACGCCCAAGGGCGGCTGGTTCGGCGTCTTCCTCGGCATCCTGCTCGCCGCCGCAGTGTCCTTCGTGGTCGCCTCGGCCCTGCTCGGCTTCGGTCGGCTCAAGAGTGACCAGGAGGCGGCCGAGACCGACGAGGCCGCCGCCGAGGGACAGTTGCCCGAACCCCGGCAGCCGGCCGCCGACGCCAGCCCGGCCGCGCCCCGTACGGCGAACGCGGAAGGCTGACCGACCCACCACCGGAACGAACGAGAGGGGTGCCCGCCATGGGCAGCATCAACGGTAGGGACGTCCGCAAGATCGTGGTGGCCTGCGACGCCGGCATGGGCAGCAGCGTCATGCTGGCCAGCCAACTGCGCCGGCAGCTGAAGAAGTTCTCGGTCACGGTCGAACACACGCCGGTCAACTCCATCCCGGCCGACGCCGACGTGGTGGTCACCCACACCGGACTGGCCGCGCGGGCCCGGGCCAGCGCCCCGGACAAGATCATCGTGCCGTTCCAGGTGTTCCTCGGCGACCCGGCCGTGACCAGGGTGGTCAAGGCGATCGAGAAGGGCGACGAGATCAGTGGCTGACAACCTCGCCGAACTGCTCGCCCCCGAGGCCCTACGCCTGCACGAAACCGCCGCCGACCGCGACGACGCCATCCGCCGCTGCGGGCGGGTGCTGGTCGAGATCGGCGCGGCCGACCCCGCGTACGTGGACACCATGCTCGCCCGCGAACGCTCCGTGCCCACCTACATCGGCGAGGGGGTCGCCATCCCGCACGGCACCCTCGCCGGCAAGGACCTCGTCCACCGGGACGCGCTCGCCGTGCTCCGGTTCCCCGAGCCGGTGGACTGGGACGGCCAGCCGGTCAGCGTCTGTGTCGCGATCGCCGCCCGGGGCGACGGGCACGTCGAGATCCTGGCCCGCCTCGCCGACATCCTGCTCGACCCCGACCAGGCCCGCGAACTGCGCGAGGCGACCAACCCCGACGACGTGCTGCGCCTGTTCGCGGCGGCACGGGAGGACAGCAACCCATGAAGGTCGTTCGTTTCCACGCCCCCGGTGACGTACGGATCGAGGACGTCCCGGAACCCAGCCCGGGTCCCGGCGACGTCAAGATCCGCGTACGCGCCTGCTCCACCTGCGGCACCGACGTCAAGATCTCCAAGTTCGGGCACCACCACATCCACCCGCCGAGGGTGATGGGACACGAGATCGCCGGTGAGGTGGTCGAGACCGGGGCGGACGTGACCGGCTGGGCTCCCGGCGACCGGGTCCAGGTCATCGCCGCCATCCCCTGTGGTCGGTGTGCCGAGTGCCGGCGGGGTCGGATGACGGTCTGCCCGAACCAGGAGTCGATGGGTTACCACTACGAGGGCGGGTTCGCACGGTACCTGGTCGTACCGGCGAAGGTGCTCGCGGTCGACGGGCTCAACCGGATCCCGGACGGGGTCGACTTCGCCTCGGCATCGGTCGCCGAACCGCTCGCCTGCGTCCTCAACGGCCAGGAACTCGCCCGCGTCGGCACCGGCGACGACGTGGTGGTCATCGGCTCCGGCCCGATCGGCTGCCTGCACGTACGGCTGGCCCGCGCCCGTGGCGCCGCCCGGGTGTTCCTGGTCGACCTCAACCGGGCCCGGCTGGACCTCGCCGCCGACCTGGTCGGCCCGGACGCGGCGATCTGCGCCGCCGAGGTCGACCCGGTCGACGAGATCATCAAACTCACCGACGGCCGGGGCGCCGACGTGATCATCACCGCCGCCGCCTCGGGCGCCGCCCAGGAACAGGCGATCGGAATGGCCGCCCGGCAGGGCCGGATCAGCTTCTTCGGCGGCCTGCCGAAGGACAACCCGATCATCTCCTGCGACTCCAACCTGGTGCACTACCGGGAACTGACCATCGTCGGGGCCAACGGCTCAAGTCCCGCGCACAACGCCGAGGCCCTGCGGCTGATCGCCACCGGGGCGGTCCCGGTCGTCGACCTGATCACCCACCGGCTCCCACTGGACCGGGCGATCGACGCCTTCGGCATCGTCGCCCGGGGCGAGGCCATCAAGGTCACCATCGAGCCCTGACCCGGACCGCCGGGTTTCAGGAGGGGGAGGCATCATGCCCACGCGTACGGTCACCGTCGGATCCGCCAGCGGCCTGCACGCCCGTCCGGCGGCCCTGTTCGTCGCCGCCGCGACGGCACAGCCGGTCCGGGTCACCATCCGGGTCGGTGACAAGCGGCCGGTACCGGCCAACAGCATGCTGTCGGTGCTCTCCCTCGGCGCCAAACGGGGCACCGAGGTGGTCATCGAGGCCGAGGGGGAGGGCGCCGAGGCGGCCCTGGACACCCTGGCCGACCTGCTGGTCCGCGACCTCGACGCCGAGGAACAGGCCGATGCCTGAGCCGTCCGGCCCGCAACCACTGCGCGGCATCGGGGTCAGCCGGGGGGTGGCCGGCGGGCCGCTGATGTGGGTCGGCGCGGTCCCCACGCTGCCCCCGCCGGCACCGGTCACCGACCCGTCGGCCGAGGCCGACCGGGCGGTCGCCGCACTCGCCGAGGTGGTCGTCGAACTCGGCCGACGCGCCGACCGGGCCCGCGAACAGACCGTCGCCGACGTGCTCCGGGCCCAGGCGATGATGGCCGACGACCCGGTCCTCGCCGACACCGTACGCGAGGAGGTGGCCGCCGGCCGGGACGCGCCGCACGCCATCGACACCGCCTTCGCCACCTACCGGACGGCGTTCGAGGCGGCCGGTGGCTACCTCGCCGAACGGGTCGCCGACCTCGACGACCTGCGCGACCGGGCGGTCGCCGTCTGCCTGGGACTGCCGATGCCCGGGGTGCCCGCACCCGGCCACCCGTACGTGCTCGCCGCCCGCGACCTCGCCCCGGCCGACACCGTGGACCTGGATCCGGAGCAGGTCGTCGCGCTGGTCACCGAGGTCGGCGGCCCGACCAGCCACACCGCGATCCTGGCTCGCGCGCTCGGGCTGCCCGCGGTCGTCGGCGTCGCCGGCCTGCGCGAGCTGACCGAGGGCGACCCGGTGCTGGTCGACGGCGGCAGCGGCCTGGTCGAGATCGGTCCGGACGCCGCCGCCCTGGCCGCCCGCCGGTCCGTCGCGGCGACGACCGCCGCCGGTGCGACCGGGTCCGGACCGGGCCGCACCTCGGACGGGCATCCGGTCGCCCTGCTCGCGAACGTCGGCTCGGCCCGCGAGGTGCCCGGCGGCGACGACGCGGAGGGGGTCGGGCTGTTCCGGACCGAGCTGCTCTTTCTCGACCGCACCCGCGAACCCGACGTGGACGAGCAGGCGGCGGCGTACGGGAAGGTGTTCGCCCGGATGGACGGCCGCCGGGTGGTGATCCGCACCCTCGACGCCGGGGCCGACAAGCCGCTGCCCTTCCTGCGCCAGCCGGAGGAACCGAACCCCGCGCTCGGGGTCCGTGGGCTGCGGGTGGCCCGGCGGCAGCCGGCGGTGCTGCGTACGCAGCTCGCGGCGATCGCCCGCGCGGCGGCCGACACCGGCGCGGACGTGTGGGTGATGGCCCCGATGGTGGCCACCCGCGCCGAGGCGGCCGATTTCGCCGAGGCGGTCCGCGCCGCCGGGCTGCCGAAGGCCGGCGTGATGATCGAGGTGCCGGCGGCGGCGCTGCGCGCCGGGCAGCTCCTGGAGGTCGTCGACTTCCTCAGCATCGGCACCAACGACCTGAGCCAGTACACCTTCGCCGCCGACCGGCAGTGCGCCGACCTGGCCGAGTTGCTCGACCCGTGGCAGCCGGCGCTGTTGCAGCTCATCGCCGGCGCGGCGGCGGCCGGGCGGTCGGCCGGCAAACCGGTCGGGGTGTGCGGTGAGGCCGCCGCCGACCCCCTGCTCGCGCCCGTCCTGGCGGGCCTCGGCGTCACCAGCCTCTCCATGTCCGGACCCGCCCTGTCCTGGGTACGGGCGGCGCTGGCCGAGCACACGTTCGCCGACTGCGAGCGGTTGGCGAAGCTCGCCCTCGACGCCGACGACGCCCGACACGCGCGGGCGCTCGCCGGCAACGCCTGACCGCCCCGGTCACGGCGACCGGACCAGCCAGGGCTGCACCACCTGTTTCCACAGGTCGGGGCGTTCGTGGTGCAGCCAGTGTCCCGCCTCGGGCAGGCAGATCACCCGGCTGGCGCGATGCTGGCGCAGCTGCTCCTCCACCTCCGCGCGGGCCCGGTCGCGGTGCAGTGCCAGCACCGGCTGCCGGCGGCGGGTCAGCCAGGCGTCGCTGCCGGGCCGGAAGCGCATCCCGTCCGTGGCCTCCATGTGTGCGCGCAGCATCCGGGCCCGGACGAAGCCGGGAACCCGGGCCGCCTCCCGCCAGTGGCGCTCGCGCAGCTCCGGTGGCGTGTGCGGCCCCTCCAACCCGGCCAGCGTCGTCCGGGTCAGCGCCTCCCCGGCCGGGGAGGCGAGCCGTTCCAGCCACTCCCGCGACGGTCGGGCACCCGGGTCGCCCGCGTAGTCCGGGCTGATCAGCACGAGCGCGTGGACCGCCGCCGGCTGGTGGACCGCGACCACGGTCGCCAGCGACGCGCCGTACGAGTGTCCGACCAGGATGACCGGGCCCGGGTCCAACTCGGCCAGCAGCCGCTCGACGTCACCGGCGAGTTCGTCGAGGGAGTACGTGCTGTCCGGCGCCGGTGAACGGCCGTGCCCGCGCAGGTCGACCGCGATGGTGCGGCGGTGCCGGCGGAGCGCGGGCAGTTGGAGATCCCAGGTACGCGAGCTGCCGAGCCAGCCGTGCAGCAGCACCGCCGGCAGCGCCCCGCCGCTCGGGTGCTCGGCCGGGTGGTCGGTGTACGCGAGGTGTGGATAGCTCACATCGGTCGCCCTTCAAGAAACGATCTTCGCCAAGATAGTTGACACACAGATTATTGGTTCACACACTGTCCGGTGTGGTGTGTACCGATCACTGGAGGGCGACATGGTGACCAAGGACGCGACGCGGGGGGCCCTCGACCGGACGAAGAAGCTGGCACTTCTCGTACTCTGTGCCCAGCTCTTCCTCGACTCGATGGACGTCTCGCTGATGGGCGTGGCGCTGCCGCAGATCCAGCGTCAGCTCGATCTGCCGGAGAGCACGTTGCAGTGGCTGATCTCCGGCTACGCGGTGGCGTACGGCGGGTTCCTGCTGCTCGGCGGCCGCGCGGCGGACCTGTTCGGGCGGCGGCGGGTGTTCCTCGTCGCGACCGCCGTCTTCGCGGTCGCCAGCCTCGCCGGCGGGTTCCTCTCCGACGGCACGGCCATTGTGATCACTCGGGTGATCAAGGGAGTCGCCGCGGCGTTCATCGCCCCGGCCGCGCTCTCGATCATCATCACCACGTTTCCCGAGGGGCCGCAGCGCAACCGGGCGATGGCGGTCTTCTCCCTGACCGGTGCCAGCGGTTACAGCGCCGGCCTCGTGCTCTCCGGCGTACTGACCGAGGCAAGCTGGCGCCTGACGTTCTTCGCCCCGGTGCCGGTCGCGCTGCTGGTGCTGCTGCTCACCCCGAGGGTGGTACGCCGGGACGAGCCGTCGACCGGTGAACGGCGCGGCTTCGACCTCGCCGGGGCGACCACCGTCACCGCCGGCCTGCTGCTGTTCGTGTACGCGCTGACCCAGGGGCCACGGATCGGCTGGCTCTCCGGCGGCACGCTCCTCATGCTGACCGCCGCCGTCGCGCTGCTCGTGGCGTTCGTGGTGATCGAGCAACGCCAGGCCAACCCGCTCGTGCCGCTCGGCGTCTTCCGTACCCGATCGCTCGGCGCGGCCAACCTGGTCGGCCTGTTCTGGGCCTGCGCGACCATCGGTTGGCAGTTCGTCGCGGTGCTCTACCTGCAACAGACCCTCGGGTACGGCGCCCTGGAGGCCGGGCTCGCCATCCTGCCGATGGGCCTGTCGATCCTCGTGGTGGTCAACTTCGCGCCCCGTCTGATCGCCCTGCTCGGTCTGCGGTGGCTCGCCGTGCTCGGCATGCTCGTGCAGGGCGCGGGAATCCTGCTGTTCCTGCGCGCCGACGCCGACAGCGGCTATCTGACCGTGCTGCTGCCCGCCCTGGTCGTGCACGGCATCGGCAACGGCCTGTCCTTCCCCGCGTTCAACATCGCCGGTGTGAGCGGTGCGACCGAGGGGCGCCAGGGCCTGGCCGCGGCGCTGATCACCGCGTCGGTCCAACTCGGCGGCGGACTCGGCGTGGCGGTGCTGGCCGCGCTGCTCTCCGCCGCCGGACCGGGCCAACTGGTCGGCTTCCACCGGGCGTTCCTGGTGGCCGGTGTGTTCTCGGCCGTGGGCGCGGTGATCGCCGCGGTCGGCCTCCGCCCGCAACCCCCGACGGTGGAAACCCGCGTCGAGTCCGAAGACGACCTGGCGCTTTCACTGGGCGACAGTGAGGCGTTGTCCGCCTCCGGTCCGGACCCGACAATCCGACCGTGACCTCAGCCGGCAGCATCCTCCCAGCGATCGCCAACCCGCCCGCGCCGCCCGACGCCCTGCTCGACGTCGAGGGCCTCCAGGTGAGGTACGGCCGCGGCGGCCGGCAGGTGCACGCCGTGCGCGGCATCTCCCTGCGGCTGGGCCGAGGCGAGTGTCTGGCCATCGTCGGCGAGTCCGGCTCCGGCAAGACGGCCACCGCCCGCGCGCTGGTCGGCCTCGCCGGCCCCGGCGCCCGGGTCACCGCGGACCGGCTCGACCTCGACGGGCAGGACCTGCGCCAGCTCAGCGAGCGGCAGTGGCGGCGGACCCGTGGGCGGCGGCTCGGGTTCGTCTTCCAGGACGCGCTGGTGTCGCTGGACCCGCTGCGCCGGGTCGGCGACGAGGTCGCCGAACCGCTGCTGGTGCACCGGCGGGTCACGGCGCGGGCCGCACCCGGACGGGTGCGCGAACTGCTGGCGGAGGTCGGGGTACCCGACCCCGACCTTCGCGCCCGCCAGTACCCCCACCAGCTCTCCGGCGGCCTGCGCCAGCGGGCACTGATCGCCTCCGCGATCGCCGCCGACCCCGATCTGCTGGTCGCCGACGAGCCGACCACCGCGCTCGATGTGACGATTCAGGCCCAGGTGCTCGACCTGCTGCAAACCCTGCGGCAGCGGGGCATGGCGCTGCTGCTGATCAGCCACGACCTCGCGGTGGTCGCCCGGCTCGCCGACCGGATAGCGGTGATGCGCGACGGGGAGGTGGTCGAGTCCGGCCCGGCCAGCGAGGTGCTCGGCGCGCCCCGGCACCCGTACGCGCGCTCGCTCGTCGCGGCCGTGCCCGGCCTCGACCCACCACCGCCCCGACCGGCGGTGACCGGTGCGCCGATCCTCACCTGCACCGGTCTGGTGAAGCGGTACCCGACGCCCGGTGGCGAGCGGGTCGACGCGGTCCGGGACGTCTCGCTCTCGCTGCGGCCCGGCGAGACCCTCGGCGTGGTCGGTGAGTCCGGGGCCGGCAAGAGCACCCTCGCCCGGCTCATCCTCGGCCTGACCGAACCGGACGAGGGCGAGGTGCGCTTCGACGGACCCTGGAGCGGGCTGCCCGAGGCCGCCCGCCGCCCCCGCCGCCGCGAACTCGGCGTCATCCACCAGGACCCGCTCAGCTCGTTCGATCCGCGCTTCACCGTGGAACGGGTCATCGGCGAGGCGCTCGGCGCGGTCGGCGTACCGGCTCGACAGCGCCGATCGGCCACCGTGGACCTGCTGGAACAGGTGGGGCTCGGCCCGGAACACCTCGGCCGGCGGCCGTTGCGCCTGTCCGGTGGGCAGCGGCAGCGGGTGGCGATCGCCCGCGCCCTCGCCACCCGGCCGCGCGTACTGCTCTGTGACGAGCCGGTGTCCGCACTGGACGTCTCCGTGCAGACCCGCGTGCTCGACCTGCTCACCGCGCTGCGCGACCGGCTCGGCCTGGCCATGCTCTTCATCACCCACGACCTCGCCGTGGTGCGGCAGGTCTGCGACCGGGTGATCGTGATGAAGGACGGCCGGGTGGTGGAGTCCGGCTCGGTCGACGCCGTCTTCACCGCACCCCGGCAGCCGTACACGAAGGCCCTGCTGGCGGCCATCCCGCGCTGGTAGGCGGCGCTTTCACTGGCTGAAACACAACCGTGGACCGGGCCCACCGGGCGGGAGAGTCTGGCGCGGTGACCTTGACCTCTCCCGCCCGTCGCGCGGTGCTCGTCGCCGTCGTGACGTTGGCCCTTTCCGCATGCTCGAACGGCACGGCCGCCCCCACCGGGTCGGGCGACGCCGGCCCGCCGAGAAACGGCGGCTCGCTCGTCTTCGCCATCACGCCCGGCACGTCCTGCCTGAACCCGCAGGCGAGCCCGAACAGCACCACCACCGCCACCATCGCGCGGGCCATCGTCGACTCGCTGGTCGCCCAGGACGCCGACGGCCGGCTGTACCCGTGGCTGGCCGAGAAGTGGGAGGTGACCGACGGTGGTCGCGGTTACCTGTTCACCCTGCGCAAGGACGTGAAGTTCCACGACGGTACGCCGTTCGACGCGGCCGCCGTGAAGGCCAACTTCGACCACATCGTCCGCCCCGAGACCAAGTCGCAGTACGCGGCGAGCCTCTTCGGCGGCGCGTACGAAGGCACCGAGGTCATCGACCGGCACACGGCCAAGGTGATCTTCTCCCGCCCGTTCGCCCCCTTCCTCCAGGCGACGAGCACCGCCAACCTCGGCATCCAGTCGCCGAAGGCACTGGCCGAGTTCGGCGACAAGCTCTGCGCCGGCGGCGAGTACACGGTGGGCACCGGCCCGTTCCGAGCCGAGCGGCACATCAAGAACCAGGGCGTCGAACTCGTCCGCAACCCGGACTACGCCTGGGGACCGGACATCGAGGGACGCAAGGGGCCGGCTCACCTCGACCGGCTCACGTTCCGTTTCCTGCCCGAGGAGACCGTCCGGGTCGGCGCGCTCACCAGCGGGCAGGCGCAGGTCGCCGTCCTCCCGGTCACCTCGGTCGGCCGGGTGAGCAAGGACCCGTCGTACGCGTACCACCAGCGGCGCCAGCCGGGGGAGTCGGACAGCCTCTTCCTCAACACCAGCCGGGCACCGTTCGACAACGAGGGCGTACGCAGGGCGTTCCTCCGCGCGATCGACCTCGACCCGATCATCAAGGGCGTCTACTTCGGCGTGTACGAGCGGGCCTGGAGTCCGTTGAGCCCGGCCACGCTCGGGTACGAGCCGTCGCTGGAGGGGAGCTGGAAGCACGACCGGGCCGAGGCCGAGCGGCTGCTCGACGCGGCGGGCTGGACCGGGCGGGACTCCGCCGGATACCGGACCAGGGACGGTCGGCGGCTCACCGTCGAGTGGCCGTACCTGGACCAGAGCGCGCAGGCGAACAGCGTCGGCGAGGCGATCCAGGCGGACGTGAAGAAGGTCGGCATCGAGCTGGTCCGCCGCTCGATCGACACCGGCACGTACTGGGACCTGCTGCACAACGGCCGGTACGACATCTGGCAGATCGGCTACGTGCGGGCCGAGCCGGACGTACTCACCGGGTTCTTCCTCTCCACCAGCCTGCCGAACTCCGGCGGTCAGAACGCGGCCCGGGTCGGCGATCCGCAGGTCGACGCGTGGCTGCGCGAGGGCGCGGCGAGTACCGACGAGGCGGCCCGCGTCCGGGCGTACCAGCAGGTGCAGCGGTGGGCGGTGGAGAAGGCGGTGGTGCTGCCGCTGGCCGTGACGGCCACCACCGTGGGCGCCAGCCGCTCGGTGCAGGGGCTGGCCTTCGACGCGGACGGTCGGCCACTGTTCACCGGCGTCTGGCTGACCACGTCGTGATCCGTACGATTCTCTGGAAGGTCGCCTCGGCGGTCGCGGTGCTCTGGGGCGCCGCGACCGTGTCCTTCCTCACCCTTCACCTGGTGCCCGGCGACCCGGCGAACGTGCTGCTCGGCGGGGCCGCCGCCACCTCGTCCGGGCTCCGCGAGCAGATCATCGCCGAGTACGGCTTCGACGACCCGGTGCCCGTGCAGTACCTGCGGTACCTCGGGAAGCTGCTCACCGGCGACCTCGGCCAGTCGTACCAGCAGCAGTTGCCGGTCAGCACGGTCATCGGTGAGCAGCTCGGCGCCACGGTCGAGCTGACCGTCGCGGCCACCGTCGTCTCGGTGCTCCTGGCCACCGTGACCGCGACGCTCACCGCCGGCCGGCGACGCCCCGGCGTACGCGGGCTGACCTCGGGGCTGGAGCTCTTCGCGCTCTCGATGCCCGCGTTCTGGCTCGGCACGCTGCTGCTCGCGGTCTTCTCGTTCCGGCTCGGGCTCTTCCCGGTGGCCGGTGACGCGGGACCGCGCGCCCTCGTGCTGCCGACCCTCACGCTGGCGCTGCCGATCGCCGGCATCCTCGCCCAGACCATGCGCGACGGCATGGACACCGCGCTGGCCCAACCGTTCGCGGTCACCGCCCGCGCGCGGGGGCTGGGCGAGCTGGCGGTACGCGCCCGGCACGCGCTGCGGCACGCCCTGCTGCCCGCGATCACGCTCTCCGGTTGGTTCGTCGGCAACCTGTTCAGCGGCACCGTCCTGGTGGAGAGCGTCTTCGCCCGCCCCGGTCTGGGGCGGGTCACGTTGGACGCGATCAACGGCAAGGACATTCCGGTGGTGGCCGGCGTCGTGCTGGTCTCCGCGCTGGTGTTCGTCGTGATCAGCGCGCTGTCGGACGTGCTGTACCGCGTCGTCGACCCGCGTCTGCGGAGCGCGTGATGGTGACGCGCCTCGGCCGCGGGTTCGGCTGGCTCGTACTCGCCATCATGCTGGTGGCGGCGGTCGCGCCGGGTCTGTTCACCGACCTGCCGGCGACCGAGCCGGATCTGGCCTCCGCGCTGCGTCCGCCGGACGGCACGCACTGGTTCGGCACCGACGAGCTCGGCCGCGACGTCTTCAGCCGGGTCGTCCACGGTGCCGGGTACTCGCTGCTGGTCGGCGGTGGCGCGGTCCTGCTCGCGACCACCGCCGCCACCGTGATCGGCCTGCTCGCCGCCTTCGGCGGAAACCCCGTCGACCGTACGGTGGTGGGGGCCCTCGACCTGCTCCTCGCGCTGCCCGGTCTGCTGCTGTCGCTGCTGGTCATCACCGTGACCGGCGCCGGTACGGTGAACGTGCTGATCGCGGTGGCGCTCGGCAGCCTGCCCGGCTTCGCCCGGGTGATCCGGGCGCAGGCACTGCTCGTCCGCCGGTCCGAGTACGTCGAGGCGGCCCGTTGCCTCGGCATCCGTCGCCGGGCGATCCTCTGGCGCCACGTGGTGCCGAACACCCTGGCCCCGCTGCTGGTGCTCGGTACGACCGGGGTGGGCACCTGCGTGGTCGCGGGCGCGGCGCTCAGCTTCCTCGGACTGGGCGCGCAGGCCCCCGCCCCGGAGTGGGGAACGATGATCTCCGACGGTCGGCACCTGCTGGACCAGGCGTGGTGGGTGGCCGTCTTCCCGGGTCTGGCCATCTCGCTGACGGTGATCCTGATGACGGTGCTGGGCCGGGATCTGGAACGCCACTTCGGCGCCGGCACCACCTGAACCGGACCGGAACCCGCCGCCGCGCCGGCTCAGCCGGCGCGGCGCGCGGGTAGCGGCGTACCGGCCCGCCGGGCGGCCTCGGCGGCCACCGACTCGCCCATCCGCACCGCCGCCATCCGCACCGCGTGGACGATGCGGGTTACCGCACCGCCGGGGCCCAGGTCGGCGACGATCGCCGCGACCACCCCGTCGGTCGGGTGGAAGACGGGGGCGGCCACCTGGGTCAGCCCCAGCCGGTGCTCCTCGCGGACCACCGCCACCCCCGCGTCGCGGACCTGGGCCAGTTCGCGCCGCAGCCCGGTCGGGTGGCCACGGTGTGCAGGGTCAGTGCCGGCAGTCCACCCCGGACGACCTCGTCGACCAGGGTCGGGTCGCCGAACGCGAGCAGGACCCGGCCGGCGCCCGTGGTGTGCAGCGGCAGCCGCGCACCGACCGACGGCGCGGCGTGCCCCGCGCCCAGCCGGGACAGCACCAGGGCCCCGGTGCCGTCCAACGCCGCCAGGTGTACGCCCGTACGCCCGCGCGCGAGCAGGTCCTGTAGATGCGGCTCGCCCAGTTCGCGGAGCTTGCGCAGGCACGGTGACGCGTTGCCGAGCAGCCACATCCGGGTGCCGATCCGGTACGACCCGTCCTGTGCCCGCTCCAGGCCGCCCCAGCTGACCAGCTCCCGTACCATTCGCAGCGCGGTTGGCATGGACAGCCCGCTGCGGCCGACGATATCCGTGAGCCGCAGCGACTGGCGCCCGCCGTCGAACGCGTCCAGCACCGCGAACACCTTGCTGGCCACACTGCTACCGTGCCTGGAGTTGTTGCCGGCCAAGGCCCACCTCGTCCCTGAAAAACCTACTTAACCCATCGGGTCGATAGGATTATACAGGCGCCGGTTCCCGGCGGCACGGGCGAGCGATGGGTCGCTCAGCCGGGGCGGCGGCCCCATGCGGTGAAGACGGCCAGCGAGAGGTCGAAGAACGCCGGGTCGGCCAGCTCCGCGTACGCCAGCTCGAACGCCTCGTCGGAGACCAGCCCACGCTCGACGATCGGCCGGCGGGACTGCTCCAGCGTCAGGCGCCACCATTCCGCCTCGTCGTCGCCGCCCCGTACCGGTTGGATCCGGGTGTCCACCTCGACGTCGACCAGTCCGGTACCGGCCAGCGGCAACGGCAGCGCGCGGGCCCACTCGGTGCGGGTGCCGACCGCGTCCTCAAGGTACGTACGGAAGGCCAGCATGACCTCCCGGTAGGCCGGGTGTGGCGACCCGGCGATCGGGAAGAACGCCGGCTCCTCCAGCACGAGCACGCCACCGGGCGCCAGCCAGGAGACCAGCCGGGAGATCGCCCGGTCCTGGTCCGGCAGGTGGACCAGCACGTACCGCATGTGGATCAGGTCGAACGAGCCGGGCGGGAAGTCCTCGGTGTACATGTCGTGGCGCAGCACCCGTACGCCGAGGTCGGCGAGGTCGCCGAGGAAGCTCACGTCGAGGTCGGTGGCGGTGACCCGGGCACCCCGTCCGGCCAGCCAGCGGGCCACCGAACCGGCGCCGCTGCCGATCTCCAGGCACCGGGTGTCCGGCCCGATGTCGAACGTTCCCAACCGTGCCTGGCTGTGCGGGTCCAGTACGGACTCCAGCAGGCGCAGGCGGTGCCGCTCGGTGTCGACGGCGTGGCTGAACACCCCGTCGCGGTAGCGCTCCTGGCGCCATTCGGTCTGAGTAGTCACTGCGCTTCTCCTTACAGCAGGGCCAGTACGCGGGCGGGTCCACCGGTGCCGCCCCGGTGCTTGGGCGCGCCGACCAGCAGCGTGGCGCCCCGGTCCGGCAGGGTGTCGAGGTTGGCCAGGCACTCCACGCCGTACTTGCCGGCGCGCATCAGCACGTGGTGGGTGTAGGGGTCGGCCGGTCGTACGCCGGTGTCCAGGCTCGGCCCGTCGACACCGACGCCGACGACCGAGCGCCGTTCGACCAGGAAACGCGCCGCCTCGACGCTCACCCCGGGGAACCGGAAGATCTGCGCCTCCTCGTCGACGTTGAAGAACGCGCCCGGTACGCGTACCCGGTCGGCCCATCCGGCGTCCACCGCGACGAACGCCCGCTCGGGCAACGCCCCGTTGCGCCGCTCCCACGTCTCGATGTCGTCGACGGTCAGCTCGGTGATGTTGTCCGCCGCGGCCCGGTCGCCGATCCGGATCACGCAGAGCGGGGCGATGAGGTCCTCGACCGCGATCTCGTGCACCGCCAGCCCGCCGTCGTCGAAGTGCAGCGGCGCGTCGATGTGCGTGCCGATGTGCTCGTTGAAGACCAGTTCGTTGGCGTTGTAGTCGTTGTCGGCGAGGCAGGCCAGCTGGATGATCCGGGGCGGCTTGACGTAGAGCTCGAAGACCGGCCAGTCCTCGTCGAGCACGTGGGTGAGATCCTGCACCCGGCTGATGCCGGAGGGTAGCGAGATCATGGGACTCCTTCCTGTGCATACCTCAGCGCGCCGCGATGCCCGGACGTGGGCGTGCGGGCAGGGGCGAAGGGGAGGAGGGCCGGCGGCGCGGTGCGGGCGCCATCCCGGCACACGACGGTGGGTGGACAGGCAGCCACGTTTACCGTCTTGGCAAAGATCGTCTACGGCGAGAATGCTTCGGCGGAGACGATCTGGGACGGTACGTTAGCATGGGATCGACGGCCTGAGTAGACGTCGTCGCCCGCGAAGTGGAGGAGCCACATCGTGACCCAGACGGCATCTCGCCCGGCGTCCTCCTCGCCGGCGGCGTACTTCGCCCAGCTCGTCGAGACCCGTCCGGACATCGCGCTGTGCCGCACCACCACCACGGTGACCAAGGGCTCCGAGCGGCACTACGCGGACCAGCCGGTGAACGTCGCCGGCCACCTGGTGCTCGGCATGCTGGCCGTGACCGGGCCCTGCTCGCAGCAGGAGTTGAGCGAGGGGCTGCGCATCGACCGCAGTGTGATGGTGGGCTGCGTCGACGGGCTGGAGCGGGCCGGGCTGGTGAGCCGCGAGCGCAACGCGACCGACCGTCGGGCGTACGACGTGACCATCACCGCGACCGGTCGGAAGGTGCTGGCGGAGGCCGATGGCGCCCTGCCCGGGCTGCTGGACGGCGTGTTCGGGGCACTCAGCCCGGCGGAGCGCCGGCAGCTCGCCCACCTGCTGCGCAAGGCTCTCGGCCTGGGCTGACGCCCACCCGACCGGCTGCCGGCGTGACGTTCCGGCTGATTGACAACATCGTTAACATTCGATCTCATCCATTGTTTGTGGCTGAGTCGTCGCTTAGTGTGCGTTCGAAGGTTCGTTGATATACGAACGAAAGTTCCAGGGCAGGCAGCCCACCTTTCTCGTCTCGTTGCCGGGTGCGCGGCAGCGTAGGAACCCCCCCCGTACTGGCATGCGTCGCGGCATGCCCGGAAACGACTGGGAGTGCACGATGAGCCTCGATGAGTATCCGCTGGCGCTGGGCTCGCTCGCCGAGCCGCCCGAACGCTTCGCCGAGCTGCGCGACAGGTGCCCGGTGGTACGGGTGAAGCTGCCCAGCGGTGACACCGCCTGGATGGTCACCGGCTACGACGAGGTGGCCGCCGCGATGGCCGACCCGGCGCTGTCCCGGGCGGCCCTGCGCGAGCCGGGCGCACCCCGGGTGATCTCCGGTCCGGACTTCTCCGACAACCCGTTCAACCTGCTCAACCAGGAGGGGCCGGACCACGCCCGGCTGCGTCGGCTGATCGCGCCGGCGTTCAACCACCGCAAGGCGCGGGTGTGGCGGCCCCGGGTGGAGCAGATCGCGCACGAGGCCGTCGACCGGCTCGAAGCCGGCGAACACCCCGCCGACCTGCACCGCGACTTCGCCTCGCTGCTGCCCATCTGGGTCATCTGCGAGATGGTCGGCGCGCCGGTCGAGGATCGTCCTCGGCTACAGGAGTGGACCGACCGGCTGGTGAGCATCACCGCGTACTCGCCGGAGGAGCGGTTGCGCGCCCGCGACGAGTCAGCGGCGTACGTGGCCGGCCTGATCGCCCAGCGCCGGGAGGAGCCCGGCGAGGATCTGCTCAGCGCGCTCGTGGCGGCCCGGGACGACAACGACCGGCTGACCGAGCGGGAGCTGGTCTGGCTCGGCATCAACCTGTTGGTCGCCGGCCATGACACCACGGTCGGCGCGCTCTCCCGTGGCCTGTACATGCTGCTGCGTCACCCGGATCAGTGGCGGCTGCTCGCCGAGGACCCGGCGATCCTCGACCACGGGGTGGAGGAACTGCTGCGGTACGCGCCGCCGTCGGAGATCGGCTTCATGCGGGTCGCGACCGAGCCGGTCACCATCGGCGGCGTGGAGATCGCCGAGGGGGAGGGCGTCATCCCGGTGATGCACGCGGTCGGGCGGGACAGCCGGCACGTACACGACCCGGAACGGCTCGACCTGGTCCGTACGGACGTCAAGCACCTCGCGTTCGGCCACGGGCCGCACTACTGCCCGGGAGCCGGGGTGGCCCGGATGGAGTTGCAGGTGGCGTTCGGCACGCTGGCCCGTCGCCTGCCCGGCCTGCGGTTGGCCGAGCCGGCGCAGGACACCAGGTGGATCGACGGGCTGCTCACCCTGCGGCCCGAGCGGCTGCTTGCGAGCTGGAAGTAAGCACCCCGCCGGCTGTGCCGTGGGCCGGTGGCGACCGAATGGAGAGCCGTGACAGAGCTGGTAGCGATCTCACATGTCGACGTCCCACAGAGCGAGGTGAACACACTGGTCGACGAGGCCGTGGCGGCCGGGTACAGCGTCGCGCTGCACCGGGCCGGACGCCGCTTCCTCGTCTTCGCCAGGTCGGCGCACGGTGCGGTGCCCGGCACCGAGTTCTTTCGCGCAAAATCCTACATTTCCGATGTGGTATTAGAAAATTCGTTACACCCGCTCGGTGACCGGGTGCGACATCCGCAGGGCAGCGTGGTCGAGGTGGGCGGCGTGCGCTTCGGCGGCGGCAACACGGTGATCATCGCCGGGCCGTGCTCCGCCGAGACACCCGAGTTGCTGCTGGAGACCGCGGCGCAGGTGCGCGAGGCCGGTGCGTCGATGCTGCGCGTGGGCGTGTTCAAGCCACGCACCTCGCCGTACGCCTTCCAGGGTCTGGGGGCGGGTGCCTTCGAGGCGCTGCGGGAGGCGCGCAGCCGGTACGGCCTGCCGATCGTCTCCGAGATCATCTCGGTGTCCGAGCTGGACGGTCTGCTCACCGCGGTCGACATGCTCCAGGTCGGCGCCCGCAACATGCAGAACTACCCACTGCTCAGCGCGCTCGGCACATGCGACCGGCCGGTGCTGCTCAAGCGCGGCCTCGCCGCCACCGTGGACGAATGGCTCAGCGCCGCCGAATACCTGATGGCCGGTGGCAACGAGCGCGTCGTGCTCTGCGAGCGGGGCATCCGCACCTACGAGCGGACCACCCGCTTCACCCTCGACCTCGGTGTGGTGCCGGTGCTCAAGGGGCGTACGCACCTTCCGGTGATCGTCGACCCGAGCCACGGCACCGGGCGGGTGGACCTGGTCCATCCGATGTCCCGGGCCGCCGTCGCCGCCGGCGCCGACGGTGTGATCGTCGAGGTGCACCCGCGACCGGCGCAGGCCCTCTCCGACGGTTTCCAGTCACTCGACCTGCCCGGTTTCAAACAGCTGATGACCGAGCTTGAGCCGGTGGCCCAGGCGGTCGGCCGGCCGCTGCACACCTATTCCGATCTCCAGCCGGTCTAGGTGCCCCGATGACCCAGACCCTCAACGGCACCCATCTTCGGCTGGACGGGCACTCGCTGCGCATCGCCGACGTCGTCCGGATCGCCCGCTCCACGGTGGACGACTCCACGGTGGAGCTGGACCCGGCCGCCGCGGTGGTCATGGACAGCACCGTCCGACGCAAGGACGACCTGGTCGCCCAGGACCTCCCGGTGTACGGCCTGACCACCGGCTTCGGCGACAGCTGCACCCGCCAGGTCGCCGCCACCCGCGCCGTCGCGCTCCAGCGACACCTCATCCTGTACCACCTCAACGGGGTCGGCCCGCAGACCCCGGCGGACGTGGCCCGGGCCACCGTGCTGATCCGCGCCAACTGCCTGTCCCGCGGTCCCTCCGCCGTACGGCCGGAGCTGGTCCGGGCGCTGCTGCACCTGCTGGACCGGCAGATCACCCCGGTCATCCCGGAGCGCGGCTCGCTCGGTGCCAGCGGGGACCTCGTCCCACTGTCGTACCTGGCCGCCGCACTCCTGGGCGAGGGCGAGGTCGAGCACCGAGGGGTGCGCCGACCGGCCCGCGAGGCGCTGGCCCTGGAGGGGCTCACCCCGGTCGAGCTGGCCGCCAAGGAGGGCCTGGCCCTGATCAACGGCACCTCCTTCGGTGCCGCGTTCGCCACGGTCGCCGCCTCGGACGCCGCCGAGCTGGCCTGGGTCGCCGACCTGGCCACCGCGTTGACCTGTGAGGTGCTGCTCGGCAACACCTCACACTTCGCCGAGTTCATCCACGCCAGCAAGGGCCATCCCGGCCAGTGTCGCAGTGCCGCGACCATCCGGGAGCTGCTGGCCGGTTCGGTACTGACCACCACGTACGCGGAGATCCTGGCCCGCCGCGACCGGCTGGACGGCCGCGACCACCTGATCCTGGAGCAGCGCATCCAGGACAAGTACTCGGTCCGGTGCGCCCCACACGTCAACGGTGTCCTGCGGGACACCCTGGACTGGGTCGGGCCGTGGCTGGAACGCGAGATCAACTCCTCCAACGACAACCCGCTGTTCGACCCGGCCACCGGCGAACTGCACCACGGCGGCAACTTCTACGCCGGGCACGTGGGACAGGCCGCCGACGCACTCAAGGTGGCCGTGGCGAACCTGGCCGACCTGCTGGACCGCCAGCTCGCGCTGGTGGTGGACGAGAAGTTCAACGCCGGGCTGCCGGCCAACCTGGTCGACCCCACGCTGGCCGACCGCGGCGAGGCCAACCTGCACCACGGCTTCAAGGGCATGCAGATCGCCTGCTCGTCGGTGACCGCCGAGGCACTCAAGCTGGCCGCGCCGGCCACCGTCTTCTCCCGCTCCACCGAGGCGCACAACCAGGACAAGGTCAGCATGGCCACCACCGCGGCCCGCGAGGCGCGCACGGTGGTGGAACTGACCCAGCAGGTCGCCGCGATCCACCTGCTGGCCCTGGCCCAGGCGCTCGACCTGCGCGGCGCGCACGACGCCGGCCCGGCGGTGCGCCGCGCGCACGCACTGATCCGCGAACGCGTCCCGTTCCTCGACCGGGACCGCCGCATGGACCACGACATCCATGCGGTGGTCGACCTCATCCGCACCGGCGCGCTGCGCGCCGCCGTGACCGGCCACATCGCACCCCCAGAGATCGGCGTACCGGCTTCATACACGCAGACCCGCGAGGAGTGACCATGCTGCTGTTGCGCGACGAAGAGACGCTCGCCGCCTCACTGAGCCAGGTCCGCGAGCACACCGCGTTCACCCGTGACGTGCTCAGCGGCAAGGCCGACCTGCGCCACGAGCACGGACGCAAGCTCGTCCGCACACTGGAGGCCGCGGCCCGCTCGCCCATGTACGAGGGGCGGCTCGGCGCCGACCTGCGTCGGCGCCTGGCGGCCGGCGAGCTGACCTCCGACCGGGCCCTGGACGAGGAACTGCCGGAACTGCCGCTGCTGTCCAAGCGGAACCTCAGCGACTCCGGCGCGGCGGCCTTCACCCGACCGCTGCACAGCTTCCTGCACTACTACGAGTCCTCCGGCACGACCGGCAACCCGGCACCCGCGCCGAAGGCGATCGACGACCTGGTCACCAACACCATCAACATCGGCGAGATGTGGCGGCGCTTCCTCCAACCGTCCGACGTCGCACTCATCCTGATCAACGCACCGTTCGCGCCGGCCGCGTACCAGTTCGAGAAGGTCCTCGAATACCTGGAGATCATGTCGCTGCGGCCGTGGGTGGACAACATCACCGGCGACTACTCCAGGGTCCTGCGGCTGATCAACGAACTCGGCGCGAACGTCTTCGTCGGGCCACCCTCGCGGCTGCTGGAGATGGTGCAGTTCGCGCACCGCAAGGGGCTGGCGCCGCCCCGCTTCGAACGGCTCCTGCTGATGGCCGAGCAGACCGGGGAGGCGTTCCAGCAACACCTGAGCCGGCTCACCGGCGCCACCCCGTACGTGGCCGCGTACGGCTCGTCGGAGACCGGCACGATAGCGGTCACCTGTGAGCGCCGCCAGCTGCACATCCAGGTGCAGAGCTACGTGCTGGAACTGGCCGACGGCGACCGGGTACGCCGGCTCTCCGGGCAGAACGAGCGCGGCGAGCTGATCGTCACCACCCTCGACGTGCCGTCGCGTCCACTGCTGCGGTACCGGATCGGTGACCTGGTCGAGATCGACTACGCCGGCTGCGCCTGCGGGCTCGCCACACCGGTGCTTCGCACCCTCGGCCGGGCCCAGGACGTGCTCACGTTCAGCGGCAGCGGCGTACGCCAGGACGAGTTGGAGGCCGTCCTCTGGGCGGCCGACCTGCCCGCACCGGTGGTCTTCAACTACATGCTCGTGGTCCGTGAACGAGCCGTCGTGTGCCTGGTCACGACCGACGGCGACCCGGACCCGGCGTGGTCGGCCGAGTTGGGTGCCCGGCTCGGCCGGCTCTTCGGCGGGTTCTCCGTGGCGGTGCGTCCGGTGGCGGTGCTGCCGCCGCTCGCCTCGCTCGGGCAGTACCTCGGCTGGAAGCTGTCCCGCGTACTCGACCTCAACGACGCGGCGAACTGGGACCGGCTGCCGGAGCCGATCGGCGGCATTGTCCGCGCCACGCTCGCCACCCTCGACGACTGAGAGGAACCCAGCATGTGCGGCATCGCTGGATGGCTGGACTGGCACCGGGACGTGGCCGCCGAGGCGGCGACGGTGCGGGCCATGACCGAGACGATGGCCTGTCGCGGCCCGGACGGCGACGGGTTGTGGCTCTCGCCCCGGCTCGCGTTCGGGCATCGGCGCCTCGCGGTCATCGACATCGAGGGCGGCGCGCAACCGATGGCCGCCGAGCGGGACGGCGCCGAAGCGGTGCTCACCTTCAGCGGCGAGATCTACAACTTCCGCGAGCTGCGCACCGAGCTGACCGGGTACGGGCACGCGTTCCGTACCCGGTCGGACACCGAGGTGCTGCTGCGGGCGTACCTCCAGTGGGGCGAGGACGTCGTGTCCCGGCTCAACGGCATGTTCGCGTTCGCCATCTGGGACCGGCGTACCGAGACGCTGTTGCTGGCCCGGGACCGGCTCGGCATCAAACCGCTCTACTACCACGAGTACGAGGGCGGGCTGCTCTTCGGCTCCGAACCCAAGGCACTGCTGGCCAACGACCTCTTCGTGCCGGAGGTCGACCCGGACGGGCTGGTCGACGTCTTTTCCGTGGCGGCGAAGCGCCCCGGTGACGCCGTCTTCCGGGGGCTGCGCGAGGTCCGCCCGGGTTGGACGGTCCGGTTGGACCGGTCCGGCACCCACCACCGGCGGTACTGGGCGCTGGAGAGCCGTCCGCACACCGACAGCCCGGAGCAGACGATCGCCACGATCCGGGGACTGCTGGAGGACACGGTCGCCCGCCAGCTCGTCTCCGACGTACCGCTGGGTGCCCTGCTCTCCGGTGGTCTCGACTCCAGCGTGCTCTGTGCCCTGGCCGCCGAGCAGCTCGCCGGCCAGGGCGGCAAGCTCAACACGTACTCGGTCGACTTCGCCGGCGCGGACACCGACTTCAAGGCCGACGCCCTGCACGTGAGCCGGGACGCGCCGTACGTCGCCGCGGTCGTCGACCACCTCGCCACCGATCACACCGACGTGATCCTCGACGCGCCGAGCCTGCTCGGCGAGCTGGCGACCACCGTCGCCGCTCGGGACATCCCCGGCGTCGGCGACCTCGACGTCTCGCTGTACCTGCTCTTCCGTGAGGTCCGCCGGCACACCACCGTGGCACTGTCCGGGGAGGGCGCGGACGACATCTTCGGCGGCTACCCCTGGTTCGCCGCCGAGGCGGCCCGGGACAGCGGCAACTTCCCCTGGTCGGCCGGGATCACCAACCGGGGCGCCATGCTCTCCGCCGACCTGCGTGCCCACCTGGACCTGGACGCGGCCATGGCCGACCGGTACGCCGAGGCGGTGGCCGAGGTGCCCCGGCTGCCCGGCGAGCAGGGCGTCGACCGGCGGATGCGGGAGGTGTTCCACCTACAGATCACCCGCTTCCTGCCGTTCCTGCTGGACCGCAAGGACCGGATGAGCATGCGGCTCGGGCTGGAGGTCAGGGTGCCGTTCTGCGACCACCGCCTGGTCGAGTACCTGTGGAACGTGCCCTGGTCGATCAAGCGCCTCGGCGGCCAGGAGAAGGGTGTGCTCCGCGAGGCGACCGCCGACCTGCTGCCCGAGCAGGTGGTACGGCGACCCAAGAGCGGCTTCCCGTTCGGGCAGAGCCCGGAGTACCTGACGGCGATCCGGGACGCGGTACGCGACCTGCTCGGCGACCCGTCCTCGCCGGCCCGGCCGCTGCTGAACGCGGACGCGCTGCGGCCGCTGCTGGACGGCGACGTGTGGTCCACCGGTACGTACAGCCCGCCGCCGTGGCTGCCCAGGGCGCTGCTGCTCGACGCGTGGCTGCGCCGGTACCGGGTGCGGGTGCGGTGGTGAGCGTGGGCTTCGATGGTTCGAAGGTCGGTAAATGTTGTAATCTTTACGCGGCACACCGGCAACTCACCCGGCGAGGTCGCGATGCGGGATCTGCAACACCCCCTGCTGGACGATGTCTGCCTCAGCGCGGTCTTCAACGCGCTCAGCGACCCGATTCGGCTGAGCGTGGTGCAGCGGTTGTCGGTCGACGGCGAGCTGTGCTGCAACGAGCTCGAAATGCCGGTGAGCAAGTCGAGCATGTCGCACCACTTCCGGGTGCTCCGCGAGGCCGGACTGACCCGCACCCGGATCGTCGGCACCCGGCACTACCTGACGCTGCGCCACGACGAGGTGGGCCGGCGCTTCCCCGGCCTGCTCGACACCGTGCTGTCGCTGGTCGGGGAGCCGGTGCCGGCGTAACAGCCGCCCGAAGGGACACGTCGTGCGTTACGGCGTGACCCTGCCCCTGCCGGGCGTGCCACCGTACGCGCACCGGCGGATCGTCGAGGAACTGCCTGACCTGGGCTACACCGACGTGTGGACCGGCGAGGCGGCCGGCGCGGACGGTTTCGTTCCCCTGGCGTTGGCCGCCGCGTGGGCTCCGGAGCTGCACCTCGGCACCGCGGTCGTACCGGTGCAGACCCGTGGCCCCGCGCTGCTGGCGATGACCGCGGCAACGCTGGCCGGCGCGGCTCCGGGCGGGTTCACCCTCGGCATCGGCTCGTCCGGGCCACCGTTCGTGACCGCCACCAACGGCATCCCGTTCGAGCGCCCGTACCAGCGGGTGCGCGACACGCTCCGGTTCCTGCGCGCCGCGTTCGCCGGGGAGTACGTCGCCGGCGACTTCGGCAGCTTCCGCATCGAGGGGTTCCAACTCGCCGCCCTGCCCCATCCGCCACCGAGGCTGATCGTCGGCGCGCTCCGGCCGGGAATGCTCGGGCTGGCCGGGCGGGAGGCGGACGGCGCGGCCACCAACTTCCTCGCGGTCGAGGACGTGCCCGCGGTGGTGGCCGCGCTGGGCGGGGGAGAGCTGATGGCGCGTCTGTTCGTCTGCCCGACCCGCGACGTGACGTACGCCCGCGCGGTCGGGCGTCGCCTGCTCGCGCCGATCCTGAACGCCCGCACCTACAGCGCGTTCCACGACTGGCTGGGCCGCGGCGAGCGGCTGGCCCCGGTGCGGGCGGCCTGGGCGGTGGGCGACCGGGCCGGGGCGCAGGCCGCTATCCCGGACGACATCGTGGACGCGCTGCTCGTGCACGGCTCACCGCAGGAGTGTGCGGCACACGTGGCCCGGTACGTGGCCGCCGGGATCGACGTACCGGCGCTGGCGCTGGTGCCGGCGCCGGAGTTCGGCGGCGGTCCCGAGGCGGCCCGGGAGATGGTGCGCCGGCTTTCCCCCGCCCGGGTCGGTGTGTCGTGAGGCGGTCACCAACGGTTCAGGTGCAGCACCTCACCCACGTCGACGCGCGGCCCGACCCGGAAGTCGGTGCCGATCGTGTACGCGAGCGGGCTGAGCGCCACCTGCATCACGGTCGCGTACGGGATGCCGAGCAGTTCCGCGGCCTCCCGCTCGTAGTGCAGGTGGGGGGTGGTCCAGGCGGTGCCGAGTCCGTGTGCGCGGGCGGCCAGCATGAAGCTCCACACCGCCGGCAGGATCGAGCCCCAGGTGTTCGCCTGGTGCACGATGGACGGTTCGCGCACGCGCACGACCCGCACCGTCGGTACGACCAGCGCCGGCACCTCGTGCAGGTGCTCGAACAGGTGCTGGGCGCTGCGCGACATCCGCTGCTGCGCGGCCGGGTCGCCGGCCGAACGGTCGACCCCGTCGTAGGGCACCGGCTGGGTCGGCGCCCGAAGGCCGAGGCGGTAGAGGTCGGCGAGGGCGCGGCGGCGACCGGGGTCGGTGACGACCACGAAGTCCCAGCGCTGCCGGTTGCGCCCGGTCGGCGCCTGGCAGGCCAGTTCGACGCAGCGCTTGATCACCTCCGGCTCGACCGGGCGGGTGAGGTCCAGGCGCAGCCGTACCGCGCGGGTGGTGGAGAGCAGATCCTCCGCGGACAGCGACAACGAAGCGGTCATGGGTCCGATATTAGATTATTCGTCGATCTTCGAACAAGAATTCGAGTTTCCAACGAAAGGGTGTGGCGATGACAGTGCGGGAGCGAAGCGATCTGGCCGGCGCGGTGCGCGCGGGCCTCGACGGTGCCCGGCTCGCCCGGCTCGACCGCTACCTGTCCTCCCTGGTGGACGCCGGCCGGCTGCCCGGCTGGTCGTTCGCGGTCAGTCGGCGGGGCGAGCTGGCGTACGAGTCGTTCGGCGGCCAGCGCGACCGGGAGGCGGGACTGCCGGTCGAACGGGACACCATCTACCGGCTGTGGTCGATGACCAAGCCGATCACGTCGATCGCGGCACTCGCGCTGGTCGAGGAGGGAGCCCTGTCGCTACAGGATCCGATCGAACGGTACATTCCCGAGTTCGCCAACGCCCGGGTGTACCGCCAGGGACCGCCGTCCCGGCCGGTCACCGACCCGCTCAGTGAGCCGATCCGGGTCTGGCACCTGCTCTCGCACACCTCCGGCCTCACCTACGGCTTCCACCGCGCCCACCCGGTGGACGAGATCTACACCGCCGCCGGGTACGAGTGGAGCACGCCGCCGGGCCTGAGCCTGGCCGAGTGCTGCGCCGCCTGGGCCGAGTTCCCGCTGCTGTTCCAGCCCGGTACCGGATGGAACTACGGTGTCTCCAGCGACGTGCTCGGCCGGGTGATCGAGGTCGCGTCCGGGCAGCCGCTGGACAAGTTCTTCGCCGACCGGATTCTCGGCCCGCTGGGCATGCGGGACACCGGCTTCGTGGCGGACGCCGGCCAGCGGGACCGGTTGGCCGCCTTCTACACCGTCGGCCCCAACGGTGGGATCGTGCGCAACGACGGGCTGGGCACGCTCGGCACCGTCGAGCCGGCCTGCCTGTCCGGCAGCGCCGGTCTCGTGTCCACCCTGGATGACTACCTGCGCCTCGGTCGGCTGCTGCTCGGCGGTGGCGAGGTGGACGGCGTCCGTGTCCTCGGCCCGCGCACGGTGTCGTACATGACCCGCAACCACCTGCCCGGGGGCGCCGACCTCCGGACGGTGGGACGGCCGGTCTTCTCGGACATGCCGATGGCCGGCGTCGGTTTCGGGCTCGGCTTCGCGGTGGTGCTGGACAGCGCCGCCACCAAGGTCCCCGGAAGCGACGGCGAGTACGGCTGGCACAGCGCGGCGAGCACGATCTTCTGGGTGGACCCGGCCGAGGAGCTGACCGCCGTCTTCCTCACCCAGCTGATGCCGTCCAGCGCGCTGCCGCTGCACTCGCGGCTGCGTCAGTTCGTCCATCAGGCGATCGTCGAATGAGTGACATCGACCGGGCGTTGGCCGCGCTCGACGACTTCCTCGGTGCGCTCAACAGCCACGACGTGGGCGCGTGGGCGGACACCCTGCACTACCCGCACATTCGCGTCCAGGAGGGTGTCGTCACGGTCTGGCCCGACCGTGACGACTACGTCAAGCGGTCCGAGCCGGAGTTGGCCCTGCTGCTCGCGACGGGCTGGCGGCGCAGCGTCTGGGAGTCGGTCGAGGCGTTGCCCTCGACCCCCGACCAGGTGCACGTGCGGACCCGGTTCGCCCGGCTGGACGAGCGGGGCGGGCGGCTGGCGGCGTTCGAGTCCATCTACGTGCTGACCCGGCAGGTCGACCGCTGGGGCACGGTGGCTCGGCTCGGCTTCGAACTCCCGGCGGCCTGATCGGCGGGGCCCCTGGGTGCCAACCCGGCGGGCCCCGCCACCTCCCGCGCGGCGACAGGCCCACCACCAGCCACGGCCGTGCGGCGGCGCGTCCGTGGGATCGATTTCGTCGGATGAGGGCCTTTGCCGGTAGGTTCTTCGCGTGGAGGAAGTCGACCGTGCCATCATCGCCGCGCTGACCGCCGACGGCCGCTTGTCGTACACCGATCTGGCCGAGAAGGTGGGGCTGTCGGTGTCCGCGGTGCACCAGCGGGTACGCCGGCTGGAACAGCGCGGTGTCATCACCGGTTACACCGCCCGGGTGTCGTTCGACGCGCTGGAGTTGCCGCTGACGGCCTTCGTGGCGGTCCGGCCGTTCGACCCGTCGCAGCCGGACGACGCGCCGGAGCGGCTGGCCCACCTGCCGGAGATCGAGTCCTGCTACTCGGTGGCGGGGGAGGACAATTACCTGCTGCTGGTCCGGGTCGCGAGTCCGGCGGACCTGGAGCGGGTGTTGCAGGAGATCCGTACCTCGGCGAGCGTGACGACCCGGACCACCGTGGTCCTGTCCACCCCCTACGAGAGTCGGCCGCCGCGGATCAGCCGCCCGGCGCGGTGAGGCTGGCCGCGCCGCCGGTGTTCCAGCGTTGGATCACCCGGCGTCCGTGCTCGTGACCGAGGGCGGAGATGGTGGCGGTGTCCAGCCGGAGGAGGCCGCCGCCGCTGGCGGGTAGCCCGATCCAGCGGGCGCCGGCCACCCGGAGGCTGTGCCCGTGGGCGACCAGGGCGACATCCCCGTCGGCGAGCAGGTCGGCGGCCCGGTCCAGGATCCGGTCGAGTCGGGCGCCGACCTGGTCGGGGGACTCGCCCTCCGGGCAGCCGTCGGTCCACAGGTTCCAGTCGGGGCGTTCCCGCTGGATCTGGGCGGTGGTGCGGCCCTCGTAGCTGCCGTAGTTCCACTCGGCGAGGTTGTCGTCGACCGAGGTGACGGTCAGGCCGGCGAGTTCGGCGGTGCGCAGCGCCCGGGTCCGGGGGCTGGCCAGGACGGCGGTGAAGGCCCGGCCGGCGAGCTGGTCGCGGACCGCGCGGGCCTCCCGCTCGCCGTCGGGGCTAAGGCCCAGATCGGTGTACGAGGTGTGCCGGTGCGCGGCACTCCACTCGGTTTCGCCGTGCCGGATGAGAACGATCTCAGTCACCCGGTTAGTTAAGCACGTTCGATGCACCTAGCTTCCTAGGACGAACTACGGGGTGTGCGCCACCCATCCACAGGTTTTCACCGATGCCGGACCGGGGACTCATCGGGTGGCCGAACACCGGACTAGTCACGAGGAGTCGAGATGAGCCTCACCGATAAGGCCAAGCAGAAGGCCGACCAGATGACGGGCGCCGCCAAGGAGAAGTTTGGCGACAAGACCGACAACGAGCAGATGCGCGCCGAGGGCTCTCGTCAGCAGGCCGGCGCCAAGGCCAAGCAGGCCGGCGAGAACGTCAAGGACGCCGGCAAGAACATGAAGGAATCATTCAACAAGTAGGCGCATAGACGACAGTGGGGCCACCGGTATGTACCGGTGGCCCCACTGGTGTTCGTACGAAGATCAGGTCGGGTCGTGCGTGGTCCACCAGGCCCTACCCGATTCGGGCAGGGTGTCGATCGGGTCGTAGTAGGCGTACCGGCGGCCGAGGGCGGTCAGGTCGGCCGACTCGATCGAGGTGCGGTAGTTCTTGGTCCAGTAGGAGATGCCGCGCTCGCGGTCGTACTCGGTGAGCATGTGCACCCAGCGCTTGCCGACGAACGGTACGTCGCAGACGATCCGTGGGGTGGCGTAACCGGGCAGGTAGCCCATCATGTCGTGCTGGAGTTGTTGGGCGTGCCAGACCGGCACCCGCCAGTGTTCGGCGTTCGGGATCATGTCGCACATGTAGAAGTAGTACGGCAGGATTCCGGCCTCGCCCTGGAGTGCGAAGCAGAGGTCGAGCAGGTCGGGTGCGGTGGCGTTCACCCCGCGCATCAGCACGCCCTGGTTGCGTACGTCGCGTACGCCGACCTCAAGTGCGGTCTGGGCGGCGCGGGCGACCAGCGGGGTGAGCGACTGGGCGTGGTTGACGTGGGTGTGGATGGCGAGGTTGACGCCGCGTCGGGCGGCGGTCCGGGCGACCCGTTCCAGGCCCTCGACGACGTCGGGCTGCAACCAGTGCTGGGGGAGTCCCATCAGCGCCTTGGTGGCGAGCCGGATGTCGCGGATGGTTTCGATTTCGAGCAGCCGCATCAGGTAGGACTCAAGGTTGCGCCAGGGGACGTTGGCCACGTCGCCGCCGGAGACGACGATGTCGCGTACGCCGGGGTGGGCGCGCAGGTAGCCGATGTGGGCGTCGTAGCGTTCGACCGGCTTGAGGCTGAGTTTGAGTTTGTCGACGGCCGGGGTGGAGTTGCCGACGAGGTCCATCCGGGTGCAGTGCCCGCAGTACTGGGGGCAGGTGGAGAGCAGTTCGGCGAGGACCTTGGTGGGGTAGCGGTGGGTGAGCCCCTCGGCGACCCACATGTCGTGTTCGTGGAGTGAGTCCCGGGTCGCGTACGGGTGTGATGGCCAGTCGGTGCGGCGGTCGGAGGCGACCGGGATCATGTAGCGCCGGATCGGGTCGGCCAGGAATGCCTCGGTGGTCATCGGGGCGTCCGGCACCATGGTGTTGATCATCTGTGGTGGGACCAGCATCGACATGGTGGCGAGCGCGGCCTGGTCGGCGGCGAGGTCGGTGTAGAAGCTGTCGTCGACGAGGTCGCCGAGTACGGCGCGCAGCTGTTTGGCGTTCTTGACGCAGTTGACGCGTTGCCACTGGGCGGATTCCCACTGTTCGCGGGTGATGTGGCGCCAGCCGGGGAAGCGGGTCCAGTCGGGTTCGACCAGGGGTCGGCGGCGGTATTCGTAGGGCTGGGCGGCCAGTGGTGTCGCGGTGTCGGTCGGTCGGGGCGCTGGGATGGCCTCAACTGGTTGTGTCTGCGTCACGGACCCTCCTCAGGCTGCGCGGTACCGGTGACGATCCGAAGGCTACTGGAAAATATCCTGTAGAGGAATTATTCTGCCGTAAGTTTTCCCGTGCTGCGATCTGTTGGCAGCGTGACTGTGTCTGGAAGGGGCGCTTCGATGACCTCACCCGTGGGGCTGCACCGCGTGCTCGAACCGGCGGGCGTGTTGCCGCAGGCGGCGTGGCGGTTGGATCCGGGTGGTCCGGTGGGCGTGGACGAGGTGCGGATCCGGGTGGAGCGGTTGAACCTGGACGCGGCGAGTTTCCGGCAGTTGTCGGAGAAGCATGGTGGGGACGGGTCGGCGGTCCGGGCCGAGGTGCTGGACATCATCGCCAACCGGGGCAAGATGCACAATCCGGTCACTGGTTCGGGTGGCATGTTGATCGGGGTGGTGGACGAGGTCGGACCGTCCTCGCCGCTGCGGGTGTCCCCCGGTGACCGGGTCGCGACGCTGGTGTCGCTGACGCTGACCCCGCTGGTCGTCACCGACGGGCTGGCCGGCTGGGACGGGCGCGGCGAGCAGGTGCCGTGCACCGGGTACGCGGTGCTGTTCGCCCGGTCGGTGGTCGCGGTGCTGCCGGACGATCTCGATCCGCGGTTGGCGTTGGCCGTACTGGACGTGTGCGGGGCGCCGGCGTTGACCGCGCGGGTGGTGGCGGGTTACCCGTCGCCGTCGGTGGCGGTGCTCGGCGGGGCGGGTAAGAGCGGGGCGTTGGCGCTGGTCGCGGCGCGGCGGGCGGGCGCCGGTCGTACGGTGGGGGTGGTGCCGGTGTCGGCGGAGCGGGACCGGCTGGTCGCGGCCGGGCTGGCGACGGAGGTCGCGTTGGCCGACGCCCGTGATCCGGTGGCGTTGGCGGCGGCGGTGACCGGGGCGCTGGGTGGTCCGGCGGACGTGACGGTGGTGTGCGTGGACGTGCCGGGGTGCGAGCACGGGGCGATCCTGGCGACGGCCGACGGCGGTACGGTGATCTTCTTCTCGATGGCGACGAGTTTCGCGGCGGCGGCGTTGGGCGCGGAGGGGTTGGCCGCCGACGTGACGATGCTGGTCGGGAACGGGTACGTGCCGGGGCACGCCGAGTTGGCGGTGGATCTGGTGCGGTCGGACGCCGGGGTGCGTGGGTTGTTCGAGGCCCGGATCGCGGCAGACTGATCACATGACTTCCCCCTCGACTCTGTACCGCGGCGGCCACCTCTACTGCCCCGGTGACCCTCGGGCGACCGCGTTGTTGATCCGGGACGATCGGATCGCCTGGATCGGTGCCGACGCGGACGCGCCGGTTGCCGACCGGGTGGTGGATCTGGCGGGTGCGTTGGTGACGCCGGCGTTCGTGGACGCGCACGTGCACGCGACGGATACCGGTCTGGCGTTGTCCGGGTTGGATCTGTCGTCGGCGGGGTCGGCGGCGGCGGTGCTGGCGGCGGTGGCCGGGTTCGCGGCGTCGTTGCCGGTGGACGCGGTGGTGTTGGGGCATGGCTGGGACGAGTCGAGTTGGTCGGACCAGTTGCCGCCGTCGGCGGTGGAGTTGGACCGGGCGGCAGGTGGGCGGCCGGTGTATCTGTCGCAGGCGTCGATTCATTCGGCGTTGTGTTCGTCGGCGTTGTTGGCGGCGGCCCCCGAGGTGGTTGCGGCGCCGGGGTACGACGGGTCGGGGTGGTTGCGGCGGGACGCGCACCACGTGGTGCGGGCGCTGGCGTTCGGGTCGGTGACCCGGGCGCAGCGGGCGGCGGCGCAGCGGGTGGCGTTGGCGCGGGCGGCGTCGTTGGGGATCGCGGCGGTGCACGAGTGTGGTGGTCCGGATATTTCCGACGAGGTGGATTTCACCGGGGTGTTGGCGTTGTCCGGGGACGGCTGCCCGGAGGTGTTCGGTTACTGGGGTGAGTTGTCGGGGGCGGCGCGGGCGCGGGAGTTGGGCGCGGTGGGTGCGGGTGGGGATCTGTTCGCCGACGGGGCGTTGGGTTCGCGTACGGCGCATCTGTCGTCGGCGTACTCCGATGGTGACGGCGGTGGGTGCGGGCACGGGTACGTGTCGGCGGAGCAGGTCCGGGACCACCTGTTGGATTGTGCGGCGCATCGGATGCAGGGCGGGTTCCACGCGATCGGGGATGCGGCGATCTCGACGGTGTTGGACGGGTTCGCGTTGGCGGCCCGGTCGTTGGGGGTGGATCGGTTGCGGGCGGCCCGGCACCGGGTGGAGCACGCGGAGATCATGAGTAAGCGGTTGATAGCGGGTTTTGTCGAGTACGGGATCGTGGCGAGCATGCAGCCGGCGTTCGACCGGTTGTGGGGTGGCGAGGATCGGATGTACGCGCAGCGGTTGGGGGTGGCGCGCTCGTTGGAGTCGAATCCGATGGGTGCCATGCACGGGGTGGGTGTGACGTTGGCGTTCGGGTCGGATTCGCCGGTGACGCCGTTGGATCCGTGGGGTTCGGTGCGGGCGGCGATGGCGCATTTCAATCCGGCGCAGCGGATGAGTGGGCGGGCGGCGTTCGCGGCGCACACCCGGGGTGGGTGGCGGGCGGTGTTCCGGGACGACGAGGGGGTGTTGGCGCCGGGTGCGCCGGCGACGTTCGCGGTGTGGTCGGCGCCGGCGGGGGTCGACCGGGGGTTGCCGGTGTTGGTGGCCGAGGAGGCGGAGTTGCGGGGGCCGGCGGATCCGACGCCGTTGCCGGTGTGTCGGCGTACGGTGCTGCGCGGTCAGGTGATCTACGAGGCGCTCGACTGAGCCGCCTCGGCGGGTTTCGAGGAAGGAACGTCGTGACGGACAAGCTCGCGTTGGACGCGGCGGTGGTGGCCCGGGCGCGGGAGTTGGCGCGCCGGGCCGGGCAGCCGGTGGTGGATCTGGCCCGTGGTCATACGACGGTGTCGGTGGAGCGGGCCGTGTTGCGGCTGGCCGGGGTGACGGGGGCGGATCCGGATGGGATTCCGTGGGTGAACCGGTTGGTCGACGCCGTGGTGGCCGAGGTCGGGTTGGGTCACGGGGTGGCGTTGCCGGTGTTCGACGCGTTGGCGCGGGAGGGTCTGGCCGGTGGTGAGGTCGGTGCCGGTCTGACGTTGTTGGCGCAGAAGGCGGCGGCCGGGTCGGTGGGTTTCGTGGTGCCGTCGGGGAAGGCGGCGACGGTGGCCAGGTCGGCGGCGCGGCGGGCGGTGGGTGCGGGGTTGCGGTTGGTCGACCGGCGGCGGGTCGAGCGGGAGCGGCTGGTGCGGCGGTACGGGGATCCGGTGCGGCGGCCGTGGATCTATCTGATCGTGGCGACGGGGGATATCTACGAGGACATTCCGCAGGCGCAGGCGGCGGCGCGGGCGGGTGCGGATGTGATCGCGGTGATCCGGTCGACGGGTCAGTCCCTGTTGGACTACGTGCCGGAGGGGGCGACCCGGGAGGGTTTCGCGGGGACGTACGCGACGCAGGAGAATTTCCGGCTGATGCGGGCGGCGTTGGACGAGTCGTCGCGGGAGTTGGGCCGGTACGTGCGGTTGACGAATTACGCGTCCGGGTTGTGTATGCCGGAGATGGCGGCGTTGGCCGGCCTGGAGCGGCTGGACATGATGTTGAACGATTCGATGTACGGGATTCTGTTCCGGGACATCAACCCGATCCGTACGTTCGTCGACCAGCGGTTTTCCCGGCAGGTCCACGCGCGGGCGGGGATCATCATCAACACCGGTGAGGACAACTACCTGACCACGGCGGACGCGGTGGACGAGGCGCACACGGTGACGGTGTCGCAGTTGCTCAACGAGTTCTTCGCGCATGAGGCGGGGTTGGCGGACTGGCAGTTGGGGTTGGGGCACGCGTTCGAGATCAATCCGGATGTGCCGGAGTCGTTCCGGTTGGAGTTGGCGCACGCGTTGCTGGCCCGGGAGTTGTTCCCGGAGGCGCCGTTGAAGTGGATGCCGCCGACGAAGCACATGACCGGGGACGTGTTCCGGGGGAACCTGTTGGACGGGTTCTTCAACCTGGCGGGGGCGATGACCGGGCAGGGGATCCTGCTGGTCGGGATGATGACCGAGGCGGTGGTGACGCCGTGGTTGTCCGACCGGGACATCGCCCTGCAAAACGTCAGGTACGTGCTGAACGCCGCCGGTGGGTTGCACGAGGATTTCGTGCCGGCGTCGGGTGGGTTCATCCAGCGGCGGGCGGCGCGGGTGTTGGACGATGCGGTGGGGTTGTTGTCCCGGATCGCCGACGACACGTTGTTGAACGCGATCGCCGAGGGCACGTTCGGGATCATGAAGCGGCCGGCGGACCGGGGCAAGGGCCGCAACGGGGTGGCGGTGCACGCGGACGGCTACTACAACCCGGCGACGGAGTTGCTGGAACGGGACCAGGCCGCGGCGGCCGCCCGGGGTGCGGCGGTGGCGGCGTGACCGGGCCGGTGGTGCGGCCGTACGGGGACACGACCGGTGACGGCATGGTGCAGGTGTCGTTCACGTTGCCGATCGCGCACGACAAGCGGGCCGAGGGTGCGGCGTTGCAGTTGGCCGGGAAGATGGGCCTGGAGCCGGCGATGCTGGTGCACGCGAAGCAGATGGGTGACGGGTTCACCTTCTTCGTCGTCTACGGGCGGGTGAATCACCTGGTCGACCTCGATTCCGTACGGGTGGTGGAGCGGGACTTCCCGTTGCTGTCGGCGAAGGAGGTCAACGCGTTGGTGAAGTCCCGGCTGCGGCGCAAGTTGTCGGTGGTGGGGGCGTGTATCGGTTCGGACGCGCACACGGTCGGGATCGACGCGATCCTCAACGTCAAGGGGGTCGCGGGTGAGAAGGGTTTGGAATATTACCGGGAGTTGAAGGTGACGAACCTGGGCGCGCAGGTGAGTGTGCCGGAGCTGGTCGAGGCGGCCCGGGTGGAGAAGGCCGACGCGGTGCTGGTGTCGCAGGTGGTGACGCAGCGCGACGCGCACCTGCACAACACCAGGGAGATGTCGGCGGCGTTCCGGGAGGCGATGCCGGCGGGGCGGCGGCCGTTGCTGATCGTCGGTGGGCCCAGGTTCGACGAGATGATGACCGGTGAGTTGGGGGTGGATCGGATCTTCGGTCGGGGTACGACACCGCGTGAGGTGGCCAGTTACCTGGTGCACGAGTTGGTGGTCAACCGGGAGGTCCGGGTCGGTGCGGTGAAGGGGGCGCGGCGGTGAGCGACGAGCGGGTCGGGTTGACGGTGGTCCACCGGCGGTATGTGTCGTACGGGCACGCGCACTATGCCGGGGCGCTGGTCGACGGGGCGTACGCGTTGGGGTTGTTCGGGGATGTGGCGACGGAGGTGTGTATCCGTACCGACGGGGACGAGGGGTTGTTCGCGTCGTACTCGCAGGTGCAGTTCCGGGCGCCGATGCGGGCCGGTGACGTGCTGGAGGTGGTGGCGACGGTGACCCGGGTCGGCACCCGCAGCCGGGAGATCGACTTCGAGTGTCGGGTGGTGTGTCGGGGGCGGCCGGAGTTGGGGGAGTCGGCGGCGGCGGTGCTGGATCCGCCGGTGGTGGCGGTGACGGCGACCGGGACGGTGGTGGTGCCGGCGCCGCCTCCGGGTGGGGCGCCGGGCGCGGTGGCGCGGTTGCTGTGAGCGGGTACGCGGTCTGCGCCGATGTCGGGTCGACGTTCACGAAGGTCGCGGTGGTGCAGTTGGCCACCGGTGCCCTGGTGGGGGCGGCGGCGCGGCCGACGACGGTCGCCTCGGACGTGCTGCACGGCCTGGACGCGGCGGTGGCGGCGGCGACGGTGGACGTGCCGGCCGCAGCCGGTGCGCCGTGGTACGTGTGTTCGTCGGCCGGTGGCGGGTTGCGTCTGGCGGTCGTCGGTTACGAGGAGTTGGTGACGGCGCGGGCCGGGCAGCAGGTGGGGTTGTCGGCCGGGGCGCGGGTGGTGCACGTCGGCGCGGGCCGGCTGGACCGGGCGGGGCTCGCCGGGTTGCGGGCGGCGCGGCCGGACGTGGTGCTGCTGGTCGGCGGCACCGACGGCGGTGACGGCGAGGTGCTGGTGCACAACGCGACCCGGTTGGCGGCGGCCCGGTGGCGGGTGCCGGTGGTGGTGGCCGGCAACGTGGAGGTCCGGTCGGAGGTCGTCGGGGTGTTGGCCGGTCGGGGGGTGCCGGTGACGGTGGCCGACAACGTGTTGCCGCGGATCGGGGTGTTGGCGCCGTTGTCGGCGCGGGCGGCGATCCGGGACGTGTTCCTGCGGCATGTGATCGGCGGGAAGCGGTTGTCGCGTGGTACGCGGTTCGCCCGGCTGGTCCGGGCGGCGACCCCGGAGGCGGTGCTGACCGGGGTGGAGGTGCTCGCCGACCAGCTTCCCGGTGACCTGGTGGTCGTCGACGTCGGTGGTGCGACCACGGACGTGTATTCGGTGCTGACGCCGGACGAGCGGGCGTCGGGGCCGGCGCGGGCGGCGGCGGGGATGTTGTGGCGGGCCCGGACGGTCGAGGGGGACCTCGGTATGCGGTGGAGCGCCCCGGGGGTGGTGGTGGCGGCGCGGGCGGAGCGGATGCTGGCTCCGGGTGAGCTGGAGGTGTTGACCGTCGCGGCGGCGGAGCGGGCCGCGAATCCGGGGTTTCTGGCCGTTGATCCGGATGCCTGGGTGGTGGATTGGCGGATCGCCGGGTTGGCGGCGACGGTCGCGTTGCGGCGGCACGCGCGGGGCGCGGCGGTCGGCGACGGTGCGGGCCGGGATCTGCGCGACGTCCGGTTGGTGATTGGTTCGGGGGGTGTCCTTCGCCACGCCGGTCCCCGGGAGGCGGTGGCGGTGCTCGATGCGGTGTTGACCGACCACGGCGGTGGTTGGGCGTTGCCGAGGTCGGCGACACCGGTCGTCGATGATCAGTATGTGCTGGCCGCCGCGGGGTTGCTGGCCGCGGAACATCCGGACACGGCGGTCGGGTTGCTGCGGCGGCATTTGCTCGGTGAGCGCTGACCCGGCGACCCGCGGGGTCCGACACGCCGAATTGGTCGGGCTGACTTGGCCGCTGGCAGTTGACACGGCCGGGGGTGCACCACGTACCGTCTTTGAGTCCTACTACGGGAAGCGGCTGTTGTTCGCTTCGTCCCTTCGTCCGCTGGCCGAGTGACTGTTTTCGATGTCGCAGCGGCCAGGTCCAGCGGGCGGGGGTCGGCGGGGCGGCGCGAACCGGCCGCGGTTACCGGTGTAAGGGCAGGATGACGTGCACGGCCAGTAGACAACGGCCTGACGGGGACAGCCAGTCTCCCTCCGGTCGGTCCGAAGGTCGTGACGGGTCATCTCTGCCACACCGGCCGGGAAGGGCCTGGGAGCGTCGGGGCGCGGCCACTGGCCGCGCCCCGATTTTGTCATTCGCGGCGGCCCCGCCGGCCGGTGTCGTCCCGTGGTGTCGGGGGCGGACGTGGTGGCGGGCGCGGGTCGGGCCGGTAGCCTTCGCCGGGGAGATCCACCGCCGTTCGGTTCGGTGGTGGCCGGACGGGCGGTGAGACACAGGTGACGATGGTGGACACGCGGGTCGGTGCGGGTCGGGACCCGGACCCGGTGCGGCCCCGGCCGCTGCCGCTGTGGGTAGCGGTGCTGGCGGCGCTGGCCGGCGGCGGTGCCCTGCTGGCCGCCTTCCCGCCGTACGGGCTGTGGTGGTTGGCGCCGGTCGGGGTGGCGTTGCTCGCGGCCGCGACCCACCGCCGCCGGTTGCGGGCCGGCGCGGGGCTGGGGGCGTTGACCGGCCTGGCCCTGTTCGTGCCGATGCTGAGTTGGACGAACCTGCACACCGGTGACCTGCCGTGGCTGCTGCTGTCCGGTTTGCAGGCCGGCTACCTGGCCCTGCTGGGCCTGGCGACGGCCCTGGTCAGCCCGGTCGTCGACCGGTGGCGCTGGTCGTGGCCGGTGGTGACCGGGCTGCTGTGGGTGGCGCAGGAGGCGCTGCGCGACCGGACCCCGTTCGGCGGGTTCCCGTGGGGGCGGTTGGCGTTCAGCCAGGCCGATGCGCCGCTGGTGCGGTGGGCGGCGGTCGGTGGGGCGCCGCTGGTGACGTTCGGGACGGCGCTCGTCGGCGGGTTCCTGGTCGCGGCCGCCTGGTGGGCGGTCACCGGGCGGCGGCCCACGGGAACGGCCGGGGGCCGGGGCGGCTGGGCGCCGTACGCGGCGCTCGGGGCGGCGGGTGCGGTGGTGCTGGTCGGGTTCCTGGTGCCGCTCGGGGGCGGCTCCGGTGCCGGTAGCGCCACCGTGGCGATCGTGCAGGGCAACGTGCCCCGGCTCGGGTTGGACTTCAACGCCCAGCGGCGGGCGGTGCTGGAGAACCACGCGAACGCCACCATCGACCTGGCCGCCCGGGTCGCCGCCGGGACGGCGCAGCAACCGGACCTGGTGGTGTGGCCGGAGAACGCCAGCGACGTCGACCCGCTGCGGGACAGCACGGCGGCGGCCGAGATCACCGCCGCGGCGGATGCGATCCGGGCACCGATCCTGGTCGGCGCGGTGCTCCTCGGTCCCGGCCCCGGGCAGGTCCGCAACACGGGGCTGCTGTGGCTGCCGGGGACCGGCCCGGATCTGGACCAGATGTACTTCAAGCGGCATCCGGTGCCGTTCGCGGAGTACATCCCGTTGCGCAGCATCGCCCGGAAGGTCAGCTCGCAGGTCGACCGGGTCCGGTCCGACTTCGTCGCCGGCACCCGCCCCGGGGTCGTCACCGCCGGCGGGCTCACCCTCGGCGACGTGATCTGTTTCGAGGTCGCCTACGACGAGGTGGTCCGGGACACCGTCACCGGTGGGGCGCAGCTGCTGGTGGTGCAGACGAACAACGCGACGTTCAACGAGGCCGAGGCCCTCCAGCAGATGGCGATGGTGCGGTTACGGGCGGTCGAGCACGGTCGTGAGGCACTCATGGCCTCCACGGTCGGGGTGTCCGGGTTCGTCGGGGCCGATGGGCGGGTAACCGGTGCAACCGGGTTCAACACCCCAGCGGTGGTGGTCCGGGAAGTGCACCTCGGGGACGCCCGTACGGTCGCCACCCGGGTCGGTTTCTGGCCCGAGGTGGTGCTGGTGGGGTTGGCCGTCGCGGCGCTCGTGGCGGCCGTGGTGGTTCGCCGCCGCCGGGTGGTCCCCGTAGACGGTCCGTCGGTGGCGGGGGGTGAACTCGACCCCGCGGCCGCGGCAGATGCGGAGGATCGGTGAGTGAGCCAACCGGTGCGGTCGAACGCATGCCGGGTTATCCGGGCGTGGGGCGGGTCCTGGTCGTCATTCCCACCTACAACGAGGCGGACAACGTCGTCGTCATCACCGAGCGGCTGCGGCAGTCGGTGCCGACGGTGGAGATCCTGATCGCCGACGACAACAGTCCCGACGGGACCGGGGCGGTCGCCGACCGGCTCGCCGCCGCGGACGAGTTCGTCCACGTGCTGCACCGGTCCGGCAAGCAGGGCCTGGGGGCGGCGTACGTGGCCGGGTTCGGCTGGGCGCGCGAGCACGGGTACGACGCGGTCGCGGAGATGGACGCGGACGGGTCGCACGCCCCGGAGGAACTGCCCCGGTTGCTTGACGCGGCCCGTGACGCCGACGTCGTCATCGGTTCCCGGTGGACCTCCGGCGGTGCGGTGGTCAACTGGCCGTGGCACCGGCAGGTGCTCTCCCGTGGCGGGAACCTGTACACCCGGTTGGCGCTGGGTATGCCGGTTTCCGACGCCACCGGTGGGTTCCGGATCTACCGGGTGCCGGCGTTGGACAAGATGGACTTCGAGTCGGTCGCCTCGCAGGGGTACTCGTTCCAGGTGGAACTGTCCTGGCGGGCGCATCAGGCCGGTTTGCGGACCGTGGAGGTGCCGATCACCTTCGCCGAGCGGAAACACGGGGCCAGCAAGATGAGTCCGCTGATCATCGCCGAGGCGTTGTGGCGGGTGACCCTGTGGTGTCTGCAAGAGCGCCGGGTCGGGTTGGGGCGGCGTCGGGCCCGGTTCGGCGACAGCACGTCGCGGTGGCCGTAGAACCGGCCCGTGTCATGCTTGAGGGGCGGGATTCCGCTGCCGTTCATCATCCGGATGGGGTGACATGCGCCGAGGGCTGAGACTGGTGCCGTTGGCACTTCTGCTCGCCGTGGTCATCGAGATCGTGGTTTTCGTCCTGGTCGGCCACGCGATCGGGTTCGGGTGGACGATCCTGCTCGTGCTCGCCGCGTCGGTCCTGGGTCTGCTGCTGCTGCGCCGCGAGGGCATGCGGGCGTGGCGTGGGTTCCGCAGCGCCGCCGAGGCCGGCGCTCCGCCGGGCAGGCAGGTCGTCGACGGGCTCGTCGGGCTCGGCGCGGGTCTGCTGTTGGCCGTACCGGGGCTGGTCAGCGGGGTCGTCGGCCTGCTGCTCGTGGTTCCGCCGGTGCGCCGGCTCGCCGCCCGTGGGGTGCGGGTGGCGACGGAGCGGCGGGTGTCGGCGATGGTCGCCGGTGACCTGTTCGGGCCGCGCCGGGTCCGGGTGCGCCGCGGGGCGCCGCAACCGCCGACCCCACCCGCCGCCGACAGTCGACCGCCGCCGGCCACCGGGCCGGCGATCGAGGGCGAGATCGTCGACCACCGACCGAACTGACCGTCACCCGTACGCGAAACCGCCCCACGGCCGGTGGCCGTGGGGCGGTTGTGGTTGTCGTTACCGGTGCTCGTTCAGACGCGACCGCGTCGGGTCCGTACCTCTTCGAGTCGTTCGGCGAGGATGTCCTCAAGTTCGGCGATCGAACGGCGCTCCAGCAGCATGTCCCAGTGGGTACGCGGCGGCTTCGCCTTCTTCTGCTCGGGCTCGGTGCCATCCACCAGTCGGGCGACGCTGCCGTCGAACTTGCACTCCCAGGTGATCGGAACCTCGGCGTCGACGGCGAAGGGCACCTCGAACTGGTGACCCTTGGCGCAGAGGTACTCGCGGGTCTGGCGCGGCGCGAGCTCCGTGTTCCGGTCGGACTCGTAGCTGACTGCTCCCAGACGGCTTCCGCGCAGCATGCGCTCGCCCATGTTCGGCATTCCCCTCGGTCGTGGTGCTGGTTCTTATCGGTGTAACGATGGGTACCGGGTCGGCGATTCCCGACACCTTCGGTAAACGTACTTCTGATCAAACATTCCGAGCGTAGCCGGACGGCGCAACCCGAGATCGGGGCCACCACCGTACCCGATGAGGTCTGGGGTTTTTTGGGGTTGTTTCGCCCTTTTTCAGGCGGGTGGGAGTTGACCCGTCGGGGCGGGTGCCGCCGGCAACGCCCGGCTGCTCAGGCTCGCCAGCGCCGCCGCCAGGTCGCTGACCTGCACCGACAGCCGGGCCACCCGGTCGGCCGCAGCGTCCCGGTCGGCCTGCGCGGCCTCCAGCCGGGCGACCAGGTCACCGATCCGGGCCTGCGCCGCCGCCGTCGCCTCCGTCGCGGCCCGCAACTCCCCGGCGACCCGCTCCCGGTCCCGTTGCGCCCGATCCGCCGCCGCCCGCGCCAGCCCCGCCGCCTCGGCGTCGCGTTGCGCCCGCTCGCCGGCGGCGACCGCGTCCCGCGCCGCCGTCGCCGCCTGCGCCTCGGCCCGCTCCGCCCGGCCCTGCGCCTGCTGCGCCACCTCCCGGAACTCCTCCGCCGCCTCGACCGCCCGCGCGGCGGACGCGGTCGCCCGGGACGCGTCGGCGCGGGCGGTGTCCCGTTCCCGGGTCAGGTCGGTCATCGTCCGCCGGTCGGCCTCCGCCTGCGCCCGCAGCGTCCGCAGGTCGTCGCGGGCCACGTCCCGGTCGGCCTCGGCCTGGGTACGCAGCGCCTGCGCGGCGCTCACCGCCCGCCGCGCCTCGTCGCGCTCCGCCAGCGCCTCGACCGCCCGCGTCGACGCCTCGGTGGCCAGCTCCTCGGCCTGCCGGGCCTGCCCGAGCGCGGTGGCCCGGTCGGCGACCGCCCCGGCCGTCGACCGGTGCGCCACCGTCAGCGCCGCCGTGGCCGCCTCGGCCTCCCGGCGGGCCTCGTCCCGTTCGGTCTGCGCGGCGGCGACCTCGGTCGCGGCGTCGGCGCGTGCCTGCGCGAGCTGCCGTTCGACCCCGACCGGCGACAACTCGGCGTGCAGCGCCTCGGTCAGGCTCTCGACCACCTGGTCCAACCGGTCGACCGCCTCCCAGGTCCGGGCCACCTGCCCGGCGAGCCCGGGCGCGTTGCGGTGACGCATCCGAGAGTTGCGGGAGGCCCGCTGGCAGGCGCCGTCGTTGTCCCGGCAGTAGCGGAACGGTCGACCCGCGGCGGTGCGCTGCGGGACCGGCCGGCCACAGTGGGCACAGGGACGGGTGTCGGCCGGGACATCCCCGGCGGTCGCGTTCTCGCTCATCGCCGGGCAGTCTAGGCGGGTCGCCGGCCCCGGAACCCACCCCGGCGGTCGCCGACGAGCCGGAGCCGGGATAGCATCGACGGATGCATCTCCTCCAGCTCTACGGCTGACCCGGCCCGAGGACCTCGTTCGTCCTCGACCCACCCGAGTGCGCGTCCCGCGAACGGTCTCCCCGTCGCGGTGAGACCCGGCGCACCGGCTTTGCCGTGTCCAACTTTGCCGTAGAACTGAAACGAGGAACACCCATGTCACGTCGTCGTGCCCATGTCGCGATGGTCGGCATCCCCGCCATCAGCCACGTCCTGCCCAGCATCGAGGTCATCCGTGAACTGGTCGCCCGCGGCCACCGGGTGACGTACGCCAACGACCCGGCCGTAGCGGACCTGGTCAGCGCCACCGGCGCCGAGTTCGTCCGCTGCGACTCCACCCTCCCGGTCGCCGACCACGACTGGCCCGACGACCCGATCGCCGCGATGGGGGTCTTCCTCGACGACTCCATCCAGGCACTGCCGCAGCTGCGTTCCCGCTACGACGACGACCCGGCCGACCTGTACCTGTACGACATCGGCTCGTTCGCCGCCCGCGCCCTCGCCGAGGCGCATTCGCGCCCCGTCGTGCAGCTCTCCCCGACCTATGTGGCCTGGGACGGCTACGAGGAAGAGGTCGGCGTGCACCTGCGGGCGCTGCCGGGCGCCGACGAGTTCTGGGCGAGGTTCGCCGTCTGGCTCGCTGGCAGCGGCGCCACCACCACCGACGTCGACGCGTTCAGTGGCCGGCCGGACCGGGCGCTGGCCCTGATCCCCCGAGCCATGCAGCCGTACGCCGACCGGGTCGACCCCGACGCGGTCACGTTCGTCGGCCCCTGCTTCGGAAAGCGCACCCACCAGGGCGCCTGGACCCGGCCGGCCGACGCCGGGAAGGTGCTGCTGGTCTCGCTCGGGTCGGCGTACACCCGGCAACCGGAGTTCTACCGGCAGTGCCTGGCCGCGTACGGCGACCTGCCCGGCTGGCACGTCGTACTCCAGGTCGGGAAACACACCGACCCGGCCGAACTCGGCGCCATCCCCGGCAACGTCGAGGTGCACCCGTGGGTATCGCAGCTGGCGATCCTCGAACAGGCCGACGCGTTCGTCACCCACGCCGGTATGGGCGGCAGCAGCGAGGGGCTGTTCACCGGCACCCCGATGATCGCCGTGCCACAGGCCGTCGACCAGTTCACCAACGCCGACCGGCTGGTCGAACTCGGCGTCGCCCGGCGGATCGACACCGCCGACGCCACCGCCGACGCCCTGCGCAGCACCCTGCTCGCCCTCACCGGCGACGAGGACGTCGCCGAGCGCTGCGCCACCCTGCGTGCCGATGCCAGGGCCGAGGGCGGCACCGACCGGGCCGCCGACCTCATCGAGGACCTGCTCGGCTGACCCGCGACGGCGCGACCGGCACCCGTGCCCGGGTCACGGGTGCCGGTCGCGCCACGCCCCACGCAGGGTTCCATTCCGGTACGGGCCCACTTTTCGTCGCCCCGTACCGGTGCTCCGCCGGGCGTCCCGGCCCGCCGTGACAGACTCCGATGATGACTTCGGAGACGACCGGCGCGGCGTCGGCGGGCACCTGGACCCTCGGCGACCGTACGGTCAACCGGCTCGGATTCGGTGCGATGCGGCTGACCTCGAACACCGACGGCACCCCGAGCGATCGGGACCGGGCGATCACCGTTCTGCGGCGGGCGGTCGACCTCGGCGTGAACCACATCGACACCGCGGCGTTCTACTTCTCGCCCCTGCGGTCCGCCAACGAACTGATCAACCGTGCGCTGGCCCCGTACCCGGACGACCTGGTCATCACGACGAAGGTCGGACCCGGCCGGGACCCGTCGGGACAGTGGTCGCCGCAGGCTCGCCCGGAGCAGCTGCGGGGGCAGGTCGAGGAGAACCTGCGTCAGCTCGGCCGGGACCACCTCGACGTGGTCAACCTGCGGGTCAGCGGAACCGAATCGATCGCCGACCGGTTCGGCGCGCTGGCCCTGCTGCGCGACGCCGGCCTGATCCGTCACCTCGGCGTATCCAACGTCGGCCCCGAACAGCTGACGCAGGCCCGGGCCATCGCCCCGGTCGTCTGCGTGCAGAACCGGTACGGGCTCGACGCCCCGCCCGAAGACGACGATCTCCTCCGCTCCTGCGGTGACCAGGGGATCGCGTTCGTACCGTTCTTCGCGATCGCCGGCGCCGGCCGGGAGGCGGGCGCGGGTCACGGCGACCACGACGAGGTGCTGTCCGTCGCGGCCGCCCACGGGGTGTCGGCGGCGCAGGTCCGGCTGGCGTGGACACTGCACCTCGGGCCGCACGTGCTGGCCATCCCCGGAACCGGCGACCCGGACCACCTGGTCGCCAACGTCGCCGCCGGCACGCTGCGCCTGACCCCGGACGAACTCGCCCGCCTCGGCGCCGTACGGCAACACCGGTAGTCGTCGGCCCGCGCCGCAACCGGCCCGGCTCGTGGCCGGATATCGTGCCGGGATGCGGCCGCTGGCACTGTTCGACGCGGTTGCGCGCGGCCGGTGGCGGATCGGGATCGTCACCAACGGCATGACCGACAACCAGCTCGGGAAGATCCGCAACACCGGGCTGGACGGCCTGGTCGACGGATGGTGCATCTCCGACGAGGTCGGCATCCGCAAACCCGATCCCGAGATCTTCCGGCTCGCCGCCCGGCGGTGCGGATCCGGCGACGGTGACGGCGGATGGATGATCGGCGACAGTCTGCACCTCGACGTCGCCGGTGGTCGTGCGGCCGGGCTGCGGACAGTCTGGTTGCGGCCCCGACATCGGCCCGTGTCGTGGTCGTCGGCCGGCCCGGCACCGGACCTCACCGTCGACTCGGTCCCCGAGGCGGTCGAGTCGCTGCTGCGGACATCGGGCCGGTAGGTCCCTGGCACACGTCCCGCTCTTCGAACCGCGACCGCGCGTTCATCCGACAGCGGCACCGAACCACCCGGGTAGCCGGCCGAGCAGATCCTGCTGGTCCTCACCGACCCACGCCACGTGGCCGTCCGGGCGCAGCAGCACCGCCGGCACGTCCACCTCCTCGCTGGTGTCGACGACGTGGTCGACCCGATCTGCCCAACCCGTCACCGAAAGCCGGCCGGTCCGGTCGAGCAGCAGTCCGCGGCCACCGTGCATCAGCCCGTAGAGGCGACCCTGTTTCAGCTGCACGTCCCGCATCCGCCGGCCGAGCAGCTCGTGGCCCTCGCCGAAGTCGTAGCGGATCCCGATCGCGGTGATCATCTCGGTCACGTACCGGTTCACCTCCTCGAAGTCCATCAGCTTCGAGAGCAGCTCCCGCAGCGCGGTCGGACCCGGCTCGGCCCCCAGCAGCGTCACCTGCGCGCGGGTGTTGCTCAGTACACGGGCGCCCACCGGGTGCCGTTCGGTGTGGTAGCTGTCGAGCAGCCCGTCCGGTGCCCAGCCGTTGACCTCGGCGGCCAGTTTCCAGCCGAGGTTGAACGCGTCCTGCACGCCGAGGTTGAGCCCCTGCCCGCCGGTCGGCGGGTGGATGTGTGCCGCGTCGCCGGCCAGCAGCACCCGGCCGACCCGGTAGCGCTCGGCCTGCCGGGTGGCGTCACCGAACCGGGACAGCCAGCGCGGCGAGTGGACGCCGAAGTCGGTGCCCGCGAAGGCCCGCAGCTGCCGCTTGAACTCCTCAAGGGTCGGCCCGGTCGTACGGTCCTCGGCCACACCGTCGGCCGGTACGACGATCCGGTACACCCCCTCGTGCCCGTCCACGTCCGCGATGGCGCCGAACCGCAGTTCGGTCTTGCGGACCTGCGCCACGATCGCGGCGATCGTCGCCGGATCCTGGGTCACCTCCAGGTCACCCAGCAGCGTTTCGACCCTGGCGGGCTCGCCGGGGAAACCGACGCCGAGCAGCTTGCGCACCGCACTGCGGCCACCGTCGCAGCCGACCAGGTAACGCGAGCGCAGCCGCGTGCCGTCGGCCAGTTCGGCGGTCACCCCGTGTTCGTCCTGGCCCAACCCGACCAGTTCGCAGCCGCGCCGGATTTCGGTACCGAGTTCGAGCGCGCGCTCGTCGAGTATCCGCTCGGTGTCCGGCTGCGCGGTGGCGAGCCCGTACGGGTGCGCCGTGTCCAACCGGTCCGGCCACGGCTTGAAGATGCCGCCGAAGAAACCGCCGACCTGGAACTTCTCGCTGACCACGAGGAACCGGTCCAGCAGGCCGCGCTGGTCCATCACCTCGACGCTGCGCGCGTGCAGGCCGCGACCGCGGGACTGCCCGGTCGGCTCGGTCAGCTTCTCCAGCACGACGACACGCACTCCGGCCAGCCGCAACTCGCAAGCCAGCATCAGCCCGGTCGGTCCGCCGCCGACCACGATCACGTCAATCACGAAGACCCCTCACCCACCAAGGTTGCGGTTCGACCGGCTGCTCCGCGCCGTCCGGCGAGACCCGTAGATCGACAGAGGCGCGCGTAGCTGGCGAATCCCCGGTTTCCGCAGGTTCCGGCTTCGATCGGAGATTCTGCGGCACGCCCCGGGTCTTGCCGCAAGACCCACGATGCGATATATCCTGAAGAGGGCAGGAGGTGGAAAACTTCCTTGCCTTTCCTTTTGTCGTCTGCCGTGGACCGACGCCCGCCGCGGTCGCGGTGCCACAGACCGAGTGGCAGGAACAGTCGCGACCTCTTGCCGGTCTACAGCCGCCGGGCGCGCGGCACACAGGTCAGCATCGCCGGGTCAGGCTCGACCGTGCCGACGTCGACACCCGCTGGGCGACAGCGTTCGCCAGGACAGCAGGGCGGCGATGGCCGAGGCCGCGCCGGCCAGGGTGACGACCAGCCCCGGCGCCGCGACTTCGCCCAGCGCGCCTCCGGTCGCGGCGGCCAGGCCCTGTAGCGTCATCGTTCCGGTCAGCAGCAGACCGAACGCCTGACCGCGCTGCGTCTGCGGCACTGCGTCGAGAAACCTGCGGGCGAGTGCGAGCTGGTAGGCGACGCCGAACCCGGACACCGTCATCAGGATGGCGGCGTATCCCGGTCCGGGGTTCAGCGCGAACCCCAGCAGCGGCAATCCGAGCGCCAGCGCGAGGGGCCCGGCCAACCGCTCCCGGCCCGCAGGGCGCACCAGGCGGCCGACGATCAGGTTGCCGGCGAACATCCCGGCGGCGACCGCCGCGAACAGCAGACCGGCCGCGTCGGGCGCGCCCACCTGCGCGGCGTACGGGACCAGCACGCCCTCGGCGCCGACCATCAGCGCCGGTGCCAGCCATTGCGCCAGCAGCAGCGCCCGGACCGTGGGCCGGCCCAGCAGCGCCCGGTTCACCCGCCAGGTCTCACTGATGCCGGCCGAACCGCCGGATCGGCGGGGTGGGTGGTCGGCCAGGCGCAGTTGCAGCAGGCCCGCCGAGGCCAGGCAGGTCGCGGCGGTGATCCAGAGCGCGCCTGGCGCACCGACAGTGGCGATCAGCATGCCGCCGGCGGCGAAGCCGAGCACCTGCGTGCCGCCGGCCGCCATGGAGAACACGGCCCGGCCGAGCACGTAGCGGTCGCCGTCCAGCAGGTCGGGCAGAAGGGCGGCGCGCGAAGCGGAGGCGACGGCGCTGGGTAAACCCGTGACGAACACGAGCGCCAGCATGGCCGGTACCGGCAGTAGACCGGCGGCGAGCACGGCGCTGACCGCGGCGCGCAGCACCTCGTAGCCGACCATGATGGTGCGCGGGGGCCAGCGGTCGGCGAAAGCCAGCAGCAGCGTGCCGCCCAGGGCATAGGGCAGGAAGCCTGCCGCGTACGCCAGCGCCGACATCAGCGGCGACCCGGTTGCCGCGTAGACGGTCACGGACAGTGCGAGCATCCGTACTGTCTCGCCGGTCAGGAAGAGCGTGTAGCTGCCGAACAGCACGCGGAACTGGCCCACAGCGAACACCTGACGGTAGGTGGCCGGGCGTGACACGACGGACGTGGTGGTCATGGCCGACAGCATCACGGCAGCCCGGCCACGGTGACTATGCTTTCGCGTGGAGGCAAAACATGCTGGCCATCGAGGTGGGGCCGGTCGACGTGGCGCGTACCCGTTACGCGATCTCGCCGCTGGGTGAGGCGATGCAGGCGCTGCGCGTCGCAGCCGGGGTGCAGGCCGCCGGCCCGCTCCGGCCGTGGGCCGAGCGCATCGCGCCCCGGTACGAGCGGTTGCGCCGGCAGGTGCCCGCGGTCGGGGCGCTGACGGCGCTGTTCCGCCGTGGTGGCTACAACGCCGACTTCATCCATCCGCCGCCGTCGGGATCCGGTGGCGACTTCGCCGCTGAGCTGGCCGCCGTGCGCGCCACGCCGCTGCGCCGTGCACGCCTGGAACTGGCCCGCAACCTGGCGGGACTGCGGACGCCGCCACGCTACGTGCAGCGCATTCTTGACGCGCCGGACGTGGTCGCCCGGCTCGCCGATGCGCTTGAGGCAAGCTGGCAGGCGCTGGTCGAGCCGGACTGGCCGCGGCTGCGGGCAGTGCTGGAGCGTGACCTGGTCCGCCGCGCCGGTTACCTGGCGATGTACGGCTGGGCGGCAGCCCTGTCCGATCTCGACCCACGGGTGAGCTGGCGGTCCGAGGGGCAGGCCGGGAGCATCGAGGTGCGCACGGGCTCGCGTACCGAGTGGGACCGGCACCGGCTGGCCGGCAAGGGCCTGCTGCTGATGCCGACGGTGTTCGGCACTCTGATCAGCTACGTCGAGCCGCCATGGCCGTACGCCCTGGTCTATCCCGCCCGGGGTATCGCGGACCTGCTCGGCCCCGTGGCGCGTGTACCGGGTGGTGAGGCCCTGGGCCGGCTGGTCGGCCCGCGCCGCGCGGAGGTGTTGCGCGCGCTGGACGTGCCTGCGACGACGACGCAGCTGGTCGCCCAGCTCGGCCTGAGCCTGGGTACCGTCGGCAGCCATCTGGCGGTGCTGCGCGATGCCGGCCTGGTCACCCGCACCCGCGCCGGTCGGGCCGTCCGCTACGAGCACACGCCGCTGGGCGCGGCCCTGACGGACGGCTGAACGCGGACCCGCTTTCCCGTAGCTGCCACGGCCTGCCGGGCGTACGCGAATCCGCCGGCCGTGTTGGGCGGGCCCCGACCCGTTGAGCGGCTAAGCCCCATGCCCCGCTGAAGTCGAGCACAGGCGTGTCACGCAGGCAGTGTTCGCCGGGCGTCGTCCCCTCGCGCGGTGGCACACCATAACTGTCATTATGGTGCACGACTTTTTGTCCCAGTTTGGCCGGACGCTCTCTCGTGGGCCTTTAATGGTTTGCATTAACCGATAATCCAGTAATCAGGCCGACGAGCGGGCCGATACCGTTTCTCCCTGGCGACAGAGGGGTCGGGTGGGCGCCGAATCGTTAGTGACACCAACGAACTTGTTAGGCTGCCCGGATGGATACGCCGTCCGAGGACGTGGCCCCCGCCCGGTTGCGCGCCCTGCCGAGCTGGCTGATGACCCAGACCGCCGCGCACGCCCATCGCCTGGTCGGTGACGGGCTCGCCGCGGTCCACGCCCGTGGCTACCACTACCGGCTGTTGGCAACCCTGGACGAGTACGGGCCGGCGAGCCAGGCCACCCTGGGGCGCCGTAGCGGCATCCATCTCAGCGACATGGTGGCCACGGTCAACGAGCTCGCCGAACGACACCTGGTCGACCGCGCCCCGGACCCGACCGACCGGCGTCGCAACGTCATCACCCTCACCCCCGACGGGCGCCGACAGCTCCGACTGCTGGACAAGCAGTTGACCCGGATCCAGGACGACCTGCTCGCTCCACTCGCGCCGGACGAGCGGGACCAACTGACCCAACTACTGGCCCGGGTCCTCGATCACCACAACGGGCGATCGGACACCTGAGAACCGGCCGTACCGGTATGGAGGCGGCCGATCGGGCGGCCCGGGCGTGTCGGTTGACAGGCAACCACCCCGACCCTATGTTTAACACATCAGTTAATTAGCGGCGAGGTTAAATACCATGGCGACCGACCGGCTCAGCGTGATCTTCGCGGCGTTGGCGGACCCCACCCGGCGGGCGATCCTGACCCGCCTCGCGGAGGGCGACGCGACCGTCTCGGAGCTCGCCGAGCCGTTCTCCATCAGTCTCCCGGCGATCTCGCGACACCTGAAGGTGCTCGAACACGCCGGACTCATCTCCCGCAGCCGTACGGCGCAGTGGCGTTCCAGCAGCCTGAACGCCGAACCGCTACAGGAGGCCACGGCCTGGATGGAGCACTACCGGCAGTTCTGGGACACCAACTTCGAACGACTCGACGCGCACCTGCGCCGCATCCAGCAAGCGCGGTCGGCACAGCGGACCGACCGCGAACCCGAGGAGGAAGCACGATGACGGACACCACCGCAAACAAGGAACTGGTCATCACCCGGATCTTCGACGCGCCCCGGGAGCTGGTGTACCGGGCGTTCACCGACCCCGACCAGATCGCGCAGTGGTTCGGCCCGGTGGGCTTCTCGGTGCCGCGCGACAGCGTCGACATCGACGCCCGCACCGGTGGGCACCAGCGGTTGGTGATGGTCAGCGACGACGACCCGAACATGACCTCGCCGGTCAACGCCAGGTTCACCGAGGTCATCGAGAACGAGCTGCTGGTCGGCGCCGAGGAGTGGGACGGCATGCCGGGGCAGTCGGAGCCGGTCGCCATGTACATGCGGCTGGAGTTCCACGACGAGGGCGGCAAGACCCGGCTGGTGTTGCGGCAGGGCCCGTACACCGAGGAGATCGAGGCGATGGCCCGCGAGGGCTGGAACAGCTCGTTCACCAAGCTCGACACCGTGCTCGGATCCTGACCCGGCCCCGGTGACCCGTGCCGCCCCGTCGAGCGGGGGCGGCACGGGGCCGGACGGCTCATGCGTCGACGGTCGGCGCCACGGTGAAGACCTCGCCGTTGCCCGGTACGCCTGCCCGTGGCCCGGTACGCCTGCCCGTGGCCGGGGACCCTGTTCGCCGGGCCGTCGGGCGCGGACCGGCGTCCGGTCAGCCGCCGTAGGGGGAGTGGACGCGGGCGTCCCGCAGCGCGTTGCCCCACCAGGCGAGCTGGTCGAGCATGGCGGTGGCCGCCGCCGTGCAGGCGTCCGGTTCGCTCGGTTGGCCGTCGGGGCCGAACCGCGCCCACGCGCCGTGGAAGCTGACCGTCTCGCGTACCGTCACCGCGTGCAGTTCGGCGAAGACCTGCCGCAGGTGCTCCACCGCGCGCAGCCCGCCGGACATGCCGCCGTAGGAGACGAACCCGACCGGTTTGGCCTGCCACTGGGTGAAGTGCCAGTCGATCGCGGCCTTGAGCGAGGCCGGATAGCTGTGGTTGTACTCCGGGGTGACCACGACGAAGGCGTCGGCCAGATCGAGGCGCCCGGTCAGCCCGTCGAGCGCCTGGGCCAGTTCGGCCGGCGGTTGCTTGCCGAGCGCGGTCGGCAGTGTGGTGTCCGCCAGGTCGACCAGGTCGACGGTCAGGTCGCCGCGAAGCTCCGCGTGGGAGGCGAACCACCGGGCCGGGGTCGGCCCGAACCGGCCCTCCCGGTTGCTGCCGATGATGACCGCCAGCCGCAGCGGCGGCCGGGGGGTGCTGATTGCCGCGTCGATGTCCATCCGTCTTCGGTCCTCCCGGTCACTGTTCGTCGTCGGGTGACGACAAGAGGACGGTAGAACCTCAACATTCGTTAGGGTCAAGGCTGACCGGACAGAGAGGACACGACCATGGGGGAACCCGCCATCGGCGAACTCACCGTCGGCGAGCTCGCCGCCCGCAGCGGTGTGGCCGTGTCGGCACTGCACTTCTTCGAGCGGCAGAACCTGATCACGAGTCGCCGTACGGCCGGGAACCAGCGGCGGTACCGGCGGGACACGCTGCGCCGGGTGGCGCTGATCCGGATCGCCCAGCGGGTCGGCATCCCACTGGCCAAGGTCGCCGAGGTGTTGGCCGTACTGCCCGATCGCCGTACGCCCAACCGGGAGGACTGGGCGCGGTTGGCGCTGTGCTGGCAGGACGAGTTGGACCGGCGGATGCGACACCTTCAGCAGCTGCGCGACGAGTTCACCGACTGTGTCGGGTGCGGCTGCCTGTCACTGGACCGGTGCCCGCTGGTCAACCCGTACGATCGGCTGGGCGAACAGGGGCCGGGACCCCGGCGACTGCTCGGCGGTGCCCCGGTGGCCGCCGCCGGGTGCGGGTCGCCGGTCGACGGTTCCCCGGCCTGCCGGACACCGGTCGGCGCCGCCGATTCTTCTTGAATCGAGCCGAATCCTCTTTCCCCGCAATGGTAGGGCGCGCCTCGGACGACGACAGCGACCCGGCTGAGAAACTTTTTCACATGCCTCGCACCGCCGCACCCGCTCAACGTTCGTCGGCCCGCGCGGCCCTGACGACCGGCCCGCTCGACTTCACCGAGGCCTGGTTGCGCAACCGCCGGCTCTCCGAACACACCCGGGCGGCGTACCGGCGCGACATCACCGGCTGGCTCGCCTGGTGCACCGCCGGTGACCTCGACCCGCTGCGGGTGACCTTCCTCGACGTCAACTCCTACGGGCGGGACCTGGAGTCGACCGTCGACCCGCGCAGCGGCCGGCCACTCACCCCGGCGACCGTGGCCCGCAAGCTCTCGGCCCTGTCGAGCTGGTACGACTTCCTGGTCCGGCTGCGGGCGGTCGAGGCGAACCCGGTCTCCGGCGCGGACCGCCCCCGGGTCAGCCGCGACCACTCCGCCACCGTCGGCATGACCCCGGACGAGGTCGACGCGCTGCTGGCCGCCGCCGAGGCGGACACCGGTCCGACCGCCGCCCGCAATCGGGTCGCGCTGGCGTTCCTGGCCGACCTCGGGCTCCGGGTCGGGGAACTGGTGTCGCTGGACCTCAGCGACCTCGGCTACGAGCGCGGGCACCGCAGCATCCGGTTCGTCGGCAAGGGCGGCCGGGCCCGACGCCGGGCCCTGACCCCGGGTACGTCGTTCGCCGTGGACGCGTACCTGCGTACCCGGGCGGCGGCCGAGCGGGTGCCGGTCGAGCAGCTCGCCGGGCCGCTGCTGGTGACCGGAACCGGTGGTCGACTCGACCGGCACGCCGTGTTCCGCCTGGTTCGCCGGCTGGCCCGACTCGCGGGCATCCCGGCCTGGGCGAAACTGTCGCCGCACTCGCTACGGCACGCGTTCGCCACCACCGCCCGCTCCGAGGGGGTGCCGCTGGAGGACGTCCAGGACGCGATGGGTCACGCCGATCCCCGTACCACCCGGCGCTACGACCGGGACCGGCACAACCTGGACCGGGACCCGGCGTACGCGATCTGGGCCGCCCGTGCCCGCCGCCGTCCGGCGGACCCGGCCTGAACGGGGGTCACCGGCCGGGTACGGACATCCGCCACAGCCCCAGCCGGACGTCGCCGGTACGGCACACCAGGTCCACGGCGCCGGCCCGGCAGTCCGACACGCGTTGCGGTAGGGCGCCGAGGATGCGCAGGTCAGCACCCTGTTCGACGGCGATCAGCGGCCGGTCGGGCGACGGGCGCAGCAGCACGCGGGTGCCCGTGCCGGTGCCCCACGGCAGCCGTCCCCAGCCCCGGTGGGTGTCGCCGGTCCACAGCTGGGCGCCGGTGGCCGGGTCGAGCGCGACCACCTGCCGCCAGTCCTCCAGGCAGACCAGGCCGCCGCATTCGCGCAGCCCACCGTTGACCCGCCGGACCGGCCGGGTCCACCGCACGGTCAGGTCGACCAGGTCGTACGCGCTGATCGCCGAGTCGCCGTCGCCGGCCGGGTGCCGCAGGATCAGCCGGCCGGCGACCATCACCGGGTTGTCCGGCGCGTAGTCCGCCGGCGGCAGTCGACCCTCGCCGACCGCCGCGCCGGTGCGCAGGTCGTGCAGCCGCACCAGGCCGCTGTCGTGAACCACGAGCAGCCGGCCGGTGCCGTCGGGGACCAGTTCGCCGACGGCCGTCGACGGGATCGGCACCGTCCACCGGACCCGCCCGGTGGCCAGGTCCACCGCCTCGATGGTTCCCTCGATCCGGCGGCCGGCACCGGACGCGCTGCGTACCTCGGAGATCGCCACGCCGGTGTCGGAGTCCGCCCCGACCAGCAGCAGCCCGGGACGTTGCCACCGGACCTGCCCGGTGCGGACCGACCGGGCGGTGGTGGCGATCCGGCGCCCCAGGGTGTCGACCTCGGAGACCAGCAGCAGGTCACCGACGAGGTCCGCGGCGAAGGACGCGGCGGCGGTAGCCGGCACCCGCCAGAGCCGCCGGCCGCCGGGCAGTTCGTGCCCGGACAGGGTCGTCGGGGTGGCGGTCGGGTCCGCGACCAGCAACAGGTTCCCGGCGAGGAAGAAGGTGGCCCGGGCCGGGATCTCCAACTCGCCGGTGCGGCGCAGGTCCCGCCCGAACGGCTCGGCCCCGGTGACCGACAGCAGCACCAGCAGCGCGGTCAGGCAGAGCACCGGCCACCGGACCGCGACCCGGCGGGCGCGTACGGACCTCGGCCGGTCGTCCTGCTCCGGGAGCCCGCGTTCGGTGCCGAGCTCGATCAGCACCGCCGGGTGGCTGTCCATCGCATCTCCCGCTTGCCGGCGTCGCCGCCACTGCCCGGAGGGTCGGTTCCGGTTACCGGTCGAGCGTAGCCACCGCCGGGCGGCCTACCGGCCGGTTCCTAGCAGAGCACGTCCAGGTGGTGGTGGGCGTCGGCGGCGATCTCCTCGCCGCGCAGCCAGCGCCGGGCCCAGAGCCGGGCGGCGACCTCGGCCAGTTCGTCGCCGGCGGCGGCCTGCTCGACCAGCACGGCGGCGGCCAACGCGTACGCCAGGCGCAGGGCGAACTCGCGGGCACCGGCGACGACCGCGACCGCGTCCGGGTCGGCGGTCACCTCCGCGACCGTGGTACGCAGCCGCCGGGCGGCCGTGGCGAGCGCGTCGGCCAGCGCCGGGTTCAGCCGCCGGGCGATGTCGGCGGCCAGGTCGAGCCGGCGCAGCAGCGGCGGGGCGGCGTCCTCGCGTACGGTGGCGCGCAGCACGTCGAGGGAGAGCACGTTGGTGGTGCCCTCCCAGATCGGCAGCACCTGGGCGTCGCGCAGCAGCCGCGGCACCCCGGTGTCCTCGACGTAACCGGCGCCGCCGAAGCTCTCCACGTACTCGGCGGCGGAGGCGACGGCGAGCCGGCCGGTGGCGAGCTTGGCCAGCGGGGCCACGATCCGCAGTTCGGCGGCGGCGGCCGGGTCGGCCCCCACCTCCACCCGACCGAGCAGGAAGAACGCGTGTCCGGCCAGGGCGAACGCGCCGGCCGCATCGACCGCGAGGGTGCCCAGCGTGGCCCGGTGCAGGGGCGAGGTGACCAGCAGCCCGCCGGCGACCTGACGGGTGTCGGCGTACGCGCGGGCGTAGGCCAGGCCACGGCGCATACCGGCGGCGGCCGCGGCGGCGTTGTGCAGCCGGGTCACCACGACCAGGGTCATCGCCCGGGTCAGTCCCGGTTGGTCCGGGTCGCCCAGCGGCAGCGCGTACGCGTCGTTGAGCCCGATCTCGGCCGTGGGCAGCGCGCGGGTGCCGAGCTTGTCCTTGAGCCGGTGCACGGTCACGCCCGGCGCCGGGCCGGTGGGGTCGGCGCCGACCCCGGCCAGCGGTGAGTCGGCCGCGTAGCGGGGCACCAGGAACGGGGCCAGAACCCGGCTGCCCCGCACCTTGCCATCGGGCCGGGCCAGTGCCACCGCGATCGCCGAGTCGGCGGCGGAGCAGAACCACTTCTCGCCGGTCAGCCGCCAGGAGCCGTTGCTGGCGGGGCGGCCGGTGGTGGACGAGCGGGCCAGGTCGGAGCCGCCCTGCGCCTCGGTCATCCACTGCCCGCTGGTGATCGCCGATGCCGGGTCGGTCGAGGTCAGCCGGGGCAGCCAGGCGTCGCGTACGGCCGGGTCGACCTCGGGTCGGGCGAGCAGGGCCGCCGCGCCGTCGCTCATCGCGACCGGGCAGGAGAAGGTGGCCGACTCGGGCCCGTACAGGTGCAGCAGGGCGTGTTGGACCACCCGTGCCGCCGCTCCCCACTCGCCGCGGGCCTGTTCCAGGTACGGCAGGGCGACGACGGCGTGTCGGGCGGCGGCGGCCCGCTGGGTCTGCCAGCCGGCGGAGGTGTCGATCCGGTCGATCCTGGCGCCCCACGGGCCGTACCGCACCAGGGTGGGTGGGTGCGCCTCCGCGTCGGCGTGCGCGGCCCGCAACGGCCTGGTGATCTCGGCGGCGAGCGCGCTCAGCCGCCCCTTCGCGGCGGCGTGTCCGCCGAGGCCGAGTTGCCGGTCCAACCAGGAACGCAGCAGCCGGTCATCGGTGTAGGGGTCGCCCGGTGGGGTCACCGGCTGCACATACCGGGCCATCGTCTGCTCCTGCGCCGGTCGGGGTGGTCGGGGGGATGCGCTGACCGTAGACCACCGGCAACGGCGGCAACAGGCCACCGCACGTCAACAGTCGATTACCACCCGGTGCGACCGGGTCGGCGGCGGGTCCGCCTCGGTGACGGTCGCGGCGGCCGTACGGCAGAATCCCGCCCGCGACCACCCGCCCGGCCCGAAGGAGCCCGATGACCAGCCGACCCACCCTCCTGTACGTCACCGACCTGGGCTACCAGGCACGCGGGCGCAGGTACTGCGACGAGGACATTAACCTGTCGGGGCGGCTGCGCGCGGACTTCACCGTCGCCCTGTGCCACCCGTCGCAGGTCACCGCGCTGATGGACGACTTCGACGCGGTGGTGGTCCGCAACAGCGGCCCGGTGCTGCACTACCGGGACGAGTACGAGGCGTTCCGATCCGCGGCCCGGTCGCGGGGCACCCGGGTCTACAACCCGCTGACCGGGCGGGCCGACATGGTCGGCAAGCGGTACCTGGTCGACCTGACGGTCGACGGTTACCCGGTGATCCCGACCGTGGACCGGCCCGCCGACCTGCACCGGCTGCCGGAGGTGGCGCAGTACGTGGTCAAGCCGGTCGCCGGGGCGGACTCGATCGGGCTGCGGGTCGTCGCGCGCGACGAACTCGACCGGGTCGGGTTCGACCAGTTGCTGGCCCAGCCGAGGATCGACTTCCGGTACGAGGTGTCGTTCTACTTCGTCGACCACGAGTTGCAGTACGCCCTGCACGCCCCCGATCCGGAGCAGCGCTGGTTGTTGCGGCGCTACGACCCGACCCCGGCCGACCGGGACTTCGCCCAACGGTTCGTCGACTGGAACGGGCTGGCGCACGGCATCCAGCGGGTCGACGCGTGCCGTACGGTCGACGGGGAGCTGCTGCTGGTCGAGCTGGAGGACCTCAACCCGTACCTGTCGTTGGATCTGGTCGACGACGACACCCGTGCGGCGTTCGTGGCGAACCTGGGTGCGTCGATCCGTGGGCTGCTCAGTCGTTGACCGGCAGGTCCAGGGCCGCCCGGACCAGGGCCAGCGCCTGCGGGGCCGGTACGCCGAGCCGGCGGCTGGCCTCGGCGTAGCGCTGGGCGAGCAGTTGCGCCTCGACCGGCACCCGGGCCGCCCCGGCGGTGATCACCGTGCCGTGCCGGCCCCGGGTCTCGACCAGCCCGGCCTGTTCCAACTCCCGGTAGGCGCGGGCGACGGTGTTGGCGGCCAGGCCGAGTTCCCCGGCGAGTTGACGTACGGTCGGCAGCCGGGTGCCGGCGGTCAGTTCGCTGCCGCCGGCCAGTGCGGCGATCCGCGCCCGGACCTGCTCGTACGGCGGGACCGGCGAGTCGGGGTCCAGCTCGATGAAGACGATTGACCGAGGGTAGCAACGTGAGTTCCTGCGGCGACCGCCGGAGGGTATCTACCGTTCTGGTCATGGCGTACGAGATGCCCAGGTCCCGGACCAGGCCGCGGCGGGCGCTGCGCCGGGCCCTGGTCGTGGTCGGGCTGACGCTGTTCGTCTGCTGTGTCGGCGCGGCCGGGTTGGCCGCCTGGAACTTCCAGTCCGTCCGGCAGGCGACCGGCCCGGCCAAACGGGCGGCCGGCGCGTTCCTCGACCGGGTGGCCGCCGGTGACCACGCGGGCGCGTACGACCGGCTCTGCGCCGCGACCCGTGGGCGGTGGAGTCTGCCGAGGTTCACCTCACGGGTCGACACCCCGCCCACGATCAGCCGGTACACCGTCGAGGACGTCACGATCGCCAGCCGGGACGGGCGGCGCAGTGCCACCGTCACGGTCGCGTTGACCCGCGTCAACGGGGCCGTCGACGATCACGACCTGCCGGTGGTCGACGGTGACGACGGTTGGCAGGTCTGCGGCGACCCGTTCTGACCGGGCCGCCGGGGGTCGGGTACGGCCGGACGGGCGCGTACCGGTCGACCCGTGCCGGTTGTAAGGGGTCAGCGGCGCGGGCCGAGGTCGCCGGTGCGGTAGTGCCGCCGACAGAGCACCTGGTAGCGCACCTCGGCGCTGACCACCGTGTCGCCGATCACCACCCGCTGGCCCTCGCGGACCACCTCGCCGTCGACGACCCGCGCGTTGAGCAGCCCTTCACGGCCGCACCAGCAGAGCACCTCGACCTGGATGCGGGCCACCTCGTCGGCGAGTTCGAACAGTCGCTGCGCGGCCGGGAACAGGCTGGAGCGGAAGTCGGTGGCCAGACCGAAGGCGAACACGTCGACGTCGTAGTCGTCGACCAGTTCGGCCATCTGTTCGACGTGTTCCACGGTGTAGAAGCACGCCTCGTCGCAGATCAGGTAGTCGACCCGCAGCCCCTCGGCCCGGCGGCCCCGGACCAGGGCGCGCAGGTCCAGGTCCTCGGTGACCTCGATCGCCTCGTGCGCGAGCCCGATCCGGGTGGTGACCTGCGGGCCGAGCGAGCGGTCGATCCGGGTGGTGACCAGGCCGCGGCGGCCCTGCCGGGCGTGGTTGTAGTTCATCTGCAAGGCCATGGTCGACTTGCCACAGTCCATCGGTCCCCAGAAGAACTTCAGCGCGGCGGCGTGCAGCGGCCGGCCGTCGCGGGCCGGCCGCCCGGCGCGGATCTGCGGCGCGTCGGGTACGCCGAACGGGGAGTACAGCAGGAAGGCGGCGGAGGAGGTGGCGTCGTCGGTCACGGTCGGGCAGCCTAACGCATGGTCAACGCCCCGACCCGCCGATCGCAGCCGCGACCCGCGTGCCTCACAACACCCGCGGCGGCGTGTTGCCGGCGGCCACGATGGCCCGCCGGATCGGCACCGCGAGCAGGAGCACGAACCCGACCACAAAGAAGATCAGCAGCGAGACCAGGCCCACCCGGTAGCTGTTGGTGAGTTGGAACACCAACCCGAACGCGAGCGGCCCGAGCCAGCTGGTGCCCTTGTCGCTGATCTCGTAGAAGCCGTAGTACTCGCCCTCCTTGCCGGCCGGGATGAGCTGGCTGAACAGGGAGCGGCTCAGCGCCTGGCTGCCGCCGAGCACCAGGCCGATGCCGGCGCCGAGGATCATGAACGGTACCGGTGCCTCGGCCGGCAGCCGGAACGCCGCCAGGATCACCACCGTCCACAACACCAGGCTGATCAGGACCGTCTTCCAGGCGCCGATCCGTTTGGCCAGGGCACCGAGCAGCAGCGCGCCGCCGAACGCGAGGAACTGCACCAGCAGGATGGTCACGATCAGGGTGGTCTGCTCCAGCCGCAGTTCCTCGGTGCCGTACTGGCTGGCCAGGGCGATCACGGTCTGGATGCCGTCGTTGAAGACCAGGAACGCGAGCAGGAAGAACAACGTCAACGGGTACGCCTTGAGTCCGCGTACGGTGCGGCCGAGTTGCCGGAACCCGTCGGTGAGCAGGTTGGCGCCGACGCTGGCCTCGGCGGCGGGCCGTTCGCGCAGCCACCGCAGCGGGATCAGGGTGAACGCCGCCCACCACACCCCGGCCGAGACGATCGACCAGCGGGCCAGGTCCAGGGTGCGTTGGTGGTCGCCCTCGACGCTGAACAGGGTCACCACGACCAGGTTCACCGCCAGTAGGAGCCCGCCGCCGAGGTAGCCCAGCGCCCAGCCGTGGCTGGAGATCCCGTCCCGGTCGTCGGGGCCACCGAGTTGCGGCAGGAACGAGTTGTAGACGACCACGCTGGCCCCGAAGGCGATGTTGGCGACCAGGAACAGGGCGCCGCCGAGCAGGTACCGGTCGCCGGTGACGAAGACCATCGAGACGGTGGCGGCGGCGCCGACGAACGCCGCCCCGGCCAGCAGCCGCTTCTTGTGCGCCGACCGGTCCGCGACCGCGCCCATCACCGGCAGCACGAACACGGTCAGGAACACCGACAGTGACACCAGGTACGGGAAGTAGGAGCCGGCCGCGACCGTGATCCCGAACGGGTGGACGTCACCGTCGCAGCTGTCCGCGCCGAGTTCGCAGCCGGCGGCCAGTTCGGTGACCGTGGTCAGGAACGGGCCGAGGAACACGGTGATGACCGTGGTCGAGAACGCCGACATCGCCCAGTCGTAGAAGTACCAGCCGGTCCGTTCCCGGCGGGTACTGGGCGGCGGGGTGCCGGTCACGGCGACGGAGACGGTTTCGGCCATCGGTGTGGTCCTTCGACGGGGGCTCGGGCGGGTGGTCCGGTCCGACCTAGGGTGTTCGGTCGGCGGGCCAGTGACCGCGGCTGAGGTACGTGTCGCGCAGCACGTCCACGCGATCGGTCATGATGCCATCCACCCCGAGATCGAGTAACTCGTGCATCTCGGCAGATTCGTCGATCGTCCAGACATGCACCTGGAGCCCCAGCCGGTGGGCGTGCTCGACGAACCGCCGGTCGACCACCCGGATCCGGTTGTAGCGCACCGGTACCTGGGCGGCGGCGACCGACGGCGGCAGCGTCAGCCGTCGACCGGTCAGCGAGGCCAGCCGCAGCCGGGCGACGCCGCGCATGCCGAGCGAGGTCGCCACGGTCGGTCCGGCGAGGGCCCGCAGCCGGGTGAGTCGGGCATCACTGAACGAGGCGAGCAGCACCCGGTCGTGGGCGGCGGTACGCCGCAGCGAGGCGAGTGTCGGTTCGACGCCCCCGTCGGCCTTGACGTCGATATTGAACCGTACCTGCGGCCAGCTGCCGAGGACGTCGTCCAGCCGTGGTACGGCGGCCGCCCCACCGACCCGTACGCGGGTCAGGTCGGCCCAGGTCAGGTCGGAGATCCGGCCGGGTTCGCCGGTGAGCCGCTCCAGGGTCGGGTCGTGGAAGACCACGGCCACCCCGTCGGCGGTGCCGTGCACGTCGGTTTCGACGTACCGGTAGCCGAGTTCGATCGCGCGGCTGAACGCCTCGGCGGTGTTCTCGTCGCCGTCGGCGGCGCCGCCCCGGTGCGCGAAGGCCAGCGGTGTCGGTGCGTCGAGGTAGGCGAAGTGCGGTGTCACGCAGCGCAGTATGCCGGTCGGAGGTGGCCGGCGGGTGTCCGGCGCACGAGGGGAATCTGCACCGCTTCGGGGCGGTCCGTGGTCGACAAGCCCCCGGACGGTAATTAGTCTAACGTCTATGACTCCTTACTCTCTGGACTCGGTGGCGTGGGATTCGGTGGCGTGGCAGGAAAGTTGGGATCGTCAGCAGGAGGCGTACCTGCCCGACCGGGAGGAGAGGTTCGCGGCACTGCTCGACACGGTCGCCGCCACCGCCGACGGGCCGGCACCGGCCGTACTCGACCTGGCCGGCGGCACCGGCAGCATCTCGCTGCGGGTGCTGCGCCGGTTTCCGTACGCGACCACGACGCTGCTCGACGTCGACCCGGTGCTGATGACGATCGCCCGACAGTCGCTGGACCAGCGGTCCACCGTGGTCGCCGCCGACCTGCGCTCCCCGGACTGGGCCGCCGGGCTACCCCGCCAGGACTACGACGCGGTGCTGACCGCGACGGCGCTGCACTGGATCCCCCGGGAACGACTCGGCCCGCTCTACGCCGAGATCCGGCAGGTGCTGCGCCCCGGTGGGGTCTTCGTCAACGTCGACACCATGCCCGACGACGGCCTGCCGGACCTGACCACGAAATTCGGTGACGTGTTCCGGGCCCGCCGCGAGGCGCGTTACGCCGCCGGCGCGGTGCTGTCCTGGCAGGCGTGGTGGGACCACGTCGCCGCCGACCCGGTGTTGGGTCCGCTGCTCGAACAGCGGCGGCAGGTGTTCGCCGACCGGCACGACACGGAGTGGACCCCGCCGGTGTCGTGGCACCTCGACGCGCTGCGCACGGCCGGGTTCGCCGAGACCGGCCTGGTCTGGCGGGGTGCCCGCGACGCCGCCGTGGCCGGCGTCCGCTGACCCCGTACCGGGTCCCGGTGCCGGTCGGGAACCCGGTGCCGGTCGGTGCCGTCGAACGGTTCGTGAGGACCGTTCACCCGCGCAGCGCCGCGGTGGCCGTGCTGCTGGTGGCCGTCGGTGCGCTCACCGGCTGCGGTTCGGGTGGTACGTCGGCGCCGCCGTACCCGACACCGACGGGACCGGTGGTCGTCTCCGCGGACTGTCCGACCCCGGTGGAGGACGCCCTGCCCGGACTGACGTTCCCGGCCGGGCCGGTCGGCAACGTACCGGCCGACTTCGTCGCGGTCGCCGCCCTGCGCTGCACCGTCGTCACACCGGAGCCGCCCGGCCCGACCGTGCTGCGGCAGGAACGGCTCGACGGCGCCGGGCTCGACGGGCTGCTGGCCGCGCTGGCCGCGCTGGCCACACCCCGGGCGACCCCCCGGGCGCCGGTGTGCCCGGTGTCGCCGCTGGTCGCCCCGTACGTGGCCCTGGTCGCCGCCGACGGCACCGCGATCCGCCCCGCCGTGCCGGTCGACGGGTGCGGCCAGCCGCGCTCCGAGGTCCTGGAGACGATCGCCGGGCTGCCGTGGCGCACCGTCCGGGAGAAACAACGGTGAGCAACGCTCAGCTGTCCCGTGTCCCCCAGAAGCGGGCCAGGGCACCGGTCGCCGGGTCGTCGGAGCCGGCGAGCGCGGTCCACGGGTCGACCCCCGGCGGCACCTCCTCGGCGGCGTAACCGGCCAACTCCGCCGGTTCCGGTACGCCATAGGTCGCCGGGTCGGCCGGTGGGGTGTCCGGGTCGCCGAGGGTGTCCGGGTCGGCCCACGGGAAACCGTCGACCGGTTCCGGTACGCCACCGGAGTCGAGCGCGTCCGGGAACGCCGGTGGCGGCCACGAGTCGCCGTACGGGTCGAGGTCGGGGTCGGCACCCACCGGCGCGGCACCGAAGCCGACCTGCGCGTCGACGTCACCCGGCCCGAACCCGGTGTCACCGTCGGCCGCCCCCGGACCGGTGTCGCCGTCGACGGAACCGAAACCGGTGTCGGCGCCGAGGTCGGCGGGGCCGAGACCGGTGTCGTGTTCCGCCGGGCCGAAACCGGTGTCGGCCGGGTACCCGGCGTCGACGGTGAACGGCTCGTCGCCGTACCCGATCGGGGTTGTCTCCGGTCCCGGGCCGTCGAGGTCCTCCTCGCCGGCCCCGCCGCCGCTGTAGGCGTCGTCGCCGTGCTCGTCGGCCGGGCCGAAGCCCTCCACCGGGTAACCGTCGGTGGCGGCGAAGTCCGGGTCGGCGTCGGGTCCGGTCCCGAAATCCGGCCCGTCGTCGATCCACCCTTCCCAGTGGTCGCCCATCTACCGGTCACCCCCGCCCGTCGGTGCCCGGCACCGGAGACAACACCCGGGTCCGGACAAGTACCTCGTCGACCTGCTTGATCCGGGCCCGCAGCGTCTCCCGCTCGGCCTGCAACGCCGCGCGGCGCCGGGCCCGGGTCGACTTGTCCTCGGCCAGCGACTTGTCGATCTCCGCGATGTGCGCGTCGAGTTCCCGCAGCCGTCGCTCGATCGCGTCGTCGAGGGCGAGGGTCAACGCGTACTGCAAATCGGTGAACCGGTGCGTCACCTCGTCGGACAGCGCCGCCCGCGCCTCGGCGAGAACCTCCCGCAGCCAGGTGCGGGCCTGCTGGCGGTCGGACTGCACCCGCCGACGGTAGAGGATGAACGCCCCGGCGGCCAGGCCGAGCCCCAGACCGGCGAACGGGACCAGCAGACCGCCGCCGATGAGCGTGCCGGCACCCAGGGCGGTCGCACCGGCCATCGCCCCCCGCCCGGCCATGAACGCCATCCCACCAGCCGACATCGCGATCATGACGTTGTCGGTGCCGCCGCCGTCCCGCCGGGGCTTGCTGGCCAGGGCGTGGTGCAGGGTGGCGTTGAGCCGGCGCAGCACGAACTGCAACTCGTGCGGGGCGAACACCTGCGCCAGGGCCCGCTCGGCGACCTTCCCGAAACGCGACTCCAGATCCCGCGACAACCGTACGGACACCGCTTGCAGGCACTGGTCGACCTTTGCCGGCAGGTTCCCGATCCCCTCGCCCCGACCGTGGTCGATCGTGGTGAGCAACTCCTCCTGCACCTCGCCCAGGTAACCGCGCAGCAGCCCGGTCACCTCGACCCGGGCCCGCTGCGTCTCGGTGCTCAGCGCCAGCGACCACTGCCGCGACTCGGTACGTTTACGGGCCGCCAACGCCGCCCGCTCGTCCCTGGCCCGGGTCACGTCCGCCGGGTCCGGGTCGGTGGCGGTCAGCCGCGCACCGATGCCCAGGTCCAGCCGCACCAGCTCGCTGCGCACCGTACGCAACACGTTCGCCAGGGCCAGCAGGTGTCCCTTGCCGGCCAGGTCGACCAGCGCGTGTTGCAGTTCACCGATCCGGGACTCGCGCAGCAGTTCGGTGGCCGCCGGGGCCGGCAGCGTCGACGCCAGTTCGGCCAGCCGGGCCGAGACGGGGAACCAGGCGGCGGCCCCGAACCGGGCGGCGTGCGCCTGCAACTGGGCCCGGTTGTCCGCCCAGATCGTCCGCCACCCCGGGTACGCGTCGGTCTTGGTCAACGCGAACACCACCAGGTTGACCCGCTTGCTGGCCTCGACCAGGAAGTCGAGTTCCGGTTTCCCGAACGGGGCGGAGGCGTCGACCACGAACAGCAGCGCGGCGGCCCGCTCGACCGCGTCCAGGGCGATCTCGGCGTGGACCGGGTCCAGGCCGCCGGTGCCCGGGGTGTCGACCAGGGTCAGGTACTCCAGCAGCGGCGCCGGGTGCCGTACCTCGATCCGCCGCGGCGGGCGGACCCCGTCGGGCAACGTCCCGAGTCCGGTGGCCCAGTCCCGCAGGTCGGCCGGGCGCAGGTCGACCGGTTCGTCCCGGCCGGGCACGAACGCGCGGGCACCGACGTCGGGGCCGGGCACGAACTCCAGGTAGGTGCTGGTCGCCACCGCCACGTCGACCGGCGACAACCCCGGCACCCCGATCAACGCGTTGACCAGCGAACTCTTGCCGCGTTTGGTTTCACCGACAACCACAATCGCCGGCCGGGTCACCTCCCGGCGGCGGGCGGCGTCGACCTCGGCCGCCGCGTCCGGGTCGGCCTTGCGCAGGTACGCCAGCACCGTCTGCACCGCCCCGGTCAGCAGTTTGCCGAGCGCTTCCGGTTTCACCTCCGCGGTCGTCGTCACCGCACCTGCCCTCCGTGGCCGACCGTGCCGGGTACGGGCCCTGGTGGCATCCCGGCACGGATGTGTTGCGAGAGTAGATAGAAACCCCGGTGCGCGACCAGCGCCACCCGCGACTGGGCCGGTCCGGAGCCGGCGACCGCGTACACCCGCCACCGGGTCGCCGCCTCCAGAGCCGCCTTCGCCAGCTCCGGAGCCGGTGCACCGGGTCGGCCGAGGATCCACTCCGGATCGGTGGACAGCGCCAACCGGTTCAGCTCCCGCTCCATCGGCTCGGGCAGTTCGACCGCGCCGGTACCGACGAGCTGGGCGACCTCCAACAGCCGCAGCCGGTGGTAGTCCGGCTGTTGCAGCACCCGTTCGATCGCGTCACGCAGCAACTCCCGGTCGGCCGGCGCGGCGGCGTGGCTGGCGATCTTCTCCAGCGCCGACAGCGCCCAGCCGGCCTTGATCGCGTCGGTGCGCCACCGGAACGCCTGGTCGAGGGTGTGCCGCAGGCGCGGCAGCCCGGACGCCCGGAACAGGACCCGGACCAGCTCGCCGCTGGCCAGCTCCGGGGTGGCGTCGAGCTGGGCCAGGGCGAACCCGATGCCGTACAGGTCGAGCAGCCGCAGCAACCGTTCCCGCTGCGCCGGTGGCACCGCGCAGTCGCGGGTGGTGAACAGGTCGACCGAGGCGAGCAGGACGAGGCGTTCGGTGCCGGGCAGCCGCGACAGCGTACGCAGGGCCTCGCAGTCGGCGGCGGTCAGCCGGCCGGCTTCGGTCGTCTCGGCCAGCAGCCCGACGACCGGGACCACGTCGGACACCACCCGGCGCAGCACCCGGGCCTGGTCGGCGGCGAGCGGCCCGGCGACCGGCCACGGGTCACCGCTGCCGCCGACGAGCTTGTCCACCTTGTTGAACAGGCCGAGGGAGTTGATCGGGTTGCTGGCCAGCCGCGCCGACACGGAACGGAACGCGGCCAGTGCCCGCACGTCGTCGTCGCGCACGGCCTGAGTGAACACGTAGACGATCGCCTCGGCGCCGGAGATCGCCCCGGTCGAGTCGTCGTCGATGTCGTCGTCGAACGGGGCGACCTCGTCGGTGTGCAGGAACCGGGCGGCGCCGTCGCTGACCGACGTGTTCGTCGACGCCAACCCGGGGGTGTCGACAACGGTCAGGTCCCGCAGGTGGTCGCTGGTCAACGTCACGTCGACAAAACCGATCTCGGCCCGCGGTACGCCGAGCCGGGACGGGATCATGCCGTCGGTGTCCAACGGCAGGCTGGTCCGGCTGCCGTCGCGGCGGACCACGTCGACCCGGTCGACGGTGCCGTAACGAAACTGGGTGACAACCCTGGTGCACTCACCGACCTCGGTCGGCGCGACCCGCCGACCGATCAACGCGTTGACAAGTGTCGACTTTCCGGCTTTGAGCCGGCCGGCGATCGCCACCCGCAGCGGTTCGTCGAGCCGCCGCCGTACGCCGAACACCTGCCCCTGCAACGAAACGCCGAGCCGGGGCCCCACCTCGTCACAGAGAGCGGCGACGCGGGCACCGAGCGGACCTGATCCCACGACTCGTCAGCCGACGGTACGGTCGGCGACAATGGCATGGTCACGGCGGTCTTGCTCGCTCATCTCGTTGGACGTCCCTCCGACTCGGGCGACAGGGCGGGGCGCTCCTGCCGGACCTCACACTACGAATATCCTGCCGGCGCAGGATCCCATGTTCGTGCCACCGCCTCACCCGGTGGTGGCCGCGAGCCCTCGCGGGAGGACCAGTGCGGCACGCACTCGGCGGCGTACCCGACGGCCGTGTCCCCGGACACGAGCCGCCCGACCCGTCCGCCCACACCGTCGTCGACCGGGCGACGGCGCTGCTGACCGTACCCGGCCTGGTCGTGGTCCACGGTGGTCCCGGCAGCGGCCGCAGCACCGTACTGGCCCGGCTCGGTGCCGCGTTCCACGGGCCGGTGTTCGCCGGCGGCGCGCTGGCCACCCTGCAAACGGTGCCGGCGTTCGCACTCAGCCACGCGGTCCGGGTCCGGCTGCCGACCGGGGACCCGGCCCTGCTCGCCGAGGCGGTCCGGTCCCGGGTCCGGGGCGGGTTGCTGCTCCTCGACGACGTGCAGTGGGCGGACCCGGCGACCCTCGCCGCCCTGGTGCCGTTGGCGGCGCACTGCCGGGTGGTGGTGGCGTTGCGTACCCCGCACCGGCTGCCGGCCGACGCGGTGACCGTACTGCGTGACGCGGCGACCGGTTGGCTGGCCGTACCGCCACTGGACCCGGTCGGGGCGGCGGAACTGGTCCGGGCCACCGCACCCGGCCTGGACCCGGTCACGGTCACCGACGTGGTCCGCCGGGCCGGCGGTGTGCCGCTGGTGGTGACGGTGCTGGCCCGGCAGGCCGCCGGTGGCCGGCCCGGCACCGGCCGCGCCGACGTCGACCAGATCGGGTACGTCGTCGCGACCGCGCTGGCCGACCTGACCCGCCCGGCCCGTACCGCGCTGGCGGCACTCGGCCTGCTCGGCCGTCCGGCGACCGGCGCGCTGCTCGGCCCCGGTGCCGACGAACTCACCGCCGCCGCACTGGTCACCGACCTCGGCGACGGCACCATCGGCCCGGTGTCGGCGTACCTGGCCGAGGTCGCGGCCGGGATGCTCGACCCCGACGGCCGTCGGGCACTGCACCGGCGGCTGGCGCAACTCGTCCCGGTCGCCGAGTCGGCCCGGCACCTGGCGGCGGCCGGCGACGACACCGCCGCGTACGCCGCGGCGGTGACCGCCGCCGGGGCCGCGACCACCGTGGGGGAGCGGGCCGACCTGCTGCTGTTCGCCTGCGCGTTGCCCGGTGCCCACCCCGACCCGGCGGTCCGCGGCGACGCCGCCCGAGCCGCGCTGGCCTGCGGCCGCCCCCGGGCCGCCGTCCGGGTCCTGACCGGCACCGCCCCGCTCGGTGTGGCCGCGTCGGTGCTGCGCGCCGAGGCGCTGGTGCAGGCCGGTGACCTGCCGGCGGCGCGGGCGGCGGCGGCACCGGTGCCCGACTCGGCCGCCCCGGACCTGGTCGCCGCCCGCGACCGGGTGCTGCTGCTGGCCGCGCTCGACGACGACCCCGCCGCCGCGCCCCGGACACTCACCGGTGTCGTCGCCCGGCACGGGCCCCGGCCGGCGCACCCCGGCCTGCGGGCGGCGTACGCGGCGGTGCACGCCGCCTCCCGCACCCCCGGCTGGGAGGAGTCCCTGGCCGACGCCGAGGCCGTGGCGTCGGCCGCCGGTGACCCGCTCGCCGCCCGGTGGAGTGCCTGGCTGCTGGTGCGGACCCTGCTCGCCGACGCCCGCCCGGTCGAAGCCGAACGGGCCGCCGAGTCCGCCGCCCGGTCGTGCGCGACCGACCTGGCCTACAGCTGGCAGACCCGGTTCCTCACGGTGGCCCTGTGGTGCGCGGCGCTGCGCCGCACCGGAACGGACCCGGACGAGGTGCTGCGCCGCGCCGGTGACCTGACCGACCGCACCCTGCCGACCCCGGCCCGCGAGTACGCCGTGGCGGCGGCCAGCCTGGTCGAGGCCGACGGTGGGCTACTCGCCCCGGCCCGGGCCCGGCTGGCCGCCGTACCCGCACCGGCGGGCGGGTTGCTGGACTGGGTCGCCCGCGAGGCCGCCTGGCTCGACGGGCAACCCGAACACGCCGTCACGGCCACTCCCTCGTCCGGTTCACCGCTGGTCGACGGACTGCACCGGATCACCGGCCGGTGGGCCGCCTACGACACCGCGCCCGGCGCACCCCACCCGGTCGTGGCGACGAACGGGACGGCGACGGTGGACCGGACCCTGGCGGCGTGGGACCGGGCAGCCGACGACCCGACCGGTTTCAGCCGGGCCGCCGCCGCCTGGCACGACGTGGCCGTCCGCGAGCAGGTGCGCTGCCTGCTGGCGCACGGGCTGCACGACCCGGATCCGGGGCGGGCGGTGCCGGCACTGCTGGAGGCCGAACGGTTGGCCACCGACGCCGCCCTGGTGGTCCTGCTCGGGCGTACCCGGCGGGCGCTGCGGCGGCACGCGGTGCGCCGCGACAGCCGGGGCCCGCGTGCCGGAAACACCCTCACCGGTCGGGAACTCGACGTGTTGCGCCTGGTAGCGGCGGGTGAACCGACCCGGCGGGTGGCGGGCCGGCTGGGGGTGTCGGCGGAGACGGTGGAGACACACATCCGGGCCGGGATGCGCAAGCTCGGGGCCCGTACCCGTACCGAGGCGGCGGCGTTGGTGCTGGTCGGTGCGGTTGCGGTGCCGGCACCGCGTACCGGTGCCGAGCCCGCCGCCGTCGGACCGGCGGCGGAGGTGGGCCGGTGAACGCCGCCGACTCGCCCCGGTACGTGGTGCCCTCGGCGGCGGACGCCACGGCGGTGCTGCGCCGGCTCGCCCGCGCCGGCTGGTCCACCCGGGAGGGTTTCGCGCTGCCGGAGGGCGGATGGGACCTGACCGCGACCCGGGTGCTGCTGTTCGGCCGGGTGCCGGACCTGGACACGGCACGCCTGGTGGTGCTCGCCGCCGCCCGGGGCGCGGGGGTGGTGGCGATCGTCGACACCGGTGCCGACGTCGGCCGGGCCCTGCTGGCCGACCTCGACCGGCTCGGCCCGGTGAACCGGGACGCCGACGACCCACCCGAGCCGACCGCGGCGCGGCTCGTTCCGGAGCAGCGGGCGCTACTGGAACGCCTGGCGAACGGGGAGACGATCGCCGCCGCGGCGGCGGCGGAGTTCCTGTCGCTGCGTACGGCGAACCGGCGGATCGCCCAGGCCCGGGACGTGTTCGGGGTCCGGACCACCCGTGAGGCGGTCCTGGCCTACCTGCGCCAACGCCAACCGGAATAGCACCGCCCGACGCTTCAGGTCAGGCCGGCGGGCCGGGGTTGCGGCGGTGGACCCGGGTGGTGTCGATCGGCCGGCTCGGGTCCCGGTGGCGGGGCCCGTCGGGTTCGTCCGGGCGCAGCGCCGCCAGGCCCGCGGTGAGCGCGTCGATGATCCGGTCGGTGCCCCGGCGGGCCGCCCCCGGTACGGCGGGGTGGAGCCCGTCCAGGTCGACGGGTTCACCGAAGTGCACCCGGATCACCGGGCGGCGGACCAGTGCCCGGCCGACGGCGGGCAGCAGCCCCCTCGGGGTGCCGTACGGCAGCACCTCGTGGGCGCCCCACTGGGCGACCGGTACGACGGTCGCGCCGCTGGCGTACGCGAGCCGGGCGGCGCCGGTCTTGCCCCGCTCGGGCCACATGCCGGGGTCCAGTCCCATCCGCCCCTCCGGGTACAGCAGCACCACCGCGCCACCGGTGACCGCGTCGGCGGCGGCGGACAGGGCGTGGCCGACCTCGGCGGTGCGCCGGTCGACCCGGAGGTGACCGCTGCGCCGCATGACGGCGCCGACGAACGGGGTCCGGAACAGCCCACCGGTGGCCATGATCCGGGGGGCGATCCCACGGATCTGGCAGGCGGCGGCGAGCACCACCGGGTCGAACGGGCTGATGTGGTTGGCGGCGAGGATCAGCGGCCCGTCACGCAGGTGTTCCGGTACGTCGCCGGTGACCCGCAGCCGGGCCATCAGGGCGACCAGGCCCCGGGCGACGAGTTGCAGGAATCGCCAGAGTCGGGGGGCCCGCCAGGGGGGATCGGTCGGCGTGTCCATCGACCGCCGATCTTCGCACAGTCCCGGCCCGGTCCGCGCCCGCCGCCGGTGGGTGGGCGCGGCGGGGGAGTGTGGCCGAGCGCACGTCCGCACCCCCCACCCCCGTCTACGACGCTCAGTAGTATTTACTACAGGCCGTCGTAGAACCTGGGGGGTTCCCGTGGACGCGTTGGACGTCGCCCGCTGGCAGTTCGGTGTCACCACCGTCTACCACTTCCTGTTCGTACCACTGACCATCGGACTGTCGCTGCTCGTCGCCGTCCTGCAAACCCTCTGGCACCGCACCGACAACGAGCGCTACCTCAAACTCACCAAGTTCTACGGCAAACTCTTCCTGATCAACTTCGCGATGGGAATCGTCACCGGCATCGTCCAGGAATTCCAGTTCGGCATGAACTGGAGCGACTACTCCCGCTTCGTCGGCGACGTCTTCGGCGCCCCCCTGGCCATCGAGGCACTGCTCGCCTTCTTCCTCGAATCCACCTTCCTCGGCCTGTGGATCTTCGGCTGGGACCGGCTACCCCGACGCGTACACCTCGCCACCATCTGGGCCGCCGCCATCGGCTCCACCCTGAGCGCCTACTTCATCCTCGCCGCGAACTCCTGGATGCAACACCCCGTCGGCTACCGGATCAACCCCGACACCGGACGCGCCGAACTCACCGACATCTGGGCCGTACTCACCAACAAGGTCACCCTGGCCACGTTCCCGCACACCCTCGCCGGCTGCTTCCTCGTCGCCGGCTCCCTGATGGTCTCCGTCGCCCTCTGGCACCTCATCCGCCGACCCACCACCCACTCCGCCACCGACACCAGCGCATTCCGGTTCGCCGCCAGGTTCGGCGCCGTCGTCACCCTGACCGCCGCCGCCGGCGTCCTGATCAGCGGCGACTTCCAGGGCAAAATCATGACCGACGTACAACCCATGAAAATGGCCGCCGCCGAAGGGCTCTACCACACCGAACAACCCGCCGCGTTCTCCGTACTCACCATCGGCAGCCTCGACGGCACCCGCGAGCTCTACGCCCTCAAAATCCCGTACCTGCTCAGCTTCCTCGGCACCGGCGACCCCCACGGCCAGGTCCTCGGCATCAACGACCTCCAAGCCCAGTACGTCTCCGAATACGGCCCCGGCAGCTACACCCCGATCATCCCGATCACCTACTGGAGCTTCCGCTTCATGATCGCCCTCGGAATGGCCGCCGCCGCCATCGCCGCCTGGGCCCTCTGGTCCACCCGCCGCGGCCGCACCCCCACCTCACGCTGGCTGCTCCGCGCCGCGATCATCATGCCCATCCTGCCCCTGGCCGCGAACTGCTTCGGCTGGATCTTCACCGAAATGGGCCGCCAACCCTGGGTCGTCTTCGGCGAAATGCTCACCCGCGACGGCGTCTCCCGCAGCGTCTCCCTCACCGAGGTCATCACCTCCTTCACCACCTTCACCCTCATCTACGCCACCCTCGCCACCATCGAGATCCGACTCCTGCTCCGCTACGCCCGCGCCGGACTACCCGACACCACCGCAGCACCCGAACCCGACGACAACACCGCCGACGAAGACCGACCACTCGCCTTCGCCTACTGACCCGTCGCAACCTCCGCGCCCACCGACACCCACGCCCACCGACCCCGGAGTCCACGATGGACCTCACCACCGTCTGGTTTCTGCTCATCGCCGTCCTCTTCACCGGATACTTCATCCTCGAAGGCTTCGACTTCGGCGTCGGCGCACTACTACCCGTACTCGGCCGCGACGACCGCGAACGCCGCGTACTCATCAACACCATCGGCCCCGTCTGGGACGGCAACGAAGTCTGGCTCATCACCGCCGCCGGCGCCCTCTTCGCCGCCTTCCCCGAGTGGTACGCCACCCTCCTGTCCGGCTTCTACCTACCGTTCCTACTCATCCTCGTCGCCCTCATCGGCCGCGGCGTCGCCTTCGAATACCGCCACAAACGCCCCGACGCCCCCTGGAAACACCGCTGGGACGCCGCCATCACCGCCGGCTCCGTCATCCCCGCCATCGGCTGGGGAATCATCCTGGCCAACATCGTCCGAGGCGTACCCCTGGACACCAACCACGACTACACCGGCGGACTCACCGACCTGCTCAACCCCTACGCCCTGCTCGGCGGCGCCACCACCGCGACCCTGTTCCTCACCCACGGCGCCGTCTTCCTCGCCCTCAAAACCAACGGCGACATCCGCACCCGCGCCGGCCACCTCGCCGCCCGCACCACCCCCGCCGCACTCGTCCTCACCACCGCCTTCCTCACCTGGACCCTCACCCAACGCCACAACCCCACCGCCGTCGCCCTCGCCGCCACCGCCACCCTCGCCCTCACCGCCGCCTGGGCCGCCACCCGCGTACGCCGCGAAGGCTGGGCCTTCGCCGGCACCGCCATCGCCATCGGCCTGACCGTCGCCACCCTCTTCGCCGCCCTGCACCCCGACGTCATGCCCTCCACCACCGACCCCACCGGCACCCTCACCACCGCCAACGCCGCCTCCAACCCCTACACCCTGAAAATCATGACCTGGATCGCGGCCATCTTCGCCCCCGTCGTCATCGCCTACCAGGGCTGGACCTACTGGGTCTTCCGTCGCCGCATCGGCGTCGCCAACATCCCGCACTGACCCACAACCCCGCGCCCCACAACGCGACGCGCCTCAACCCAGTGCGCCCCCGGAACCATCGGCTCCGGGGGCGCACACGACTCGCGTCACACTCAGCCGGCGTCGCGCAACTCCGCCAACCGCGCCTCAATCTCGGCCAGCTCCGCCCGCAGCTTCTCCGCCTGCTGCTCAGCCTCACTGCGCTCCACCGACATGATCTGCTCCACCGCCTCGTGAACCCCCGGCACGTCGATCAACGACACCATCTTCAACGCCTCGACCGGCTTGATCACGTACGGCTTCGCCAGCGCCTTCGTACCCTGCGTCGCCGCCAACGTCCACTCCCCGTCGGCGTACGCCAGCGTCACCGTCAAACCCGCCGGCCCCTTCGGCCGCGCCGGCTTCGCCACCGCCCGCCGCGCCGGCTTCGCATCCGCCTCCACCGACTCCGTCACAGAACTGTCCACCGCCGTCACCACAACCTCCTCGCGTGCCGCCGGCACCGGCGACCTGACAACCATGAACTCCGGCTCCGGCACACTCTCCACCGGCTCCGCCGCCTCCACCTTCGGCTCCACCCGCCGACCCGTCGCCCCACGCGGCGGAATACTCAGATCAGTGGGGGAGAACGGCAACTCGTCACGACCGAACCGCACCACCACCCACTCGTCCGACGTCGCCGGGTCGGTCAACTCCACCACCTGACCGATCTGCCCGGCGATCTGCCCCGCCGCCTCGGTGAACATCACCTTCGGCTTACGACCACCGGCCAACGTGTCCCGGATGCTCTGCAACTCCTCGGTGGACAACCCTCGGACAGCGGTATGCGCGGCAGCCATCAGATCCTTCTTCCGTACACCTGTTTGATTTCCTGCCTTCCTACCAGCCCGATCCGACAACGTCGAACCGACCCCACCCCCGAACCCCTCACCGGTCCACCACCGACGCCAACACCCGCAGCGCCCGATCCGCGTGCCCGGTCATGTCCAACTCACCCCGGATCACCTCGACCACCCGGCGATCCGCACCGATCACAAACGTCAACCGCCGCGTCGCCAACGCCGCCGGCGCCAACCGCCGACGCACCCCGAACCGCTCCGCCACCAACCCGTCGACATCCGACAACAACGGAAAATCGAACCCGTTGACCTGCACGAACTCCCGCTGCCGGGCCACCACGTCGCGACTGATCCCCACCCGATGCGCGCCCAGCCGCCCGAACTCCGCAGCCAGATCACGGAAATGACAACCCTGCGCCGTGCAACCCCGACTCAACGCCGCCGGATAGAAGAACAACACCACCGGACCCGTGGCCAGGAAATCCGTCAACCGCCGAGGCACACCGACCTCGTCCGGCAACACGAAATCCTCCACCAGGTCACCCACCCGCAGACCCCCGGCCACCCGCCCACCTCCCGACAGCACCACACCGCCCGACAGTGCGCGAAGCGTACGCCGTGCCCCACCTCACCCCGATCACCGCCGCACCGACACACCCACCACCGGTAACCTCACCCGCGAACAAGCAGGGGAGGGGGGCCGATGAGCCCGGTAACCGTGGTCACCGGCGGCAGCCGCGGCATCGGCGCCGCCACCGTACGACAACTCGCCCGCGCCGGTCACCACATCGCGCTCTGCTACCGCACCGACGCCGACGCCGCGGCCACCGTCCTGCGCGACCTCCACCAAACCGGCGTACGCGCCATCGCCGTCCAGGCCGACACCACCGAACCCGAACAGGTCACCCACCTCTTCGACGCCGCCGCCGAACTCGGCCAACTCACCGGCCTGGTCAACAACGCCGGAGTCACCAGCCCGGTCGGCCCGTTCACCGACCTCACCCTGCCCGACCTGCGCCGGGTCGTCGACGTCAACCTGATCGGCTACATCCTCTGCGCCCAGCAGGCCGCCCGCCGGATGACCGCCGGCGCCGCGATCGTCAACGTCTCCTCCGCTGCGGCCACCCTCGGCAGCCCCGGCGAATACATCCACTACGCCGCGGTGAAAGCCGCCACCGACACCCTCACCATCGGACTGGCCAAGGAACTCGGGCCCCGCCAGATCCGGGTCAACACCGTCTCACCCGGCACCATCTGGACCGACCTGCACACCATCTCCGGCGTACCCGACCGACCCGCCCGGGTAGCCGAACGGGTTCCCCTCGGCCGCGCCGGCCAAGCCGACGAGATCGCCGCCGCCATCGTCTGGCTGCTCAGCGACGCCGCCTCCTACACCACCGGCGCCAACCTCAGGGTCGCCGGCGGCCTCTGAACCACCACCATGATCGCCACCACCCTGTGGATGGCCCGCCGGTAGCCTCGGCTGAGCTGCCCGGACGGCAGGTAGCATGTGTCGATGCTTCACCGGCCTGTGGGCGATCCCCGAAGCTCCCGAGCTGTCTATCCCGGAACGTTCGACCCCTTCACTGACGGTCATCGAGATCTCGTCGATCGGGCGCGGCGCCTGTTCGAACACGTAACGGTGCTGGTCGCGGTCAACGATGAGAAGCGGCCCACCAAGTCCGGTGCGGAACGCGCGCTGGACCTACGTGGCGCACTCCCGGCGGACTGGGAGAACGTGACAGTCGCGGCCTGGAGCGGGCTGACCGTGGCCTACTGTCAGCAACACGGAGCCGGAGTGATCATCCGTGGGTTGCGAAACGCCGTCGACGCGGTGCGCGAGAATCAGCTGGCAGCGATGAACGAGACGCTGGGTATCGCGACCCTGTTCATGCCGGCTCGACCCGAACTTGCCACGATTTCCTCGACCGTGGTCCGCGCCGCCGCGACCTGGCCGCACTGACCGTCAGCGGCGGCCGGCGCAGCGCGGATGGCTCACCTTCACTGAGAAGGACAGCTTCACGTCGGCAACGGGCCCGGATCTCGAAGTTCGATAATGTACATTATGTCAACCCGCACTGGTCCGGGCGATGTTCGGAGCGGAAGTGGGCTGCGATCTCGGACGCTGCGATGGGCACGGCACCCCGGCCGGCATGATGTATCGATGGCGACCGACGATCTGACAAACCTGCGCGAGAAACTCGTCGAACAGCTGCGCGCGAACCCGAGCGCTGTCGTCGCAGCCGGCAGTGATGGCGTTGATGCCCGACCAGCTCGGGCTGACGCCGGGCCAGCGGGTGCTGGAGATAGGCGCGGGAACCGGATACAACGCCGCATTGATCTCCCACCTGGTATCGCCCGGCGGCGAAGTGGTGAGCATCGACATCGACATCCCTGACGGTGGGGTCCTGAATCCTGACGCTGTGCTGACAGCTCTGGACGCGCCACCCACGGTGCGATCGACCCACGCTGTCATCAGTCCCAAACAGGTAGTTACCGATCTCGGCCTGTGGCTGGCGCTCCACGAACCGGTCAACCGGGCTGCACGTCGGAACAGCAGATGGTGGTGCATGGCCACGGCCCGGCGGCCGCAGGGCTTGCCGACCAGTTCGCGGCGCACGTGGCTGCCTGGGATCACGCGGGAAGATCCGGTGAGGGCCTGCGTATCCACGCATATGCGGGGCGCAGCTCGGCCAGTGAGGCGACCACGGGCGGCGTCGTGGTGCAGAAGGAGCACCATCGGTTCCATCTGTGGTGGCCGACAATCACCCCAGGACCTTCACATAGAAAAGTCGCCACGCCCGGCGTAACGAGGCCCTGGGGCGCTCACCAGAATGGCAAGACGGCCCATTTTGATGAGGCCGTCGAACGCGTACGACGCACCGGGGCTTCCCCGGCCCGTACCGACGGTGTCCGAGGTGGACATTTCAAGATCGGTGGCTCGTACCCCTTTCCGGCGTACCGGCGAAACCTGCATAATATTCCTTATGCAGGACAAAGGTGACATACCGCTACTTGAGTTGGTCGAGGAGTTCCTGACCGCACGGGGCACCCGCAAGCCGTCCCCGCACACCCTCCAGGCATACCGGCGGGACCTGCTCGCCATCGGTCGGCTGATCGCCGACAACAGCACCCCTCCCCTCCCCCTGGCCGAGCTGCCGTTGTCCGCGCTCACCGCCCGCACCCTCCGGGCGGCGTTCGCCCGGTTCGCCGCTCCCCGGGCCGTCGCCTCCATCTACCGCGCCTGGTCGACCTGGAACAGTTTCTTCACCTTCCTCGTCACCGACCAGGTGGTGGCCGGCAACCCGATGCCGGCGGTCGACAAACCCGCGGCACCACTCCCCCTGCCCAAGCCCCTGCGCGGCGAGGACACCCCGGAGCAGTTGCTGCGGGCGGTGGCGTGGGAGGACCAGCGGCAGCGTCACCCGTGGCCGGAGCGGGACCTGGTCGTGCTCGCCCTGGCGCTCTGCGCGGGGCTGCGTCTGTCCGAGCTGCTCGCGTTGCGGGTCGGTTCGATGGCCGGGCGGCCCGGTGAGCGGCGGGTCGAGGTGAGTGGCAAGGGTGGCCGGCCCCGGGTGGTTCCGATCGAGCCGGAGCTCGACGCGGTGGTGGCGGGCTATCTGGACAGCCGGCGGCGGCGGTTCGGGACCCGTACGGTGCGGCGGGAGTCGGTGCTGCTGGTGGATCGGCACGGTGAGCCGTTGCGTCGGGGTGGGTTGCAGTACCTGGTCGAGTCGTGTTACCGGCGTGCGGGCATCACCGATCGGGTGCCCCGTGGCGCGCAGTTGCACGCGTTGCGGCACACGTTCGCGACCCGGTTGGCCGAGGACGGTGCCACCGCCTCGGAGATCATGTGGTTGTTGGGGCACGCGAGTTTGACGACGAGTCAGAACTACATCGACGTGACGGCGGGTCAGCAGCGGGCGGCGGTGCGGGCCAACCGTACGAATCGGGCGTTGACCGGGTTGGCGGGTGAGCGTACGTCAGAGCCTTCGGGGGGTGTGGGTCACTTGGCTGGTTGAGCGAGGTCGGTGATCTTGAAGGTGAGGGCGCGTCGGTCGGCGGTGAGGACGGCGACGAGGTCCTTGTGGATGGTCACGTGTTCGGGTGGTTCGGGGCCGACGTCGGCGCCGCTGGTGGTGCGCCCGCTGGTGATCTCCTGGACGGCGACCTGCCACTGTTCGGTGGTGCCGTTGTAGCTCTGGAGCACCATGTTGGTGCCGTCGGTGGCGGTGACGTTGGTGAACTGCGGGAGCTGGCGGAGTTGTTTGCCGTCGTTCTGGCCGAGCACGCGGGCTTCGGAGATGCGGTCGAAGGTGCCGTCGCCGCAGACGAGCATGGTGGCGGTGGTGTACCAGTTCTCGTCGCCGGCTGATTCGGTCGGCGTGGACCAGGTTTGTTTGCCGGTACGGGTGTCCAGGGCGATGACGCGGTTGTTGCGGGTTTCGTTGATGGCGGCGCAGATGAGTTGCGGGCCGCAGGGTTTGACGTTTTCGATGTCGACGCCGGCGGGGAGTTCGAGTTTCCATTTCTGTTTGAGGTCGGCGACGTTGTACGCGGCGAGTACGTCGCGGGCGGGTGAGGCCTCGTCGCTGAGTTTGCCGATGACGAGGTTGTCGTAGGCGACCCAGCGGTCCTCGTCGAGCGGTAGGTTTCCGCTGCTCTTGAGTTTGCCGGTGGTGGCGTCGAGGGCGAAGCCCTTGCCGGTGCTGGTGTTGAGTTCGATCACGGTCGGGCTGGTGGTGATGGTGTCGCGCAGTGCGCCCTTCACGGCGGGCAGGGTGCCGGCGGTGGGGTCGACGGTGGCGGCGGGCCATTGGCGCAGGGCTTCGATGCGGTGGCTGTCGATGATGAGCAGGTCGGAGTTGCCGGGCCGGTTCCAGCGTTGTTTGCCGGTGCGTAGGTCGATGCTGGTCACGGCGTTGCCGTCAATGGAGCCGCGGGTTTCGATGATGGCGTTGGTGCCGTAGTGGGCGACGTCGTAGCGGTTGGTCCAGGTGGCTTTCCAGAGGAGTTTGCCGCTGGTGGCGTTGAGGACGGCGCGTACGGGTTTGCCGGCGTCGGTGGCGGAGTCTTTTCCGTCGACGATGACGAGGTCGTCGCCGGGTGCGGGGGTGTCGATGGTGGTGAGGGTGAGGTCGGCGGGTTCGATCGGTATCGCGACGGTCCAGGTTGCGGCTCCCCCGTTGCCGGGTAGGGCGCTGACCTCGGTTTTGCCGGCGGTGACGGTGGCGGAGATGACGGCGGTGTCGGCGGTGTCGGCGATGGTGACGGCGGCGGCGCCGGTGGCTGCCGGCCGGGTTTGGCCGGGTTTGAGGTTGCCGTCGGTGGGTGGTTGGTTGTTCGTTATGCCGGGGATGCGGTTGGCCTGGTTGAGGGCGCCGCTGATGCGGTCGGCGAGCCAGGTGCCGCTGGTGATGGTGGTGCCGACGCAGGCGGCGACGGCCACGAGTGCGGTTGTGGTGATGACGGCGCGTCGGGTGCGGCGGCGTGCGGGGGGTGTGGTCGGGGTGGGTGGTTGGGGGCGGGGTGGTGGTACGGGTCCGGGGTGGGCTGCCGGCGGTCGCGGTGGTGGTGGGGGTTGGGTGGGGCGGTGGTGGAGGGCGCCGTAGGCGACGGGGAGTTCGGGTTGTTCGGGTACGGCGGGGGCGATGCCGAGGCGGGCGTGCAGGCGGCTGGCGACCAGGGGCATGCGGCTGGATCCGCCGACGAGCAGGAGTGCGGCGAGGGTGGTGGGTTCGGTGCCGGCGCGTTGGAGGACGCGGCGGGTTTCGTCGACGGCTCGGGCGACGAGTGGGGCGGCGATGCGGTCGAGTTCTTCGCGGGTGAGGTGCAGGGGTTCGGTGCGGCCGGGGACGGTGACGGGTGCGGTGGCGGTGCGGGAGAGCATTTCCTTGGCGGCGCGTACCTCGGTCCAGAGGGTTTGGCGGTCGCGGCGGTCGACTGCGGTGGTGGGGTGGTGGAGTCGTCGCCAGAGGTCGGGGTCGCGTAGGGCGATGAGTTGGCCGAGGTGGGCGACGAGGGCGTCGTCGATGTCGATGCCGCCGAGGTCGTCGAGTCCGCCGGTGGCGAGCACTCGTGGGCCGGTGGGTTCGCGGCGGATGACGGTGACGTCGAGGGTGCCGCCGCCGAAGTCGAAGATGGCGAGGGTGGCGCCGGGTGGGAGTTGGGGGCCGAGGAGGTCGAGGCAGTAGTGGGCGGCGGCGACGGGTTCGTCGATGAGGTCGACGGTGCCGAGGCCGGCGAGGTGTGCGGCGGCGCGCAGGAGGTTGCGGCGGGGTTGGCCCCAGTCGGCGGGGCAGGTGAGGACGGTGGTGTCGGTGGGGTTGGTGCCGGTGAGGCGGGCTTCGTCGGCGACTCGGCGGAGGCCGGCGGCGAGGAGTTGTTCGATGGGGATGTCGTTGTCGCCGAGGAGGATGGTGCCGTCGTCGATGCGGCGTTTGGGGTGTGGTTCGAAGCGGTCGGGTTGGTTGCCGGCGAGTCGGTGTGCGTCGCGGCCGGTGTGGGTGGTGCCGGTGGGGTCGACGTAGACGCCGCTGGGTAGCAGTGGGGTGCCGTCGAACAGGAGTGGTCGGGGTGGTTGGCCGGGTCGGTGGATGACCGCGACGGTGTGGGTGGTGCCGAGGTCGACGGCGAGCCGGGCCGTTGTGTTCACCGTTGTCCGCCTTCCGGCGGTCGTGGGGGCGCCGCCGGGGGGCGATGTTACTGCTTGGGTACGACGGGTGGGGTGGGGTGGGTGGTTCGGTCCCGGCTGTCGGTTTCGGGGTGGGGTGGGGGTCAGCCGAGGTCGACGACGAGGGGGCGGTGGTCGGAGATGGTGGCGGCGGGGGTGGTGACGGCGGTGACGGCGGGGAGGCGTTGGCGGCCTCGGGGGTCGGCGAGGATGTGGTCGAGTTGGACTCGGGGTGCGATGGCGGGGTAGGTGGGTTGGCAGCCGAGGGGTTGCCAGCGGGAGATGAGGGTGGCGAGTCGGGCGGGGAGGTTGAGGTCGCCGAGGAGGAGTCGTGGGGCGGGCAGGGTGCGTAGGGCGCGGACGACCTGGCGGAGTTGGCGGAGGTTCCAGCCGGGGACGAAGGTGAGGTGGGTGGCGGCGGCGGTGAGGGGGCCGTGGGGGGTGTCGAGGACGGCGGCGAGCAGGACTCGGGGTTCGTCGTGGAGGAGGGTGAGTCCGCCGCCGGGGCCGGGGACGTAGATGGGTGTGCGTAGCGGTGCGGGGGTGAGTCGGGTGACTTGCCAGGAGCGGGCCGGGTAGCGGCTGATGAGGCCGACGCCGTAGAGGGGTTCGCCGTGGCCGTCGTCGTCGTGGTTGAGGGGGCGGAATCCTTCGCCGGGGGTGCCGACGACGGCGGCGGCGAAGCGGTGGGTGGGTGCGTCGAGGGCGTGGGCGGCGATGGCGGTGAGGTCGAGGTTGCCGCTGCGGCTTTGGTCTCGGTCGACTTCCTGGAGGGCGAGGATGTCGGCGTCGAGTGCGGTGACGGTGTCGTGCAGTCGGGTCTGGTCCACCATGCCGTCGTGCAGGGATCGGCCGTGGAGCAGGTTGAAGGTGACCAGTCGCACCTCTGCACCTTACGGGGTGGTGTGGGAGAGTTTCTGGGTGATCTTCAAGGTGTTGCTCTGTTCGGTGTTGGTCTTTGTCCTGTTGGGGGCGTTGGGGATTGGGCTGCGTCGGCGGCGGGGTCGTTGATCGGGGGTGGGTGAGGCTGGCCACAGGGTTGTTCGGGGGTGGTGGTGGCGGCGGGATAATGCCGCGTCGTGGATCTCGGTGGGTTGGTGGGTTTGTTGGTGGCTGCGGGGGCGGCCGGGTGGGTTGATGCCGTGGTGGGTGGTGGTGGATTGTTGTTGTTGCCGGCGTTGTTGATCGCTGCGCCGGGGTTGCCGTTGCCGGTGGCGTTGGGGACGAACAAGTTCGCGGCGATCGCGGGTACGGCTACGGCGGCGGTGACGTACGCCCGGCGTACGAAGATCGATTGGCGGTTGGCGGGTCCGGCGGCGGGGTTGGCGGTGGTGACGGCCGGGGTGGGTGCGGCGTTGGCGGGTGTGGTGCCGGCGGCGGCGTATCGGCCGGTGGTGTTGGCGGTGTTGGTGGCGGTGGCGTTGTTCGTGACGTTGCGTCCGCGGTTGGGGGTGGTGGCGGAGCCGGGGCGGCGGACCCGGGTTCGGGTGGTGGTGGCGGTCGCGTTGGCCGGTGGGGTGATCGCCTTGTACGACGGTTTGATCGGTCCGGGTACGGGCACGTTTTTGGTGTTGACGTTCACGGCGGTGGTCGGTGCGGATTTTGTGCATGGGTCGGCGATGGCGAAGTTGGTCAACGCGGGGACGAATCTGGGTGCGTTGGTGGTGTTCGCTTCGGCGGGTGATGTGTGGTGGTCGTTGGGTGCGGGGATGGCGGCGTGCAACGTGGTGGGTGCGGCGTTGGGTGCGCGGATGGCGTTGCGCCGGGGTTCGGGTTTTGTTCGGGTGGTGTTGCTGGTGGTGGTGTTGGCGCTGGTGGCGAAGCTTGGTTTCGATCAGTGGGTGGGTTGAGCCGCCGGGGTCAGGTGGTGCGGCCGGGGGCGGCGTATCGGCCGTCGCGGATTTCGCGCAGGGCCCGGCGGCGGGTGTCGCCGCGCAGGGTGTCGACGTAGAGGCGGCCGTTGAGGTGGTCGGTTTCGTGTTGGAGGGCGCGGGCGAGGAATCCGCTGCCGGTGATGGTGGTGGGTTCGCCGTACTGGTCGACGCCGTGGGCGGTGGCGTGCATGGCGCGGGGGGTCGGGAAGTACAGCTCGGGGATGGACAGGCAGCCTTCGTCGTCGTCCTGGAGCTCGGTGGAGAGTTCGAGGGTGGGGTTGATGAGGTGGCCTCGGTGTCCGTCGGCGTCGTAGACGAAGACGCGGGCGCTGACGCCGATCTGGGGTGCGGCGACGCCGGCTCGGCCGGGGGCGCCGAGGAGGGTGTCCATCAGGTCGGTGACCAGGACGCGTAGTTCGGCGTCGAAGGTGGTGACCGGTTCGGTGGGGGTGCGTAGTACGGCGTCGCCGATGATCCTGATGGGCCGCATCGTCATGGGGTGAGGTTATCGCCCGGCTGGTGTGCGGTGGTGTGGTGGTTGCCGGTTCCGGGTGTCGACCGCTCGCCGGGTCGGTCGGCGGGTGACCGTACCCGGCTGAGCACCCCGGTGACCAGCGGACCGGGCATGATCGGCACATGGACGACGGAGGCAGCATGACGGAGTACCGCCTCTTCGGCACCACCGGCGTACGGGTCAGCCCGCTGACGTTGGGTGCGATGAACTTCGGTCAGCGGGGCAACCCCGACCACGACGAGTTCGTTGCGGGCGGAGCGCCTGCCCGCGCGGTTCGATCCGACGTTGCCGGCGAACGCCGCGAAACTCGTCGCCGTGGAGCAGCTCGCCGACCTCGCCGAGCAGGCCGGGTTGTCGCTGATCCATCTCGCGATCGGGTTCGTGTTGCGGCATCCGGCGGTGACCTCGGCCATCATCGGTCCGCGGACGATGGAGCACCTCGACAGCCAGCTCGGCGCGGCGAGCGGGTACGACCCTGAACCCGGCGGATGCCGGCTACCAGCCGCCGGAGTTGATCGATCCGGGCCTGCGTCGTCGTCTGGTCGCCCACTGACGGCGGTCGTCGCCGGCCATGAGGGGGTGACCGGCGGCGGACGGGCCGACCGGTGGTTGTTGCCCAACACTCGCGGTTACCGCGTTGTCGCATACCCGTGACGGCGCATATCCTGCCGACCGGCGAGCACCGTCGTGACCCGCCGGCCGGGAGGAAACGATGAGCCACGACCAGACACACGACCAGACACACGACCAGACACACGACCACGGTCACGGGCATGGTCACGGGCACACCCACGGCCGCCGGGCGGGGCGGCTGCGGCGGGTCCGGCATCTGCTGACCCCGCACTCGCACGACACCGCCGACAAGGTCGACCCGGCGTTGGCCACCTCCCGAGACGGCATCCGCGCACTGTGGATCTCCCTGGTGGTCCTCGGGGTCACCGCCGCCGGGCAGGCCGTGGTGGTGTTCTGGTCGGGGTCGGTGGCGCTGCTCGGCGACACCCTGCACAACGTCGCCGACGCGCTCACCGCCGTACCGCTCGGGGTGGCGTTCCTGCTCGGCCGGCGGGCGGCGAACCGCCGCTACACCTACGGTTACGGTCGGGCCGAGGACCTCGCCGGGATCGCCATCGTCGCCACCATCGCCGCGTCCGCGGTGTTCGCCGGGCACCAGGCCGTGACGCGTCTGCTCGACCCGCGTGAGATCGACCATCTGCCGTACGTGGCCGCCGCCGGGCTGATCGGGTTCGCCGGTAACGAACTCGTGGCCCGGTACCGGATCCGGGTCGGGCGGCGGATCGGTTCCGCCGCGCTGGTCGCCGACGGGCTGCACGCCCGTACCGATGGGTTCACGTCGCTGGCGGTGTTGCTCGGCGCCGGTGGGGTGGCGCTGGGCTGGTGGTGGGCGGACCCGGCGGTGGGGTTGCTGATCACCGCGGCGATCCTGGTCGTGCTCGTCGACGCCGGCCGCGCGGTGTACCGGCGGCTGATGGACGCCGTTGACCCGGCTCTGGTCGACACCGCCGAGGCGGCCCTGCTCGCCACGCCGGGCGTCACCGACGTCGGTGCGCTGCGGCTGCGGTGGATCGGGCACCACCTGCACGCCGAGTGCGCGATCGTCATCGACGGGGACCTCAGTGTCGCGCAGGGGCATGTGATCGCGGTGGCGGCCGAGCATCGGCTGATCCACGCCGTGCCGCGGCTGCGGGCGGCGCTGGTGCACGCCGACCCGGACCACCGGGGTTCCGGTGACCCGCACGCGCCCCTGGCCCATCACGGCTGACCACCGCCCCGAAGGAATGGAAACCGTTCGGGCTCGTTGACGGTTGCCGGGTCGGTGTGGGCGCGTTTAGGATCGGTGCCATGACTGCCGGGTCGGCCATGGGCCACAATCGAGTGAGGCGCCCGGCCGAGGCGTGATCGCCGGCTGGCCGAGAGGCCCGCCCCTCTTTTCCGCACATTCCGCGCCGCCGCGCGACTTTCTCCTGCGTACGCCTGCCGTCAGTGGCCGCCGTCGCGGGTATCTTCCGTTTCCCGACCCCGCCGGTGAGCGCACCGGACAACGGGTTGTCCGGGCAGTTCCCATCCCGGTGCGGGGTCGCACCGTGCTCATTTTCACCCGTCCACCGGGCGGGTGTTTCGCCATGCCCGTGAACGGTTCGCGGAACCATTCGAACAGCAGAGGAAAACAGCGTATGGGAAATGATTTCAACCAGCAGGTCATCGACGAGTTCCGGGCCAACAGCGGCCGGGTCGGCGGCTGGTTCGAGGGTGCCCGGTTGATCCTGTTGACCACCACCGGTGCTCGGTCCGGGGCCGCGCACACGACGCCGCTGGGCTACCTGCCCGACGGCGGTGACCGGATCCTGGTGATCGGGTCGGCCGGTGGTGCCCCGACCCACCCCGACTGGTTCCGGAACCTGGTGGCCGATCCCCGGGCGACGGTCGAGGACGGTGTTTTCGTCTACGACGCCACCGCCGCGGTGTTGACCGGTGCGGAGCGGGACCGGGTCTTCGCCCGCGCGGTCGAGGCCGATCCCGGTTGGGGTGATTACCAGGCCCGGACCAGCCGGGTCCTGCCGGTGGTCGCCCTGCGGCAGGACCCGGGCCCGCCCCGGTTCGCCGAGGCGGCGCGGCCGGCGTCGTGGGTACGGCGCTGAAGCTGGTCCACGACGCGTTCCGGCGGGAACTCGCCCTGGTGCGGCAGGAGGTCGCCGGGGCGGGCACCGCGCTCGGCGCCCAGTTGCGGATGAACTGCCTGACGGTGTGTCGGGGGCTGGCGGTGCACCACACCGGTGAGGACACCGGCGTGTTCCCCGCCCTGGTCGAACGGCATCCCGCGTTGGCGCCGACGGTGGCGCGGCTGCGGCGGGAGCACGAGACGATCGCCGCCCTGGTCGAGGACCTGCGGGCGGTTGTCGTCGCCGACCGGGCCGAGCCGGTGTCGGTGTTGGCGGAGGTCGACCGGCTGGTCGCCGAGTTGGAACGGCACCTGACGTACGAGGAGGAGCGGTTGATCCCGGTCCTGGACGCCCCGCCGGTGGACCGGGGCTGATCGGCGGACGGCGGCGGGTGGGCGACACAACGGGGGTCCGCCCGCCGCCGACGGACGGCGGGGATGGCGGTCGAGCCGGGTCAGCGGCCGGGTGGCTGTGGGCGGTTGCCGGCGAGGGCGGCGCGGACCGGGCCGGCCTTGGCGGCGGCCTCGGCGACCTCGGCGTCCGGGTCGCTGTCCCAGGTGATCCCGCCGCCGGCCCAGACGTGCAGCCGTTCGCCGTCGGCGGCGGCGGTTCGGATGGTCAGCCCGAGGTCGATGTGGTCGGGCCCGACCCAGCCGAGCGCGCCCATGCCGGCGCCCCGGCCGACCGGTTCGAGGGCGGCGATCCGGGCCAGCGCGGAGACCTTCGGGGCGCCGGTGACCGAACCGCCGGGGCAGACCGCGCGCAGCAGGTCGGCCAGCCGGAGGCCGTCGGCGGCGTGGGCGGAGATCGTCGACTCGGCCTGCCACAGGTCGCACCACCTGCGGATGGCGTAGAGCTCGTCGACCCGGACCGAGCCGGTGGCCGCGACCCGGGCCAGGTCGTTGCGTTCCAGGTCGACGATCATGATGTGTTCGGCCCGTTCCTTGGCCGAGGCGAGCAGTTCGGCGCGACCGGTGGCGGTCGCCGGGCGGGTGCCCTTGATCGGGCGGGTGACCAGGCGTCCGCCGGTCACCTCGACCAGGGTCTCCGGGGAGGCGCAGCCGATCGCCCAGCCGTTGCCGGTGAGGACTCCGCCGTAGCGGGCGCCGGGCAGCCGGCCGAGCCGGGCCAGGGCGGGGATCGGGTCGCCGGTGTACCGGGCGCTGGCGTGGCCGACGACGTTGACCTGGTAGATGTCGCCCCGGCCGATGGCGTCGCGGGCCCGGGTGACGGCGGTGGCGTGCGCGGCCGGGGTCCAGCTCGGCTGCCACGGCCCGAGCCACCATCCGGTCGCCGGTGGTGGTGCCGGGGCGACCGGGTGGCCGGTGGTGCGGGTGTAGACGACCGCGACGACGTCGGGTACGCCGGCGGCCGGGTTCGGTGCCCCGGTCGGGGCGCCGATCATGGCCGCGCCGGCGGCGGCGGAGACGAACAGCGCGGCCCCGACGGGTGCGTTCGGGTCGGATCCGGGACCGGGGCGCGTCGTTCGAGATAACGCGTTCGTGCCCAGTTGGTACTGGGTCAGGAATCGGTCGATCGACTCGGCCGGGTCGCCGGGCTGGCCGACGTACCATTCGAATCGGTCGAGTTCAGTCAAGGAATCGAGGTATGCCGATGGCATTGCCGGGGTTGTCCCGACCCCGTATGGGAGCGTTTCCACGACGAGTGGCCCAATCTCCATCATCCGTTGGGTGGATTCTCCCCGGTTGGTGCCGATCCCTGCTCGATGTAGCACCGTTCCGCTTGGTACCGTGCGTCACTGGTCATGTGAACCATGACACAGCACCCCCACAGTCCGGAGAACCCGATGTGCCAGCACCAACCCACCTGCCCCTCCGCCGAGGCAACCGACCGGGACGCCGCCCGGGTCATCGCCTGCTTCCGTGAGCAGGGCTGGAGCCTGCTCTGCAACGGTGTGATCGTCTTCGAGGACACCGGCGAGCTGCTGCCCGACGGCAGCATGATCGAACCGCACCGCGGACCCGCCCGTCACGTACTCGTCGCCTGACCAGACGACCCCCGCCTTGACCATCCCGGTGGGCAGCGCGGCCCGCCGATCAAGGCTATCCCCGCCGATCAACGACCACCCCGCCCCGGTCACCCGGAGCGGGATGTCTCGTCCTTGATCGACGCGGACTTCCTTGATCGACCCGAACCCGGTCCGGCCCTCAGGCGGGTCGGACCGGGTTCGCTCAGTCCTCGAACGCCTCCGGCGGCGGACAGGCACAGACCAAATTCCGGTCACCGTACGCACCGTCGATGCGACGCACCGGCGGCCAGTACTTCGCCGCCCGGCCCACCCCGGCCGGGTACGCCGCCACCGACCGCGGGTACGGGTGCGGCCACTCGTCACCGGTGACCATCGCCGCCGTGTGCGGCGCGTTCGACAGCGGATTGTCGCCCGCCGGCCACCGCCCCGACCCGACCAGGTCGATCTCCTCCCGGATCGCGATCATCGCCGCGCAGAACCGGTCGAGTTCCGCCAGGTCCTCACTCTCGGTCGGCTCCACCATCAGCGTGCCGGCCACCGGGAACGACATCGTCGGCGCGTGGAACCCGTAGTCGATCAACCGCTTCGCCACGTCGTCGACGCTCACCCCGGTCGCCTTTGTCAACGGCCGCAGGTCCAGGATGCACTCGTGCGCCACCAGGCCCTTGTTGCCGCTGTACAACACCGGGTAGTGCGCCCGCAGCCGGGCCGCGACGTAGTTCGCCGCCAACACCGCCGTCCCGGTCGCCCGGCGCAGCCCGTCGGCCCCCATCATCCGCAGGTACGCCCACGGAATCGGCAGGATCCCCGCCGACCCGTGCCCGGCCGCCGAGATCACCGGCCGGCCGGTGACCGACCCGCCGAGCGGGTCACCGGGCAGGAACGGCGCCAGATGCGACCGTACGGCCACCGGCCCGACACCGGGACCACCGCCACCGTGCGGAATGCAGAACGTCTTGTGCAGGTTCAGATGCGACACGTCCGCACCGAACCCGCCCGGCCGGGCGAACCCGACCAACGCGTTGAGGTTCGCCCCGTCGACGTACACCTGCCCACCGGCGTCGTGGACCTTCGCGCACAACGACGCGATCCCGGTCTCGTACACCCCGTGCGTCGACGGGTACGTCACCATGATCGCCGCGAGCGCGTCCCGGTGCGCGTCGATCTTCCGGTCGAGGTCGACCAGGTCCACGTCACCGTTGTCGTCGCAGGCCACCACCACGACCCGCATCCCGGCCATCACCGCACTGGCCGCGTTCGTCCCGTGCGCCGACGACGGAATCAGACACACGTCCCGATGCGCCTCACCACGCTCCCGGTGATAACCCCGGATGGCCAGCAGCCCGGCGAGTTCCCCCTGCGAACCCGCGTTCGGCTGCACACTGACCGCGTCGTAACCGGTGACCTCGGCCAACCACCCCTGTAGCGAGGTGACCAGCTCCCGGTAGCCGGCGGTCTGCGACGCCGGCGCGAACGGGTGCATGTTCGCGAACTCCGGCCAGCTCACCGGCTCCATCTCGGTGGTCGCGTTCAGCTTCATCGTGCACGAACCGAGCGGGATCATGCCCCGGTCCAGGGCGTAGTCCGAATCCGACAACCGGCGCAGGTAACGCAGCATCGCCGTCTCCGACCGGTGCCGGTGGAACACCGGGTGGGTCAGGAAGTCACCGTCACGCAGCAACGCCACCGGCAGCGCCTCGGCGACCTCACCGGTGAACTCCGGCACCCCGAACGCCGCCCACACCGCGCTCAGGTGCGCCGGCACCGTCGTCTCGTCACACGCCACCGCGACCCGGTCGGCGTCGACCAGCCGCAGGTTCACCCCGGCCGCCTCGGCGGCGGCGACCACCCGCGCCGCCCGACCCGGCACCACCGCGGTCACCGTGTCGAAGAACGCCGGCCCCTGCGTCGACACCCCACCGGCGCGCAACCCGGCCGCGAGCCGGGCCGCGAACCGGTGCGTCCGCGACGCGATCTCCCGCAACCCGTCCGGCCCGTGGTAGACGGCGTACATGCTGGCCATGACGGCGAGCAGCACCTGCGCCGTACAGATGTTGCTGGTCGCCTTCTCCCGCCGGATGTGCTGCTCACGGGTTTGCAACGCCAACCGGTACGCCGGGTCGCCGTCGACGTCGCGGGACACCCCGACCAACCGGCCGGGCAGCATCCGCTCCAGACCGCCGCGGACGGCCAGGTAACCGGCGTGCGGCCCACCGAAACCCATCGGTACGCCGAACCGCTGCGTCGTCCCGGCGGCGATGTCGGCACCGATGCGTCCCGGCGGCCGCAGCAACGTCAGCGCGAGCAGATCCGCGGCGACCGCGACCAGCGCCCCGACCCCGTGCGCCGCCGCCACCAGCGCCGCCTGGTCCCGAACCAGCCCGGACGCCCCCGGGTACTGGAGATGCAGACCGAAGAACTCCGCCGGCAACTCCTCGACGTCGAGATCGACCACCCGCACGTCGATACCGAGCGGCTCGGCCCGGGTCACGATCACCGCCAGCGTCTGCGGCAGGGTGTCGGCGTCGACGACGTACACCGGGCTCTTGCTCTTCGACGCCCGGCGGGCCAGGGTCATCGCCTCCGCCGCCGCGGTCCCCTCGTCGAGCATGGAGGCGTTCGCGGTCGCCAACCCGGTCAGGTCGGTGACCATCGTCTGGAAGTTCAGCAGCGCCTCCAACCGGCCCTGACTGATCTCCGGCTGGTACGGCGTGTACGCGGTGTACCAGGCCGGGCTCTCCAGCACGTTGCGGCGGACCACCGCCGGGGTGTGGGTGCCGTGGTAGCCGAGCCCGATCATCGACACCGCGACGGTGTTACGGGCCGCTATCGCCCGCAGCTCGGCGATCACCTCGGCCTCGGTCGCCGGGGCCGGCAGGTCGAGCGTGCCGTGCCAGCGGATCACCTCGGGAATCGCGGCATCCATCAGCTCGTCGATCGACTCGTAACCGACGGTCTCCAACATCCGGCGCTCACCATCGGCATCCGGGCCGATGTGACGTACGGCGAACTGGTCTGCGGTCATGGCGGCTCCCGGGGCGAGGTCGACGATGCGGCCTCCCCCTCTGTCGCACCCACGCGTGGCGGGAGTGCTCCACAGTCGCCTGCCCACGAGGTCCTTTTGCCTGAGAGGTTCCGGGGAGGATTTGCCCCTTCGGCGCCGCCCGGCAAGCCGGGCGGTCTCTCCCACGCGGGTGTTACCGGCGTGGTCAACGCTACCAGCGGGTCTGTTTCGGGCGGGTATCGGGCAACAGTCGACGTACCCCCGGGCCCCGTCTCCCCCGCCCGGCTGAATCCGTCGAAAACGCCCGAGCGGGTGACGACCGGACCCCGGCACCCGGCCCGGATCGGCCCTCGGAGCGACGAACGTGCCGGCCGGGATACTGTTCGTGACAGCGGCCATGTCCTGTTACCTGCACCACGCCGTGACCATGGGCGCCGCAAAACGGAGGACGTCTCATGGCACCCGGACCCCACCACGGGTCGGCAACACCCGCCCCGACCCGGGACGACTGCACCGTCCGGCACGTCCTGGACCGGGTCGGCGGCAAATGGAGCATCGGGATCATCGTCGCCGCCACCCACGGCCCGGTCCGGTTCACCGAACTCGAACGCCGCATCGAGGGCATCAGCCGCCGCATGCTCACCCTGACCCTGCGCAACCTCGAACGCGACGGCCTGCTCATCCGCACCGTCCACGCCACCGTGCCACCCAGGGTCGAATACACCGCCACCGACATGGCCCGCGAACTACACGACACCCTGCTCGCCCTCACCCGGTGGGCCGAACGCCACCGGGCCACCATCGCCGCCGCCCGAACCGACTACGACCGGACACACCACCCGGCCGGCACACCCGACGACCCGACCCGCTGCTGACCCAGCAAACCCCACCGCCCCCGGACGGCCACCGGTCAATAGGCTGGGACCGTGACCGTCACCTACACCGCAGCCCCCGGCCGCTACGACTCGACAACCTACAACCGCGCCGGCGCGAGCGGCCTGCGTCTGCCCCCGATCTCCCTGGGCCTGTGGCACAACTTCGGCCACGAACGCCCCTGGCAGCGGCAACGCGACATCGTCCGCCGCGCCTTCGACCTCGGCGTCACCCACTTCGACCTGGCCAACAACTACGGCCCGCCGCCCGGCTCCGCCGAGGAGAACTTCGGCCGCGTCCTGGCCACCGACTTCGCCCCCTACCGCGACGAACTCGTCATCTCCACCAAGGCCGGATACAACATGTGGCCCGGCCCGTACGGCGAATGGGGCTCCCGCAAGTACCTCGTCGCGTCCCTGGACCAGTCACTGCGCCGCCTCGGCCTGGACTACGTCGACATCTTCTACAGCCACCGGCCCGACCCCGACACCCCGCTGGAGGAGACGATGGGCGCCCTCGACGCCGTCGTCCGCGCCGGCAAGGCCCAGTACGTCGGCATCTCCAACTACACCGCCGAGCAGACCGCGAAAGCCGCCGCGATCCTGCGTGACCTCGGCACCCCACTGGTGCTGCACCAGCCGTCGTACTCGATGGTCAACCGGTGGATCGAACGCGACAAACTGCTCGACACCCTCGAACAGGTCGGCGCCGGGTGCATCGCCTTCAGCCCGCTCGCCCAGGGCCTGTTGACCGACCGCTACCTACACGGAGTCCCCGCCGACTCCCGCGTCGCGACCAGCGTCTTCCTCAACGAGAGCAACCTCGACGAGGCCACCATGACCAAGGTCCGGGCCCTCAACGACATCGCCGTCCGGCGCGGTCAGACCCTCGCCCAACTCGCCCTCGTCTGGGCGCTGCGCGACCCCCGGATGACCAGCCTCATCATCGGCGCCAGCAGCGTCACCCAGCTTGAGGACAACATCGCCGCCCTCGACAACGTCGACCTCAGCGACGAGGAACTCACCGAAATCGAGCAGTACGCCACGGAGTGACCAACCCCGTCGGTGTCGCACCCCCCGGGCGGGGGTGCGACACCGACGGCACCGGGGCGTCAACCACGCAACGCGTCGTCCACACTCGACTCACGTGGACCGAGGAACACCGGATCCCGACGACTCACCACGTCGTACACCGCCTTCACCGCCGCGAACCGCTCCCGGAAACTCCCCCACCGCCAGGCCCGCCCGAACCGGCTCACCGAATCGTCCCCGACCCCGACCGCGTCCAACCCCACCTGCCGGCACACCGCCACCGCCCGCTCGACATGGAAACCCTGCGTCACCACGATCACCTGCCGCACCCCGAACACCCGCGACGCCCGCAGACACGAGTCGTAGGTGTCGAACCCCGCGTGATCCTGCACCACCCGCGACGCCGGCACACCCCGGTCCACCAACCACCGCCGCATCGCCCCCGGCTCGTCGTACTCGTACCGCCGGTGATCCCCCGACACCAACACCACCCGGGCCTTACCGGCGTCGTACAACTCCTTCGCCAACTGCAACCTGGCTGCCAGGAACGGGGCCGGCGTCCCGTCGGCGGCCACCTGCGCCCCGAGCACCAGCACCACCGGAGCAGCCGGCACCCCGGCCAGGTCGAACACGTGCGCCCGCGACGACCGATCCACCCAGATCGCGCTACCGACCACCGACGACAACCCCAGCAGCACCACCGCGACAGCGGCCACCAACAACCGGCGCCACCACCGACGCAGCAACACCACCACGGACACCGGACGAAGAACCCAACGGGACCGACCCTCGACAGGCGACATCAGCACATTGTCGCCGCCGGCACCGACAACCGGTCAGCCGGCCCGTCGCCGAGCCCGCCGGGCAGCCAACTCATCCCCGGACCCGGCCGGCTCCGCTGGCACACCGATCGGCTGCACACCCCCGGCCGGCTCCGCCGGCAGATGCGACAACGACCCCTGGATCTCCTTGAACGCACCACCGATGGCGATCCCGAACACGCCCTGGCCGCCCTGCAACAGGTCGACGACCTCCTCGGGGGACCGGCACTCGTACACCGTCGTACCATCCGAGATCAACGTGATGCCGGCGAGATCCCCGACCCCGCGCGACCGCAACGCCTCGATCGCCTTCCGGATGTTCTGCAACGACACCCCGGCGTCAAGCAACCGCTTGACCACCTTGAGCACCACCAGATCCCGGAACGAATAAAGCCGCTGCGTACCCGAACCCGACGCGTCCCGGATACTCGGCACCACCAACGTCGTACGCGCCCAGTAGTCCAACTGCCGGTAACTGATACCCACCGCGGAACAGGCCGTCACCCCGCGGTACCCGACCGCACCGTCGCCCTCCACGAAGGGATCAACCGGCCCGCCGCCGTCAGTGTGGCGATGATCTGATGTCCCCGGATCAGGGTCCTGTGGCTCGTGCATCCGGACAACCTCCCCGCCAGTGCGGTGACACGTCGTTTCCGGGACGTGCACCCCTCGACAAGGCAACCCTATAGCGACACCGAACCGAAAAGCCGCAGCAACCAGCGCGACACGCCGCACACACGGCACCACACGCCGCACCGGGGCACGTCAACGCACAACCGGAACCCCGGCGCGGGGCCCCGCACGATCAACCCGCGAAATCCTCCGGCTGAACCTGCTCCAGAAACTCCCGGAACTTCTCGACCTCGTCCTCCTGCTCATCAGGAATAACGATCCCGGCCTCGCTCAGCACCTGCTCCGCGCACCTGATCGGCGCACCCACCCGCAACGCCAACGCGATCGAGTCACTCGGCCGCGCCGAAACCCGCAGCCCATCCCCGATCAACAGGTCGGCGTAGTAGACGTTCTCCTTCAACTCGGTGATCTCCACCGCCCGCAACGGCGCCTCCAGCGCCGCCAGGATGTCCCGCAACAGATCATGGGTCAACGGCCGCGCCGGCTTGACCCCCTGCTGCTCGTACGCGATCGCGGTCGCCTCCACCGCACCGATCCAGATCGGCAGGTAACGGTCACCCTCGACCTCCCTGAGCAGGACGATCGGCTGGTTGCTGGGCAGCTCCACCCGAACCCCGACCACGCTCAGCTCGCGCACCGCCGCCTCCGTGTCGTTGTGTCTTCCCCAGCACCGTGACCCGGCGACCAAACCACTGCGCCACCGCGACCGGCCCCTTCACCTGCACGGTACACGGGCCGCGAGACAGCCGTCCCACGCGCGCCGCCGCACCGTCGCACGCCCCACAGGGGTTACCCCGCGAAGCCTACGGCACGCCCGCGACCGCAGATCTTTCCCACCGCACCGACGCCGGATCAACGACCCAACATCGTCCGCAACCCCACCCGCACCAGAGCCGCGTGCAACTGCTGCGACAACCCGACCAACTCCCGCGCGGCCTCCGCCGCCCGAGCCCGCGCCGCCGGATCATTCTGCCGAGCCAACGGCGCGATCAGCTGCTCGAACAAACCCACCTCACGATCCGCCGCCGACCGGAACGCCCGCAGATGACGAGGCTCCAACCCGTAGGCCGCCAACCCCGCCACCGCCTGCGCGATCGCCAACGCATCCGAGTCGTACCACCCCGGCGGCCGGGACACGATCAACCCCAACCGCTCCAACTCCGTCAACGTCACATCGTCGATCCCCGTACGCGCCACCAGATCCGACCGGGTCACCCGCGTATCCGCCGACTCCACCGGACCCGAAACAGCACCGTCCCGACCCGGAACCTCACCCGCCGGACCAACCGCCACCAACGCCGGCCGCTGCCGCCCCGGAACCTCCGGCTCCTGCTCCAGACCCTCCAACTGCTGCCGAATCACCCGCAACGGCAGATACTGATCCCGCTGCGCGGTCAACACGAACCGCAGCCGCGCCACGTCCTCCCAGCTGTACTTCCGGTAGCCGGCCGGCGTCCGCTGCGGCTCGACCAGACCCTCGGCCTCCAAGAACCGCAGCTTCGAAATCGTCGTGTCGGGAAACTCCACCCGCAGTTGAGCCAGCACCTCACCGATGCTCATCAGCGGCTGGGCCCGGCCGGCCGAAGCCGTGGGCGCAGCCGCTGCCGCACGCTCATTCACCCCCGGCCGGCCTCCTCCTCCGGGCGCGGACCGGCGATAAAGACCAACCGGAACTTGCCGATCTGCACCTCGTCGCCATTGCTCAAGGTAGCCGCCTCGACCCGCTCCCGATTGACGTACGTGCCGTTCAAACTCCCCACATCGCGGACGGTGAACGTACCCCCGTCCCGGTGGAACTCGGCATGCCGCCGCGACACCGTCACGTCGTCGAGGAAGATGTCACTGTCAGGATGCCGACCACTGGTCGTCACGTCGTGGTCCAACAGGAACCGGGCCCCGGCATTCGGACCACGCCGAACGACGAGCAACGCCATGCCCGGAGGCAACGACCCCGACATCCGGCTCGGCACAACATCGGCATCCGGTCCCTCCAGCACTTCGTCCAGTGCACCGAGGTTGAGCGTCGATGTGACGTCGAGTGGGGGGAACTCGTCGTCTGGGCGCGTCATGGGACCACCTCACGGATCTGTTCGGTCGGCGTCGGGGGTGGCGGGTCTGGCCGCCGGGCTCTAAAGCCCAGCGGCTGGCTCACCCGTGCCAGGGAAGGCAATTCCACAACGCGCAACTATTGGATTCTCGGTCGACTGAGCGAGCCTAGCCAGCGCCGAAATACAGGGCAACCAGACGCGCGGACACAACCCGGCCCGAGCGCGCCCACACTCAGCTTTCGGTCAATTCCCGGTACGCCGCCGCGGTCAGCAGACCATCGACCGCCGCCGGCCCACCCGGAGCGATCTCCAGCAACCAACCCGCACCGTACGGGTCACTGTTGATCAACTCCGGCGTATCGCCGAGATCGGCGTTACGCGCCACCACAGTGCCACTCACCGGGGCGTAGATCTCCGAAACACTCTTCGTCGACTCGATCTCACCCAACGACTCACCCGCCTCGACCGTGGCACCCTCGTCCGGAAGCTGCACGTAGACGATGTCACCCAGCGCATCCTGCGCGAAGTGGGTAATGCCCACCCGCACCGATCCACTACCGTCGCCCGCCACCCACTCGTGCTCGGCCGTGTAACGCAGGTCCTCAGGAATCACCAGCCGCGTCCTTCGTCGTCGCTCTGATCGGTAACCGCACCCCACAAGGTACGGCCGCGCCCGGTCAGGAGACCGGGCGCGCGTGCTTCAGGTCCAACGGAGCGCTCAGGGTCGACACGTCGACCACCTCCCGCTCTTGGACGGTCACGTTACCGCCGTCCCCACTGACCGACGCCACCACCCCGCCCGGAATGTTCAACGCGGTCCGCATCGTCGATGGATCACCGATCACCGTGATCGTGTACGGACCAACCAACTTCCGCCCACTCACCGTGATACCCCCATCCCCATCCAGGAAGAAAGTGCTGGCCACGATGCGTACCACCGCACCCCCACCGGCGATCTGCATCGCCTCCGCACCCGCCCCACGCAACTCCTGTACCGCGTCGAGCACCGTCGCCGCCTCGATCGACTTCGACCCCGCCGAGAACCGCACCGTCAACCCCGGACCCCGCGCCGGCAACGTACCCGCCAAAATACCCAGCTCGTCAGCCCGCCGCGTCGCCTCGTCCAACGCCGCCTGCCGCCCCAGCGCACCCGAGGCAAGCTGCCGCTGACTCTCCTCCAGACCCGCCACGTCCTGACGCAGCCGCTCCTCCTGCGACTCCAGATCCGACAGAATCCGCACCAGATCCTCCTGCCGCGTCGCCGCCAGCTCCGGATCCGCCGAATTCGTCTTCAACTGCACCACCAGCGTGAACCCGAGCAGAGCCAGCAGCACCGCGATGATCACACTCGCACCACTCCAACGCGACCGAAACGACAAACCCCGCACCGCACCACCGGCCGCCGCGACCGGCTCCTCCCGCGGATCGTCGTCGACCACCCCGGCATCCACCACCGGACGCTCCCCGCCGCCCACCGACCGACGCACCGCCGCCAGGTCGACCGTCGGCCCGTCGCCGACCCCGTCGACCCCCGGCACCGCCGCCGACTCCGGCCCACCCCGCGTACCCTCGGCCGAGGCCCGCTCCGCCGGACCCGCCGACGACCGATCCACCGGACCCGACCCACCGGGTACGGACGCGTCCGGGTCGGACCCCGACTGTCGCTGCTCGTCGCTCATCGTCAGAAACCTACGCCCGGAACAGGTGCCGACGGATCGCCGCCACATTGCCGAAGATCCGGACACCGAGCACGACCACCACACCGGTGGACAACTGACCACCCACACCGAGCTGGTCACCCAGATACACGATCACACCCGCCACCAGCACATTCGAAATGAACGAGATCACGAACTGCTTGTCGTCGAAGATCCCGTCGAGCTTCGCCCGCACCCCACCGAACACCGCGTCCAGCGCCGCGACCACCGCGATCGGCAGATACGGCTGCAACGCCGCCGGCACCGTCGGGTCCAGCACCACGCCGAGCACCACGCCGGCGAGCAACGCGAGTACGGGGATCATCGGCCGCCTCCGGACGGGCTGAGGGATGACCCGGCGCCAGGCGACGCCGGACTGTTCGAACGCGCCGCCCCGGAAGGCGACGCAGACGGCGACACGGAGGGAACCGCGTACCGCAGTTGAGGTTCACTCGCCGCCGGCAACAACAGGTCGTCGACCTCCCGCACCCCGAACGACATACCGTGCTCGGCCGCGACCTGACGCAACACGTTCGCCGCGTCACTGGCCCGGAACCGACGCTCCAACTGACCCGGCCCGATCGCCGACACCTCGTACGGCCCGGTCACCGGCCGGAAATCCACCAGGATCGCACCACCGGCGGCCCGGATCGTCGACGTCGCCGTCAGCCGCTGACCATTGATCGAAATCGCCTCCGCGCCCGCACTCCACAGGGCGTTCGCGATGTCCTGTAGATCCCGGTCGAGCACCCTACCGAGATTCGTACCACCGGCACCCGTCACCGCGTCCGCCTCCGACGGCCCGTCGGCGACCCGGACCACCACACCGTCACCCCGTACCCGACCCAGACCGGTCACCGCCTCCAGATCACGCAACCGCGCCGCGTCACTGCCCGACAACGCCGCGTCCCGCTGCCGGTTCACGTCCGCGCGCAACTCGTCGGCCCGCCGGGTCAACTGATCGGTCTCGCTCTCCCGCTGCTTGATCTGCGCCACCAACCCGGCCCGCGCCTGACTGCGCCCCGGCTCCCCCTCGATCGTCTGCCGGTACGCGATGGCCAGCAGGAAACCGAGCGCGGCCAGGGTGATCACGGTCACCACCCGGATGGTGGACCGCCGCCACCCGGTCGGCCCCCGACCCGCACGTCGGCTCTCCGCCGCATCCGAGTAACCGGGATCGAGCGGATTGCGGAACAGTTCCGTGAGGAAGTCCGGCGCGTACGTGCGCTCCGGACCGGGTCCGGCGGTGCTCATCCGGCCTCCCGACGGAAGGTACGGATCAGCCGCGCGGCCTGGATCAGGTAGAACACCCCGGCGGCCCAGTAGAGAACCAGCCCCCACCAGGCCAGCCCCCAACCGATCGCGCCGGCAGCGGTCGCGGCGCCCGGCACCGCGTCGGCAAGCAGCAGCGTCGGGAACGCGGCGAGCAGAACGAACGTGGCGGTCTTACCGAGATAGTGCACCGGCGGCGGACCGTACCCGTAGCGGCGCAGGACCACCAGGGAAACCAGCAGCACCAGCTCGCGGGCGAGCAGCGCGGCGGTGAATTCCCACGGCACGATCTCACGGATGGTGAACCCCACCAGCGTGGCCAGGATGTAGAGCCGGTCGGCGGTCGGGTCGAGCAACTCCCCCAGCCGGCTGACCTGACGCAGCCGGCGGGCGACGTAACCATCGACCCAGTCGGTGGTCCCGCCGACCGCGAGGACCACCAGGGCCGCGACGTCCGCGTGCGGCCCCAACAGCAGATAGAGAAAAAGAGGTACGCCGAGCAGCCGGGCGAAGCTGATCAGGTTGGGAATGGTGAGCACCCGGGTCGCCGCGTCCTGGGACTGGGCGGCGGTGCCCCCGGTTGGCTGGGCGTCGTCTGCCCGCGCCGGCCGACGCGACACCGAACCTCCCTCTGCGGCTGGTCCGGCGCCCGCTGACACGGGTCGTCCCGGGACCTGCACGCTCCGGCCGGTGTTCCCGAGGCCCCTGCGTGACCTCGTGATCGTGCCGGCTCCCTGACGCAGTCGCCGTGGCCCGCGTATGGCGGACATCCGGGGCTGCTGATTTGCGGTGTCACTATATCCGTCCCCTGCTGGCGATCCGTCCCCTGCTGGCGGCCCACGGGCGCCGAGGCGGGTCGTTGTCACGTGACGAGCGGCACAACCCGTAGTTCGTCCTAGGATGCTAGTTAGATAGCGACTCGATCCGGTGGGCAAAGACGCAGGTACCGGGGCGGCCGTTCGGAGCGGCCGGCTCTCAGGCGGGATGCGCTCGACCTCGATGGCGAGGGCGCCGAGGGCTTCCTCCTCGGGCCCGTAGAGCGTCGGATGTTGGCGAGTTGCTGGTGGCGGGGGCTGTCGGGGTTGACCTTGGCGGGGCCTTCGGTGTCGAGCATCTACTCGAACGACTCGTACCGGGTCACTCTTCACGGCGCGACGATCTTGCACTTGTGGTGGCGAACAAATCCGGATGAGGACCCTAATCCGGGCACCACAAGTGCAAGATCGCCGGCGAAACGGTGGAAACGGTGGAGTGGGCGCGACGGTGGAGTGGGGATCGGCGGGAGGTAGGGGTTACTCGACTGGACGATCTTCGCCCGGTGGTCTCGCCTCTTCCCTGCGCCGCCACCCCCGGTGGTACCCACCGGGGGTGGCGGCCACCGGTGGGTTCAGCTCGGCGAGCTGGTCGCCGGCTCGGGGGCGGCGAACGGCACCGCGGCCGCTACCGGCTCCGGGTCCCCCACCGGGTGCCGCCACAGACCGCGCTGACGCAGGATCGGCAGCACACCCTCACCGAACCAGTACGCCTCCTCCACGTGCGGATGCCCGGAGAGGATGAACTCGGTGATGCCCAGGGCGTGGTACTCCGCAATCCGGTCGGCGATCTCGGTGTGGCTGCCGACCAGCGCCGTACCGGCTCCGCCGCGGACCAGGCCCACGCCGGCCCAGAGGTTGGGCGCGATCTCCAACCCGTCCCGCGAGCCACCGTGCAGCGCGATCATCCGACGCTGACCCTCGGACTCGCTGCGCGCCAACCCGGCCTGGACCGCCTTGATGTCCGCCTCCGGGATGCCGTCGAGCAGCCGCTGGGCCTGGGCCCACGCCTGCTCCGAGGTGTCCCGGGCGATCACGTGCAACCGGATGCCGAAGCGGAGTTCCCGACCGGCCTCGGCGGCGAGGCCCCGGATCCAGGCCAGCTTCTCGGCCACCTGCGCGGGCGGCTCACCCCAGGTCAGGTAGACGTCGGAGTGGGCGACCGCGACCGGGCCGGCCGCCTTCGACGACCCACCGAAGTAGATCGGCGGGACCGGGTCGGGCAGCCGGCCCAGCTTCGCCTGCTCGACGCGTACGTGTGGGCCGTCGTGGGTCACCGTCTCACCGCGCCACAGCGCCCGCACCACGTGCAGGAACTCGTCCGTACGGGCGTACCGGGCGTCCTTGTCGAGAAAGTCGCCGTACGCCCGCTGTTCGTGGCTCTCGCCACCGGTCACGACGTTGAGCAGCAGCCGGCCGTTGGACAGCCGCTGGAAGGTGGAGGCCATCTGGGCGGCGAGCGTCGGTGAGAGCATGCCGGGGCGGAACGCGACCAGGAACTTCAGCCGCTCGGTGACCTCCGACAGCATGGCGGTGGCCAGCCAGGCGTCCTCGCACCAGGCGCCGGTCGGGGTGAGCGCGCCCTCGAAGCCGAGTTGTTCCGCGGTACGGGCGATCTGGCCGAGGTAGGCGACCGTCGCCGGTCGGGCGCCGCCCGCCGTACCGGCGGCCAGCCCGTGCCCGCCGCCGACGATGTCGCGGCTGTCGCCGTAGGTGGGTAGGAACCAGTGGAAGGTCAGTGCCATGGTGCTCTCTTTTCGATCCGGGTGGGGCCTGCGGTACGGAGGGTCGGTCGGGGTTCAGGCCGCGATCGGCAGCCCGCGGGGAACCAGGGCCGCGGCGAAGGTGTCCAGCACCGCGTGCAGCGCCGGGGCGACGGTCGCCTCGACCTCGGTGGCGCCGTCGGCTCCGGTCAGGATCAGCTGGTCGAGCAGGAAGTAGCCGGGCACGATGTGCGCCGCGCCCATCGCGTTGAGCACCGGGCGCATCGCGTAGTCGATCGCCAGTACGTGGGCCAGCGTCCCGCCGGTGGCCAGTGGCAGCACCACCTTGCCGGCGAGCGCGTACTGCGGCAGCAGGTCGAGCAGTGCCTTCAGGGCGCCGCTGTAGGACGCCTTGTAGACCGGTGTCGCGACGAGCAGGCCGTCGGCGGCGGCGAGTGCGTCCGCCACCGCGGTGATCGCCGGGTGGTCCGGGTCGGCGCCGAGCAACGCGTCCGGCGGCAGGTCCCGGATCGACAGCGAGCTGACCCGGTGCCCGCCGTCGGTGAGCCGTCCGGCGAGCAGCTCGACCAGCCGCGCGGTACGCGAGGTGGCCGACGGCGAGCCGGAGATGGCGAGGATGGTGGACATGCGCTCTCCTCGGGTCGTGACGGCACGCCGGGCGGGGACGGGGGACGCCGCTGGATGGATCTTCCCGCAGCTTATCTATAATTCCTATCGGTTGAGTAGACCTCTCGGCCAACTTGATCAAGTCTGGTCGGGTGATGCGCGGCACCGGGCTCCGGCTCGCCCCCGGATCGACCCGGGGTTCGAATACCGATTTTTTCTATCGGTGGAATAGGACAAGCCGCCCGAGCGGTGCCCGGCCCACTCCTTGCCGGGCACATATTTCGGCAGCTCATGACGGGTCTGATGGGGTCACGCGGCGGGTGACGGATTGCCGGCCGACGAGCCACCGGAGCACGCAGTGACGTGTGTCACAGGACATTGACGGGGTCGGGCGGCCGCCCAAAGCATGGTCGCCGGCAGCCACCGCCACGCTTCCACCACTGTGGAGCGCCCACCACCCTCGACGCTCCGGGAGTTCACTCATGTCGATCGCCGCGCCTACCGGCAGCCGAAGCTGGCGACGGATACTGGCCGTCGCCCTCAGCGTGGGCCTGCTCGCCACCGTCGGCGTGGTCGCCGGCTGCGGCGACGCCGACGAGGCCTCGAACGCGGAGTCACCACTGCGGGTGGGCTACCAGCGGTTCGGCGGCCTGAGTCTGGTCAAGGCGCGGGACGCGGCCGCCGGCACCAGCTGGTCGCTGTTCGAAAGCGGCCCGGCACTGACCGAGGCGTTCAAGGCCGACGCGATCGACATCGGCCAGGTCGGCGAGGCGCCACCGATCTTCGCCGCCGCCGGCAAGATCCCGTTCAAGATCATCGGCACCTCGGCCGAGATCCCCGAGGGCGAGGCCGTGCTGGTCAAGGAGGGCAGCGGAATCAACAGCTTCGCCGACCTCAGGGGCCGTACGGTCGCGCTGAACAAGGGCTCGAACGTGCACTGGCTGCTGGTGCGGCTGCTTGAGGCGAACAACATGACCCTCGCCGACATCCAGGTCAAGTATCTCAAGCCGGCCGAGGGTCGACCGGCGTTCGACGCCGGGCAGGTCGACGCGTGGATCATCTGGGACCCGTACTTCGCGCTCGCCGAACAGCCGGGGGTGAAGATCCTGGCCAACGCGACCGGGCTGGCCGGCAACCGGGAGTACCTGCTGGTCTCCCCCGAGGCGCTGAAGAACAAGCCCGAGCAGATCCGGGCGTTCCTCCAGACCTACCGCGAGGTCACCGACTGGGGCATCGCCAACCCGGTCGACCGGGCGAAGATCCTGGCTCCCGAACTGAAGATCCCGGAGGATGTCACCACCCGCGCGCTGGCCCGCAGCGCCCGCCCGCTGGCCCCGGTCACCCCGGCGATCGGCGACGAACTCCAGGCCATCGCGGACGGCTTCACCAAGCTCGAACTCATCCCCACCTCGATCGACATGCGCGACCGGGTCGACGGCCGGTTCGCCGAGGTACTCGGATGACCCGTCCCGCGCCGGCGCCGACCACCACCGTCCCGGACGGTTCGGCCGCCGCGCCCGTACCGGCACCGTCGGGGCGCAGGCGCCGACGCCGTACGGGTGCGCGGTGGCGACGGGTGATCAGCCCGTTGGTGCTCGTACTCGGTTGGGAACTGGCCTCGCGGGCCGGGCTGCTGGCACCGGAGAAGCTCTCCGCGCCCAGCGAGGTGCTGCGGACCGGCTGGCGACTGGCCGTCGACGGGATCCTCTGGACCCACCTGACCGACTCGCTCACCCGGGCGGCGATCGGGCTGGCCATCGGCGGCACCCTCGGGGTGCTGCTCGGCGCCGTGGCGGGGCTGCTCCGGATCGGCGACGACCTGGTCGACCCACCGGTGCAGATGGCCCGGATGCTGCCCCACCTCGGCCTGGTCCCGCTGCTCATCATCTGGGTCGGCATCGGCGAGTCGCTGAAGATCACCCTGGTCTGCCTGGGCGCCTTCTTCCCGATCTACTTCAACATGTACGCCGGCATCCGCGACATCGACGTACGCCTGGTCGAGGCGGCCCGCACCTGCGGTCTGAACGCGATCCAGCGGATCCGGCACGTGATCCTGCCCGGCGCGCTGCCGGCCCTCTTTCTCGGCCTGCGGCTGGCCATCGGAGCCGCCTGGCTGAGCCTGGTGGTCGGCGAACAGGTCAACGCCCAGACCGGCATCGGCTTCCTGATGATGGAGGCCCGGGAGTTCAGCCAGACCGACGTGGTGGTGCTCGGGCTGCTCATCTACGCGCTGCTCGGGCTGCTCTCCGACGTGGCGCTGCGGATGCTGGAGAGGAGGGCGTTGACATGGCGGACCGGCGTGCACGTGCAGGCGAGTTGAGCCCGGCCGGTGACCGGGCGCCGGTGGTGGTCGCGACCGGGGTCCGGCGGGACTTCGACGGCACCGTGGTACTCGACGGGGTGGACCTGAGCATCCGGCCGGGCGAGGTGGTGGCGCTGCTCGGCGGCTCCGGCTCCGGCAAGAGCACCCTGCTGCGGGCACTGGCCGGGCTCGACCCCGAGGCCGGCGGCACCATCGAGGTACGGGGTCGGCCGGCGGTCGTGTTCCAGGAGCACCGGCTGCTGCCGTGGAAACGCGTCGGCGACAACGTCGGGCTCGGCCTGACCGGTCCGGACGTACGCGACCGGGTCCGGGCGGCGCTGACCGAGGTCGGCCTCGCCGACCGGGACCGGGCCTGGCCGGCGCAGCTCTCCGGCGGCCAGGCGCAGCGGGTGGCGGTCGCCCGCGCCCTGGTCCGGGAACCCGAGGTGCTGCTGCTGGACGAGCCGTTCGGGGCGCTCGACGCGCTGACCCGGCTGCGGATGCAGGGCCTGCTCGGTCGGCTGCGGGCCGAGCACGGCTTCGCCGCCCTGCTGGTCACCCACGACGTCGACGAGGCGCTGCTGCTCGCCGACCGGACGCTGGTGCTCGAACACGGCCGGATCGTCGAGGACGCGCCCGTACCGCTGCCCCACCCGCGGGCCCACGACGATCCCGGCTTCGGCGGTCTGCGCCGGCACCTGCTGGACCGGCTCGGCGTTCCGGTGGCCTGACGCCGGGGTCAGGTGGGGTGGTTGGCCCCGGCGGCCCAGGTGGCGAACATCCGCGCGTAGGGGCCGTCGTGGGCGAGCAACTCCCGGTGGGAGCCGGACTCGGCGATGCCGTGGTCGTCGATCACGATGATCCGGTCGGCCCGCGCGGCGGTGGAGAGCCGGTGCGCGACCAGGATCGCGGTACGCCCGTCGAGCAGTACGTCCAGCGCCGCCTCGACCCGCAGCTCCGACTGGAGGTCCAGGTTGGCGGTCGCCTCGTCCAGCAGCACCACCCGGGGCTGGGCCAGGAAGGCACGGGCCAGCGCGAGCAGTTGCCGCTCCCCGGAGGAGACCGACTGGCCGCGTTCGTGCAGCGGCGTCGCCAGGCCCAGCGGTGACCGTTCGACCAGGTCCCGCAGGCCGACCGCGTCCACCGCGGCCCACACCTCGTCGTCGGTCGCCTCCGGGCGGGCGAACGCCACGTTGTCCCGGATCGAGCCGGCGAACAGGAACGGCTCCTGCGGCACCACGCCGATCTGCCGGCGCAACGAGGCGAGGGTGACCCCGCGCAGGTCGTGGCCGTCGATCAGGACCCGGCCGGCGTCCGGGTCGTAGAGCCGGGTGACCAGTTTCGCCAGGGTCGACTTGCCCGCGCCGGTCGGCCCCACGCAGGCGACGGTCTCGCCGGCCGCGATCCGCAGGCTGATCCCGCGCAGCACCGGCCGGGCCGGGTCGTAGCCGAAGGTCACCCGGTCGAACTCGATCTCCCCGTCGACCGGGGGCAGCGCGACCGCGTCCGGCGCCTCGGCCACGCTCGGCTGGGTCTGTAGCAGTTCGCGCAGTTTGCTCACGGCCGCCCGACCCTGCTGGTAGCTGGTGTAGAGCGCGACGAGCTGCTGCACCGGCTGGAAGAAGGCGTTGAGGTAGAGCACGAACGCGGTCAGCTCACCGATGCTCAGCTCGCCGCGCAACACCATCCGGCCGCCGATCAGCAGCAGCGCGGCCAGCCCGAGCAGGCCGATCGCCGAGCTGCCCGGCCCGTAGATGGCGCTGATGTGCCCGGTGAAGTCGTTGGCGTCCCGGTAGCGGCCGACCACCTCCCGGTGGGCCAACACGTTGCGATCCTGCCGGTTGTGCGCGGTCACCACGCGTACGCCGTGCAGGCCCTCGGCGAGGTCGGAGAACATCGCGGCCACGGCGTCGCGCTGCCGCCGGTAGCCACGGTCGGAGGCGACCCGGAACCAGATCGAGGCGGCGGCCAGCGGCGGCAGGACCAGCACCAGCATGATCAGCGCGAGTTCCGGGTCGTAACCGACCAGCACCCCGACGATGACCAGCATGGTCAGCGCGTGGCCGGCGAACTGGGCCAGGCCGTCCTGGAGGAGCTGTTGCAGTGACTCGATGTCCGAGGTCATCCGGGTCATGGTGACCCCGGCCTTCTCCCGGGTGAAGTAGTCCATGGACAGTCGCTGGAGCTGGGCGAAGACGCGTACGCGCAGGTCACGCATGGCGTACGCGGCCAGCCGGCCGGTCTGCCGGGTGCGCGCCGCCGCGGCCAGCCCACCGGCCAGCACGGTGGCGGCGAACGCGCCGGTGGCCAGCAGCAGCACCGACGGGTCCCTGGCCACGATGCCGTGGTCGATGCCGACCTGCACCAGGTACGGGCCGGCCTGCAACAGCAGCGTCTCCAGCACCACCAGCAGGCAGGCGCCCAGCAGGGTGCCCCGGTAGCGGGCGACGATGGTGGACAGGGTCAGCGGTGGCTCGGCGGGCGGTCGGGCGGTGTACGTGTTCCGCCGCGGTTCGGGGTCGGGTTCGGTCGCCTGTAGCCGGGCCACCCCGGCGAGCAGCTCCTCCGGGATCCCGGCGAACGGCAGCCCGTTGCCGTGGTTGCCCGACTTCCCGCTGCCCCGGCCGGCGCCGATGCCGCCGAGCCCGCCCATCGGGCCGCCGGTCGAACCGCCGCCGGGGCCGCCGAACCCGCCGCCGAACATGCTCATCGGAACACCTCGACCGCCGGCCCGAGACCCTGCCGGGGTGGGCTGCCGGACTCGTCGGTCGGCTCGTCGGGGCCGGTCGGGTTCCGCTCGGCGAGGACCGCCCGGTAGCGGGGTTCGGTGGCGAGCAGGTGGGCGTGGCTGCCCTCGGCCACCACCCGACCCGCCTCCATCAGCACCACCCGGTCGGCGAGCCCGATGGTGGAGAGCCGGTGCGCGACGATCACGGTGGTCCGGCCGCGCATGAGGTCGCGCAGGGCGGCGTGGATCCGGTGTTCGACGGTCACGTCGATGGCACTGGTCGCGTCGTCGAGGACCAGCACCGGCGGGTTGACCAGCAGCGCGCGGGCGATGGCGAGGCGCTGGCGCTGCCCGCCGGACAGGGTGTAACCGCGTTCGCCGACGACCGTGTGGTAGCCGTCCGGCAGGGCCCGGACGAAACCGTCCGCGCCGGCCGCGACCGCCGCCGCGATCACCTCGTCCAGGGTGGCGTCCGGTCGGCCGTAGGCGATGTTGTCCCGGATCGACACCGAGAACAGGAACGGCTCGTCCGGCACGATGCCGACCTGCTCGCGCAGCCCGGCCAGGTCCAGGTCGCGTACGTCGTGCCCGTCGATGCTGACGGTGCCGCTGTCGGCGTCGTAGTAGCGGGCCAGCAGCCGGCCGAGGGTGGACTTGCCCGAGCCGGTGCGGCCGACCACCGCCACCGTCTCACCGGCGCGGACCCGCAGGTCCAGGCCGTCGAGGGCGACGGTGCCGTTCGGGTACGTGAACCGCACGTGTCGCAATTCGAGGTCACCACGGAGGTCGGCGGGCACCGGGTGCGGGGGCGACACCACGTCGGAGCGGGTGTCCAGGATCTCGTAGATCCGTTGGGCGGAGGCCGCCGCCCGCTGCCCCATCATGATCATCATGCCGAGCATCCGGAACGGCGGCTGGAGCATCAGCACATAGGTGTTGAACGCGACGATGGTGCCGACCGTGGTCCGCCCGTCGAGCACCAGCCAGCCGCCGGCCAGCAGCACCAGCGCCAACCCCAACCGGGGCAGGTTCTCGATCAACGGCGACCAGCGGGACCGGATCCGCGCGTCGGTCAGGTACGCCCACCGCACCCGGTCCGCCGCCACGGCGAGGGTGTCGAGCTGACGCCCCTCGGCGGCGAACGCCTTCACGATCCGTACCCCGTTGATGTTCTCGTCGACGACCGTGGCGAGCCCGGCCAGCCGGGCCTGGATCAGCCAGGAGATCGGGAAGATCGCCTTGCGCATGGCCACCCCGAGCAGGCCGATGATCGGCATGGTCACCATCGCGACCAGGGCCAGCGGCACGTTGATCGTGAGCATCAGCACGAACGCGATCCCGGCGATCGTGCACTGCACCAGGATCGACGGCCCGAAGGCGAGGTACATCTGCACCGCCCGGATGTCCGAGCTCGACCGCGACATCAGCTCACCGGTCTGCACCCGGTCGTAGAAGCCGAACGGCATCCGGATCAGGTGGGCGAACATGATGTTGCGCAGGTCGTACTCGATCTCGTACGCGGTGCGCAGCAGGTAGCGCCGGGCCAGGTAGGCGAGGATCGTCTGGGCCAGCGCCAGGACCGCCACCCACCAGACGTACCGGCCCAGGTCACCGCCGCGCGCGATGATCGCGTGGTCGATGCCGAGCCGCATCACGTTGGGGATCTGCACCTGCACGACCAGGCCGGCGAAGGACAGCACCAGCGAGGTCAGCAGCAGCCGCCGGTGCGCCGCCACCAGCGGCAACGCCCGACGCAGCCAGGACTTGGCCGGGTCCGGGTCGATTGCCGCCCGTGGCGCGCGGTAGGTCACGCCCGGCTGCCCGCCGGGGTCAGCCGGAACGGGTCCGCCGGTACCGACAACTGCGCCGGGTCCCGGTAGCGGGCGCCCGGGTGGACGTCGTACAGCCGGGCCTGGCCGGCCCCGAACAGCCGCTCGCGCAGGGTCTCGCCGTCGTCGTACGACTCGCGGTAGCGCCCCCGGCGCCGCAGCTCCGGTACGACCAGCTCGATGAAGTCCTCGGCGGTACCCGGGGTGAGGAACTGGCGCAGGTTGATCCCGTCGATGCCGCCGGTGTCGACCCAGCGCTCCAACTCGTCGGCGACCACCTTCGGGGTGCCGGCGACGAAGAACGGGCCCCGGTTGAACGAGCCGATCTGGTCGAGCACCTCGCCGACGGTCTGCTCCGGCCGGTAGCGGCGGCCGAGCCGCTGGTAGCCGGGGTCCTGCCGGGCGATGATGTCGCCGATCCGCTCGGTAACCGGGTAGCGGGTCCAGTCCAGGCCGGCCCCGGCGTGCGCGAGGTGCCCGTCGACGCTGCGCAGCCGCCGGAACTCGGCCACCTTCCGGTCCACCTCGGCGTCGGTACGCCCGACGATCACCGCCGCCCCGGCGAGGAACTTGATCTGCTCCGGCTCGCGCCCGTACGCCCTGGCCCGGCTGCGGGTGTCGTCGATGTTCGCCCGTACCTCGTCCAGGGTGCTGCCGCCGGTGAACACCGCCTCGGCGTGCCGGGCGGCGAACTCCCTACCGGCGTCGGAGGCGCCCGCCTGGTAGATCACCGGGGTGCGCTGCCGGGACGGCTCGGACAGGTGCGGGCCGGCGACCCGGTAGTGCTCGCCGACGTGGTTGACGTAGCGGACCTTCGCCGGGTCGGTGTACACCCGGTCGGCGCGGTCCTTGATCACCGCGTCATCGTCCCACGACCCCTCCCAGAGCTTGTACAGCACGTCGAGGTACTCGTCGGCGATCGCGTACCGGCGGTCGTGCTCCACCTCGTCGGGCAGGCCGAAGTTGCGGGCCGCGTTGGGCAGGTACGAGGTGACCACGTTCCATGCCACCCTTCCCTTCGTCAGGTGGTCCAGGGTGCTCATCCGGCGCGCGAACGCGAACGGCGGTTCGTAGGTGGTGGAGAAGGTCGCCGCGAACCCGAGGTTACGCGTCACGGCCGCCATAGCGGGGATGACCAGCAGCGGGTCGTTGTTCGGAATCTGCACCGCCTCGCGCAACGCCGTCTCCGGGCCGGACCGGAACCCGTCGTACGCGCCGACCACGTCGGCCAGGAAGACCGCGTCGAAGGTGCCGTACTCAAGCAGCTCGGCCAGCTCGGTCCAGAAATCGATGTCGTTGAAGCGGTGCCGGTTGTTGTCCTCGTGCACCCAGAGGCCGTGCGAGATGTGCCCGACGCAGTTCATCTCGAACAGGTTGACGTGGATCTTCTTCTTGGCCGGGTCAGTGGTCATGTCGGTGTCCTTCGTGAGGTGTGGCGCACCCCTCGCCCCGTAGTTCATCCTAGGAGGCTAGGTGATGAGCTAGCTGGGCTTGCTCGGGTTCAACCGGGGCACCGCGGCGAGCAGGGCACGGGTGTACGCATGCTGCGGGCGCTCGAAGATCTGTGCGGTGTCACCGGCCTCGACCACCGAGCCGTCCTTCATCACCAGCACCCGGTCGCTGACGTGCTGGATCACGCCCAGGTCGTGCGAGATGAACAGGTAGGACACCCCGAGTCGCTGTTGCAGGTCGGCGAGCAGGTCGAGCACCTGCGCCTGGACCGAGACGTCCAGCGCGGAGACCGGCTCGTCACAGACGATCACCTCGGGCTCGGGGGCCAGCGCCCGCGCGATGGCCACCCGCTGCCGTTGCCCGCCGGACATCTCCAGCGGTCGCCGGCCGAGGTGGCCGGCGTCGAGGCCGACCTGTTCGAGCAACTCGACCGTCCGGTCCCGGCGGCCGGCGCCGCGCCGGTGGCCGATCACCCCGAGTGCCTCGCCGATCACCCGCTCGACCGTGTAGCGCGGGTCGAACGAGCTGAGCGGATCCTGGTAGATCACCTGTAGCCGGCGCCGTTCCCGACGCCGCTCGGTCTGGCTCAGGCCGGCCCAGTCTCGGCCGTGCAGCCGTACCTCGCCGGCGTCGGGACGTTCCACGCCGAGCACCATCCGGGCGGTGGTGGTCTTGCCGGAGCCGGACTCGCCGACGATGCCGAGGGTCCGGCCCGCCCCGAGGGTGAAGGAGACGTCGGAGACCACCGTGCGCCGGACCCCGTCCGGACCGAGAAACGACTTGGTCAGCCCACGCACGTCGACCACGTCCCCGCCGGCCACCGGCCCAGCCGCCGAGGTCCCGCCGACGGCCGGTCCGGCCGAGGTCGCGGCGGCGAAGCGGGTCGCGGTTCGGGCACCGGTCGGGACCGGTACGCCGGAGAGCCGGGTGCCCTTCGGCCGGGTGCCGGGCACGGCGGCCAGCAGCGCCCGGGTGTATTCGTGCCGGGGGTCGCCGAGCACCCGCTCGGTCGGGCCCTGCTCGACGATCACGCCGTCGCGCATGACCGCTATCCGGTCGGCCAGCCGGGCCACCACCGCGAGGTCGTGGCTGACCACCAGCATGCCGCCGTCGCTGGTCTTCAGCGTCTCCAGCAGGGCCAGCACCTGGGCCTGCACGGTGGCGTCCAGGGCGGTGGTCGGCTCGTCGGCGATCAGCAGGCGCGGCGCGCAGGCGATAGCGGAGGCGATCAGCGCCCGCTGCCGCAACCCACCGGAGAGCTGGTACGGATACTGCCGGGCCCGCACCTCCGGCTCCGGTACGCCGACCGACTCCAGCAGCTCGACCACCCGACGCTGCCGCTGGGTACGGGTCAGCCGGGTGTGCAGGGACAGCGGCTCGGCGACCTCCCGGCCGACCGGACGCAGCCCGTCCAGCGAGGAGAGCGCGTCCTGGAGCACGAACCCGATCCGCGCGCCCCGGATCCGGCGCCACCGCCGCTGCGACAGCCGGGTCAGGTCCTCGCCCTCGAAGTCGAGCCGGTCGACCCGTACCCGGGCGCCGGTGCCGGTGAGGCCGACCAGGCTGCGCGAGGTGACGCTCTTGCCGGAGCCGGACTCCCCCACCAGGGCCAGGCACTCGCCCCGGCCGATGGTGAACGAGATCCCGTCGACCACGGTCACGCCGTCGAAGTCGACCCGCAGGTTCTCCACCGCCAACAGTGGCTCGGCCATCAGGACGCCCTCCCCTCGGAGCGGCGCCGCAGGTCCCGGCCGACCACGGTCACCGCGAGCACGGTCAGGGTGATCGCCAGGCCGGGTACGGCGAGCATGAACCAGTCGTTGGAGATGTACTGGATGCCGGTGGAGAGCATGCTGCCCCACTCGGCGGCCGGTGGCGGGGTGCCGAGGCCGAGGAAGCTCAGCGACGCCCCGTTGGCGATCGCGTCGCCGACCCGGATCGTGGCCAGCACCACCAGCGGCTTGAGCGCGTTCGGCAGCACGTGCCGGGCGATCACCGCCGACCGGCGGAGGCCGAGGGTGGTGGCCGCCTCGACGTACGTGGCGCGGCGGACCACGTGCACCTGGGCGCGGACGATCCGGGCGTAGTACGGGACGCTGGCGAACGCCACCGCGAACAGCACGTTGGTCGTGCCGGTACCGACCAGGGTGATCACGACCAGGGCGAGCAGCAGGTCCGGCACGGCGAGGGCGACGTCGACCAGCCGCATCAGCGTCCCCTCGACGAACCGACCGCCGATGCCGGCGAGCAGGCCGAGCAGGGTGCCGCCGGTGACCGCGAGCGCGGTCGCGCCGAGGCCCAGGATCAGCGTGGGGCGGGCCCCGTGAATGATCCGGCTGAGCACGTCCCGACCGGTCTGGTCGGTGCCGAGCAGGTGCCCCGGGCCGGGCGGCAGGAACGCGCCGTCCGGGCTGAGCGCCAGCGGGTCCTGCGGGGCCAGCCAGTCCGGCACCAGCGCCGCGACCACCAGCAGGCCGAGGAACACCGCCGCGAGAGCGACACCGGGCCGGACCGTCCGGCGCCGGGTCCGCCGCCGCGCGGTGGTCGGGGTGGTCGCCGACGGCAGCGCCGCCACGGGTACGTCGAGCGCCGTCACGCCGTCACCACCCTCGGGTCGACCAGGCCGTAGACGATGTCGACGACCAGGTTCACCACCACGTACACGGCGGCGGCGAAGAGGACCACGCCGAGCACCAGCGGAATGTCCTTGGTCGTGACGGCGGTCAGCATGAGCTGCCCGACGCCCCGGCGGACAAACAGCGTCTCGGTGATCACCGCACCGCCGAGCAGGGTACCGATCATGTAGCCGGACATGGTGACGATCTGGATCAGGGCGTGCCGCAGCGCGTGCCGGAGGCGTACCGCCGTGTCGCGCATGCCCCGGGTGCGGGCGGTGAGGATGAACGGCTGCTCCAGCACGTCCTCCAGTTCGGCGCGCAGCACCTGGGCGAGCACCGCGGCGATCGGCAGGGCCAGGGTGACCGCGGGCAGGACCAGGGCGGCGAAGCCGTCGTTGCCGGAGACCGGGAACCAACCGGTACGGAACGAGAAGACGATCAGGAGCAGCAGGCCGAGCACGAACGTCGGGAACGAGGCCAGTACGACCTCGGCCCCCGAGGCGGTCGACCGTACCCAGCGCCGCCGGCCGGCGGTGAACACGGCGACGGTGACCGCCAGCACCAGGGCCAGCAGTGCGGCGCTGAGCGCCAGGGCGACGGTGGGGCCGAGTTGCTCCCCGATCGCCCTGGTCACCGAGATCCGCTGCTGGTACGACTCGCCGAGGTCACCGGTGAGCAGGTTGCCGAGGTAGTTCAGGTACTGCCGGTGCAGCGGCAGGTCGAGACCGTAGTCCTGGCGTACCCGTTCCAGGACGGCCTGGGTGGGATTGGCGCCGTCACCGGCGACGGTCGCCAGCGCGGCGTCGCCGGCGGTCGCGTGCAGGGCGAGGAAGGACAGCGTCGCGGCCCCCCAGAGCACCCCGACCCCGGCGAGCACCCGGCCGCCGATCCGGCCGACCTGCGCGCGGGCCGCCACTACTTTTCCAGCCAGGCGTAGGTGAACAGCGGCGTGCCGTGCGAGGTGTCGACCGAGACGTTGTGCAGTTTCCGGCTGAACGCCCACAGCACCGAGTTGTCGTAGACCGGGATGCCGGGTACGAGTTCGGCGAGCCGGGCCTGCACCTGCCCGTAGAGCTTCTGCTGGGTGGCCTGGTCGGTGGTCTGCCGGGCCTGGTCGAGCCACTGGTCGACCTGCGGGTCGGACAGGTGCGAGGTGTTCTGGCCGAGGCGCTTGGCGTTCGGGATGCTGAAGCTGGCGTACTTGATGTAGAGCACGTCCGGGGTGTTGGTGTGCCAGACGCCGTAGGTGAGGTCGTAGTCGCCGGCGTAGCGCAGGGTGGTGACCTGGGTCGACGGCAGCAGTTGGATGTTGACCCGGATGCCGACCGACTTCACCTGGGCCTGGATCAGGTCGAAGATCGGGCTGACCGTACCGGCCTGGCTGACCGGCCACTGCACGGCGAGTTCCTTCCCGCCCTTGGTGCGGTAGCCGTCGCCGTTGCGGGAGGTCCACCCGGCCTGGTCGAGGAGCTGGTTGGCGAGCTTCGGGTCGAAGCCGGGCAGCTTCACCGCCGGGTCGTAGTACTTGGTCACCCGGTCGACGTAACTGGTCGACTGCTGCCGTTCGCCGAAGCCGAGGGTCGCCACGATCGCCGGTACGTTGACCGCCGCCGCGAACGCCCGGCGTACGTCGAGGTTGTCGAACGGGGCGCGGGAGGTGTTGAACTCCACCGTGTACGGCAGCCCGATCCGGTTGACGTTGGCGTACACGAATTCGGGGTTGTTCTTCAGGGCGGCGGCGTTCTGTGCCGGGACGTAGCCGGTGGCCTGGTACTGCCCACCGGTGAGGGAGTTGAACCGGACCGCGTCCTGGCCGACCCAGGACACCTCGATGCCGTCGAGCTTCGCCTCGCCGGTCTGCTTGAGCTGCGGCGGCGCCCAGTCGTAGCCGGGCCGCTTGGCGAACGTGACGCCCTGGTTCTTGGTGTAGCCGGTGAGCACGAACGGGCCGGAGCCGATCGGTTTCTCGCAGAGCTGCGCCGGGGTGGTCTCGTTGATCGCCTTCGGCGAGAGCAGGCCGAGCCAGCCCTGGGCCAGCACGTCCAGGAACGGGCTGTACGCAACGCTCAGGTGCACCTCGATGGTGTGCGCATCGATGATCTTACTGTCCCGGTACGGGGCGATGTACGGTCCGGCCAGCGGTGACCGGGTGGTCGGGTCGAGCATGTGCTCGAAGTTGACCCGGACCGCCTCGGCGTCGAACGGGGTGCCGTCGCTGAACGTCACCCCCTGGCGGAGCTTGAAGGTGTAGGTCCGGCCGTCCGGCGAGATCTGCCACGACTCGGCCAGGTACGGGCCGGGCTGGCCCTGCTCGTCGAGGTAGACCAGGTTGTCGGTGAGGATGTGGCCAAAGATCTGCTCCACGTCGGAGGAGATGGCGTGCGGGTCGAGGCAGAGCGGGTCGGTGTTCATCGACAGGCGCAGGATGCCGCCGGAGACCGGGGTCCCCTCGGCGTTGAGCGCCGCTCCCCGGGCCGGCTCGTTCGCCGATCCGGGGCCGGTGGCGGCACCACCACCGGCGCCGCACCCGGCGAGCAGGGCTAGTGCGGCCAGACCGGCCAGGCTTCGCAACTTGTGTCGTACGCGCACGGGGGCTCCTTGGCTGTTCGTCGGGGGGATTTGCGCGGTCAGGAGTACGCCGTCGGCGTGACGACGGTGTCGTTGAGGAAGAAGTCCCCCAGCTCGCGCTGCTTGTAGGCGACCGGGTCGTGCAGGGTGTGCGTACGCACGTCGCGCCAGAACCGGTCCAGTCCGACCAGCCGGGCGGTGGACCGGGCGCCGGTGAGGTCGAAGACCCGCGCGGTGGCGTCCAGCGCCACCCGGGTCGAGACGATCTTGCCGGCGGAGATCAGGGCGGCCACCTCGCCGCGTTCCCTCGCGGTCAGGTCCCCGCCCCGCTGGTGCGCCCACTCGATCGCCGCCACCGCCTGGTGCACCAGCGCCGAGGCGGCCTGCAACCGGGCCACCAGTTCGCCGTAGGTGGCCAGCACGTACGGGTCCTCGGTGGCACTGTCCAGGCCGCTGTTGGTCCAGGCCCGACTCCGGGTACGGGTGTAGTCCCGCGCGGCCAGCAGGGCGCCCTCGGCCACCCCGAGGTAGAGGTTCTGGAACAGCACCTGGTTGGACGGAATGGTCAGGGTCTGGTGCGGGGCCAGGTCGGCGCCCTTCGGTGGCAGGGTGCCGACCACGTCCCGGGCGGTGACCGGTACGTCCCGGAACTCGATGCTGCCGCTGGCCGAGAGCCGCTGTCCGAGGCTGTCCCAGTCGTCCGGCCGCAGCACCCCGGGCCATCGTGGATCCACCACTATCCGCAGCCGCTCACCGGATTCCGCGTTCGTGGCGAAGGCGGCGATCCGGTCCGCCACCCGGGCGCCGGTGGCGAAGGTCTTGCGGCCGTTGAGCCAGTAGCCGGCCCCGTCCGGGCGGACCTCCAGGTCGGCGTCGAGTGGGGTGCCGGTGCCGCCCCAGAACCAGCCGTGGGTGACCGTCTCCCGCTCCAGCCGTTCGGCCACGGCGGGATCGTCGGCCAGCGGGCGCCGGCCGAACTTCCAGTAGTGGTAACCGAGGAGCTGGGCGATCGAGCCGTCGGCGCGGGCCAGTTCCCGGACGACCGCGTACGCCGTCGGCCAGCCCTGCCCGCCGCCGCCCCGGTCGGTCGCGATCAACAGGGTCAGCAGTCCGGCCTCGCGCAGCAGCTTGACCTCGGCGAACGGCGGCTGGTTGGCCTGGTCTCGGGCGACGGCGTCGGTGCCGAGTTCGGTGGCGACGCGGCGGGTGATCCGGAGCCAGTGCCGCGCCGGGTCGTCGTCGGCGGGACGGCGGCCGGTGAGCGGACCGGCGCCGGTGGTCGGGGTGGTGGACAGCAGACTTGGCACGGTCGGTCCTTCCGAGGATCGATCGCGGCGGGCGGTACGGGCTTCCGCGCGGGCGGCAACCGCCGGTCGCGGGCCGGCGGCTCGGTGGGGATTCCGGACACGGTGGACGCGTCGTCGCGGCACACCGGATGCGGCGGTCGGGCAGCGTGTGCGCGACGTTGCGGCACACCTGCACGGCCGGGCGTGGTGGGGGGAAGGTCGGGAGTGACCGTGGCACCGTCCGAACGGGACGGTCGGCCGGGTCGGTCAACCGGGATGTGACGCGGGCCGGGATGTCGGCCCCGTCGCCAGCGGCGTCAACAGCTGCTGCTGCAAACCCGTTGGTAGTCGACGAAGCGGCGCCGGACCAGGCGGGTGCTTCGGTTCATGGCGCCGAAGGTAGCCGCCGGACGAGCACAGGGTCTAGATCAATGTGACCTGGCTCACCTATTTTCCCGGTATGCTCTACCTGCTTAGTGGGAATTGCCCGCGACCCGAGCAGAGTGCCATCCGACCAGGGAGCAGCTCGTGACCCGATGGACCCCGGACCCGACCTTCTACGCCTCGCCCCGCGACGCGGTCAACGCACCGCCGGAGAAGCTCGCCTACGTCGCGGCCTTCGACCGCACCGCCCAGCGGCCGGACGCCATCGCGGTGGTCGACGTCGACCCGGACTCGGACCGCTACGGCAGCGTGGTCGGCTGGACCGAGCTACCGCACACCGGCGACGAGCTGCACCACTTCGGCTGGAACGCGTGCAGCAGCGCGCTCTGCCCGACCAACCCGCACCCGCACGTCGAACGGCGCTACCTGATCGTGCCCGGTCTGCGCTCGTCCCGGATCTACGTGCTCGACACCGGGCCGGACCCGACCCGGCCGAAGATCGTCAAGGAACTCGGCCCCGAGCAACTGGCCGACCGGGCCGGCTACTCCCGACCGCACACCGTGCACTGTGGACCGGACGGCATCTACCTCTCCGCACTCGGCGGGGCGAACGGCGAGGAGGGGCCCGGCGGGCTGGCCGTACTCGACCACGACACGTTCGAGGTACGCGGCGCGTGGGAGGCCGACCGCGGACCGCAGTACCTCGCGTACGACGCCTGGTGGCACCTCAACCATGACGTGCTGGTCACCTCGGAGTGGGGCACCCCGTCGATGATCGAGGACGGCATCGTCGGTGAGCTGCTGCTCGGCCGCAGGTACGGGCACGCGCTGCACTTCTGGGACCTGCGCCGACGTACCCACGTGCAGACCGTCGACCTGGGCGACCAGTACCAGATGCCGCTGGAACTGCGTCCCGCGCACGACCCGACCCGGACGTACGGCTTCGTCGGTGTGGTGATCAGCGTCGAGGACCTGTCCGCCTCGATCTGGCTGTGGCACCGCGACGGCGACCGCTGGGCGGCCACCCGCGTGATCGACATCCCGGCCGAGCCGGCCGACCCGGAACTCCTGCCCGACCTGCTCAAACCGTTCGGGGCGGTGCCGCCACTGGTCACCGACATCGACCTCTCCGTCGACGACAGGTTCCTGTACGTCTCCTGCTGGGGCACCGGCGAACTCAGGCAGTACGACGTCGGCGACCCCTTCCACCCGGTGCAGACCGGCTCGGTCCGGCTCGGCGGGATCGTCGGTCGTGACCCGCACCCGGCCCGGCCGGAACTGGCGCTCTCCGGCGGTCCGCAGATGGTCGAGGTCAGCCGGGACGGCCGCCGGGTGTACGTGACCAACTCGCTCTACGGTGCCTGGGACGACCAGTTCTACCCCGACGGGGTCGGCGCCTGGCAGGCGAAACTCGACGTCGACATCGAGGCCGGCGGGCTGGCCGTGGACGAGCGCTTCTTCCCGCACGGCGACGACTTCCGGGGGCTGCGGGTACACCAGACCCGGCTACAGGGCGGCGACGCCTCGTCCGACTCGTACTGCTTCCCGTGACCTGGGCGCAGTGGGGCGCGTTGGCCGCGCTCGGCGCGTTCCACGGTCTCAACCCGGCCATGGGCTGGCTCTTCGCGGTCGCCAGGGGAATGCAGGAACGGCGCCGCGCCGCCCTGTTCTCCGCCCTGCCGGCAATCGCCGCCGGGCACCTCGCCTCGGTGGCGATCGTGGCCAGCCTGGTCAGCGCCACCCGTTCGGTGGTCACCGGCACGGTCGTGCCGGTGAGCGTGGGGCTGGCGCTGGTCGGATTCGGGCTGTGGCGGATCCTGTCCCGGCGGCACTTCCGCTGGGCCGGCATGCGGCTCACGCTGCCGCAGCTCGCCGGCTGGTCGTTCCTCATGTCGTCCGCGCACGGCGCCGGGCTGATGCTGCTGCCGGTCCTGCTCGCCGGGCCGGTGCCGGCCGGACATGGCGGACACGGTACGGCGCTGGCCGCCGCACCCGTCCGTGCGCTCAGCGGCCTGGCCGCCGCCGGCCTGCACACCGTCGCCATGTTCACCACGGCCGCGGCGCTGTCCGTGCTGGTGTACGAGGTGGTCGGGCTCGGCGTGCTGCGTCGGGCCTGGTTCAACGTGGATCGGCTCTGGGCCGGTGTACTGGTCGCCGCCGGCCTGGTCACCCTGGTCACCGCCGGCTGAGTCGCCGGGCGCCGGGGTGGGTCTCGCGGCGGGTGCCGATCCGTTCCGCCGGCGGCCGGGAGGTCACCCGGTCAGCGCAGCGCGACACCGCCGTGGAAGGCGTCCGGCACCTCGGCCGGCGGGCCGTCGGGGCGCCAACGCGCCACCGGGAGGATGCCCTCGGCGGTCAGCCGCCAGTTTCCGAGCAGGTCCGGGAAGGCGGCCGGGTCGCGCATGTGGAAGCCCTCCCCCATCATCGCCAGCGCCTCCGGGTGGCCGGTCAGCTCCTCGCCGTCGAAGTCGAAGGCCAACATGCTGCCCGGTGGGACGGCCCGGTGGAGCTGGTCGAGCGTACGGGCCAGGGTCGGATCGTCGAGGAAGGCGGCCAGACCGAGGAAGACCACCCCGATCGGCTCCCGCCCCCAGCCCGGCAGGAACCTCGCCAGCGCCTCCGGGTCGATCGTCGCCGGGTCGGTCGCGTCGCCGAAGGCGTACCCGGCGCGGTCGTTGCCGGCCAGCACCTCATGCCCCAGCGCGATGGTCACCGGGTCGATGTCGGTGTAGAGCACGTGCGCGTCCGGGGCCACCTCGTGCACGTTGCCGCAGGTCGGCACGCCCGCACCGAAGACCAGGAAGTGGTCGGTCCCGTGCTCGGCCAGGTACGCCACCGAGCGGCCGAGGAAGGCACGCAGCGACCGGAAGATCTCCGCACAGGGCCCGTACGCGCCCTCGAACGCGCCGGCCGCGGCCACGTCGACCGGGTAGTGGTGCCGGCCGCCGAGCCAATAGTCGATCATGCGGGCGGTGCTCGGGGCAACGGGTGTCTCGGTCATCGACGGAGTCCTCTGCTACGGCGTTCGGTGCTACGGCGTACGGCTGCTGCCGCGCTCGGTCGGTCGGCCCGGTCAGCGTACAGAGTGGACCCGTCGGCCGGGCGGTTGTCGTACCGGTGTGGTGGACTCCGAGCGGAACGGAACGTCGGAATGGTTGAGGAGCGAGGGTGCTGTTACGGAACGTGCAGCCGGGCGATGTCGAGGCGTACGTGCGGATGCGCTGCGACCCGGTGATGATGGCGGACCTCGGCGGCCCGCTGCCGCGTACGGGGATCGAGGCGAAGGTCGCCCGGGACGCCGAGCGGGCGGCGGCGGACACCGACTGGATCATGATGATCGTGCCCGACGGGAACCGCCCCGAGCTGGTCGCCGGCACGGTGGCGCTGTGGTCGCACGACAACGACGGCGAGGTCGTGTCCGAGATCGGGTGGATGGTCCTGCCGGAGTTCCAGGGGCGCGGGCTCGCCAAACGGTCCGCCCTCGCGCTGCTCGAACGGGCCCGCGACGAACGGCGCTGGGGACCGGTGCACGCCTACCCCGCGAGCACCAACGGCCCGTCGAACGGCATCTGCCGCTCGCTGGGCTTCACCCTGGTCGGCGAGCAGGAGGTCACCTTCGCCGACCGGCTGCTCCGGTCCCACCACTGGGTCATCGACCCGGCCACCGACCTGCCCGGAGCCGCCGTACCCGGCGCGTAGACCTCACCTGACCCGGCCGTCGAGCACCCTGCCCTCCTCGGAGCTGACCAGTTCGTCGATCAGTTCGAAGAACGCCCGGATGTAGGGCAGGTTCCCGCCCTTGGCCCGGGAGGCGGCAAGATCCTCCGGCGACCGCCAGAACACGATGTCGACCCACTCGTCATCGGGCAACTGGACCAACCGGGCATCGAGGAAGCCCTCCCGGTCGGCCTCGAAGTCGCGCAACATGGCCGGTCGCGCGGCGAGCATTTCCTCGGCCCGCTGCGATGCCACCCGGAACCGGGTGAGTTCTACGGTAACCATCGTCGCCCCCATGGTGATCGCGCTGGTCGGGTCGCGAACAAAGGCAGATTATCGGCAGCACCACGACCGAACCGGCTTTCGGCCTACGACCTGGTCGACTCTGGCCCCGGCGGCCACCGCACCCGCCCATACTGGGGGTGACCCCCGCCCCCATCGCCAGCGGGAGGAGGGCCAGCCGTGGACGTACCGAGCGGAGCGCCGGTGGTGGTCGGCGTCGACGGGTCGCCGACCGGGCTGGCCGCGGTCCGGTTGGCGGTGGACGAGGCGCTGCGCCGGTCCCGCCCGCTGCGGGTCGTACACGCCTTCGTCTGGCCGAAGCTGAAGGTGTCCGGCAAGCCGTCACCCGCCGGCCCGCCCGAGGGCGGGCTGCGTCAGCAGGCCGAACAGGTGCTGGCCGAGGCGGTCGCCGAGGCACGGGCGGCGGCACCGGGCCTTTCCGTCACCGGCGAAGTGGTGACCGGGTTCGCCACCGCCGTACTGGTCGGGGAGTCCACCAACGCCGCCCTGGTGGTGATCGGCGACCACGGCCTGGGCGGCCTCACCAGCCTGCTGATCGGATCGGTGGCGGTCCAGGTGACCTCCCACGCGACCAGCCCCGTCCTGGTCGCCCGGGGACGACCCGACCCGACCGGGCCGGTGGTGGTCGGCATCGACGGCTCGCCGCGCTCGACCCGGGCGATCGCCTTCGCCGTCGACGAGGCGGCGTTGCGCGGCACCCACGTGGTGGCGGTGCACGCCTACCGGCACCCCGTCTCGACCCAGGCCGGGGACGTGCTGCCGACCGTGCACGACAAACAGGCACTGCGCGAGGACGAGGACCGGGTGCTGGCCGAATCGGTCGCCGGCTGGCGGGAGCGCTACCCACAGGTGGAGATCAACCGCCAGCTCATCCCCGGCCGCGCGGCACCGGCCCTGGTCGAACTCTCCCGGTACGCCCAACTCGTCGTCGTCGGCGGACACGGCCGGGGCGCCCTCGGCGCGCTACTGCTCGGCTCGGTGAGCCAGCACGTCCTGCACCATGCGGAAAGTCCGGTGGCGGTCGTGCACCACACGGCGCAGGTGCAACCGGAACCGCGTACCCGGACGGTGGCCGACGCCGGGCGCGAGGCCGACCTCCAGCCGCGCGACGCGAATGGCCCCCACCTGGGCGGGTAGACACCCCGGGTACACCGTCGGACACAAACGGAACGGGGACAAGCGAATGCCAGGACCACGACCGGGCAGCAACGCGTACGACGTCGAACGGGCGCGGCTGCGCAAGCTCATCGAGGACTCCGGGCGCGCCGTGGACAAGGGCGCCAACACCGTGGCGAACCAGGTCCTACAGGACGACCGGGGCCAGCGGGGTGTGTTGCGCAGCGAGCGCGGGCGCGGCCCCAAGGGTGAACGCGGACGCGACGAGCGGAGATGACGATGCGGGCGTACGGCAACTCGGGCGTGGACCGGCGCGCCGCCGCCGTGGACGGCGCCATCGCCGGCACGGTCGGCACTTTGGCGCTGAACGCGGTCACGTACCTGGACATGCTGGTCCGGGCCCGGCCGGCGAGCAGTACGCCGGAGCAGACCGCCGGACGGTTCGCCCGGACCGTACACCTGGATCTGGGGCCCGGGGAACGGGCGGCGAACCGCCGCTCGGGCCTCGGGCCCCTGCTCGGCTACGGCACCGGGGTCGGCGCCGCGGTTCTGGTGACGGTGCTGGCCGCCGGACGCAGGTGGCCGCTGCCGGTGGTCGGGATCGTCCTGGGCGCCGGTGCGATGTTCGCCTCGGACGCTGCCATGACCGGTCTCGGCGTCACCGATCCGCGCCGGTGGAGCCGGTCGGACTGGCTGTCCGACGCCGTGCCCCACCTGGCGTACGGCTTCGCGGCGGCGGCCACCTGGTACCGGCTGGGTCGGTCGGGCCGGTCCCGATGACCGTGCCCGCCGACGTCTCGGCCGCCGGTGTTACTCGGAGCGGCGCTCGGGCTCGGCGGCCCGCGCCACCGGCCGGGCCGACGGCCCGTACGGGGAGACCTGTTCCGGTGGGACAGGTCGGGCGGCGCCACCGGAGGACTGGCGCCGGTCGCCCGGCCGCGGACCCTTGCTGTCCTGCACGGTCGGGTTGTTCTCGTTGCGTCGCATCTCGGGTTGCTGCACGTTCGTCATCGCTGTCTCCTTCCGCGCTCGGTGCCGGCGCTCGACGCACCGACCCGCACCGGCTCGATTACCCGGCCCCCGGTCGGCCATGCCGGTGCTCCGGCCGGGCTAGCGGCGGCGTCAGCGGGTAGGCAGAGGTCATGAACGATCGTGAGGTGGTCAGGGCCCTGCTCGACCGGTACGGGCAGACGTACGCCCAGCAGGCCGGGATCGAGCTGGCCGACCGACCGGTGCCGCTGTACCAGTTGCTGGTGCTCACCACGCTGCTCAGCACCAGGATCCGGGCGAGCGTGGCGATCGCCGCCGCCAGGGAACTGTTCGCCGCCGGATTCCGGTCGCCGCAGCAGATGGCGGCGGCGAACCGGCGGAGTCTGCTGGCCGCGCTCGGTCGCGGCCACTACCGGCGGTACGACGAACGGACCGCGACCATGCTCGTCGCGGGCGCCCGGCTCTGCCTGGACCGCTGGCACGGCGACCTGCGCAAACTGCACGCCGAGGCGGGCGACGACCCACCGGCGCTGCGCCGGCTGATCACCGAGTTTCCCGGTATCGGCCCGACCGGGTCGGAGATATTCCTGCGCGAGGTCCAGGCGGTCTGGCCGGAACTGCGCCCGTACACCGACCGGCGGGTGGGTACCGGTGCGCAGCGGCTCGGGCTGCCCGCGTCGGCGGACAAGCTCGGCGACCTGACCGGCGGCGCGGACTTCGCCCGGCTGGCCTCGGCCCTGGTCCGGGTGTCGCTCGGTGAGCAGCCGATCGACGACCGCGAACTCACCGGCGACCTGGCCCGCGCCGTGGCGGCCCGCTGACCGACCGGCGGGGTACGCGCTGCCGGATCGGCGGGTGCGGTCAGCTTGTCGAGGGGTTTCCGGGCTTGGTGAGGTGCCAGACGATCAGGCCCGCCACCAGCGCCAGCACCAGGATGGCGGTGGTCAGGTCCTGACCCTCGCTGGTGCCGAAGAAGATCACCGCCAGCCCTGCCAGGACCGACAGGAAAGTCCGTAATCCATTATTTTTCACGCAATTAACGTAATAACGCGGGTGAGCGGCGTCCCCCGCTCGGGCGGACCGTGCCCGTACGGGTCGGCGGGTCGCGACCGACCCGCCGGACCCGTACCGACCGACCCGGTCACCGGCGGTCGTCGGACCCCTGGTCCGGTTCACCCTGGCCGTGCTCGGCGCCGGTACGCAGCCGTACCGCCCGGATGGCGTGCCCGGCGACCTCGACCACCTGCGCGGTCAGTCCGGGCAGCCGCAGGGTCTCGCCGGGGCCGGTGGGTAGGTGCCCCAATCCGGCCAGCAGCAGACCAGCGACGGTGGTGTACTCCCCGGTCAGCGGGACCCGCAGGGTGATCCCGAGATCGGGCAGGTCGTGCAGCGGAAAGCTGCCCGGCACCAGCAACGCCCCGTCCGGCTCCCGGACCACCGACTCGACGTCCCGGTCGGTCTCGTCGTACAACTCGCCGACCACCTCGGCCAGCAGGTCCTCCATCGTGATCAGCCCGTCAGTGGCACCCCGTTCGTCCACCACGAGCGCGAGCTGGTGACGGTGCTGGCGCAGTTGCCGCATCGCGTCGGCCACCCGGAGCATCTCGGGCAGGAACACCGCCGGCCGGGCCCGCTCGCCGACCCGGCACCCGCCGCCGACCAGGTCGCGGATGTGCACCACCCCGACCACGTCGTCCAGCCCGGTCGGCCCGGTCACCGGCGCTCGGGACCGACCGGCCTCGGCCAACCGGAGCAGTGCCTGCTCGATCGCCATCGTCGCGGGCAGGCTGGTGACCTCTCGGCGTGGCACCAGGATCTCCCGCAGGGTACGGTCGGCGATCTCGAACGCCCCGGTGAGGATCTCCCGCTGCTGCGGCGACACCCCACGCTGGCTGACCACCAGCTCACGCAGTTCCTCCGGGTTGATGTCCTCGCGGGTGGCGTGCGGGTCGGCGCCGAAGACCCGGACCACCAGGTTCGTGGCGGCGCTGAGCAGCCAGACGACCGGCCGCACCAGGGTCGCGAACAGGTCCAGCGGCCGGGCGACCAGCAGCCCCCACCGCTCGGCCCGCTGCATGGCTACCCGTTTCGGCGCCAGCTCGCCGAGCACCAGCGTGACGAAGGTCAGGATCGCGGTCACCACCACCACCGCTGCCGGTCGGGCGGCCCCGCCGAGGAAACCCAGCGGGCCGATCAGCGGCTCGGCCAGCGACACCGCCGCCGCGGCCGAGGCGAGGAACCCGGCCAGTGTGATGCCGATCTGGGTGGTGGCCAGGAACCGGTTCGGGTCGCGGGCCAGCCGGGCCAGGACCCGCCCGTTACGCGACCCGCGCGCCAGGCCGCGCATCTGGCCCTCACGCAGCGAGACCAGCGCCATCTCACTGCCGGCGAAGGCCGCGTTGATCAGGACCAGCAGCAGCACCAGCCCCAACTCCGTGCCGTGTCCTCCCACGACCCCCGTCGCCCCCCATCCACCCCTGAGGCCACCTAACCCCAGCCGCGTGGGCCGGCGGGGCGGTTTGCCCGGACAAGTGGGTCGGTACAGTCACGCGGTGACCGATATCCGGACAGAGGTTGACCTGCGCCACCCCGTGGACCGGGTCTGGCGTGCGCTCACCGACCAACAGCTGCTTGAGAAGTGGCTCGGCGCCACCGACCTGGTACCCGAGGACGGCGCGCCGTTCGAGCTGCGCCCGATCGGCCTGCCCGCACTCGACGGTGCGGTCAACGGCGCGGTGGTCGAGGTCGACGAGCCCCGGCGGCTGGTCCTGCGGTGGCGGGAGAGCGGCGTACGGGTGCTGGTCGCGTTCGAGCTCACCGACACCGAGGACGGCTGCCGGCTGACCCTGCGGCAGTCCGGCACCGACGGGCACTGGACGGCCGAGCAGGACGAGCAGCGCCAGCACGACCTCGACCAACTGCTCGCCGGACCGCTGCCGGCCGTACTGGACTGGCTCGCGTTCCGCGAGCTCGACTTCACCTCGGAGACGCCCACCACCGACGCGGCGGCCGACCCGACCGTCGACGGCGCCACCCCCGGCGGTACGTGGGCCGACGGCGCACCGGCCGACGGCGGCCCGGAGCGGCACCGGCGGCGGCTGGCGGTCGGGCTGATCGCCGCCGCGATCGTGCTCGGCGGCACCATGGTGGTGATCGCGGTCATCCGCCCGCTCGGCCCGACCACCACCGCCGCCCCCCGGGTCTCGGCCACCCCCTCCGGTGTTGCCGGCAGCGGGCCGGCGGGCCCGGCGGCGGGCGCCGTACCGTCAGCGGCCGGTGCGCCAGCGGTGACCGCGACCGGCTCGGCACCGGTCAGCCCGTCCGTGACACCGACCGCCGCGACGCCCCCGGCGTCGCCCACGGCCGGCGGGCCGCCCGCCGGCAACGCCCCGCTGCCCGGCCGCCCGAACCTCGACGCCCGGTACGCCCGCGCCTCCAACGAACTGCTCGGCTACACCGGGGAGATCGTGCTGACCAACTCGGGCACCGCCGAGGCGACCGGCTGGTCGGTCACCGTCGTCCTGCACGGCGGGGCCACGGTGACGGGCTCACCCGGGGCGGACCACGACCAGAAGGGGCGGACGGTCACGTTCACCGGAGCGGCCGTACCCGCGGGTGGCTCGGCCCGGTTCACGTTCCAGGTGAACGCGGCGCTGAGCGAGCGCCAGCCGGAGAGCTGCCGGGTGGGTGACCGCGCCTGCGCCGGGGTGTGACACCGATCGGAACGCGACCGACGGCGGTCACATCTCTTCGAGGTCGTCGAGTTCGAGCCCCTGGATCATCAGCCAGCGGGCCAGGCCGGCGAGGCCGAACAGCCACAGCGGTGCCGACTCGGTGGTGCCGTTGGTCGCGTACACGGCGAACCTGAGGTCCGGTGCGCGGATCGCCTCGATCCGCCAACGGTGGTTACGGTCCCGCCAGGTCGTCACCGGGTCCATCGGCCGTCACACCCCGAAGCCGCCCACTCGGCGCACGCTGCCCTCGGCCAGCCGGTACGACAGACCGACGACCCCGCACCTGCCGTCGGCCAACCGCTCGGCGATCACCGCCGAGCGGTGCGCCAGCATGTCGACGGTGTACTTGACGTGCTCCTCCACGGCGATGTCGGGATCCGTCGCGGCCTGCTCACGTACGGGGAGCACGCTCAGCATGACCCGCTCGACCACGTCCCGCATGAAGCCGGCCGGGGTGACGTCGTGTTCGATCGCGGCCAGGGTGGCGGCGATGGCACCGCAGGAGTCGTGTCCGAGCACCGCGATCAACGGCGTGTCCAGTACGGCGACGGCGTACTCGATGCTGCCCAGCACCTCCGGCCCGACCACGTGCCCGGCGGTCCGCACGACGAACAGGTCACCCAGGCCGCGGTCGAAGATGATCTCGGCGGCCAGCCGCGAGTCGGAGCACCCGAACAGCACCGCGAACGGCCGCTGCGCCGGGGCGAGCGCGGTCCTGCGGTCGGCATCCTGGTGCGGGTGCTGGCGGTCGCCGCTGATGAACCGCCGGTTGCCCTCCAGCAGCAACTCGAATGCCGCCGCCGGAGTAGCCGGCCACTTCAGACCCGTCTCCAACATCGTCACTCCCCACCGCCGAACCGGGTTACCGGTCGTCCCGCCGGGCGCGGATGACCGGCCGGATTCGTCCCGCACACCGTACTCGGCGGGAGCGTCGAAGCGGTGTAGGCGAACGCTCATGGTGGTGGGCGCAACACGACCCGCGTGTCGTCGGGCAGCCGCCGGGTCGCTCCCCGCGCGTCGAGCAGTTCGAGCAGCGGCACCGCCACCCGGCGGGTGGTGTCCAGGGCCTGTCGGGCCCCGCTGAGGGTGAACGGCTGCGGTAGCCGGGCGAGCACCCGGACCGCCTCGTCGACGGCGTCGGGCAGCAGGACGACGGCGCCGCCGAGGCGCAGCAGCGCCCCGGCCCGTACCGCCGCCGCCAGTTCCCGATGATTGAGGCCGATCTCGGCCAACCGGGTCGCCTCCGGGGCCCGGAAGGGGGCTCCGGCGAGGTCGGCGCCGACCCGGTCGACCGCCCGGCTCACCGCCGGGGGCAGCGCACCGGTTGCCGTACCGATCGTGATCCGACCCTCCCGGACCACCAGCGGCGGGCCGACCAGGGCCTCGACCAGCGCCCGGTCGGGCAGGTCGAGGCGGTGCCACAGCGCCGCCGGCGGGACGCCCGGCTCAAGCGGACGATCGGCGAGGTAGCGGCGCACCTCGTCGGCGAGGCGACCGGTCAGGTCACGCCAGTGGTCCGGGTCGGCGTGCCAGTCGCCGACCACCGGCCGACCGGTCACGATCAGGCCCATCCGTTCCAACCCGGACCGCCGGACCAGTCCCCGGCGGCGCAACTCGGCCCGCTCGTCGGGCCGGCCGTCCATGCCCGCCAGGTCCGCCGCCCGGCTCGCCGCCGCACCCCGGCGCCGCAACGGCGGCGGTACGACGTCCAGCACCGTCACCCCGCCGAGCACCCGCCGCTGTCCCGGATCCCGCAGCAGTCCCCGGTCACCGAGCCGCAGCGGCAGCGGGCGGGCCAGCCGGAGCCGGGCGGTGTCGACGCCGAGCGGCCGGACCCGGACCTGCACCGCGGCCGAGCCGAGGTGCAGCACGACCGTGGCCGGCAGCCGCGCCACCGGGTCGCCGTGCAGGCGCACGTCGACGACGTCGGTCGGCTGGAACCGGCCGGGGGTGAGCAGCGCGTCGCCGCGCCCGACCCGGTCCCGTGGGACTCCGCGCAGGTTCACCGCGACCCGGGCCACCCCGGCGAGCCGATCACGGGCCACGCCGTGCGACTGGAGCCCGCGTACGCGTACCCGCCGGCCGGTGACCCCGAGTTCCAGCTCGTCGCCGGTGCGCAGCTCGCCCCCGCCGAGGGTGCCGGTGACCACGGTCCCGCTGCCGTGCACGGTGAACGACCGGTCCACCCAGAACCGGACCGGCGCGTCCGCCGCCGGCACCGGCATCCGCCCGACCAACCGGTCCAGCGCCGTACGGAGTTCGGGCAGGCCGGCACCGGTCAGCGCGCTCACCGCGACCGCGTCGACCGGGCCGAGGCAGGTCGCCCCGATCCGGTCGAGGGCCTGCGCCGTGGCCGGACCGGGATCGGCCAGGTCGGTACGGGTGACCGCGAGCAGCCCGTACCGGACGCCGAGGGCGTGCAGCGCGGCGAGGTGCTCGGCGGACTGCGGCATCCAGCCCTCGTCGGCGGCGACCACCATCAGGGCGGCCGGCACCGGGCCGACACCGGCGAGCATGTTCGGCACGAACCGCTCGTGTCCGGGTACGTCGACGAAGGCGACCCCGGCACCGGACGGCAGGCTGGTCCAGGCGAAGCCGAGGTCGATCGTCATGCCCCGGCGGCGTTCCTCCGCCCACCGGTCGGGCTCCATCCCGGTGAGCGCCCGGACCAGGCTCGACTTGCCGTGGTCGACGTGTCCGGCGGTCGCGATGACCTGCACCGTCAGTCGCCGGGCCGGGGTCCGCGCCCGGCCGCCCGGTGCACCGCGACGCGCAGCGCCGGATCCAGTTCGGGCGGCACGCAGCGCAGGTCGAGCAGGAGTTGTCCCCGTTCCACCCGGCCGAGCACCGCCGGGTCACCGTGGCGCAGCGCGGCGGCGTACCCGGCGGGCAGGGCGACGGCCCACGACGGCAGTTCCACGCCGGGGGCGCCGCCGCCGCCGACGACCGCGGCGCAGCCGACGACCCCGGCCGGTACGCCGTCGGCGGTGAGTGCCGCGCGCAGCCACTCGGCCCGTACCCGCAACCCGTCCGGGTCGGCCCGCAGCGCCTGCCAGGTGGGTGTTCCGGACCCGCGCAGGGTGGCCTCCAGGGCGGCCAGGGTGAGCTTGTCGACGCGTACGGCACGGGCCAGCGGGTGCCGGCGGAGCCGTTCGACCAGTTCGGTCCGGCCGAGCAGCAGCCCGGCCTGCGGCCCGCCGAGCAGCTTGTCGCCGCTGGCGGTGACCAGTGCCGCGCCGCAGCGCAGCGCGGTGGCGGCGTCGGGTTCGTCCGGCAGCAGCGCCTCCGGCGCCAGCAGACCCGAACCGATGTCGACCACCACGGGTACGCCCAGCCCGGCGAGGTCGGCGACCGGTACGGCGGCGGTGAAGCCGCGTACGACGAAGTTGGACGGATGCACCTTGAGCAGGAACCCGGTGTGCGGTCCGAGCGCCGCCGCGTAGTCGGCGCGGGTGGTGCGGTTGGTGGTGCCGACCTCGCGCAGCCGGGCCCCGGTCGAGGCGAGCAGGTCGGGCAGGCGGAAGCCGTCGCCGATCTCGACGAGCTCCCCGCGGCTGACCACTATCTCCCGGCCGGCGGCGAGGACCGTGGCGGCGAGCAGCAGTGCCGCCGCGCCGTTGTTGACCACGTGCACCGCCTCGGCGTCCGGGACGGCCGCCGCGAGCGCGGCGAGCGCACCCCGGCCGCGCCGGGCCCGCCGGCCGGTGCCGAGGTCGAGTTCGACGTCGGTGTGGCCGGCGGCCACGACCAGCGCGGCGACCGCCGTCGGCGACAGTCGGGCCCGGCCGAGGTTGGTGTGCAGCACGACGCCGGTGGCGTTGACCACCGGCCGGGGGCCGGCGACGGCCCCGGAGAGGGTGGCGGCGACGACGGTCGGAACGTCCTCGGGCCCGATCTCGCCGCGCCTGGCGCGCTCCTGGGCGTGGCCGATCGAGACCTTGACCCTGGCCCGGCCGAGGGTCGCGACCGCGCCCGCCAACCGGGGATCGGCCAGCACCAGGTCCGTCCGGGGCACCCGCCGGCGCGGATCGACCGGCGCGCCGGTGGGTGGACGGGTACATCCACCGGGCAGCAGGTCCATCCGCGAACTACAGCACAAACCAGGCCGGACCAGGGCCGAATCGGGGCGAATCAGTCGGCGGTGGGATCGCCGGCGGTGCGTCGTTCCCGCCGCTCGCGCTGCGGCACCACGGTGTAGCGCGGGTCGCGGGCGGAGACGAGCCCGGCCTGGAACACACCGAACCGGATCAGGGCCGACGAGGCGAGGCAGGCGGCACCGGCGACGACGGAAACCGCGCGGCTGCGCCGCCCCAGCAGGCTGCCGGCCACCCCGATCGCGAGCATCACCCGACCGCCCCGGATCAGCCGGCCGGCGAGCCCGTGCCGGTACGGTTCGCCGGTGAGCCCCATCCGGACCAGTTTCCGGACGGCGGTCAGCTCGGTCGCGGCCGCCGCGAACACCAGCCGACGGGCCGGCGGATGTTCACCGGGCGGCGCCGCCAGCAGGGTGATGCCGGCGGCGCTGGCCAACGCGCCGGCGGCGAAGACAAACGGCAACTGCGGATGCGCGTCGTGCCAGGCCGGTACGGCGGTGTCCGCGAGCAGCACGCCGGTGTAGGTGGCCAGCGCCGGGGCCAGCGCACCGGCGGCCAGTCCGGCGGCGTCCCCGACCACCGGCAGCGCCCGGCCGACCCACCCGAGCGGGCCCCGACGGGGCAGCAGCGGGGCGAGTTCGGCGGCGGCGGCGATCCCGGCCGCCGGCCCGAACGCGGCCAGAATCCAGGTGCCCATCGACATCGGCGAGGTCGGTTTCGCCACCCGCAGCATGTGGTGGAACCGTTCCGGCCGCCCCAGGTCGTGGATCAGGAAGTAGGTGCTGGCGCCGATCGCGCCCAGCGCACTGGCCCTGGACACCACCCGCAGCCGGGGGCGGTCGGTCAACTGGCTGGCCGCGGCGACCAGGGCGGTGCCGGCGGCCAGCCCACCGGTGAACAGGTACGCCGGGATGTCCCACTTCCACACCGGCGCCTTGATGATCGGCCGGCCGTAGTACGACGTGAACCGTTCCCGGTGGTCGGGCATGCCGGCCCGATCGGGATCACCGGGCCCGACCCGGCGGTCGAACCGGGCGGCACCGGCCGGGGCGGTCATCGCCGGTGCCCGACGAACGCGACGACGACCGCGGCGATCATGGTCAGTCCGGCGACGGCGGCGTGCCGCCACATCAGGGGCAGGTCACGGGTGGTGACCACCGGGTCGGGCGGGAGGCCGTACACCTCGGGTTCGTCGAGGAGCAGGAAGAAGGCGCCGTCACCGCCGACGCCGTCGGCCGGGTCGTGCCCGTACAGCCGGGCTTCCGGGGTGCCGGCGAGGTGCAGCCGCTCGACCCGGGACCGGGCCCGTTGGCGCAGTTCGTCGAGCGGGCCGTACTGGATGGACTCGGTCGGGCAGGCCTGGGCGCAGGCCGGGGTGAGGTTGGCGCCGATCCGGTCGTAGCAGAGGGTGCACTTCCACGCCCGACCGTCGTCGCGCCGCTGGTCGATCACCCCGTACGGGCAGGCCGGGATGCAGTAGCCGCAGCCGTTGCAGATGTCCTGCTGCACCACGACCGTGCCGAACTCGGTCCGGAACAGCGACCCGGTCGGACAGACGTCCAGGCAGGCGGCGTGGGTGCAGTGCTTGCACACGTCGGACAGCATCAACCAGCGCAGGTCGGACCGGTCGCCGCCGCGCTGGCGCCCCGGTGGCACGGAACCGGGCATGCCGAGGAACTCCGGCTCGCCCAGCGCCATCCGGGCAGCGGCGGACGGTTCCGGAGCCGGCGGCGTACCCGGTCGGGTTCCGGTGTCGACCGGGCTGCGGGCGGCGATCGCCGCGGAGGTGGGGCTTGCCGGCGGTCCGGCCGGGGTGCCGGCGAGGGCGGGTTGGTGTCCCCCGGCCGGGCGGGCCTGCTCGATGAAGGCGACGTGCCGCCACGAGTTGGCGCTCAGCGCGCCGGTGTTGTCGTAGGACATGCCGAGCAGGTCCAGGCCCTGCTGCGGTACGGCGTTCCACTCCTTGCAGGCGACCTCGCAGGCCTTGCAGCCGATGCAGACGCTGGTGTCGGTGAAGAAGCCCATCCGGGGCGGTGCGTCGGGGTAGCCGGCGTCCGGGGCGGGGTCGACGGCGGCGGACCAGTGGGCGGCGTCGGGCATGTTCAGACCCTTCCGTTGTCCAGGCCGGCCCGGCCCCGGTACTCGGCGACGAGCGCGAGCAGCCGCCTACCGTGGGGGCGCCGACCGGGCCGTACGTCGCAGGTGCCGACCTTGCTCTCCTGGATCAGGACGTTCGGGTCCAGGACGATGCCGACCAGGTCGTTGGCCGAGTCGCCGCGCACGATGCCCTCGCCGCCCCAGTGGTACGGCAGTCCGACCTGGTGCAGCGTCCGGCCGTCGACGCGCAGCGGGGTGAGCCGGTCGGTGACCAGCACCCGTGCCTCGATCGCCGCCCGGCTGGTGATCAGGTGCGCCCAGCCCAGGTGGGTCAGGCCGCGCTCCCTGGCCAGTTCCGGGGAGACCTCGACGAACATCTCGGGCTGTAGCTCGCTGAGGTAGCCGACGTTACGGCTCATCCCGCCGGCGGTGTGGTGCTCGGTGAGCCGGTTGACCGTGAACACGTACGGGTAGACGCCGGTGTGCGGGTCCGGCGGGCTCGGGTTGATCGGGTTGTCCGGCCGTGGGTAGAGCTTGCGGACCGGGTTGGCCTGCTGGTCGTAGAGCGGGTTGCGGATCGGCGACTCGCCGGGTTCGTAGTGTGTCGGCAGCGGCCCGTCGAGGGCACCGGCGGGCGCGTACAGCCAGCCCTTTCCGTCGCCCTGCATGATGAACGGGTCGTCGCCGGCGAGCGCCGCGATCCCGACCGCCCCCTCCGGCGGCCGGTACGACGGTGGTTTGGTCTTCTCGAAGTCCGGCACGTCGGGCCCGGTCCAGGCGCCCGCGTCGGCGTCCCACCGGATGTACGCCTTGCGTTCGCTCCACGGCTGGCCCTGCGGGTCGGCCGAGGCCCGGTTGTAGAGGATCCGCCGGTTCGCCGGCCAGGCCCAGCCCCACTCCGGCGCGACCCAGGTCTGCTCGGTCCAGGGGCGGCGGCGGGCGGCCTGGTTGACCCCGTCGGCGTACACCCCGGAGTAGATCCAGCAGCCGCAGGCGGTACTGCCGTCGTCCTTCAGCTCGGTGTACGAGGCCAGCGGGCGGCCGGTGGTGATGTCGTACCCGCTGATCTCGCGCAGCACCGCCTCGGCGCTGGGCTCGTGGTGCGGGCCGGAGGTCGGGTAGTTCCAGGCGAGGTCGAGCAGGGCCCGGTCGCGGGGCAGGGTGGAGGCGGCCAGCTTCTGCCGCAGGATCCGCCCCAGGTGGTAGAAGAACCACAGCTCGGAGCGGCAGTCGCCGTCCGGTTCGACGGCCTTCTCCCGCCACTGGAGCAGCCGCTGGGTCTGGGTGAAGGTGCCCTCCTTCTCCACGTGTGACGCCGCCGGCAGGAAGAAGACCTCGGTCCGGCACTCCTGCGGCGGCATCTCGCCGGTGGCGACCTCGGGGCCGTTGCGCCAGAAGGTCGCACTCTCGACCATGAACAGGTCCCGGACCACCAGCCAGTCGAGGTTCGCCATGCCGAGACGCTGGGCCCGGCCGTGCGCGGAGCCGACGGCGGGGTTCTGGCCGAGCAGGAAGTAACCCTTGATCCTGCCGTCGATCATGTCGAGTGCCTGCTGGTAGGTGCCGTGGTCGCCGGTCATCCGGGGCAGGTGGTCGTAACAGAAGTCGTTGTCCGGGGTGGCCGCGTCCCCCCAGTACGCCTTGAGCAGGCTCGCCCCGTACGCGCGGGCGCTGCCCCAGAACCCCTTCTGACCGGGGTGCTGGATGCTGTCGATCCACTCGTCGAAGGTGGGGTGCTGGGCGTGGTGCGGCATCGGCAGGTAACCGGGCAGCAGGTTGAACAGGGTGGGGATGTCGGTGGAGCCCTGGATGCTGGCGTGCCCGCGCAGCGCGATCACCCCGCCGCCGGGTCGGCCGACGTTGCCGAGCAGCAGTTGGATGATCGCCCCGGTACGGATGTACTGCACGCCGACGCTGTGCTGGGTCCAGCCGACCGAGTAGACCAGCGCGCTGGTGCGTTCCCGACCGGAGTTCGCGGTCCACGCCCGCGCCACCCGGTCGAACTTCTCCCGGGGGATGCCGCAGACCCGTTCGACCATCTCCGGGGTGTAGCGGGCGTAGTGCCGTTTGAGGATCTGGTAGACGCAGCGCGGGTTGCGCAGCGTCTCGTCCCGGTCGGTCGCCCCGCCGACCGGTACGCCGTGCGACTCGTGCCGCAGTCCGCTGGCGGTGTCCCGCTCGATGGCGGTGTTGCCGCCCTCCTGTTCCTGCTCCTGTCCCCGGTACTGCCAGCTCGTCGGGTCGTAGGTGTTGCTCTCCGGGTCGTAGCCGGAGAAGAGGCCGTCGAGTTCCTCGGTGTCCTGGTAGTCGTCGCTGACGATGGTGGCCGCGTTGGTGTACGCCAGCACGTACTCCCGGAAGTCGAGTTCGTTGTCCAGGATGTACCGGATGATGCCGCCGAGGAACGCGATGTCGGTGCCGGCGCGGATGGGCACGTAGGTGTCGGCCATGGCGCTGGTCCGGGTGAACCTCGGGTCAACGTGGATCACGGTGGCGCCGCGCTCCTTGGCCGCCATCACCCACTGGAACCCGACCGGGTGACACTCGGCCATGTTCGAGCCCTGGATGATGATGCAGTCCGAGTTGGCCAGGTCCTGCTGGAACCCGGTGGCGCCGCCGCGCCCGAAGCTGATCCCCAGACCGGGGACGGTGGAGGAGTGTCAAATCCGGGCCTGGTTCTCGATCTGCAACGCGCCGGCGGCGGTGAACAGCTTCTTGATCAGGTAGTTCTCCTCGTTGTCGAGGGTCGCCCCACCGAGGCTGGCGAAGCCGAGGGTCCGGTGCAGCGGTCGCCCCGCGTCGTCGACGTCCTCCCAGGTGGCGTCGCGGGCGGCGAGGAGCCGATCGGCGATCATGTCCATCGCGGTGTCGAGGTCGAGGTCCTCCCACTCGGTGCCGTACGGCCGCCGGTAGCGCACCCGGTGTTGGCGCCGCTCGCTGGTGACCAGGCTCCTGCTGGCCGCGCCCTTGGGGCAGAGCCGCCCGCGCGAGATCGGGCTGTCCGGGTCGCCCTCGATCTGGGTGACCTTCCCGTCCCGGACGTACACCCGCTGCCCGCAGCCGACGGCGCAGTAGGGACAGATCGACCGGGCCACCGTGTCGGCGGTCTCGGTCCTGGGACTGAGCGCGGCGGAGAGCGACGACTGCACCGCGGCGCCCCGGCCGAGTGGGTCGATGCCGGTGAGCTGGCGGTAGACCGGCCAGCCCTCGATCCAGGTTCGGACGCCCACCGCGGCACCACTCCCCTGACCGGTCGGGAAAGCCTGACAATTCCGACGATAGGGCAGGGCGTGTGGCGGTGCCGGCACAACGACTCAGACGCCGGACGCGACGGCCTGCCGGGGCGGCGTTTAAACCTCCGCACAATGGCTAACTGCGGCTCGACCCATGCAGCGCGAGGAGTGAGTGGTCGTGACCGAATCACCACGGGTGGACTACCGAGCGCGTACGTCTGGCACCTCCGAGTCCGTACGCGGCAGCCTGCGGGCGGCCCGTGACCTGGCCCGGGTGCCGGCGTGAGCCCGGCGCGACCGGTGCTGCTGGTGCTGGCCAGGGCGCCGGTCGCCGGGGTGGTGAAGACCCGGCTCTCGCCGCCGGCCAGTCCCGCGCAGGCGGCCGACATCGCCGCCGCGGGCCTGCTCGACACGCTCGACGCGGTGGCGGCCACCCCGGCGGTGACGCCGGTCGTCGCCCTGGCCGGCGACCTGGCCGAGGCCAGCCGGGGCGAGCAGATCCGGCGGGCACTGTCCGGTTGGACGGTGCTCGACCAGCACGGGTCGACGTTCGGCGACCGGCTGTGCAACGCCCACCTGGACGTCGCCGCCCGGTTTCCCGGCCAGCCGGTGTTGCAGATCGGGATGGACACCCCGCACCTGCACTGGACCCTGCTCGACGCCGCCGCCCGCCGGCTCGACGGCGGCGCGCAGGCGCTGCTCGGCGCCGCCCTGGACGGCGGCTGGTGGGCGCTCGGACTGCACGACCCGACCGACGCGCGGGCACTGCGTACGGTGCCGACCTCGCGTCCGGACACCGGGGCGCGTACGCGCGAGGCGCTGAGCGACCTGGGTCTGTTGGTCGAGGCGCTGCCGTCGATGTCGGACGTCGACACCATGGCCGACGCGGTCACGGTCGCCGCCACGGTGCCCGGTGGGCGGTTCGCCGCCGCCGTGTTCGACCTGCGCGACTCCTGGCTGGTGCCGGTCCGGAAGCAGCCGTGACCAGGGTCGCGGCCGGATCCACGCCGGTCGGCTGCGCCGCGGTCGCCGGTCGGCCCGGCCGGCGGTTGGGGCGATGAACGTCCGCAGCCGGCTCTACCGCGACGGGGAGCTGATCGCGCAGGACTTCCCGGCGACCGAGGTCGCCAGTCGACTCAACGAGATCGAGAGGTCCTACGCCTGGCTCGACCTGTGCCGCCCGACGGCTGCGCAGATCGCGCTGCTGACCGAGGACTTCGGCATGCATCCGCTCGCCGTCGAGGACGCCGTCCAGCAGGCGCAGCGGGCCAAGCTGGACCGGTATGACTCGCACCTGTTCCTGAACACGTACATGGCGCAGCTGACTCCGGACGGCGGGCTGAACACCGCCGAGGTGGCCGCCTTCATCAACCAGCGGGTACTGGTCACCGTCCGGTACGACGATCGGCTCAACATCGACCAGTTGCTCGTCCGCTGGGACGAGAACGTCGAGATGGCCAAATACGGAATCGCGTTCCTGCTCTACGGCCTGGTGGACGCGCTGGTGGACGGGCACTTCGAGGCGGTGCAGCAACTCGACCAGGCGCTGGTGGAGTTGCAGAACACGATGTTCCGCCCGCACCGGGAGTCGTACGCGCAGTTGCAGGAGCGGACCTTCCTGGCCCGCCGCAACCTGGTCCGGCTGCGCCAGGTCGCGTTGCCGATGCGGGAGGTGGTCAACTCGATGATGCGCCCGACGATGCACCTGGTCGGCGCCCCGATGCTGCCCTACTTTCAGGACGTCTACGACCATGTGCTGCGGGTGATCGAGTGGACCGAGTCGCTGCGCGATCTGAACAACGCGATGCTCGAAACGAACCTGATGTTGCAGAACAACACGATGAACCAGGTCGTCAAGAAGGTGACGAGCTGGGCCGCGATCATCGCCGTACCGACCGCGATCACCGGGTTCTTCGGCCAGAATGTGGCGTTCCCGTGGGAGCACACGATGACCGAGTTCGTGGTGACGACGATCGTGACCATCGGCATCGCGGTCGGGCTGTTCGCCGTATTCAAACGCCGCGGGTGGATCTGACCCGGCCGTCCGGCCTGATCGAGAAGACGTGACCCGGTCGAGGGGACCGCACGGCCCTGGTCGAGGACACCGTATGACGCTAATCGTATGCAGGATTGTCGATGCGTTCGGCGTACCCTGACGGCATGTCGCGCAGACTTGCCACCCCGGTCGCGATCCTGCTGGCGACCATGATCGCCACCGGATCCCCCACCCCGGCCGGCGCCGGGACCACGACGCCGGATCACACCGGCACGCCCACCGCCGGCACGACCGTGGACGCCACGGACATGCTGACCGCGTTGCGGCGCGACCTCGGACTCACCCCCGACCAGGCCGACGCACGGCTGGCCACGGCGACCGCCGCCGCCCGCGCCGAACGCGACCTGCGCGCCACTCTCGGCGCCGAGTTCGCGGGTAGCTGGCTCGACGGGCGAGGCGACCGGGTGGTCGCGGTGACCACCCCGGCCGCGCTGGACACCGCCCGACAATCCGGTACGCGGGTGCGGCTGGTGCCGTACGCCGAGGCCACCCTCGTCGCGGCGGCGGCCCGACTCGACCGCGCGGCCGGTCACGCGCCCGGTGCGGTCTCGGGCTGGTACGTCGACGTCGTGGGCAACGCCGTCGTCGTGCAGACCGCACCGGGCGGGGTGGCCGCCGCCACGGCGTTCGCCGGCACAGCCGGGGTGTCGCCCGGGATCGTCCGGGTGGTCGAGAGCGCCGAACGCCCCCGGACCCTGGCCGACGTACGCGGCGGTGACCCGTTCCTGACCGCCCAGAGCATGCGCTGCTCGGTCGGCTTCACGGTCCGCGGCGGGTTCCTCACCGCCGGCCACTGCGGCCAGGCGGGAGATCCCGCGTACGCGCCGAACGGGCAGGTCATGGGGGTGTTCGCGAGTTCGTCGTTTCCGGGCAACGACTACGCCTGGGTACGCCTGAATCCGGGCTGGACACCGCGCGGCGAAATCCGGACCGGCGGGTCGACGGCGGCACCGATCCGGGGTTCGGTCGAGGCTCCGATCGGCGCCTCGGTCTGCCGGTACGGCTCCACCACGGGCTGGCGGTGCGGCATCGTCCAGGCGCGCAACCAGACCCTGAACTTCGCCTCGGGGCAGGTCGTCTCCGGCCTCACCCGGACCACCGTCTGTGCCGAGCCGGGTGACTCCGCCGGCCCGTTCGTCTCCGGTGACCAGGCGCAGGGCCTGCTCGTGGCCGGTACGGGCAACTGCACCGCCGGTGGCAGCACCTTCTTCCAGCCGGTGAACGAACCGCTCGCCGCGCTCGGCCTCACCCTGCTCACCTCCCCCTGACCCCAGCGACGCCACCGGCCGGGTCCCCCCTTGCGGGACCCGGCCGGTGCGTTGCCGTTGTTCGGTGCCGACCTACCTGTTGCTCCAGAGGTCCTGCACGATGTGCGCGGCCTGGTTCTCCCACTGCGCGTACGCGAACGGGAAGGCCGAGACCTGCACGGTCTGCGCCGCGTCGGTCAGTGGCAGGCGCTGCCAGCCGTCCACCCGCTTGAGCCCGTTGAAGAAGGCCGAGGCGGCGTAGTCGGGGTCGGTGACCTGGGCGGGCGTTCCCCAGCCCGACGACGGACGCTGCTGGAACAGGCCCAGCGAATCGTGGTCGTTGAGGTAGCCGAGGTGACCGTAGTTGTTGAGCTTCGACTCCTGTAGCGAGGTTGCCACTCCGATCACCGCGCCGCGCTCGCCGACACCCTCCCGCTTGGCGGTCTGCACGATCGCCTTGGCGTTGCTCCACTGGTCACCGGAGAGCGGCGTGGAAACCTGCTGCCCCTGGGTGCCGAACGGAATCAGGTCGGACAGGCGCGGCTTGTCGTCGGACTTCCGCTCCGCCAGTTTGGGGGACGGCTGGTCCGTGGGCCGGTCGACGGCCTGCGACGGCGCCGAGGTGGGTGCCTGCGCCGGTGCCGGGCCGGTCTGCCCGTCGGGGCTGGCCGGCTGACCGACGAGCGGCTTCGCGTCGGTCTTGCTCGCCTGCACGGCCTGGCGCAGTTGCGCCGCGGCGGCGGGGTTCACGTTCGGCGAGGTCGAGTCGTCGGCGGCCAGTGCGGGACCGGCGGCCAGTCCGCCCACGACCGCGACACCGGCGAGGGTGAGTACGGCCTTGCGGCGGTTGCCCTCCGCCAGCCGACCCAGGTCGAGCCGCTGGATCTGGTAGCGGGTCAGACCGCGCAGGTCGGCTCGGAGCGCCTTGGTCTGCTCAAGCCGTCGGCCGAGGTCGGCGCGCTCGATCCTGGTCTGGGCGTATCGACGGAGGTCGTTCTGCGCGATGGCCGGGAGCCATCGAGTGAAGCGGTCCTTCACGATGGGAGCCCTTCCGTTGGGGGTGACGCTCCGGCGGGAGCATCCCGAGGGGATGACGCACTCCGGGAGGAGCAGTCCGGGATAAAACAACACGCCCGGCAGGTGCTGCTCGGGCGTACGCAAGGTGTAACGAGCCCGGCCCATCCGACATTCCGGAAATGCCGGGCTGGTGGCAGTGGGTCGGGTCGGACGGCAAAATCGCGCTCGGGCTGTGCTCACCGGGTCGTCCGCCGGGCCGTCGATTGGCGCATAACGGACAGGAAGGACATGCCTGGGTCGGATCACGCCGGCCACGGGCTACGCTCTCCCCATGCTCGGCACCCAGACAACCGCGGCCGGCGGCACCTTCCTGGCCCGTCCGGGACGCCCCGCCGTGGTGACCCGCACGGTCACCGAGCTGACCGGGCCGGTCGGCGGCGTGGTGGAGCTGCCGTTGCGACTGATGTGGTGCCCCGACCGCACCTTCGACCTGGCCGATCCCGACCAACTGCTCTGGATGTACGAGAACGTCCTGCGCGAGGCCACCCGTACCGACGATCTGCGCCGCCTGGTCAACGGGACCCTGCTGCGGCGGACTTGGCCGGACCTGAACCTGCCGCACGGTGTGCGGCGGGCATGGGAGGCCCGGCACCGGACGCTGCGTCGGGCCGGGTGAGCACCGCCCATCTGGGCGACTTCTACCGGGAGGTGGCCCGGGTCGCACTCTCGGTCGCCGACCGATACGGTTTCGTCCTCGGCGGCGGAGTGGCGTGGGCCGCACATGGCCTGGTCAACCGGCCAACCGAGGATCTCGACCTGTTCGCGGACGTCGACGGCGCGGCCGGGGCGGCGGCCACCGAGGTACGCAACGTCCTTCAGGCGGCCGGATTCGACGTACGCGACGAAGACCCCGCCGGTGAACTGGCCAGCCTCTTCGACGGGTTCGACCAGGACATGAAGGACTTCGTCGTCAGCCGAGGGGGCCGGCAGCTCCGGTTGACCCTGGGGCGACTCGACCGGCACCGAAGCCCGGTGGTGATGGACCTGGGACCGGTCATGCACGTGCAGGACCTGGTCGCCAGCAAGACCGTCGCCCTGATCACCCGCCGCGAGGTACGCGACTACATCGACATCGCCGCCGCCCTGGACGTCTACCGCCTGGACGAGTTGCTGACGCTGGCCCACAGCTACGACCCGGCGCTCGACCCGGAGGACGTCCGGGCAGCCGGTCACTACCTGGACCGGCTACCCGACCGACGGTTCGCGCGCTACGGCCTCACCCCGGACGAGGTACGGATCGTCCACCAGCGCCTGGCGGACTGGCCGCGCTGACCGGGTACGCCGTCGGCCGGGTCCCCGTGGTGTGGGAACCCGGCCGGTGGCTGTTCGTATTACTTACTTGGTCCAGACGTCCTGCACGATGTGTGCGGCCTGGTTCTCCCACTGCGCGTACGCATCCGGGAACGCCGACACCTGAACCTTCTGCGCCGCATCCGTCAACGGCATATCCTGCCAACCATCAACCTGCTTCAGGTTCTTCAGGAACGCGGTCGTAGCGTAGGCCGGATCCGTGATCTGCTCAGGCGTACCCCAACCCGACGACGGCCGCTGCTGGAACAACCCCAGCGAGTCGTGGTCGTTCATGTCACCCAGATGACCCAGGTTCTCCAACTTCGACTCCTGCATCGAAGTAGCAACCGCGATCACCGCACCACGCTCACCCATACCCAGCTTCTTCGCCGTGTCCGTGATGGCCTTGGCGTTGTCGGTCTGCTCCTTGCTCAGGCTGATGTTCGACTGCGCACCCTGCGTACCGTGCGGCACGAGCTTGTCCATGCCCGGCTTCTCCGAGGTCACCTGCGCAACCGTGGTCATCGCCGGGGCGGCACGCTCCGCCGGGGACGTGAACGCGTGGCCCACCGGCCCCGCAACAGCGCCACCGATAAAGGCCAGGCCGGCAACACCCAGAGCGGTCTTACGAACAAACGAAGTCTCAGCAAAAGTGGTGAAAGTCGTCTTCACGATGGTTCACCTTCCAATCGGGGGTACCCGACGCGCGCCACAAGGGGAAAGGCGCCTGCGCTCAGGTGAGAAGTACGAGGCCACAGCACACACGAGGCGGGGGGATCATGCCCCGGCGCTGCTCCGGTCGTACGCGATGTATAACCGACCCGACCCCGCCAACATTCCGCCAACCGACCCCCGACCCGAGTCGATCAACCCCAAAAACCTCGCACGGACGACACATGTCACCGGCCCAACCCCGAGTGCCGGATATGCGAGACGTTCGGCGGCCGGATGGCCGGTTTCATGGGCCAGACACGTTTCAGGGCACACCGACGGCCGTCGCGAGGATCGTCGCAGTCGAAACGGTTACGTCGGGAAATCCCTCACCATGGCGATCCTGCCCTCAATCCCGTCAGGCGCTCGGTGTCCCGAGATAGGCGCCGAGCGCGGCGGCGGCCGTCAGCATCGCCAGGCCCCGTGCGGTGAGCCGGTCGCGCCACTCCCGCAGCGTCGCCTGCAACGGCTCCGGTCCGCCCGCCGACCGCACCTGCTCCAACACCTGCGCAATCTGCTCCAGCCCGTGCCCGCCCCGGCGCAACTGGTGAGCCAGCAGCACATCGCGTACGTCGACGGGGGTGTAGACGCGATAGCCGGTACGCGGATCGCGCCGGGGCACGACCAGCCCCGCCCGCTGCCATTTGCGCAGCGTCGCCGGCCGGATGCCGAGCCTGCGCGCCAACGGCCCGATGAACGTCACACCCGGCTCCAGCTCGGGCGGCGGTGCCAGCGCCAGGTCGTGCAGCGCCCGCTCCACGGCCTCCAGGGTGCGCCGGTCGCCGGCCAACTGCGCGTGGCCCTCGTCGATCAGCCGCAGCGCCTCCTCGACCGCACCGCCGTTCACGGCCCGCATGATCGCGCCCGCGGTGCCGTGGCCGTGCGCGGGGATCAACGCCAGGAACGTCCGCAACGCCGCCGCGTGCCTCAGGGTGTAGGCGCGGTAGCCGTGCGGCGAGCGCTCGGCCGGCGGCAGGATCCCCGCCTCCTCGTAGTTGCGGATCGCCTGCGTGGACAGGCCGTGCTCACGCGCGAGGTCGATGGGCCGTAACCGCATTTTGAAGGTTTGTCCCTGTCCGAGGCTAGAAATCGCGGCAAAGTTTACACCGAAGGTTCAACGATAGAGTTACAGGGCATGACGAACCTGATCGAGGACGCCGCCCGGCCCTTCAGCGGCGAAGCCCTCACCGCGCTCCTGTCCCCCGCCACCCGCCTGCTCGGCCTCGGCGAGCCCACCCACGGCGTCGAAGCCTTCCCCGAGCTGCGCAACGAACTCTTCCGCCACCTCGTGGAACACGAGGGCTACCGCTCGATCACCCTTGAGAGCGACTGCCTGTCGGGCCTGGTCGCCGACGCGTACGTCAACGACGGCATCGGAACCCTCGACGACGTGATGGGCCGGGGCTTCAGCCACGGCTTCGGCGACTCGCCCGCCAACCGCGAGCTCCTGCGCTGGATGCGTGCCCACAACGAGCAGCGGTCACCGCACGAGCGACTCCGCTTCTACGGCTTCGACGGCCCGCTGGAGATAACCGGCGCCGCCAGCCCCCGCCCGGCGCTGACCGCACTGCACGATTACCTCGCCGCCCACCTCGACCCGGCCTGGAGCCGCGAGGCCCTCGATGAGCTACTCGGCCCCGAGCAGCGGTGGACCGACCCGGCCGCCATGATGGATCCCACCCGGTCCGTCGGCCGTACTTCCGAGGCCGGAGAACTGCGCCTGCTCGCCGACGACCTCTACGCGCTGCTCGGCGCGTACGCCCCCCACCTGACGGCGGTGACCTCCGCCGACGACTGGTGGCGGGCCGATCTGTACGGACGCACCGCCGCCGGGCTACTGCGTTACCACGCCGGTATGGCCGACACCGCGCCCACCCGCGTCGGCTCGCTCATGCGCCTGCGCGACGCGATGATGGCCGACAACCTCGACGCCATCGTCCGCCGCGAGGCCCGTCGCGGCCCCACCCTCGCCTTCGCCCACAACCGCCACCTGCAACGCGACGAGAGTGAGATCCGGTTCGGCGGGCACCCGGTCCAGTGGTGGAGCGCGGGGGCCATCATCGGCACCCACCTGGGCGACCGGTACGCCTTCGCCGCCACCACCTTCGGCAGCCGCGGCTCCGACATCCCCCAACCCGACACCCTCGAAGGGCTCCTGTCGACTCTCCCCCACGCCCGTGCCGTCGTCGACCCCGGCCGCCTCGCCACCGCCCTCGACCGGAAGCTGACGCCCCGAATCCCGGTCGACCACACGTACTTCTCCCTCGACCCGGCCACCATCGACCAGGTCGACGCCATCTTCTTCGTCAGGGACATCTGAGCGCCCGACCCCTCGCGGGTCCTCGGGATGCCACTGACGCAGCCCGGTGCGAGGATGCAAGCCATGTACCTCATCCGTGAGCGCCTTTTCGACATCGGCGACGACTTCGACATCACCGACGACTCCGGCCGGAAGGTCTTCCACGTCGACGGCAAGGTGCTGACCCTGCGCGACAAGCTTGTCATCGAGGACGCGGCCGGCGAGGAGGTCGCCTCGGTGCACCGGCAACTCGTCGCGCTGCGTCGCACCTACACGATCAAGATCGGTGGCGAGAAGGCCGCCGAGGTACGCAAGAAGCTCTTCACACCGTTCCGCGACAAGTACACGATCGACATACCCGGGCCGCACGACCTGGAGATGCGTGGTGACCTGCTCGACCACGAGTACACGGTCGAGCAGGACGGTCATGAGGTCGCATCGGTGTCGAAGAAGTGGTTCACATTTCGTGACACGTACGCGGTGAAGATCGCCGGGGACGAGAATCACCTGCTCATCCTGGCCGGCGTCCTCGCTCTGGATCTCGCGCAGTCGCGCGCGGAGAAGGAGCGCGAAGAGAAGGCGAAGAAGAAGGACGACTGAACACGTCGCGGGCCCGAGCCGTCAGCCGGGGCCCCGGGACGAGACACGAAAAGGCCCTGTCCGGGTCCCGTTGCGGGGACCCGGACAGGGCCGAGCTTCTCCAGCCTGTCGCTTACTTGGTCCAGACGTCCTGCACGATGTGCGCGGCCTGGTTCTCCCACTGCGCGTACGCATCCGGGAACGCCGACACCTGAACCTTCTGCGCCGCATCCGTCAACGGCATATCCTGCCAACCATCAACCTGCTTCAGATTCTTCAGGAACGCGGTCGAAGCGTAAGCCGGATCGGTGATCTGCTCAGGAGTTCCCCAACCCGAACTCGGCCGCTGCTGGAACAGGCCCAGCGAGTCGTGGTCGTTCATGTCACCGAGGTGACCCAGGTTCTCCAGCTTGGACTCCTGCATCGAGGTAGCGACCGCGATCACCGCGCCACGCTCACCCATACCCAACTTCTTCGCCGTGTCCGTGATCGCCTTGGCGTTGTCGGTCTGCTCCTTGCTCAGGCTGATGTTCGACTGCGCACCCTGCGTACCGTGCGGCACGAGCTTGTCCATGCCCGGCTTCTCCGAGGTCACCTGCGCGACCGTGGTCATCGCCGGGGCGGCACGCTCCGCCGGGGACGTGAACGCGTGGCTCACCGGCCCCGCAACAGCGCCACCAATAAAGGCCAGGCCGGCAACACCCAGAGCGGTCTTACGAACAAACGAAGTCTCAGCAAAAGTGGTGAAAGTCGTCTTCACGATGGTTCACCTTCCAATCGGGGGTTCCGAGCACACGCACGTAAGGGGGAAAGCGCGCCGCACTCGGGAAGAAATACGAGGCCACAGCCTGCACGGGGCGGGGGAAAACAACCCCGGCGCTGCTCCGGTCGTACGCGATGTATAACCGACCCGACCCCGCCAACATTCCGCCAACCGACCCCCGACCCGAGTCGATCAACCCCAAAAACCTCGCATGCACGACACATGTACCACCGGGTGGCAGGCGCGAATGAGCGGCGATCCCGGGCGGGAAAGCCGCTCATTCCTTTTAGATCGCAGGTGTCTCGCGACGGCAGATCGTGGGCATCAGGTCAGATTGACGGTATGAACATCACTGGGTATGTAGACCTCGCGAAGTCCGACGATACGAGCCCCGGTCTGACCAATGTTCTGGCAGAGGTTGAAAGCGTTCTGGGGGACGTAGATCGGACCGTACTGGCCGGCCCACACCGCCCCGTTGGCGGCCTCGGCATAGAAGTACGCGTACCGGTTGTTCGTGTTCAGAACGTAGGCCTGGCCACCGTAGTCGATGGTCCACCAACCACGCGTCGCCCACGGGGAACCGTACGCGGAGCAGCCCGGGTCGTAGTACATGATCGAGACCCAGATGCGCGGGCCATAGTTGTTGCGGAAGTGTAGTTGCATCGCGATCAGCCCTTCACGGTCCAGGGTGCGCCCGAGGTGCGGCGGGCCAGCGGGGTGCTGTCGATGGTGGTGGCGCTGGGGCTGAGGCGTACGCCGGCGGCCGAGATCGGTTCGGGTCCAGCGACCACCCCCGACTCCGCAACCACACTGCTCTGTACGGGTCCGCCAGCTCGTCGGCGCTGGCGTCGCAGCGCTTCGGCCGCGGGTGGGTTGCCGAAGGCACCCGTGGTGTCCTCGGCGTCGGCCGGAACGGCGGCTCCGGCATCGGCACCGGTCGCGGCGGACAGCGTGGCTCCCGTTGCCGCCAGGCCCAGTGCTCCGCCCACGCGCAGTAGCCAGCGCCTGGTGTACGACCGGGGGTCGGGGTTGCCAGCCTGGTGAGGATCGGTCATGAGACGTGCCTTCCCTGGGATGAGTAGGCGGACAGGTGGGTTCCACGATCGCGCCCTGACCTGCTCGCGAACCTTGCGGAAACCTTGCGGCCGAGCGGAAACGCCGCCGGCCGGGTCCCCGGTTCGGGGACCCGGCCAGCGGGCTTACTCGTTCAGCTTTTGCTTACTTGGTCCAGACGTCCTGCACGATGTGCGCGGCCTGGTTCTCCCACTGCGCGTACGCATCCGGGAACGCCGACACCTGAACCTTCTGCGCCGCATCCGTCAACGGCATATCCCGCCAACCATCAACCTGCTTCAGATTCTTCAGGAACGCGGTCGAAGCGTAAGCCGGATCGGTGATCTGCTCAGGAGTTCCCCAACCCGAACTCGGCCGCTGCTGGAACAGGCCCAGCGAGTCGTGGTCGTTCATGTCACCGAGGTGACCCAGGTTCTCCAGCTTGGACTCCTGCATCGAGGTAGCGACCGCGATCACCGCGCCACGCTCACCCATACCCAACTTCTTCGCCGTGTCCGTGATGGCCTTGGCGTTGTCGGTCTGCTCCTTGCTCAGGCTGATGTTCGACTGCGCACCCTGCGTACCGTGCGGGACGAGCTTGTCCATGCCCGGCTTCTCCGAGGTCACCTGCGCGACCGTGGTCATCGCCGGGGCGGCATGCTCGGCCGGGGACGTGAACGCGTGGCTCACCGGCCCCGCAACAGCGCCGCCAATAAAGGCCAGGCCGGCAACACCCAGAGCGGTCTTACGAACAAACGAAGTCTCAGCAAAAGTGGTGAAAGTCGTCTTCACGATGGTTCACCTTCCAATCGGGGGTTCCGAGCACACGCACGTAAGGGGGAAAGCGCGCCGCACTCGGGAAGAAATACGAGGCCACAGCCTGCACGGGGCGGGGAAAAACAACCCCGGCGCTGCTCCGGTCGTACGCGATGTATAACCGACCCGACCCCGCCAACATTCCGCCAACCGACCCCCGACCCGAGTCGATCAACCCCAAAAACCTCGCACCCCCGACACCGATCGCGTGGATACCGATACCGATGCCGGGCTCGGCGTCATTCTGACCGGTCGGACGGGCGCGGACGGGCACGGAGCCCCCGCATCAGGGAGATTGCGGTCGCGGCACCGAGCAGCCCCGACACGACGAGCACGGTCCGGCGGTCCAGGTGCTCGTGCGCGACGATGTCCGACACCCCGAACAGCAGCAGCGCCCAGATCCACCACCGTTTGCGCGCCCGCGACCGGATCGCCGGCAGGCTCGGTCGCCGGGGCCGGACAGGTCTGCCGAACGTGATGGTTGCCGCGAGTATCGCGGTCAGGACGAGAGCGATGACATCCGGCACGATCGCAAGATAGGCCAACGCGTCAACGGGCACGTCCCCCGCACCGATCGGCTCGCCGGTTTCGGCGGGGTATGCGGTGGGTGGCCGGAACATGTCCACTCCGGGGTGCGGTGGCGCGGTCGGGAGCGGATGGTTATCGTGCCGACGACGCCCACGAGGCTCCACCCACCGTCATTGGAAGGCGTGTAATGACCTCTCCCTCCGGCCCGTCCCGCCGCCAGCTCCTGGTTGCCGCGGCGACCGCCGCGGCGGCGGCACCGCTGGTCGCCGCCACTCCGGCGCAGGCACACCGGCCCACGAAGCCGAGGAGCTGGGACCTCACCGTCCTGGGCACTTCGGACACTCACGGTAACGTCTACAACTGGGACTACTACCGGGACGCGGAGTACGACGACAGCGCCCACAACGATATCGGCGTAGCCAAGCTGACCACCCTGGTCAACCAGATCCGCCGAGAGCGCCGGGGCAAGGCGACCCTGGTGCTGGACGCCGGGGACACGATCCAGGGCACCTCGTTGGCGACGTACTACGCCAAGCAGGAACCGATCACGTCGACCCGTGAGAAGCACCCGATGGCGCGGGCGATGAACATCCTCGACTACGACGCCGTGACCCTGGGCAACCACGAGTTCAACTACGGTCTCCCCCTGCTCGACCTCTGGATCCGGCAGCTCGGGTTCCCGGCACTGGCCGCCAACGCGGTCAACGCGCGTACCGGGAAGCCAGCCTTCACCCCGTACGTCATCAAGAAGGTCGACCTCGGCGGCGGCGCACCGGCGCTGCGGGTCGGCATCCTCGGTCTGACCAACCCCGGCACGGCCATCTGGGACAAGGGCAACGTCGAGGGCAAGCTCCGGTTCGAGGACATGATCGCGACCGCCGCGAAGTGGGTGCCGGTGATGCGCCAGCGCGGCGCCGACATCGTGCTGATCTCCGCGCACGGTGGCGACAACGGTACGTCGAGCTACGGTCCGGAACTGCCGAACGAGAACCCGGTCGCGCTGATCGCCCAGCAGGTCCCCGGCATCGACGCGATCCTGTTCGGCCACGCCCACAGCGAGGTAGTGGAGCGGTTCGTCACCAACACCGCCACCGGTGTGCAGGTGCTGACGTCGGAGCCGTCGCGGTGGGGCCAGCGGCTGACCCGGATGGACTTCACGCTCACCCGGGAGCGCAACCACTGGAAGATCACCAGCAAGCGCGCCAGCATGTTGAACTCCAACACGGTGGTCGAGGACCCGAAGGTGCTGGCGGCGGTACGCGCGCAGCACAACAAGACGGTCGCGTACGTGAACCAGGTGGTGGCCACCTCCGCGGTCGAACTGCCGGCGACGGAGTCCCGCTACCGGGACACCCCGATCCTCGACTACATCAACAAGGTGCAGACCGACGTGGTGACCGCGGCCCTGGCCGGCGGCACGTACGGGAGCCTGCCGGTGCTGTCGATCGCCGCCCCGTTCAGCCGTACCGCGGTGTTCCCGGCCGGCGACGTGAAGATCAAGGACGTGGCCGGGCTCTACATCTACGACAACACCCTCGAAGCCGTCGTGATCAGCGGCGCGGAGGTGAAGGCGTACCTGGAGTTCTCCGCGAAGTACTTCCGGACGCTGGGTCCGGGCGCCCCGGTGGACCCGGCGACGCTCAACGACCCGTCGGTGCCGGACTACAACTACGACACCATCTCCGGCGTCGACTACGACATCGACATCAGCCGTCCGGTCGGCCAGCGGATCACCCGCCTGGTCCACCCCGGTACGGGCACCCCGGTCGCCGACGGTGACCAGTTCGTGATCGCGGTGAACAACTACCGGCGCAGCGGCGGCGGCAACTTCCCCGGCATCGTGAAGACCCAGATCTACAACCAGCAGCAGGAGATCCGCCAACTGCTGATCGACTGGGCGCAGGCGAAGGGGACGATCGACCCGGCCGACTTCTTCGTGCCGAACTGGCGCCTGGTGCGCGAGGGCGTGCCGGTGGAGTTCCCGAGCTGACCAACCCCGGCGTCCGCCGAACGGGCGTGCCGGTCGGTGGGGCGGCAGGTGTCGGACGTCGCCGCCCCACCGGACGTCGCCCGTACCGCGAAGGGTCACGTCGGGCGGTGCCGATCCCCGCCGGGGTTCAGCCGGCGGACGAACGGACCCTCACAGCCGGTCGGCGGAGTCGAAAACGCAACCCGGCACGGGCGGTACGCGGACGTCGTCTCCCGCTAGGGTGCACTGGTGCCAGGGGGAGGAAACGGAAGGTGCGCGGGGTGAGCGGGGACACCGATCCGGAATTCGGACGGCTGTGGGCCGAGGCCGACGACCTCGCCCGTCGGGTGGGCGCGGCGGGTGATCCGACGGCCCGGTACCGGGGCAGTGACCAGGCCGACGCGGTGACCGTGGAGCTGGACGGCGACGGCCGGGTGCGACACGTTCGGGTGGACCGGGACTGGCGCCGGGTCGGTGGCGCCGTCGGGCTCGGCGACGCCGTACTGGCCGCGGTCGAGGCGGCGGCGCTGGACCGGTTGCGCGGACTGGACGCGCGACTCGCCGAGGGGCTCGCGACGCGGGACCGCAGCGAACCGTCACCGACTGCGCCGCCGGCCGGGCCGGGAACGGCTGACCGGTCGGTCGACGAGCTGGTGGCGTCGTTGTCGGCGCAACCGGACCAGGAGGCGACCATCGAGGCGATGCGGCAGATGGTACGGATGGTCCAGGACCTCGACGCCGATCTCGACGTACTGTCGCGACGGGTCGCCGACCAACAGAACCGGTCGTACGACGGGCAGGACGCGGGCCGGCAGGTGACCGTACGGGTCACCGGTGCCGGCGCCCCGGTCGGCGTCGAGTACGACGCACGGTGGCTGCACGCCACCCACGAGGTCAACATCGGCCGGGCGACGGTGGCGGCGTTCGAGGCCGCGTACCTGGTCGCCGGTCGGGGCGGTGTGCGGCGGCTGGTCGCCGACAGCCGGATCGGGGCGTTGGGCCGGCTGGCCGGGGACCCGCTCGAACTCGCCCGCCAACTGGGACTGCACCGCCGGTCGTGACCGACGCCCGCCCCGGCGTCGCGCTCGTTGACAACCCTCGCGGGCGGCCGGATCAGCCGGCCCGGCAACGATTGTGAGGAAGAACCGTGCCACCAAGCAAGGAGCAGATCGAGGCGTCGATCGCCGCCCTGTACGACGGTGCCCAGTCCTGGGGTCGGCACGCCGACACGATGGACGCCGCGTCGAAGTCGGCCTCGGCACAGAGCCTGGGCCCGTTCGAGCTGTCCGGCATGGCGTCGCTCACCGGTCTGGTGGAGACGTACGACGAGTTGCAGGAGAAGTTGGCCCGGCTGCTGCGGGAGGGCGCCGCGAACTTCGACGCGATCGGCTCGGCACTGCGCATCGCGGCCGACGGGTACACCGCCGACGAGCGGGACGCGGTGCACCGGATGCGCGGCATCTACTGAGGACCCGAACCATGACCCAGCAGCAGACAAGGACGGTGTGCGGTGGCGCCGAGCCCCGGTGAGCAGGAGTTCCGCGAACTGGTCGAGGAGTTCGAGGCCGCGCTGAGGCGCGTACGGCGCAAGACCGAGGAGATCGTCGACAACGTCAACCGGGTGCTGTCGAAGGTGCCCGGTTTTGTCGGTGACGGGATCCGCGAGTCCACCGAGCGGTTCGTCTCGCTGATCAGCAAGATCTACGCCGAGTTGGACAGGTACGTCGGCAAGCCGGGCTGGCCGCCGGCGCTGCTGCGGGTCGGCAACGCCTGGGCGGACGACGTGGGTTCACCGGTCAGCGCGCTCGCCGGGGCCGCAGATCCGGACAAGTCGGCGATCCTGGACGACTGGAAGGGGCCGGCGGCGGACGCGTACAAGCGGATGCTGGGTGCGCAGCTCAAGGCGATCACCTCGATCAAGAAGGACTTCACCGACGCCGTGCACGGTGCGCTGACCGCGACCGCGGCGGCGATCGTGGTCTGGTGGGGTTCGCTCCTGGTGGCGATCACCGCGCTGGTCGGCGGTCTGGTCGGCGCCGCCGCGTCGACCGCGACGGTGTTCGGCGCACCGGCCGGGCCGTTCATCGCGATCGCGGCCTGCCTGGCGTTCCTGACCGCGCTGGCCGCCGGGACCGGCACCCTGCTCGGCGTGACGGCCGTCCAGGAGGGCAACCTCCGGGACCGGATCAACGACTGGCTGGCGTTCGACGGGCACCACTGGCCGGTGTCGGCGGCCGGTCGGATCTCCGACGGCACGCTGCGGGACCCGGCTCCGGCGGTCGCGGACGGCACGGACTGGCGCCTGGAGCCATGACCGGTCCGATCGAGGGCGACCGGCCGAGGCGCGCCGCCCGGCTGCGGGCCGTCGCCGCCGGCGCGCTGCTCATCGCGTACGCGGTGCTGCTGGGCCTGGTCGGGTACCTGCTCGCGATCGAGTCGGCGGCGGTACTGGTCCCGGTCGCGGTGGCGCTCGGCGTCGGTGTGCTCGGCTGCGTGCCGGTGGTGGTCGCGAACCTCCGCCCGGCGACGGGGGCGCCCCACGGCACGGTGTGGCTGCTGCGGTGCACGTTCTGGTTGACCGGGCTCGCGGTCGCCGGGCTGTTGGTGGTGGGTGTGTTCGAACTGTTTCGGGGCGATGCGGTGGTCGGGGCGATCGCGTGCGGCTCGATCGTGCTGGTGCTCGGTCCGCTGGTCCCGGCGGCGTCGTCGTTCGCGGCGGCGTCGTCGTTCGCGGCGAACGGCCCGCCGGCTGCCGGCCGGGGCCGACGATGAGTCCGGCCGAGTCCGACGGACTGTGGGTGGGCCTGCTCGGGCTCGGCTGCTTGGCCGTGGTCGCGTTACTGGCCCTGCTGGTCGTCCTCGTCGGGCTGGCCCGGCAGCGGGGACGGCGGCGCCGCGACACGCTGCGGCGGTGGGCGGCCCGCAACAATTGGGTGTACGTGCCGCCGCCGGCCGTCGACTGGGCGGCGAGGTTGCCCGGTGGCAACCGGACCGGTGTCACCGTTGCCGTGTCCGGGGTGGTCGCCGGTCAGCGGGTGAGCGTCGCCGAGTACCACCACACCGAGACCCACACCGGCACCGGTTCCGACGGCATGGGTGGGACCACCAGCACGACGTCCAGCCACAGTCACCCGTACGTGGTCGTGGTGGTGCACCTGGAACACCCGTACCCGTCGGTCGAGGTGTCGCCGCGCGGCCCGGCGGCGAAGGTCGGGCGGGCGTTGCTCGGCGGCGGTTCGGTGGTGACCGGCGACCCGGACTTCGACCGGGCGTTCCGGGTCGACGGCGATCCGATGGCGGTGCGCTGGGTGCTCACCCCCGCCCTCGTCGCCGCGCACGTGGCCGGGTCGGTGCCGCCGTGGAGCCTGCACGGAAGCGAGCTGATCACCCACCTGCCGGGCCGGCTGGACCCGGTGGACCGGATCCCGGCGCTGGCCGAGCCGCTGACCCGGGTGGCGGCGATGCTGCCCCGGCTGGACTAGTCACGACTCGGGTCGTGGTCAGGAGCGGAGCAGGGCCAGCGCCGCGCGGACCGGCAGCCGGGTCAGGGTGCGCTGGAACGACGCCTCGCCCTGGCAGAACCGGGCGAACATCCGCCAGCCGGGTCGGGTGGCGACCGTGGCGTGGAAGAAGCCGGGGTGTCGACTGAACGCGCCCAGCAGCCGGCGACCGGCGGCCATCGGCGGCCCGAGCTGCTCGTGTACGGCGGTGACGTACCCGTCGAGGTCACCGCTGGCCGCGGCGGCACCGGCCAGCGCGCCGGAACGCAGGGCGAAGCTGATCCCCTCGCGGGTCCACGGCTCCAGCAGGCCGGCGGCGTCACCGGCGACCAGCACCCGGTCCCGCCGCAGCGGCGAGGACTCGGTACGGCAGCGGGTGAGGTGCCCGGAGTCGTGGATCGGTTCGATTCCGGCGAGCCCGAGCCGGTCGACGAAGTCACGCAGGTAACGCCGGGTCGCCTCGCCCTGCCCGCGTTCGGCGATGACGCCGACGGTGAGTACGTCGCCCTTCGGGAAGACCCACGCGTACGAGCCGGGGATCGGGCCCCAGTCGAGCAGGAGCCGGCCCCGCCAGTGGTCCCGGATCGGTGCCGGGACCGGCAGTTCCACCTCAAGTCCGAGGTCCACCTGGTCGTACTCGACGCCGACGTGTCGGGCGGTGATCCCGGAGGATCCGTCCGCTCCGACCACGACCGCTGCGGTGACCTCGCCGCCGTCGGCGAGGCGGATCCGTACACCGGTGGGGTGCTGGTCGATCGCGCGGACCGTGACCCGCTCGCGGATCTCGGCGCCCGCGTCGGCGGCGGCCCGGCGCAGCCGGTTGTCGAACTCGGGGCGGCGCACCATCAGTACCAGCGGTGACCCGTGGTCGCGGCTGAACTCGCGTCGGCCGTCGTGGGTGAACGTCACGCTGTGCACCCGGTCGTCGGCGGGGACCTCGATCCGTCCGTCCAGGGCGGCGAGCGAGGTGCCGATCAACCCGCCCCCGCAGGTTTTGTAACGGGGATGTTCGGCCCGCTCCAGCACGATCGTGCGGGCTCCGGCCGAAGCGGCGGCGTAGGCGGCGGAGAGGCCGGCCGGCCCGGCGCCGACGACGGCGACGTCACATGCGGTCACGGGAGCAGCCTAGAGGAACGGCCGACGGCGGCCCGATGGTGCTTACCGTCAGTTCCGGTGGCCGCCGGTGGGCGGCTCGGCTTCGGGCCTATCCGGTCGGCTCCGGACGGCGACGAACATCGGACGGAGGCACATTTTTGTTTCATCGTGATTGCCGGTGGCATTTGTTGGCGCCGATCCCTGTTTCGGATCCAGCGCCCGATCTGTCACGACAATGCATTTACCTACCTCGAAACGTGAGGCATTATGCTCGTCCACTCAGGTTCCTCCTGCCAGGACAGAGAGGTGCCCTGGCCTCGACAGGAAGTGTGCGCACGGCAGACCGCCACCGCCGGAACAGCACAGAATACGCGACCTGGCAAACAAATCATACATCTCTACATTTCAATGAATCCCCCCTAGCATTTCCCCCAATCAGTTACCCGGAACCATCGATCGGTGGACCACGAGTCCACCGGCCGAACATCTGAAGGGGAGCACGAGGGATGACAACCTCAGGGTCACCCGGGCGCCGCTGGCGCATCGGAGCAGCCGTCACCGCCGCCGCGACCGCCGCGGTCGCCTTCGCCGGCCCAGTCGCCGCCGCACCCGCCGAGGGGCAGATTCAGCGGGCCGGTGGCGCCACCGCGGTCGCCGGCTCGTACGTGGTGGTGTTCAAGGACGCCTCGGTCGCCCAGACCAGCGTCGCCGACACCGCGCAGAGCCTGGCCAAGCGGCACGGCGGCAGCGTCGCCCGCACCTACGAACACGCCCTGCGCGGCTTCGAGGTACGGCTGTCCGAGGCCGCCGCCAAGCGGCTCGCCGCCGACCCGTCGGTGAAGTACGTCCAGCAGAACCACACCGTACGCATCGCCGCCACCCAGACCCCGACCCCCTCCTGGGGCCTGGACCGGATCGACCAGGTCAACCTGCCGCTGAACAACTCCTACACCTACCCGAACACCGGTGCGGGGGTGCGGGCGTACATCATCGACACCGGCATCCGGTTCTCCCACAGTGACTTCGGCGGGCGCGCGGTCACCGGCTTCGACGCGGTCGACGGCGGTTCCGCCGACGACGGCAACGGGCACGGCACGCACGTCGCCGGCACCGTCGGCGGAAACGCGTACGGCGTGGCCAAGGGCGTGACCCTGGTCGGCGTACGGGTGCTCGACAACGGTGGCAGCGGCACGTACGCGGGCGTCATCGCGGGCATCGACTGGGTGACCGCCGACCACGACCCGGGTGAGCGGGCGGTCGCCAACATGAGCCTCGGCGGCGGTTTCGACCAGGGCGTGAACGACGCGGTGACCCGGTCGATCGCGGACGGCGTGGTCTACGGTCTCGCGGCCGGCAACGAGTACAACTCCAACGCCTGCAACGTCTCCCCCGCCAGCACCCCGAACGGGATCACGGTCGGGGCGACGGAGTCGAACGACGCCAAGGCGGGCTACTCCAACATCGGCACCTGCCTGGACATCTTCGCCCCGGGTAGCGCCATCACCTCGGCCTGGAACACCAGCGACAGCGCGACCAACACCATCAGCGGCACCTCGATGGCCACCCCGCACGTGGTCGGCGCCGCCGCCCTGGTGCTCTCGGCCAGCCCCACCTACACCCCGCAGCAGGTACGCGACAAGCTGGTCAACGACGCCACCAACGGCGTGGTGACCAGCCCGGGTGCCGGTTCGCCGAACAAGCTGCTCTACATCGGCAACGTGGTTCCGCCGACCCAGGACTTCTCGATCGCGGTGGCGCCGGGCGCCGGCACGATCAACCCGGGCCAGTCGGTGACCGCCACGGTCAGCACCGCCACCACCGTCGGCAGCGCGCAGTCGGTGGCGCTGAGCGCGAGCGGCCTGCCCAGCGGGGCGACCGCGAGCTTCAGCCCGGCGACGGTCACCTCGGGCGGCTCGTCCACCCTGACCATCGCCACCACCGCCGCCACCCCGTCGGGCACCTACACGGTGACCGTCACCGGCACCGGTCCGGTCACCACCCAGGCGACGTCGTACTCGTTGACGATCAACGGGGCGCCGGGTTGCACCCAGACCAACGGCAACGACGTGGCGATCCCGGACAACACCACGGTGGAGAGCACGATCACCGTCTCCGGCTGTGCGCGTAACGGCCGGACCAACGCCACCGTCGCGGTGAACATCGTCCACACGTACCAGGGTGACCTGGTCGTCTCGCTGATCGCTCCGGACAACAGCGCCTACGTGCTGCACAACCGGACCGGCGGCAGCACCGACAACATCAACACGACCTACACCGTCAACCTCTCCAGCGAGCCGGCCAACGGCACCTGGCGGCTCCGGGTGCAGGACGCGGCCACCATCGACACCGGTTACATCAACAGCTGGACCCTGGCGCTCTGACGCCCTCGTCCAGTCGGATCGCACGATCCACCGGAGCCCCGGCACCATGCCGGGGCTCCGGCCCGTCCGGGTCCGGGCCGCCGCCGACCCGCCGGGCCGCGTGTGGGCAAACCTCCGGTGTACGCCCCGCCGGTCGGGAATCATCGACTGAAGGCGGGGTATCCGCCCGGCCGTGAGGTGCCCGACAGTGTGGTCGAGCGGAGGGGCTTTCCATGCGACAAGTACAACTTTCGGACGTCGAGGAGCGGGTGTACGCGGCGGTGACCGCCCTTGAGGCGAAGGGGCAGGTGCCCTATCCGGCCGCGATCGCCGACGAGTCCGGGCTGGCCGAGGAGCAGCTGACCGCGCCGCTGCACAACCTCTCGGTCAAGAACCTGCTGCACCGGGAGGACTCCCCGCTGGCCGGCCTCGACTTCGGCCCCCGGTGGTGCGCGCATCAGGCCGCATAGCGGTCGGGGCGGGACGAACCGTCAGCGCAATCTCGCGCTGACGGTGGGTCTGATCGCGTCGTTCATGACGCTGCTGGACGTGAGCATCGTCAACGTCGCGGTGCCGTCGATCGAACGGGCGCTGAAGGCGTCACCGAGCGAACTGCAATGGGTCCTCTCCGGCTACGCGCTCACCTTCGGCCTGGTCCTCGTCGCCGCCGGCCGGTTCGGCGACATCCACGGCCGGCGCAACGTCTTCATCGCCGGGCTGGCCCTGTTCACCGTATCCAGCGCGGCCGCCGGCCTGGCCACCTCACCGGAGTGGCTGATCATCGCCCGACTGATCCAGGGCGCCGCCGCCGGTGTGGTGAACCCGCAGGTCGTCGGCATGATCCAGCAGATGTTCCAGGGGTCGGAACGGGGCCGCCCGTTCGGGCTGCTCGGCTCGGTGATCGGCATCTCGACCGCTATCGGGCCCCTGCTCGGCGGGCTGCTGATCGCGCTGGACGGTACGCACGAGGGCTGGCGGCTGGTCTTCTTCGTGAACGTACCGGTCGGCATCGCCACCATCATCTTCGGCTGGCGGGTGCTGCCACCGCACCGCCCCGGCCCGGAGAAGAGCTTCGACCCGGTCGCGGTGCTGCTGCTCGGGTTCGGCGTGACGCTGCTGCTGCTGCCGCTGATCGAGGAGCGGCAGTGGCAGGGCTTCCTGAAGTGGCTGCTGATACCGGCCGCGGGGCTGGTGCTGACCGGTTTTGTCTACTGGGAGCGCCACTACCGCCGGCGCGGCGAGCCGCTGTTCGACCTCGCCCTGTTCCGGCACCGCTCGTACAGCCTGGGCAGCCTGATCGCGCTGCTCTACTTCGCCGGCTTCACCGCGCTGTTCTTCGTGTTCACACTGTTCCTACAGAACGGGCTGCGCTACAGCGCGCTGGCCGCCGGACTGGCGGTGACACCGTTCGCCCTGGGCTCCGCCGGTTCGGCGATCCTCGGCGGCCGGCTGGTCATCCGGTTCGGCCGGCCACTGGTGGCGATCGGGTTGACCCTGGTCGCGCTCGGGTTGATCGGCACCATGGTGGCGCTGCACTTCGTGCCCGGTCACGGCGCCCCGTACGCCACCGCCGCCCCACTGCTGCTCGCCGGCCTGGGCAGCGGACTGGTGATCACGCCGAACCAGACCCTGACCCTGGCCGAGGTGCCGGTGGAACGGGGCGGGGCGGCGGCGGGAATGTTGCAGACCGGGCAGCGGATCGGCTCGGCGGCCGGGATCGCGGGCGTCGGCACGGTGTTCTTCGACGCCCTCGCCTCCACCCACAACGGTTGGGCGAGGGCGTTCCGGGACGCGCTGCTCATCGCGCTCGGTTTTGTCCTGGTCGCGCTCGTCGCCGCGGTGGTGGACATCCTGGCCGGTCGGCGCGCGGCGGGTCGGCCGGGCGCGGCGACGGCGAGCGGGAGCGCGACCGGCGGTCCGGGATGACGGACGCACCGGGCCTGGTCACGGGTAAACCCGCCGGAACCCGGAAGAGACTGTGATCTGGCTCACCCAATTGTCGGAGGCAATCGGGTTCGGATCGGCGCCATCGGTGTATGCAACGGGCGAACCGTGCGTCCGCCACCGGGGAGGTAACCAATGTCCCGCCAGCAGTTCGGTTTCGTGATCGGCTTCCTCATCGCGGCGGTCTGGGCCGTCGCCGGCTTCGGGGCGGCGGCCGGTGCGGTCCTTGCCGGCCTGGTCGGCTGGCTCGCCGTACGGGTGATCGACGGCGACCTCTCGGTGGCCGGACTCACCGACCGGGCCAGCGCCAACCGGCGGCGCTCCCCCACGCCCTAGGGCACCACCGCGACCCGTGGTCGACGGTGGACCCGACCGTGGCATGGCACCCGGATGTCGGGCCACGCCCGGACCGGACCAGGAACGAGTTCAGGAGGCAGCAGATGGCTGACACCGACACCCGGACCGACGGCCGGGAGAAGATCAAATCCCCGAGCCAGCTCATCCAGCCCGGCACCGGACAACCCGCCCGCGCCCAACTCACCACGGACTCCGGCAAGACCCGGATCGCCGAGGGTGTGGTCGCGAAGATCGCCGGCTTCGCCGCGCGGGAGATCCCCGGTGTGCACTCGATGGGCTCCGGCGTGGCCCGCCGGGTCGGCCAGCTGCGCAATCTCGTACCGGGCGGGTCGGAGGCGTCGACCCAGGGCGTCTCGGTCGACGTCGGCGAGCGCGAGGCCGCCGTGGACCTGGACATCGTCACCTGGTACGGCCAGAGCATCGTCGACGTCTCCGACGCGGTACGCCGCAATGTGATCGAGCGGGTACAGGCGATGACCGGCCTGAACGTGATCGAGGTGAACATCAACGTGGACGACGTGTTCGTCGACGGCGAACAGAGCGGTGGCGGCTCCGCCGGCAACGCCTCGGGTACCCGGGCCCAATGACCGAGCAACGGACCCGCGCCGACCGGGTCGCCCTCGCCACCGCCGTACGCGACGCCGTGCTCGGGGTGGACGGGGTGGCCGGGCTGAGCACCGGCGGGCCGGTGGAGGTGGCCACCCTGTACGCCGGCGGCAAGGTCTCCGGGGTCCGGTTGGCCGACGACCTGGTCGAGGTGCACGTCACCGTCGACGCGGTACCGATCGAACCGCTCGGTGAACGGATCCGGGCCGCGGTCCGGTCCGTACTGGAACGGGCCGGCGCGGACCGGCCGGTGGAGGTCGTCGTCGACGACGTCGACCTGGCGGCGCTCACCGCCGAAACCCGGAGGTGATCCATGCGGGTGGTCAACCGATTGGCATCACTGCTGCTGGCCGTCATCCTGCTCGGCGGCGGTCTGCTGCTCGCGGCCGAGGCGGCGGCGGTCGCCCTGGACCTGCCGTCGCTGCTGATCGACCGGACGGGCTGGTTCGACACGCTGACCAGCACCACCGTCGACGACCCGGTGATCTTCGCGGTCTCGATCGCGGTCGGCGTACTGGGTCTGCTGATCCTGCTCGGCCAGCTGCGCCGGTGGACCCCCAACCGGCTCGCCGTACCGCTCGCCGACGGGTGGCACCTGCACCGCAGGTCGGTCGAGCACCGTCTCGCCGACGCCGCCGACCGGGTCCCCGGCGTACGGGACGCGCGGGCCCGGGTACGCCGGCACGGCGACTCGTGGTCGTCCCGGATCCGCGCCGTCGGCGACCCGTCCACCCGGCCGCAGGTCGAGAACGCGGTCCGGCAGGAACTCGACCGGCTGGCCGCACCGCCGGCCGACCGGCTCGACATCGAGCTGGCCCGGGAACGGAGGACGACATGAGCCACGCCGGCAACCGGCTGCTCTGGACGGTGATCGGCCTGCTGCTGGTCGCGCTCGGCGCGGCGGCGGCGGCGGCGAACCTGGGCCACCTGCCGGGGATCGACCAACGGGCACCACTGATCTGGTCGGCGTTCCGAGGGGTGTTCCGGGACATCTCGCCGTGGGGCCCGATCGTCGCCATCGCCCTGGGACTGCTGCTGGCCTACCTCGGCTGGACGCTGCTGCGCCGGCAACTGCGTCCGGCCGGCGACCCGGCGATGGACGAGTACGACCTGCGATCGGTCACCGGCGACCGGGCGGCGTACGACGGCAGCGGGCCGGGCGTCACCATCGTCCAGGGCTCGTCCCTGGCCGACGGTCTCGAACGCGACCTCGTCCGCGAGCCGCAGATCCGCCGGGCCTCGGTCTGGCTGACCGGGGACCCACCCACCCCGGAGATCAGGATCAAGCTCTACGTGACCCCACAGGCCCCGCTGGCCACGCTGCGCGAATCGGTGCAGGCGGCGGTGGACCGGTTCGCCACCACCTCCGGCTTGCGGCCGAGGCACCTGGACATCACCGCGCGGGTGGATGCCGGCGGTGCCGCGCGGGTGCACTGATCCGGTGCATCCCGGCGCGGTCTACTCGGGCTGGAACCGGTAACCCATGCCCGGTTCGGTCAGCAGGTGGCGCGGTCGGGCCGGGTCGTCCTCAAGCTTGCGGCGCAACTGGGCCATGTACTGGCGCAGGTAGTTCGTCTCGGACTGGTACTGCGGACCCCACACGTCGTGCAGCAACTGGCGCTGGCTGACCAACCGGCCCGGATTGCGGATCAGGATCTCCAGCAGGTGCCACTCGGTCGGGGTGAGCCGCACCTCCCGCCCGTCGTCCGACCGGACCGTACGGGCCGCCAGGTCGACCGTGTAGCGGCCGACGGTGACGGTGGCGACCGCCTCCCCGGCACCGGTCGTACGCCGGGTCACGGCCCGGACCCGGGCCAGGAGTTCGTCCACGCCGAACGGCTTGGTGACGTAGTCGTCCGCACCGGCGTCGAGGGCGAGGACCTTGTCCTGGCTACCGGCCCGGCCGGAGAGCACGATGATCGGGATGTTCGTCCAGCCCCGCAGGCCCCGGATCACGTCCACCCCGTCCATGTCCGGCAGCCCCAGGTCCAGCACCACCAGGTCCGGATGCTGGCTGGCGGCCAGCCGCAACGCGTCCGCCCCGTCCGCCGCGACGGCCACCTCGTAGCGCCGGGCCCGCAGGTTGATCCGCAGGGCGCGCAGGATCTGCGGCTCGTCGTCGACCACCAGCACCCTGGTCACGCCGGTCCCCCGGCTGGTCCGCTCATCGGTTGTCTCCTTCGGCCGCCGGCAGGCTGAGCACCATGGTCAGCCCTCCGCCGGGGGTGTCCTCGGGAACCAGTGTGCCGCCCATCGCCTCGGCGAGGCCACGCGACAGCGCCAACCCGAGTCCGACCCCGGCGTGGTTGTCCCGGTCGCCGTGCCGTTGGAACGGTAGGAACGCCTGCTCCCACTGGTCGTGCGGCAGGCCGGGCCCGTGGTCGGTCACCCGCAGCTCGACCAGCCCGCCGTGCTCGCTGGCCGAGACCGACGGCGGCCGGTCGCTCGGACTGAACCGCAGCGCGTTGGCGACCAGGTTCACCAGCACCCGTTCCAGCAGGCCGGGGTCGGCCAGCACCGCCCGCAGGTGGGCGGGCAGGCTCACCCGTACCCGACGGGCCGGCTCCCCCATCTCGTCCAACACCGGCGGGACCGCGTCCTCCAGCCCGATCGGGGCCAGCGACAACCCGAGTACGCCGGCCTGCAACCGGCTCATGTCCAGCAGGTTCGTCACCAGCCGGGTCAGCCGATCGAGCGACTCGTCAGCGGTGGCGAGCAGTTCCTCCCGGTCGGACTCGTCGAACTCGACCTCGTGGCTGCGCAGGCTGGTCACCGCCGCCTTGGCCGACGCCAGCGGCGTACGCAGGTCGTGGCTGACCGCGGCGAGCAGCGCCGTACGCATCCGGTCGGCCTCGGCCAGTGGCCGGGCGGTCGCCGCCTCCTGCGCCAGCCGCTCCTGGCGCAGGGCGAGCGCGGCCTGGGCGGCGAACGCCTCCACCACCTGCCGGTCGGCGGCGGCGAGCACCCGCCCGCAGAGCACCAGGGACAGGTTCTCGGCGGCGCGCACCGAGACGTCCCCACCGGCGGGGGTGAGGCACGGTGCGGGGCCGACGCTGCCGGCCACCCGCCAGGCCCTGGGGTCGCGCTGCCGGTCCGGTCCGCCCGCCACCTCCGGGGCCCGTTCCAACAGGGTGACCGAGGTGAGCCCGAAGGTCTCCCGAAGCTGTTCCAGCAGGGCGGTCAGCGGTCGGGTGCCGCGCAGCACGCTACCGGCGACCATCGCCAGCGTCTGGGCGTCGGCGCTGGCCCGCGCCGCCTCCCGGGTACGCCGCGCGGCCAGGTCGACGACCGCGCTGACCGCTGCGGCGACCAGCAGGAACACGACCAGGGCGAGCAGGTTCTCCCGCTGCGCGATGGTGAACGCGTGCAGGGGTGCGGTGAAGAAGTAATTGATCACCAGGGAGGCGACCACCGCGGCCAGCAGCGCCGGCCAGAGCCCACCGACCAGCGCCACCGCGATCACCATGCCGAGGAAGAGCAGGATGTCGCTGGCCAGCGAGAGGTCGTCGGCCAGCAGCCGGAGCAGCACCGTCAGCAGCGGGATGCCGAGCGCGGCCAAGCCGAAGCCGGTCAACCGGCGGCGCCGGGACAACGCGCTGGTCACCGACGGCGGGCGGCGGCCGTGCCCGATCTGCTCGTGGGTCACCAGGTGGACGTCGATCGCCCCGGACAGCGCCACCGTGGTCACCCCGACACCACGGGAGAGGATCTGGGCCAACCGACCGCGCCGGCTGGCGCCGAGCACGATCTGACTGGCGTTCACACCCAGGGCGAAGTCGAGCAGCGCGGTCGCGATGTCGCCGCCGACCACCTGGTGGTACGTGCCGCCGAGGCTCTCCACCAGCACCCGTTGCCGGGCCAGTTGGGTCGGGTCCACGCCGGTCAGCCCGTCGCTGCGGTTCACGTGTACGGCGAGCAGGTCGGCACCGGTCGGCGTACGGGCCGCGACCCGGGCCGCCCGGCGGATCAGGGTCTCGCCCTCGGGTCCACCGGTCAGCGCCACCACCACCCGTTCGCGCGCCTCCCACCTGGCGCCGATGTTGTGCTCGGCCCGGTAGCGGTCGAGCTGGTCGTCGACCTTGTCGGCGAGCCAGAGCAGGGCGAGTTCGCGCAGGGCGGTGAGGTTGCCGACCCGGAAGTAGTTGCCGAGCGCGGCGTCGATCCGGTCGGCCCGGTAGATGTTGCCGTGCGCCATCCGGCGGCGCAGCGCCTCCGGCGTCATGTCGACCAGTTCGACCTGCTCGGCCTGGCGGACCACGTCGTCGGGCAGGGTCTCCCGCTGGACGATGCCGGTGATCTGCTCGACCACGTCGTTGAGCGACTCCAGGTGCTGGATGTTCACCGTGGAGAGCACGTCGATCCCGGCGTCGAGCAGCTCCTGCACGTCCTGCCAGCGTTTGGCGTTGCGCGAGCCGGGCACGTTGGTGTGGGCGAGTTCGTCCACCACCGCGATCTCGGGCCGCCGGGCGAGCACCGCGTCGAGGTCCATCTCGGTGAACTCGGCGCCCCGGTGGGTCATCGTCGCGCGCGGCACGATCTCCAGGTCGCCGAGCATCGCCGCGGTGTGCTTGCGGCCGTGGGTCTCGGCGAATCCGACCACCACGTCGGTGCCCCGCTCGGCCCGGCGGTGCGCCTCCTCCAACATCGCGTACGTCTTGCCGACGCCGGGGGCGGCGCCGAGATGGATGCGCAGTTGTCCACGTGCCACCAGTTGATCCTGCCGCATCTGCACTCGGAGCCGCCCCGGGTAGGGCTCAGCTGTTGCCGGGGAACTGTCGGTCCAGGGCGAGGTTGAGCTCCAGTACGTTCACCGCGGGCTCGCCCATGAAGCCCAGTGCCCGGTCGGTGGTGTACTTCTCGACCAGCGCCCGTACGGTCGCCACGTCGGTGCCCCGTTCCCGCGCCACCCTCGGCGCCTGTAGTCGGGCGTACGCCGGGCTGATGTTGGGATCGAGGCCGCTGCCGCTGGCGGTGACCGCGTCGGCGGGCACCGCCGGCTCGGACGGTGCGGTGCCCCGGACCGGGGTGACGATCCCGTGGCTGTAGTCCCGGCCGATCTCGGCGCACTCCACGGTCACCCCCTGGTAGGTGGTGACGAACGGGGTGGCCGGGCAGAGCTGGTTGATGCTGACCGCCCGGGTCACCGGCCCGGTCAGGCCGTCGCGGTAAAACACCGACAGCACCGCGCCGATCCCGTCGGAGGTGCAGTACGGCCGGGCGCCGCTGACCCCCTCCAGTTCACCGATCGCCCGGCTGCGCTCGCAGACCTGGGTGAGCAGGCTCGGCGAGGCGTCGTCCGGGTTGGCGGCGAGGGTGTCCACCACGCTCTCCGGGCCGAGGTTGCTGGCGCTGGTCGAGGTGGGGTCGTAGCCGTCACCGGCGGCCGACGGGCGGCTCTGGAAGTAGCGCGGTACGGCGTTTCCGTCGGCGTCGGTGAAGAGCTGGCCGATCAGCCGGCTGCCGACCGGGTGACCGTCGGCGGTCCGCACCAGGGAGCCCTCGGCCCGGCTGTTCAGGCCGGGAAGCTGCCCGACCGCGACCATGGCCAGTGGGTAGGCCAGGCCGAGCAGGGCGGTGAAGACCAGCACCGCACGGAACGCGGCGAGGTGCTGGGCGAGCCAGGAAGGTAGACGCATCACGAGATCCCCGGGATGAACTGGATGATGAGGTCGATGATCTTGATACCGACGAACGGGGCCACGATCCCACCGAGGCCGTACAGCCACAGGTTGCGGGCGAGCAGGGCCGAGGCGCTGCTCGGCCGGTACCCCACGCCGCGCAGGGCCAGCGGCACCAGGGCGATGATGACGATCGCGTTGAAGATGACCGCGGACAGGATCGCCGAGGTCGGGCTGGACAGCCGCATGATGTTGAGGGTGTCCAGGCTGGGGTAGATGCCGGCGAACATGGCCGGGATGATCGCGAAGTACTTCGCGATGTCGTTGGCGATGGAGAACGTGGTCAGGGCGCCCCGGGTGATCAGCAACTGCTTGCCGATCTCGACGATCTCGATCAGCTTGGTCGGGTCCGAGTCGAGGTCGACCATGTTGCCGGCCTCCTTCGCGGCCGACGTACCGGTGTTCATCGCCACGCCGACGTCGGCCTGGGCCAGCGCCGGGGCGTCGTTGGTGCCGTCACCGGTCATCGCGACCAGCCGGCCACCCTCCTGCTCCTTCCTGATCAGCGCGAGCTTGTCCTCCGGCGTCGCCTCGGCCAGGAAGTCGTCCACCCCGGCCTCGTCCGCGATCGCCTTCGCCGTACGCGGGTTGTCGCCGGTGATCATCACCGTACGGATGCCCATCCGGCGCATCTCGTCGAAGCGCTCCCGCATCCCGCTCTTGACCACGTCCTTGAGGTGGATCACCCCGAGGGCGCGGGCCGGTTGACCGTCGACGCGCTCGGCGACGACCAGTGGCGTACCGCCACTGCCGCTGATCCCGTCGACGATGTCGCCGACCTGCTCGGTCGGGTGGCCGCCGTTGTCGCGTACCCATTTCATGACGGCCGCGGCCGCGCCCTTGCGGATCTGCCGAACCGGACCGCCCTCGCTCCCGACCGCGGGGCTCGCAAGCTCACTCCGCGCGCTCGCTTCCCTGTCGGCGCCGCCCTCGGCACCGAGGTCGACGCCGCTCATCCGGGTCTGCGCGGTGAACGGCACGAAGGTGGCGTGCGGTACGACACCGGGCTCCCGCTCCCGCAGGCCGTACTCGTTCTTGGCCAGGACGACCACCGAGCGCCCCTCCGGGGTCTCGTCGGCCAGACTGGACAACTGTGCGGCGTCGGCGACCTCGGCCGGCGACACCCCGTCGACGGGCAGGAACTCGGACGCCTGCCGGTTGCCGAGGGTGATGGTGCCGGTCTTGTCGAGCAGCAGCGTGTCGACGTCGCCGGCCGCCTCGACCGCACGGCCGCTCATCGCCAGCACGTTGCGCTGGACGAGTCGGTCCATGCCGGCGATGCCGATCGCCGACAGCAGGGCGCCGATGGTGGTCGGGATGAGGCAGACCAGCAGCGACACCAGCACGATGCCGGTGACCCCGTGGGCGTCGACCGCGGCGGTGTCCGGTGCGGCGGCCTGGAACGCCTTGGAGAAGATCGCCAACGGTTGCAGGGTGACCACCGAGAGCAGGAAGATCACGGTGAGCGCGGCGAGCAGGATGTTGAGCGCGATCTCGTTCGGCGTCTTCTGCCGGTTCGCGCCCTCGACCAGGGCGATCATCCGGTCGATGAAGCTCTGCCCCGGCTTCTGGGTGATCCTCACGATGATCCGGTCGGAGAGCACCCTGGTACCGCCGGTGACCGCGCTGCGGTCCCCGCCGGACTCGCGGATCACCGGCGCGGACTCACCGGTGATGGCCGACTCGTCGACGCTGGCGATCCCCTCGACCACGTCGCCGTCACCGGGGATGATCTGACCGGCGTCGACCAGGACGACGTCATCCAGGCGCAGTTCGGTGGCGGCGACCGCCTCCTCCCGGTAGCGACTGGCCGGGGTGTTCGGCGACCAGCCGGTCAGCCGGGTCGCGATCGTGTCCTTCTTGGCCTGCCGCAGGGTGGCCGCCTGCGCCTTGCCCCGTCCCTCGGCGACCGCCTCGGCCAGGTTGGCGAAGAGCACGGTCAGCCAGAGCCACACGGTGATCAGCCAGGCGAAGACGGTCGGGTCGGCGATCGCGAGCACAGTGGTGAACACGGCGCCGACCTCGACGATCAGCATCACCGGGTTGCGCCAGAGGGTGCGTGGGTCGAGCTTGCGGGCCGCGTCCGGCAGGGATCGGATCATCTGTACGGGGTCCAGCAGGCCACCGCCGATCCGACTGCTCGGATCGCCGGACCCGCCCGACGGGGGGCGACCACCCGACGGGGCGGGGGCCAGCGGAGTGGTAGTCATCTTCTCTTTCCTCAGCATGTCGGTCACAGGCCCTCGGCCAGCGGGCCGAGCGCGAGCGCGGGCAGGAAGGTCAACGCCACGAGGATCACCGTCACGCCGACGACCATGCCGACGAAGAGCGGGCGGTGGGTCGGCAGCGTGCCCTCCGACGCGGGTACGGGTTTCTGCCGGGCCAGCGACCCGGCCAGGCCGAGCACGAAGATGATCGGCAGGAAGCGGCCGAGCAGCATCGCCAACCCCAGCGTGGTGTCCCACCAGCCGGTGTTGACGGTGATCCCGCCGAACGCCGACCCGTTGTTGTTGCTCGCCGAGGTGAAGGCGTACAGGACCTCGGAGAGGCCGTGCGGGCCGACGTTGAGCGCGGTGGAGTTGTTGCCGGTGCCGAACGCCAGCGCCGTACCGACCAGCACCAGGGTCGGTGTGATCAGGAAGTAGAGCGAGGCGAACTTGATCTCCCGGGCGCCGATCTTCTTACCCAGGTACTCCGGGGTCCGCCCGACCATCAGCCCGGCCACGAACACCGTGATCACGGCGAGGATCAGCAGGCCGTAGAGGCCCGCGCCGACACCACCGGGGGCAACCTCGCCGAGCATCATGTTGACCATCGGCATCATGCCGCCCAGCGGGGTGAACGAGTCGTGGAACGAGTTCACCGCCCCGGTCGAGGTGAGCGTGGTCGCCGCCGCGAAGGTGGCCGAGTTCGACACCCCGAAGCGGACGTCCTTGCCCTCCATCGCGGCCCCGACCGCGTGCGGCACCGTGCCGCCCGCGCTCAGCTCGAACGCGTTGGTCAGCACGATGCTGGCGACGGCCAGGATCGCCATCACCGCCACGATCGCGTAGCCCTGCCGGTTCTGCCCGACCAGCCGGCCGAAGACGCGGGGCAGGCTGAACGGGATCAGGAAGATCAGGAAGAGCTGGAGCCAGTTGGTCCAGGTGGTCGGGTTCTCGAACGGGTGGGCGCTGTTGACGTTGTAGAAGCCGCCGCCGTTGGTGCCGAGTTCCTTGATCACCTCCTGGCTGGCCACCGGGCCGCCGGTGATCGTCTGCGTTCCGCCGGTCAGGGTGGTCACGTCGGTGCCGCCGTGCAGGTTCTGCACCATGCCGGCCGCGATGAACACGACCGTGCCGACCACCGCGATCGGGAGCAGGATCCGCAGGGTGATCCGGGTCAGGTCGACCCAGAAGTTGCCCAGCCGGTCGGTCCGGCTCCTGGCGAGGCCACGGACCAGCGCGACCGCCACGGCGATGCCGACGGAGGCGGAGACGAAGTTCTGCACCGCGAGGCCGGCCATCTGCACCAGGTGACCCATGGTCGACTCACCCGAGTACGCCTGCCAGTTGGTGTTGGTGACGAACGAGACCGCGGTGTTCCACGCGACGTGGTTGGTCACCGGGTCGAGGCCGAGGGAGAGCCAGAGCCTGTCCTGAAGGCGCAGGAAGGCGTACAGGAACAGGATCGAGATCAGCGAGAAGGCGAGCACGCTGCGGGCGTACACGCCCCAGGACTGCTCGCCCCGCCGGTCGACCCCGATCAGCCGGTAGATGCCCCGCTCCACCCGCGAGTGCCGGGTCCCGGCGACCACGTTGTACATGTAGTCGCCGAACGGGCGGTACGCCGCGACCAGCGCGGCGGCGAGCACGACAATGAAGATCACGCCCGCGGTTGTCGTACTCATCTAGAAACGCTCCGGGAAAAGGAGGGCAATCACCAGGAAGACAGCCAGCGCGGCCGATACGATCAGACCGACGAGGTTGACCACGTTCACAGCCGCTCCACCGCCCGGACCACCAGGGCAAGGGCCGCGAACAGTCCCACTGTCAGCAGCACGAACACGACGTCGATCACCGAACGTCTCCTCAATCGGGGGTTCATCGCGGCCGTGACCGGCCGCACCGAACCATGGAAACGCGCCCCACCGGGCGGGGTCACCGGTCCTGACGATCCCGCTACGCCGGGCCGACCCTTCTTGACGATCCCTTGACGTCGGTGGCGGATCAGGGCACCCGCGCGGCGATCCGGGGCAGCGCGACCAGCGACACGCCGGGTCGAATCAGACGGCGTGGTGGAGGCGGACGACGGGTCGGACGGTGGCGTTCAGGTGCACGCGGATGTCGACCCGAGGTCGGCCGGTCGCCCCGGACGGGAGAGTTCGGCCCCGGTGGGGCCGGCGGTCGTCGGGTGGGGGTCAGCCGGCGCGGCGGGCCCGGATCCTCACGGTGAGCACTACCGCACCGGCGAGGACGGCCGCACCCAGTAGCCCGAGCACGAGCAGCAGCGGGCGGGATGTGCCGTCGGCGTCACTGGCCTGCGCCGCGGGCGGTGGCGTGCCGATGTTCGGGGTGGTGGTACCGGCGGCCGGGTCGGTGCCGGGGGTCGTGGTCACCGGCGCGGTGCCGGCCGGCGCGGGAGCCGGTGCGTTCGTCGTCGCTCCGGCCGGGGGCGGCGGGACGGTACCGGCGGGCGCGGTCCCGGCCTCGGTGACGGTGAAGCTGAAGGTGCCGACGGCGGGCGGGCCGGTGACCGGCGACATCTCGTAACGGACGGTGTAGCGGCCGGCGGCGCCGGGCCGGACCGGTTGGCGTACGCCGACGCCCCTGATGTTCGGCGGCGAGGACACCACGTCCACCCCGTCCGGGCCGGTGACCATGATCTTCACCGAGGACGGCGACTCATCGAAGACCAGCGTGATCACCTCGGGCAGCCGCGCGACGGTCTGGTCCGCAGCCGGGTCGCTCTGTCGCAGGGACGCCTGCGCGGCTCCGGCGGGCGGTGCCCACAGCAACGGCAGGGTGAGCCCGAACAGGATCACGGCGAGGGCGGCGAGAACTCGGCCGGCGGTGCTACGCATGCGCCACACCATAGTCATCCGCCGATGCCGGGGCCAGCGCTGGCGTACCGCCGCAGCCGCCGACGAATCGATCTCGACCGGCCGACCGGCCGTGCGGTGTTTTACGGCGTGTCGGCCGGGTAGCCCGGCGGGGAGCGACAGGGGGTACGCGATGTCGGATTCGTGGGTCCGCGAGGGCACGGCGATCGCGGAGGGCGGACAGTTGCGTACCGGCGACGGGCGGTTTTCGACCGCGCTCGCCTCCCCGCTCGCACCGCACTGCAACGGGCTGGCGCCGGAGGAACTGCTCGCCGCGGCGTTTGCCGCCTGCCTGCACCACGCCGCCGTCGAGGCGGCGACGTCGGTCACCGACGAGGCACACACGGTCCAGGTACGGGCGCAGGCGCGACTCGGCCGCGACCCCGACGGCTGCTACCACGCCGACGTACGGGCGAGCATCGCCGCGGTGGGACTCACCCGACAGCAGTTGGCCAGGTTGGCCGACTCCGCCGATCGGCTCTGGCCCTTCTCCAGCAACGGTGGCGGCCGGCACACGCTCACCGTCAGCCCGGCGACATCCGCCGACCGCTGATCCCCCGTCCCTCGCTCGCCAGCGAAAACGACGTTCCGCCGAAAGCCGGCCGTCAGCCCGAAAGCCGGCCGTCAGCCCGAAAGCCGGCCGTCAGCCCGAAAGCCGGCGCGGGCAGTGCAAACGGCCGGCGCGGTCAGCGGAAGCCGGCGGTCACCGCACGGTGGTCGCTGGCCGGGGTGCGGACCACGCCCGCCGAGGCGGCGGTGAGGCCGCGGTAGAGGACGTGGTCGGGTCGGGTGACCGGCAGCGCCGCCGGCCAGGTGAAGCCCAGCCCCCGTCCCGCGTCGGCCTGGGCGTCGGCGAGCAGGTCGGTCAGCGGCGAGATGGCCCGGTCGGTGCTGGCCGTGTTGAAGTCGCCGAGCACGATCAGTCGTTGGGCGGGGTCCTGCCGCAACGCGGTGGCCAGCATGCCGACCGTGTGGTCACGGGTCGCGGTGTCCCCGGCGCGGGCCGACCCGAGGTGGACGACGTAGACGACGACCTCGCCGTGCGGTGTCTCCACCACCGCCCGCAGCGCCCGGTTCCAGCCCATCCCGGTGTCGACGCCCACGTCGTCGCGGATCGGGAACCGACTCCAGAGCGCGACGGTGGATTCGGCGGCCCGGTACGGGTACCGCTCCCGCAGCGCCCCGGCGGCCGGGCCCTGGATGTTGCCGGCCACCTCCTGAAGGCCGATCAGGTCGGGTTCGGTGCCGGCCAGCGCGGTGACGGTCGCGACCGGATCCGGGTTGCCGACGCGGAGGTTCTGGCTGGCCACCCGCAGCGCGACCGCCCCACCGGCACCGGCGGGCAGCCAGGCGGTGCCGAACATGAGGGTCCAGACCAGGATCGGCAGCAGCAGTGTCAGCAGGGCGAGGCGGGACCGGCGCAGCAGGGCGACGAGGGCGAGCACCGGGATGCCGAGGCCGAGGAAGGGAAGGCCGCTGTCGACCAGGCTGCCGAAGCCGCCGATGTTCGGGATCAGCCGGTGACCGGCGATCACCGCGGCCAGAAGGACGGCTGCCACCGCGACGAACAGGCCGCGTCGCCGTCGCGGCGGCTGGGGCTCGCCCAGTTCGGCGGGGTTCGTCTCGCTCGCGGTCACCACCCGCATCGTATCGGAGGGCACGGTCCGACATCCGATGCCCGGCGGTAGTCGGCCAGCATCGTCAACCGGTGGTTGACGATGAGGTCCGCGTCAACCTATGGTTGACCAATGAGCGAACCGCCCGCGCGACTCGACGAACTGATCGCGTACGTGGTCAGCCGGCGCCCCGACGCGCCCGCGCTCGGCCACCTGTCCGACGCCACCGTGGTGGCCGAGTACCTCGACGAGGTCGCCGACCACCTGATCGGCCACTTCGTGGACGAAGCGCGCCGGTCCGGGGCGTCCTGGACCGAGATCGGCCGGCGGATGGGGGTGAGCAAGCAGGCGGCACAGAAGCGGTTCGTGGTCGGGCGGGCCGATGGCGGGGAACTCCTGCCGCCCGGTGTCTTCGCCCGGTTCACCGACCGGGCGCAGCACGTCGTACGGCAGGCGGAGGCGGAAGCCCAGCGCGCCGGTCACGAGGAGATCACCGGCGCGCACCTGCTGCTCGGCCTGCTGCACGAACCGGACGGCCTGGCCGTACGGGCGCTGGTGGGGCTGGGTCTGCCGGCGGGGACCGTCGGGGCGGCGACCCGGGCAACCCTCGGTCCGCCCACCGACGGCCGCCACGTCCCGCCGGTGCTGTCCCCCGGCGCACGGCGGGTACGGGACCTGACCTTCCAGGAGGCGCTGCGCCTGGGACACAACTACGTCGGCACCGAACACCTGCTGCTCGGGCTGCTCCGGGACCCGGACGAGCCGGGTGCACGGGTCCTCGTCGACCTCGGTGTCACCCGCGACCGGGTGGAGCACTGGGTGGTCGAGGCGTACGCGCGGGAGCGGGCACCGGGGTCCGACGGGTGAGCGCCGTCGTGCCGGAGCGGGACCGGCCGCTGTGGCACGACCGGAACTTCACCATCTTCTGGCTGGTACAGACCCTCTCCGTGGGCGGGCACTCGTTCTCGTTCGTCGCCATCCCGCTGTTGGTGCTCGACGCCACCGGCTCGGTCACCCGGATGGGGCTGCTCACCGGGATGGCCGGGGCGGCGTCGATCGTCGCCGGGATCGGCGCCGGCGTGCTGGTCGACCGGGTCGACCGCCGTACGTTGCTGATCTGGTGCGACGCCGTACGCGCGCTGCTCTACGCGCTGATCCCACTGGTGTGGGTGTTCTCCCCGCAACCCTGGCTGCTGTACGCGGTGATGCCGCTGGGCAGCGCGGTGGCAATGGTCTTCCAGGTCGGGTACGTCAGCGCGGTGCCGAGCCTGGTGCCGCCGGCCCGGATCACCCGGGCCAACGGCCGGCTGTTCGCCAGCTACGCCGCCGCCGGGGTGGTCGGCCCGATGCTCGCCGGCGGGCTGTCCGCCCTGCTCGGGCCGACCGCCGCGATCGGGGTGAACGCCGCCACATTCGCCGTGTCCGCCCTCGGCCTCTGCCTGGTCCGCCTCCACCGGGCCGGAAACGACCCGGTGGGTGTCCGGAGCCGGCCGGGGCCGGACGAGCTGCTGGTCGGCGCCCGGTTCCTCCGGCGGCAGCCGGTGCTGCGGGCGCTGACCGGACGGTTGGCACTGCTCACCTTCCTGACCTTCGGCCTGACCGACCTGTACATCTACCACCTCAAGCACGACCTCGGCCGGTCCGACCGGACGGTCGGCTACGTGCTCGCCACCGCCGCGCTCGGGACGATCGCCGCCGCACTCCTGGTCGCCCCGGCCCGCCGCCGGCTCGGCTTCGGCGTCTGCTGGATCGGCTCGTACGCGCTCGCCGCCCTCGGCGTCGCCGGTCTGGGCGTCGCGGCGCTCGGGAGATCCGGTGACGCCCGTACGGTGGCGGTCCTCGTCAGCGTGGTGGTGTTCGGCACGAGCGTGGCGGGCATCTGCTCACTGTCGCTGCGGCAGGAGGTCACCCCGGATCCCCTGCTCGGCCGGGTCACCTCGGCGTTCTGGACGATCCACACGGCTCCCGGCCCGATCGGGGCGGCGCTACTCACCACAGCGACGGCACGCTGGGGCACGGCATGGGTCCTCCTGGTCACCGGCGGCGCCTGTCTGGCGGTGGTCGCGAGCGCGCTGCGTACGCCGATCCGCCGCGCCCATCCCGAACGCCCGCCGGCCGACGGGCTCCCCGGTCGGCTCGTCGGCGGCCGAGTCCGTCAGCGCGTACGGCTTCGCTAGCGACGGCGAGCGGGACGGTCGCGGGCGCATCGGTTGACCGGACGACGGCGCGACCGTCCCGCCGGCGCGGGTGACCCGATCACCCTTCCGGGGAGGTAGAACAGGTCCGAACGACCCGGTGCAGCTCATCCGATCATGGGATCCGGTTACCCCGGCTCGGTGCGTCCCACGGGTGGCCGGCGACTGCGTCCGGTCGCACCACCAGATCAGACACGACGGATATGCCGGTCTTGCGGCATTCGCGACCGGCCGCCCCCGGCTGCCGCCCGATGACCGGCTGACCAGGCAAAACTGTGGCGCACGCCACGGCATCGAGCGGCCCACGGGCGGGCGGCATTGCCTAGCCTCGGCGGGTGCATCCCAACGACGAGGTGAAGAGTGAGTCGACCAGCAACCCCGGGCCCATCCGTTCGGCTGAGCCGCCATCGGACAACCGGAGAACGGGTGCGCACCGGTCCCCCGCCCGGCGGAACCCGCTGCGGCGGTCCACCGCCCGGACCCCGACGGCGTCCCCGTCCCGGATCCGGACCGTGCTCACCTCGACCCCGCTGCGGCTGACCCTGGTCACCGGAGTGACCTGCTGCCTCGGGTTCGTCGCGTTCACCGAGTCACGCGCGGCCACCACACCGACGCGACCACTGCACGCGGCACTGGTCGACACCACCGCACTGGCCGACCGCGCGGCGATAGCCGAGAAGCAGGCGGCCAGCCGGGCCGAGCGGGCTCCCCTGCCGCCGACCCCCACCCCGACCACGCCGACACCCAGCGCCGTCGCCAAGAGCAAGGCACCGACCAAGCCGCCGACCCGCAAGCCGACCAAACCGGCCAAGCCGAAGCCGGTCGCCGGGCTCGACCAGGCCCAGATGGACAACGCCGCCACCATCGTCAAGGTCGGGACCAAGCTCGGCATCCCCCGCCAGGGCCTGATCGTCGCCATCGCCACCGCGATGCAGGAGAGCAACCTGTACAACCTGGCCAACCCGGCGCTGCCGGAGTCGCTGGACTACCCCAACCAGGGCACCGGGTACGACTACGACTCGGTGGGCCTGTTCCAGCAGCGCACCAGCAGCGGCTGGGGTGCCGTCGCCGACCTGATGAAACCGGCGTACGCGGCGCAGGCGTTCTTCGAGGCGCTGTTGCAGATCCCCGGTTGGCAGCAGATGAGCGTCAGCGGGGCGGCCCAGGCGGTTCAGGTCTCCGCGTTTCCCGACGCGTACGCCCAGCACGAGGACCGGGCGACCACGATCGTCGGCGCGCTCGTCTGAACACCGGCGCCGCTGCGTCCCGCCCCGCGCGCCGGCTCACACCTGGGCCCGGTTCAGACTCTCGGCCGGTGGCACGGTGTCCGGCCGATCGTCCGCCGCGACCTCCTCCGCCATCGCCCTGGTCGCCGGTACGGCGGTGGCGGGCGGCGCCGCCTCCTGGCCATCCGTCGGAGCGTCGACCACGGTCACGTCCCGCAGGATGTGGTCCACCTGCTGCTCGCGCAGGCGCCGGGCGTGCAACGCCGCCTCGAACTCGCGGCGGGCCTGCACCGCCTCCGCGTACACCTGGTCGCGCAGCTGACGGGCCTCCTCCTGCGCCGCGGTCAACTCGCCCCGGGCCCGCGCCAGGAGCTGCGCCGCTTCCTGCTCGGCCACGGCGAGCAGCTCCCGCATCCGCGCCGGGCCACGATCGCCCGCCGATCCCCCGGTCAGCATTCCGTGCAGCCGGGCCGCCTCCTGGCGTACGCGGATCAGCTCGTCGCCGGGTCCGGCGGCGACGTCGGCCGGCGCGGCCAGCCGGGCCAACCGCTCACTCAGATCGGCCAGGCACGAGTCAACCTGATCCTGGTCATAGCCCATCTTCGCGATGGAAAAATCCATGCTTTGCCCCCCAGGCAGCGTGTCTTCCTTCCACCTGAATCCTCGCCAGCCGGGCAGCTCATCGGGGCAAAACCGCAAAATTATTCATCATTCGACCGGCGTCGCCGGCAAGACTCCATCACCGGCGCCCGGACCACCCCGACCTGACACAATGCCCACCCCACGGGGGGGTGGGCGCGAAGGAGCGCAACGGTGACCGCAGCCGTACGGTTCGGCGGCACCCGTCTGCGGAATGGCGAACGAAACGGGTCAGTGCCGGCGGGGCAGGACCGCCACCCGCCCGAAGAACTGGTCGATTCGGCGCACCGCGTCGTTGAACTCGTCCAGGTCGATCGGCTTGGCCACGTACGCGTTCGCCTGCAAGGTGTAGCTGCCGATGATGTCGGTGTCCGCGTTCGAGGTGGTCAACACCACCACCGGGATCGTCCGCAGGTCGGCGTCACCCTTGACCGCGCTGAGCACCTGACGGCCGTCCATCCGGGGCATGTTCAGGTCCAACAGGATCACGTCGGGGCGTACCGCCGTGACGTGCCGACCCTGCCGGCGCAGGAACTCCATCGCCTCCTGGCCGTCGCTGACCACGTCGATCGCCTTGTGCACATCGGAATCACCGAGTGCCTCTTCGATCATGAGAACGTCGCCGGGATCGTCGTCGACAACGAGGATGCGAACGGGAGCCGATGTGTCGGCGTGCATACGTGCCTGCCTCGGGTTGGGCGGGGAGGGGGACCTGACAGGGTACGAATGCGTCACCGGTGAAGCACCGGACGAATACCTTGCCCACAGGATACGCGCCGAACGGACGAATGCCGCTGTCCCCCGTACCGTTTTGGCCCCCGATGCGCGTGAACCCCCCACGAGTGGCAGATCCGACCCCAATCCCAAAAACCTCCCTCTCCTCCCCCCTCACCCCTGACGCCGCCGATCTAGGGCAAATACGTGTGGTTGGAGATCAACTCACACGTATTTGCCCTAGATCACGGGGAGAGGGGGGTGAGGGGAGGGAGGGAGGGGAGGGAGGGGAGGGAGGGGAGGGAGGGGAGGGAGGGAGGGAGGGAGTTAGGGGGTGGGGTGGAGGAGGGGGGTGGGGACGCCGCTGCCGGAGGTGGTGCGGGGGTGGTCGGCGTCGTCGGGTTGGCCGGTGTCGGGGGGTTGGAAGAGGTATCGGACGAAGTCGGCACCGGGTTCGTTGTCGTCCGCGCCCGGCCACTGCCCCACCGAGTCGACACCGATCACCTCTCGGCTCGCCCCGTCGGCATCCTCCACCAGGGCCCAGACCGTGACCGGATAGGAACGTGTGGCATCCGGGGTGAGACGCCAGCGCGAATACCATCCCGGACGGGCGGGGACGATCTCGATGATCCGCTTCATGACGACCTTCCTTCCGCGAGCATTCGGAAGTCTGCCGGTCCAACTAGATCGTGGGACCGGGGTGGGTGAACTCCCCTCACCCCGGTGGCATGACCCCGACCCGGCCGACGACCGGCCCGTCCGTACCCGCCGTTTCGGCCGTGCGTACGACGGGAAGGCGTGGGCCATGAGCGGAAAGCAGATGGAGGGCGACAACCAGCGGCGGCGCGCGCTCGCCCGACAGGCGCGCCAGCGCGGGCAGCGGCCGAGTGGCGCCGGTTTCACGCTCGGCTCGTCCAAGCAGCTGGAGAGCCTCGACCAGACCCGCCGCGACGGTCCGCCCGAGGCCGGCCCGCGCAAGCCGGCCGCGGACCGGGCCGGCCTCGAACCCGCCTCGGTGCCGGCGAGCGCCCCGCCGGCCTGGCCACTCCCGGATTCGGACAGTCCGACCGGGGCGCCCGAGGTTGCGGTGATCCAGTACCGAGACCTGGTGACCGACGTGGGACGTCGGGCCGGGGTCGACTTCGACCAGGCCCGCGGCGCGGCGGAGGCGACCGTGCTGGCACTGGCGGAGGCGCTGGGCGACGCCGACCGGGAACGGTTGCTGGCCGCGGTGCCGAACGAGCTGCACAACGGCGCGTCGGGCACCGCCGCCCGGCGACGGGACATCGGTGGCTTCCTGGCCGAGGTGGCCCGGATCAGCCGGCGCACCCCGGAGCAGGCGCGCTACCAGGCCCAGGCGACGCTGAGCGCGTTGGCCGAGCGTGACCGCGAGCTGGTCGAGTCGCTGGACCTGCCGATCGACCTGCGGGACCTGCTCGGCCCACCGCCGGCCGGCGGTGGTGTGGTCAGCCCGGACGGCGGGACCGCCCCGCTCACCGACGACGAGCTGCGCGCCGCCCTCGCCGACCTGCCCTACTGGTCCGGGGACCGGCGGTCGCTGACCCGGACCATCGAACTTCCGCCGGACAATCTCGAACGGGTGCTGGGCCGGCTGGCGGCGTTGCGCCCGCAGAACGGTCGGGGGCCGCGCATCGGCCGGGAGAGCCCCTCCACCGCGGTGATCGTGGTCCGTACCTCTCGGGTGGGGGCGGTGACGGCGCTCGACATCGACCTCGCCCGACAGGTGGACGACGCGATCGACGAGGCCGGCGCCGGCCTGAGCTGACCCGGCCCGAGCTGACCGGGGTTCGAGCGGACCAGTGCCGGTCGGCGGGCGGGACGACCCGCCGACCGGCAGGACCGGTCAGCTACCGCCGGTGAGGGTCACCGTGTCGACGTCGAACAGCGATCCCGAGCCGCCGGTGAAGCGCAGGAACAGCGGCCCGGTCGCCGACGCGGTCAGGGTGGTGGTGACCGTACGGAAGGTCTCCCAGCCGCCGGTGTTCGGCACCGCCACCGAGCCGAGCAGGGTGCCGGTGGCCGAACCGGAACGAACCTCGATCGTGCCGCCGGCACCGGCGGAGGAGACCCGGGCCGAGAAGCCGGTACGCCCGGCGGTGCTCACCGAGGCGTACCCGGTCCAGTCGGCGTTCTCGATGTAGCCGACGGTCGCGCCGCCGCTGGCCGTGCCCTTGCCGACCCGCTGGACGCCGGACTGCGAGGTGAACGCCTCGGCCTCCACGGTGACCGAGCCGCCGCCACCGCCGCCACCGGGCGTGCAGGCGGCCGGGGCCCAGCCCGCCGCGTACCGGATGCCGCCGAGCAGGTGTGCGCGGAACGCGGCGTCGGCGTACGAGGCCTGGGTGTGGCCGAAGCCGGTGTAGAACGCCCGTCCGGTCGCCTGCGGGTGGCACCAGGCGATCGGGTGGTCGCCCATGCTGCCGCCGGAGTAGCTGGACTCGGTCAGGCTGGCCAGCACCTTCACCTGGGCACGCGGGTTGGTGCGGTAGTTGTACCACTCGTCGGTGCGGGTCCAGGTCGCCGGCAGGTGTGCGGTGGCGGCGTGGGTACGGTCCTCCACGTTGACGTTCGCCTGCTGGATGGCCGGGTGGGAGGCGAACCAGGCGCCGACGAGTTGGCCGTAGTACGGCCAGTCGTACTCGGTGTCGGCGGCCGAGTGCACGCCGACGAACCCGCCGCCGCCGTTGACGTACGACTCGAAGGCGGTCTGCTGGGTGGCGTTCAGCACGTCGCCGGTGGTGTTGAGGAAGACCACGGTACGGAACCGGGCCAGGCTGGTCGTGGTGAACTGGGCGGCGTCCTCGGTGGCGGTGACGGTGAAGTTGTTCGCCGCGCCGAGGTCACGGATCGCCTGGATGCCGACGGGGATGGCGTCGTGCCGGAATCCGGCCGTCTTGGAGAAGACGAGGACCTGGTACGCGGGGTCGGCGGCCTGGGCCGGGCCGGCGGTGGCGGCGACGGCCGTGCCGGCGAGCAGCACGCCGGATGCGGCGACCGCCAGCGCGCGACGGATCGGGAGTTTCATGATCGGCCTTTCTGGTCAGGACGTGGGTGAAACGGGTGGGGTGCGACCGGGCGGGGCGCGCGCCGCCGCGCTGACCGCCTGGTCGCGGGTGGTGGGGGTCGGGCCGGTCGGCTGCCGATGGCCGCCGGCGGTGGTCGATGACTGGTGGTGGGGTCGGTGGGTCGGGTGGTGGGGGGCGGGTGGAACGTCGGTGCGGACTAGGGGGTTCGGGCGGGTGCGGCCCGAGCCACGGCGGTACGGGGGTTACCCACCGAGGTGGGGTCGGCAATCACCCGGTCGACGACAACACCGGCCGCGCCGCGCGCGGCGGCGGTGAAGCCGAGGTCGGAGGCGACGAACCGGCAGGGTGCGGCCGGGCCGGCCACGGCGAGGCGGTCGAGTTCGGCCCGTGCGGCCGGGATCAGCCAGTCGGCCAGCGTGGCGAAGTACCCGCCGAGCACGAGCACCCGTGGGTTGACCAGGTTGACCAGGATCGCCCCGCCGAGACCGAGCCAGCGGCCGACCTCGGCGGCGGCGGCCAGCGCGACCGGGTCGCCGGCGGCCAGCCGGCGGTGCAGTTCGGCGACCCGCTCCTCGGGTACCCGCAGCGGTCCCGGGTCCAGGCCGTACGCCCGGTCGGGGGTGATCGCGCGGACGAGTTCGGCGAGTCCGACCTTCGTCTCCCAGCAGCCGGTCCGGCCGCAGCCGCAGCGGCGCCCGGCCGGGTCCACCGGCAGGTGTCCGACCTCCCCGGAGAAGCCGTCGTTGCCGCGCAGCAGCCGGCCGTCGGAGATCACCCCACCGCCCACGCCCACCTCGCCGGTCAGGTAGACCAGGTCGCGGCTGCCGGCCGCCACCCCGTAGGTGTGTTCGGCGAGCGCGGCGAGGTTGGCGTCGTTGTCTACGACCACCCGAAGACCGGCCGGGAGGGCAGCGGTCAGCCGGGTGGCGAGCGGTAGGTCGTGCCAGTCGAGGTTGGGCGCGAGTACGACCGTGCCGCGGGCGACGTCGACCAGCCCCGGCACCGCCACGGTGACGCCGACCGGGGTGGCTCCGAGTCGTTCGAGGTCGTCCAGCGCGTCCCGGATGACCTCGGTGAGCGCGGGTACGCAGCGGTCCTGGCCGCCCCGGGTGGCGTCGAACGGGATCCGGCGTTCGACCAGCGCCCGCCCGGCCAGGTCGGTGCCGTGTACGCCGAGGTAGTCCACGTTGATCGCGACTCCGAGGGCGCCGACGCCGGCCCCGTCGAGGGCGACCGCGCGTCCGGGCCGACCGGCGGTGCCGGAGTACTCCAGCCCGGTCTCCCGGACCAGTCGCCGGGCCAGCAGTTCGTCGACCAGGCTGGACACGGTCGCCTTGTGCAGACCGGTGCCGGCCGCGATGGCAGCGCGCGAGCGGGGGCCGTGGACCCGCAGGTGTCCGAGGGTCCGGGACAGGTTGGCGCGGCGCAGCGACAGTTGGTCGCTGGGCGCGCGGACCGGTCGGACCTGACCGGAGCGCGGGGCAGTGGACATCGCGACCCCTGATTCGTCTGTTGGTCCGACTAACCAACCATGCGACATGCATCGATATCAAGGGGTGACCGTCATGGATTCCTAACTATTTCGAAACCTGCCGATAACCCACCGTCCGGGGGAACGGTCGACGTCGCCGGTGAGGGGCGGTCCGGCGGCGGTTAGCGTGGCGCGGTGACGACCGAACCTCGGACGGCGGCCGGGGACCGGGCCGCGACGACGGAACTCCTGGTCGACCGGGTCCGGCCGAACGGCCGCATCCTGCTCGTGGACGGCGTACCCCAGTCGTACGTGGACCTGGTCGACCCGACGTACCTGCACTTCGACTACGTACGGCGGATGGCCTCGGTGGTTGACGCGGCGGCGACCGGCGGCGCGGCGCTGCGGGTGCTGCACCTCGGTGGCGGCGGGCTCACCCTGCCGCGTTACGTCGCGGCGACCCGGCCCGGCTCGGTCCAGGTGGTGGTGGAACGCGACGCCGCCCTGGTCGACCTGGTCCGGCGGGAGCTGCCGCCGCCGGCCGGTGACCTGACCGTACGGGTCGCCGACGCGCGTGCCGCCCTGGAGAGCGAGCCGGACGGTGGGTTCGACCTGGTGCTCGCCGATGTCTACCAGGCGGCGCGGATGCCCGCACACGTGGCCAGCGTCGAGTTCGCGGCGCAGGCCGCCCGGGTGCTCCGGCCGGACGGGATCTACCTGGTCAACCTGACCGACCTGCCGCTACTGGCGTTCTCCCGGGTCCAGGCGGCGACCCTGCGGGCACGGTTCGCCGACGTCGCGGTGATCGCCAGCCGGGCGATGCTGCGCGGCCGGCGCTACGGCAACCTGGTGCTGGCCGCCGCCCGCGAGCCGGACCGGCTGCCGGTGTCCCGGCTGGTGAACCGGGCCGCGCGGGACCCGGTGCCGGGCGGGGTGCTGCACGGCCCGGCGCTGGACCGGTTCGTCGCCGGCAGCCGCCCGGCCACCGACGCCGACCGGGGCGCCGACCCGGTCTGACCCGCGACGGCGGTCGGGGTCAGCGGCTCCCGATCCGGGTCGGGAGTTCGGGCGAGGCGCTCTCCAGCGGTACGGCGTTGGCGGGGACCAGGCCCAGTTGCACCGCCGGCCGGGACAGGACCGCGTCGAGCAGCCAGTCCACCGCCACCCGAGCCCGGTTGCTCGGCAGCGCGAGCAGGTGGTAGCCCCTGGTGACCGCCTTGGCCGCCAACCCGGACAGCGGCACCTGCAACGGGTTCGCGGCCGCGTCCCGGCCACCGAGGTCCACCACGAAGCCCAGGTCATGGTGCCGGTACGCCCGCCGTCGGCCCCGCCCGTACGAGGCGGCGATGTTGTGCGCCACCAGTTTGCCCTGTCGTTCGGCGTGCTGGGCGGTCATCGGGGTGACCTGGCCGGGGCGGGTCAGGTCGGGCACCGCGGCCGCGTCGCCGCACGCGTACACCTCGGGAAAGCCGGGTACGCCGAGGAACTCGTCCACCGTCAGCCGGCCCCGTTCGGTGCCGAGCCCGAGGTCGGCGACCAGCGGATCCGGGCGTACCCCGACGCACCAGATGAGCGAGCGGGTCGGTACGTACTCGCCGTCGCTGAGCCGGACCCCGTCCGCCGTCGCCTCCTTGACCGAGGTGCCCATCCGTACGTCGATCCCCCGGTTGTCGAGCACCCGCTGCGCGGTCGCCGACATCCGCTCGTCCAGTTCGGGCAGCACCCGGTCGGCGACGTCGAGCAGCATCCACCGGGGGCGGACGTCGAATCCGGGCCGCTGGGCGGTGAGCCGGTCGGTGAACAGCTGCCCGTGCGCGGCCACCTCGGTCCCGGTGTAGCCGGCGCCGACCACCACGAACGTGCTCCGGGCGACCCGCTCGGCCGCGTCGTCGGTGGCGTCGGCCAACTCGATCTGACGAACCACGTGGTCGTGCAGGAAGACCGCCTCCGGCATGCCCCGGAACCCGTGCGCGTGCTCGGTCACGCCGGGCAGGGGCAGCAGCTTGTTGACGCTGCCGACGGAGAGTACGAGCCGGTCGTAGCCCAGCTCCCGGTGGTCGCCCTCGGGCGGGGTGAACCCGATCCGACGGCTGCGCAGGTCGACCCGGTCCACCTCGCCGACGACCACCCGTACGCCGGGCAGGGTGCCGGTCAGCGGGACGGTGATCCGGGTCGGTTCCAGTACGCCCGCCGCGACCTCGGGCAGCAGGGGCAGGTAGAGGAAGTAGTCGGTCGAGTTGATCAGGGTGATGTCGGCCCGGCCACGGGACAGGCGGGACAGCCGTTTCGCCGCGTGGTACCCGGCGAAACCGGCTCCGACGATCACGACACGCGGTGTGGTCATAGCCGGTGCCGTTCCCTGGCACAAGCGGGACAAACCTCGGCCCGTGGGCCGGTTCGGACGGGCCGACGGGTGTCGATCACGGGCATTGACACTCATCACGTCGATTGATGACGATGATCTCATGGCATCTGACGAGTCCCCCGGCCCACAGCCCACGAAGCCGACCCGCCGTACGTTCCTCTCCGCCGCCACCGTGACGGCCGCCGCGGCGGCGACCGTGCCGCTGCTCGCCGAGCCGGCCGTCGCCGGCGGTCACGGCGGGGACGACGGCCCCGGCCGACCGACCCGCCCGCAGTCCCCCGACCGGGAGTTGCGCCGGCTGCTGGACGAGGTCGACCAGCGTCGGATCGAGGCGATCGTACGGCGGCTGGCCGCCTTCGGCACCCGGCACACGCTGTCCAGCCAGGATGACCCGCAGCGGGGCATCGGGGCCGCCCGGGACTGGATCCACCAGCAGTTGCAGGGCTACGTGGCCGGCTCCGGTGGACGGCTGACGGTCGAGTTGCAGTCGTACATCCAGCAGTCCGCGTCCCGGATCCCGGTGCCGACCCGGATCACCAACGTGGTCGCCACCCTGCGCGGCACCACCTCCCCGAACCGGGTGTACGTCATCACCGGCCACTACGACTCGCGGTGCACCGACGTCATGGACTTCAGCAGCGACGCCCCCGGCGCGGACGACGACGCCTCCGGGGTGGCGGTGCTGATGGAACTGGCCCGGGTGATGTCGACCCGGCCGATCGAGGCGACCGTCGTCTTCGCCGCCGTGGCCGGCGAGGAGCAGAACCTGTACGGCTCGACCTACCTGGCCCAGCAGTACAAGGCCGCCGGCACCGATATCCAGGGCATGTTCAGCAACGACATCGTCGGCAGCAGCCGGGCCGACGACGGCACCCGCGACCCGAAGTCGGTGCGGCTGTTCGCCGAGGGGGTGCCGACCTCGGAGACACCGGGGCAGGCCAGCACCCGGCAGTCGGTCGGCGGGGAGAACGACTCGCCGTCGCGGCAGCTCGCCCGGTTCGTCAGCGACGTCGCCGACAACAGCGCCACCGGGATGAACGTACGGGTGATCTACCGGCGGGACCGCTACCTGCGCGGCAGCGACCACATAGCGTTCCTGCGGGAGGGCTGGCCGGCGGGCCGGTTCACCGAGCCGAACGAGGACTTCGCCCACCAGCACCAGGACGTCCGGGTGGTGGACGGCAAGCAGTTCGGCGACCTGCCGGAGTTCTGCGACTACGGCTACATCACCCGGGTGGCCCGGGTGAACGCCGCCGTGCTGTGGTCCCTGGCCCAGGGACCCGGTACGCCGAAGCGGGCGACCATCGTGACCACCAACCTGACCAACGACACCGAGCTGCGCTGGGAGCGCGGCACCGAGCCGGACCTGGCCGGCTACGAGGTGCTCTGGCGGGAGACGACCGAACCGGAGTGGACCCACGCGATCGAGGTCGGCGACGTCACCACGGTGACCATCGACCTGTCGAAGGACAACGTCTTCTTCGGCATCCGGGCGGTGGACCGGGACGGTCACCGCAGCCCGGTCGCCTTCCCGCAGCCCGGTAGCTGACACCGGCCGGTAGCCGAGATCCCCACCGCACTTCCCCACCGGTGCCGGGCGCCCCGCCATCGTGGTGGGGCGCCCGGCTCCGTACGGCGCGCACCCTCGGGCCGTACGTCAGGAGATCGGGCGGTCGCGGCGGGCGAGTGCCGCGTCGACCACGAGCACGGCGGCGCCGGTGTAGACGCCGACCGCGACGACCGCCGCCGCGATGATCGGCCACGGTGTCGCGATCGCCGCGAGATGGACCGCGACGGTGCCCGCGGCGACCGGGCCGGCGGCCGGTACGCCCGTCCGGCGCAGCCACCACCAGGTCACCAGCGGAACCGCCAGCGGGGGCAGGCCGAGGACGAACAGACCCAGACCGATGTTCGCGTCCGGGCTGGGGAAGGCGGTCTCGACCAGCCGGGCGGTACCGAAGCTCACCGCCCAGGCGGACGCCGTGGCCCCGCCGCCGACCAGGGCGGCGAGCGCGGCTCGACGGGACGGGGACGCGGTGCGCTGGACGGATCTCATGCCGGTCATTCTCACCGGATCGCACCCGCCGCCGCCTGAGTCGCCGGGCTCAGCCGGCAGCGGTAAGCACAGGCCCGTGCCGGCCCGGTACACCGGTAGTCGAAACACGCCGAGAGGGGTAATGAAAAGCTTATGGGTATGAGTTCCGAAAGCGTACAGCCCGACCCGGCAGACCCCGTCGACAGTTTCGGCGACGACGACGGGGCCGGCACCTTCGCCGACCTCGGGTTGCGGGCCGAGTTGCTCGGCGCGTTGAGCGCCCTCGGCTACGAGGAACCGACCGCTATCCAGCGGGAGACGATTCCGCCGCTGCTGGCCGGACGCGACCTGCTCGGGCAGGCGGCGACCGGGACCGGGAAGACGGCCGCGTTCGCGCTGCCGCTGCTGCACCGGATGCCGGCCGACCGGCGCTCCGGCGACCCGGTGGCGCTGGTCCTGGTGCCGACCCGCGAGTTGGCCGTGCAGGTCTCCGAGGCGGTCCACCGCTACGGCCGGGAGCTCGGCGTACGGGTGCTGCCGATCTACGGCGGGCAGCCGATCGGCCGGCAGCTGCGGGTCCTCGACAGCGGGGTGGACGTGGTCGTCGCCACGCCGGGCCGGGCGCTGGACCACATAGCGCGGGGCACGCTCCGGCTCGGGCAGCTCGTCACGGTCGTGCTCGACGAGGCGGACGAGATGCTCGACATGGGCTTCGCGGAGGACATCGAGGCGATCCTGGCGCAGACCCCGGAGCAGCGGCAGACGGTGCTGTTCTCGGCCACCATGCCGTCCCGGATCGACGGCATGGCCCGCCAGCACCTGCGCACCCCGGTACGGATCGAGATCGGCCGGGCGTCGACACCGACCGGTACGGCACCGCTGGTCCGGCAGACCGCGTACGTGGTGGCGCGGGCGCACAAGCCGGCGGCGCTGGGACGGGTGCTGGACGCCGAGTCGCCGACCGCCGCGATCGTCTTCTGCCGCAGCCGCGAGGAGGTCGACCGGCTCACCGAGACGATGAACGGGCGGGGCTACCGGGCCGAGGCGCTGCACGGCGGGATGAGTCAGGAGCAGCGCGACCGGGTGATGGGACGGTTGCGTACCGGCACCGCGGATCTGCTGGTCGCCACCGACGTGGCCGCGCGCGGGCTGGACATCGAGCAGCTCACCCACGTGTTCAACTACGACGTGCCGTCGGCGCCGGAGTCGTACGTGCACCGGATCGGGCGGGTCGGCCGGGCCGGTCGGCAGGGGGTGGCGATCACCCTCGCCGAGCCGCGCGAGCACCGGATGCTCAAGACCATCGAGCGGGTCACCGGCCAGCGGATCTCGATCGACCGGGTGCCGACGGTCGCGGACATGCGTACCCGGCGGTTGGAGCTGACCCGGGCGGCGTTGCAGGAGAGCCTGCTGGAGGACGACCTGGAGCAGTTCCGGGTGATCGTGGAGACGCTGACCGACGAGTTCGACGTGATGGAGGTGGCGCTGGCGGCGGTGAAGCTGGCCCACGAGGCGTCCGGCATACCCGTCGACGACGAGGAGATCCCGCAGGTCACGCTCCGGGGCGAGCGGGACGGTCGGGGTCCCCGGGACAGTCGGGACGGGCGCGGCGGCCGGGACGGTCAGCGTGCCGGCCGGCCCCGCCAGGGCAATATGACCTGCCTGTTCATCGGGGTGGGCCGGCGGTCCGGCATCCGGCCACAGGATCTGGTCGGGGCGATCACCGGGGAAACCGGGGTGAACGGCCGGGAGATCGGCTCGATCGAGATCGCCGACCGGTTCTCGCTGGTCGAGGTGCCGCAGGCGGCGGCCGACGAGGTGATCAGCCGGCTGCGCGGCACCACCATCAAGGGCCGCAAGGCCACCGTACGCCGAGACCGAGAAGGCACCCGCGACTAGCCCTCCCCGGCCGCCACCCCGTTGATCATGAAGTTAGCGCAAGTTCGATCTCTGTTTTGCGCGCTAACTTCATGATCAACGGGGCTGGGGCGGTGGGGAGCGGTCAGGGGTGGGTTTGAGCTGGGGTGGTGGCGGGGCGGCGGGGCGGGTCGGGGTCAGCAGGTCGGCGATCTGGCCGATCACCCGCTTCGCCTCGGGGATCGGGGTGAGCACCCAGTCGTGCAGCATGCCCGGGTACTCGTGCAGGACGATCTCGGTGCCCTGCTCGGCGGCGAGGTGTCGCAGCCGCCGGGCGTCGGGGTTGAGCACGTCGCGGGTGCCGGTGAACAGGGTCACCCGGCCGAGGTCGCGCAGCGGGCCGTTGATCGGGCTCACCTCGGCCACCGAGGGCAGGTCCGGCAGCGCGTACAGGTGTCCGAGGGATCTCAGGTGCGCGGGCTTGAGCAGCGGGTCCCGTGGCGCGATCGCGGGGATGTCCGGGTTGGTCATGGTCGCGTCCAGCCACGGCGAGAGCAGGACCAGGTCACCGGGGCGAGGGTCGCCGGCCGGCAACGACTGCACCAGGGCGAGCGCCATGCCGGCACCGGCCGAGTCGCCGACCACCGCGAGCCGGTCCGCCGACCCGAGCGCGGCGACCCGCCGGTAGAGGCGGTGCAGGGTCGGGAACACGTCCCGGTGGCCGTACTCCGGGGTCAGCGGGTAGATCGGTACGGTCACGGTGCGGTCGGTCCGCTCGGCCAGCCGGGCGACGAGGTTCCAGTGCCCGACGGTGATCTCGGTCGCGTACGCGCCGCCGTGCAGGTAGAGGATCTGCCCGGCGGATCCGCCGGAGACCGGGGTGACGACGTACGTCGGCCACTGCTCGACGTCCTGCCGCCGCACGGTGACGTGCCGCAGGATCGGTGGCCGGTGTCCGTTCGGGTCGCGGGGCGGGGCGGCGGCACCGATGAAGCGTTTCGGGGCGAACTGCCACCGCCGCACACCGGCCAGGGTCAGTGAGACGGTCAGCAGGCGACTGCTGATGCTGGGCATGGCTACGGTTCCTCCGTCGGCGCGGGTTTTCTGCACGGGCGTCCGTACCGGGTGCCCGGTGGTGCCGCTCGCCGGGGGACGACGCAGGGCGGGCAGCAGGAACGGGATCAGCGCGAGGATGGCGGCGGCGACGATGCCGTCGAGCCAGTAGTGGTTGGCGGTGGCGACGACCACGGTGAGGGTGAGCGCCGGGTGGATCAGCCACAGCCAGCGCCACCGGCTCCGGGTGGCGGCGACGAGTCCGACGGCGACCAGCAGCGCCCAGCCGACGTGCAGTGAGGGCATGGCCGCGTACTGGTTGGTGAGGTCGTCGGCGGTCGGCGAGCCGTAGACGGACGGGCCGTAGCGGGCGGCGGTGTCGACCAGACCGGTGTCGGCGAGCATCCGGGGCGGGGCAAGCGGGAAGAGCAGGTGGACGACCAGGGCCGCGCCGGTGAGTACGGCGAGGGTGTTGCGGGCCCGGCGGTAGTGGTCGGGGCGGCGCAGGTAGAGCCAGACCAGGAACGCCACGGTGGCCGGGAAGTGCACGTACGCGTAGTAGCCGTTCGCGGTGCGCAGCAGCGTCTCGCTGTGTGCGAGCAGGTGCTGGAGGCTCGCCTCGTCGGGCAGGTGCAGCGCCCGTTCGAGGTCCCAGACCCGGTGGGCGTTGGCCATCGCGGTGGGCACGTGACCGTCGGCGACCAGCCGACCCAGGCTGTACGCGGCCCAGAGCGCGGCGACGAGGAGCAGCTCCCGTACCGCCCCGAGGGCGCGGGGACAGCCGACCGGCCGTCGCCCGGCGGCGGGGACGGATCGGGGTTGCCGTACCGCCGTGCCGGGGCCGGCGGCGGTCTGCGGTGACGCGCCGTCGACGGCGTACGGCGCCGGGCCGAGCTCTGCGAGGGGTACGGGCATGGTGGCTGCTGTCCTTGGTTGCTTCCTACCAACTAGTAGCTTTGAAAATACAAGCTCCTATGCTTCGGCTAGCCAAGCTACCTCCCGTAACACCACTGGTCGCCGGTTCGATACCGGAAAGTTCCGCAGGACACACTCACCCGAGCCGCGTGCCCCCTCCCGGTCGGCGGGAGTACGGTCCGTCTCAGCCGGCGAGCGCCACCAGCCGGCCGACCAGGTCCACCGGGGCGGGAAGCTCGCCCATCCGGCGCGCCGTCGCCTGCGCCGCGCCGCGTACCGCCCGGTCGCGCAGCACCGCGCTCAGCAGCTCGGAGTCGACCTCCTCGGGCTCGGACTGCCGACCGACGCCGTGTCGGGCCACCAGGTCGGCGTTGACGAACTGGTCGGCACCGTGCGGCAGGACCAGCTGCGGCACACCGGCACTGAGCGCGGTCATGGTGGTGCCCGAACCGCCGTGGTGCACCACCGCCGCGCAACTGGCCAGCAGCGGGTGCAGCGGGGTCCACCCCACCGGTCGTACGTTTGCCGGCAACCGCCCCAGCGAGGCCAGGTCCGCGTCCTCGCCCAGCGCCAGCACGAACTCGGCGTCCACCCGGGCGGCCGACGCCAGCAGCCCGGTCAGCCCGCCGACCCCCGCCAGCCGGGGCACCACCGTACCGAGCGTGACCAGCACCCGGGGCCGGGCCGGCGGCTCCCACAGCCAGTCCGGCAGCAGACCACCGGCGTTGTACGGCACATACCGCATGGACCAGCCGGTGCCGGTGCCCGACATCAGTTCCGGCGGGGCGACATGGATCACCGCGCGGCGGGGCAGTTCGAGCGGCACCCGGTGGCGCTCGAACCCCTCCGCGAGGTACGGCAGGAAGCGCGCCGCGAAGTCGTCCTCGCGCAGCAGGTTGAACCCGTGCTCCACCGCCGGTACGTCGAGCATCCGGGCCACCAGCAGCCCGGTGCCGTCGAGCCGGGAGTGCACCACCAGCTCGGGGCGCCACCACCGGGCCAGCCGTACGGTCCGGTCGGCCATCGCCGCCGACACCTGCCCGAAGGTCCGCAACAGCAGATCATGGGTACGCCCACCGGCGCGGGCGATCTGCCGCCCCCGCTCCCGCATCCGGTGCGCCCGCCCGGCCGGTTCGCCGACCGTACCGACGAAGATCGCGTCGATCGCCGTGGCCGGTGCCGTCGCCACGGCCGCCAAACCGGCCCGGATCGCGGCGGCCACCCCGTCGGCCGCGGTGGCGACCAGCACCTCGTGACCGGCCGCCCGCAGCGCCCAGGCCAGCGAGATGGTCGGGAACAGGTGCCCGAGCCCCGGCGAAACGGTGAACAGAACGCGCATCCGAGTTTCCTTCCTCCGGGCCGATCGGCGCATTTCCGATAGCCGAGATCAGCGCCCGACCGGAAGGTCCGGAGGCGCTCCGAATGGTTGACACCAACATCCATGATTGCTAATTTCTCAACCATTGCCCCGGCGATTTCCCCCCTTCGCGCCGGGATGACCGTCACTTCCAGCGAAATGGAGAATCGGCGTGCCCGAACCGGTTGACATCCCCTTTACGCCGGACCTGCACCTGCGTCTGCTGCTGAGCCTCGACCGGGGCCAGAACGTGCAGCGGGCGGTCACCGAAGCGGTCCGTCCCGGAATGCGCGTGCTCGACGCCGGGACCGGCAGCGGACTCCTCTCCTTCATCGCGTTGGCGGCCGGCGCGGCTACCGTGGTCGGGGTCGACCGGCACCACGTGGACCTGGCCCGGTCGATAGCGGAGCACAACGGACTGGGCGACCGGCTTTCGTTTATCGAAGCCGACCTGGCCGATCTGGAGCTGTCGTCGTTCGACCCGCCGAAAGGGTTCGACCTGCTGTTGGCGTTCATCCACACCAACAACCCGCTGATCGACGAGGGCCGGTCACGGCTGGTGTTCGAGCTGCGGGACCGGCTCTGCGCGGACGGCGCCACGGTGGTGCCGGGCGCGGTCCGCTACCGGGCGACCGGGTGCGACCGGCGGGACTGGGACCTGCACACCGAACTCACCGACCTGGACGAGACGACCGGGGTGCTGCGCGGCGCGTACGGCCTGGACTTCCAGCCGGTGACCGACGCGGTCCGGCAGGGGCTGGCGCTGCGCCGGATGCGCCCGGTCGACGCGGTCGCGCACACCTGGCGCTCCCCCACCACGATGGCCGCCATCCGGTTCCCCCGCACCGACGTACGGCTGCTGACCGGGGCCCACGACTTCGCCACGTTCGACTACGGCGCACCCGCGTTCACCGGATTCCCCCCGCAGGTGCGACTGCGGGCCACGGTCGCGGGCCGGCTGACCGGGGTGATCTGGACCCAGGAACTGCTCCACGCCGGGGTGCCGCTGTGGACGACCGAGTCCTACAGCCCGCTGGCCGCCCCGATCGCGGTGACCGCCGGGGACGAACTGACCCTCGCCACCGGCGACGAGTGGCGGGCGACGAACATCCTGCGTACCCGGCCGAGCGGGGAGGCCGGCGAGGATCACTCCCACCCGATGTAGTCCTGTAGGAAAGCGGCGGCGTACGCCGGGGAGGCGAAGATCCGTTCCAGCCGGGCCCGTTGCACCCGGTGTAGGAACGGCGCCTCCCGGCTACCCAGACCGGGCGTGTTGACCAGGTCCATCATCCAGCCGACGAACTCCTGCGCCCGCCAGATCCGGGCCAGCCGGGTGTCCGAATAGGCGTCCAGCCGGGCGGCGCTCGCCCCGGAGAACCGCTCCACCAGGGCGAGCGCGAGTTCCTCGGCGTCGGCGAGGGCGATGTTGAAGCCCTTGCCGCCCACCGGCGGCACGATGTGGGCCGCGTCGCCGGCCAGGAAGAGCGGACCGTACCGAAGCGGAGCGCAGACCAGACTGCGCATCCGTACGCTGCTGGTGGACAGGATGGGGCCCTCGTTCAGGGTCCACGGCGCGTCCAGCGTCAGCCGGATCCGGACCTCCTTCCAGATCCGCTCGTCCGGCCAGTCCGCCCGGCTGTCCTCCCGTGGGCACTGGAGGTAGAACCGGCTCACCGTCGGGGTTCGCCGGACGTGCACGCAGGAGCCCGACTCGTGGATCGCGTTGATCACGCAGTCGCTGGACGGGGCCGCCTCGGCGAGCACGGCCAGCCAGGCGTAGTCGTACTGGTACTCGTGGATGGCCAACGCGGCGCGCGGGATGGCGCGGCGAGCGACGCCGTACTCGCCGTCGCTGCCCACCACGACCTCGCACCGCAGCTCGGTCGGCCCGGCCCCGGTGGCCGGTTCGAGCAGGATCCGGGGCCGGTCGCCGCCGAGATCGGTGATCGCCACCGCGGACGTCTCGAACCGCAGGTCGCCACCGGCGGCCAGGAAGGCGTCGATCAGGTCCCGGACCAGGAACTGCTGCGGGTAGATGTAGTGCGTGCGACCACCCGCCACCGGGTCGTAGGCCAGCGGGTACCGCCGGCCGCCCATCCGGAACTCGATCCGGTCCTCGACCGCACCGGTGGCCAGCAGTCCGGCGGCGAGGTCGTGCCGGCGCAGCAGTTCGACCACCCGATGCTCGACCGTGGCCCCGCGGGCCCGCTGTTCGACGTAGGCCCGGTCCCGCCGCTCGACCACCACGCAGTCGATCCCGGCCCGTTGCAGCAGGACCGCGACCAGCATGCCGGCCGGGCCGGCGCCGACGATGCCCACCCGGGTACGACCCGTCATGCCGTCGCACCCCGACCGTTGACCCCGGTGAGGGTGAAGAGGCGGGCCCGCATGATCTGCCGCAGCGCGTCGGCGCCGGACTGGGTGGTCCGGCCCTGCGAGTTGGCCGCCATCCGCAGGCTGGGCAGCACGTCACCGCCGAACCGGGCGCAGATGAACTGGTGCGCGTCGTACGCCTCGATGGTCGCGTCGACGAACTCCTCGAAGTCGGCGCCGGCGCGCCCCGGCCCCGGTCGGGCGAGCAGGGTCCGCAGTTCGGTGAACAGGCCGACCAGGAAGGCATGGTCGCGGGTCTGCAAGCCGCTGAACCCGGCCCGTACGGCGGGCGGTGCCATCGCCGGGCGGACCAGCTTGTCGTAGTCGACCGGACCGAAGTCGGCGGTGAACCTGATCGCGGCGGCCGAACTGCGCATGAAGTCGCTGGCCACCCCGACCGCCGCGCGGGCGTCCGGCTCGTCGCCGCGTTCGGCGGCGTGCACGAAACAGTTGAGCCCGACGATCGCACCCTGCACGACGGCGAAGAACAGCTGGTGCCCGACCAGCCAGCGGTGGTGCGGCAGGTACTCGTCGACCGGTCGGGTGGGCATCGGTGGCACGCCGCCGGCCAGCGGTACGCGGGCGTATCCCAGGATGCCGTGCAGGCCGGCGAAGAGGTTTCGCCACTGGGTGGCGTCGAGATTCGTCACACCCATCTGGTCGGCATTCTGCCGGACCAGTGAATAGGCTCGGACGAGGCCGCGAAGGAACGTCTCCACGGGTTGTCGCCGGACCCGGCGTACCTGGAAATAGCGGTCGTGCTCGGCGTACTCCGAATTGGGTTCGGGCGTCGGGTCGATACCCCGGTGCACCCACTCGGCGGCCTCGTTCTCCACCTCGACCGGTTCCGGCACGGAATCGAGGTCGAATGGGTGGGACAACCCGTTGCCCAGCGCGCGGTTTGCCGCCTCCTGTATCTCGGATCGGCTACGGGGAAGCAGCGCCGGGTACGGTAAGCGCAAGAAACCTTCAGGCACAGACGTATCGCCCTTCTGACAGCCCAGCCCGGTCGAGTAGCTCCACACCGGCAGCGTCACGGCAAGTTCCCCTGCCATTGTGCGGCCATCGGCGGATTGGCGAAGCGCACAGGAATTCTCACGTCTCCGCTGACGGGTGTCAATCCCTGATGATCCCGGACGGGCGCCGGAGGATATGACGCGCATTTTGCGCTCGTGTTGCCGACAGCCAACCGGACCGGGACCGAACCCCCGGTCACCGGGTGTAAACTTGTGGTTTACAGTGCTAGGGTCGTGGCCGCGACACAACGGAGATCCGATCGTGGAGGTACCCCTCGTGAGCCGAGAACCCCGACCGCTGGAACCGCTCGACCACCTGCCCGCGTCCGAGTACGACGAGCTGCGGGACCTGGCCCGTGACCTGGTCCGCCGGATCACCGCCCGACTCGCCGACCAGCCGACGCTGGCCGGAGCGGAGTCCGGGGCGAAGTCGGGCGACGTCGACGACGAACGGTTCCACCGCAGCGCGTACCTGCGCCGGATCCGCGCCGGCCGGGTCACCGACGCCCTGGTCAACGACCTGATCACCGAGTGCTCGGCCGAGGACGCGGCGGACGCGGTCTGGCTCGGGGCCAGCCTGGCCGACCTCGGCGTCTCCACCGGCAACAGCCGACAGGCCGCCCGCAAGCGCTGGCCCGACCTCGGACTGGTCTACCGGACCCGACGCTGGGTCGCCGGCCACCACCCGGATCTGGTCACGGTGATCGAACAGCTGCTCGTCCACGCCGGCGACCTCACCGCCGCCGAGGGCCACGACGACGCGCTCGGCCGGGCCGTGTCGGCACTGCGGGAGGCGCTGGCGAGAACCCGCCGGGACCTGGACTCCGGCTCGGTGGTCGACCCGCACACCGGTCGGCCGCTGCGCTGGCGGCGGTTGGCCGAGGCGGTCGACGTCCAACTGCGTACGGTCGTGCGGCTCGGCGTACCGACGACGTCGGCGGCGTCCACGGCGCTGGCCGGTGCGCACGGCGTGCTCGCCCACCACGACTCGGTCACCGCCGAGCCTGCCGCGGCCACGGCGGCGCGCTGATCCGAGCCGGCGTCACGCAACCCCTGCCCCGGCCGGTATTGCCCCGCACCCACCCGCTACTTGGTGGTGCCCTCCGGCGCCCCGTCGGAGGTGAACGCGCCGGTTCCCGGTTCCGTGGTGAGGTAGACGTGCTGGTGTCCGTGTCCGGCGTCGATGTTGATCTGGTCGAGCTGGGCTGCCGCGATCGACCAGGCCGTGCCGGCCGCCGTACGCTGACGGGTCGCCAGGTCGAGCACCGACCGCTGGGCGGTGGCGGGCAGCGTGCCGACCAGGGCGTAGGTGTCCAGTGCGGTGGACAGGCCGTCGACAGCGGCCCGCAGGCCACCGCGCGCGACGTTGGTGGCGGTGCTGCCGGACGGGCTCTCGGCATGCCGTTCGACCGCCCCGCGCATGGTCTGCTGCCAGCCGGTGAGCTTGTCGGCGGGCGCCGGTTGGCCGGTCTTGACCGCCGCGTCCAGTTCGGACAGCAGCGGCGCGAGCTCGTCCCGCGTGGCGCGGGCCGCCTCGGTCAGGCTGGCGATCTGCGCGGTGTCCCGCCGCGCCTCCTCCTCGCGCAGCTTGTTGACCGCCACCTCGGTCTCGCTCGGCCCGCCCACGGCGTAGCCGATGCCGGCGCCGATGAAGCCGGCCAGCAGCACTGGCAGCAGCATGGCGAAGACCAGGGTGCCGACACTCGGCCGCCTGCTCGTCGGGGCCTTCGTGTAGGAAGGCTTGCCGGTCCTGCGGGACATGTCCGTTCCTCCCGTGGCATCGACCACCGCACGCACGTTGCGTAGAGGTTACGGCTTTGCTGCGAGGCAGTCTATTGCCCGGTAGAAATCGGCCGAACTTTCGTTGCTTTCGACAAAAGTCGATGTTCCGGCTCCCCGCCCTAGCGCCGACGGGCCCGACCGTCCGGCATCAACACCGGCTCGACCAGATCGCGGAACTCACGCGGCAACTGACTCATCACGTCGTCGAACTCGCCGCCGGTGACCGCCTCCCGAACGGTGGTCAGGACGGCCCGGACCCCGGTACGCGCCGTCGTCTCGTCGACGTCCGCGCGCTGCGCCGCCCGGTTGATGAACTCCTGCGCCCCGAACGGTTCCGCGGCGTCCGCCGGACCCTGCATCGTCGCCTGCAACGGCTGCGGCAACTGGGCCGCCAGGTCCATCACCTCGCCGCTGGTCAACCGGTCGGCCAGGACTTCCAGGGTCCCCCGGCTCAGGTCGACGGCGGTGTCCGAGTCCACCCCCGCGCGCTGCGCGACCATGTCGACGAACGTGTCGTAGTTCATGGCAACTCCTCCCTGGCGTCGCCGTGGTCCGGCGAGGCGTGCCGGGCGCGTACCCGGGCCGGGTCCGGTGAAACGAATGTCGACCGTGGCCCGGTCGGGGGCGTGAAGCCGGCAAAGCGGGGTAACCGCCGCGTCGAGAACCAGACGACCGGCGAGGAGCGGGATTCACATGGTCACCAACGCCGAGGTGCTGCGCTACCTCACCGCACTGGACTTTCCCGCCACCAGGGACGACATCGTCGCCGAGGCCGAGCGGGCCGGGGCACCGAACGACGTACTCCGCGCGCTGCGGGCGATGCCACCGGTGGACTACGGCAACATCGACGAGGTGTCGCGCTCGGCGCACACCAACCCCAACCCGGAGGTGACCCCGGCGGACCTGGCGGCACGGGCCCGAGACCGCAAGCACCAGCGGGTCGCCCGGCACCTGCGCCCGAGCTGACCCGTGCGTCCCACCGGCCCAGCGGAACACCGACGTTGACCGGGGCCCGACCGCGCCGGGAGCCGATCCGGTCCGCGAAGCTGCTGCTCAGCATGGCGGTGGTGGGTGCGGCGGGTGGGGTCCCGGTCGGACTGTACGACGCGGCGGTCCTCGGGCCGCTGGTCGGCTGGGATCTGGCCGCGCTGTTCTACCTGGCCTGGGCTCGATTCCGGCTCTGGCCGCTGGAACCGACCGAAACCGCCCGGTTCGCGCTGCGCGAGGACACCAACCGTGGGCTACGCGACTCGCTGCTCCTGTTCGCCTGCCTGGCCAGCCTGCTGGCGATCGGGGTGGTGCTGATCCGGTCGCAGCCGCTGGACGGCTTCTCGGAGCAGTTGCACATCGCCCTCGGCATCATCAGCGTGATCTTCTCCTGGGCGGTGATCCACACCGTCTTCGGCAGTCGGTACGCCCGGCTGTACTACACCGGCACCGACGGCGGTGTGGGGTTCAACCAGCAGTCGCCGCCCCGGTACACCGACTTCGCGTACCTGGCCTTCACCATCGGGATGACCTTCCAGGTTTCCGACACCCCGCTGAGAAGCCCGGAGATCAGACGTACGGCGCTGCGGCACGCGCTGCTGTCGTACCTGTTCGGTGCCGTCATCATCGCGTCCACGGTGAACCTGATCGCCGGTCTGGTGCGGTGAACCCCGACGGACGACACGGAGCCACCGCACCAGATCGGTTCGAAACGGACACCGGACGAGGTGCCGGTCACGACAGGCATGACCGGGGCACCACGTCCGACGAAACTCCGGCGACAACTGGCGTCCGAACCGGACGCGGTCACCGGATGGCGGAGGTCCAGCCGAACCGGCCGGACAGCCCCACCAGCCCTATCCTATGAGTCGAGCCCGACCGATCGACCGGGAACACCATAATTGTGGGCGAAGCAACATATGGTTGGGGGCTATGCAGCAATTTGGTGGCATCTGTCATCGAGGTTCCACCATGGGTCGACCACCGCAACGGCGCCGGCCGCGCCGATCCGATCCCGGCGATACCGACACACCCCACCGGTACGCTCCGCGAGACCCGATGACGCACCGAACTGAGTGGGAGACCAAATCGTGAACTGGACGTTGGAGGTTGTGGTGGTTCCGGTGTCGGACGTGGACCGGGCGAAGGCGTTCTACGCCGACCAGCTCGGCTTCACCGTCGACCACGACACCCGGATGGGCGACGACGTCCGGCTCGTGCAGCTGACCCCGCCCGGATCGGGCTGCTCCATCGTTCTCGGCACCGGAGCCGGACCGCAGATGCCGCCCGGCTCGGTCAAGGGCCTGCAACTGGTGGTCCCGGACCTGCACCGGGCCCACGCCGAGCTGGTCGAGCGCGGCGTGCGGGTCAGCGAGATCCAGGTGCTCGGCCAGAGCCCGACGCCGACGCCGCATCCGCTGGACAACGTCGGCTTCATCTTCTTCAGCGACCCGGACGGCAACGACTGGGCCGTACAGCAGATCTCGTCGCGAGGCTGACCCCGGTCGGGGCAGCTGCGGTCAGTCCGAGGCGACCCGCTGAGCGATGAGCCGCCGCAGCTCCCGCTTGAGCACCTTGTGGCTGGGCCCCAACGGCAACTCGTCGAGAAACCGGACCTGGCGCGGATACTTGTGCCGGCCGAGTCGCTCCCGCGCCCAGTCGACCAGCTCCGACTCGGTCGGGGCGGTCGGCCCGGCCGGATCCAGCACGACCACCGCGCAGATCTCCTCGCCGTGCACCGGATCAGGCACCCCGATCACGGCCACCTGGGCCACCGCCGGATGGCCGGCGAGCACCTCCTCGATCTCGCGCGGGTAGACGTTGAATCCACCCCGGATGACCAGGTCCTTCTTCCGGTCCACGATGCTGACGAAGCCGGCCTCGTCCTTCGTACCCAGGTCGCCGGTGCGGAACCAGCCGTCGACCAGCGCCTCGGCGGTCGCCGCCGGCCGGCCCAGGTAACCGGCGAAGACGTTGTGCCCACGGACGACGATCTCACCGATCTCACCCGTGGGCAGCAGCTCGATCCGATCCTCCAACTCGGGCCGGGCGATCTCCACCTCGACTCCCCAGACCGGGTGACCGACCGTACCGGCGCGGGTGCCGAAGTGCGGCTGGTTGGTGGTCGCGGTCGGCGAGGTCTCGGACAGGCCGTACCCCTCGAAGACCGTGGTGGCGAAGGTGGCGTTGAACCGCTCCAACACCGCTACCGGCAACGAGGCACCGCCGGAGATACAGAGCCGCAACCGGGGCAGGGCCGGCGCCTCACTGGCCGCGGCCAGCAGTCCGATGTACATGGTCGGTACGCCGTGGAAGACGTTGACCCCCTCGGCCAGCATCAACTCGATCGCGGCGGCACCGGTGAACCGGCCCAGCAGGACCAGCGTCCCACCCACCCGGAAGGTGCCGTTCATGGCCACCGTCTGGCCGAAGGTGTGGAACAGCGGCAGGCAGCCGAGCACCACGTCCGCGCTGCGCGCGTCGTTGGCGTCGAAGACGTTCACGGTCGCGTTCATCACCAGGTTCAGATGGGTGAGCAGCGCACCCTTGGACTCACCCGTCGTACCGCTGGTGTAGAGGACCACCGCGGTCTGCTCGGCCTCGCGGTTGACGTACGACGGCAGTGCCGCGACCCCGTCGCTGACCTGCTCCAGCCGGCGGACCTCGATCCCGGCGGGCACCGGGCCGACGGTGACCAGCGGGACTCCCGCCCGCTCGGCGGCCTCGGCGCCGATGGCCAACTGACTCGTGTGACAGACGAGCAGGTCGGCCCGGCTGTCCCGGAGCACGTAGGCCATCTCCTCGGCGGTGAGCAGCAGGTGCACCGGCACCACCACCGCACCCGCGGTCAACGCCCCGTAGTAGGCCCGGGGAAAGTCGACCACGTTCGGCGCGAGCAGGGCCACCGTGTCACCCGGCCCGATGCCCAGCTCACGCAGGCCGGCCGCGGCGGACCGGGCCTCCAGCCACAGCTCGGCGTAGGTCACCCGGATCTCACCGTCCACCACGGCGACCGTGTCGGCGTGTCGGCGGGCCGCCTCGGCGAGCACCATCGCCAGCGACAGCGCGGTCATCTGTCCTCCTTCAGATAGAGCCGGGACACCGTCTCGGCGACGCAGACCGGCTTGCCGCCACCGGCACTGTCCACCGTGACCGAGGTGACCACCTGCAACCCATCCGGTACGGGCTCCACCGCGACGATCAGCGCGGTGGCCCGGATCGACGTACCGACCCGCAGCGGGGCGGGGAACCGTACCCGGTTGAGTCCGTAGTTGACGCCCATCCGCACCCCGTCGACCCGGTAGAGCCCGGTCACCAGCGCGGGCAGCAGGGACAGGGTGAGGTAGCCGTGCGCGACGGTCCCGCCGAACGGTCCGGCGCAGGCCCGCTCCGGGTCGACGTGGATCCACTGGTGGTCGTCGGTGGCGTCGGCGAAGAGGTCCACCCGGTCCTGGTCGACCCGGTGCCACCGGCCCGGCCCGAGCGGCTCGCCGACCGCGCCGAGCAGTTCGGCGGGCGAGGCGAAGGTCCTCATCCGAGGTGCCCGCCGAGCTTGGTGTAGCCGCGCAGCAGGTCCCGGGCGATGATCAGGCGTTGCATCTCGTCGGTGCCCTCGAAGATGCGGTAGAGCCGCACCTGCCGGTACCAGCGCTCGATCGGCAGTTCGCGGGTGTACCCCATCCCACCGTGGATCTGCATGACCCGGTCGACCACCCGGTTGACCATGCCGGCGCCGTAGAGTTTCGCCATCGACGACGCGTGTCGTGGGTCGAGCCCCTGGTCGACCGTCCAGGCGGCGCGCAGGATCAACCACCGGGCCGCTTCCAGCTCGGTCTCCGAGTCGGCGATCATCCACTGGATCGCCTGGTTGGAGCCGATCGGCGCACCGAAGGTCTGGCGGGTGTTGGCGTAGTCGATCGCCATTCGCAGCGCCCGTTCGGCGATCCCGACCGCGTGCGACGGGATGGTGTAGCGACCCTTGCCGATCCACTGCATGCCGAGGGCGAAGCCCTGGCCCGGTTCACCGAGGATGTTGCGGTTCGGCACCCGTACGTCGTCGAAGACCAGTGCGGCCGGGCCGCCCTCCCCCATCGTCTGGATGAACTCCGACCGCCACCCCATCGCCCGGTCCACCAGGAACGCCGTGCTGCCGCCGTCGCGTACGCCCAGCTCGGGGTCGGTGACCGCGACCACGATGGCGAAGTCGGCCTCGTTGCCGCCGGTGATGAACGTCTTCTCGCCGTTGAGGATCCAGTCGTCGCCGTCGCGGCGGGCGCTGAGCCGGATGTTCGCCGCGTCGGAGCCGGCACCGGGTTCGGTGATGGCGAAGCAGGATCTCCGCTCACCCTCGATCGTCGGCACCAGATACTCGCGCCGCTGCTCGTCATCGGCGTGGAAGAGGATGTTGTCCGCCTCGCCACCGAACCGGAACGGTACGAAGGAGCGCCCGATCTCGGTCCAGATCAGCGACTGGGTGACCGCGGGCAGGTCCATGCCGCCGTACTGCTCGGGAGTGGCCAGCCCCCAGAACCCGAACTTCTTGGCCCTGAGCTGCAACTCGCGCAGCTCACCGCGATCGAGTCCGGGCCGGTGCGTCCGCTCGCGGCGCAGCACCTCGGCCTCCAGCGGGACGACCTCGCGGGTGATGAAGTCCCGGGCGGTGTCGCGAATCGCGCGCTCCTCGTCACTGAGCGAGAAGTCCATGATGTCCTCCGAGGGTGTGGATCGGCGTACGGCGCGCCCCGGCCGTTGCCGCGAGCCGGCGGACCGCCGCCTGCTCCACGGATAGCTGGAGGTCCATGGGTCTAAACTAGCGCTGGAAGTTTTGTTCCGTCCAGCCCCCGTGTGGCAGAGTCTCGGCAGATGGAACCCGGATGACCCCGGGTGTACGGGCAGCTCCGGTGACACCGGGAGGACCGAGCAGGAGGTACGCCATGCCCCGGCCACGGCAGGCGCTGCTGAGCCGGCAGCGGATCATCGAGACCGCCGCCGCCCTGATCGACGCCGACGGGCTCGGCGCCTTCTCCACCCGGCGACTCGCCGCCGAGCTGGGCGTACGCGGACCGTCGCTGTACAACCACTTCGCCACCAAGGACGAGATCCTGGACGCGGTGGCGGACAGCATCACCGCCCAGGTCGACGTCTCGTCGTTCGGCAGCACCGACTGGCGGGAGGCACTGCGCCGGTGGGGACTGTCCTACCGGGCCGCCCTCGCCGCCCACCCGCACATCGTGCCGCACCTGGCCCGGGGGCCGGGGCGCCGACCGGCCGCGCTCGCCATGGCCGACGCCGTCTACGGCGGGCTGGTCGACGCGGGCTGGCCACCGGCGCGGGCCACCCACATCGGCGCGCTGATGCGCTACTTCGTGACCGGCTCCGCGCTGGGTTCGTTCGCCCGCGGTTTCGTCGAGGACCCCGGCTTCTACGCCGAGCAGTATCCCCACCTGACCCAGGCGCACCGGCTGGTCGAGCATCAGCGCAGCGTCGACGAGGGCGCCTTCACGCTCGGCCTGGATGCCCTGATCGAAGGGCTCGCCCACACCTACGAGCGGATGGTCGGGCCGCTGCCTCCCCTGCCGTCCGGTGCCGGCGCGTACTAGAGTCGAAACTTGCAGCGCTAGTTTCCGTCGACCCCGAGGGGTGGCCCACGATGGACCTCACCCGTACCGACCTCTACCTCGACGGCCAGTGGGTCACCCCCGCCGCCACCGACACCATCCCAATCGAGAACCCCACCACCGAGCAGGTCATCGGCACCGTGCCGGCCGGCACCACCGCCGACGTGGACCGGGCGGTCGCCGCCGCCCGGGCCGCCTTCGACAGTTGGGCCGCGACCGACCCCGCCGACCGGGCCGCCGCACTCGACCGGCTGCACACCGCACTCACCGCCCGGAGCGACGAGATCGCCCGTACCGTCGTGCTGGAACTCGGCGCCCCGCTGAGGATGGCGACCCGGGTGCAGGCCGGACTGCCGCTGACCGTACTGCGCGGCTACGTCGAGCTGGCCGCGCAACCACCGCCCGGTCAGCTCGTCGGCAACTCACTGGTGGTGCACGAGCCGGTCGGCGTGGTCGGGGCGATCACCCCGTGGAACTATCCGCTGCACCAGGTGGTCGCCAAACTCGCCCCCGCCCTCGCCGCCGGCTGCACCGTCGTGGTCAAACCCAGCGAGCTGACCCCGCTGGTGGCGTACCTGCTGTTCGACGCGATCGACGAGGCCGGACTGCCGCCCGGCGTGGTCAACCTGGTCACCGGGACCGGCCCGGTGGTGGGCGAGGCGATCGCCGCCCACCCGGACATCAACATGGTCTCGTTCACCGGATCGACCGCCACCGGCCGGCGCATCTCGCACCTCGCCGCCGACCGGATCGCCCGCGTCGCCCTGGAACTCGGCGGCAAGTCGGCCAACGTGATCCTCGACGACGCCGACCTCGGCGCCGCGGTGAAGGCCGGCGTCGGCAGCGCCCTGCTCAACTCCGGCCAGACCTGCACCGCGTGGACCCGGATGCTGGTGCACCGCAGCCGCTACGACGAAGCCCTCGACCTCGCCGCTCGGGCCGCCGAGGGCTACCGGACCGGGGACCCGTTCGACCCCGCCACCCGGCTCGGCCCGCTGGTCTCGGCCGCCCAGCGCGACCGCGTACGCGCCCACGTCGAACAGGGCCTCGCCGACGGCGCCCGACTGGTCCTCGGCGGTCCCGACGCGAAGGTGCCCGAGCGTGGCCACTTCGTCGCCCCGACCGTGTTCGCCGACGTCGACCCGGACAGCGCCCTGGCCCAGGAGGAGATCTTCGGCCCGGTGCTGGCGGTGATCCCGTTCGACGACGACGACCAGGCCGTCGCGGTGGCCAACAACTCCCGGTACGGGCTGGCCGGCGCGGTGTGGTCGGGCGACGACGACCGGGCGCTCGCTGTCGCCCGACGGATGCGTACCGGCTCGGTCGACATCAACGGCGCGGCGTTCAACCCGCTCGCCCCGTTCGGCGGCTACAAGGAGTCCGGGCTCGGCCGGGAACTGGGCACCTTCGGGCTCGACGAGTTCCGCCAGACCAAGGCCATCCAGCGATGAGCCTGGTACGCGCGTTGGTCGCCGGTGCGGCCGGCACGGCACCCCGGATCGAACGGATCCTGCTGCCGGCACCGGGACCGACCGAGGTACGGGTGGCGATCCGCGCCGCCGGGGTGTGCCACTCCGACCTGTCGATGGTCAACGGGACGCTGGCGCCGCCGTACCCGCTGGTGCTGGGGCACGAGGCCGCCGGGGTGGTGCTCGCGGCCGGTGCCGGGGTCGACCGGGTCCGGGTCGGCGACCACGTCGCACTGAACTGGGCGCCACCGTGCCGGGAGTGCTGGTTCTGCCGGCGGGACGAGCCGTGGCTCTGCGCCACCACCGGCACTCCGGCCGTACCGCACGGCGCCACCCTGGCCGACGGGACACCGCTGCACGTCACCCTCGGGCTCGGCGCGCTCGCCGAGGAGGTGGTGGTGGCGGCGAACGCGGTCGTCCCGGTCCCGGCCGGGCTGCCGTTCGAGTCCGCCGCCCTGCTCGGCTGCGCCGTGCTCACCGGCGTCGGCGCGGTACGCCGTACCGCAGGGGTTGTCGCCGGCGACGCGGTCGCGGTGATCGGCCTCGGCGGGGTGGGTCTGTCCGTGGTGGCCGCCGCCCGCGCGGCCGGCGCCGACCCGGTGATCGCCGTCGACCTGTCGGAGGCAAAACGCGACCTGGCCCTCGCCGCCGGGGCCACCGACTTCCTGCGCTCCGACGACACGCTGAACAAGGCGGTACGCACGCGCACCGGCGGCCGGGGCGTCGACCACGCGTTCGAGTGCGTCGGCCGGGCGGCGACGATCCGGCTGGCCTGGCGGGCCACCCGCCGGGGCGGCCAGGTCACCGTGGTCGGCATGGGTGCCAGGGACGACGTGGTCGAACTGGGCGCGCTCGACATCTTCCACTCCGCCCGGATCCTCCGCTCCTCGGTCTACGGCTCCTCCGACCCCGACCGGGACCTGCCCGAACTCGCCGACGCGGCACTCGACGGGTCGCTCGACCTGGGCCCGCTGATCACCGATCGGATCGGCCTCGACCAGGCCCCGGCGGCGCTGGACCGGATGGCCCGGGGCGAGGGGGCCCGCTCGGTGATCCTGTTCCCGGCCGACGCGACCGGCCACCGGTCGGGGTGAGACGGGTGCAACAGCGCAGCGACGACGCTCACCCCGGCTGGCGCAGTAACGTGAAACCGTGCCAACGACTAACGTGCTCACCAGCGCCGATCTGACCGAGTTGCGCCAGTCCGCGCTCGGCGCGGCAAACCCGCTCGGCATCGCCGCCGAACTGGCCGAGGCCGCCGACCAGGGCCGGCTGGCCGACCCGACCGACACCGGCTACGCGCTCACCCTGGCCGCCGAGATCGCCGAGAGCAGGGCGAAACTCGACGCCGCGCTGCGCTACGCGGATCGGGCCGTCGACGCGTACCGGACACAGGATGACAGCACCGGCGCTTTCGCCCGCGCGCTGCGCGCCCGGATCCTGTTCCGCGTCGGCCGGGACGACGAGGCGATCGACGAACTCACCGCGCTGCGCCCACTGCTCACCGAACAGGGCGACGCCGCGGCGTACGTCAGCGCCGCGCTGGACGCCGGCGGTCGCAGCAGCACCGCCGAGCAGTGGTTGACCACGGCGGTGGAGACGATCATGGCGGACCGCGCCGCCTCCACCGACCAGCCGAAGGAACCGAAGGACGCCGACTCCGCCGGGGTGCTGTTCTTCCTGCTCCAGCAGCGCCACCGGGTACGCCGGGACCTCGCCCTGCCGCACGACCAGAACGACAACCTGGCCGACCGGCTGGAGAGCGGCCTGACCGGTAACACCGGCCGTACGGTGACCGAGCCGACCGCCACCGACCTGCTGTTCTGGCCCCGGGACGACTTCGACCGGCTGCGGTCGGACTGGCCCGCCCTGGGCGAGACCTACGGCCGGGACTGGGACGAGCACCGGGCCCGGCTGGAGCGGGAGCTGACCCGGCTCGCCGGTGGCGGCCGTACCGGGCTGACCGTGCTCAGGGGTTCGCTCGACGGACTGGTCGGTTTCGCCCCCCAGCGGGGTGGGGATCCGACCGACCCGAAGATCCGCGCGGCGTACGCGCAGGAGCTGACGACCGGGTCCAGCCAGATCCCGTGGCCGCCCGAGCGCAACGACGCCTGCTGGTGCGGTTCGGGTAACAAGTACAAGAAGTGCTGCCTGCCGCGTTCCCGCGGCTGACCGAGCCTGGTGCGGCAGACCGCCCGGTCCGCCGCACCGGGATCGGGCATGAGCCGTCACGGGACGGGAATGGGATCATCGGCACCGCCGTTGCACCGCCGGAAGTAGTCACGGCGCGGGTACGCCCGGGGCGTACCGACGAGGGAGAGACATCATGGCGACCGGTGTGGAGTTCGGCCTGGACACCTTCGGCGACGTCACCGTCGACGCCGAGGGCAACCGCCTACCGTACGGCCAGGTGATCCGGAACGTCGTCGAGCAGGCGGTGCTCGCCGACCGGCTGGGCATCGACGGCTTCGGCATCGGTGAGCACCACCGCGACGACTACGCGGTGTCGGCGCCCGAGATCGTGCTCGCCGCGATCGCCAGCCGGACCGAACGGATCCGCCTCGGCACCGCCGTCACCGTGCTCAGCTCCGACGACCCGGTACGCGTCTTCGAGCGGTTCGCCACCCTCGACGCGCTCTCGCACGGACGCGCCGAGATCACCCTCGGCCGTGGCTCGTTCACCGAGTCGTTCCCGCTGTTCGGCTACGACCTCACCGACTACGACCGGCTCTTCGCGGAGAAGGCCGACCTGATGTCGCACCTGCTGACCGAGGACGCGGTCAGCTGGCAGGGCACCGTACGCGCCCCGCTGGAGAAGCAGCACGTCTACCCGAAGACCGAGTCCGGACACATCCGTACCTGGATCGGTGTCGGCGGCAGCCCCGAGTCGGTCGTCCGCGCCGCCGAGTACGGCTTCCCGCTGGTGCTGGCCATCATCGGCGGCGCCCCGGCCCGGTTCGCGCCCTACGTCGACCTGTACCACCGCGCCCTGGCCGAGTTCGGCAAGGAGCCGCTTCCGGTCGCGGTGCACTCCCCCGGCTTCGTCGCGCGGACCGACGAGGAGGCGGCCGACATCCTCTGGCCGCACGTGCGGGTGCTGTTCAACCGGATCGGTGCCGAGCGGGGCTGGCCGCCCATGACGCGGGAGCGCTTCGACCACGACGTCACCGAGGGGGCCATGCACGTCGGGTCGCCGGAGACCGTCGCCCGGAAGATCGCGAACACGGTACGGGCCCTGGGCGTGCAGCGCTTCGACCTGAAGTACTCCAACGGCACCCTGCCGCACGACCGACTGATGACCGCCATCGAGCTGTACGGCACCGAGGTCATCCCCCGGGTCCGCGAACTGCTCGCCGACGACACGACGTCCGGGTCCTGACGCCGGTCGGGTGCCCGGTCCCGGTGGGCCGGCGCCACGATTCGTGCACGATCGGCGCGGCATCCCGCCGTCGCCGCGCTCCCGGCCGCCACTAGGGTGGGCGGCATGCTGCGTCACGTCACCGGGACCCGATACGTGACCCCGCTGCGCGAGGGCGGTTCGCTACCGGGCCTGGTCGAGGCGGACGACCTCGGCACGTACGTGGTGAAGTTCCGGGGTGCCGGGCAGGGCCCGAAGACGCTGGTGGCCGAGGTGGTGGCCGGTGAACTCGCGCGGAGCCTGGGGCTGCCCGTACCCCGGCTGGTGGTGATCGACATCGACCCGATCATCGCCCGCGCCGAGCCCGACCAGGAGGTCCAGGAACTGCTCGCGGCCAGCGGCGGTGCCAACCTCGGCCTGGACTTCCTGCCCGGCGCGCTCGGCTACGACCCGCTCGCGCACCCGGTGGATCCGGAACTCGCCTCGCGGGTGCTCTGGCTCGACGCGTACCTGGAGAACGTCGACCGGAGCTGGCGTAACCCGAACCTGCTGATCTGGCACCGCGAGCTCTGGCTGATCGACCACGGCGCGGCGATCTACTTCCACCACAACTGGCCCCGTTCGGCGGCGGCCGTCCGGCGGCCGTTCCGGGCCGACGACCACGTCCTGGCGCCGTACGCGACGCGGGTCGCCGAGGCCGACGCCGAGCTCGCCCCACGGGTGACGGCCGACCTGCTGGCCGGGGTGCTGACGCTGGTGCCCGACGACTGGCTCACCGGGCCGGACTTCGGGTCCCCGGACGAGGCACGGGCGGCGTACCTGGCCCACCTGTCCGCCCGGGTCGCCGACTCCGGCGCCTGGCTGCCCCGGGTGGCGACGACATGAGGAAACCCTTCGAGTACGCGGCCATCCGCGCCGTCCCGCGCGTCGAGCGGGGCGAGCAGATCAACGTCGGAGTGGTGCTCTACTGCCAGTCCCGCGACTTCCTCGCGGTGAGTCTCCACCTCGACGCCGATCGGCTGCGTTGCCTCGATCCCGGCGTCGACGTGGAGGCGGTCGCCACCGCACTGCGCGGCTGGGACACCACCTGCACCGGTGGGCCGACGGGCGGACCGGCGGCCGGGATGCGGCTCGGCGAACGGTTCCGCTGGCTCACCGCGCCGCGCAGCACGGTGATCCAGGCCGGTCCGGTACACACCGGACTGACCGAGGATCCGGCCGGCGAGCTGGCGCGCCTGCTCGACCTGCTGGTCCGCTGAACGTCCGGAAAACCGGGCGGATCGCCTGACCACCCGCCGGTGTCACACGATCCGCCGGTACGACGGCGCCCCGGCCGGGATCAGAAGCCGGGGAAGGCCCGGCGCAGGTCGTCCAGGCTGAACGGGCCGGTCACCCGCACGCCGTCCGGCGTGTACCGCTCGGCGAGCCGGCCGACGGACAGCCGCAGCCACGCCTCGGCCGGGATGACCAGTTCACCGTCCGGCTGCTCCGGTACGTCGGTCAGCTCGAACCGCTCACCGAGCCGCAGCCCGTACGCCCGGTCGGGGTCGCTCAGCCGCAGCGCCAGGGTGCCCTGCCGGCCGGCGAGGGTGTCGGGGCGACCGGTCCAGGCGAGCATCCCCGCGGCCTGGTCGAGCAGCAGCGGCACCGCCGTCGGCGTGACGGTCGCGTACGGGTTGAAGCCGACCTCGACGTCCCACTGGTGCAGGGCGAACTCGCTGAGCCGGAACCGGGCGGCGTTGCCGACGTCGATCGGCTCGGGCAGGAAGCCGAGGTCCACCCGCAGCTCCGCGCGGGTGGTCGGGTCCAGCGCCTCGTACGCCTCGACCAGCCGCTGGTTGGCTTCGAGGAACCCGGCGGCGTGCTCGTCGGCGGTCATGGCGTCCCACCGGGCCCACACCTTGCGGTTGAACTCGCCGTCGGGCGCGGATCCACCCTCGATCGCGGCGGTCAGTCCCGCCAGGCCGATCTCGGCGCCACTGCCCAGATGGCTGAGCACCTGGGACACCTGCCACTCGCTGGCGCCGGAGGGCCGGAGCAGGTCCTCCGGGCCGAGGTCCCGGACGAAAGCGGCAAGTTCGTCGTGGCCCGAGCGCAGGGCGGCGATGGTCTGGTCGGCGAGGGTGCTCATGGTTCTCCTGTCACCTGGTTCGGTGCTGCTGAACTGGCGCTGCCACCGTCCTCCGGTGGCACCTTCGGCAGCTACCCATCATGCCGCGTGTGCTGCCCGGGACGGGACCGGGTCCCCGGAGTGGGAACTCCGGGGACCCGATGATGCCGTTCGAACGGGTGTTACTCGCTCGGGTGTTACTTGGTGAGCGGGGCCAGCTTCGGGTCGTTGGCGTACGCCTCGACGGCGTTGGTCTTGGTGACGATCAGCGGCGCGAGCAGGTACGCCGGGACGACCTTGACGCCGTTGTCGTACGACTTGGCGTCGTTGACCTGGGCGTCCTTCCCGGACTGGAGGTCCTTGACCATCTGGATGGTCTGCTTGACCAGGTTGCGGGTGTCCTTGTTGATGGTCGAGTACTGCTCGCCCGCCATGATCGACTTGACCGACTCGACCTCGGAGTCCTGCCCGGTCACCACCGGCAGCGGCTTGTTGGCACCCTTGACCGAGGTGATGATCGCGCGGGCCAGGGTGTCGTTCGGCGAGAGCACGCCGTCCAGGGTCTTGCTGCTGTAGCTGGAGGTGAGCAGCGAGTCCATCCGCCGCTGGGCGTTCTCGGCCTTCCAGCCCTCGGTGGCGACCTGCTTGATGTCGGTCTGGCCGGAGCCGACCACCACGTTGCCGGCGTCGATCTCCTTCTTCAGGATGTCCATCGCGCCGTTGAAGAACACCCCGGAGTTGTTGTCGTCCGGCGAGCCGGCGAACAGCTCGATCGTGTACGGGCCGGTCGGCTTCTTCTCCTTCATGCCCTTGAGCAGCGCCTCGCCCTGGAGCTGACCGACCTTGAAGTTGTCGTACGCGACGTAGTAGTCCACGTCCTTGGTGTTCGTGATCAGCCGGTCGTACGCGATCACCACCGCGCCCTCCTTCTTCGCCGCCTCGACCTGGGTCGCGAGCTGCGCGGCGTCGGTCGCGCCGATGACGATCACCTTGGCGCCCTTGGTGACCATCGCCGAGATCTGCGACTGCTGGTCGGCCACGGTGGTGGAGGCGCCGGCGTACTGCACGTCGGACTGGAAGCCGGCCTCCTTCAGGCCGTTGGTGAACAGGTCACCGGCGAGGACCCAGTTCTCCGAGGTCTTCGACGGCAGCGCGACACCGATCAGCGCGTCGGCGGCGAAGCCCTTCTCCGACCCGGTCGAGCCGGAGTCGGAGCCTTCACGTTCGGAGCAGGCGGTGAGCGCCAGCAGGGCTACGGCGCTGAGCGCGACGCTCCTGGCGAGGAACTTACGCATGGGTGGTGGCCCTTCTTCGAAGTGAGCGGGGCAGATGTCTTCCGCCCCGTCGGCGGTGACCGTCAGCCGGCCACCGGGGTCTTCGCGGGCTCGGAGCCCGTCTCGGACACGGACGCCGGCCCGGTGGCTGTCTGCCGGCGGAACTGGCGCATGAACGCGCCGGTGATCGAGGTCCGTCCCTGGTTCTTGTTGTAAACGTCGAGCGCGACGGCCAGCAGCAGCACCAGCCCCTTGATGATCTGGACCCGGTCCGACCCGACGCCCATCAGCTGCAAGCCGTTGTTGAGTACGGCCATCACCAGGCCGCCGACGATCGAACCGCTGATGGTGCCGAGTCCACCGGAGACCGCCGCGCCACCGATGAAGACGGCGGCGATGGCGTCGAGCTCCCAACCCAACCCGTCCTGTGGGCCGGACGCGGCGGAGCGGGCGACGAAGATCATGCCGGCGAGCGCCGCGAGCACCGACATGTTCATCATCACGAAGAAGTTGACCCGCCGGAGTTTCACCCCGGACAGCTCGGCGGCCCGCGCGTTGCCGCCGACCGCGTAGATGTGCCGGCCCCCGGCGGTGTTGCGGGTGACGAAGGAGTACGCGAGCACCAGGACGGCGAGGATGATTCCGGAGATCGGGAAGCTGGTGCCCACCCGGCCGCCGGCGAACCGCATGGTCACGTACACGATCACACCGAGCGCGGCCGCGACCCGGAGGGCCGAGATCCACATCGGCGCGACCTCGGCCGCCATCTCCCGCCGGGTCCGACGCAGCCGCCACTCCCGGAGCACCACCGCCACACAGGCCGCGAGCCCGAGCAGCAGGGTGAGGTTGTTGTAGCCGGTCCCCGGACCGACCTCGGGCAGGAAACCGGCACCGATGACCTTGAAACCCTCGGGTACGGGGATGGTGTCGGCGTTGCCGATGAACTGGTTGCCGCCCCGGAACAGCATCATGCCGGCGAGCGTGACGATGAACGCGGGCACCCCGACGTACGCGACCCAGAATCCCTGCCAGGCGCCGATCAGGGCACCGACGCCCAGGCCGATCAGGATCGCGACGAACCACGGGACGGAGTAGTCCTGCATGACCTTCGCCACCACGATGCCGACGAACGCGGCGATCGAGCCCACGGAGAGGTCGATGTGGCCGGCGACGATCACCATCAGCATCCCGATGGCCAGGATGAGGATGTACGAGTACTGACTCACCAGCGAGATCAGGTTCCCCGAATTCAGGGTGAGCCCGTCGGTCAGGATCTGGAACAGCAGGACGATCGCCACCAGGGTGAAGATCATCCCGAACTGCCGGGCGTTCGAGGTCGTCCCGCCGAACAGGGACTTCCGGAGGTCTCGGATTCGACTCATGGCGTCTGCGTCTTCTTCGCTGAGGTCATCTGCTTCAACAGGGTCTCCGGGTCCGCGTCCCGCTTGTCGAGGTTGCCGGTGATGGTTCCTTCGAACACCGTGTAGATGCGGTCACACAGGCCGATCAGCTCGGGCAGCTCCGAGGAGATGATGACGACGCCCTTGCCCTGGTCAGCGAGCCGCTGGATGATGCCGTAGATCTCGTACTTGGCACCCACGTCGATGCCGCGGGTCGGTTCGTCGAGGATCAGCAGGTCCGGGTCGGTGAACATCCACTTCGCCAGGACCACCTTCTGCTGGTTGCCGCCGGACAGCTTGGTGACCCCCTCGTCGACGCTCGGGGCCTTGACCCGCAGCCCGGTCCGGTAGCCCTCGGCCGCGCGGTACTCCTTCACCCGGTCGACCACGCCACGGGTGGAGACCTTGCCGAGCTTGGCCGAGACCATCGAGGTCTTGATGTCGTCGAGCAGGTTCAGGCCGATCGACTTGCGGTCCTCGCTGACGTACGCGAGCCCGTGGTCGATCGCGTCCGACACCGACCTCAGCACGATCTCCCGACCGTCCTTGAAGACCCGCCCGGACAGGTACGTGCCGTACGACCGGCCGAACACGCTCATCGCCAACTCGGTCCGCCCGGCACCCATCAGCCCGGCGAAGCCGACGATCTCACCGCGTCGTACGGTGAAACTCGATCCCTTGCAGACCAGGCGCTCGGCCGAGATCGGATGCCGGACGGTCCAGTCGCGTACCTCGAAGAAGACGTCGCCGATCGACGGGGTGTGGTCCGGGAACCGGCTGCTCAACTCCCGGCCGACCATGCCCCGGACGATCCGGTCCTCGTTGACCCCCTCCGCCTGGACGTCGAGCGTCTCGATGCTCCGACCATCGCGCAGGATGGTGATCGAGTCGGCGATCTGCTCGATCTCGTTGAGCTTGTGCGAAATGATGATCGAGGTGATGCCCCGCTCCCGGAACCCGCGCAGCAGGTCCAGCAGGTGCTGCGAGTCCGCCTCGTTCAGGGCAGCGGTCGGCTCGTCCAGGATGAGCAGCTTCACGTCCTTCGCGAACGCCTTCGCGATCTCGATGAGCTGCTGCTTGCCGACGCCGATGTCCTTGACCAGGGTGTCCGGGTCCTCCCGCAGACCCACCTGCGCCATCAGCTCCAGCGCCCGGCGGTTCGCCACCTTCCAGTCGATCACGCCCGCGCGGCGCGGCTCGTTGCCCAGGAAGAGGTTCTCCGTGATGGACATGCCGGGAACCAGCGCCAGTTCCTGATGGATGATCACGATGCCGGCGTGTTCGCTGGCCCGGATGTCGGAAAACCGGCACTCGGCGTCGCGGTAGACGATGTCACCGGAATAGCTGCCGTACGGATAGACGCCGCTGAGCACCTTCATCAGGGTCGACTTCCCGGCGCCATTCTCACCGCAGATCGCGTGGATCTCACCGGCCCGGACCACCAGGTTCACGTCGGCGAGCGCCCGGACACCCGGAAACTCCTTGGTGATCGAGCGCATTTCAAGCAGGATCGGGGCATCACTCATCGCCGCACCTCCCCGGTCAGGTCCACCGACGCGTACGCGTGCAGGGCGGCCGGGGGCACCGGATGGGCCCGCCCCGGCAGCCGGAGGGACCCGCGCACACCCGCCCGGAGGGTGCCGCGCCATGTCACCAACGCCATCGTCGCCTCCGTGAAGAGATCGGCATCAGCCGTTCGGTTGCGGAAGCAAACTATGTGAGTCGAAGGCGTTCCGCAACACGTGAACGCGCTCTACCGTAGCGGCTGGTTCCCGTGCTCATTGCCCCGGATCGCGCTCTCTCAGCGGGCCGGCGGACCGGGCAAGGTCATAATTGGCCGGTGACGTCCACAGTGTGGTTCGTGGGGGTGTCGACCGCCCAGTCCATGGTCAACCAGGCGTTCCCCGTCTGGCTCGCCGACCTCGGTCTCGACGTACGTCTGCGGTGCCGCGACGTACCGCTGGCCGCGCCCGCCGAGACCTACCGCGACCTGGTCGCGGAGCTGGCCCGCGACGACACGGCGCTCGGCGCGGTCATCACCTCGCACAAGGTGGCCCTGCTGGCCGCCGCCGGCGACCTGCTCGCCCGGCTCGACCCGGTGGCGGCCGAGTGCGGTGAGGTCAACGCGCTGCGCCGCGGATCCGACGGCCTGGTCGGCTTCGCCCGCGACCCGATCTCGGTCGGGCGGGTGGTGGACCGGATCTGGCCCGACGGCGAACAGGTCGTCTGCCTCGGCGCGGGCGGCACCGCGATCGCCCTCGGCCGCCATCTGCTGGACCGCCCGGTCCCGCCGGCCAGGCTGGTGTTCACCGACCGGCACCACGCCGCCGCCGACCACCTGCGATCGGTCCTCGGCCCGTGGGCGGCCGCCCGGCGGGTCGGTCTGGACATACACGTCGGCGCCGGGCCGTGGGACGGCCCGGTCGAACGGAGCCCGGCCGGAACGCTCGTGGTCAACGCCACCGGGCTGGGCAAGGACCGCCCCGGAAGTCCACTGTCGCCGGTCGCCGGATTCCCGTCCGGTGCCGTCGTGTGGGATCTGAACTACCGGGGTGACCTGGCCATGTTGCGACAGGCGCGGCGGGCCGACGACGGGTTGGCCGTACACGACGGCTGGGAGCTGTTCTGCCACGGCTGGGCGGCGGCACTCGGCCCGATCCTCGACCTGCCGGGCGAGGCGCACACGGCCGACCGGTTCGTCGCGCTCGCCGCGCCGCTGCGGCGGAACCAACCCGCGACGACCGCGCCGGCGCAGCCCCGGCGCTAGCCCGCTACCGGCCCACGGCACAGCTCGACCACCTCGTCGGCGCAGCCCCAGGCGAGGGTGACGCCGGCCCCACCGTGCCCGTAGGCGTGCACCAACCGGCGTCCGCCGGGCAGCCCGACGGGGTCGATCGCCACCCGCGCGCCGCCGTGCCGCGCCGGTCGCAACCCGACCAGTTGGGCCAGCACCGGGGCGCCGGACAGTTCCGGCACCAGGGCGACGCAGCGGTCCAGGATGGCGCGCCCGGTGGCCTCGTCCGGCGTGGTGTCCCACACGTCGCGCTCGAAGGTGCCGCCGAGCACCACGTCCTCGCTGCGCGGATGGACGTACGTCATCCCGGCCGGGTTGTCCTCGTCCCGTACGGAGACGTGCACTCCGGGGTTGCCGACCAGGACGATCTGACCACGGGCCGGATGAACCGCGTCGTCGCCGGCCAGCACCCCCGCCGCCAGGCCGGTGGCGTTGACCACCACCGGGGCCAGTTCCGCGACGTCGGCGAGACGGGCCAACCGCCGCCGCAGCAGCACCCCGCCGGCCACCGTGAACCGCCCGAGCAGCCAGTCGAGATAGGGTCCCATCTCCACCGAGGGCACGGTGAACCGCCACTCGCCGAGGTGGCCGCCGGCCGGGCCGGTCGGCGCGGTCGACCGGAAATCCGGTACGGCGGCAGCCCACCACGGCAACGATCCGTCCCCGCCGCGCAGCAGCATCCTCGTCGGCCGCATCACCACCCCGGGCACCGCCCGGCGCGCCTGTTCGGACAGTTCGTCGAACGTACGCCGAGCCCAGTCCAGCACCCGTGGATCACCCTCGGTATGGGTCGGATACCACACCGCCGCCGCGATCCGCGACACCGTCCGCGCCGGTTCGTCCGCCGTCACCACCGCCACCCGCGCCCCCTCCCCCTGCAACCGCACCGCACAGGTAAGCCCAACCACCCCACCCCCGACAACCACCACATCAACCACCACCCCACCACCCAACCCCCACCACCCCCGCACGTCCACCCCCTCCCCCTCCCCCCCTCGCGCCCCTCCTCCCTCCCCTCCCCACCCCTCTCCTCGTCGATCTAGGGCGAATACGTGTGTTTAGAGATCAACTAGCACGTATTTGCCCTAGATCGACGAGGAGAGGGGAGGAGGGAGGAGGAGGGAGGAGGGCGCCGTCTGAATACACCCGTGCTCCATTTGCAGGCAACACATATATGGGACTGTCATCGCTGGGTTGTGGACCTTCGTCTGGATGGGGGCGTCGGTGTGGATGTTCTGGATGTTAGCGGTGTGGACGGAGATCCGGTGGTTGGTGATGGAGTTGATGGCGGCGTCGTCGGCGATTGGTGGCGGGGGTGCTTGCGGCGGGCGGGGGTGCTGGTCAGGATGGGTGGGAGGGTGTGGTGACCACGATCCGATTCGGAGAACCATGACGACTTTCCCGGGTCGGGATCCGGAATCGGTGGAGATCCGTGAATGGTACGGGCGATGCCGCTTGCCGGCGTTGTTCCCGAATCTCACAGGGGACACACAGGGGTGTCGACGCGACGCTGAAACCCGCTATGGTCCGGTGTCCGACTGAGCCGTCCGGAGCGGTTACGCCACGGTTGTCCTGGCCCATAAAATCGGGTTCGGGCGGCGGGACTGTACGGCGAACTCGGCGACACGGCCGGTCAGGCGCGCACCGACCGCAGCATCGCCTGGGTGTTCTCCCGTCAGGGATGTCACCGGCAGGCGCTCGTCCACGCGCAGCGGGCCCTCGACCTGTTCGAGACCGTCGGTGACACTGCCATGGTGGCCCGCGCGCTGAACTCGGTCGGCTGGCAGTACGCCCAGCTGCACGACCACGGGCAGGCGCTGCGGCACTGCGAACGCGCCCTGGTCCTGCTGGGTCGGTCGGCGACCGGTTCGGCGAGGCGAACACCTGGGACAGCCTCGGCTACGCCCACCACCATCTGGGCAACCATCGTCAGGCCATCGCGTGTTACCGCCGGGCGGTCGACCTGTTCCGGGCCGTGGGTCACCGCTACTACGAGGCCGACACCCTCACCCACATCGGGGACAGCCAGCAGGCGGCGGGCGACCCGGAGGCCGCCCGGCACTGCTGGCTCGGATCGCTCGACATCCTCGACGCGCTCGGTCATCCCGACGCCGAGCAGGTCCGGGCCAAGGTGCACCGGCCGGGTCCACCGCCGACGACCCCGAGCCCGCCGGTGCCCGCCGGGTCGGGGGCGGGGTGGCCCGACCGGGTCCACCGCCCGGCCGCCTGCTGATCACCCCCTGCACCGGTTCGTCCGGCGCCGCTGTCGCCGGGCCCGAGCCGGAGAAGTCAACGATGGCTGTCAACCTGGGTAGGCTGCCCCGCGACAGGCTGATCCACAGGGGAGAGTGCTCGGCGTGAACGAGGTTCCGGCTGCCGTCAGGACACGAGTGGCAGGCTGGTGTGGGCGGGTGGTGGGCGCGGACTGGTTCAACGCCGCCGCCTTCGGCGTGATCATCGTCAACGCGATTGTGCTCGGGGTCGAGACCTACGACCGGGCGCTGGACCGGGCCGGCGGTGTCCTGCTCGCCGTCGAGTACGCCTGCCTCGCCTGCTTCACGGTCGAGCTGGGCCTGCGGTTCGGCGCGCACCTCCGCGCGCCGCGCGGCTTCTTCCGCGACGGCTGGAACGTCTTCGACCTGCTGGTCGTCTGCGCACCCCTGCTGCCGGGCGTACGGGAGAACGTCACCCTGCTGCGACTGTTCCGGCTCGCCCGGGTGGTACGGGCGGTGCGGCTCTTCCCCAGCCTACGGATGATCATAGGCGGGGTGCTGCGCAGCCTGCCCGGCCTGGGCAGCTTCCTGCTGATCGCGACGCTGACCGTCTACCTGTACGCGATGGTCGGCTGGATGACCTTCGGCGAGGCCCAGCCGGACCGGTACGGCACCGTCGGGCGGGCGATGCTCACCCTGTTCCTGCTGCTCTCGCTGGACGGAATCACGGACGCGTTGGAGACCGGTCGGCTGGTTTCCGAATGGAGCATCCCCTACTACACGTCGTACATCATCGTGGCGTCGTACCTGCTCACGAACCTGCTGATCGGCATCGTACTCAAGGCGTTGGAGGAGGCCCACCAGGCGGAGCCGGCCGCCGGACGGGTCGCCGACCGGCACCCGCCGGCCCCGCCCGCCCCGGACCCGAAGCCGGATCCACCGGAGAGTGCGCGGGCCATCGGTGAACGGCTGCGCGAGCTGCGGACCGCGCTGGACGCCCTGGAGGCCGAGCTGGTTGGCCAGCGGCACCCCGAGGACGTTCGCGGCGGTCAGCGGCAACCACCAGCCGGAAGGGAGCCGGGCCGCGGCGCCGGACGGCGGTCGAAGGCCCGGCGTACGGCCGGCAACCGGACCTGAACACGGGCTTGATCACCGGACCACTATCGTGACCCGGTGGTCGCGGCGCTCGAACTGTATCTGGACCCGGACGCCACCCGGCGGATCCGGACGCTGTGGGACGCCCTGGAGTCCGAGGGCGTGCAGAGCCTGCGGTCGCTGCTGGGTCAGCGGCACCGCCCGCACGTCTCGCTCGCGGTCGCGCCGCGTCTCGACCCGGTACGGGTGGCCGACGCCCTGACTGGGATGGTCGTGGCGGCACCGCTGCGGATGTCGTTCGAGCACGCCGGACAGTTCGTCGGGCGGGTGCTGTGGCTGGGCCCGACACCGACCCCGGAGATGCTGGCCCATCACGCCGACGTGCACGCCCGGCTGGCCGCTGCCGGCGTGGTCCTCGCCGAGCACTACCAACCGGGCCGGTGGGTACCGCACTGCACCCTCTCCATGCGGGTGCCGAACGCGCTGATGGCCGCGGCCGTACGGCGGTGCCTGGAGGTGCTGCCGCTGGAGGCCACCGTCGTCGGGGCGGCCGTCGCCGACCACGCCCGGGACATCGTCCACCCGCTCGGCTGACCGACCACCGTCGACAGCCCGCCACGCGCCGGTGCTCCGCCGGGTGTCGCGGCCCCCGCCGCTATCTCGCGTACGACAGCAGCGGGTGCCCACCGTCGGGCACCGGGTCGAGATCGAGGTAGCGCCAGAGCATCGCGGACAGTTCACGGGTCTCGTCCCAGCGCTCGTGCCGGTGGGCGTAGTCCGTCACCGCCATCAGGTTCGACCGTTCCGCGTCCAGCCAGCGCCGGGCCACCTCCGCGCTCGGGAACGGCGGCAGCGCACCCGAGTATCCGCCCCGGCTGAGCCAGTCGTACCGGTCGTCGTCGGGCGAGGCCACGTCCAGTGCGGCGACGGCGGTGTGCCGGTAGTAGTCGACCAGCACCTCGACCCGGCGGCGTTCGTCGTCGCCGAGCAGTTCGTGGGCGTACGCGCGGAGCAGGTCGTGCAGTTCCATCCGATCGCCGTCGACGCGTTGGACCAGGTGGGTCCGGAGCAGCGTCTCCAGGGGCCGGTGCAGTTCGGCCGGGTCGAGTCCGGCGAGCGCCGCGGCGGCGTACCGGTCGAAGTCACCCGGATGCAGGGCGAGCAACCGGAACAGCCGCATCGCCCCGGCATCCAGCCGCCGGTACGACCAGGAGAAGACCGCCCGTACGTCGGTGCGTTCGTCGCCGCCCGCGTCGAGCAGGTCCAGCCGGTGCCGCTCGTCGGCGAGGTCGTCGGCGAGATCCGCCAGCGGGGCCGTCGGGCGGGCGGCGGCCAGGTCACCGGCGATCCGCAGGGCCAGCGGAAGCTGGGCGCACCGGCGGGCGAGCACGGCGGCGGAGTCGGGTTCGGTCCCGATCCGTGGTCCGACCAGCGCCCCCAGCAGGCGCAGCGACTCGGCCAGCGACAGCCGGTCCAGTTCCACCCGCCGCGCCCCGTGCCGGACGGCCAGGGCGGTGAGCCGGTCCCGGCTGGTGACCAGCACGAAGCAGGACGCCGTACCGGGCAGCAGTGGGCGGACCTGGTCGACCGAGCCGGCGTTGTCCAGCACCAGCAGCATCCGCCGCCCGGCCACCACCGACCGGAACCGGGCGGCGAGTTCGTCCACGCCGCCCCAGGTCTGGGCCCGCGCGCCGTCCAGCGCGTGCAGGAACCCCTCCAGCGCGCGGACCGGTGTCACCGGCGCCTCCGCGTCGTACCCGCGCAGGTCGAGGTAGAGCTGCCCGTCGGGGAAGGCGGCGGCGACCCGGTGCGCCCAGTGCACCGCCAGGGCCGTCTTGCCGACTCCCGCCGTACCGGAGACGACCGCGACCGACCCGGCGGCGGCCGAGGTGGTCAGCAGGTCGTCCAGGGCGACAAATTCGGCTTCGCGGCCGGTGAAGGCGGGGACGTCGCCGGGGAGCTGCCGCGGCGGGTCCGCGGCCGGGACCAGACCGGGTTCGGCCCGCGCCGCCGGGTCCGCGCCGGCAAGTTCCACCTGCGCGGCCACCGCCTGGCGGTGGCCGGACCGCCGCTCCGCCAACTGCCGCAACAGCCTGCGGTACGACACCCGCCAGTGCTCCAGGTCCGCCGGCCAGCCGCCGAGGCGGGCGCAGGTGCTCACGTACGCCTCGACGAACTCCCACGACGGCTTCGAAACCCCGGCGAGCTTGTCACCGACGGTCGACCGGGGAAACGTCCGACCGCCCTCCTTCATGTACGCCGACAGTTCCCGCAGCGACGGCTCGCCGCATTCCGCGCGTAACTCACGCAACCGGGCCGCGAACAGTGCCAGCGGCTCTTCATGTGCCATTCCCCGACGCTAGGCGACGCCGGGCGTCGAACATCCGCAGTGTCCAGACTCCGTCCGGAATCATTGCCGGACGCCACGGAATGTGCCGGAGCCCGCTGCGCTGCGTACTCGAATCCCCGCGCCGGTGACTCTCAGTCCGCCTCCCCGAGCAGGCCGTCGACCAGTTCCCTGGGCAACCCGTGGGTGTCGTGCAGCCAGTGGTAGTCGGCGTCGGTCAGCGGGCCGCGGGACCTCGTCCGGGAGACCAGCGGCCGCCCACGCCCGAGCAGGCCACGGAACCGCCGCTCCTCGTCGGAGAGCAGGTCGCGCAGGTCCCCGACGTCGACCCGCTGGCGGAACCGGTCGAGGGTGTGCTCGAACGGCTCCGGGGGCAGATCGGACAGACTCCGCACCGGATCGTCGCGCCAGAGTGTGGTGAGCACCCGGCGGATCAGCCGGCGCAGCACGTACCCCCGGCCGGTGTTCGCCGGGCGTACGCCGTCACCGATGACCACGACGCTCGCCCGCAGGTGGTCGCAGACCCGGCGCAACGACTCCCGGTCAAGTCCCCACAGCCCGGAGACGGTACGCACCCACGGCTCGAAGCCGTCGCCCTCGAACACCGAACCGTTGCCGGACAGGACCATCTCCATTCGCTCCAGTCCCATGCCGGTGTCGATGTTGGGCTGGTGCAGGGGTTCGAGGCGGCCGTCGTCGTACCGTCGGTAGCGCATCTGGACGTGGTTCCAGACCTCCATCCACCGGTTGTCGGTGCCCGGCGACCCCTGCGGCGGGGTCGACCCGGTCCAGACGAAGATCTCGGAGTCGGGTCCACAGGGTCCGGTCGGCCCGTTCGACCACCAGTTCTCCTCGCGGGTCAACTCGACCGGTACGCCGAGCTCGGTCCAGGTCGCGAGCGAGGTGGTGTCCGGGCCGACCCGGTCGTCGCCACCGAACACGGTGACGTGCAGCCGGTCCCGCTCGATGCCGAAGCCCTCGTGCAGCAGGTCGTAGCCCCAGCGCAGGCTCTGCGCACCGCCGTAGTCACCGAGTGACCACGACCCGAGCATCTCGAACACGGTCAGGTGGGTGGGATCGCCGACCTCGTCCAGGTCGGTGGTGCGCAGGCAACGCTGGAGGTCCACCAGACGCCGCCCGAGCGGATGCGCGAGACCCTCCAGGTACGGGGTCAGTGGGTGCATCCCGGAGGTGGTGAAGAGCACCGGATCGCCGGGCGGCGGGATGAGCGAGGTGTCGGGCACCAACAGGTGCCCCCGCTCGCGGTAGTAGTCGACGAAGATGCGGACAATCTGCTCGGGTGTCACGGCGGTGGCCTTCCGGGGTCGGGACGACCGGAAAGGGCCACCGAGGCGGGGCGAGCCGCGAAGAGTCGACGCACCGGCGGACCGTTTCCGGTCGCCGGCGGGGAATCGGGAGATCAGACGGCGGCAACCGACGAGCTGGTAGCTCGTGCGGTCGCGGCGGTGTTCCGACGGGGAATCTCCACGTGCCCGACTCTACCGTCGCGCGGGATCACCGCCCAGCGCTTTCCCGGCGGCGCCACCCGGCGACTTTCCCGGTACGACGCCAGCCGGCGACCAGGAATGCGGCGGAACAGGGCGGGTAAGTGGCTCACGTCGTACCGCGCGGTGGGCGCGGGCCGGACCGGGAGTCGAGGGGGTCTCATGGCGCGTACGCTGGCCAACCTGACCAACGGCATCCTGGCCGGCGCCGCCGCCACCCTCGCCCGCGAACTGGTCAGCAACCTGGACGTGGTCGTCCGGGCCCGGCCGATGAGCAACAGCCACGAACGGACAGTGCAGCGACTCATGGAGCGGGCCCAGCTCAGTCTGGGGCCCGAGGACCGGGCCGCGAACCGCCGGGCCGGTCTGGGCCCCCTGCTCGGGTTCGCCAACGGGGTGCTGACCGTGGCCCTGTTCGCGACGGTCACCGCGCGACGGCGCCCGGCACCACCGGTGGCGGTGGGACTGATCGGCCTGGGCGGCATGCTGGTCGCCGACGGGCCGATGGCGGCGTTGGGCGTGACGAACCCGCGCCGCTGGCGGGCCCGGGACTGGTTCGAGGACGCCCTGCCGTACGTCGCCTACAGCCTGACCGCCGTGGCGACGCTGACCCTGCTCGACCGGGCCACCGCCCCGGCCCGGCGCCGCTGATCAGCGCGCCGCTCCGCCGCTGATCACCGGAACGGTCGCCGTCAGCGTCGGGCCGAAGGCGAGCGTGAGCTGGTCGAGCAGCGGGGCGGCGGATGGGTGTGGGTCGCGGCGTGGGGTGATCGTGTAGATGCCGCGGGTCGGGGGGTCGACGAGGCTCACCGTGGTGACGTCAGTTCGCAGCGCGCACGTCAGTGCCCCCGGTATCAGTGCGATGGCGTGGCCGGTTGCGACGAGGGCGACCTTGCCGGGCAGGTCGGCCGCGGTGAGGTCGATGCGGGCGGTGACTCCCGCGCGGGCGGCGTGCTGGCGTAGCAGTGTCGCCGAGCCGTCGTTGTCCTCGACCCAGGTCTGGTCGGCCAGCGCCGCTATGCGTACCGGGTCGGTGCCGGCCAGCGGGTGGTCGGAGGGCAGGACGACGACCATCTCGTCCGTACCCAGAAGTCGTCGTTCCAGACGCGGATCGTCGGGCAGCCCCGGTGGCGCGTCGGTGACGACGGCAACGTCCAGGTCGCCGGCGATCACGCGGTCGTGTAGTTGTGCGCTCAGCGCGGGCAGCAGACTCCATCGGAGGGGGCCGGCCGTGTCCATCAGGCGACGGATCGCCGCGGGTACGATCCCGGCTGCCAGAGATGGCGTGGCGCCGACGGTCAGTGGGCGGTTGAGCGTTCCGTCACGAACGGCCCGTACCGCGCGAACGCCGCGGTCGATCTCGTTGAGCGCGGCCAGGGCGTGGTGACGGAACACCTCGCCGGCGGCCGTCGGACGCACGCCGCGCGGGTGTCGTTGCAGCAGCGGCACGCCGAGCTGGCGCTCCAGCCCGGCAATCTGTCGAGAAACGGCTGACTGTGTGTGGTGGAGCTCGGCGGCGGCCGCCGACATCGAGCCGAGGCGGCAAACCGTCACGAAGGTATGACACACCGCCAAATCCATGGCACGAGTATGACGGACTGGTATGCGCATGCCGCAGGGCCGTCCTGCGAGATCTGCGCTTCTCGCAGCCATCGCGATGTCTCACCCTGGTACGCATGTCCAAACCGCACACGATCGCCGTTCTCGGCTTAGGCCGCATGGGCACCGCGATCGCGACAAGACTCGCCGACCACGACTGGAACGTCGTCGGTTGGACCCGCTCCGGGCGTACGGCAGGCGCTGTCGAGACGACTGGCGATCCGAACGCCGCCGTGGCGAAGGCCGACATCACGCTGTTGGCGCTGTTCGACGGGGCGGCCTGCCAGCAGGTTGTCGACCATGTCCGCGGCTCGCTGCGAGCGGGAGCGGTGGTGCTGAACACCAGCACCATCGCTCCCGCCGAGGCGACGAGGCTGGCCCGCCAACTCGGCCCGTCCTACGTCCACGCTCCCGTGCTCGGCTCCGTGCCCGCCGCGGCCGCCGGCGCGCTACAGATTCTCGCCGCCGCCGACCAAGACGCGTTAGACCGAGTCCGACCGGTCCTGGAAGCGCTCGGCACCGTGCGGCGCATCGACAAGGCTTCCACCGCCGCCGCGCTCAAGCTGGTCGCCAACAACAGCCTCGCCGGCGCCGTCCTCGCGCTACGCGACTCACTGCGGCAAGCCGACGCCCTGGGCCTGCCCCGTGCCCAGGCGCTGGACATCCTCGAACTGGGCCAGCTCGGTGGGCTTGTCTCCCGCAAACGATCCTTCCTCACCAACCAGCCGGCCGCCGCCACGGCCGAGTTCACGATCGGCGCGCTGGTCAAGGACATGGCACTGCTGGCCGCCGCGTCGAACACTCCCCTGCGCAGTGCGGTCGGCCTGATAGCCGACACCCCCGCCGGCCAGCAGGCCGACATCGCCGTTGCCGCCACCGTCCCCGCCGTCGACGACGCCGTGCTCGAACCGCTACGCGCCTACATCCGCGGACACGCCACCGGAGACCCCGCGCACTTCCGCGACGCGTTCCTGCCCACCGCGCATATCGAGGGAATTCGGGACGGCGCATTCGCCCCGTGGGGCCTGGACGAATACTGCGCTCTCTTCCACGGCCACCCAGCCCCGGACGAACCAATCCGCTCTCGCCGCATCGACTCCGTCGACGTCCTCGGCACCGTCGCGACCGCAACCATGACGCTCTGGCACGGCGCGGACACCTTCACCGACATCTTCCTGCTCGTCCGCGTCGACGACGGTTGGCGCATCGCCAACAAGGCCTACCACCGGCACTCCTCGGTTGCTGGCCTACCAACGTAGAGGACCCATGTGGGTGTGGCGGCATGACGCGGTTGGTGGTGGCAGGCAGGCTGCCACGGTGTCGCCCACCCGTCGTGTTCACCCCGACCGAGGGTCGGTGGAAGCATCCGCGGCGGGAGGTCATGAACGCGAGGTCGACGGCGGTGCGCCGACCACCGTACCGGTGGCCCCGGCCGCCTCGGACGAGCGCCGGGCCTTCCTGCTCGACCACTGACCCCCGGCGGGAGAGGGTTGCCCGGCGCGTCCACGACCGGGCAACCCACGGCGACGGTGAGCTACCGGGTGGCCATCGCGTCGACGAGACTCTGCGGACGCAGGTCGGTCCAGTGCGCCTCCACGTAGTCCAGGCACTCCTGCCGGGATCCGGGTCCCTGCACGGTGGTCCACCCGGCCGGTACGTCCACGAACGACGGCCAGAGGCTGTGCTGGTTCTCGGCGTTCACCAGCACCAGGTAGGTGCCGTCCGGGTCCTCGAAGGGGTTGGTCATCGGTTTCTCCTCGGGTTGGGATCGACGGACGCGACGAGCATCCGCAGCGTCCGGGTCCAGGCGTCGGTCAGAGCCCGGACCGCGTTCTCGGTCAGCACCGCTTCCGGCCACGTCCAGCTCGCGATCAGGTGCGGTCCATCGGCACGGTCCTCGATGTGCACGGTGACACCGAGACCGTACGCCTGTGGCATGTCCGGGTCGCAGGCGTGTGCCGAGGCGGCTGCCATCTCCGGTGCGAACGCCCAGTCCGTCGCCTCCGGCAGCCCGAACCGGCCCAGGTAGTTCACCTGGATGTCGGGCAGGCCGAGCGCGGCGAGCGTCGGTCCGGTACCCGGGTTCAGGTAACGCAGCAGGCCGTAACCGAGCCCGTTGTCGGGCAGCGCCCGCAACTGGTCCCGTACCCGCCGCACCGCGTCGGCCGGCGACGCGGGCCGGTCGGTGCCGTCCGGGCCGGTCGTCCGGGCCGGGCCGGGGTCCAGGCGTACGGGGTAGACGCTGGTGAACCAGCCGACGGTGCGGGACAGGTCGAGCCCACCGCGAGCCGGATCGCCCTCGACGGCCGCCTCCTCCCGCCCGTGTCCCTCAAGCGAGAACCTGACCACGGTGCCGGTGTCGCCGCCATCGGGTCGGGTCTCGTTGACGGCCAGGGCGAACCCGGTCATCAGCAGCTCGTTGACGGTCGCGTCGAGCGCGGCCGGCAGCCGGGTCAGCAGCGGCGACACCTCCGCCGGGCCGAGCGTGACCCGTAGCTCGCGGGTGGTCGCCGCGGTGTCGCGGACCGGGTCGACCGGGTCCGGCAGCGGCCCGGCGCCGGTCATCACCTCGACCCAGTACGCCAGTTCCGCCTCCCGGGACGGATCGACCGCCGCTTCGGCGAGCACCTCCGCCCACCGCGCGAACGGCGTTGTCGGCGGCACCGGTTCGTCGGCGGTGGCCGTCGGCTCGGCAGCGGCGGCCGGTTCGACCGCGACGGCCGACTCGACCACGACGGGCCCCTCGACCACGACGGGTTCCTCGACCACGGTGGTCGGCTCGGCGGCGGTCCAAGCGGCGGTGAGTTCCGGGACCAGGATGCGCCAGGAGACACCGTCGACCGCCAGGTGATGGACCATCAGCAGCAGCCGGCCCGGCCGCTGCCCCGCGTCGAACCAGACCGCCTGCACCAGCACGCCCCGATCCGGGTCGAGTCGTTCCCGGGCCAGCCGGGCCTGCTCGTCCACCACGGCCAGGAGCCCGTTGTCGTCCAGGGTCGCCGCGTCCACCCGCCGGACCAGCTGCCCGGCGTCGACCGTACCGGCCGCCGGGATCCGCAGCGACCAGGTGGCGCCGTCGGCCCCCTCCCGGTCGAGCCGGGCCCGCAGCAGGTCGTGCCGATCCAGCAGGACACCCAGCGCCCGGCCGAGCCGGTCGGTTCCGAGGCCGGCCGGCACCCGCAGCACCACCGACTGGTTGAACCCGGCGAGCGGACCGGTGAGTTCGCGCAGCCAGTGCATGACCGGGGTCAGCGGTACCACGGTCTCCACCGGGACCGCGACCTCGGCCAGCGCCGCGACGGTCCGGAGCCGGAACACGTCCCGGGGACGGACCGCCAGCCCGGCCTGCCGGGCCAGCACCACCAACTGGATCGAGGCGGCACTGTCCCCGCCGACGGCGAAGAAGTCGTCCTCGACCCCGAGTTCCGGCCGGCCCAGGGCCCGTACGGCCACCGCGAGCAGGGCCCGCTCCACCGGCGTACGGGGCGCCCGGCCGTGGGTGGCCGGGTACTCCGGCGCCGGCAGGGCGGCCCGGTCGAGTTTGCCGTTCGGCAGCACCGGCAGCCGGGGCAGCACCACGAACGCGGCCGGGGTCATGTACTCGGGCAGCAGCCCGGTGAGGTGCGCCCGCAGATCAGCCCGGTCGACCGACTCCCCCGGCACGGCCACCAGGTACGCGACCAGGTGCCGGCCACGGGCCCGGTCCTCGCGTACGACCACGGTCGCCCGGCCGATGGCGGGATGCCGGACCAGGGCCGCCTCCACCTCACCCGGCTCGACCCGGAACCCGCGGATCTTCACCTGGTCGTCGGCCCGCCCGACGAAGTCGAGCTGACCGTCCGGGGTCCACCTGGCCAGGTCACCGGTGCGGTACATCCGGCCGCCGGTCGGCCCGTACGGGTCGGCCACGAACCGCTCGGCGGTCAGTCCCGAGCGGCCCAGGTAGCCGCGGGCCAGCCCGGCGCCGGCCAGGTACAGCTCCCCGGTCACGCCGGGCGCCACCGGCCGCAGCGCGCCGTCGAGCACGTACGCCCGCATGTTGTGCACCGGACGGCCGACCACCGGCACGTCGCTGTCCCCGACCCGGCCGACCAGGGCGTCCACCGTGCACTCGGTCGGGCCGTACAGGTTGTAGGACTCGGTGTCGGGCAGGTCGCGCAGCGTCCGCCAGAGGTCCGGTGGCACCGCCTCCCCGCCGACGCCGACCACCGCGAGCCCGCACCGGCCGTCGGCGACCAGTCCGGCGTCGGCCATCGCGGCGAAGTGCGCCGGGGTCACCTCGATGAAGTCGAGGGCGGCATCCCGGATCCGCGCGGCGAGCCGGCCGGGGTCGCGCCGGGTCTCGTCGTCCACGACGTGCAGCGCGTGCCCGTCGAAGAGCCAGAGTTGCGGCTGCCAGGACGCGTCGAAGGAGAACGACCAGGCGTGCCCGACCCGCAGGTGGCGCCGGCCGGTGGCGGCGACCGCCGGCCGGTGCAGGGTGCTCCGGTGACTGTGGAACAGGTTCACCAGGTTGCGGTGGGTGACCACGACACCCTTGGGCCGCCCGGTGGAACCGGAGGTGTAGATGACGTACGCCGGGTGGTCCGGATGCAGTGGCGCGAGCCGGTCGGCGTCGTCCAGCCCGTGCGCCGGCTGGGCGGCGAGCAGGTCCACCGTGCCACCGGTGTCGAGCAACAGCTGCGGGCGGGCGGTCGACGGCAGCTCCGTCGCTAGCGCGGTGGTGGTCACCAGCAGGACCGGGTCGGCGTCGTCCAGCATCATGGTGACCCGGTCGGTGGGCAGGTCCGGGTCGATCGGCAGGTAGCCGGCGCCGGCCTGCTGGGTGGCGAGGATCGCCGTGATCATCTCGGCGCCTCGGGGCAGCGCCAGCGCGACCACCCGCTCCGGGCCGGCGCCCCGCGCCACCAGCAACCGGGCGAGCCGGTTGACCCGGTGGTCGAGTTCGGCGAACGTCCACCCGGCGGCGCCGGTGTCCGGTGCGACCAGCGCCACCGCGTCCGGTGACTCGGCCGCCTGGGCGGCGAAGATCGCCGGCATGGTGCCGGCCGGCACCGCCAGGTCGGTGTCGTTCCACTCGGTCAGCACCCGGTGCCGTACCGGGCCGGGCAGCAGGTCGATCGTGCCGACCGTACGGTCGGGGTCGTCGGCGAGGGCGGTGAGCACCCGGACGAAGGCGTCGGCGAACCGGCGTACCGGCTCGGGGTCGAACAGGTCGGGCCGGTACTCGGCGACCAGGGACAGCTGTTCACCGGGGGCGATCGCCCAGGTCAGCGGGTAGTGGGTGGCGTCGCGCCCGCCGGTCGGCCGGATGGTCAGCCCGTCACCGGACCCTTCCAGGACATCGGGTACGGCGGGGAAGTTCTCGAACACCACCAGGCTGTCGAACAGTTCACCGATGCCGGCCGACCGCTGGATCTCGGCCAGGCCCAGGTGCTCGTGTTCGACCAGCCGCGACTGGGCCGCCCAGACCCGGTCCAGCACGGTGCCGAGCCGGTCGGCCGGGGCGCAGTGCACCCGTACCGGCACGGTCGTGATGAACAGACCGATCATCGATTCCATGCCGGGCAAATCGGCCGGGCGACCGGACACGGTGGCGCCGAAGACGACGTCGTGCCGACCGGTGAGCTGGCCGAGCGCCACTCCCCAGGCGGCGTGCACCACCGCACCAAGGGTCAGGCCCCGGCTCCGGGCCAGCGCGGTCAGCGCCGTGGTCACCGGCTCCGGCAGCGTCACCTCGTGCAGCAGCGGTGCGATCGGCAGCCGGGTCGGTTCCGCCGCCGCCAGCAGGGTCGGCTCGGTCAGCCCGGCGAGTTCCGCCGTCCAGGCGGTACGCGCGGCGTCCCGGTCCTGGCCGGCGAGCCAGCCGAGATAGTCCCGGAACGGTACCGCCGGGGCGAGCCCGGTGGGGTCGGCGTCGGTGGCGTACAGGGCGGAGAGTTCCTCGACCAGCGGCGGTCCGGACCAGCCGTCCAGCAGCAGGTGCTGGTGGGTGAGCAGGAGCCGGTGCCGGTCGGGGCCGAGCCGGGCCAGCAGCAGCCGCAGCAGCGGCGGGTGGGCCGGGTCGAACCGGGCCGCCTGCTCGTCGAGCAGCCCCCGCCAGGTCTGGTCGGCGGCAACCGGGTCGATACCGGTCAGGTCCCGCTCGGTCCACGGGACCGGTGCGTTCGCCGGCACCAGCGCGACCGGGCGGCCGGAGGCCAGGTAGCGGAACCCGGCGCGCAGGTTCGGGTGCCGGTCCAGCAGCGCCGACACGGCGCGACGCAACCGGTCCGGGTCCACCGGGCCGTCGAGTTCGAACCAGGTCTGCACGGTGTAGACGTCCGGGCCGTCGGCGTCGAGCGAGGCGTGGAAGAGCAGGCCCGACTGCAACGGGGTGAGCGGCAGCAGTTCCACCGGGGCCGGGTCGAACGCGGCCACCTCGGCCCGCTCGGCCGGGTCCAGGTCGAGCAGCGCACCGGACGCCGGCACCGCGACGGCGGCCAGGTCGTGGGCGGCCCGGGCCAGACCGGCCGGCGTACGGGCCTGGAACACGGCCGCCGGGCGGATCGCGTACCCCTCCCGACGGGCCCGGCTGACCAACTGGATGGCGACGATGCTGTCCCCGCCGAGGGCGAAGAAGTCGTCGTCGGCGCCGACGCTCGGCAGGTGCAGCAGTTCGGCGACGAGCCGGCAGAACACCTCCTCGCGGGCGGTGGCCGGCGGCCGTCCTCCGGTGGTGCCGAAGTCCGGTGCCGGCAGGGCCCGTCGGTCGAGCTTGCCGTTGGCGGTCAGCGGCAACGGGCCGTCGAGCACCACCACCGCCGCCGGCACCATGTACTCCGGCAACCGGTCCGCCACGTACGCCCGGAGCGCGGCCGGGTCCGGGACGGTCCCGGCGGCCGCGTCCGGCACCGCGTACCCGACCAGGCGTACGACGCTGCCGGCCCGGTCGGCGACAACGGCGGCCTGGGTCAGGTCCGGGTGCCCGGCCAACGCCGCCTCGATCTCACCCAGCTCGATCCGGAAGCCCCGGATCTTCACCTGGTCGTCGACCCGGCCGAGGAAGTCGAGGTTGCCGTCGGCCCGCCAGCGGGCCCGGTCACCGGTGCGGTACATCCGCGCACCGGGCGAGCCGAACGGGGAGGCGACGAAGCGTTCGGCGGTCAGCGCGGTCCGACCCAGGTAACCGTGGGCCAGGCCACGGCCGGCGACGTACAGCTCGCCGACGACGCCGGGCGGTACCGGGCGCAGGTTCGCGTCCAGCACGTACGTCCGGGTGTTCGGGTCGGGGCGGCCGATCGGTACGGCCGCGTCCCAGTCCGGTCGCGCCGCCCAGAGCGTCGAGTTGACGGTCGCCTCGGTCAGGCCGTACGCGCCGAACACCCGCTGCCGGCGGGCCAGTCGCCGGATCAGGTCCGGCGGCACGGTTTCCGTACCGACCAGGACGGTGCCGCCGTCGGGCAGTTCGCAGCCGGCCGGCAGCGCCGACAGCAGCGACGGCGGCAGGATCATGTGGGTCACGCCGTGGGCGTGCAGGAAGTCGGTGAGTGGATGGTCGGCGACCCGCGCCTCGTCCGGGATCAGCACCAGCCGTCCGCCCACGCACAACGACATGACCAGGTCGAACACGGCCACGTCGAAGCCGACGGAGGCGAACTGCGAGACCCGGCTGTCGGCGGTGACGCCCATCCGGTCCACGGCGGTGGCGATCAGGCTGCCGATGCCCTCGTGGCTGACCACCACGCCCTTCGGTCGGCCGGTCGAGCCGGAGGTGTAGATGACGTACGCGGGGTGGTCCAGGCCCGGTGGGATCCGGGTCTGTCCGGGGTGGAGTGGCCCGTCGGCCAGTCCGGCCAGCTCGGCGACGGTTTCCGTAGTGTCCAGCCCGATCCGGTGCACACCGGGCGCGTCCGGGATCCGGTCGGACGCCTCGGCGGTGACCAGGACGAGCCGGGTGCCGCTGTCGGTGAGCAGGTAGTCGAGCCGGTCGGCCGGCAGGGTCAGCTCCAGCGGCAGGTACGCCGCGCCGAGCTTGAGCACACCCAGGATCGCGGCGACCATCTCCCGCGACCGGGGTACCGCCAACCCGACCACGTCCCCGGCCCGTACGCCGCGACCGGCGAGCAGCCGGGCGATCCGGTTCGACCGGGCGTCCAGTTGCGCGTACGTCAGCTCGCCGGCCGTGTCGACCACGGCGACCGCGTCCGGTCGCTGCGCCACCCGGGCGCCGAACAGCTCCGGCACGGTGCCCTCGTCGACCGGCCGGTCGGTGTCGTTGAACTCGTGCAGCACCCGCTGCCGTTCGGTGTCCACCAGCAGGTCGACCCGGCTCACCGGTGCGTCCGGATCGGCCGCGACCGCCTCGATCAACCGGCTCAGTCGCCGGCCCAGGGTCCGGACGGTGTCGGCGTCGAACAGGTCGGCCCGGTACTCCAGCAGCACCGTGATCGAGTCCTCGTCGGCCTGCTCGCCGAAGCCGAACACCAGGTCGAACCGGGCCGTGCCGGTCCCGTACGGCTCGGGGGTGACCGTGAGGTCGCCCAGCTCCAGCCGGTCGGCGGCCCGGTTGCGGTAGACCACCATCACCTGGAACAGCGGGTTGTCGGTGACCGACCGGTCCGGGTTCAGCGCCCGGACGACGGCCTCGAACGGCACATCCTGGTGCGAGAACGCGGCCAGGTCGGCGGCCCGGACCCGGCCCAGCAACTCGGTGAAGCTCGGGTCGCCGGCCACGTCGGTACGCAGCACCAGCGTGTTGACGAAGAAGCCGATCAGGTCGTCCAGCGCCTCGTCGGTACGGCCGGCGATCGGGGCGCCGAGCGGGATGTCGGTGCCCGCGCCGAGCCGGTGCAGCAGTGCCGCCACCGCCGCCTGCCCGACCATGAACATGCTGGCGCCACCGGCCTGGGCCAGCCGGCGCAGGGCGCGTACGGCAGCAGGGTCCAGTCCGACCGTCATCTCCCCGCCGGCCCGGCTCGGCTGCCCCGGTCGGGACACCCGGTCGGTCGGCAGCTCGATCCGTTGCGGCAGGTCGCGCAGGGTTTCCCGCCAGAAGTCGAGCTGGCGGGCGGCGAGACTGTCCGGGGTCTGCGGGTCGCCGAGCAGGTCCCGTTGCCAGAGGGTGTAGTCGGCGTACTGCACCGGCAGCGGGGTCCAGTCCGGGGCGACGCCGGCACACCGGGCCGCGTACGCGACCCCGAGGTCGCGCAGGAACGGCCCATCGGACCACTCGTCGGTGGTGATGTGGTGCAGCAGGAACACCACCACGTGCTCGTCCGGGGTGAGCCGGACGACGGTGACCCGCAACGGCAGCTCGGTGGCGAGGTCGAACGGGCGGGACGCGGCGGCCCGGACCACCTCGGCCAGATCGGCCCGGTCGACGGCCACCGTACGCAGCACCGGGTGGGCGTCGGCGGGGGCGACGACCCGCTGCGTCGGCAACCCGTCGTGTTCCCCGATCAGGGTGCGCAGGGCCTCGTGGCGGAGCATGACGTCCCGGACCGCTTCGCCGAGGGCGACCTCGTCCAGGGTCCCGTGCACCCGTGCCACCAGCGGGAAGTTGTACGCCGGGGAGGCCGGGTCGAGTTGCTGGATGACCCAGAGCCGCTGCTGCGCGTACGCGGCCGGCAGCGGGTCGGGCCGGTCCACCGGCACCAGCGCCGGCCGGAGCGCGACGGCGGTGTCCGGGGCGAGCCGGGCGGTCAGCTCGGCGACGGTGGGCGCCTCGAACAGGTCCCGGATGGACAGTTCGGCGCCGAGCACGCTGCGGGCCCGGCCGATCAGCCGGGTAGCGAGCAGGGAGTGCCCGCCGAGGTCGAAGAAGCTGTCCCGGACACCGACCACGGGCAGGCCCAGCACGTCGGCGAAGAGCTGGCAGAGCTGCTTCTCCTGCTCGGTGACCGGGGCCTGGTCGCCGCCGACCGAGCCGGTGGGTTCGGCGTCCGGCAGCGCCCGTACGTTCAGCTTGCCGTTGACCGTGAGCGGCAACGCGGACAGGGTGACCAGGGCGGCCGGCACCATGTAGTCGGGCAGCCGGAGCTTGAGGTGATCGCGCAGCCGGGTGGTGAGGGCGGCCACGCCCCGGGCCACCGCCGGCCGGTTGGCGCAGTCGGCCGGCGTCGCCGCCGCTCGCAGCGGCCGGCACAGGTCGACCGGCAGGGTGTCGTCGGCGAGCTGGTCCGGTGCCACGAACAGCACGTCGAGGCTGCCGTCGGAGACCGGTGACCAGGTGGTGAAGACCCGGTAACCGAGCCGCTCCCCCACCTCGTGCAGGTCCTCCGGCTCCACCGGGTTCACGGTCGCCGTACCGGCGGGGTCGGCCCGGTCCGGGTCGAGCGCCCGGGTCACGGCCAGTTCGTCGGCCAGCCGGGCATTGGGTACGCGTTCCACCCGCAACCGGTCCGGTCGCCGCCGCGCCAGGTGGTCCTCCAGTGTGGACAGGTCACCGAGTTCGGCGCCCCAGCGGACGGTGGGCACGTCCGCCAGGGACAGCGGGTCGGTGGACGATGTGTCCAGCCGGCGCAGTACGGCGTCGTACCGGTGTCGGGTCAGCTCGTTGTGCAGGTGGCCGCGCTTGGTCCGCACGGTGACCGCGACCGGGGTGGTCCCCGCCCACGCCGCCGGCAGGGTCGCGAACAGGTCCGGGTCGACCAGCAGTTCCTTCTCCAGCAGCACACCGCGCTCGACCGCGCGACGCAGCCGGTCGGGGTCGGTGCCCGCACCGGAGCGGGTCGCCTGCACGGCGGCGTGGAAGGTCCGGGCCAGCCGCAGGTTGCGTACGTCGCCGACGAACAGGCAACCGCCCGGTACCAGCAGGTCGACCGCCCCGGTCAGCACCTCGACCAGGTACTCGACGCTGGGGAAGTACTGCACCACCGAGTTGATCACGATGGTGTCGAAGTGGTCGCGCGGCAGCCCGTCGAGCACGTCTGCCGGCTGGTGGCGCAGCTCGACCCGGCCGGCGAGTTCCGGCAGCCCGGCGATGTCGGCCCGCAGTTTCTCGATCACCGGCCCGGCGAAGTCGGTGCCCCAGTACGACTCGCACTCCGGGGCGATCCGGGACAGCAGCAGCCCGGTGCCGACCCCGATCTCCAGCACCCGGCGGGGGCGCAGCTCCCGGATCCGGGCGACCGTCGCCTCCCGCCACTCGCGCATGTCCGCGAGCGGGATCGGCTGGCCGTCGTAGCTGCTGTCCCAGCCGGCGAAGTCCTCGTCGGCCACGGCGGTGCCGATGGCGGCGTACTCGTCGTGGTAGATCTGCTGCCACTCGGCCAGGTGCTCGCGCTCGTTGCCGGCGTCGACACCGGCGACCGGTACGACGTACCCGATCAGCCGCCGCCCGGTGCCGGACGCGCCGTCGCGGGCGATCACCGCCGCGCGGGCCACCTCCGGATGTTCGGCCAGCACCGACTCGATCTCGCCCAGTTCCACCCGGTAGCCCCGGATCTTGACCTGGTCGTCGGTCCGGCCGAGGAAGTCGAGGTTCCCGTCCGGGCGGCGGCGGGCCAGGTCACCGGTCCGGTAGAGCCGGTCGCCGGGGGCGCCGAACGGGTCGGCGACGAACCGCGACGCGGTCAGCCCCGGTGCGCCCAGGTAACCCCGGGCCAGCCCGGTACCGCCGATGTACAGCTCGCCGGGGCAGCCGTCGGGCACCGGCCGCAGCCACGGGTCGAGCAGGTACGCGCGGGTGTTCCAGATCTCCCGCCCGACGGTCGGGGTGGCACTGTCCTCGGTACCGCCGCCGAGCGTGTTGATGGTGTACTCGGTCGGGCCGTACAGGTTGTAGCCGAGGGTGCCCTCGGTGTCCCGCAGGCTGCTCCACACCTGCTCGGAGACGGCCTCGCCGCCGAGCAGGACGAGCACCGGCCGGTGCCGACCGGCCGCCGGGTCCTGCCGGAGCAGGCCCTCGGCGATCAGGTGGTCGGCGTACGTCGGGGTCACGTTGACCACGTCGATCCGGTGCCGGTCGCAGTACGCCACCAGCGCCTCCGCGTCGCGGCGCAGGTCCTCGTCGCAGACGTGCACCTCATGCCCCTCGACCAGCCAGAGCAGTTCCTCCCAGGACATGTCGAAGGCGAACGAGACGGTGTGCGCGATCCGCAGTCGACGGCCGCCGGCCGCCGCCACCGTCGGCCCGAAGATCGCCTCCTGGTGGTTGAGCTGCATGTTGGTCAGCCCCCGGTACGGGGTGACGACGCCCTTGGGCCGCCCGGTCGAGCCGGAGGTGTAGATGACGTACGCCGGGTGTTCGAGCCGGTCGGGGCGGGTGCGGGCGAACTCGGGGTGCTCGGCGTCGGTGATCTCCGTCGCCGGCAGCGCGTCGAGTTCGGCGGCGACCGCCGGATCGTCCAGCGGCACGAGGCCGGGGACCGGCAACCGGGTCGCCACACCGGTGGTGGTGAGCACGCAGACCGGGGACGCGTCGGCGACCATGTGCGCCAACCGCTCGGCCGGGTGGTCCAGCTCCAGCGGCAGGTAGGCCGCACCGGTGCGGAGGACCGCGAACAGCGCGGCCACCATGTCCGCCGACCGGGGCAGGGCCAACGCCACCACCCGTTCCGGGCCGGCACCCCGGGCCAGCAACAGCCGGGCCAGCCGGTTCACCCGGGCGTCGAGTTGCGCGTAGGTCAGCCGGGACGAGCCAAAGACCAGTGCGGTCTCGTCCGGCGTACGCCGGGCCTGCGCGCCGAGCAGGTCGGCGACCGTCTCGTTCGGCACCGGGCGCGCGGTCGCGCGGGCCGGTACGCCCACCGCCGCCCGTTGCGCCGCCGGGAGTACGTCCAGCCGGCCGACCGGCCGGTCCGGGTCACCGGCGAGCCGCTCCAGCACGGTGGTGAACCGGTCCAGCAGGCTCGCCGCCGTCGTCGCGGCGATCGCGTCGTCCCGGTACGCCAGCGTCGCCCGTACGGTCGCGCCGGGTGCGACCACCAGGGTCAGCGGGTAGTGGGTGGCGTCGACGCTGCCGACCTCGGTCAGCCCGTGCCGGTCCCGCAGGTCGGTGGCCTCGTCCCCGCCGCCGACCTGTTGCAGTGCGAAGAGGGTGTCGAAGAGCTGGGCGTGCCCGCTGCCGCGCTGCACCTCGCCCAGGCCCAGGTACTCGTGCGCCATCAGCGCCGTACGCGACGCCTGGATCCGGCGCAGCAGGTCACCGACCCGCTCGAACGGATCGAGGGTGACCCGTACCGGCACGGTGTTGAGGAACAGCCCGACCGCGTTGCCGACGTGCGGGATCTCGGCCGGCCGACCGGCGACGGTGGCACCGAACACCACGTCGGTACGCCCGACCGCGGTGGACAGCACCAGCGCCCAGGCGGCGTTGAGCAGCGTGTTGAGGGTGACGCCGTGCTTCCGCGCGGCCGCCCGGATCCTGGCCGTCGACGCCTGCGACAGCTCGGCCCGGCGCCGCTGCGGCAGGACCGGCCGGCGGGCCCGGTCCACCGGCGCGATCAGCGTCGGCTCGGCCAGGTCGGCGAACTCCGCCTGCCAGGCGGCCAGCGCCGCGTCCCGGTCCTGTTCGGTCAGCCAGACCAGGTAGTCCCGGTACGAGCCGGCCGGTGGCAGGTCGGTGTCGTCGCCGCCGGTGGCGTACAGGGCGAGGAGCTGGTCCAGCACGATCCGGGCCGACCAGCCGTCCCAGAGCAGCACGTGGTGGGTGATCACCAGCCGGTCGGTGCCGTCGTCGAGGCGGAGCAGGAGCAGCCGGAACAGCGGCGGCCGGGCCGGGTCGAACCGGCGGGTCCGGTCGTCGGCGAGCAGGGCCTCGATCCGGGCCGCCCGGTCCGGGCCGGACACCGTGGCGAGGTCGACCACGGTCAGCGGCGGCGGCGGGTCGGCGGTGATGAACTGCACCGGCGCGGTCAGCCCGTCACCGGTGAAACCGGCCCGCAGGCCCGGATTGCGGGCCAGCAGGGTCACGCAGGCGGCGCGCAGCCGGTCGGCGTCCATCCGGTACGCCACCTCGAACGCGACCTGCGCGGTGTAGACGTCGATCTCGCCCTGGTCGTAGCTGGCGTGGAAGTAGAGGCCCTCCTGCAACGGCGACAGCGGCCACACCTCGCCCACCGGCCACGGGCTGCGCGCCCGGACCAGGTCCAGTTCGGCCGGGTCGATCGTGGGCAGCGGCTGTGCGTCGACCGCACGCACGGGGGCGGTCAGCTCGGCGAGCGCGGTGAGCCAGTCGTCGGCGAGTTCGCGTACGTCGGACTCGTCCCAGGCGGCCGTCGCCCAGGTCCAGGTCGCGGTCGGAGCGTCCCCGTCCCGGACGGTGATCAGCAACGGGTGCGGGTGGGCGGTCGGCGTGCCCAGCCACCGTGCGTCGGGCAGGGCGCCCGCGTAGTCGACCAGCACCGGCGGGCTTGCCATCTGGGCGAGGATCGGGGCGGCCTGCGGGTTGAGGTGACGCAGCAGGTCGTACCCGGTTCCGTGGTCCGGGACGGTGGCACGGTGGCCGACCACGTCGGCCAGCGCCTCGGCGGGGTCGTCCGAGGCCGGCAGGCGTACCGGATGCACCCGGCCCAGCGGCCCGACCGTGCGGGACAGGTCGTCGCCGGCCGGGGTGCGGCCGGCGGTCACGACGTCGACCAGCAGGTCGGTGTCCGTGTCCCGACCGTGCCGTCGCTGGCGGCGGGTCACCGCGACCCGCAACGCGGCGAGCAGCAGGTCGACCGGACCGTCGACGGCAACCGAACCCGGATCGTCGGCCGAGATGTCGACGCCGACCGAACCCAGGCCGTCGGCCGGATTGTCGACGCCGACCGAATTCAGGACCAGCTCGATGGTGGACCGGGACGCCGGGTCCGCGCCGGGCGGCAGGGGCAGGGCGAGCGGGTCCGTTCCGGGCGCCAGGGTCTGCGCCCAGTGGGTCAGTTCGGCGAGCCGGGCCGGGTGCTGGGCCTGCTCGCCGAGGGAGCGGACATGGCCCCGCAGCGGGGTGGGCACCGGCGCCGTGTCCAAGGCACCGGCCCCTGCCAGCAGGGTGGACAGGTCGGCCAGCAGGATCGGCCAGGACGCCTCGTCCACGGCCAGCCGGTGCGCCGCCAGCAGCAGGTGACCCGAACCGTCCGGGCCGCCGTCGAACCAGACGGCGTCGACGACCGCACCGGCCTCCGGATCGAGCCGGGCGAGCGCCGCCCGCGTCCACTCGTCCGCGGTCGCCGGGTCGACCACCGTGTCCGCGACGGTCAGCGGCAGGTCGTCGCCGGTGGCCACGCCGGCCGGGGCGATGTGCAGGGTCCAGAGCAGCGCGCCGATCCGGGTCAGCCGCTGGCGCAGCCCGTCGTGCCGGTCCAGCAGCGCCGCGAGGGCGGCGCGGACCTGCGCGGTGGTCGTCCCGACCGGGGTACGGGCGAGCACCGCCGTACCGGCCCCGGTGACCGGTAGCCCGCTCTCCCGCAGCCGGTGCACGGCCGGGGTGGGCGGCACGTCGCCGTACCGGTCCGAGACCGGCTCCGGGGCGCCAGCCGGCTCCGGGGTCGCCGTGATCGGGCCGGGAACCGGCTCCGGGATCGCCGTCACCGGGGCGCCAGCCGGCTCCGGGGTCGCGTCCACCGGCTCCGGGCCGACCAGTTCCGCCAGGTTGGCCGGGGTGCGGTGGGTGAACACGTCACGCGGGCTGATCGTCAGCCGGTCGGCGTGCGCCCGGTTGGCGACCCCGATCGACGCGATGCTGTCCCCGCCGAGGACGAAGAAGTCGTCGTCCGGACCGACCTGCGCCACCCCGAGTACGGACGCGAAGATCTCGCAGAACAGCCGCTCCCGCCCGGTACGCGGCGCCCGGCCGGCGACCCGTACGGGTAACGGCTCCGGCAGCGCGTCGAGATCGAGCTTGCCGCTCGCCGTACGCGGCAGGGTGTCCAGCACCAGCAGCGCGGCCGGAACCAGCGGTGCGGGCAGCGTCTCGGCCAGCCCGGTCAGCAGCGCGTCCGGGTCGATGGTGGTGCCGGTCCGGGCAACCAGGTAGCCGAGCAGCCGAGCCGAACCGGTCGCCCCGGTCCGGGCGACCACCGCCGCGGCGGCCACCTCGGGTCGGGCGGTGAGCCGGGCCTCGATCTCGCCCAGTTCGACCCGGTGGCCCCGGATCTTCACCTGCCGGTCGGTCCGCCCCAGGTATTCGAGCGTCCCGTCGGCGGTGGACCGGACCAGGTCACCGGTGCGGTACATCCGCTGCCCCGCCGGCCCGTACGGGTCGGCGACGAACCGGTGCGCGGTCAGCACCGCCCGGCCGAGGTAGCCACGGGCGAGTTGCACCCCGGCGACGTACAGCTCGCCGGACACCCCCGGTGGCACCGGGCGCAACCCCTCGTCGAGTACGTAGAGCCGGGTGCCGGCGACCGCGCGTCCGATCGGGACGGTGGTGCCGGTCGCCGGGCCGGTCCGCCCGTCCGCGGCATCGGCACAGGTGACCTGGATCGTTGCCTCGGTCGGGCCGTACACGTTGTGCACCGGTACCCCGGTGAGTTCCCGCCAGCGGCGCGCGACGGTCTCGCCGAGCGCGTCGCCGCCGGCGAGCACCCGGCGCAGCGTGCCCACCGACCGCGCGTCGCCGCCGACCTCGACCGCGTCGGCGAAGGCGGCCAGCATCGAGGAGACGACAACCAGCGTGGTCACCGAGTGGCGGCGGACCGCCGAGGCCAGCCGGGCCGGGTCGCCGGTGGCGTCCGGGGCGGTGAGCACCACGGTCGCCCCGGCGGTCAGCGGCCAGAAGATCTCCAGCGCGGCCGGGTCGAAGCTCGCCGACAGGTGGTGCAGCACCCGGTCGTCGGCGGTGAGCCGGAACCGGTCCTGCACCCAGGCGAGTTGGGCGGCGATCGCCGAGTGCGGTACGAGCACACCCTTCGGCTGCCCGGTCGAGCCCGAGGTGTAGAGCAGGTAGGCGGGCTGTGCGGGGTGCGGCAGCGTCCGGAGGGCGTCGTCACCCGGTGGCGGCGCGTCCGTCCCCGGCACGACAAGGTCGAGACCGGTGGGCAGCAGCGGTGCGGCGGCAGCGGTGGTGACCACCGTGCGCACGCCGGAGTCGGCGAGCAGGTACGCCAGCCGGTCGGCCGGGTGGTCCACGTCCAGCGGCAGGTACGCGGCACCGGCCTTGAGCACCCCGAGCAGGGCCACGACCAGTTCCGCCGAGCGGGGTACGGCGACCGCGACGACCCGCTCCGGCCCGGCGCCCCGGGCGAGAAGTTCGGCGGCCAGTGCCGCAGCGCGGGCGTCGAGTTCGGCGTAGCTCAGCGTCTCGTCGTCGGAGACCAGCGCGGGCGCGTCCGGGGTCCGGGCGACCTGCGCCTCGATCGCGGCGAGCAGGGTGGTGGGGACGTCGTCGGCGTGGTCCGGGCCGGCGAGCCGGGCCAGCAGGTCCCGCCGCTCGGCGCCGGACAGCAGCTCGACCCGCCCCACCGGCCGGTACGGGTCGTCGACCACCTGTTCCAGCAGTCGGGTCAGCCAGCCCGCGATCCGGTGTACAGCGGTCCGGTCCAGCCGCGCGGCGTCGTGCTTGAACCGCAGTTCCAGCCGGTCGCCGGGGACGACGATCAGGGCGAGCGGGTAGTGCCCGGCGTCCCGGTAGTCGGTCCCGGTGACGGCGAGGGTGCCGGCGGGGTCCCGCAGGTCCGCCGGGTCCGGGTAGTTCTCCAGCACCACCAGGGTGTCGAACAGCTCGTCCAGGCCGGCGATCCGGTGCAGTTCGGCCAGGCCGAGGTGCTGGTGGTCGAGCAGGTCCGACTGTTCGCCGTGCAACCGGGCGAGCACGTCGACCAGCGGCTGTTCCGGGCGCCAACGGACCCGGATCGGCAGCGTGTTGATGAGCAGCCCGACCAGGTCGCCGATGCCGTCGAGGTCGGCCGCCCGCCCGCTGACGGTGGTGCCGAACAGCACGTCCCGGCGTCCGGTGAGGTGGCCGAGCAGGATGCCCCAGGCCCCCTGGAGCAGGACCCCGAGGGTGATGCCGTGCTCACGGGCCCGTGCGCTGAGGCCGGCGGTGGTCGGCTCGGGCAGCGCGATGCGTACCTCACCGGGGTTGGCCGGTCGGTCCGGTCCGGCCGCCGGCACCAGCCGGGTCGGCTCGTCCACCCCGGCCAGCACCTGCCGCCAGGCGGTCCGGGCGGCGTCCCGGTCCTGCCGGGCCAGCCAGGCGAGATGGTCCCGGTACGGGGTGAGCGCCGGCAGTGGCGGCACGGTGTCGGTGGGCCCGTACAGGGCGAGCAGGTCGCGCAGCAGCACCGGCACCGACCAGCCGTCGGCGACGATGTGCGGGAACTGGAGCACCAGCCAGTGCCGGTTGTCGTCGCGGCGCAGCAGCAGCGCCCGCAGCAGCGGCGGCCGGGCCAGGTCGAACGGGCGGGCGCGCTCGCTGTCGGTCTCGGCGGCGAGCCGGTCGCGCTGTCCGGGCTCGTCCAGCCCAGACAGGTCGACGGTCCGCCAGGGCAGTTCGACGCCGGTGACGACGGCCTGGATCAGCCGGCCGTCGCCGGCGAGCCGGAACCCGGCCCGCAGCGGCGCGTGCCGGTTCAGTACCCGCTGCCCGGCGCGGCGCAGCGCGGCCGGGTCGAGCGGGCCGTCGAGGTCGACGATGAGCTGCACCAGGTACGCGTCGGTGCCGGTGCCGTCGGCGAGGGCGTGGAAGTAGAAGCCCTCCTGCATCGGGGTGACCGGCAGCGCCTCGACCAGTCCGGGCAGGTCGGCGGCGAGTTGCGCGGTGGCGTCCGGGTCGAGCACCGGGGCCAGCGGTTCGGCGACCGCCGCGCTGACCGGCACCGCGACCGGGGCGAGTTCGGCGACCGTACGGCTGACGAACACCTGCCGCAGGGTGATCGCCAGACCGGCCTGGCGGGCCCGGATGACCAGTTGGATGGCGACGATGCTGTCCCCGCCGAGGGCGAAGAAGTCGTCGTCGATGCCGACCGTGGGCAGGTCGAGCACCTCGGCGTAGAGGGTGCAGAGCAGTTCCTCGCGGGCGCTGCGCGGCCGTACGCCGGTGCTGAGCGCGCCCCGGTCGGGCACGGGCAGCGCGGCCCGGTCGAGTTTGCCGCTGCCGGTGACCGGCAGCCGGTGCAGCGCCACGATGGCGGCCGGCACCATGTACTCGGGCAGCCAGGTCCGGGCCTGTTCGCGTAGCCGGCGCAGCAGGGTGGGCAGGTCACGGAAGCGGGCCGGGCGGTTGCCGTACTCGGGGCGACGGGATCCGGTCGACACCGGCCGGTAGGCGTCGGTGGTGGCGGGGCCGGTGCTGAACAGCACGTCCAGGCTGCCGTCGGTGGCGTCGGCGGTCCAGGTGACGGCGACCGTGTAGCCGAGTCGGGCGCCCAGCCGGTGCAGGGCCTCCGGGTCCACCGCGTCGGCCGGCGGCTCCGGCTCGCCGGCCAGGGTGCGGGCGGCGGCGAGGTCCACGGTCAGTCGCGCGTTCGGCACGGCGGTGACCCGCAGCGCCGACGGGCGCCCGCCGTCGAACAGGTCCGCGAGCGCGTCGAGGTCCGCGACCGCACTCCCCCACCGGTACGTCCGCGGCTCGTCCCCGTCGGCCGTGCCGTTGACCGGGTCGCCGGCCGTGCGTGCGGTGACCGGGTCGCCGGCCCGGCGGTGGAGCACCACGTCGTACCGGTAGCGGGTCAGTTCGTTGTGGTCCTCGCCCCGCTTCACCCACAGGTCGGTTCCGTCGACCTCGGGCAGCTCGCGGGCGAGGGCGGGGAAGAACTCCGGGTCGAGCAGGAGTTCGCCCTCCCAGGCCAGGTCCTGCTCGACCGCGATCCGGACTGGGTCGAGTCCGGTCGAATCGAGTCCGGTCCCGTCGACTCGGCGGCCGACCTGGATCGCCGCCCGGAAGCAGGGCAGCAGGCGCAGGTTGCGGACGTCGCCGACGAAGACCCGGCCGCCGGGTACGAGCAGGTCGACCGCGCGACGCAGGACGTCGGCGAGGTAGTCGGCGTCGGGGAAGTACTGGGCCACCGAGTTGACGATCACGGTGTCGAAGTAGCCGGTCGGCAGGCCGTCGAAGCGGTGTGCCGGTTGGGCCCGCAGGGTGACCCGGGCGGCGAGGTCGGTGTCGCGGTCGACGTGCCGGCGCAGCGAGTCGATTGCCTGCTCGGACAGGTCGGTGCCCCAGTAGTCGGCGGCGCCGGGCGCGAGTCCGGACAGCAGCAGGCCGCTGCCGACGCCGATCTCCAGGATCCGTTCCGGGCGCAGTGCGGCGATCCGGGCGACGGTGGCGTCGCGCCAGGCCCGCATCTGCGGCAGCGGGATGGGTTGGCCGTCGTAGCTGCTGTTCCAGCCGGTGAAGTTCTCCGCCGCCGGTTCGGTCGTACCGGCGGTGTAGAGCAGTTCGTGCAGGTCCTTCCACTGGGCGACCTGGTGTTCACCGCTGTCGGCGGCGGGCCGCTCCCTGGTGGCCGGCACCACGTACGCGACCAGGCGGCGCTCGCCCGGCTGGTCCTCGCGGACCGTGGCGACCACCTGCGCCACGTCCGGATCGCGGGCCAGCGCCGCTTCGACCTCGCCGAGCTCGATCCGGTAACCACGGATCTTCACCTGGTCGTCGGCGCGGCCGACGAAGTCGAGCTGGCCGTCGGCACGCCACCGGACCAGGTCACCGGTCCGGTAGAGCCGCTGTCCCGGCTCGCCGTACGGGTCGGCGACGAACCGTTGGGCGGTCAGCGCCGGCCGGCCGAGGTAACCACGGGCCAGCCCACCGCCGCCGAGGTACAGCTCGCCGATCACCCCGACCGGCACCGGTCGCAGGGCGGCGTCGAGTACGTACGCGCGGGTGCCGGGGTCGGGTCGGCCGATCGGCACCGAGGAACCGGGGCGAGTGGTCGGGGTGCAGCGGCCCAGGGTGGAGTTGACGGTCGCCTCGGTCGGCCCGTACGCGTTGAACATCCGCTGCCGTCCGGCGTACCGGGCGACGAGTTCGGCGGAGACGCGTTCGGTGCCGGCGAGCAGGGTCGCGTCGGCCGGCAGCTCGACCTGCGGTGGCAGGGCGGCCAGCAGGGCCGGCGGCAGGATCATGAAGGTGACGCCGTGTTCGTGGGCGTAGTCGGCGAGGTCGGCGGTGGGCAGCCGCCGTTCGGTGGGCACCACCACCAGCCGGCCGCCGGAGAGCAGGGCCAGGCACAGGTCCCAGAACGCCACGTCGAAGCTCGGCGACGCGAACTGGAGAATCCGGCTGTGCGGGCCGACGCCGAACCGTTCGGTCTGGGTGGCGAGCAGTTTGGCCACGCCGGTGTGGGAGAGCACGACGCCCTTGGGGCGCCCGGTGGAGCCGGAGGTGTAGATGACGTACGCGGTGTTGCGCACGTCGAGCGGGGCGGTCCGGTCGGCGTCGGTCGGGTCGGTGTCGGGGCCGGCGGCGATCTGCCGGGCCAGGTCGGGCTGGTCGAGCAGCAGCCGGGCCGTGCCCGGGTGTTCGGGTACGTCGCCGGCCAGCTCGGCCGTGGTCAGCAGGCAGATCGGCGCGGCGTCGGCGAGCATGTAGCCGATCCGCTCGGCCGGGTAGTCGACGTCGAGTGGCAGGTAGGCCCCGCCGGCCTTGAGCACGGCGAGTTCGGCCACGAACAGGTCGACCGAGCGGGGCAGCGCCAGCGCGACCAGCCGTTCCGGTCCGACACCGGCGGCGATCAGCCGGTGCGCGAGCCGGTTGGCCCGGACGTTGAGTTCCGCGTAGGTCAGTTCGGTTCGCTCCAGCACCAGCGCCACCGCGTCCGGGGTACGCCGGACCCACGCCTCGAACAGCTCCGGCAGCGGTAGGGACGCCCCGGTGATGGCGGTGTCGTTCCAGCGCCGCACCATCAGCTCGTGTTCGACCGGTACGAGCAGGTCGAGTTGCCCGAGCGGCTGGTCCGGCCGGCGCAGTCCGTCGGTGAGCAGCACCTCCAGGTGGCCGAGCAGCCGGTCGGCTCCGGCCCCGGTCAGCGCCCCGAGCCGGTGGCGCAGTTCCACCGCGAGTGTGTCCGCCGTCGCGGTGAGTCCGAGCCACAGGTCGAGCCGGGGGTCGGGGGTGCCGGCGTACCCGATGTTGCTCAACGGGCCGGGCCGCTCCGGGTCCAGGTGCGCGGTGATCTCCGCCAGCGGCAGCGCGTACGCCGCCGTCTCGGCCCGTGCGGCCACGACCCGTCCGACCAGGTCGCCGAGACCGGCGGGACCGGCGAGGTCGAGGCGCAGCGGCAGGTCCCCGGCGATCAGCACCGGGTCGGTGCCGTTGCCGTACCGGGCGAGCAGGGCCAGGAACCCGGCGAGTACGACGTCGTCCGGGGTCGCGCCGACCCGTCGGGCGTGTTCGGCCACCAGCGCGGCCAGGGTGTCCGGCAGTACCCGACGGGCGCCCTCGACCAGGTCCGGGTCGACGTCCCCGGTGAGTTCCCGGTCCGGCCCGTCGGACGGTAGCGCGATCTCCGGAGCGGCCGGGCTCAGCCGGTCGCGCCAATACCGGAGCGCGTCGTCCACGGTGGTCAGTTCGCTGGCGGACAAGAAGACTCACACCTCTTCGACAGGGTTGCGCGGGAGGGCGCGGGACGGCGCGGCCGGTCCCGCGTCGGGCAGGCAGGGGGTGGCCCGGCACCGACCGGCCGGGCGGACCGGCCGGGTGGCACCGACGGCGGTCAGCCCCGCAGGGCAGCGGCCGGGTACGCCGGCACCGGGCTGGGCGTGTCGCGGTGGGCCACGATCGACTCCAGGATCTCGGCGGCGCGTACGGCGCCGTTGGACAGCAGCGAGGAGCTGATCCCGTGGCTGTGTTCGGTGCCGCCCTGGAGGTAGACGCCGCAGCGCAGCTCGTCGCCGGTGGACACCCGGTAGTCCCGGTCCAGTCGCAGCCGGCCGAGTTCGTCGCGGTGGCAGTAGCGGTTCAGTTCACCGAGCATGCTGGCCGGGTCGACCGGGTCGTAACCGGTGGCGCAGACCAGCACGTCCGCGTCGAGTACGGCAGGCTGCCCGGTGATCAGGGTCTCGATGGTGACCTGTACGCCGTCGGGGTCCGACACGGCGGCGCGCAGTCGGGAGGTGTTGAGCAGCCGCAGCCGGGACTGGCCGAGCACCTGTTCGCGGTAGCTGCGCCGGTACAGCTCGGCGATCAGGTCGCCGTCCACCACCGAGTAGTTGGTGTTGCCGTGGTAGTCCATGAGCTGGGTCTTGACCTCGGCGGGCGCGTCGAAGTAGTCGTCCACGGCACCGGGGTCGAAGATCCGGTTGGCGAACGAGCTGTCGTCGGCCGGGCTGTAGCCGTACCGGGAGAAGACGGCGCAGACCTCGGCGTCGGGGAACCGCTCGTGCAGGTGCGCGGTGATCTCGGCGGCGCTCTGTCCGGCGCCGACGACGACGAACCGGGACGGTGCCGCGCCGGTCTGCCGGTCGAGGTTGAACAGCAGGTCGCGGCTGTGCCAGATCCGGTCGTCGGCGATCACACCGGCCGGTAGCCGGGGTTGCAGACCGGTGGCGAGCACGAGGTTGCGGGCGCGGTGCACGGTGGTGCCCTCGCCGGTGTCGACCAGCACGTCGACCAGCTCGATGCCGTCGTCGGTGGTCACCGGGCGTACGCCGATCACCTCGTGGCCGTACCGGACCAGGTCGTCCACCTGGGCGGCGGCCCATTCGAGGTAGTCGTGGTACTCGATCCGCAGTGGGTAGAGCGTCTTGTGGTTGATGAAGTCGACCAGCCGGTCCTTGGCGTGCAGGTAGGCCAGGAAGCTGAACCGGCTGGTGGGGTTGCGCAGGGTGACCAGGTCCTTGAGGAACGAGACCTGCATGGTGGCGTCGTCCAGGAGCATGCCCCGGTGCCAGCCGAAGCTCTGTTGTCGTTCGAGGAAGATCGCGCTCAGCGGCGGTGTCGACTCGCCCGGTGCGGTTGCGCCGGCCTGTTCGGTCAGGGCGATGGCCAGGGCCAGGTTGGACGGCCCGAACCCCACTCCGACGATGTCGTAAACAGGCACCTCGTCATGCGGCGGTACGTGCGCCATGGACCACACCCCTAGATCGTCGATTTAGGGTAGGCTACCCTTGCTTCAAATCGCGGTCAATGAGTCGACGGCAACACCGTACCCGCTAGCTAGGTAAGCCTTGCCTGACTAGTATCCCCCAAACGCCAGGAGGCCTCCACATGCGAGTGATCATGTTCGGTTACCAGACCTGGGGTCATCGGACCCTGCGGGCGCTACTGGACTCGGAACATGAGGTCGTCATGGTGGTGACGCATCCCAAGAGCGACCACGCGTACGAGCAGATGTGGGACGACTCGGTGGCGGACCTGGCCCGCGAACACGACGTACCGGTGCTGTTGCGCCAGCGCCCCGACGACGAACTGGCCGACCAGGTCAAGCAGGCCGACCCGGACGTGATCGTGGCCACCAACTGGCGCACCTGGCTGCCGCCGGCGATCTTCAACATCCCCCGGCACGGCACCCTCAACGTGCACGACTCACTGCTGCCCAAGTACGCCGGATTCTCCCCGCTGATCTGGGCGCTGATCAACGGCGAACCGGAGGTCGGGGTCACCGCCCACCTGATGGACGACGCCCTCGACGGCGGCGACATCGTGCTCCAGCGCGCGGTGCCGGTGGGGCCGACCGACACCACCGCCGACCTGTTCCACCGCACCCTGGCGCTGTTCGGGCCGATCACACTGGACGGTCTGGCGCTGATCGAATCCGGTCGTACTGACTGGACCAAGCAGGACCCAAGCCAGGGCAGCTTCTTCCACAAGCGATCGATCCAGGACAGCCTGATCGACTGGACCTGGCCGGCGGAGGACCTGGAGCGGCTGGTCCGGGCGCTGGCCGACCCGTACCCGAACGCGTTCACCCACCACCGGGGCGAGCGGATCCGGGTGATCGAGGCCGGCGTGTCGCGCGGCTACTACGGCGGCACCCCCGGTCGGGTCTTCATCAGGGAGGACGACGGCATCGTCATCGTCGCCGGCACGCAGGCCCGGCACGGCCGCAGCCACGGCCTGGTGATCAAGCGCGTACGCACCGACGACGGCACCGAGTACCCGGCCACCGAGTACTTCCACACGATGGGCGGCTACCTCACCAACCAGCCCTGACCCGCGTACGGGTGGGTGCGCCTCCTTCGGCCTGCCGGGGGCGCACCCGCCCGAGCGCGGTCAGTTCGGTTGGGACCTGCCCCGGCGCCAGTAGCCCATGAAGGCGACCGAGCGCCGGTCCACCCCCCGCTCGCCCACCAGGTGCCGGCGCAGCGCCACGACCGCGCCCGCCTCCCCGGCCAGCCAGGCGTAGAAGCCACCCGAACCAGCGGCAGCGCCCGGTTCGGGCACGTCCCACGGGTCGTCGTCGCCGTCGTCCGGCGCCACCGCCGGCCCGTCGCCGGACCCGCCCACACGTTCCGCCGGCCGTCCCGATCGGACCGACGAGGTCATCCCGGCGGGCACCGGTACCAGGTCGGTGAGCAGGTCACGGACCACCGGCCCGAGTCGCTCCCCCCGGCTGCGGGCCAACCAGATCACGGTGACCCCGGCCGGCGTATCGAATTCGATCGCGTCGGCCGGTTCCGGCACCTCCAGGACGACGGTCGCCCGCTCCTCGGGTCGGAGTGTCCCGGCGATGGCCGACGCCGCCGGCAGGGCGGCCTCGTCGGCGGCCAGTAGCAGCCGCCCCGTGCCCGGCGGTGGTGCCCAGGCCACGTCCGCCACCGGTCCGGGATGCCCGGCGACCGGGCCGATGACGGTCAGCGGGTCACCGGGGCGGGCGGCACCCGCCCAGCGGGAGGCCGGGCCGACGTCGCCGTGCAGCACGAAGTCCAGGTCCAGTTCGCGGCTCTCCGGCCGGAACGCCCGCACCGTGTACGTCCGCAGCGGTGGGCGCCGGTCGGCCGGCACCGCCTGCCACCGGTCCACCCAGTCCGGGCCGGTCGGCAGCAGGCCCGCGTCCCCGCCGGGCGGGAACAGCAGATTGATCCGCTGGTCGAAGCCGTGGCCGGCGAACCCCGCGAGAGATTCGCCGGCCACGGTCACCCGTACGAAGGTCGGGCTCAACCGCTGCACCCGCAGCACCCGTACGGCGAACGGCAGGTAGGCCGACATGTTTACCGACCGGGAGCGACGAGCATCGGCAGCAGTTGGTCGATCGCGTACGGGACGCTGAGCACGGTCACGAAGGACAGTGCGGCGCCGACCGGCGGCTCCATGTAGGGCACGAACACCGCCCGCTGCTCCTTGGCCACCTTCAGCGCCGCGTACACCGGGTCGGCCTTGACCCTGGGCTCCACCGACTCGTCGGTGGTCAGCAGCACCAACCGGTCCACGTCGAGCAGGTCCAGCCGCTCCGAGCTGACCACCGCCGCGGTGTCCTTGCCGGCGATCTGTTCGACCTGGTCGGAGAGCTTGAAGCCCATCTCGTTGAGAAGCTGCGCCTTGGGGTCGCTCTTGGCGAAGGCGGCGTACGTGCCCGGCTCGCTGGGGTCGGCCACCACGACGGTCTGGGTGGCGAACTCGGGGTGCTGCTTGCGGATGTCGGCGAGCCGCTGGTCGATCGCGGCGAGCAACTCGTCGACCTTCGGCTGCTGACCCAGGGCCTGCCCGATCACCCGGGCCATCTCGTCCCACGGCGTGGAATAGTCGTCGTACTTCTTGGACTGTGCGACCACCGGGGCGATCTTCGACAGGGTGGTGTACTGCTCCTGCGTCATGCCCGTGTACTGCGCGATGATCAGGTCCGGCTTCAGCGCGACGATCTTCTCGACCTGATAGTCGTCCCGCTCGCCGACGATCTCCGGCGGGGTGCTGCCCCACCTGTCCTTGACCCAGGCCCAGTTGCCGAACGGGCGCTCGCCGAACCAGTCGACCGCCCCGACCGGCGTGACGCCCAGCGCCAGCACGGTGTCCTGGTCACTGAGGCCGAGGGTCACCACGCGGGTGGACGCCTTGGTGACGGTGGTCGAACCGTACTTGTGCTCGATGGTGACCGGGAACGCTCCGGAGGTGGCCGATGGCGCGGCGGCGTCCGGTTCGGCGGACTCGCCGCCACAGGCGGCCACCGTGGCGGTCAGCGCCACCGCGACCAGCGTCCGCGCCAGCAGGCCGGACCGGCCATTGACTATCTTCGACGGGCTATGCATTGGTCCCCTTCGGGAATCGGCGTCCAGCGAGCCTCGGCACCCGGGCCGAGGAGAGGTTGCCATATAGTAAGGGTCGGCTAACCTAACCTCAAGCCGTAGGATGCTCACACCCGTGTCGAGCGCCGATCCGCGTCGATGACACGACCGCGAGGGGAGACCATGTGAGCACACCGATCCGGCCACCCACCCTGTCGGGGCGGACCAGACGACACGTGGTCGCGCTCGGCGCCGGGTTGCTCGTACTCGGCCTGGTCTGTCTGCTGTCGATCGCGATCGGTGCCCGCCAGATCCCACCGACCCAGGTGGTGCGTTCCCTTGTGGACCCCGGCGGCACACCGGAGGACATCCTGGCGATCGTACGCGGACTGCGCCTGCCGCGTACGGTGCTCGGGCTGCTCGCCGGAGCCGCCATCGGCCTGGCCGGCGCCGTCATGCAGGGGCTGACCCGCAACCCGCTGGCCGACCCCGGCCTGCTCGGGGTCAGCGCCGGTGCCGCCTTCGGCATCGTCACCGCCAGCGCCGTGCTGCACCTCACCGGCCTGTACGGCTACATCTGGTTCGCCATCCTCGGCGCGCTGCTGGCCAGCGCCGCCGTCTACCTGCTCGGCGGGGTCGGCCGCGGCGGCGCGACACCGGTGAAGCTGGCCCTGGCCGGGGTCGGGGTCACCCTGCTGCTCGGCTCCCTGACCAGCGCCATGGTGCTGGCCAGCCCGCTGGCACTGGACCGCTACCGGTTCTGGACCGCCGGCTCCATCGCCGGGCAGACCAGCGGCACCCTGCTGCGGGTGCTGCCGTTCCTCCTCGTCGGCATCCTCGCCGCGCTCGCCCTGGCGCCCGCGCTGAACAGCCTCGCGCTCGGCGACCAGGTGGCCACCTCGCTCGGCCGCCGGGTCGGCCTGATCCGGCTGGGCGGAGCCGCGGCGATCACCGTGCTGGCCGCCGCCACGGTCGCGGTGACCGGACCGATCGTCTTCGTCGGACTCGTCGTACCGCACCTGGTGCGGATGATCACCGGGCCGGACTATCGCTGGCTGCTGCCGTACACCCTGGTTCTGGCCCCGATCCTGCTGCTGACCGCGGACATCGCCGGCCGGGTGGTGGCCCGGCCCGGCGAGATCCAGGTCGGGGTCATCGTCGCCTTCCTCGGCGCGCCGTTCTTCATCGCCCTGGTCCGCCGGCGTCGGCTGGCGGAACTCTGATGGCCCTGCTCGAACTCTCCACCACCGCCGGGCGGGCCACCTTCCGGCTCGGCCGTGGCGCGGTCTCCGGCGTGGTGTCGGTACGGGCGCTGGTGGTCGCCACCCTGCTCGCGATCACGACCTTCGGGGTGTTCTGCCTCGGTGTCGCGACCGGCGACTACCCGATAGCGGTGGCCGACGTGGTACCGGCCCTGTTCGGCGTCGGCGACGCCGGCACGCTGCTCGTGGTGAACGAGCTACGGCTGCCCCGGGTGCTGGTCGGGCTGCTCGTCGGAGCCGCGTTCGGCCTCTCCGGCGCGGTGTTCCAGACCATGACCCGCAACCCGTTGGCCAGCCCGGACATGATCGGGGTGATCGCCGGGGCACAGACCGCGGTGGTGGCCGGAATCGTGCTCGGCTTCGGCGCCGGACTCGGCACCCAGACGCTCGGCCTGCTCGGCGCCCTGGCCACCGGCCTCCTGGTCTACCTGCTCTCCCGGGGACGCGGGGCGACCGGATACCGGATAGTCCTGGTCGGCATCGGCGTCGCCTGGATGTGCACCAGCGCCACCGACTACCTGATCGCCAAGGCGCTGCCGTTCGAGGCGCAGAAGGCGGTCGGCTGGCTGGTCGGCAGCCTCAACGAACGCGGCTGGCAGCACGTACGCCCGCTCGGCCTGGCCCTGGCGGTGCTGCTGCCCGCCACCGTGCTGCTCAGCCGCTGGCTGCGTACGCTGCAACTCGGCGACGCGGTCGCCACCGGCCTGGGCACACCCGTCGCCCGCGCCCAGTTGGCGCTGCTGGTGACCGCCGTCGGCCTGGCCGCGTTCGGCACCGCCGCCGCCGGGCCGATCCTGTTCGTCGCGCTGGTCGCACCGCAGATAGCCCAGCGGCTGGCCGGTACGGCCGCACCGCCGCCGGTGGTCTCCACCCTCACCGGGTCACTGATCGTGCTGACCGGTGACCTGATCGCCCGGCACGTGCTGCCGGACGACCACCTGCCCGTCGGGGTGGTGACCGGGGTGCTCGGCGCCCCGGTCCTGCTCTGGCTCCTCGCCCGCGCCAACCGCACCGGCTCCGGAGGCTGACCCGTGATCGCTGAACCGCTCGGCCGCGCCACCCCCGACCCCGCCACCGCACCGCCGGACGCGCGTGCCGCTGCCCCGTCCACACCGCTCGACCCGCGCGCCGCCGCCGCTGCCCCGTCCACACCGGCCGACCCGCGTACCGCCGCCGAGGCCGGAGACGCACCGCCCGACCTGCGGGCGACCGGGCTGCGGCTGGGCTACGACCGGGTTGTCGTCGTGGACGACCTGGAGGTCGCCATCCCGCCCGGCCGGATCACGGTGATCGTCGGCGCCAACGCCTGCGGCAAGTCGACACTGCTTCAGGCCCTGGCCCGACTGCTCCCCCCACGCGCGGGTGCGGTCGAACTGGACGGCCGGTCGATCCAGTCGATGCCGACCCGGCAGGTGGCCCGCCGGATCGGGATCCTGCCGCAGTCACCGGTCGCCCCGGCCGGGCTCACCGTGATCGACCTGGTCACCCGGGGCCGGGCGCCGCACCAGACCTGGTGGCGGCAGTGGTCCACGACGGACGAACGGGCGGTGCACGACGCGCTGGCCGCCACCGACATGCTCGAACACGCGCACCGGCCGGTCGACGAACTCTCCGGCGGCCAGCGCCAGCGGGCCTGGATCGCGATGGCCATCGCACAGGGTACGCCGGTGCTGCTGCTCGACGAGCCGACCACCTTCCTCGACCTGGCCCACCAGATCGACGTACTCGACCTGGTGGTCGACCTGAACCGGCAGGAGAACCGCACCGTCGTGATGGTGCTGCACGACCTCAACCAGGCCAGCCGGTACGCCGACCACCTGATCGCGATGAAGGCGGGGCGGATCGTGGCGCAGGGCGCCCCCTCGGAGGTGATCGACGCGGAACTGGTGGAACAGGTCTTCGACCTGGACTGCCGGATCACCGTCGACCCGGTCACCGGAACGCCGATGATCATCCCGGTGGGTCGGCACCACGGCGCCCGTACGCCCGCTCCCCTGGCGCTGGCATGAGCCGGGTCACCGAAACGGCGGCGCCGGTCACGTCGGAAGCCGGCAACCCGCACCCGGCACCGCCGGCGGCGAGCCCGACCGCCGGCCGGATCCTGCGCCGGGCGGTCACCGGACAGGGCCGGTACGTGACCCTCGGCAGCCTGCTCGCGGTCGGGCACCAGGCCGGCGAGGCACTGATACCGGTCATCATCGGCGTGGTCGTGGACCGGGCGGTGGCGACCGGTTCCACCTCGGCACTGGTGCGCTGGCTCGCCGTACTGGGGCTGGTGTTCGCGGCGCTGTCGACCAGCTACCGGTTCGCCGCCCGGTTCGGTGAACGCGCGGCCGAACAGGCGGCTCACCAGATCCGCCGCGAGCTGACCGGACGGGTCCTCGCCCCGTACGGCGGGGTGGAACGCGGGCACCTGTCCGGGGCACTGGTCAACATCGCCACCAGCGACGCCAGCCGGGTCGGCGCGGTCAACATGGCCCTGACCGCCGCCGCGGCGGCCGTGGCCGCACTGGCCACCACCGCCGTCGCCCTGCTGCACATGTCCGTGTCGCTGGGCCTGCTGATCCTGCTCGGCGCCCCGCCGGTGCTCTGGGTGGCACACCTGCTCGGCGGTCTGCTCCAGCGGCGCAGCGCGGCCGAGCAGGAGAACGCCGCGCACGCCTCCGGGGTCGCCGCCGACCTGGTCGCCGGCCTGCGGATCCTCAAGGGCATCGGCGCCGAACAGGCGGCCTGGGCCCGCTACCGGCTGATCAACCGACGGTCGTTGGCCGCCACCCTGCGGGCCGCCCAGGCCCAGGCGTGGCACGACGGCGCGTTGATCGCGGTCACCGGCGTGTTCATCACCGTGGTCGCCCTGTGGGGGGCGCGACTCGCGATCCGGGGCGACATCACCATCGGCGAGCTGATCGCCGCCGTCGGATTGGCCCTGTTCCTGCTCAACCCGCTCTCGCTGGTGAGCTGGGTGAACGCCGAACTCGCCCAGGCGCGGGCCAGCGCCGCCCGGGTCGCGGCGGTGCACGCGGCCCCGGCCGCGGTTCGCGTCGGTGGCCTCGACCTGCCCACTCCGGTCCGGGGCGAACTGTGGTTGCGGGGCATCGTCGACGGTCCGCTGCACGTCGACGAGCTGCGGGTGGCGCCGGGCGAACTGCTCGGCGTCGTCGCCCCGGAGCCGGCGGCGGCCGGTGCGCTGGTCCGTTGCCTGGCCCGCGAGACCGACCCCGTACACGGCACCGTCACCCTCGACGGGATCCCGCTGACCGATTTGGATCCGGCGCTGGTCCGGACCGTGCTGCTCACCGCCACCCACGACGCGGTGCTGTTCGAGGGCAGCGTGCTGGAGAACGTCACGGCGGCCGGCGGGACCGGGTCCGGACTCGACCGGGTCCTCGCCGCCACGGCGGTCGACCAGGTCGCCGGGGTGCTGCCGGACGGGATGCGCACCATGGTCGGCGAACGCGGGCGGTCGCTGTCCGGCGGCCAACGCCAGCGGATCGCCCTGGCCCGCGCCCTGAACGCCGAACCCGTGGTGCTCGTCGTGCACGAGCCGACCACCGCCGTGGACGCCGCGACCGAGGCGCGGATCGCCGGCCGACTGCGGGAACTGCGGGCCGGGCGTACGACTGTTCTGGTCACCGGCAGCCCGGCGCTGCTCGCGGTCACCGACCGGGTGGTGCTGCTCGACGGTGACCGGGAACCGGTCGTCGGGCGGCACACCGACCTGCTGCGTGACCACGAGCGCTACCGCGCCACGGTCCTCGCCTGACCCACACCTGACCCACACCTGACCCACGCCGCGCCCGGCCGACGCCGCGCCGCTCCGACGCCAACCCGCTGGGCGCCCGTCAACCGCCGGGCGCCGCCGCCCACCATCGACCGTCGACGAGGGAGACCAGTGACCCAGCACGTGCTACCGATCGCCAGCCCGGCGCAGACCACCGCGGCGGTACGGCACCTGCTGCGCGGACGCCGGGCGCTGGCCGTGGGCTCGCTCGGCGTACTCGCGGCCGCCACCGCGATCGGACTGCTGACCCCGCCGCTGCTGGGGCACATCGTCGACCTGGTCACCGACGGCGGCACGGTCGCCGCGCTCGGCGTACCGGCGCTGCTGCTGGTCGCCATCGCGCTCACCCACGCGGTCAGCACCGCGATCGGGATCGGGATGATCGCCCGCCTCGGCGAGGGAATGCTTGCCGACCTGCGCGAACGGTTCGTCGACCGGGCCCTGCACCTGCCCCTGGGGCGGCTCGAACAGGCCGGCTCCGGCGACCTCACCTCGCGGGTCACCAACGACGTCACGGCCATCGCCGAGGCGGTCCGGGGCGCGCTGCCGGAACTGGTCCGCTCGGTACTGGTGATCGGGCTGACCCTGGTCGGCCTCGCCGTACTCGACTACCGCTTCCTGCTGGCCGCCCTGCTCGCCGTCCCGATCCAGTGGCACACCGTCCGGTGGTACCTGCGCCGCAGCCCGTCCCTGTACGCGGCGCACCGGCTGGCCGTCGGCGCCCAGCAGCAGCAACTACTGGAGAGCATCGGCGGTGCGCCGACCGTACGGGCGCTCCGGCTCGACGCGCGTCACCTGGAGCAGGTTGCCGACCGGTCCCGCACCGCGGTCGACCTCGCCCTGCGCGCCGTACGCCTGATCACCCGGTTCTACGGCCGGCTCAACCTGGCGGAGTTCGTCGGGCTCTCGGCCGTACTGGTGGTCGGTTTCCTGCTCACCGACGCGGGCGCGGTCACCATCGGTACGACCGCCGCCGCCACGCTCTACTTCCACAACCTGTTCGGTCCGATCAACTCGGCCCTGCGCCTGGTGGACGACGCCCAGGTGGCGGCGGCGAGCCTGGCCCGGCTGGTCGGCGTGACCCAGCTCGACACCCCGGCCACCGCACCGGACCACCCCACGCCGGTGGACGCCTCGGTCAAGGCCGTCGACGTCGAGTACGCCTACCTGCCCGGCCAGCGGGTGCTGTCCGGGGTGAGCCTCGACATCGCACCGGGGCAGCGGGTGGCGCTCGTCGGGGCGAGCGGGGCGGGCAAGACGACGCTGGCCCAGCTCGTGGCGGGCGTACACCGGCCGACGGCGGGCACGATCATGCTCGGCGGGGTGGACCTCGGCGAGCTGCCGCCGGAGCAGCGGCGCCGGACGGTGGCGGTGGTCACCCAGGAGGTGCACGTCTTCGCCGGGCCGCTCGCCGACGACCTGCGGTTGGCCCGGCCGGACGCGACCGACGGGGACCTGCGTGCCGCGCTGGCCGAGGTCGAGGCGCTGGACTGGGCGCTCGCCCTGCCCGACGGGCTGGACACGGTCGTCGGGGACGGCGGACACCAGCTCTCGGTGACGCAGGCGCAGCAGTTGGCGCTGGCCCGGGTGGTGCTGGCCGACCCTCGGGTGGTGATCCTCGACGAGGCGACCGCCGACGCCGGCAGTGCCGGGGCGCGGGTGCTGGAACGGGCCGCCGACCGGGCGCTACGTGGGCGTACGGCCCTGGTGGTCGCCCATCGTCTCACCCAGGCGGTCACCGCCGACCGGATAGTGGTGCTGGACGGCGGCCGGGTGCTCGACTCCGGCACCCACGAGGAGTTGGTCGGCCGGGAGTCCGGCCACTACGCGACGCTCTGGCGGGCCTGGTCGCAACAGCGCTGACCCGCCGAACAGCGACCCGCGGCGTCCCCACCCGGCGGGGGTCCCGTCGGGACGGGCCGAAAGTCCCGTCCCGGTACGGGTCCACGGCCTCTGCTGCCCATCGGCCCAGCGGAGTCGAATGGAGACAGCCAGAGCGCCTGGCCGGATACCCAGAGAGGACGTGGGGACAATGACCGCGATGGCCGAGCGGCACACCGGTACGAGGACCGCGACCGAGCAGCAGCGCGCGGAGCAGGTCGGGAACGTACGGCAGCAGGCGGTCCGCTACGTCTGGGCCGGCGTCCGGATCGCCCTGGGCTGGACCTTTCTCTGGGCGTTCCTCGACAAGACCTTCGGGCTCGGCCACGAGACCGAGTCGAAGGCGGCCTGGATCAACGGCGGCAGCCCGACCGAGGGCTTCCTGAACTTCGGCGCGGCCGGGCCGTTCAAGGACTTCTACAACGGCATCGCCGGCAGCGCGTGGGCGGACTGGCTGTTCATGCTCGGTCTCGCCGGCCTCGGGGTGGCACTCCTGCTCGGTATCGGCATGCGGGTCGCCGCCGTCGCCGGTGGTCTGCTCTTCGTCCTGATGTGGACCGTCGTCCTGCCGCCGGAGAGCAACATCTTCATGGACGACCACCTGTTCAACGCGGCCGTCCTGGCCGGGCTCGCGCTGACCGCTGCCGGGGACACCCTCGGACTCGGCCGGACCTGGGCCCGGCTGGCGATCGTGCAACGCCTGCCCTGGCTCAGGTAACCCGCCCACCGCCGACCCGCCCGCGCTGGGGGCGGGTCGGACCAGCGGCGGCCCGACGACCCGGATGACATGTGACAGAGGAGTAATCGTTATGGTCGAACCGGCTTCCGTACCGGAGCGTGCGCCCGCGGCCGTACTCGCGCGGGCAGCGGTGGCGGCGGGGTACGCGCCCTCGGTACACAACACCCAGCCGTGGCGCTGGTCGGCCCACCCGGACCGACTGGAGCTGCACGCCGAACGGGACCGTCAACTGTCCGCGGCCGATCCGCAGGGCCGACTGTTGATGATCAGCTGCGGGGCGGCGCTGGACCACGCGCTGGTGGCGCTGCGGGCCCAGGGCTGGGCCGCCGAGGCCGACACCGGGTCCGACCCGGACCGACCGGACCTGCTCGCCACGGTGACCGCGAGCAACCGTACGCCGGTGACGCCGGGCGCCAAACGGCTGTTCGAGGCCCTGGCGACCCGCCGTACCGACCGGCGGCCGGTCAGTGAGCAGCCGGTCGGCGCCCCGGCGCTGGCCACTATCCAGCGGGCGGTCACCGGCCGGGCCCGGCTGCAACCGCTCACCCGCGAGCAGGTCCTCGAACTCGCCGCCGCAGCCGACGCGGCGTCGACCGTCGAGTCAGCCGATCCCGCCATCCGGGCCGAACTGGCGTACTGGACCGGCCGGTCGGCGCGCGGCGGCGTCGGCCTGACCGCCGGCGTACTGCCGGGGCGGGCACCGCGCACGACGGTGCCGGACCGCGACTTCGGCCGGGCCGGGACCCTCGTGGTCGGGTCCGGCCACGACCGGGCCGCGACCTACCTGCTGTTGTACGGCGACGACGACGAACCGGCGAGCTGGTTGCGGGCCGGCGAGGCACTGTCGGCGGCCTGGCTGACCGCGGAGACGCTCGGCGTCTCGGTGCTGCCACTGAGCGTGACGATCGAGGTCGCCGGCACCCGACAGCTCCTGCGCCGGTTGCTGTCCGGCCTCGGCCACCCGTACCTGGTGCTCCGGTTGGGTATCGCGGACCCGGACCAACCGGGACCGCCGCACACGCCGCGGATCTCCCCGGCCGGCCTGGTCGAGATCGCCACGCTGTGACCGTCGACGGGCGACCCACCGCACCACCGGGGGCGGACAATTGCCCACATAGACCCCTGTGAGCATCGTGATACAGTCGGTGACGCCCTGCGCCTGACCACCTGGTGGGCGACCCCCGGGGTACGTCGGTTTCCCTGCGAGTCACCGGTGAGGGTTGATGTCAGAGACGTCCGGGCGGGTGTTGCCGGTCTACCTGGTGGCCGACGAGTCGCGGTCGATGTCCCCGGTGGTGGACGAACTCAACGCCGGTCTCAGCTCACTGCACGACGCACTGCTGCGCGAGCCGATGGCCGCGGCCAAGGTGCGGTTCTCCGTGCTCGGCTTCTCCAACGACGTGATCGTGCACGTCGCCCTCGCCGACCTCCGCGCCGAGGCCGCCCTGCCGCGACTGTCGGTAAGGGACGGTACGAGCTACGGCGCCGCGTTCTCGGTCCTGCTGGATCGGATTCCGGCCGATGTCCGGGCGCTGAAACGGGAGGGTTTCTCGGTGCACCGCCCGGCGGTCTTCTTCCTCAGCGACGGGCAGCCCACCGATCCGGGCCAGTGGGAGGAGCCGTACCGGCAGCTGGTCGACCGGGAGCGGACACCGACCGCGCCGAACATCATCGCCTGCGGCATCGGTGACGCCCGAGCGGCGACCATCCTCCAGGTGGCCACCCGGCCGGAGTTCGGGTTCGTCGCCACCCCCGGCGTCGAGGTGGGCCTGGCGATCGCCGAGTTCTGCACCGCGCTCACCAAGAGCGTGATCAAGTCCGGCCAGGCGCTCGGCGGCGGCGAGGCGGAACTCGTGGTCGAACGACCCGACAACTTCCGGATGGCACTGGACGTCGTCTAGGCGGGTGCGGCAGACCATGGGCGGTACAGGTACGCGATTGGACCCTTCCGGCGGGAGTGACGCCGACCTTCCACAGGCGACCGGTGACGGCGTCGGAGACCCCTGGGCCCCGCTGGTGATCGGGCGCGCGGGCGCACCCTTCCCGGTCCGGGGACCGTCGGCCGGGCCGTACCGGCCCGACATGGTCGCCGACGGCTGGTCGTCGGACCACTTCGACGTACGCTGCGCCTCCGTACGCGGCGCCGGTCACCGCTACCTGGGCGAGCCCCGGCAGGACGAGTGCGCCGTCGTGCCGCACCCGAGCGGCGCGGTGATCGCCGTGGTCGCCGACGGGGTCTCCGGCGCCCCGCTGTCCCACCTCGGCGCGACGATGGCCTGCCGCACAGTGGTCGACTACCTGTCCCGGGCACTCGACGACGGGGCGACCGAGCTGGACTGGCCGGACCTGCTGCGCTGCGCCGGCTGGTCCCTGGTGGAGTACGCGTCCCGCCAACTCGGTGTCGGCGAGCCCGATCCGCAGGCGGCGGAACGGCTGCTGGCCACCACGGTGGTGGTCGCGTACGTCCGGCCGGACGGGCCCGGCCGCGCCCGTGGCTGGCTCGCCCGGGTCGGCGACTCGACCGCCTGGACCCTGCGCGGGGTCGAATGGACGCCGCTGTTCCCGATGGACCCCGACTCCGAGTTGCTACCGGACGGCGTGTCCGCGCTGCCCCGGGTGCCGACGGCGATCGTGCCGGTGGAGGTTGAGCTGACCGTCGGCGACGTGCTGGTGTTGGGCACCGACGGTTTCGCGGACCCGCTGGGGGACGGCACCGGCACGGTCGGCGAGCTGTTCGCGACCGGCCTGGCCGGTCCGCCGACCCTGCCCGGACTCGCCTGGCTGCTCGACTTCGACTCGGCGGCACACGACGACGACCGGACGGTGCTCGCGGTGTGGCCTGTGGCCACGGACGCGGCGAACGTCGAGCCGTAGCGGGGCGACCATGGCCGAGGAACCCGTACCCGAGGTCGATCTGGCCCGGCTCGGTTCGCTGACCCGGATCGGGGTCGGCGGTCAGGGCACCGTCTACGCCCCGGAACACACCCCGCAGTTGGTCTTCAAAGAGTACGCACCGCAGTTCGTGGACGATGTGGACGTCGCCTCGCTGGTCCGGTTCGTCCGGCTCGCCGAGCAGGTGGACGGATCCGATGCCGAGTTGCTTCAGCGGCTCGCCGCCTGGCCGGTGGTGATCGTACGCAAGGGCGGGGTGGTCCGGGGTTTCCTCATGCCCCGGGTGCCGGACGAGTACCGGATCACCCTCGACCTGCCGAGCGGGCCGGCGACGGTGCTGGCCCAGGCGCAGTACCTGCTCAACAGCGAGGACTACCTGCGCGCCCGTGGGCTCGACATCGACGACCGGCTGCGGATGGAACTGCTCCGGGACACCGCCGAGGCGCTGGCCCTGTTTCACCGGCTCGGGATTGCCGTGGGTGACTTCTCCCCGAACAACCTGCTGTTCAGCGCCACCGTCCGGCCGCGCTGCTACTTCATCGACTGCGACGCGATGCGACTGGACGGCGACTCCGTCCTGACCCAGGCGGAGACGCCGGAGTGGCAGGTGCCGACCCGGTCGGACGGACCGGACGCCGACGCGCCGGACGGGACGGGCACGGACGGAACCGGCCCGAGCGGCGGGACCGGTGGGAGTGCGGACGGACCGGTGCTGCGGGCGGCGGTGCCGGCCGAGGAGTTGGCCACCCCGGCCAGTGACGCGTACAAGCTCGGCCTGTTCGCCGTCCGCCTGTTCGCCGGGCACCAGCACCTGCGGGATCCGGCCGCGGCGGCACCGTACCTGCCGCGTAGGTTGCGCGCTCTGGCCGCCCGCAGCCTGGACCCCGATCCGGCACGCCGGGCCCTGCCCGCGCAGTGGATCGCCGAACTGGACACGGTCATCGCCCGGACTCCCGACGGGCCTCGGCAACCCCCGCTGCGGGACCGGGTCCGGGACCGGGTGACACCGGGTCGGCGGCGCAACCCGGCCCGTGACCGGCCCGACCGGGTCGGAGCGACGGGGCGGGCGGGCGGCGGGCCGACGGGCCGGGCACCGAGGGTGCCCGGCTTCCGGCCCGGCCGGGGTCCCGGCACGACCACCCGTACGGCGGCGACGGCCACCGCCGGACGCCTGCCCTGGGAGTGGATCGTCCCGGTGGCCGCGATCGTCGTCGCGATGATCGCCGGAGTGTTCAACGGTGGTGGTAGTGCGGATGACAACCTCAGCGCCGGCAGCCAACTGAGTCGGATACCAACCGACGCACCGTACTGGCCCCTGAGGTCGAACCCGCCCGCCCTGCGCGACGCGACCGGGATCCCCCGCTATCCGGGGCTGCCGACCATCGCCGGTCTACCGGGGATCCCTGACCTGCTGTATCCACGGGCGACCGATTTCCTCATCCCCCTTCAACGGCTCTGCATCCTGCAAACCGAGGTCGGCCCCGGTCTCGACGAGGACAACGCCCGGGTCGAGGCGGCCACCGTAGCGACGTCCGAGTTCCTGTGCGGGGTCAACGCCGACAACCGGGAGCGGGCCTTCGCCGGGCTGGGCGAGGCGACGCCCGACGCGACGCAGCGGAAGCGGTTCGCCGACCTGGTCCGCCGCGCCCCGTACGAGAAGGCGACCGTGATCGGGCTGCGGACCGGATCGGCCGGTCGCCCGGAGGCGAACGTCGTGTTTCAGACCGATTCGGACAACGGCCCGGCGACCTGCTGGCGATTCCGGCTGTCGCTCGTCTCCGACGACTCCGTATGGCGGGTGGTCTCGCTCACCGCACCGGAGTCCTGGCGCTGCCGGTAGGGGCTGGCACCCTTGTGCAGCTGGTCGTTGATGACGTCGGCGGTCGCGAACCCGAGCGGTCGGCCGGGCTCGGTGGCATGGCCCAGCGCCTCGACGAGCCGGCGGTGGTGCAGGTCCACGACCGATTCCACGGTGTCCGCGAACAGCGCGGCGCCCTGCCTGCCCCGCCACCACGCGTAACCGGCGAGCGCGAGGCCGACCGGGAGGACGGGCCACCACACCGTCGCCAGGGCGGTGTAGAGCACCGCCCAGCCGGCGAGCGTGCCGGCGTACTCGAACCGGTCCCGCGCGTCGTGTACCAGGGTGCGGGCCTCGGGGTCGAGCAGCAGCCACAACCGGGGCCAGATCAGCCCCAGGCGGAGGCCGTACTGAGCGCTCACCCGGACGTCGGCCAGCCGGATCCGGTCGCCGATCCAGGTGGGACGTTGGGGCAGGTACGCACCGGGCAGGGTGGTCCGGTCCGCGGCGAGCCGAGCCAGGACGCGTTGCCGGCGTCGCGTGGTCAGGCCGACCCCGGCGCGGCGGGCCGGTCCGCGCCACTGTCCCAGCCAGCCGGCCCGGACCAGCGCACCGCCGGCCTGCGCGGCCAGGCCGACCACGGTCGCCGCGACTACGGACAGCACCGCGACCAGCACCGCCAGGATCGGCCGTCGCAGCAGCTCGTCGATGCCGGACTCGGCCCGGTACAGCGCGGCCTCGAACCCGAACGGGTGGGCGTGGCCGAGGAGCAGGGCGAGTGCCGCGACCGCGCACCAGAGCAGTCCGGGGCCGACCGCCCGGACCAGCCACCGGTCGGACAGCCGGCGACCGACCTCGCCCAGCAGGATCTCGATCACGCGTCGGCGTGGAACGACATGGTCACCCCGGACAGTTCGCAGACCGGCGTACGGCCGCGGTCGTCGCGTTGGCCCCGGCGGGCGCAGCGGCCGGAGGGGCAACGGTACTGGCCGGTCAGGACCACGTCGGAGAGCCCGACGAGTCGCCCACCGGTGCTACTCGGAGTGTCGGGCCCCCGGGAGACGGCTCCGTCGGTGTCCGCTTCGCCGTCGAGCAGACCGAGCTCGCGGCAGGCGTCGACCGCCGAGCCGCCGTCACGGACCTTTCCGATCCACCAGTCCAGGTCCTCGGACCACGAGCCCGCCTCGGCCAGGTCCCGGTAGGCCGGCAGGTGGGTGCAGAGGTGGGCCAGCGCCCCCCGCTCGGTCACCGCGAGCGAACGATCCACTGTAGGGACTCCCTCGACGAAGGGTCTTGACGTTAACACGCACCGTTCAATCTACTGGTCGAATGCCCGTGCCGGAGGAACCCGACGATCCCGTCGATCGTGCCCTCGAACTGCTCGAACACTACCGGCAGCGGCGGGACCTGACGGCCATGTCGTTGGCCGAGGACCTGCTGCGGCGGGTGCCGGAGAGCGACCCCGCGCGCCCGGTCGCACTGGTGGTGATGGCCGAGCTGATCGTGCTGCGGGTACGCGAGTCCGATCCGCTGACCACCCTGGACCACGCCGTCGACGTCGCGCGGGCCGCGGTGGACCTCGCCTCGCCCGGCGACCCGATCGAGTCGCTGGCCCGGTCGCAGCTCTGCTGGACGCTGTGTCAGCGGCACGAGGCGACCGGCCAGCTAGCCGATCTCGACGAGGCACTGCGGCAGGGTGCGGCGGCCGTGGCCGGCGCGACGGCGAGCCCGCAGGACCGGGCCGGCGGGCTGCGCAACCTCGGCAACGCCCGCCGGCTGCGGTACGCCCGGTTCGGCCAGCTCGCCGACCTCGACGAGGCGGTACGGCTGACCAGGGCGGCGGTGGCCACGGTGGACGACCCGGTCGGTCTGCTGGTCAGCCAGGGCATGCTGACAACCTGCCTGATCAGCAGGTTCATGGCACTCGGCCGGATGGGCGACGCCGACGAGGCGGTCGAGTTGGGCCGGGTCATGCTGGCCGGGTTGCCGGCCGAGCACATCGAGCGGGTGATGGTGCAGGCCAACCTCGCACACGCGCTGTGGCAGCGGCACATGCGCGGCGGGCCGGCGGCGGATCTGGAGGAGGCGACCCGTACCAGCCGCGAGGTGGTCACGACGCTGCCGGCGTACCCGCGGATGAGGTCGCAGTTCCTGGCCAACCACGCGGTGGTGCTGTTCGGACACTTCCTCAGCGGTGACTCCGGCGGGCATGTCGAGGCGGCGGTGCGGGCCGCCCGGGAGGCCGTCGAGGGTGCTGCCTCGGACGACCCGAAACTGTCGATCCACCGCTCCAACCTCGCCAACATGGTGCTGGTCCGGGCCCGTCTCGGCCGGGATCCGGTGGGGGTGGACGAGGCCGTCGAGATCGGCCGGACCGCACTGGCCGGGTTGTCTCCCGGTGATCCGGACCGGTGCCGGGCGTTGAGCGTACTGGCGACGGCGTTCCGGGTCCGGCACATGATCACGGGTGCGCCGGTGGATCTGGACGCGGCGGTTGGGCTGTGGCGCTCGGCGGTCGGTTCGCGGGTCGGGCCGATCGAGGTACGGATGGGAGCCGCCACCGCCTGGGCGAACGCGGCCACCGACGTCGGCGACGCCGGGCTGGCGCTGGAGGCGTACTCGGTGGCGGTGGGGCTGTTGCCGGTGCTGGCCTGGCGCGGGTTGGACCGGTCGGTGCAGGAGCAGCGGCTGGCGAAGTCGGCCGGGCTGGGCGCGGAGGCGGCGGCCTGGGCGCTCGCCGCGGGTCAGCCGCGCCGCGCGGTGGAGTTGTTGGAGCACGGGCGTCAGGTGCTCTGGTCCCAGGCCGTGCAGACCCGCAGCGACCTGTCCGCGCTGGCCGTGGCGGCGCCGGAGCTGGCCGCGCGGCTGGACGAGACCCGGCGGGCGCTGGACGGCGAGGGGGCGGACTGGTCCGGTGGCCGGGCCGGCGGCGCCGATCCGGCCGGCTTCGAGTGGCTGGCGGTCGCCGCGACGGGTTCCGGTACGGCCGGCGAGGCGGACCACCGGCGGCGGTCGGCGGAGCACTGGGAGCGGCTGCTCGCGGAGGCCCGGCGCCAGCCCGGATTCGAGGACTTCCTCGCCGCACCACGGTTCGAGTCGCTGCGGCGGGCCGCCGACGACGGGCCGGTCATCCTGGTCAACACCACCCGCTGGCGCAGCGACGCGCTCGTGGTGACCGCCACCGAGGTGTACCCGGTGCCGTTGCCGTGGCTGGATCACGACACCGCCCAGAACCGGGCCGGCGCACTGCTCGCGGCGCAGCGGGAGGCCGAATCCGGGCGGGGCCCGCTGGCCCGTACGCACCTGCGCCAGACCCTGATCTCGATCCAGCGGTGGCTCTGGGACACCCTGGCGGAGCCGGTCTGTGCCGCACTGGACGAGATCCTCGGCCCGGCACCGGCCGACGGAAGCGGGGCGGGGCCGGGCGACGGATCCGCCGCCCGGCGACGGGTGTGGTGGTGCCCGACCGGGCCGCTGACCATGTTGCCGCTGCACGCCGCCGGACGGTACGGAGCCGGGAAGGAACTGCGTGACCGGCGCCGGCCGACCGTGGCGGCGCGGGTGGTCTCCTCGTACACGTCGAGCCTGGGTGCGTTGCTGCGGGCCCGGACCGGGCCCGCGCCGGCCCGGCCACCGCGGGTGTTCGCGGTCGGCCTGGCCCAGACGCCCGGTCAGGCCCCGCTGCCGGCGGTCGCCGACGAGCTCCGCGCGGTCGGCGCGAACCTGCCCGGGGTACGCCTGCTCAGCGGGTCCGGTGCGACCACCTCGGCGGTCCTGGCCGCCCTCGGTCAGCACAGTTGGGCGCATTTCGCCTGCCATGCCCGGCAGGACTTCGACCACCCGAGTGCCAGCGCCCTGCACCTGGCCGACGGCCAGCTCAGCGTGTTGGACCTGTCGTCCGGTTCGACGTTGGCGGCCCGTACGGGTGCGGGTGCGGACCTGGCGTACCTGTCGGCGTGCCGGACCGCGGCCGGTGGGCGGGACCTGCCCGACGAGGCGATCCACCTGACCGCGGCGTTGCAGCTCGCCGGCTACCGGCACGTGATCGGCAGCCAGTGGGCGGTGTCGGACCGGGTCGCGGCACAGGTGGCCGAGGCGGTGTACGCGCGCCTCACCGCGGGTGGCGAACCGGACGCGAGCGGAGCCGCGTACGCGCTCGACCGGGCGGTGGCCCGGGTTCGCGAGGAGCAGCCCGACCGGCCCGAGCTGTGGGCCTCGTTGATCCACACCGGCCCCTGAGTCGGCGCGATTCCGCCCGCACCGGCGCCGGTGGCCGGCCGCTGTCGGCGGTGCTCAGTTCGGCCGGGCCCCGATCCGGGCTCGGGCGCGGGCGACCCTGATCGCCGAGGTCAGGGTTGAGATGTCGTACGCCCCGTAGTGGCGCTGTTCGTTGATGAAGAACGTGGGGGTGCCGGAGACACCGCTCAGGTCGGCCGACTCAAGGTCGCGGGCGACCCGGCCGGCGTACCCGTGCAGCATCAGGTCGTTGCGGAACCGCTCCGGGTCGAGGCCGAGCCGGTCGGCGTACCCGAGCAGGTCGTTCATCTGCAACCGCTCCTGATGGTCCAGGAGCAGGTTGTGCATCTGCCAGAAGGCTCCCTGGGCGGCTGCCGCCTCGGCCGCCTCGGCGGCGAGCTGTGCCTGCGGGTGCACATCGGCCAGCGGCAGGTGACGCCAGACGTAGCGCAGGTCGGAGTCGGTGAGCAGTTCGCGTACGACCGGTTCGGCCTGTCCGCAGTACGGGCACTGGAAGTCGCCGTACTCGACCAGCGTGACCGAGGCGTTCTCCGGCCCGCGTACGTGGTCCCGCTCCGGGTCGACGGGCGGGATGAGGTCGATGAGTTGTTCGGTCTCGCCCAGCAGCAGCCGGGCCCGGCGGGCCTTGGGCAGCGAGTTGGTCACCCGGTACACGGCCCAGGTGAGCAGCGACGCCACGGCGGCCGCCGCCAGTACGCCGATCTTCGCCTCGGCGAGTTGCGGCCCGTGGAAGGCCAGGGTGGCGATCAGCAGTGAGACGGTGAAGCCGATGCCGGCGATGGTGCCGCTGCCGAGCACCGCCGCCCAGCCGACCGCCGGGCGGATCCGACCGGCGGTCAGTCGGGTCAGCAGCCAGGAGACCGCGACGACCGCGACCGGCTTGCCGATGACGTACCCGAGCAGGATGCCGAGGGTCACCCGGGAGGTGAAGGCGCGGGCGAGGAAGTCGCCGTCGAGGGTGATGCCGGCGTTCGCCAGTCCGAACAGCGGGACGATGAGGTAGCTCGTCCACGGGTGGTACATGCGTTGCAGCCGGTCGTTCGGGGACAGCGTCTGGGCCAGGCCGAGGGTGGCGGAGCGGGCGAGTTCGGCGGTCGGCTGTTCCCGGAAGAGCTTGAACAGCCCGGTGGCCCGTTCCAGGGCCCCGCGCGGCGGCGAGTAGGCCGTCGCGGTCAGGCCGATGGCGAGCCCGGCCACCACCGGGTCCACCCCGCTGGTCAGCAGCGCGGCCCAGAGGGCGACGCAGAAGGGTGCGTAGACGACGCCGCGCCGGAGCCCGAGGGCACGCAGGCCGAGCAGTACGCCGAAGAGGGCGACGGCGATGACGATCGGCATCAGTCTGATGTCGTCGCTGTAGACGACGGCGATCACCACCAGCGCTATCAGGTCGTCCACCACGAAGACGGTGAGCAGGAAGACCCGTGCCTGGTCCGGTACGCCGCGGCCGAGCAGGGCGAGCAGACCGAGCGCGAGCGCGGTGTCGGTCGACATCGCCACTCCCCAGCCGTGCGCACCGGGCCCGCCCCGGTTCACCAGGAGGAAGATCAGCACCGGGAGCAGCATGCCCAGCACACCGGCGGTGAACGGCAGGACGAACCGGCGCCGCTCGCGCAGGTCGCCGAGGTCGAATTCCCGGCGCGCCTCCAGGCCCACCACCAGGAAGAACAGCGTCATCAGTCCGCTGTTGACCCAGGTACGCAGGTCGTGGGCGGTGCCGAAGTCGCCGAGCCGGATCGAGAACTCGGTACGCCAGACCGCCTCGTACGAGCCTGCGCCGAGGTTCGCCCAGACCAGTGCCGCGACGATGGCCCCGACGAGCACCCCGGCGCTGCCCGCCTCGGTCCGGATGAACATCCGCAGCGGCGCGGTGACCTCGCGGGTCCGAATGGTCCGCCCGGCCATCCGGGACGGAGCGGGATCAGTCACCGGTCATCCCGTCTTCCGGCACTCACGACCACCCGTTCTCCGGCACTCACGACTACCCGACAAATCAGACAAAACACCCTCCGATCCCATCCTGCCCACACCACCTGCCACCGTCTCCCACCTGGGAATCTTGTCAGCGGTGGGGGCGTTGACGAGAGCGGACCGGCCGAACAGGTCGGGTCCTTCGAACCGGACGGAGGCAGTCATGAAGGTTCGCAGTTCACTGCGGTCGATGAAGCAGCGGCCGGGCTCGGTAGTCGTACGCCGCCGGGGGCGGGTGCTCGTGATCAACCGCACCAACCCGAAGTGGAAGAGCCGCCAGTCCTGACCGGCCCGCCACAACGGAATTTCCCCAATGAGATCGACCGACGCGGCCCACCCGTACCCACGGGTCGGGCCGCGTACCGGCTCACCGACCGCCCGCCAGCGTTCCCCGCTTGACCTGAACAACCATTGAGGTTGCAGGATCTCCGAATGGGGAAAGAGCGCGATTTGGTCAGACCCTACCGGCACGATGGCGGCATACGACCGCACGTACGGGGGGACAAGTGGTGAGTACGACGACGGAGGCGACCGGACCGGGCTGGTTGCGCGGCCCGCTACGCCCGTTCCGCAGCAGCCAGTACCGGCTGCTGGCCGCCTCGGTGACGATGTCACTGTTCGCCGGCGGGGTCTGGATCATCGCCCTGGTGTGGCAGGTCATCGCGATGGGTGGCGGCCCGTCCGAGCTGTCCTTCGTCTCCGCCGCGATGGCCGGCGGCATGTTGGCCACCGCACTGCTGGGCGGTGTGCTGGCCGACCGGATCCCGCAACGCCGGATCCTGCTGGCGGTCGCCGCCAGCCGTACCGTGGCCATGGGCCTGGTCGCGGCGCTGGCCCTCACCGACCTGCTGGACCTGTGGCACCTCGCCGCCGTGGCGCTGCTCGTCGGCGCCGGAAACGGCTTCACCTACCCGGCCTACTCCGCGCTGCTCCCCTCGATCCTGCCGACCGAGGACCTGATGGCGGCCAACGGCGTCGAGAGCATGCTCCGGCCGACGATCTTGCAGGCGGCCGGGCCGGCGCTGGCCAGCGCCCTGGTGGCCGCCTGGTCGCCGGGCGCGGCGATGCTCGTGGTGACCCTGCTGGAGGCGGCCGGTGTCCTGTTCCTCCTGGCCCTGCGGCCGGCTCCGCTGCGCGGCGACCGCCCGCCCCGGACCGACCATCCGGTACGGGGCACCCTGGTCGATCTCCGGGACGGCTTCCTCTACATGGCGCGGACGCCGTGGCTACTCGCCACCCTGCTGTTCGCGTCGCTGCTGATCCTGCTGATCATGGGCCCGATCGAGGTGCTGGTCCCCTTCGCGATCAAGGACCGGGCCGGCGGCGGACCCGGCGCGCACGCGCTGGTGCTGGCGGCGTTCGGGGTCGGTGGCGCGATCGGCGCGCTGGGCATGGCCGCACTGCGGATGCCCCGGCGCTACCTCACCATCATGAACCTGCTCTGGGGCCTGGGCTGCCTGCCGCTGGCACTGGTCGGCTTCGCCACCGACCCGTGGCTGATCGCCGTCGCCCTGTTCGTGGTGGGGTTCTGCTTCTCCGCGCCGATGGTCATCTGGGGCACCCTGCTGCAACGGCGGGTGCCGGCGCACATGCTCGGTCGGGTGTCCAGCCTGGACTTCTTCGTCTCCCTGATCTTCATGCCGCTGTCCATGGCGATCGCCGGGCCGGTCAGCACGACCGTCGGCCTGCGCGGCACGTTCGCCATCGCCGGTCTGCTGCCGGCGGTGGTCGCCGTACTGGCGATCATCCTGGCCAGGATGCCCCGCGACGAACTGGCCCACCCGCTCGACGTGGTGCCGGAACCGGACGGGCAGCGGCCGGCCGACGAGGATGCGGACGCCGGCCGGTTCGAACCGGACCAGCAACTCGCCGGGAACCGCGTCGGCGACTGACCCGGCCGTCGTCGGCCGGCGGTCCATCCCGTACGCGGCTCGGCGATCCGCACCCGCGACGGCGCACCCGCGACGGCTCGGCGACCGGTTCGGTCCGGTCGCCGAGCCGCCACGGCCGGCACGGTCAGCCGTCGAAGCCCTGGAACAGCAGGGAGGCCAGTCCGAGCGCCAGCAGCAGGTTGAACACGGTGGCGCTGGCGAACACCGCGATCGGCCGCCAACCCGCCTCCCGCAGCGACGCGACCCGGAACTCCAGTCCGATGCTGACGAACGCCAGGATCAGGAACCAGACCCTCAGGTCGTTGACCACGCCGATGACCTCCTTGCCGTCCGCGCCGGCACCGTCGAGGTACCAGGTGGCGATGACCGACGCGGCGACGAAGCCGAGCACGAACTTGGGGAAGCGCCGCCAGAGCTCACCGACACCGGGTCGGGCCGCGCCCGGCTGGCGCTCGACCCGCAGGGTGAAGTAGGCGGTGAGCGCCACCGCCACGACGCCCATCAGGGCGTTCTGGGTGACCTTGACGATCGAGGCGATCTGGAGCGCCTCCTCCCCGGCCAGCGCACCGGCGGCGGTGACCGCCGCGGTGGTGTCGATGTTGCCGCCGATCCAGGCACCGGCGACGGCGTCCTCAAGGCCGAGCACGTCGGCGAGCCACGGCAGGATGAAGATCGACGGCAGGGCGAAGAGGATGACCAGACTCGCCGTGTACGCCAGTTGCTCCCGCCGAGCCCGTACCGCGCCCGCGGCGGCGATGGCCGCGCTCACCCCGCAGATCGACACCGCTGCGGCGAGCAGCGCACGCAACTTGTCGTCCAGTCCGAACCGGCCGGCCAGCCACCAGGTGAACAGGAAGACGCCGCCGATCAGCAGGATGGCCTGGCCGATCGCCGGGCCGGCGGCACTCGCGATGACCGAGAGGTTGATCGAGGCGCCGAGCAGCACCAGCCCGGTCTTGATGAAGAACTCGGTACGGAACGCGGCGGCGATCCGCTCCCGCAGCCCGAGCAGCGTGACGAGTACGTTGCCGAGCAGGCCGAGCAGGATCGCGTACACGGGGTACTCGATCGCGCCGGCGATGTCGTCGAGTGCGGTGTCCTCGAAGAAGACCGGCACATTCTGTTCGAGGTACCTGGTCAGCGCGGCCAACCCGAGCACCACGAGCAGCCCCAGCGCCGTCCAGCCCCAGAACGTGGTCGACGACGTACCCGAACCGGCCCCGGCGGACCCGGCGGCGGTGTCGATGGTGGCCCCGGTGTCGGTGTCGGTGTCGCGAGCCTGGTTCGGGGTGCGGGTGGCGTCGGCGGTCATCAGGGCACCAGCCCGGTGGGAATCAGGCCGACCAGGACCAGGACCAGCAGGACCAGTCCCAGGATGGTCGCGGCCCAGTCCTCGTTGAAGGCCAGCCGGCTCTCCGGGGCGGTCGGCACCGGCGTCGCCGGGGCCGAGCGGGGATGCTGTTCGTCGCTCATCGTCTTCCTCGGGGGTACGGCGGCTCCACGGCGGAGCCGGGGCGGAGGGTTCGGACGGCTGCGGGTGCCGGCACGGCCGTGGTCGACCGGATCGCTCCGGGCGGACGATGACGCGGGGTACGCAGCCGGTTGGCTCGGTGAGCTGCCGGACCGCCGGTGGTTACGGCCGGGACCGGACGTCGGTCAGAAGGTGACCGGTTAGCGGCGGCGACAGAGCTCGGAGGCGACCCGCATCAGGTCGACGACCCGGCGGGAGGTGAGATAGACCTCGATGAGCACGGCCCCATATTCCTATCCGGACGATAGGAATAGCAAGACCCGGTTCACCATCTGGTCGATCCCGCCGGACACCGCTCGAAAGTGGAGGCACCCGATCACCCGTGACCGGACCGCCGACAAACGCTCCGGCACCCTCAACCGAGGACGAGGCGGACCGCGCCCAACCCGACCATGGCGGCGAGTACGGTCCGGAGCAGCCGGTCGGGCACCAGGGCGGCGTACCGGGAGGCGACGTAGCCACCGATCACGCCGCCGGTGCCCAGGGCCAGGCCGAGCGGCCAGTGCGGGGTGTTCACCGCGGTCTGACCGGCGAGATCCAGGATGACGTACGTGGCCAGCCCGGTGACCGAGACGACGAACGTGGCGACCAGTGCGGCGCCCGAGATCCGGACCACCGGCCAGCCGGTCAGCAGCAGCGCGGCGGGCGCGGCGAGGACGGCGCCGCCCAGGCCGTAGAACCCGCCGAGCAGGCCGCTGGCCGCGCCCACGACAACCAGCCCCCAGCGTCCCCGCCCGCTCAGCGGTACCGTTCCGGAGCGCTGTGGGCGGGGCACCAGCACACTGACCGCGACCGCGCCGAGCAGCGCCGCCACCAGCACCCGGAAGGCCGTCGAGTCACCGAGCAGGAAGACGTTCGCCAGCGCGCCGAGCACCGCCGCCGGGGCCGCCGACCCGACCAGCAGCAGGGTCAACTGGACGTCGACCCGCCGCTGACGGACGATCCCGATCGGCGTCGACACGATGTTGAACAGCAGGTTGGTGGCGCTGGCCACCGTGCCGCCCAGGCCGAAGACGGTCAGCAGCAGCGGTAGCAGGAGCAGGCCGCCGGAGACGCCGGTCGGCGTACCGATGGCGGCGGCGAGCGTACCGAGGACGACGGCCAGGCCGAGTTCCCAGCCGCTCGTCTCCCAACCGGTCAGCGGACGGGACCGGGCTCGGACGCGCGCAGGTGGGGTGCGAGCAGATCGGCCAGACTCGTCCGGTCCACCACCTGCTCGATCGCGCTGTGTACGGCGAGCCACACGTTGCCGAGTTCGGTCGCCACGCCGTGGTAGGCGGCGGCTTCGGTCGGCAGTCCGCGTACGGTGGTCAGCGAGCCGCTCAGCGCGCGCAGGACGTCCCCGACGCTGATCTGGTCGGCCGGACGGGCCAGCAGGTAACCGCCGTCGACACCCCGATAGCTCAGCAACAGTCCGGCCCGGCGCAGGTCGTGCAGGATGCCGTGCAGGAAGCTCAGCGGAATCTCCTGCTCGGTGGCCAGCGTGGCGGCCTTCACCGGCCCACCACCGCCGCCGGCGGCGCTACCAGCGGTGGTGGCGGTGGCGCCCGCGCCGGCCGGCGGCGGGTGGGTATGGGTTCCCGCCGCGATGGCCAGCATGGCGCGGATCGCGTAGTCGCTGCGGGCTGAGACGTACATGGACCGCTGCCTCCCCAGGAGCGTGGTGGTTTTACCGGCGCGCCCGCAGCAGGCCCCAGCGGCGGCGGATGGCCCGGTCCACCGCGCCGAAGGCCGCGTCGACGATGAGGCCCAGCACCAGGATCACGATCATGATCGCGATCAGCCGCTCGGCCTCGGAGAGTTCTCGGGCGTAGACGAGCTGCGCGCCGATCGAGGTCTTCGTCGCGATCACCACCAGCAGCTCGCCGGCCATCAGGCTGCGCCAGGCGAAGGCCCAGCCCTGCTTCAGCCCGGCGACGATCGCCGGCAACGCGGCCGGGGCGATCACGTACCAGTAGAGCTTCAGTCCCCTGGCACCGATGTTGCGGCCGGCCCGCAGCAGCAGCGGCGGGACGTAGTCGACGCCGTGGATGACGCCGTTGGCGATGGACGGTGCCGCGCCGAGCACCACCACGAAGAAGATCGCCTGCTCGCTGAGCTGGAACAGCAGGATGGCCAGCGGGAACCAGGCGATCGACGGCATGGTCTGCAACGCCGTGATCATCGAACCCAGCGCGGCCCGCAGGATACGTCCCCGGGCCACCGCGAGACCGAGGACGAGTCCGAACGCGACCGCGGCCAGGAAGCCCACCGCGGCCCGCCGTGCCGTCGTGGCGAGCCCGTTCCAGAACGCGGGGGTGAGGACGTACTGCCCGAGGTCACTGAAGACCGGTCCCGGTCCGGGCAGGGCCCAGGGGTCCTTCCAGCCGGTCCAGACGACCACCTGCCAGATGCCGATCGCGAGACCGATCGCGGCGAGCTTCGGCCAGGTCGCCGCCCAGAACAGGCGGCCGCCACCGGCGACCTTCTTCCTGGACGCGATCTCCAACGCGTCCAGGCCGGAGATGGTCTCCGCGTCGCCCCGGCCGGTGGTGATGGTGTCACTTGCCATGGCGGCCCACCTCGGTACGCAGTCGGTCGGTGACCTCGGCGGCGATGGCCGCGACCTCCGTGGAGTCGATCCGGCGGGGCCGGGGGGTGGTCACCCGGGTCTCGTAGATGATCCGGCCCGGTCGGCTGGAGAGCAGCACGATCCGGTCGGCGAGCCGGGCCGCCTCCCGTACGTTGTGGGTGACGAACAGGATGGTCAGCCGGCGCTCGGTCCAGATCCTTTCCAGCTCGTCGTGCAGCAGGTCGCGGGTCATCGCGTCGAGCGCGCCGAAGGGCTCGTCCATCAGCAGCACCGGGGTGTCGAGCGCCAACGTACGGGCCAACGCGACCCGCTGGCGCATCCCGCCCGACAGCTCGTGCGGCCGTCGTCGGCCGAAGTCGCCCAGGTGCACCGCGTCGAGCAGCTCGGCGACCCGGTCGCGGCGGGCGGCGCGGGGCAGGCCGCGCAGCTTGAGCGGCAGCTCGACGTTGGCCGCCACGGTGAGCCAGGGGAAGAGTGCGGGCTCCTGGAACATCAGGCCGGGCGACGGTCGCCGACCCGACGGTGCCGGTCCGGTCGACCCGGCACCCTCGTTGACCTGGATCGATCCGCCGCTTGCCTGGTCGAGCCCGGCGACGAGGTTGAGCAGTGTGCTCTTGCCGCAGCCGGACGCGCCGACGAGGCAGACGAACTCGCCCGGCGCGACGTCGAGGGAGACCCGGTCCAGCGCGAGGACCGCGTTCTCGCCGCGGCCGTACACCTTGCTGACGCCGGACAGCGCGACCGAGGTGGTCACGCTGTCCGGTGCCGTGGATACGGACGTCATGTCAGCGGGACCTCGGCCTTGCCCTGTACCTTGAGCACCTCGTTGAGGTAGGACAGGTCGTAGAGGCCCTTGAGGTCGACCGGCTCGGTGAGGCCGACCGCCACCGCGTGGTCCAGCCCGGTCTTCAGCGACGATTCGATCGGGTCGTTGAGGAACTGGAGGGTCGGCCACGCCTGCTTGATCAGCTTGAGGTCGAGCGGCTTACCGGTGATCTTGCCGATGTGCTCGGAGATCGCCTGCTGGGCCTCGTCCGGCTTGGTGTTGACGAACTCGTTGGCGGCGACCTGACCCTCGACCAGACGCTTGACCACGTCCGGGTGGGCCTTGGCGAACTTGGTGCTGACGATCAGATTGGTGATCACGAACTTCTTGTCCGGCCACAGGTCCCGCTCGTCGATCAGCACCTTGCCGCCGGCGTTGACCAGCCGGGACACGAACGGCTCGGGCACCCAGGCGCCGTCGATGGCGCCGCTGCCGAAGGTCTCGACCGTCTGCGCGTTCTCCTGCGGCACGATCGAGACGTCGCCGCCACCCTCCTTGTTGGTGGTCAGCCCCTTCTCCTTGAGCCAGTAGCGGATCGCCACGTCCTGGGTGTTGCCGAGCTGAGGGGTGGCGATCTTCTTGCCGCGCAGGTCCTCGGCCGAGTTGATGCCGGCCTTGACGACCAGGGCCACCCCGCCCGAGGCGGCACCCGAGATCACGCGTACGGCCTCGCCCTTGGACTTGGAGTGCGCGTTCACCGTCGGGTTCGGGCCGATGTACGTGGCGTCCAGGGCACCGGAGAAGATCGCCTCGATCGCGGCGGGTCCGGCGTTGAAGGTCGACGTCTCAAGCTTGACGTTGGCGCCCAGCTTCTCGGTGAAGATCCCCTTTTCCACGCCGACCACGGCCGGGGCGTGGGTGATGTTCGGGAAGTAGCCGAGGCGCAGGGTCACCGGGCCGGAGGAACCGCCCTCTCCGGTCGCACCGTCGTCACCGCCACAGGCGGCGGTGGCACCGAGCATCGCCGCGGTGAGGACCGCGATGGCGGCCAGCCGGCCGGTCCGGCTGTACGGGGGACGTCTCATCATCATCCAATCCACAGTTTTCCTACTTGTTTGATAGGAAGAGTGGACTGCGCGAGCGAATCGGTCAAGTGCCCGTTCGTACGGTCGGAATCGGCCGAGTGATCCCGACCGATCGACGCGCGGTCACGGTCACCGTTCGAGTCGACGGAACCGGCTGTGGTGGAACACCAGCGGCGAGATCTCGGCGTCGCCGCCGAGGTCGTGCACGCGGAGCAGGATGATGTCGTGGTCACCGGCGGTGACCTGTTCGAACGGCGTGCACTCCAACCACGCGCTCGCACCGTCGAGGAAGACCGCCCCCTCGCCCGAGGCACGCCAGCCCAGCTCCGCGAACCGGTCGACGCCCCGGCCGCTCAACTGCCGGCAGGCCTGCTCCTGATCGGCACTGAGCACGCTGATGCCGTAACGACGGGCCGCCCGCAGCACCGGCCAGGTGGTCGACGTGTGGGCGACACAGAGTGACACGATCGGCGGATCGAGCGACACCGACGTGAACGAACTAGCCACGATGCCCATCGGCACCCCACCGGTGAGCGCCGCGATCGCCACCACGCCGGTGGGGAAGGCCGAGAAGACCCGGCGCAACTCGCGCGGTTCCAACGCCTGTCCCAGACTCATCCGAGACTCCCGATCACGACGCTCGCCCCGTACCCGCCCGTGCCCGACACGCAACCACCGCCGACGCCGAAACCCTTCATGACTGCCTCCTCGCCCGGTCTCCGATCAGCCTTGCCTGCGCGCCCACTCCTCGGCAATCAATCCGTAGGAACGCACCCGGTCGGCGTGGTCGTGGGTGATGGTGGTGAGGACCAGTTCGTCGGCACCGGTCGCGTCCCGCAACTGTTCGAGCTGATCGGCGACCCGACCCGGGGTACCGACGAACTGGGTGTCGACCCGGTCGGCCACCAGCTCGCGGTCGGCGTCGGTCCAGGGACGGGCGCGGGCCTCGGCCGGGGTCGGGAACGGGATCGCCCCCTCGGCGGTCCGGATGCTCCGGACCCAGTGCCGGTAGCCCGAGGCCAGCTCGCGGGCGGTGGCCTCGTCCTCGGCGACGACCACGTCGGCCGACACGCTGAGGTAGGGGCGGTCCAGTTCCGCGGACGGGCGGAAGGCGGCCCGGTAGCCCTCGGCCGCTTCGAGGACGGCGCCGGGGCTGACGTGGTAGTTGGCGGCGAAGCGCAGGCCGTTCGCGCCGGCGACGTCGGCGCTGACGCCACCACTGCTACCGAGGATCCACACCTGCACCGACGCACCCTCACCCGGTACCACGTGGGCCTGCTCGCCGTCGGCCGAACGGTACGTGCCGCGCAGCAGGTGGAGGATGTCCGCCACCTGCTCCGGGTAGTCCCGGGGCTGCGCGCCCGGCATTTCGAGCAGTGCCTTCTGCATCGCGACGCGCGGCGAGGCGAGCAGGTGGGCGAAGGAGAACTTGGGCGGTATCAGCAACCCGTTCGGGGTCCGGCCGTCGACCACGGCGGTGCCGCCGACGAGGGCCGGTTCCCGGGCCGGCTCGGGCGCACGCCCACCGGATCGGCCGAGGCCGAGGTCCAGGCGTCCGGGGTGCAGCGCGTCGACCAGCCCGAACTCCTCGACCGTCGCCAGTGGTGTCCGGTGTCCCAACTGGACGGCGCCGGACCCGATCCGGATGGTCGAGGTCGCCGCGGCGGTGAGCGCCAGCAGGACCGCGGGTGAGGTCCCGGCCACCCCGGGATTGAGATGATGCTCCGCGAACCAGTACCGGGCGTAGCCGAAGCGCTCGGCCTGCCGAGCCAGGTCGATGCTGTTGCGCAGTGCCGCCGCGGCGGTCGACCCCGAGGAGATCGGGACCAGGTCGAGCACTGCCAGCGGAGTGGTAGCCATGGCGTCACCCTTCTCGTACGGCGGAAACGGGCTCGGGGACGACCGGTCCCCACGGCCAGGGCGGATCCGGGATCTCCCGGCGCAGCACCGGGGCGATGTCGGACTGGAAGAGTTCCAGCGACTCGCGGTGCTGGGCGTCGGTCAGCCCGCCGGCGTCGGCGTGCAGGTGCATCACGCTGTGGCCCAGTTGCCGGTGGTAGCGGTGGACCTTCTCGATGACCTGCTGCGGGCTGCCGATCAACGCCGAGCTGCGTTCGACGAAGTCCTCCAGTGTCGCGAACACCGGTTCGAGCCCGAGTCGCCGCTGGAACGCGAGCTGGCCCTCGAAGACCGGGCGGTAGGCGGCGACGGCGTCCTGGGACCTGCGGGCCGCGTAGTAGCCGGCGGTGCCGGCGCCGACCACGGCGGTTGCCGGGTCGTGGCCGTACTCGGCCCACCGCTGGCGGTAGTAGCGGACCAGTTCGGCGTACGGTTCGATCGGGTTGGTGACGTTGGCCGAGAACAGCGGGTCGCCGTAGCGGGCGGCGAGGTCGACCGATTCCCGGCTGGTCGCACTGCCGTGCCAGACCCGGATCGGCTGCTGCAACGGTCGGGGCCAGACCTCCGCCCGGTTGAGTTCCGGCCGGAACCGGGGCGACGCGGTCACCCTGTCCTGCCGCCAGAGCTGACGGAACAGTTCGTAGCTCTCCGCGTTGCGTTCCCACTGGTCCTCGGGCGTGACGTGGAACAGCTCCCGCTGTGCGGCGCCGTTGCCCTTGCCGATGATCAGCTCCAGCCGGCCGCCGGAGAGGTGGTCGAGCGTCGCGTAGTCCTCGTGTGCCCGGACCGGGTCGAGCAGGCTCAGCGTGGTGACCGCGGTGAACAGCCGGATCGCCGAGGTGAGCGCGGCGACGTGGCTGAGGACCACCGGTGGCGAGGAGGAGATGAACGGCCGTTCGTGCCGCTCCCCCACGCCAAAGCCGTCGAAGCCGAGCCGCTCGGCGAGCAGGGCGTTGTCGACGACCTCCCGGAACCGGTCGGTGGTCGACTTCTGCTCGCCGGTCACCGGGTCCGGCGCGTGCACGATCAGGGTGATGGCCAGGAACTTCACGGCGCGGTCCGCAGCACCGCACCGGTACGCCGGGCAGCGGGCAGGCCCAGGTGATCCCGCAGGGTGTCGCCCCGATATTCGGTACGGAACACGCCCCGCTCCTGTAGCAGCGGCACGACGGTGTCGGCGAAGCCGTCGAGTCCTCCCGGCGTGACGTGCGGTACCAGGATGAACCCGTCGCTGGCGTCGGCCTGAACCAGTGCGTCGATGGCGTCCGCGACGGTCGCGGGTGCGCCGACGAACGTCTGCCGCCCGGTGACCTCGATGATCAGTTCACGGATGGACAGGTTCTCCGCGGCGGCTCGTTCGCGCCACTGCCGGGCCGTCGCGACGGGGTCGCGATACATCCGTACGCTCGCCCGACCGCGCGCGACAGTGTGCTCGCCGGGATCGGGGTCGGTGTCGGGCAACGGGCCGTCCGGGTCGTAGCCGGACAGGTCCCGGTTCCAGAGCTGTTCCAGGAACTTGATCGCGGTCTGGCCGCTGACCTGCTGGAGTCGTACCTCGTGCGCGAGGTCGCGGGCCTCGGCGTCGGTGTCGCCGAGCACGAAGGTGGCCGCGGGCAGGATGAGCAACTCGTCGTGGGTACGCCCGTGGCGGGCCAGCCGGCCCTTGACGTCGGCGTAGAAGGCCCGGCCCTCTTCGAGGGTGGCGTACCGGCTGAAGATCGCGTCGGCGGAGGAGGCGGCGAACTCCCGTCCCTCCTCGGAGTCGCCGGCCTGGAGGATGACCGGCCGACCCTGCGGGGCGCGCGGCACGTTGAACCGACCGGAGATGTCGAAGTCCGGATCGTGGTGGGTGAACGTACCGGCGTCCGGGTCGCCGAGGAAGACGCCGGTGGCCTTGTCCGCGACGATCTCGTCACCGTGCCAGGAGTCGAACAGTTCCCACGCGGTCCGCAGGAAGTTGCGTGCCCGCCGGTAGCGCTGGTCCTGCGGCAGGAACCCGCCCCGGCGGAAGTTCTCGCCGGTGAACGCGTCCCAGGAGGTGACGACGTTCCACGCGGAGCGGCCGGCGGAGAGATGGTCGAGGCTGGCGAACTGGCGGGCCACCTCGTACGGCTCGTTGAAGGTGGAGTTGATGGTGCCGGCGAGGCCGAGGTGTTCGGTGACCGCCGCGAGGGCGGCGAGCACGGTGAAGGTGTCCGGGCGCCCGACCACGTCCAGGTCGTAGATCCGGCCGTTCTGCTCGCGCAGTCGCAGTCCCTCGGCCAGGAACAGGAAGTCGAACTTCGCCCGTTCGGCGGTACGCGCGAGATGCGCGAACGAACTGAACTCGATGTGGCTGCCGGCCTGCGGATCGCTCCACACGGTGGTGTTGTTGACGCCGGGGAAGTGGGCGGCGAGATGAATCTGCTTGAGTGGTCTGGTCATGATCGACAGAGGTCCTTCCGGCTTCGCTGTGCCGACGGGTCAGACGGCCGCGTAACGATTGGCGGGCCGGGGCAGGCCGAGCAGCCCGCGCAGGGTGCCGGCGTCGTACCCGGTCCGGAACGCCCGCCGCCGCTGTAGTTCGGGCACCAGTGCCCGGGTGATCTGCGCCAGGTCGTGCGGGAGGGCACCGGGGCGCAGCCGGAACCCGGACAGCCCGGCCCGGTGCCACTCCTGCAACAGGTCCGCCAGTTGCGCCGGGGTGCCGACGAACACCCGGGCGTCGCTGGCGTACGGGCTGCCGGCGAGTTCGTCGAGGCGGGCCTTGCGGGCGTCGGCGACCGGGGCGGTGTCGTCGAGGAAGACGACCAGGTCACCGAGGATGTGTACGGTCTGGCCGCCCCGCCCGGCGGCGACCTGCCCGGTACGGATCTCGGCCACGATCTCCCGTACCTGGGTCGCGTCGTGCGGTGTCACGTAACCGATGTCGGCGGATCCGGCGACGAGCCGGTACGGCTCACTCTGGTGCGCCAGCGCGCTCACGGGAGGCTGACCCTGCGGCGGTCGCGGCGTGATCGACGGCCCCTTGACGCTGAACCAGCGCCCCTCGAAGTCGACGTAGTGCAGCCGGTCCCGGTCGACGAAGCGCCCGCTGGCGACGTCCCGGATCTCCGCGTCGTCCTCCCAGCTGTCCCACAGTCGCCGTACCACCTCGACGTAGTCGGCGGTCTCGGCGAACAGGTCCCCGATCAGCGCCTGCGCCTGCGGTGTGGTGGCTTCGGCGAAGTCGATCCGGGGCAGGGTGCGCCGGCCGAAGTGGTCCGCCTCGTCCGGGCGGGCCGAGACGCGTACCTGCACCCCGGCCCGGCCGGACGAGACGTAGTCCAGGGTGGCGATCGCCTTGGCGATGTGGAACGGCTCGGTATGGGTGACCACCACCGTGGGCACCAGTCCGATGTGGCTGGTCAACGGGGCGACCCGAGCGGCGATCAGCACCGCGTCGAGCCGTCCGCGCACCTGGTCGGTACGCCGGTCGGGGTCCGTAGGGCTCGACGCTTGCAGCCCGAGCGAGTCCTCGATGGTCACGAAGTCCAGCAGTCCCCGTTCCGCTTCGACCACGAGGTCGGACCAGTAGCGCGGGGTGAGCAGTTCGGTCGGCCGAGCCCCCGGTTCACGCCACGCCGCGGGGTGCCAACCGGCCCCGTCGAGGGCGACCGCGAGTTGCAGTGGGCTTTCTGGATCGGACATGACGATGCTCCGCTTCCTGCTGCGATGAGGCCACGGACCGACTCATGGGTGACGGCCGACGGTCGACCGAGGGCCGGTCCCGGGGTGCCGTTGCGTGGGGGACTGGTGTCGGGTCAGCGGGGACAGAGTGCGCTGGCTAGACGCCGCAGGTCGATGTGCCGCCGGGAGACCAGGACGACACCGGCGCGGCGCGGCGTCGCAACGATGACGACGGCCCGGCGGGTGATGGGTCGCATGGTCGTCACCTCCTGTGGCGCCTAGATCCTTTCCGGAGACTACTCCGGTCGACCTGAAGCTGTCTATCCCTACAGATTTAGTGGGCTTTGTTGTCGTGTTTCCGCTGACAGAAGGCATGATGAGCCGCCCCGGGCCGACGAGATCGGGCTCGGATCGCCCACCCCGTGACCACCCTCGACCGGGCCTCGGAGCCGCCCGGTCGGCCGACCCCAACCGACCCAACGCGATTCTATTGCCCACTATTCCGCTAGGGATAGCATGCTAGGAAAGATGGCATGACAACAACGGCAGCCGGCGCGACGCGTCCGGCGTACCACTGGTTCCTGCCGACCGGCGGCTGGGCGGAGCGGTACACGGTGTCGACATCGGCGCCGCCGCGACGCGGACGGCGCAGCCGGACGGACCCGAGCGCGCTCCCTCGCTCGACTACCTGACGCAACTGGCCCGTGCCGCCGACACACTCGGCTACGAGGGCGTGCTCACCCCGACCGGCGCCCACTGCGAGGACGCCTGGATCGTCACCTCGGCGCTCATCGCCCAGACCCGGCGACTGAAGTTCCTGGTCGCGTTCCGGCCCGGACTCGTCGCACCGGCGCTCGCCGCGCACATGGCGGCGACCTTCCAACGCCTGTCGAACGGACGCCTGCTGCTCAACGTCGTCGCCGGCAGCAGCGACGCCGAGCAGCGCGGCTACGGCGACCCGCTGCCGCACGACGAGCGGTACCGGCGGGCCGAGGAGTTCCTCGGAGTCGTCCGTACCTCCTGGTCGGGCGCCCGCTTCGACCACCACGGCGCCCACTACCAGCTCAGCGACGCGCGGTTGCGACAGCCGCCGGTGCCGATCCCGCGGATCTACCTCGGCGGCTCGTCGCAGCCCGCGCTCGAACTCGCGGCCGACCACGCCGACACCTACCTGACCTGGGGGGAGCCGGTTGCCCTGGTGGCCGAGAAGGTGGACCGGGTACGGGAACTCGCCGCCGCCCGTGGCCGGGTCGTACGGTTCGGGCTGCGGATCCACGTGCTCAGCCGGGACAGCGGCGGGCGAGCCTGGCGCGACGCCGAAGCGCTCATCGCCGGCCTCGATGACGCCACCATCGCGGCCGGTCAGCGACGACTGCGGGCTCTCGAATCGGTCGGCCAGCGGCGCATGCTCGACCTGCATGGCGGCTCCCGCGACCGCCTCGTCGTCGCCCCCAACCTCTGGGCCGGGATCGGCCTGGTCCGCGGCGGAGCCGGTACGGCACTGGTCGGCAGCCACGACGAGGTCGCCGAACGGTTGGCCGAGTACCGCGCGGCGGGAATCGACGAGTTCGTCCTGTCCGGCTACCCGCACCTGGAGGAGGCGTACCGGTTCGCCGAGGAGGTCCGGCCACTGCTCGGCTGAGTTCCGATTCCCGGCGCCACCCAACCCGCCACCCAACCCGCCACCCAACCCGCCACCCGACGCGTCACCCGAGCCGCCACCCGGCGCTTGGCCGGGGCGCCGAATCACACTCGTTGCGGAAAACCCCTCAACACGATAGGAATAATAGGAATACCGGTCGGGCACCGGGCCACCCGGCGTTACCGAGGTGGGGCAACCGGACGCTGCCCGGACGTACGGGCTGGAGGTTTGAGCCGATGGCACACGCAGACATCAGCGGGCGACCACACCGTCGGCGGTCGGGACGGGCCGGATGAGCCGGGTTCCGAGCGGGTACGGGCTGCGCCTGGCCCTGGAAGCCGACGGCGACGGTGCCCACCCGGCCGCCTGGCGGTTCACCGGCCGACCCCCCTCGGCCGCGCTGGGCACCGCCGCCCTGCGCGCCACCGCCGAGTACGCCGAGGCGGCGGGCTTCGCCCTGCTCACCTTCGCCGACTCACCCCTGCCGGCGGGCACCGGTCGCAACGCCGCGGGCCGGATCGAGGCCGGTGTCCGCGCCGCGTACCTGTCGACCCTGACCGACCGGATCGGGCTCGCCCCGACCCTGCACGCCACCACCACCGAACCGTTCCACCTGGCCACCCAGCTGGCGAGCCTCGACCACGCCTGCCTGGGCCGGGCCGGGTGGGTCGTCGGCGCGACGAACGACACGGCGGAGCTGGCCACCATCGGCGGCCCGGCGCCGCTGGGACCCGACCGGCTGCGCGGCGAGGTCTCCGACGTGATCGAGGTCGCCCGGTGCCTGTGGGACTCCTGGCAGGACGACGCGATCATCCGAGACCGGGTCACCGGCCGGTTCCTCGATCCCGACCGGGTGCACCACGTGAACTTCACCGGGGGATCGTTCTCGGTGGTCGGGCCCCTGATCACCCCACGACCACCACAGGGCCAGGTCGTGGTGATCGCCGCCGACACCCTCGGCGTCACCGGGCAGGTCGACGTCGCCCTGGTCGGCGGCGCCGACCTCGGGCAGGTCGCAAACCGGGCCCGGCGGGCACGCGAGGACGACGTCCCGCTCGTGTTCGCCGAGGTCGAGGTCCTGCTCGACGCGGCCGAGCCGGCCGCCGCGCGGCTCGCGGCACTGGCGGAGGCGAGCCCGTGGGCGGCATCGGACCGACTGCGGCACGTCGGTTCGGCCGAGCGGCTGACCGCACTCCTGCGACAACTCGCCACCGTGGTCGACGGCGTCCGCCTGCACCCGGCGGTGCTCCCCGTCGACCTGCCGGTACTGGCCGAGCGGGTGCTTCCGGCGCTGGCCGCCGACCGGTCGGTCGTCGCCCCGATCGCGGGCGCGACCCTGCGCGCCACCCTCGGGCTCCCCCACCCCGCCAACCGGTTCGCCGGCACGACCGGCTGACCGGGAACCCCCACCACTACCGCCCGGGAGGTATGTGCCGTGAGCGAACCGAACCCCATCGGGTACGACCCGAAGGCCCGCGTCCACCTGGGCCTGTTCTACACCGGAGTCGGCCCCCAGGTCGTCTGGACCGACCCGGACGCCGCCCCGCACACCCACATCGACACCTTCGTCCGGGTGGTACGGACCCTCGAACGCGGGCTGTTCGACGCGTTCTTCCTCGGCGAGGGACTGCGGGTACGGGAAAACCGGGGCCGGGTGCACGCGCTCGACGTGGCCGGTCGACCGGACGCGATCACCCAACTCTCGGCGCTGGCCGCGACGACCACCCGGATCGGACTGGTCGCGACCCAGAACACGACGTACAACTATCCCGCCGACCTGGCCCGCCGGCTGGCCAGCCTCGACCTGGTCTCGGCCGGCCGGGCCGGCTGGAACATCGTCACCACCGACAACGCCTGGACCGGCGAGAACTTCCGGCACGGCGGCTGGCTGCCGCACGACCGGCGCTACGAACGCGCCGGGCAGTTCGTCGAGGCGGCCCGCGCCCTCTGGGCCTCCTGGGACACCGACGCGGTCGCCGAGTCCGGCGACGAGGAATCGTGGCTGCGACCCGGTAGCACCCGCACGGTCGAACGGGACGGCGACCTGGTACGGCTGCGCGCGACCGGCACGCTGCCGCGCAGCCGGCAGACCCGACCGGTGCTGTTCCAGGCCGGTGACTCCCCCGGTGGGCGTGACCTGGCGGCCCGGTACGCCGACGTGGTCTTCTCCGCCAACACCGGGTACGACAAGGCGCTGGCGTACGCCACGGACATCCGGAGCCGGTTGGCCGGCTACGGGCGTTCGGCCGACTCGTTGCGGATCCTGCCCGGTGCGTCGGTCGTGCTCGGTGACACCCCCGAGCAGGCTCGGGAACGGGCTGCATGGATCAAGCGTGAGCAGACCAGCGGACCGCGCGCGATCGCCTTCCTGGAGCAGTACTGGGGCAAGGACCTCGCCGGCTACGACCCGGACGGGCCGTTGCCCGACATCGACCCGACGCCGGACGAACTCGACCCGTCCCGTGGCACGATTCCGATCGACCAGCGCACCGACAAGCTCGCCATCGTCGCGCGCTGGCGCGAGCTGGCCGACCGGCGCAAACTGTCCATCCGCGACCTGGTCACCGAGGTCGCACCCGGACACGACTCGTTCGTGGGGACGCCGGGGCAGGTCGCCGACGAGTGGGTCCGCTACGTCCGCACCCGCGCCGTCGACGGTTTCAACCTCATCCCGCAGCTGGTACCCGGCTCGATCGACGAGGTCGTCGACCGGCTCGTGCCGCAGTTGCAGGAACGCGGCGCCTACCGGACCGCGTACGAGGGCAGCACCCTGCGCGAGCACCTCGACCTGCCCCCGCTGGACGAGCCGTCGTGAACGCCGCACCGGACCCGCGTACGCAAACGCCCCCGCCGTCCTTCACAGAGATGGGAAACCTCGTGAGATCAACGCCGCGATCGGGCCGCGCCCGCGGGTCACTTGCGATCACCTTCGCCGCCGCCCTCGTGCTGACCGCCTGCGGTTCGGGCGACGGCGCTACCTCCGACGGCGCCACGGACGGCATCGCCCGGCCCGGCGGCACCCTGACCTTCGCGGTCGGCTCGTACGCCGGATGCGTCGACCCGCACCAGGTGGGCAGCAACGACACCATCTACTCGCTGCGCCAGATCGTCGACTCGCTGACCGACCAGGACCCCGCCACCGGGAAAATCGTGCCCTGGCTGGCGGAGAGCTGGGAGGTCAGCCCGGACGCGAAGACCTTCACCTTCCGCCTGCGGCCGGGCGTCACCTTCAGCGACGGCACCCCGGTCGACGCGCGGGCGGTGAAGGACAACTTCGACGCCGCCCTCAAGCTCGGCGCCAAGGCCAGCCTGGCGACCGGCTACCTCAGCGGGTACGTCGCCACCGAGGTGCGCGACGACCTCACCGCAGTCGTCTCGTTCGGCCAACCCAACGCCCAGTTCCTCCAGGCCACCTCGACCTTCTCCCTCGGCCTGGTGGCCGGCACGAGCGTACGGAAGACGCCGGACCAGCGGTGCACCGACGGCGTCGTCGGCTCCGGCCCGTTCGTGCTCGACGGCTACCTGGCCAACCAGTCGATCACCCTGGTCAAGCGCAAGGGCTACAACTGGGGTTCGTCGCTGTGGCGGAAACCGGGTGAGGCGTACCTGGACCGGGTGCTGTTCACCGTCGTTCCGGAGGCCGGTGTGCGTACCGGAAGTCTGGCTTCGGGGCAGGTCGACGCCATCGGCAGCGTCAGCCTCGCCGACGAGGCCGCGCTCGGGGCCGGCGGCGGTGTCGACCTCCGGGCGCGGGCCAATCCGGGCGTCGTGTTCAACCTCGGGCTGAACAACTCCGGACCGGCGCTGCGCGACGTCGCGGTACGGCAGGCGATCCAGGTCGCACTCGATCGACGGCAGATCGTCGACACCGTCTACCCGACCGGCAGCAAGCCGGCGACCAGCATCCTGGCCCACACCACGCCGTACTACCGCGATCTCGGCGCGCAGCTCACCTTCGACCAGGCCAGGGCGAAGTCGCTGCTCGACGCCGCCGGCTGGCGGGTCGGCGGCGACGGCATCCGAACCCGCGACGGCGCCCGGCTCAGCCTGTCCGTCGGCTGGTTCGCCAACGCGGCGACCAACCAGCCGTCGCTGGAGCTGATCCAGCAACAGCTCAGGGCGGTCGGTGTCGAGATCACCCTGAAGGAACTTCAGCTCGCCAAGATCGCCCAGGTGCAGCAGGCCGGCGACTTCGACGCGCTGTGGGGGAACATCACCCGGGCCGACCCCGACATCCTGCGCGCCACCTACTCCACCGGTCTGGCCAACGTGTACCGGCTGGCGCCCGGCCCGCTGGACGCGGTGCTGACCGAGCAGGCCGCGACGGTCGACCAGGCCAAGCGGCAGGCCCTGGTCGACCAGGCTCAGGAGCTGATCGTACGGGACGCGTACGTGATCCCGGTGGTGGAACTGACCACCGCGCTGGGCGTCTCCAAGAAGGTGCACGACCTGGGCTTCGAGGCGTCGAGCCGGATCCAGCTGCACGACACCTGGAAGAGCTGACCCGGCACCGACCGGACGAGCGGTGGAAGGGAGCGGATCGTGCGTCGGTACGTGATCGGCCGTCTCGGCCAGGCCGTGTTGGTGCTGTGGGCGGCCTACACGCTGTCGTTCCTCGTACTGGACTTCCTGCCGGGCGATCCGGTGTCGGCGATGGCCGGCGGCGGACTCGACCAGGCCAGCGTCGACCCGGCCCAACTCGAAGCCCTCAAACGGGAGTACGGCTTCGACAAGCCGGTGCTGGTGCAGTACGCCGACTATCTCGGCCGGGCCCTGCGGGGCGACCTCGGCAACTCGGTCGCGACCGGTCAACCGGTCACGACGACGATCGGCGATGCCCTGCCGCAGACGCTCGCGCTGACCGGTGCCGCGCTGCTGCTGGCCGTCGTGTTCGGTACCGGGCTGGCGCTGGCCGCCACCTACACGTCGACCCGTACGCTCCGGCAGCTGCTGCTGTCGTTGCCGGCGCTCGGCGTGTCACTGCCGACGTTCTGGGTCGGGCTGATGCTCGTCCAGCTCTTCTCCTTCCGGTTCCATCTGCTGCCGGCGTTCGGCAACGACGGCCTCGGCAGCCTGATCCTGCCCGCGGTCACGCTGGCCGTGCCGACCGGCGCGCTACTGGCCCAGGTACTGGCGAAGAGCCTGTTCACCGCGCTCGACGAGCCGTACGTGCAGACCGCGCGGGCCAAGGGCGTGGGGCGGGTACGGGTGCACCTGCGGCACGCCCTGCGCAACGCCGCCCTGCCCGCGCTGACCATCGTCGGGCTGCTGGTCGGCAACCTGCTGGCGGGTTCCGTGGTCGTGGAGACGGTCTTCTCCCGCAACGGCATCGGTCGGGCGACGGTGAGCGCGGTGACCGTACAGGACATTCCGGTGGTCCAGGGCGTCGTGGTGTTCGGCGCCCTGGTCTTCGTGGGCGTGAATCTCGCCGTCGACCTGGTCTATCCACTCTTCGACCCACGGATCGTGGTGGCCACCACGGCCACCCGGCGAAGGAGCCTCGTGTGAGTCAGACAGTCGTCGGTGACCCGGCGCTGGGCATCGGGCCGGGCCCCGGCCGGCGTACCGGATCGACACCGACCGGCCCGGAGCCCGCGCGCGGTCCCGACCTGCGGCGGGTGGCCCGTTTCCTGGTCCGACGCCCCGGCCTCGTGCTCTCCGTCGTGGTCGTCGCCCTGGTGGTGCTGGCGGCGTTCTGGCCGGCGCTGTTCACCGGACGCGATCCGCTGCTCGGGGTGCCCGCCGACCGGTTCCAGGGGCCGGGCGGCCAGCACTGGTTCGGCACCGACGAGATCGGCCGCGACGTGTACGCGCGGGTCGTGCACGGGGCGGCGCTGTCGCTGAAGACGACCCTGATCGCGGTCGCGGTGGCGTTCGTCGTCGGCGGGGCGATCGGCCTGGTCGCCGGGTTCGTCGGCGGGTGGGTCGAGGAGACGCTGATGCGGCTGGTCGACGTGTTGCTCGCCATCCCCGCGCTGTTCCTGTCCCTGGCCCTGGTCACCGCGCTCGGCTTCGGCACGGTGAAGGTCGCGGTGGCCGTCGGCATCGCCAGCGTCGCCGGCTTCGCCCGGGTGATGCGCGCGGAGGTGCTCCGGGTACGGCACGCCACCTACGTCGAGGCCGCCCGGTCCTCGGGGGCCCGCTGGTACTCGATCCTGCTGCGGCACGTGCTGCCGAACGCGATGGGGCCGGTGCTGGTGCTGGCCACCCTCGACTTCGGTACGGCGATCCTGGCCGTGTCGTCACTGAGTTTCCTCGGTTACGGTGCGGCGCCACCCGCGCCGGAGTGGGGGACGTTGATCTCGACCGGGCGGAACTACCTGGCGAACGCATGGTGGCTCTCGACGCTTCCGGGCCTGGCGGTCGCGGCGACGGTGCTGGCCACGAACCGGATCGCCCGAGCCGTCGACGGGGAGTGGGCGAGCCAGCGATGACGGGACAACACGCTGCCGCAGGCGGCGGCGAGAGCCTGCTTGAGGTGCGCAACCTGTCGGTCTCGTACGGGTCGCGGTCCGGACCGGTGCCGGCGGTCGACGGCGTCGACTTCGACGTCCGGCCGGGCGAGGTCGTCGCGGTGGTCGGGGAGTCCGGTTCAGGCAAGAGTACGACCGCGCACGCGATCATCGGCCTGCTACCCAGCGGTGGGCGGGTCGACACCGGCAGCATCAGGTTCGCCGGGCGGGATCTCGGCAGGCTGTCCGAACGGGAGTTCCGCACCGTCCGGGGCGCCCAGATCGGGCTCATCCCGCAGGACCCGGCGGTGTCGCTCAACCCGGTGAAGCGGATCGGTGAGCAGGTCGCGGAGGTGCTGCGGGTACACGGGCTGGCCACTCGTCGGTCGGCGGGCCCGGACGCGGTCGAGTTGCTGCACCGGTCGGGCCTGCCCGATCCGGGCACCCGAGCGCGCCAGTATCCGCACGAACTCTCCGGCGGCATGCGACAGCGGGTCCTGATCGCGATAGCGATAGCGGCCAGACCCCGCCTGATCATCGCGGACGAGCCGACCAGTGCGCTCGACGTGACCGTGCAGCGGGTGATCCTCGACCACATCCAGAGCCTGACCGAGGAGCTCGGCACCGCCGTGCTGCTGGTGACCCACGATCTCGGGGTGGCCGCCGACCGGGCGCAGCGGTTGGTGGTGATGTCGCGGGGGCGGGTGGTCGAGACCGGCCCCACCCGCGACGTGCTGCGCGACCCGGCCGACCCCTACACCCGCCACCTGTTGCGCAGCGCGCCGAGCCTGGCCGCCGGGCGGACCGGGGCGCCGGCCCGCGCCCGACCACCGGCCGACCCGGCCCGAGGGCCGCTGGTGACGGTGGAGAATCTGGTCAAGGACTTCCCGCTGCCGGCGGCCGGCGCCGGCCGGCGCAGCGTACGGGCGGTGGACGGGGTCAGCTTCACCGTCCACCGCAACGAGACGCTGGCCCTGGTCGGCGAGTCCGGTTCGGGGAAGTCGACCACGGCCCGGCTGGTGCTGCGGCTCACCGAGCCGGACGCCGGGCGGATCCTGTTCGACGGTGCCGACATCACCGGGGCCCGGGGCGCCGCGCTGCGTCGACTGCGCCGCCGCGCGCAGCTCGTCTACCAGAACCCGTACGCCTCGCTCGACCCTCGGTTCTCGATCCGTGAGGTGATCGTGGAGCCGTTACGCGTGTTCGGCATCGGTGACCGGGCGTCCCGCCGGGCCCGAGCCCGTGACCTCGTCGAACGGGTGGCGTTGCCGGTCTCGGTGCTCGACCGCCGGCCCGCGCAGCTGTCGGGCGGCCAGCGCCAACGGGTCGCGATCGCCCGCGCCCTCGCCCTCTCCCCCGAGCTTGTCGTCTGCGACGAGCCGGTGAGCGCACTGGACGTGTCCGTGCAGGCGCAGGTGCTCGAACTGCTCGCCGAACTGCAAGCGACCACCGGTGTGGCGTACCTGTTCATCTCGCACGATCTCGCGGTGGTGCGGCAGATCGCCGACCGGGTGGCCGTGATGCGGGCCGGCCGGATAGTCGAGATCGGCACGACCGCCGAGCTGTTCGACCGCCCGGCACACCCGTACACCCGCGAACTGCTCGCGGCGATTCCCGGCCACGGGTACGCCGCCAGCGAGGGTTGACGGGTGGGCGCGCCCGTACGGACCCAGTTGACGTGGACCGAAAACCCATTCACTCAGTAGGCTTTTCCCCGGTTGTCCCGCTCCGACCCTCTCGGAGGTATCCCATGCCCGGACTGTCCCCCTTCAGCCGGCTGGCCAGCCCCGCCGACCCCGACACCCACGGCGAGTACCGGATCGTCCGGCGACCCGACGACCCCCGCCCGGTCTACCGTTTCTCCGGACGGATCGACGAGCACAGCCCCGCCGGCTTCACCCCGCGCGCCGGCCGTTACCACATCTACGCGGGATGGTTCTGCCCCTGGGCGCACCGGGTGACCATCACCCGAGCCCTCGCCGGCCTGGACGACGTCGTCAGCGTGTCCTACGTGGACAACGTCCGCGACGGGCGCGGCTGGGCGTTCCGCGAGCGGTACGGGCCGGACCCGGTGAACGGGTTCACCCTGCTGCGCGAGGCGTACGAGGCCACCGAGGAGAACTTCGACGGCCACATCTCGGTGCCGGCGCTCTGGGACCGGGTCACCGCCGGGGTGGTCAGCAACACCTTCAAGACCATCGGAATCGACCTCGCGACCCAATTCCGGCAGCTCGCCACCCCGCTCGTGGACACCTATCCGGAGCGCCACCGCGAGGAGATCGAGGAACTGGACGAGTGGCTCAACCCGACGGTCAACTGGGGCGTCGGTACGGCGGCCCGGACCGACGAGGACGGCGTACGGGCCCGGACCGCGCTGCTCGACGCGCTCGCGACGCTGGACGAACGGTTGGCGACCCGGCGGTACCTGGTCGGGTCGACGGTGACCGAGGCCGACGTCCGGCTCTGGGTGACCCTGGTCCGCTACGACGTCCAATCCAACGCCCACCGGGCCATCAACCCCGGCCTGCACGAGTTCCCGCACCTGTGGGCGTACGCGCGGGACCTCTACACCCTGCCCGCGTTCCGGGACACCACCGACTTCAGCTCGTTCGCCGCGCCGGACGCGCGGATCCCCGACTGGCACGCCCCGGCGAACCGCACCGGGGTGTGACGCCGGACCCCACCGGGGCCGGCAGCACGGGCAGGGCCCGGGTGTCCACCGACACCCGGGCCCTCGTCTGTCACTCGTCGCGGAACCTACCCGCCGGTGCTACCGCTGGGACGCCCAGAGCACGGCCCGGCCGAGCTGCGGCTGGATGCCCTTCGGGTGGGTGCGGTAGGTCGGGTCCGTACCGAAGAGCACCACGCCGTTGCCCGCGGCCGTGACGCCCCGGACGATGCTGGCCTGGTTGGCCGCCGCGGTCGGGCCGTTGGTGCCGGCCGCGTTCGCCGCCCACCAGCCGGAGAGCAGCGGGTCGGCGGCGTAGGACTGCTCCACCGTCACCCCGGCGCCCAGGTTGGTGAACCAGACCGGCTGGTTGATGAACGAGTGCGGGATCGCACCCGAGGTCACCGGCCCCTGGCTGTTGACGATGTTGACCACGCCGCTGGCCAGCGAGGCGCCCGCGGTGGCCGTGACGGTCAGCAGCCCGGCGGCGTTGCTGAAGTTCGCCCCGGCGGTGTCCAGACCGATGACCCCGCCGCCCCGGACGAGGAAGGCGTTCAGCGCGGCCCGGTTCTCCGCCGTCAGGTTCGCCAGGTTGAGGTTGCCGCCGACCAGCAGTACGTCGACGTCCGCGGTGAGGGTCGTGGCCAGCGTCGCGGCGGTGACGGTACGCGCCTCGAAGCCGAGATCCTTGAGCGTGTCGCGTTCCTCGACCGTACCCAGGTAACCGACGACGACCCGGTCCAGCAGGGTCCCCTGCCAACCCGCCGGGGCGGCTTCGAAGGCGACGTCGTGCTTACGGGACTCGGCCGCGGCGAGCCGGCGGTTGGTGGTCGTGTGCGGGATGGCGACCGACCCGTCGGACAGCCGGTAGACGCTGACGCCCTGGTCCAGCAGCGCGTTGACGGCGAGCAGGTCGGCGGCGTCCTGGAGGTTCAGCCGCAGGTCGGGCGTACCGCCCGGCACGGCGCTTTCGGCCTTGCCGTCGTAGGCCCGGACCAGGCTCACCGTCGGCAGCTGGTCCCACAGGGTGTCGACGGTCGCGCCCCAGGTCAGTCCCTGGCTCCAGGCGGCCGGGCCGGCATAGAGGTCGTCCACCCGCTCGGTGATGTCGACACCGGGTTCGAGCAGGGAGTTGACCAGGCCACGCTTGGGCTGGTGCATGTCGATCACGTACGAGCCGGCGGGGTAGTTCTTGCCGTTGGCGGTGAAGCTCGCCTGCGCCCGCCACACCCGGCCGCCGCTGCCGATCAGCAGGTCGACGAGGCGGGCCGCGGCCGGCGCGGAGTGCTGGCCGGAGCCGGCCGGGATGACGTACGAGCGGGGGAAGGTGGTGTGGTAGTTGTCCTCCGGGCCCCAGCCCGGTACGTAGCCGTCCGGGATGTCCCGCAGCGGCTCACCGGCCCAGCCGCGCCGGTAGCCCTCGGCCTGGTCGAACAGCACCTCGGCCCGGTGGTCCTGGATGTACTGCAACGAGGTCTTGATCGCCACCTCGTGCACGTCGGTGTTGATGCCGGAGCGGCGCAGCTTCTCCGCCGGGGTGAGGTTGCCGCGCGGGTTCAGCGGTGCCTCGATCGTGTACGGGATGCTGCTCTGCAACATCGCGAAGGACGGCACGTAGATCGGCGGGAAGTCGTCCCAGACGCCGGGTTCGTCGTCCCGGAACGGGATCCGCGCCTGCTGCGTCTCGGGGTAGCCCAGCGCCTTGAGGCCCTGCTCGATCGCGAGCGCGTTCGGCAGGCCGTGCTTGATGTAGAGGTCGTACTCGTTGTTGACGTTGTGCGGCGGGGTGCTCGGGTGCAGCAGCGTCGGGTTGACGTAGCCGTGCAGGTCGAGCGTGATGATCGGCCGGGTGTCGACGATCAGCTCACGGATCAGGTTGGTCTCGGGCTGCGACACGATGGTCAGGTCGCGGTTGAGGTCGTAGCCCGCCGCGTTCTGCCGGGTGCCGGCCACCCGACCGTCCGGGTTGGAGGTGACGTTGAAGACCAGCCGGTTGCGCTTGAGCAGCTGCGCGACCTGGGGATCGGTGCTGGTCGCGAACTCCTCGATCACCCGCAGGGCGGCGTCGGTGCCCTCCCACTCGTTGCCGTGGATGTTGGCGTTGATGAACAGCGGGGTCTTGTAACCCTCCAGGAAACGCCGGTCCTGCTGGGCGGTCGCCGGGTGGTCCTCGATCTGACGGCGCCAGTTCTCCTGCCGCCGCGCCTCGTCCTGGGTCTCCGGTGCGGTCACCGTCACCGCGTACAGGTCGTAGCCGCCGGCCGACTTTCCCGCCACCCGGGCCGACACCCGGTCGGTGTTGGCCTGAAGGGCGTTGAGCTTCGGGGCGATCTCGTCGTACGGGGTGACGCCGATCGGGATGGAGGCGTCGTTCGGGTTGTCCGCCCAGACCGGTAGCACGTTGCGGGCGGGGTAACCGGTGATGCCCCAGAAGTCGACGCCGGACGGGGGCACGGACGGCAGCGCGGAGGCGTTCACCGGCGCGGCCCAGGCCATGGTGCCCAGGAGCGAGGCGGCAACCGATGCCGCGGCGATCCGGGAGAGCTTTCTACCCATGAAAGGGGGATCTCCTGTCGGGATATAGGACAATGCGCGCGGACAGACGTCCCCTCGGGGCCGGAGACCCGGGGGAGCGGAGAAACGTCAGCAGCGTGCGAGGAAGGAGGAGCCCGGCGTCAGATGGAGCGTCGACAGGCGGCGCTGGCGACACGCAGGAGGTCGATGTGACCCCGCTTTGTCAGATAGGCGCTTCGCACGTACTAGATCTTCGTTTACTCATGATCACCTGTCAACCAGAAGTGTGCATCCGTTGATCCGTACGTGACGAAGCGAACCCGGCGGGACGGCGGACCGAGGCCGCCGTCGATACGCTGTCGGAACCGCCGACCGGCGGTCCTGGCAGGGGGGATCTCAACGATGCAGCTCAGGGCGTTCGGCTCGACCGGCCTACGGGTCAGCGCGATCGGCCTCGGTGCCTGGCAGCTCGGCCGATCGGCACAGTGGCCAGACGGACCGGATCCGACGGAGGCGGTCCGGATCGTGCACACCGCGCTCGACGCCGGGGTCAACCTCATCGACACCGCACCCGGATACGCCGACGGACAGAGCGAGTCGAACATCGGCCGGGCGCTGACCGGCCGCCGCCGCGACGAGGTGATCCTCTGCACCAAGGTCGGTTACCACCCCGACGGCAGCCCGAACTGGGCACCCGGCGCCGTCGAGGCGTCGATCGAGAGCAGCGCCCGCCGGATGAACGTCGACCACGTCGACATCGTCGTCCTGCACAACCCGCCGCCGGAGATCCTCGACGGCACCACCGGCGAGCACTACCAGGTCCTGCAACAGCTCAGGGACAAGGGCACGATCCGCGCCTACGGTGCGTCCGTCGACTGGGGAGCCGACATCGACACCGTACTGACCACCAGTGCCTCGGACGCGCTGGAGGTCCGGCTGTCCGCCCTCTACCAGGAGCCGTGGCAGGCGTTGGGCCGAGCCCGGGACCGGGGTGTCGGAACCCTGGTCAAGGTGCCACTGGAGTCCGGCTGGCTCGCCGGCAGGTACGACGCGGACAGCGTCTTCACCGACGTACGCGACCGGTGGACCCGCGCCGACGTCGTGCTGCGCGCCGGCCTGGTGGACGAGTTCCGGGAACTGCTGCCCGACGGGGTGAGCCTGCTCGACGGCGCGCTGCGCTTCCTGCTCCACTACGACGCGGTGTCCACCGTCATCCCCGGCACCAAGTCCCTGGCCCAACTGCACAGCAGCCTCGCCGCCGCCGCCGAGCCGCTGCCGACCGAGACGTTCCGGGCGATCCGGGGCTGGTACGACGAACGACTCGCCGCCCAGCCCCTCGACTGGTAGCCGCGCCGGTCAGCCACCGCTCCCGTTCTCCGGGCGGGGCCCGCCGCTGGTGCGGGACCCCGCTCGGGCCGTCCAGTTGCTCAGGCCGACCAGATCGTCCGGTGGCGCGTCCGGCACCTCGTCGTCGAACCGGGACAGCGTACGCACCCGCAACGACACCGCCACCACCACCGCGACACAGGCGGCGAACAGGATGTAGAGCAGGCCGGTGCCCCGTCCCGGCCCGACGCCGAGCACCTGCCCGACGGTGTCGGCGAGCGCACCGTCGGCCAGCAGCAGCGGCTCGAACCGCGGCACCAGCAGCGGGGCGAGTACGGCCTGACCGAGCGGCATCGTCGACAACGCGATGACCATGTTCAGGGCGATCACCCGGGCGTGCAGCCGCTGCGGCACCTTGGTCTGGATGATGGTCAGCCAGATCCCGTTGATCACCGACAGCGACAGCGACATCCCGAGCGCGCCCGCCGCCACCACCGCGACGCTCGGCCGCAGCCCGGTGACCAGGCCACCCGCCGCGAACGCGAACGTCAGCAGCAACATGCCGCGCATCCGCCGGTGCCGGGGACCGCCCCACGCCGTCATGATCAGGCCACCGACGACCGCCCCGATGCCACCGGCGAGCGACACCTGGGCCACCGACTCCAGCGGGGCGAACGCCAGGACCAGCGGGGAGAGCAGCAGGAACAGCGGCGCGAGGAACAGGTTGAACGCGGCGAAGAACAGCACCATGGCCCGGAAGCTGCGGTTCTGCACCGTGTACCGCAGCCCCCCGGTGATCTCGGCGAGCAGGCTCTCCCGGCGTCGGCGGGCCATCGTCCGGGGGAACTTGACCAGCACCAGCACGGTGACCGCGAACAGGTAACTGCCCAGGTCGATCAGGAGGATGCCGCCCAGGCCGATGGTGGCGATCAGACCGACCGCGACCAGCGGTACGAGGAACTGGGCGACGCCACCGCCGAGCTGGACCATCCCGTTGGCGTGACCGAGGTAGCGCTTGGGCACCAGTTGCGGCACCGCCGACATGTACGCCAGCCGTTGGAAGGTCAACGCGACCGACAACCAGCCGACGAAGGTGTAGATGTGCCACGGCTGGAGTTGGTCGGTCCAGTAGAACGCGGCGAACAGGGCGATCGCGGTCAGCGCGGCGAGGTCCCCGGCGAGCATGGCCCGACGCCGGTCAGTGCGGTCGATGATCGCACCGGCGATCGGCGCGGCCAGGATGCCCGGCACCTGACCGAGCACCGCGAACAGCGCGAACCGGATCAGCGACCCGGTTTCGAGGTAGGTCCACAGCGGCACCGCGAAGGTGGTCAACGCCGACCCGATCGCCGAGACGAGCTGCCCGGTGGCGACCGTCAGGAACCGCCCCATCCCCGGCTGCTGCTCGACGGCCGCCGCAGGCGCCGGATCGGTCTCCCGGGAGACCGCGGTGACCTGCCACGACAGGTCCGGGTCGTACGCCGCGACGGGCTGGTCCAGGTGCCCGTCGACGGCGGTGATGATGTCGGCGACCTCGTCGGCGCGGAACTTAGCGAAGTAGTGCCCGGCCTCCTGCAACACCACCAGGGCGGTGGTGTCGCTGAGGAAGTGCCACTCCCGGTACCGCTCCTGGTGGTACTCCGTACCGGGGTCGCGGTCGCCGACGACGCTGATCACCGGCGCCCGCAGCGGGGTCGCCTGCTGGTGCAGCAACTCGGTGAAGTAGTTCTCGGCCGCCTCGCCGTCGTGCCGCATCGCCCGGATCAGGAACCGCTGCTGCTCCGGATCGAGCGCACCGAGGTCGGCGCCCATGCCCTGGAGCCAGTTGGCGTAGACCCGGTCGCCGCGCAGCCGCTCACCGAGACGGAGCCGGGTGAGCCGGCCGAGCAGTCCGCCGACCGGTCGGGCGAACGGGAAGATCCCGCCGAGGTAGAGCGCGTCGAGTTCCCGGCCGGCCGCCTCCAACCGCCGGGCGACCTCGACCGCGAGCGCCCCACCGGGCCCGCAGTGCCCGTACACCACCAGGGGGCCGCTGATCGTGGTCAGGATCTCCTCGGTGAGCCGCTGCGCGGTCACCTCGATCGGCTCGATCTCCTCGGCCAACCCGATGTCGTGTCCGGGTACGGCGACCGCGTACAGGCTGTGGCCGTCCGGGAGGGCGTCGGCCAGCGGCTGGTACACCACGGCGTTCGCCCCGCCGTACGGGACGCAGACGTACGAGCGTTTCCGGGGGCCGCTCGGCGCTCGGCTGAGTTCGTGCAGCAACCGGTCGGCCGGTTGGCCGGATTCGCCGGTGGCGAGCAGGGCGAGTTCCCGGACCGTACGGCACCGGAACAGGTCCATCACGCTGATCGACCGCTCGGTGGTCAGCGTACGACGCAGCCGGGCCACCACCTGGGTGGCGAGCAACGAGTGCCCACCGAGGTCGAAGAAGTCGTCCAGCGCGCCGACCCGCTCGACTTCGAGCACCGTCTCCCACACCTGCGCGATGGCGGTCTCGACCGGACCGTCCGGCGGGACGTGTTCGCCGGCGGCGGCGGTCGAGGCGGCCGGTTCGGGCAGCGCCCGACGGTCGACCTTGCCGTGCTCCTGCAACGGCAACCGGTCCAACCAGACGAACTGGTTCGGGATCATGTACTCCGGCAGGATGCCGGCGAGCAGCCGGCGCAGCGTACCCGGATCCGGGTCGTCCGGGGTCGGCCCGGCACCGTCGGCGGCCTCGCGTTGCAGGTAGCCGACCAGCCGGTCACCGCGCAGCACGGCGACCGCCGCGCCCACCCCCGGGCAGTCGACCAGCGCGGCCTCCACCTCGCCCAACTCGACCCGGTAGCCGCGCAACTTGACCTGGCCGTCGCGCCGGCCGAGGAACTCCAACTGCCCGTCCGGGCGCCACCGGGCCAGGTCACCGGTGCCGTACATCCTGGCACCCGGCTCGACCGCGTACGGGTCGGGCCGGAACCGCTCCGCGGTCAGCCCCGGCTGACCGAGATAGCCCCGGGCCAGCCGGTCCCCGCCGAGGTACAGCTCGCCCGACACACCGACCGGCACCGGCCGCATCCGCTCGTCGAGCACGTAGACCCGGGCGTGCGGCAGCGGGCCGCCGATCGGGGTGGTGCCGGTGCCGGTGTCGGACGCCTCGACCCGGTAGGTGGTGACCCCGACGGTCGCCTCGGTCGGCCCGTAGTGGTTGAACACCGCCGCGTCGCCGCCGGCCAGCCCGGCCGCCCAGTCCAGTCGGGACGCCTCGCCGCCGAGCAGCAGCGCCCGCGCCGGAACCAGTCGCTGCGCCGGGACCTCGACCGCCAGCGCGGCCAGGTGCGACGGGGTCATCTTGAGGTAGTCGATGCGCTGGTCACGCAGATAGTCGGCGAGTTCGTCGCCGGTGCACCGACGCGGCACCAGATGCACCGCGCCGCCGCTGGCCAGGCCCAGGTAGAAGACGGTCACCGCGAAGTCGAACGACAGCGACTGGAGCAGCGCCCAGCGGGCGCCCGGCACCACGTCGATCCGCTCGGCGACCCCGTCGAGGTAGTTGCGCACCTGTCGGTGGGCCACCGCCACACCCTTGGGTCGCCCGGTCGAACCCGATGTGAAGATCACGTAGGCGAGGTCGTCCGGCTCCGCCACCGGCTCCGGCGCGACCGGACTCGACGCGGCGATCTCGTCGCGTACCTCGTCGAGCCGGACCGTGGCGACGGCGTCGAACCGGTCCACCAGGTCCGACGTGGTCAGCACCAGCGCCGGTCGGGCGTCGGCCATGATCGTGGCCAGCCGGGCCGGGGGCTGTTCCGGGTCCAGCGGTACGTAGGCGGCGCCGGCCCGCAGCACGCCCAGCAACGCCATCGCCAACTCGGCCGACTGCTCCAGACAGACCCCGACCAACGATCCCCGGCCGACACCACGGGCCCGCAGCCAGCCCGCCATCCGGTTCGCCCCGGCGTCCAACTCGCGGTAGTCGGTGGCGACACCGTCGTGCACGATCGCGGGTGCGTCCGGGGTGGCGACCACGTGCGCCGCGATCACGTCGGCGAGATTGCCCCCGGCCGACTGCGGTGCCGGCGCCCCGGTGCCCAACCCGAGTACGGCCGACCGCTGCGCCGCCGTCATCAGGTCCAGGTCGGCCAGGGACGTGTCCGGTCGGGCCACCGCCGCGGTCAGCAGCCGGTGATAGTGCTCGGCGAACCGGGCCACGGTGTCGGCGTCGAACAGTTCGGTCCGGTAGCCGAAGAGGCCGTACACGCCGTCGGGCAGCTCGTCCACGTACAGCGACAGGTCGTGCTTGTTGGTGGTGATCGGGCCGCCAGCCGGCAGCTGGACCAGGCCGTCGGGCCACTCCCCCGTCGACCCACCGGAGTTGTGCATGCCGAACAACACCTGGAAGATCGGCGACCGGCTGGTGTCCCGTTCGACGTTCAGCTCCTGCACGAGCCGTTCGAACGGCAGCTCCTGGTGACTGAGCGCCTCCAGTACCCGGTCGCGGGTCTGGGTCAGCAGTTCCGCGAACGTCAGCTCCGGACGGAGCTCCGCCCGCAGCGGCAGCATGTTCACGAACAGGCCGACGAGCCGCTCCAGCTCGGGGCGTACCCGTCCCGCGACCGGTGAACCGACCGCGAAGTCACGCTGGCCGCTCAGCCGGTAGAGCAGCACGTGCAGCCCGGCGAGCAACGTCATGAACAGCGTCGCGCCGTGCTCCCGGCCGAGCGACCTGAGCTCCTCGACCAGCTCGTCCGGGAAACGGATCCGATGACCCTCACCGCGCCAACCGGGCTGCGCCGGCCGGGGCCGGTCGACCGGCAGCTCCAGCGGCGGCACCCCGTGCAGCGCCTGCCGCCAGTACGCCAGGTCCCGGTCGGCCGCCGGGCCGGAGAGCCGCTCCCGCTGCCAGGCCGCGTAGTCGCCGTACCGGATCGGCAGCGGCGTGGGTGGCGGTGCCAGGTCGAGCCGGGCGGCGTAGAACGCGGCCCAGTCCGCGAAGAACACCGGCCACGACCAGCCGTCGCCGACGATGTGGTGCATCGCGACGTGGACCACGTGGTCGTCCGGACCGACCCGCACCACCAGCGCCCGCAGCAGCGGTGCCGCGGTCAGGTCGAACGGTCCACAGTCCTCGGTGGTCAGGGTCTGCGCCCGGTCGAGCACGTCCGGCTCGGTGTCCGGGTCCAGCGTCACGATCCGGAACGGCACCTCCACCCGTTGCGCCACCTCGGCCGAGGCCCGCCCCTCGTCGTCGACGGGGAAGCGGGTACGGAGCGTGTCCTGCCGTTCGACGACGTCGTCCAGGGCGTTGCGGAGCGCGTCGAGGTGCAGCCGGCCGCGTAGCCGCACCCCGCCGCGCATCACGTACGCGTCCGTGCCGGGGTCGAGCTGCTCCACGAACCAGAGCCGTTCCTGGCCGAACGAGATCGGCGGCGCGACACCGTCCGGCACCCGAGGAATCTCCGGTGCCTTCACCGCCGCCCCGGACCCCCGGCGCAGCCGCTGGGCGAGCAGCGCCCGACGCTGCTCCGACAGCCGCTCCGTACGCGCCAGCGCGACCGGCGCCAGCACCCTGTCGGGGGCCGGGACCGACTCGCTGTCGAGCTGGTTGTCGAGGTCGGTCACGAGTTCACGTCCTTGTCGAGAAGCCGGACTACCTCGTCGTCGGAGAGCTGCTCAAGGTCGGTGACCAGCAGTTCCTCCAGGGCCGCCGCGAATGCCTCCACGGTGGAGTGCACGAACAGGGTCCGGATCGGTATTTCCAGGTCGAGGGCGGCGCCGAGGCGGGCAACGGCCCTGGTGGCGAGCAGGGAGTGTCCGCCGAGGTCGAAGAAGTCGTCCAGGGCGCCGATCCGGTCCCGGCCGAGCACCTCACCCCACGTCGTCGCGACCAGTTCCTCGACCTCCGTGGCCGGTGGTACGTGTTCTCGGGTGTCGATGTCGAGGACGTCGGTGGGGAGGTTGCGTCGGTCAATCTTGCCGGCGGTGTTGAGCGGCATCGTCTCCAGGACCAGCACATGCCCGGGGACCATGTACCCCGGCAGGACCTCGGCCAGATACGACCGCAGCTGCCGCCCGGTCGGAGCCTCGATGCCAGCGGCGGTGACGTAGCCGACCAGGCGGGCGTCCTCGCCCTTGCCCGTCACGACGACCGCGGCCTGCCCCACCTCGGGATGCTCCAGCAGGCGGGCCTCGATCTCGCCGAGCTCGATCCGGTACCCGCGCACCTTGACCTGGTGGTCGACACGGCCCAGGAACTCCAGCCCGCCGCCCCGCAACCACCGCACCCGGTCCCCGGTCCGGTACAACCGCCCACCGGGCGCGCCGAACGGGTCGGGAACGAACCGACCGGCGGTCAACGCCGGCTGGCCCAGATACCCCCACGCCACCCCCGAACCACCGATCAGCAACTCACCCGGCACCCCCACCGGGACCGGCCGCAACCCCCGATCCACCACGTACACCTGCGTGTTCCCCACCGGCGCACCCAACGTCACCGCACCAACCCCGGCCGGTATCTCGGCGAGGGTGGACCAGATCGTCGTCTCCGTCGGCCCGTACACGTTCACCAGCCGGGACACCCGCGACCGCAACTCCCGACCCAACCCCACCGGTAGCTCCTCACCACCGGACAAGCCGACGACGCTCGGGAAGTCGAACCCGGCGTCGAGGAGCATCCGCCACCCCGACGGCGTCGCCTGCACGTGCGACACGCCCTCGTCCCGCACCAACCGGACGATCGCCGCACCGTCCTTCACCCGCTCCTCGGAAACGAGGACCAGACGACCACCGACGACCAGTGGCAGGAACAACTCCAATCCACTGATATCGAACGACAACGACGTCGACCCCAACCACACATCCGACGGACCACTGCCGAGCGCGTCCCGCATCGACAACAACAGGTTCGTCAACGCCGAATGCCCAACACCCACACCCTTCGGCCACCCCGTCGAACCAGACGTATAAAGCACATACGCCAAAGCCCCGGAATCAGTCGACTCTCCGTACGGATCCGGCGACTCCCGGTCAATGGTTGTCCCGTCCCGGTCCAACCACAACAGCCGCCCCGGACCACCATCACCAAGCTGTGCACCCACACCACTCTGAGTCACCACGAACCCGGCACCCGAATCAGACAGGAGCCACGACATCCGCGCCGACGGCAATCCCGGATCCAACGGCAGATAAGCCGCCCCACACCGCCACACCGCCAACAACGTCGCCAATACATCCGGCGTCCGATCCAGACACACCCCGACGATCGACCCCGGCACGACCCCGGAGCGGTTGAGGTACCGGGCGATCCGGTTCGCCCGCTCGTCCAACTCCCGGTAACTCCACGACCCGACCGCCACCGCATCCGGCGCCGCCTCGACCCGGGCAGCGAACAACGACGCAACAGTGCCCGCGTACGGACGACGCGGGCCCTGCCCCCGCGACAACACAGACCGCACACCCACCACATCGTCCAACGGCAACTCCGACACCCGCCGATCGACGTCCTCCACGCACCCCCGCAGCAACACCTCGAACCGACGCAACATCGCGCTGACCGTCTCGGGCGTGAACAGGGCGGTGTCGTAACGCGCCGTCATGGCCAGGCCGTTCGGCGTCATCCAGGCGTCGACCACGAGGTCGAACAGGGTCTGCACCACCCCGACGGTGAACGGGGCACCCTGGATGCCGGGCAGGACGTCCAGCCCCGGCTGGCCCTGGGTGTGCAGCACGAACATGGTCTCGAACAGCGGCGTACGACTCACGTCCCGCGCCACGTCCAACTCACCCACCAACCGCTCGAACAACACCTCCTGGTGGCCGTACGCGTCCAGGGCGGTGTCGCGGGTACGGCGCAGCAGGTCGCGTACGGTCGGGTCGCCGGACAGGTCACCCCGGAGCACCAGGGTCTGCACCAGGCAGCCGACGAGCCCCTCCAGGTCGGCACGGGAACGCCCGGCGCTGGCCGTACCGACGCAGACGTCCTCCTGACCGGCGTGCCGGCCCAGCAGCACCTGGTAACCGGCGAGCAGAACCATGAACAACGTGCACCGCTGCGTCTGCGCCAGTCGTTGCAGTCGAGCGGTCAGGTCACCGTCGAGCTGGTGCCGCACCTGAGCGGTGCGTGAGGTCTTGAACAGTGGTCGGGGCAGGTCGGTCGGCAGCGCCAGCACGGGCGCGCCGGCGAGCCGTTCACGCCAGTACGCGAGGTCCCGCTCCACCTTGCCCGCCGGCTGATCCGCCTGCTCACGCACGTAGTCCGCCCAGCCGACGGCCGACACCGGCAACTCGACCGGGTTGCCGTCGAGCAGGGCGCCGTAGGCCGTACGCAGGTCGGCCATGAGGATCGCCGCCGAGCTGCCGTCGAAGATCACGTGATGGACCACGACGAGCAGCACGTGGTCGTCCCGGCCCACGGTCAACAGCACGACCCGGATCAGGGGTCCACGGGCCAGGTCGAAACTGGTGTCGAAGACCTGCCGCCCGATCTCGCGGGCCCGGTTCTCCCGGAGCGACTCCGGCTCCCCGGTCAGGTCGACCCGTTCCAGGTCGAACGGACCCGGATCGGCGATCACCTGCACCGGTACCCCGGCCCGGTCGACGATCGTGGCACGCAGCGCCTCGTGCCGGAGGGTCACGGCGGCGAAGGCGCGAGCCAGCAGGTCGGCGTCGACGCTGCCACGCAACCGGCTGGCGTAGGTGACGTTGTTCGGCTGGCCCGGATCGAACCGGTCGAGGAACCACAGCCGTTCCTGCGCAGGCGACAGCGGTAGCTCAATCATGGTTCGCCACACTCCCCATTCGATCCATCAGGCACCCGCCCGGCACGCCATGGTTCACGGCACGTTCCGTGAGCCGCCATAACCGGACAGTGGTGTCCCGGTAACGTACAGGGCGCACATTCGACCGATCGGACACCGGCGCCGGTACGCGCGCGTACCGGCACGGGGCTCTCCGATCCACTGTCGACGGTGGCCGTTTTCGGCTGCTGCCAAAGGAACGGCGCACTTCGACAAGTATCTGTTTGCCGGAAGCGGCTCGGACCAGCCGAGAAAACGCATTCCGATGACCATTTGGACGATCCTGGGCGCCGGCCGATGGACCAGGATGAGTCTCGTCGCCGACCGGACCGGCGACCGGCCCCACGGTGTTCCGCGCCCGTCGGGCGTACCCGCCTGCCGCGTCCCGCCGTTCACCTGCTCGAATCGACTGTTCACCCGCAGTTGGTCCACGGCAACCTGGACACGTGACCGCCGCGGCCCGCTAATGGAGATCGCCTCCAGCCACCGGGCGTCCGGGCCGGCGAGCGGCAAACCCCCTACCTCTCCACCCCGTACCTTCGTGTCCCACGGCTGCCCGCGGTCGGACACCGGGACCCTGCACCCATCGGAGTCCGCCCGTGGACGCTGCTGTCCTCACGGAGGCGACAGCCACCGCCTATGTCGCCGCCGCCGGTTACCGGGTCGGCCCCGTCGGTCGCGTCGGCGTGGAACTGGAGTACGTCGTGCGCGACCCGGCGTACCCGCTCGACCGGCCGCCCGCCACCCGCCTGTACGCCGCGCTCGCCCACCTCGGCGACCCGCTGCCCGGAGGCGGCCGGATCAGTGTCGAACCCGGTGGCCAGCTCGAACTGTCGTCGGCCGTCGGCGCCGGCCTACAGGACTGCGTCGACGACGTCGCCGGGGACCTCGCGCTGGTCCGGGCGGCCCTCGCCGCGGACGGGCTCCGGCTCGACCCGACCGGCCTCGACCCGCACCGGCCACCCCGACTCGTCACCGGGCACCCGCGCTACCTCGCGCTGGCGGCCTACCACGACCGCACCGGCACCGCCGGTCGTACCGTCATGTGCAACAGCGCGTCGGTGCAGGTGTGCGTCGACGCGGGGGACGAATCAGACGGGTGGCGCGGGTACCGGCGGCGCTGGCGGCTGGCCAACGCGATCGGTCCGGTGCTGCTCGCCGCGTTCGCCAACTCCCCGCGCGTCGACCGGTCGGGTACCCGCTGGGTGTCGTACCGACAGGCGCTGCGCTTCGGCACCGACGCCAGCCGTACGCGGGCACCCCGGACCGCTGCCGATCCCCGTACCGCCTGGGCGAGGTATGCCCTCGCGGCCCGGGTCGCGGTGATCGCCCGACCCGATCCGCTGCCGTGGCTCGTACCGGCGGGCCTGACCATGCGGGACTGGCTCGCGGGTCACGGCCCGCGACCGGTCACCCTCGACGACCTGGAGCGGCACCTCGCCACCCTGGTCCCGCCGGTCCGACCGCGCGGCTACCTCGAATTCCGCATGATCGACCAGCAGCCGGGGGACGGCTGGGTGGTGCCGGCGGCGGTGACCACCGCCCTGCTGGACGACCCGACCGCCGCACACGCCGCGGCCGAGGCGACGGCGCAACTCGGCTACCTGCGCCCGCAGCGGGGCTGGCTGACGTCCGCCCGCGAGGGGCTGGCCAATCCGGCGCTGCGGGCCGCCGCGCTCACCTGTTTCACCGCCGCGGCCGATGCCCTGCCGCGACTCGGCGCCTCGACCGCGGTCCGGGCGGCCGTGACCGAATTCGTCGACCGGTACGTCATCCGCGGTCGCTGTCCCGCCGACGAGTTCACCGCGGCCGACCACCACGGTCACCTCCCCCGGTCCGCGAGCGCCCTGGGCTGAGTACGCGACGTCGACTCCGGGCCCGGCCGCACCGCCCCGCACCGGACCGACGGGCCCCGGAGGCGCGGGTCCGCCGCGAGCGGGGTCGGCACGGTCGGCCAGAATGACCGGGTGGCGAAACGCGGTGCCGTCCGGAAGCCGGCCGACGACTCGACCCGGCCCTGCCCCTGCGGCGCGACCCGGACCTACGGTGACTGCTGCCGCCCACTGCACCGGCGGGAGGCGACCGCCGCGACCGCCGAGCAGCTCATGCGGTCACGGTTCAGCGCCTTCGCCGTCGGGGACACCGCCTACCTGCTGCGGACCTGGCACCCCCGTACCCGACCGGCCCGGCTGGCCCTCGATCCGGGGCAACGGTGGACCCGTCTGGAGGTCGTCGGCACCGAGCGCGGCGGGCTGTTCGACACCACGGGCACGGTGGAGTTCCGCGCCCACTACCGGGACGCGGGGCAGCCCGACACACTACACGAACACAGCCGCTTCGTCCGCGAGGGCGGGGAATGGGTCTACCTCGACGCGCTTCCGTGATTCGGTGTCACCGACCCGGTGCGGTCGCAGAAGGAGAACGACCGGCGTACCCGCGCGGCGCGCACCGCCCCGGCCTGGCCGCCACCTCATGGTCGACGGGGTGCCGGGCTCAGCCGCCCGGTCCGGTCCGGGCCTCCCGGATGGCGAGGGCGGCCTGCACGAGTGCCGCGTGGGTCAGCGTCTGCGGGTAGTTGCCGAGGTGGGCGCCGGTCACCGGGTCGATCTCCTCGGCGTACAGGCCGAGCGGACCGGCGTGGTCGAGCAGCGCCCGGAACACCTCGTCGGCCTCGGTCTCCCGTCCGGTCCGGGCGAGTGCCTGGGCGAGCCAGAACGAGCAGGGCAGGAACGCGCCCTCGGTGCCGGGAAGGCCGTCGCTGCCGGGCGGGTAGCGGTACAGCAGCGGTCCGCCCGCGGACAGCTCCGTACGGATGGCCTCGATCGTGCCGCGTACCCGGGGCGAGTCGGCGTCCTCGATCCCCAGCAGCGGCAGGACCAGCAGTGCCGCGTCCAGCTCGGCCGAACCGTAGTGCCGGACGTAGCTGCCCTTCGCCTCGTCGAAGCCGAAGCGCCGGACGTCGGCGGCGATGGCTTCGCGGGCGGTCTGCCAGCGCCGCCGCTGCCGGCTGGACAGCCGGTGGGTGTCGGCGATACGCAGCGCCCGGTCCAGGGCGAGCCAGCCCATGAGTTTGGAGTGCACGTGCTGGACCGGTTGGCGCGACTCCCAGATCCCGGCGTCGGGTTCGGGCCACCGGCGGGCGACCACGTCGGCGAAGCCGCGCACCGTCCGCCACGTCTCGGCGTCGAGGTGCTGTCCGGTCCCGACGAACACCCCGACCGCGTCGACGACCCAGCCGTAGCCGTCGAGCTGGTGCTGGCCGGCGGCACCGTTGCCGGTCCGCACGGGCCGGCTGTCGGCGTAGCCGGTCCAGCCGTCGAGGTCGCGTTCCGCCGGCACCCGCAGGCCGTCCAGGGTGAACAGTGCCGGCAGGCGGGGTCGCTGGAGCCGGCTGGCGCGCAGCAGCCAGGCGAGGAAGCCCCGGGCCTGGTCGGGCTTTCCGACACCGAGGAACGCGGCCACCCCGATGCTGGCGTCGCGCGGCCAGACATACCGGTAGTCCCAGTTCCGGGAGCCGCCGGGGTCCTCCGGCAGGGAGGTGGTCGGTGCCGCGACCGGGGCCTGCGAGGGTGAGTGGGTCAGCAGCCGCAGGGTGAGCAGGCTCCGCGCGACCGGTTCGCGGAAGGGTACCGACGGTTCGACCTCGGCGATCCACGCCTGCCAGCGTGCCTCGTCGGCGAGCAGAATTTCCCAGGCCGCGGCCGGGTCGACCCGGACCAGCGGTTCCCGGTGGGCGACGGCCAGCACGAGGGTGACCGGACGGCCCGGCGAGACCGTGATCCCGGTCGGCCGTCCCGGTTCGACGGTCAGGTCGGGGGTGCAGTCCAGGGACACCGCGAGCGCTCCCCACTCGCAGACGAGCAGTCGGTGGCGACGGCGGATCCGGGGGCGGCGGTGTGCCGTCCCGAGCCGGGGGTCGAAGTCGACGACCGCGCCGATCTCGCCGCCGTCGGCGGTCAGCCGCCGGACGAGGATCGTGGTCGGCAGCAGTTGGCCGGTGACCTCGGCGACCATCGCCTCGGTGAGGGTGAGCCGGCCGCCGTCCACCGCCCAGGTCGTCTCCAGCGTGGCGGTGTGCCGGCGGTACCGGCGCTCGACCACGGCGGCGGGACCCGCCGGACCGATTCGGTACGTCCCCGCCGACGGTCCGCCGACCAGCCGGCCGAACAGGGGCTCACCGTCGAATCGGGGTACGCACATCCAGTCGAGCGAGCCGTCGCCGGCGACCAGCGCGGCCGTACGGGTGTCGCCGATCAGCCCGTAGTCCCCGATCGGCGGGCGGTGCCGGTCTCCGCTCATGTGCTGGTCCGGGCCGGTCAGCGGGCCTGTAGCAGCAGGCCGAGGACGCTGCCGTAGACGATGTGCACGGCGACGGTGACCACCGGGGTCTGCACGCCGTAGTTGAGCGCGAACAGGCCGGGCGGCTCCAGCACGGCCGTACTGGCGGGGCCGGCGCGTGGTGACGCCATCCGGGGATGCACTCCGGGCAGCAGCGGCAGCAGCACCGTCAGCGCGACCGCGACGTGCAGTACGCCGAGCAGTGCCCCGATCCACCAGGTGGAGCGTTGCAGCAGTGCGAACACGGCGGTGTAGCCGAGGGCGAAGCCCTGACCGGCCGCGAAGTGGATGAAGAAGCCGGCGACCCGGGCCCGGTCGGGGTCCTCGGCGACCAGTGTGCCGAGGATGAGGGGCAGGTCGACGCGGGTGATTCCGGCCAGTTGGGCGCCGATCATCGCCACGGTGAGTGCCGCGGTGGCGACGACCCCGAACACCGCCCAGCCGGCCCAGTCCATCTCAGCGGGGCGTCCCCGCCGCCGGGCGTTCCCGGTCCGCCCGCCGACCGGGTTCCGCGCCGGGTCGTTGTGGTACGGCCATCGGTGGTCTCCCGACTGGTGGGGCGGTGGTCGTGAAACGGTACGTGTGCCGACCGACCGGGCAGTCCGCCACAAACCAACCGTAAGCCCCGGACCTGCGCCGGAAGGCGCGGCTCGCCGGGCGGAACGCACCGTCTCGGCGGGACGGCCGTGGAGGTCCACGACCGTCCCGCCGAACGGAGGAAAAGTTTCACGTCACCACCGCCGGTGCCGGTGGCGCCCACCCGGACGCCACCGGCACGTACGGTCACCTGATGGTGATCTTGACCTCGTTGTCCCACTCGCTGAAGTCGGGCGCGACCCTGCCGTTGCCGTCGAGGGAGCGCAGTCCGACCGTCGCGTCGGTCGGCGGTTGGCCGGTGGTGACGATGTGGAAGGTCAGCTTGCGTTTCTCACCGGGCGCGAGCGGTGACAGCGTGCAGTAGAGGTGTTGCCCGTTCACCGCGCGCTCCCGGCAGGCGTACCAGCCGGGGCTGGCCGTGGCCGCCCCACCGTCGGGCACCAGCGCGAAGTCGAGCCGCGGCCGGGGCGCGGTGACGGGTCCGACGTTGGTCATCGTGACGGTGATCTCGCCGGTCCGGGTTCCGTCGTCGTCCGGCGCCCGGTAGACCAGGTCGGTCGCCGTGACGGTCAGGTTCAAGCGGTACTGGTTGTCGGGGAAGGTTCGCTCCCCTTCGGACTGGGTGAACCGCTCTCCGTTCCAGCTGAAGCCACGCCACTGACGCTGGGACCAGTCCAGGTCCCAGCCGCCGCCCGGCGCGAGATCGGCGACCTCGACCCGTACCACGCCGTCGGCGCGCACCTCGACGTCGAGCAGCCACTGCGGGGTGCTCGGATCGGTCCGGACGACCTGGCCGACCGTGACGATCCGGCCCGACTCGTCCCGGTCGAAGGCGACCACCTGCGCCGGCCCGCCCTGGTTGACCAGACAGCGGACGAGTGCCACGGTCTCGGTCGCGCCGTCGTCGTCGATGTCGCCGTAGGCGGTCGCCACCAGGACGTTGTCGCGGTCGCCACCCGGCTCGCCGGTCAGTCGAGCGCCCCGGTCCGGGCAGCCCGGTCCGGCCCGCCAGGCGGGTAGGTCGAGCCTCGCGCCGAGCAGTTCGGCGCGGGAGATCCGACCGTCCGGGACGGTCGGTGTGGTCGGTGCCGTCGATTCGCCCGGAGTGGGACCGACCGTCTCCGACGGGCTCGGACCCGCCGTCGTGCCCGGCGACGGCGAGGGATTCGGCGGGTTGTTGAGCGATGCCACGGCGGCGACCGGGCCGATGACCAGGACCAGGGCGAGGGCCACCCCTGTGGTGGTCGCCACCCGACGGCGGTGCCGGACCGTACGCCGCACCACGTCCGGCCCCGGCGGGACCACCCGACCCAGCAGCCCGGTACGGAAGGCGGCGAACTCGGCGTCCAGCGCGACGTCGTCGTACCCGAAATCGTCGGTGTCAGCCATTGCTCTGCTCCCTGCGGTCGGTCAACTGCTCGGCCAGGGCGACACGGGCCCGATGCAACCAGGACTTCACCGTGCCCTCCGCCACCCCCTCCTGCCGGGCTATCTCGGCGATCGTCATGTCACCGAGGTGGTGCAACACCACCGCCCGCCGATGATTCGACGGCAACAGGGCCAACGCCGCGGTCAACGCCACCCGATCCGGCGTCGGACCCGCCACGTGCTCCTCCCGCTGCCGACGCAGATACGCCTGCGCCGTACGCAACCGCCGCCACCGACTCGTCGCCAGATTCCACGCCACCCGACGCACCCAGGCCACCGGATCGTCGTACCGAACCACCCGGTCCCACCGCGCGAACGCCCGACAGAACGCCTCCTGCACCAGATCCTGCGCCTGCCCCAGATCCCCCGTGTACGCACACAGATGCACCGTCATCGACCTGAAATGCGCGTGGTAGAACGCATCAAACTCCATCTTCTCGGCTCTGTCCTGGCGTCCGTCGCCGGCTGGTCGCACCGCCGGTGAAGCGTTGACGCGCGGTTCTGTCGTCACCGTCACTCGTTCCTCCCCGTCCGGGCCGCTGCCCGAGGACGCCGGTAACACGTACCGGCGCGCGCACCGGTTGCGTCCGGGTCGGCGACCCGACGGAAGGCCGTCGACCCGGCTCGTCGCAAGATCACTACAACCGTTGCCCACCGGTTAAATCTGTTGATCTCTATTGCTCCGGGGTCCCCCGGACTGGTACTCAATGGAGGAAGCTGATCAACAAACGGCCGGGAGGTCGCGATGATCGTTGCTGCCCGTAACCCGATCCGCCATCACCGCAAGCCGATCATCCATACCGGATCCAGACCCTCCACATCGGAGCGGGGCCGCGCTCCCCCGGCGCACGGCCTACCACACAGGGGCTGATGGCTGTGCTCACCTGTCGCTGTCCGGCGGGCACGGGAGCATCCGGAATCCGGGCGACGCGACCCGGTCATCCCTGGCGCACCAGGGGACCACGCACGGATCCAGCAGAAGGACCTACCGGTAGCGGCGCGGAGAGACACACTCTCCGGGCCAGACGATGGCCGGCCGGCAGACCGGCCACGGAAGGCGAATCCAGATGACGATCAGTGAGACCCCGGGCCTGTCCCGTCGCATGTTGCTCAGGTCCACGGCGGCGGCCGGTGCCGCGGCGGCCGCGGCCACCGTGATCCACCCCGACGCCGCCTCGGCCCAGCCGGTCGCGGCCCCGCACTTCGACGCGCTGGCCGCCGCGCGGGTCGCCGCCATTCCCACGCCCGAGCAGTACTTCGGCTTCCGGATCGGATCCGACGGCAAGCTCGCCACCTGGGACAAGATGGTCCCCTACTTCCAGCTCATCGCCGAGCAGAGCGACCGGGTCACGTACGAGGAGGTCGGCAAGACCACCGACGGCAACCCGTACGTGCTGCTGACCATCAGCTCGCCGGCGAACCTGGGCAACCTGGGCAGGCTGATCGAGATCAACGACCGGCTGGCCGACCCGCGCGGGCTGTCCCCGACCGAGGCCCAGGAGTTGGCCCGCACCGGCAAGCCGTTCTACTTCGTGCAGGCCGGTATCCACTCGAACGAGGTCGGCAACTCGCAGGCCACCATCGAGTGGGCACACCGCCTGGCCACCGAGCAGTCCGAGTACATCGAGGAGATCCTCGACAACCTGGTCATCCTGCTGGTGCCGGCGCAGAACCCGGACGGGCTGGTCCTGATCAACGACTACTTCGTCGCCACCGCCGGCACCAACTACACGCGCACCTACCCGGACCTGTACCAGAGGTACACCGGGCACGACGACAACCGCGACTGGTTGATGCTGACCCAGGTCGAGAGCAACCTGAACGTGTCGATCCTGAACAAGTACCACCCGCAGGTGTTCCAGGACTCGCACCAGGCCGGTACCGGCGCTCCCCGGATGTTCACCCCGCCCTACCTGTCGCCGTACGACCCCAACATCGACGCGATCACCGTGCAGCAGACCGACGCGCTCGGCCTGGCGATGCAGCGCGGCATGACCGCCGCCGGCATGAAGGGCGTCGGCTGGGGCATGACGTACGACTACTGGACCCCGTCGCGGCAGTACTGCGTCTACCACAACTCGGTGCGCATCCTGACCGAGGCGGCCAGCTGCTCGAACCTGGCGTACCCACAGGTCAGCACCAGTCCGATCGGCAGCCAGCAATCGACGATCAGCTTCATCGAGCCGTACGACCAGAACACCTGGACGCTGCGGCAGATCGTCGACATCGTCTCGCAGGCGTTCTACTCCGGCATCGAGGCGGTGGCGTACGACAACTACAACTGGCTGTTCAACTTCTACCGGGTCGGGGTGAAGGCGGTCACCCGGACCAGCCCACGCGCCTACGTCATCCCGGCCGGTCAGCGGGACCCGCAGGCGGTACGCGACGCGCTCGACATCCTGTTCAAGGGCGCGGTCGAGGTCCACCAGGCGCAGGCCGCGTTCTCGGCCGGCGGCCAGCAGTACCCGGCCGGGTCGTACGTCATCTACCTGAACCAGCCCTACGGCGGGTTCGCCAAGACCCTGCTGGAGGTGCAGGAGTACCCGCACCTGCTGGAGTACCCCGGCGGACCGCCGCAGCGACCGTACGACGTGACCGCGCAGACCCTGCCGATGCTGCTCGGCTTCAAGGCGAACCTGGTGACCGGCTCGTTCTCGGCCAGTGTCAAGCTGCTCACCGAGATCAAGCCACCGGCGGTCACCATGCCGGCCGCACCGCCCGCCACCGGCGCGTACGTGATCGGCCCGGAGTCGTACGGTGTCTTCCAGATCGTGTCCCGACTTCAGCGCCAGGGCATTCCCACCTTCCGCGCGGCGGCGCAGTTCGTCGACGGTGGCCGCACCTTCCCGGCCGGTACGTTCGTCGTCCCGCCGACCGACGCGGCCCGGCAGATCCTCCAGAACCAGTCCCGCAACACCGGCATCCCGATCTCGGCCATCGCGGCCGTGCCACGGGTCGCCGGGGCACAGCTCAAGCCCGGCACCCGGATCGGCCTGCTGAAGCCGGCCAACAACATCCAGTCCGGCTGGCTGATGTGGCTGTTCGACCAGTACGGGGTGAACTACTCCGTGGTCAAGGCGCAGGACTACAAGAACCTCGCCGGCCGGTTCGACGCCATCGTCATGCCGGAGGGGGTGAGCAAGAGTTCCATCACCAACGGGCTGAACCGGAACAACTACCCGGCGGAGTGGGCCTGGGCGTTCGGCGTCGGCGAGGACGGCTGGGCCAAGCTGCGCGACTTTGTCACCGGCGGCGGAACGCTGGTCGCGTACGGCAGCGGCGCGAGCACGGCGCAGCAGCTGTTCGAGCTGCCGCTGCGGTCGGTCCTGCCCAGCGACTCGTCGGTCTTCTACTGCCCCGGTGCGCTGCTCAGCCAGGACATCGACAACAACAACCCGGTCGCCTGGGGAATGGACCCGCACAACCCGGCCTGGTTCGACGGGGACCGGGCGTACGAGCTCACCGACCCGAACAAGTACCCGGTACAGGTGGTGTCGAAGTACCCGGCCAGCGGGGAGCAGTTGCAGAGCGGCTGGTTGATCGGCGGCGAGTACCTCAACGGCGCGGTGAACGGCCTGTCCTGGACCGTGGGCAGCGGCTATGTCGTGACGTTCGCCAGCGAGATCGCGTTCCGCACCTGGAACCGGGCCGAAGAGAAAATGATCTTCAACGCGATGTACCACGGGCCGGCCCAGAAGCTCACGCCGGACCAGTTCGAACGCCTCGGTCGGTAGTACCCGACCGGGTGGGGCGGGGCCGTACGCCGGCCCCGCCCCGCCCGCCGAAAACCCGCTAGACCAGTCTGTAGAGGAGGATTTGGTGACCGCCGTCATGGTCGAACTGCGTGCGGTACGCAAGTCGTTCGGCGACCTTGAGGTCCTCAGGGGAATCGACCTCACCGTGGCCCGTGGCGAGGTGGTGGCCATCGTCGGGCCCTCCGGCGGCGGCAAGAGCACCCTGCTGCGCTGCGTCAACCTGCTCGAACCGGTCACCGCCGGCCAGGTCTTCCTGGAGGACGAGGACCTGACCGCACCCGGTGTCGACCTCAACCGGGTACGTCGCCGCATCGGCATGGTCTTCCAGCAGTTCAACCTGTTCCCGCACCTGACCGCGCTGGACAACCTCACCCTGGCGCCCCGGAAGCTGCTACGCACACCACGGGCGCAGGCCGAGGAACGCGCCCGGACGCTGCTGGACCGGGTCGGGCTGGCGGACAAGGCGACGGCGTACCCGCGACAACTGTCCGGCGGACAGCAGCAACGGGTCGCCATCGCCCGCGCCCTGATGATGGACCCGCACGTGATGCTCTTCGACGAGGTGACCTCCGCGCTGGACCCGGAACTGGTCAGCGAGGTCCTCGACGTGATGCGCGACCTCGCCCGGTCCGGCATGACCATGCTCTGCGTCACGCACGAGATGGGCTTCGCCCGCGAACTCGGCGACCGGCTGGTGTTCGTGGACGGCGGCGTCATCGCCGAGCAGGGCCGTCCGGCCGACGTGCTGGACAAGCCGCGAAACGACCGTACCCGGCAGTTCTTCCGCAAGGTTCTGAGATGACCCCCCGTACCAAGACAGAAGGAGTTCGTATGAGATCGCGGATCGGCATCGTCGTACTCGCCGTGGCGTTGGCCCTCACCACCGGTTGCTCCGACAGCGGGGGTGACGGTGGAACGGACAGCGGACCGGCCGCCGCGCCGGTGGACGTGGGTGCGCCGCTGCCGGGCAACGTCCGGGACAGGGGCAAACTCGCGATCGGCGTCAAGTGCGACTACCCGCCGTTCGGATACGTCGACGAGGCCGCGAAGAACGCCGGATTCGAGATCGACATCGCCCACCAGCTGGCCGCGTACGCCTTCGGCGACCGTGACGACGTCGAGCTGACCTGCGTCACCGGGGCCAACCGGGTCTCGTTCCTCACCACCAACCGGATCGACCTGATCATCGCGACGATGAACTACACCGAGGAACGCGCCAAGACCATCGACTTCACCACGCCGTACTTCCGCAGCGGGGTGAAACTGCTGGTGCCGAAGGACTCCCCGATCGGCTCGTTCGCCGACCTCGCCGGCAAGTCGGTGATCAGCACCACCGGTGCCACCGCCAGTCTCTGGCTGACCCAGTGCATGAAGGACGTCAAGCAGGTGCTCTTCGGCCAGACCAGCGAGGCGCTCACCGCGCTCAAGCAGGACCGGGGCGACGCCCTGGCCCAGGACGACACCCTGCTACTCGACCTGGCGTCGAAGAACCCGGACCTGAAGGTGGTCGGCGACAGCAAGGCGGCCAGCCCGTGGGGAATGGGCGTACGCAAGGGCGACACCGCCATGCTGGACTGGGTCAACGCGGCGTTGAAGAAGATGCAGGCCGAGGAGTTCTTCTGGACCGAGTTCCAGCAGACGGTGACCGACACCAACCTCCAGCAGCAGTTCGCCCAGTTCGTCCCTCGGCCGGGCAACGACCTGAGCTACCCGACCGGATCCACCCTGGTCTGCTGACGACATGACCACCGCCGACGGCTATCGCTTCGACCCGGGCTTCCTCGCCGACCACCTCGGTGACCTGGCCGCCGGTCTGGTCCGTACGGTCGAGATCAGCGCCATCGGCATGGCCGGGGCGCTGGTGGTCGGCGCGCTGCTCGGCGCCGTCTCGGCGTTGCGGGTCCCGGTCGCACGCCAACTCGTCCGGGTGTACGTGGAGCTGTTCCGCAACACGCCGTTGCTGGTACAGATCTTCTTCCTCTACTTCGCCCTGCCCGAGATCGGACTTCGGCTCGACGCGTTCACCGTCGGCTGGCTGTCCCTGCTGCTCTGGGGCGCGGCGTACAACGTGGAGAACTTCCGGGCCGGGTTCGAGGCGGTGCAGGGCGGTTACCTGGAGGCGTGCCGGGCACTCGGCTTCTCCCGACTGGCGGCCTTCGTCCAGGTCGCCTTCCCGCTCGGCTGGCGGATCGCCCTGCCGTCGGTCACCAACACGCAGATATCGGTGTTCAAGAACTCGTCGTTCATGATCGCGATCAGCTACCCGGAGCTGACCGAAACCGCGGTGAACATCGTCGCCGTCTCCTTCCGGGTGTTCGAGATGTTCCTCGCGATCGGCGTCATCTACCTGGGACTGGTGTGGCTCATGTCGCTGGGTACCCGGGCCGTCGAACGTCGCTTCGCGATTCCAGGAGGAAACTGATGCCCGTCTGGGTCGGCCCGGTCGCCAGTTACCTGGCCACCGGGCTCCGGACCACCGCGATGCTCGCCGCGACCAGCGTGCTGGCGAGCATCGCGGTGGGCGTGCTGCTCGGCACGCTGCTCACGTGGCCGAACCGGCTCGTCCGGGCGCTCGTCCGGACGTACGTCGAGGTCTGGCGCGGCCTGCCGATCATCATCATCCTGTTCTTCGTCTTCTTCGTGCTCCCGATCGTCGGCCTGACCGTCGACACCTTCGCCGCGGCGGCGATCGGGCTCAGCCTCTGGGGCAGCGCCAACGTGGCCGAGGTGGTACGCGGGGCGGTGCAGTCGGTGCCGCGCGGGCAGGCCGAAGCCGGGGCCGCGCTCGGTTTTTCCTGGTCGGGCCGGATGCGTTACGTCGTCCTGCCGCAGGCCGCCCGACGTGCCCTGCCGCCGCTGGTCGGGCTGGTCGTCAACCTCACCCAGCAGACCTCGCTGGCCGCCGTGATCGGGCTGCTCGACATCCTCGAAGCGTCGCAGCGGTCCATCGAGCGGCTCACCCTCACCGGCGGCGACACCCACGCGGTGCCGATCCTCGGGGCCGTGCTCGTTGTCTTCTTCGTCATCTGCCTACCGCTCACCATGCTGTCCCGTTGGCTCGAACGCCGGCTCCGGTAGCACGGCCTCCCTCAGGTCACCCGTCCTCCGGTTCCGGACCCGGCGCGGCCGCGCCGTGCGGGCGGAGGTTCTCGGGAATGAGTTCGAGGAGCTGGTCGCGGCGCAGCGGCAGGTCGAGCAGGCTGAGTTTGAGCCGGCTCCGGCGGGCGTGCGTGCCGGCCGACAGGCGTACGACCTGGCCGGCGTCCTCGCGCAGTCGGACGGTCAGCACGGCGCCGGGCACGAGTTCGGCCGACGGGGTGCCGTCCACGTCGACGTCGACCGGGGCGCTGGCCGGATCGATGTGCAGCGACACCCGGTCACCGGCGCCCAGCACGATGGCCCGGCCGATCCCCGCCATCGCCGCCACCGGCGTGATCACGATCGCCGCGGCCGAGGGCGACACGATCGGCCCACCGGCCGCGTAGTTGTACGCGGTGGAGCCGCTCGGCGTGGCGACCACGAGCGCGTCGCACCGGTAGTAGCCGTACTGCTGGTCGTTCACGGTGAGGTCGAGCGAGACGGCGCCCGACCGACCGCGCCGGGCCAGCACGACATCGTTGAACCCGCTGTCGGTACGCAGCGGTCGGCCGCTGCGGCACGCGGCGACCAGACAGCCGTGGGACTCGACGGTGAAGTCGCCGCTGACCAGTCGCGCCAGCGCCGTCTCCAGCGTGTCCGGGGTGACCTCGACGAGGAAGCCCAGGTTGCCGTGGTTGACGCCGAGCACCGGCACGGGTCGTTCGGCCACCAGCCGCATCGCCCCGAGCATGGTGCCGTCACCGCCGAGGGCGACCAGCCCCTTGACCCGGTCGACGAACCGGGCGTCGGGCAGCGTGTCGACCTGCCCGGTGATCCGGTCCCGGTCCAGATCCCGGGCGATCACCCGGACGGCGTGGGTCCGGGCCCAGCGCAGGATCGTGGACACCGACTCGTCCACCGCCCGGCTGGGATGGACCACGAGCCCCAGGGTGGGGACCTCGCCGTCATCCGCGCTTGCCGCCTCGACACTCACGCCGGCCAGCCTAACCAGGGCGCCGGCCGTGATCGGGCCGATCCGCCGGTCCGGTGGTTCGGGAGGGGGGCCGGTCAACCGACGCCGGATGACAACCGTCGATTGCCCTCAATGATCCATTTGCCCGCCGGACACGTACCGGGCGCCATGGATCACATAGATTGCCGTCGGTCTATCCATACCGGACGTGGGAGCACACATGCTCAACAGAAGCAGGATCGCCGGGAGATCCCTGGTGGCGGCCGCCCTCGCGGCCACGCTCGTGACCGTCGGGCTGACGACGCCCGCCCCGGCGAGCGCGGCGGTCAGCCGGGCGGAGCTGGCACTGCGCTGGGCGCCGATCCACTACCAGGACGTCGACGCCACCGGAAGCCACGCACTCGGCGGCCGGTCCGACTACATCACCAAGGTCGACTTCGACGGCGACCTGAACGGACGCAACAACTGGGACCGCGCCGCCCAGGCCGGCGTCTCGTTCGCCGCGCACGGTTACTACTCCGTGGTCGAGACCAGCACGCACTGGTACATCACGTACCTGTTCTTCCACCCGCGGGACTGGACGGACCACCCGTTCTTCGAGACCGAGCACGAGAACGACGGCGAGGGGGTGCTGTTCGCGATCGAGCGCGACGGGTCGACGTACGGGGTGCTGCGGTCGGCGGTCACCGTGGCACACAGCAGCTTCTACTCGTACACCCCGGCCGGTAGCAGCTGGACCGGTGGACAGGAGAACGTCGACGGCACGCTCCAGCTCCAGGCGTCGCCGCACGACTCGTTCCAGCACCCGGTCACCGCGCAGGAGGCCCAGGGCCACGGGCTGAAGGCGTACCCGCAGTACAACATCAACGGCGACGGGATCGTCTACTACCCGTCCACCGTGGCGGAGACGCCGAGCGACGGCAACGACCGGGACGTGCGCTACCAGCTCGTCGACATGTTCGCCGCCGGTGGCCTGTGGGCGCAGCGGGCGAACGCCAGCCTCTTCGCCAACCTCGGCACCTTCGCCGGTGACACCTCCGACACCTGCGGCTCGGGCACCTTCAGCTGCTCGACCAACTCGGCGAACGCGCCGTGGGGCTGGGACGACGGCGACGACCTGCCCGGCCGGGGCCAGATCGCCACCGATCCGGCGAAGCTGTCCGTCGAGTACTTCACGATCCCCGGCACCACGTCCCGGGCGTACACCTACAACCCGTACGCGAGCGAGGCGGCGGCCCTGGCTGCCGCGGCCAAGACGGCGCCGGCCGTCGTCGACTGACAACTCGCTCCGGGGTCGGCGCGAACCGGTTGCGTCGGGCCGGGCCGGCACGTATCGGCTCGGCCCGGCGCGTACCGAATCAGCTCCACCCGCACCTGACCGGCCGGCGGCGGCCGGGCGTGCGCCGTCCACCGACGGCGCGGCGCCCGGCCGCCGCGCCGTCGCACGCCGGGCGACGGGCCCGATGTCGGATCGACCACCGCCAGTGCGACTCCGGCGTCGGGTGCTGGCGTCGGGTAACCGTCGGCTACATACTGTGTGGCGTGCGTGACGATGAGGCACAGACGCCACCGGGAACAGTGATCAGGATCGTACGACGGGACGACCCGGTCGGGGCGATCACCGAGGACGACGCCGCCCGCCGGGCGGTCGAGTACCCGACCCTACGGATGGGCGGGCCGCTGTTCGGTCACGCCGAGGACCTGGGCAACGGCGGGTGGCACCTCGACTCCCTCCAGGACGACACCCCGCAGTCCGCCCGGGACACGCTCGCGCACCGGTTCCGGGTCCGCCTGGCGGAGGGCACCGACGCCGCCGAGGCCGAGGAACTGACCACGGCCGGGAAGATCCTGGACTGGGAGAAGGTCAACGAGCTCACGGTCGCCGGTCGCCGGTACCGGATCATCCGGGCCGAGACGTTCGCCCGGTTCGGCCCGGACGGGCCGGAGCCCCCACGCCCGAGCGACCCGGACCCGATGGCGCCCGGCGCCGACCAGGAGACGCCGCGCGGTACGGACGGGCTGGTGGTCAACCCCGGGCTGCCCACCGGGGTGGCGCACGGGCTGCTCAAGGTCGACCTGTTGCCGTCGTACTCGTCCGCGAAGAACGTTCCGCCGGACGTGTACGCCGACAGCCGGCGTGCCGTACGGACCCATTTCGACGGGGTTTTCCTGCCCACCGAGTACGCGGTCGCCGAGTACGTCAACGGGCACTGGCAACCGGACACCCGTGCCGTGTCCAGTCCGCAGGCCGCCCGGGACGCGATCACGTTCAACTTCCGGTACCTGATTCCGAAGATCGGCAACCCGACCGAGGCCGAGGCCGCCGCGTACGCACGGGCCGCCGACGAACTCGACGCCAGCCGGGCGGACGAGCTCACCGTGCTCGGCCGCCGGTTCCGGGTAACCCGGATCGAGATCCTGCTGCGGTTCGGATCCGACGGGCCGGAGCCGCCCCGACCGTCCGACTGGGATCCGGAACCCCCGCCGGAGGCCCATTTCGCGCAGCTTCGCGAACAGGGGCTGATGGTGGAACCGGAGTAGCGCGGGAGCAGACGGTGAACCGAGCGCCGCCCTCCGGCGTACCCCGACGGCCTCGGACATCGAAGCAGTTACATTGAAGAAACTTAACTGATAGGCTTCCTGCCCATCGAGAGGTGGGGTGCCATGAGACTGCGACGTGAGGTATTCGCCCTGGTAGCGGGCGCGGCGGTAGCCGTCACGGCCGGGTTCGCGCCGGCCTCGGCCGGCCTCGCCGCGGTGGTCGACACCCCGGCGAACGTGGTGCTCGTGGTCTGCTCCGCGCCGGCCTGGGCCGAGGGCGTCAGCTACCCGGCGGGTAGCCGGGTGACCTACAACGGTCGGTTGTACGAGGCCCTGGTGACCCACACGCCACCGGCGGGAGCGGGCTGGAACCCCGTCGCGGCGGCCTCGCTGTGGCGCGATCTCGGCGCCTGCGACGGCGGCGGCACACCGACCCCCACACCCACCCGCACCTCGACGCCCACGCCGACACCCACCCGGACGGCGACACCCACACCGACCCCGACCCGTACGCCGACCCCCACGCCGACCGTCACGTCGGGGCCGGGGACCTGCGCGGTCAAGTCGAAGCCGGCGGGCAAGGTGTTGCAGGGCTACTGGGAGAACTGGGACGGCGCGTCGAACGGGGTGCACCCGCCGCTCGGCTGGATCCCGATCACCGACTCCCGGATCCGGGCGCACGGCTACAACGTGATCAACGCCGCGTTCCCGGTGATCCGCTCGGACGGCACGGTGCTCTGGGAGGACGGCATGGACGCCACCGTCCGGGTCGCGACCCCGGCGGAGATGTGCCAGGCCAAGGCCGATGGCCTGACGATCCTGATGTCGATCGGCGGCGCCACCGCCGGCATCGACCTCAGTTCGGCCACCGTCGCCGACCGGTTCGTGGCCACCGTGGTGCCGATCCTGAAGCGGTACAACTTCGACGGCATCGACATCGACATCGAGACCGGCCTCACCGGCAGCGGCAACATCAACCAGCTCTCCACGTCGCAGGCGAACCTCATCCGCATCATCGACGGGGTGCTCGCCCAGATGCCGGCCAACTTCGGCCTCACCATGGCACCCGAGACGGCGTACGTCACCGGCGGCAGTGTCACGTACGGGTCGATCTGGGGCTCCTACCTGCCGATCGTGAAGAAGTACGCCGACAACGGCCGGCTCTGGTGGCTCAACATGCAGTACTACAACGGCAGCATGTACGGCTGCTCCGGCGACTCCTACGCCGCCGGCACGGTGCAGGGATTCACCGCGCAGACCAACTGCCTGAACGCGGGGCTCGTCATCCAGGGCACCACCATCCGCGTCCCGTACGACAAGCAGGTGCCCGGCCTGCCCGCCCAGCCGGGGGCCGGCGGCGGACACATGTCCCCCGCCCTGGTCGCGCAGGCCTGGAACACCTACCAGGGCGGCCTCAAGGGGCTGATGACCTGGTCCATCAACTGGGACGGCGCGAAGAACTGGACCTTCGGCGACAACGTCAGGGCCCTCCAGGGCCGCTGACCGCCACCACCCTCCCGGGCGGCGCCGTGGAGTCCGACGGCTCGCGGCGCCGCACCGGGCCGGGCCGGTGGTGCCCCGTCAGGTGCGCCGCTCGCGGATGCTGAACGCGTCGGCGAGCACGATCCCGAGCAGCACCGCCACCACGGTTCCGGCGACAGCGATCGGGGGCAGGAAGATCATCGCCGGTGCCATCGCGACCAGGATCGCGAGCCCAGGCGCAGCGTCGAGTCTCTGCCCGTTGTCATCCGTCGCCCGTTCCCCACACCCCGCCCGCGTCCGGGCCGCCGGCTCGGACGACAGCCGCCCGCCGGGTACCGACCCGTCGTCGAAGCAGTCGTACCACAGCGTCACGGCAGCGATCCGACAATCGGGTGCCGAACGGTCCTCCGGACCCTGCCGCCGCCCCGTTCGGCCCGGTCAGCCGGTGGGGGCGACCAGGCGCCGGACGGCGTCCACGATCGTCGCGCGCCTGCTTTGCTCCGGTACGAGGTCGAGGAAGTCGGCGCCCTGCATCTGCCACATGTTGGCGAGGTTGAGCACCAGCGCGAGGAGCTGTCCGGCGGTGAACCGGTCGGTGAGGACGCCCCGGCGCTGGGCGTCGGCCACGGCGTCCAGCTTCTGCTTCATGGCGGCCGAGGTGGACACCCGGCGCCCGGCCGAGTCACCCCGCTCCAGTTCGTACCAGGCCACGAAGCGCATCACCTCGGGGTGGGCGAGCCCACCGTCGTAGAGCCGGCCGGCGTACTCGCCCGGGTCGTCGGCGTCCATCGGCACACCCGCGACGACCTGCTTGACGATCAGGTCGAAGACCGCCTCGAACAGCCCCTCCTTGTTCTCGTAGAACGAGTAGACCAGGCCGGAGCTGATCCCCGCCCGCTTGGCGAGACGGTCGACCCGCGCGCCGGCCAGGCCGTACGCGGCGAACTCCGCCAGTGCGGCTACCAGTAGGCGCTGGCGCTTGGTCTCCGGGTCGCGGGTGCTCACGCCCCAAGCTTGCCAACTGAACGTTCATTTGACAAGCCGGACCGGCAGCAGATAGCGTCGGGTTATTGAATGAATGTTCATTACGAAGGAGACTCGGATGAGAACCCACGACCACTGGACCCCCGAGACGATCGCCGACCAGACCGGTCGTACCGCCCTGATCACGGGCGCGAACAGCGGAATCGGGCTGGAGACTGCCCGCGTGCTCGCCCGGCGCGGAGCACGGGTGATCCTCGCCGGCCGGAGCCGGGCCAAACTCGACGAGGCGGTACGCACCCTGCACGCCGAGATGCCGGCCGCGAAGCTGGAGACCCTGGTCCTCGACCTCGGCGAGCTGGCCTCGATCCGGGAGGCGGCCACCCGGATCGCCGCCAGCACAACGCTCGACCTGCTGGTCAACAACGCCGGAGTGATGAACATCCCGCAACGCCGAACCACCCGGGACGGGTTCGAGCTGACCTTCGGGACCAACCACCTCGGCCACTTCGCGCTCACCGCCCAGGTCATGCCGGCCCTGCGTCGCTCCCCCGCCGCCCGCATAGTGACGGTCAGCGCGATCGCGGCGAAGTGGCCCAGCGGGGCGCTGACCGACCTGATGAGCGAGCAGCGCTACCGCCCGATGGCCGCGTACGCGAAGTCCAAGCGCGCGAACGTCGTCTTCACCCGCGAACTCGCCCGACGCCTCGCCGGGACGACCATCACCCCCGTCGTGATCCATCCCGGCGCCGCCATGACCAACCTGCAACAGCACACCCGGGGACCGGTCGTCCGGGCCCTGACCGGGGTGATGGAGAAGTTTCTGATGGGTTCGCCGCAGGGCGCGGCATGGCCCAGCCTCTACGCCGCGACCAGCCCCGACGTCCGCAGTGGAGCGTTCATCGGCCCCGCCGCGCGCAACCAGACCACCGGCACGCCGAAGCCGGTCACCCTGCCGCGCGGCGCCGACGACCCGGCCGAGGGAGAGCGGCTGTGGGCCGACAGCGAGCGCCTCACCGGCGTGACCTTCGCCCGCTGACCGGCCGCGTCGGCACCCGGTCACGCTCGTCCGGTCGAGACCGGGCGGCCGGTGCTTCGAATCCGTTCCGCCGACACTCCGGTACGACATCTGGTGTTCAGCATCCGCGCCTCCCCCATATATAGTCCGTGGCACGACTGGTTCGGCCGGGCATCCAACCCGGCCGAGGCAAGAGGGAACCCGGTGCGAATCCGGGACTGCCCCGCAGCGGTGAGTGGGAACGACAGCCGTCACACAGCACTGGGGGACAACCGGCCTCGGCCGGCAACCCTGGGAAGCGACGGCCGGTAGGAGGTCCACGGGTTTCCGTGGCCGTGCCCGCGAGTCCGAAGACCTGCCAGCCGCGCCGCGCCGGCCATCCGTGCGCGGCGGTCCGAGGCCGCGCGGGACGGCTGACGGCTGCGACGCGCGCCCCGGCGTGCGTCTCCGCCTGCCTGCGCGCACTCCGGACCTCGTCGAGGCGAGTACGAGGAGCGACAGGTGACGGTCACAGAGTTGGCTGCGGGCGGTACGGCGACGGACGGCACGGTCCCCGCACCGGGGCAGCGGCGTACCCAGATGCGGGTCCGCAAGCGCAACGGCGCACTGGAACCCGTCGACGTGAACAAGATCGTCCGGGCGGTGGAACGCTGGGCGGACGACCTGGACGACATCGACCCGATGCGGGTGGCGACGCGGACGATCAGCGGCCTCTACGACGGCGCGACCACGGCCGAGCTGGACCGGTTGTCGATCCAGACCGCCGCCGAGATGATCGGCGAGGAGCCCCAGTACTCCCGGCTCGCGGCCCGGTTGCTGGCCGGCTACGTCGACAGGGAGGTACGCGGGCAGGGCATCGCCTCGTTCAGCCAGGCGATCCGGCTCGGCCACGAACTCGGGCTGATCGGCGACACCACGGCGCAGTTCGTCGCGGTCAACGCCCGCAAGCTCGACGACGCCGTCGACCCCACCGCCGACCTGCGGTTCGAGTACTTCGGGCTGCGTACGGTGCACGACCGCTACCTGCTGCGCCACCCGACCGGTCGGCTGGTGCTGGAGACGCCGCAGTACTGGCTGCTCCGGGTCGCCTGCGGCCTGTCGCACACCTCCGCCGAGGCGATCGGGTTCTACCGGCTGATGTCGACGCTGGCGTACCTGCCGAGTTCGCCGACGCTGTTCAACTCCGGTACCGCGCACACCCAGATGTCGTCCTGCTTCCTGGTCGACTCGCCCCGCGACGAACTCGACTCGATCTACGACCGGTACGCCCAGGTGGCGAAGCTGTCGAAGTTCGCCGGTGGGATCGGCATCGCCTGGTCCCGGGTGCGTTCGCGGGGCGCGCTGATCCGGGGCACGAACGGGCTGTCGAACGGGATCGTGCCGTGGCTGCGCACCCTGGACGCGAGCGTCGCCGCGGTGAACCAGGGTGGCCGGCGCAAGGGTGCGGCCTGCGTCTACCTGGAACCGTGGCACCCGGACATCGAGGAGTTCCTCGAACTGCGCGACAACACCGGCGAGGACGCCCGGCGTACGCACAATCTCAACCTGGCGAACTGGATCCCGGACGAGTTCATGCGGCGGGTCGAGGCGGACGGGACGTGGTCGCTGTTCGACCCGGCCGAGGTGCCCGAACTGCCCGACCTGTGGGGCGACGAGTTCGACGCCGCCTACCGGTCCGCCGAGGCCGCCGGCCGGTTCGTGCGTCAGGTCAAGGCCCGCGACCTGTACGGGCGGATGATGCGCACCCTGGCCCAGACCGGAAACGGCTGGATGACGTTCAAGGACCCGTCGAACCGGTTGTGCAACCAGACCGCCGAGCCCGGCAACGTGGTGCACCTGTCGAACCTCTGCACCGAGATCGTCGAGGTTTCCAGCGACGGCGAGACGGCGGTCTGCAACCTCGGCTCGATCAACCTCGCCGCACACGTCGCCGGCGACGATGTCGACTGGGACCGGTTGCGCGAGACCGTACGCACCGCCGTGCTCTTCCTCGACCGGGTGATCGACATCAACTACTACCCGAGCGCCGAGGCGGCGGCGAGCAACCCCCGCTGGCGGCCGATCGGGCTCGGCCTGATGGGGTTGCAGGACGCGTTCTTCGCGCTCCGGCTGCCGTTCGACTCGCCACCGGCCAGGGAACTGTCCACCAGGATCTCCGAGGAGATCTACCTCACCGCCCTGGAAACCTCGGCCGGGCTGGCCGAACGGTTCGGCCCGCACCCGGCGTACGACCAGACCCGGGCCGCCCGGGGCCGGCTCCAGCCGGACCTGTGGGGGGTGGCCCCGACGCAGACCGCGCGCTGGACCGCCGTACGGGACCGGATCGCGGCTCACGGGCTGCGTAACTCGCTGCTGGTCGCGATCGCCCCGACCGCCACCATCGCGTCGATCGCCGGCTGCTACGAGTGCATCGAGCCGCAGGTGTCCAACCTGTTCAAGCGGGAGACCCTCTCCGGCGAGTTCCTCCAGATCAACACCGCGCTGGTCCGACAGCTCAAGGACCTCGGGCAGTGGACCGAGCAGGTCCGCACCGAGATCAGGCGGGCCGAGGGGTCGGTGCAGGGCATCGCGGCGCTGCCCGCCGAGGTACGCGAGCTGTTCCGTACCGCCTGGGAACTTCCGCAGCGGGCGCTGATCGACCTCGCCGCCGCCCGCTCCCCCTACATCGACCAGAGTCAGTCGCTGAACCTGTTCATGAGCGCACCGAACATCGGCAAGCTCTCCTCGATGTACCTGTACGCCTGGAAGTCCGGGCTGAAGACCACCTACTACCTGCGTTCCCGCCCCGCCACCCGGATCCAGCAGGCCACCGTCGCCATCGACCGGCCGGTGCTGGTCGCTGCCGACGAGGCGCTCGCCTGCTCCCTGGAGAACCCCGAGTCCTGCGAAGCCTGCCAGTAGTCCGCGACCGCACCCAGACGTGAGGCAACACGATGACGAGCACCGCCAAGACCTCCATGTTGCTCGACCCGGGGATGGACCTGACCCTGCGGCCGATGCGCTACCCGCACTTCTTCGACCGGTACCGGGACGCGATCAGGAACACCTGGACCGTCGAGGAGGTCGACCTGCACTCGGACCTGGCTGACCTCGGCCGGCTGACGCCGGCCGAACGGCACCTGGTCGGCCGCCTGGTCGCCTTCTTCGCCACCGGCGACACCATCGTCGCGAACAACCTGGTCCTCAACCTCTACCAGCACGTCAACTCGCCGGAGGGCCGGCTCTACCTGTCCCGGCAACTGTTCGAGGAGGCCGTGCACGTCCAGTTCTACCTCAACCTGCTCGACACCTACATACCGGACGAGGACGAGCGGTTCGCCGCGTTCGACGCGATCGAGAACATTCCCTCGATCCGCCGCAAGGCCGACTTCTGCTTCCGCTGGATCGACTCCATCTTCGAGCTGCGCGAACTGCGGACCCGCGACGACCGCCGCGCGTTCCTGCTCAACCTGATCTGCTTCGCCGCCTGCATCGAGGGCCTGTTCTTCTACGGTGCCTTCGCCTACGTCTACTTCCTCCGCTCCCGGGGCCTGCTGCACGGCCTCGCCTCCGGCACCAACTGGGTCTTCCGGGACGAGTCGATGCACATGGCGTTCGCCTTCGACGTCGTCGACACCGTCCGCCGGGAGGAACCGGACCTGTTCGACGACGACCTGCGCCAACAGGTACGCGACATGCTCGCCGAGGCCGTCGAGTGCGAGGTCCAGTTCGCCGAGGACCTGCTCGAACAGGGCATCTCCGGAATGTCCCCGACGGACATGCGCGAGTACCTCCAGCACGTCGCCGACCGCCGGCTGGCCCAACTCGACATCGCCCCGCTGTACGGCTCGAAGAACCCGTTCGCCTTCATGGAGCTCCAGGACGTGCAGGAGTTGTCGAACTTCTTCGAACGCCGGGTGTCGGCGTACCAGGTCGGGGTGAGTGGCACCGTCAGCTTCGACGACGACTTCTGACCGGGGACCGGTGGTGGGTGGGTGAGACGGCCCACCCACCACCGGACGGGACGCGTACGATGGGCGGCAGTGCTGGTTCGCCCCGCTTTCGCGGTGGGGCGTCGTAAGAGGGAACCCGGTGTGAAACCGGGACTGCCCCGCAGCGGTGAGTGGGAACGACCGCCGTCATGAGCACTGGACGCTGACGCGTCTGGGAAGCGACGGCCAGTAGGAGACCGGGTCACCCCGGTCGCGCCCGCGAGTCCGAAGACCTGCCCGCACCGCGTACGCGTCCGCGTACGCCGCCGTCGACCCCTCGGGAGGGTCAGGGCGAGGCCGGTCGTCGCGCCGTGCCCTGCCGTTTCCCTCCCGTGGTCGTCGGCCGACTTCGAGGGAAGGACACCCGTCTCGTGACCGCACCGTTCGGGCTGAGCACAGTGCTCGGCTACCCCCGCATCGGTCCGCACCGCGAACTCAAGCACGCCGTCGAGTCCTACTGGGCCGGCCGCATCGACGCGAACACCCTGGAGCAGACCGCCGCCGGCCTGCGTACGCAGGTGTGGCGCACGCTCCGGGACGCCGGCCTGGACGCCGTCCCGTCGAACACGTTCTCGTACTACGACCAGGTGCTCGACACCTCGGTCCTGATCGGCGCGATCCCGGACCGCTTCCGCCGGCTCGGGCTCGGCGAGCTGGACACCTACTTCGCGATGGCCCGGGGCACGGCCGAGCAGCCGGCCCTGGAGCTGACCAAGTGGTTCGACACGAACTACCACTACCTGGTGCCGGAGGTCGGTCCGGAGACGAGCTTCGTGGCCCTGCCGGACAAGGCACTGCGGGAGTACGCCGAGGCCGGGGCGCTCGGCATCACCACCCGACCGGTGCTGGTCGGACCGGCCACGTTCCTGCTGCTGGCCAAGGCGAGCGCCGGCGCACCGGACGGGTTCCGGCCGTTCGACCGACTCGACGACCTGGTCGACGTCTACGCCGACATCCTGGGCGCGTTGGCCTCGGCCGGGGTGGCCTGGGTCCAACTCGACGAACCGGCGTACGTCGCCGACCGCGACCCGGAGCAGATCGACGCGCTACGGACCGCGTACACCCGACTCGCCGCCCTGGAGCAGCGGCCCCGGCTGTTCGTCGCGTCCTACTTCGGCGAACTCGGCGACGCGTTGCCGGCCCTGCTGGACAGCCGGGTCGAGGCGGTCGGTCTCGACCTGGTCGCCGGACCCGGGAACCTGGACCGGCTCGCCGCCTACGGTCCGCTGCCGGGCCGGACGGTCGTCGCCGGGCTGGTCGACGGGCGCAACGTCTGGCGTACCGACCTGCGGGCCGCCGCCGGGACCGGGGCGATCCTGACCGGACTGGCCGACCACGTCGCGGTGTCGACGTCGTGTTCGCTGCTGCACGTGCCGGTCGACCTGGCCGCCGAAACCGGCCTCGACCCACGACTGCGGGACCGGCTGGCGTTCGCCCGGCAGAAGGTCGACGAGGTGGTGGCGCTCGGCCGGGCGCTGCGCGACGGAATCGCGGCCCTGCCCGCCCCCGCCCCCGCGACGCCCGCCAACTGGCGCGACGACGCGGTCCGGGCCCGGCTGGACGCGCTGGGTCCCGAACACCTCCGGCGCGGCCCGTACGCCGAACGGGCAACCGCGCAGCAGGCCCGGCTCGGGCTGCCGCCGCTGCCGACGACCACCATCGGGTCGTTCCCGCAAACCGACGAACTCCGCCGGGCGCGGGCGGCGCACCGGGCCGGTCGCCTCGACGACGCCGGCTACGCCGAACGGATGCGCGCCGAGGTGGCGCAGGTGATCGCCGTACAGGAACGGCTCGGGCTCGACGTGCTGGTCCACGGTGAGCCGGAACGCAACGACATGGTGCAGTACTTCGGCGAGCAGCTCGACGGCTTCGCCGCCACCGAGCACGGCTGGGTGCAGTCGTACGGCTCCCGGTGCGTACGCCCACCGATCATCTACGGCGACGTCGCCCGACCGGCGGCGATGACCGTGGGCTGGTCGACCTACGCGCAGTCGCTGACGCACCGGCCGGTCAAGGGCATGCTCACCGGGCCGGTGACGATCCTGGCCTGGTCGTTCGTCCGGGCCGACCAGCCGCTGGCGCACACCGCGAACCAGGTGGCGCTGGCGCTGCGGGACGAGGCACGGGACCTGGAGGCCGCCGGCATCCGGATCATCCAGGTCGACGAGCCGGCACTGCGGGAAACCCTGCCGTTGCGCCGGTCGGAGCAGAAGGCGTACCTCGACTGGGCGGTGGCGGCGTTCCGGCTCGCCACCAGCGGGGTCGGCGACGGCACCCAGATCCACACCCACCTGTGCTACTCCGAGTTCGGCGAGGTCCTGCCCGCGATCGACGCCCTCGACGCCGACGTCACCAGCATCGAGGCGTCCCGGTCGAGGATGGAGATCCTGGACGACCTGCACACCACCGGCTACGGGCGCGGCGTCGGGCCGGGCGTGTACGACATCCACTCGCCCCGCGTACCGGAGCAGTCGGAGATCACCGACGCGCTGCGCCGGGCGGTCCGCGCGGTGCCCGCCGACCGGCTCTGGGTCAACCCGGACTGCGGGTTGAAGACCCGCGGGTACGCGGAGGTCGAACAGGCCCTCGCCCGGCTCGTCGCCTCGGCCGCCGAGGTACGCGGCACCCTCGCCTGAGTGCGTGGTGGGGCGGCGCCACCCGGCCGCCCCACCACGTGCCGCCCGGTCTCCGGGCCCCCGCGCGAGGAGGAGGTGCGAGATCGACCAGATGTGGGCGATGGTCCATAATCGTTCCCCTCGGAACCCATCCCCTCGGAGGCACCGTGAGTGACCAGCCCGGTCCGGCAAGCCGGCTCGACACGACGGTGGCGCACCCCGCACGCCGCTACAACTACTGGCTCGGCGGTAAGGACAACTTCGCCGCCGACCGGCTCTCCGGCGACCAGGTCGCCGCCGCGTTCCCCACGGTCAAGCAGGCCGCCCGGGAGAACCGGGCGTTCCTGCAACGGGCGGTCGGCTTCCTGGCCGGCGAGGCCGGCATCCGCCAGTTCCTCGACATCGGCACCGGGCTGCCCACGGCGGACAACACCCACGAGGTCGCCCAGCGGATCGCACCCCGGTCGCGGATCGTCTACGCGGACAACGATCCGCTCGTGATGGCCCATGCTCGGGCCCTGCTCACCTCCTCGCCGGAGGGCCGGACGGCCTACCTCGAACGGGATCTGCGCGACCCCGGGTCGATCCTGGACGACGAGCAGTTGCACGCCACCCTGGACCTGGGTCAGCCGGTCGGCCTGATGCTGGTCGCGATCCTGCACTTCGTACGGGACTTCGAGGACCCGTACGGTGTCGTCGGCCGACTCGTCGAGTCGTTGCCGTCGGGCAGCTACCTCGCCATGTCCCACGGCACGTACGACGGGCTGCCGGCGGCCGCGGTCGAGCGGTTGGAGCAGGCCAACGCCGCGACCGGCGGACTGAGCCGACCCCGTAGCCGGGACGAGCTGGCCCGGTTCTTCACCGGCCTGGACCTGGTCGACCCGGGCATCGTCCCGGTGGGCGACTGGCGACCCGCCCCCGACGCCGACCGACCGGACCCGGTCGACATCTGCATGTACGGGGCCGTCGCCCGCATCCCCTGAACGGCGCCCGAGCCCCGGGCCCCGCGGCCGGACCGAGCCGGTCCGGTGTTCGACCGCGTACGGCGAACACGGACCGGCGATTCGGGCCGGAGGGAATCGCGCGCCACGAACGAAGCCTGTGGAAATCTGGAATTTCCCCGAGAGGGGCTCCGACCGGGAGAAAGCCCGGTTCAGACGGGATGTTGGACGCCGGCCGAGCAGATCGGACAGGTCGGGACCACCTCGTCGGGCACACCGAGCGCGGCAAACCCGTCGATCGCCGCGCGCCAGGAACGCACGGCGCTGTCGTGACGCCCCAACGCACACTCGGCTCGGGCGGTGCCGTGGCGAGCGCGGGCTTGCAGGTAGCGGTCGTCGACGCGACGGGCGTGGTCGAAGTCCCGCAACGCCAGCTCCGGCTCCCCCTCGGCCAGCCGCAGCAGGCCGAGCCGGTGGCGTACCTCCCCGCGCAGCGACAGGTCGTCCACCACGGCACCGATGGCAAGTGCCTCGTTGAGGTGGTCGTGCGCCTGGCCGAGCTGTGCCCGCCCGATACACACCGATCCCAGTCCGCACAGCGCCTCGCCCTCGTGCCGGCGATCGCCGAGCTCGCGGAACCGTCCGAGCGCGTCCCGATAGTGTTCGTCGGCGGCGTCCAGTTCGGCGACGTGCCAGTGGACGTGGCCGAGATTGAGCGTCGCCGCCGCCTGGCCGAAGCGGTAGCCGAGCTTGTCGAACAGGGCCAGCGCACGCTGGGTGTGCTGCAAAGCCGACTCGACGTCGCCCAGGCGGAGGTGGAATCCGCCCAGCGCATTGTGCGCCGAGGCTTCCCCGAACACGTCGTCAAGGTCGCGCCGCAACGCCAGTGTCCGTACGCCGTGCGCGACCGCGTCCGGGTAACGACCCGCGAGGTAGTGCACTATCGCGATGTTCATCAACGTCCGGGCCGCGCCGGCCTGGTCGCCGAGCCCGTCGCGCAGCACCAGGGCCTGCTCGTAGACGGTCAGCGCGTCGGCGTACCGGCGCGCTGTGTAGTGGACCGCACCGAGGCTGTTGAGCAGGTCCGCCTGCGCCTGGACGTCACCGACGAGGCGCGCGGACACCAGTCCCGTCTCGTGGGTGGCGGTCAGGTCGTCGACCAGACCGAGGGTGAGCCAGTGCCGCCACAGCGCGTTCGGTATCCGCCACGCGTACTCGTGCAGCCCGAGGGCGGCGGCGAACCGGGGAACACCGACCAGGACGGTTCGCTCGGCCGCCAACCACCGGGTGGCGTCCTCCCGGTCGGCGAAGCCACCGCCGGGTTCGCCGGTGCCCGCGCTCGGTTCCAGCACGGCGACGGCGGCGCTCGCGCGTTCGAGGTACCAGTCGAGCACGCGTACGGCGGCGTCGCGTCGCTCCTGCACCTCGGCGAGATCCAGGGCGTAGACGCGGAGCAGGTCGTGCATCCGGTAGCGGTCGACCGACGTCTCCTCCACCAGGTGCCCGGAGACCAGGACGGCGAGCGGTCCGTACGGGTCCGGATCGTCGGCGGCGACGGAGGCGGCCCGGACGTCGAAGTCGTCGCCCGGCATGGCGCTGAGCCTGCGGAACAGCATCGCGGCGGCCGGTGGCAGGGCCAGGTAGGACCACGAGAACACCGCCCGTACCGCGGTGGACGGATCGTCGGGCGGCGAGAGCAGGTCCAGCCGCCGCCCCTCGTCCACCAACTGCTCGGCGAGCGCCGTCAACGTGAACCCCGGCCGGCGGCCGGCACGGTGCGCCACCACCCGCAATGCCAGCGGCAGGCCCGCGCACAGCTCCACCAGCCGTACGGCGGCGGGTGATTCCGCGCCGACCCGCTCGCCCACGACACGGCGGAGCAGTTCCAGCCCCTCGTCGGTGGACAGCGGCAGGACCGCAACCGGGTGCGCGCCGTCGCGGGCCGCGAGTCCGGCCAGTTCGGCCCGGCTGGTGACCACGACCAGGCAGCCCGCGGCACCGGGCAGCAGCGGCCGCACCTGTTCGGCCGACCGCGCGTTGTCGAGCAACAGCAGCATCCGCCGGCCGGCGAGCAACGACCGGTACAACGCCGAACGTTCCGCCTCACCTTCCGGCACCTGCTGCGGATGCACTCCCAGCGCGTGGAGAAACCCGGCGAGCACCGCTCGCGGGGTGACCGGCTTGTCGGGCGCGTGGCCGCGCAGATCGATGTAGAGCTGGCCGTCCGGGAAGCGTACGGCGACGGAGTGCGCCCAGCGCAGCGCGAGTGAGGTCTTGCCCACCCCCGGCGGACCGACCAGCGTGACCAGCACCGGTACCTCGGGCGTGACGAGCAGATCGTCCAACGCGGCCAGGTAGCGATCGCGCCCGACGAGGTCGGCGATGGCCGCCGGTAGCTGCCGTGGCACCGCCGGACGCGTCGCGGCGGGCGCGGTCCCGGTGTCGTTGAGCAGGATCTGGTGCAGATGCCTCAGGTCGGCGCCCGGTTCGACGCCGGCCCGCGTCATCAACAGCTCGCGCAGATCCCGGTAGGCTTCCAGCGCCTCGGCCCTCCGCCCGCACCGGTGCAGCGCCAGAATGAACGCTCCGGTGAGCCTTTCCCGGCCCGGATGTTCGGCGACCGCAGCGGCCAGTTCCGCCACGACGTCGTGATGACGGCCCAGCTCCAGGTCCACTTCGAACCGTTCTTCCAGCGCCGCGAGCCGCTCCTCCGGCAGCGCGACGACCGCGCGTTCCGGCGCCGGGCTGGTCGCGCTGCCCGCCGGGACATCGCTGCGCCACTCGGCCAGCGCGGCCGTGAGCAGGCGACGCCGAACGGCCACGTCGCCGCTGTCGCGAGCCTCCCGCACCAGAGCCCGGAACCGCTGGAGGTCGACCTGCGGTGGGTCGGCGGGCCGATCCCGTGGCACGTCGAGGCCCGGATCCACGGTCAGGATCTGCTGGTGCAGCCGCTGCAACGCAGGGGTCGGTTCCATCCCCAGTTCGTCTGCGAGCAGCTGCCGGACGAGCCGGTAGTGGTCCAACGCCTCGGCCTGTCGGCCCTGTCGGTACAGGGCAAGCATGAGCTGGCCGGCCAGGCGCTCGTCCAACGGATGTTGGACGGCCTTGGTGGACAGTTCGGGCAGCAGGCCGGCGTCACGGCCGCTGCGCAGTGCGACGTCGTTGCGGTCGAGTTCGGCGCCGACGCGTTCGCGCTGCAACGTGTCGCGCAGGGCGTTGAGCCACGGGGTGTCCAGGTGGGCGAAGGCGTCACCTCGCCACAACGCGATGGCCCGCTCGAACAGGATCAGGGCCTGACCGTCGTCGTCGGCGGCGCGGGCCTGTGCGAGGAGGTGACGGAATCGGTGCAGGTCCACCGTTGTCGGAGCAATCGCCAGCAGGTAGCCGCTGGGCTGCCGCACGAGGCGGACGTCGACCTCGGCGAGGGACCGCCGTAGACGGGAGAGGTAGCTGTAGAGCGTGTGCCGGGCAAGTCGTGGAGGATCGTCCCCCCACACCCGGTCGATAAGTTGATCAACCGACACCGGCTTGCCCGCGTCGACCAGCAGGGCCACCAGCACACACTGCTGCCGGACATGGCCGATCGCGACCGGCGTGCCGTCGACCTCGGCCCCGACATCCCCGAGCAGGCCGAAGTTCGCCGCCATCCACCCACCCCGTATTTGATCTCCCCGCCGCCCCCAGTCTGACCCGCAATTCCCAATTTCTGCAAGGTTTGCTCAAAGTGCGACACGGATCCTGGGAGCACAGCCCTCGGTCGGGCGGGAGTGGGGGCGGCCGGTCAGCGGGCGGGGATCGGCAGGGTGAACCGCCACCCCTCGGACTTGAGGATGGGAATGGCCTGGTCGACCGCGTCAACGGTCTGGCTGCGATCGCCGCCGCCGTCGTGCATCAGCACGACCGCGCCGGGCGTGACACCGTCCAGCAGGCGGTTCACCAGTACGTCGGTGCCGGGCGGCTCCCAGTCGGTGATGGCCAGGCGCCAGCCCAGTGGTCGCATGCCCAGTGCCGCCGCGACGGCCGGCGTCTGCCCCCAGTTGCCGTACGGGGCACGGAAGTACGGCACGGAGGCACCGGGGACCGCGCGACGGATAGCGGCGTTGGTCTCGCGGAGGTCCGCCCTGATCCGTTCCGGGGTCCAGGTGCTCATGTCGTCGTGGTGCATGCCGTGGTTGGACAGCGTATGACCGGCGGCGGCGATTCGGCGTACCAGATCGGGGTTTTCCTCGACGTGGTCGCCCCAGAGGCAGAAGACGGCCCTGACCCGGTGTTTGTGCAGGACCGTAAGCAGACGCCGGGTGTCGAGCGGGTTGGGTCCGTCGTCGAAGGTGAAGCTGACGACGGGTCCGCTCCCCCACGCGGTGTCGATGATCCGGGGGCCCGGGACGAGCGGGCCGGTGGACGGCGGTGACATGGCAGGTCGCCTTTCCGCCGCCGGGACCGGCGGGATCGGGGTACCCGGATCGGTGGGGGTCCGGCTCGGCCGGGCGGCCGGGCGGCTGGTGCCGGGGTCCGCCCGGCCGAGCCGGACCGTCGGTTCAGGGCGTACGGCAGGAGACCGTCGGGGCGGTCCAGTTGCCGCCGGTCATCACGGTGAAGCCGAAGGTGGTGCTGCCACCCGCGGGCACGTTGCCGTTGCCGCTGGGTCGGACGGTCATGACCAGTCCGCCGCCGCTCCAGCTCGGGCTGCCGTTCCAGACCGTGGAGACCCGCTGCGGGCTGCGCAGGGTGACGGTGCCCGTCCAACTGGTCAGGGCGGTGCCGCCGGCGCGGATGGTGACCTCGCCGTTGAAGCGGTCACCCCAGCGCTGCGTCTCCCGGTACGTGGCCGTGCAGCTGCCGCCGTCGGCCGGGGGTGTGGTCGGGACGGCCGTCGGAGTGGCCGTCGGGCCGGGGTTGCCGCCGTCGGGGGCGACCGCCCGGCCGGTGCTGGTGGAGATCATGCCCGCGCAGAGGTTGCGGCTGGTGAGGTTCGCGACGATCTGCGGGATGGCGTTGATGGTGGTCTGGTAGCCGTCGTGCATCAGGATCACGCCGCCGTTGCCCAGGGTGCCGGCGGCCTGCACGATCTGGGCGGTGCTGGCGCCGTTCCAGTCCTGGGAGTCCACGCTCCACAGCACCTCGGTCAGGCCGAGCTGCGCCTGCACCGATCTGACGGTGCTGTTGGTCTCGCCGTACGGGGGGCGGAACAGCCGGGGCGCGGTGCCGGTGGCCTGCTGGATGGCCTGCTGGGTCTGGCTCAGTTCCGAGGTGATCTGCGCGGTACTCAGCTGGGTCAGGTGCGGGTGCGTCCAGCTGTGGTTGCCGATCCACATGCCGGCCTGCTGCTGGGCCCGGACGAGTGCCTGGTTCTGCTGGGCCTTCTGGCCGATGTTGAAGAACGTGGCGCGTACGCCGTTGGCGGTGAGCGCGTTGATCAGGGCGGTGGTGGTGCCGGCGTTGGGACCGTCGTCGTAGGTGAGGGCGACGTAGCCGTTACTACAGTCGGCGGCGGCGCTGGACGGGGTTGCGGTGAGCGCGACGGCCGTCGCGGCGACGACGGTGACCAGCGCGGTCAGCGCGAGGGCGGGGCGGGACAGGCGGGGTGTCGGTGACATGGTCCGGCTCCTCGGGACGAAGGAGGGTTCGTGGGGTCCGGGTGGTGCGGCGGATCCGGGCCGCCGCACCACCCGCGGTGGGAGTTGGCGATTCCACGATCCACCGACGTCATTTTGGGCGGACGTTCGTAACACCGTCAACAACTTCCGGAAAACTACCGGTCGCTATTGTGCCGGTGATTCCGCATTGACCAGGGCTGATGTGATCGAGGGCGGCAAGAAGCCCGAGCGGACGAGAATCTCGTACGGCTCGATCGACCGAAAAGCGTGGGCGGGGCTACCGGCGCGGCTTCTGCGGGATGCGCGGCAGCACGTACGGGGCCCCGGCGTAGATCAGATCCGCCTTGACGGTGTTGTACGCCCGCTTGGGCTGGTAGTTCTCGTCGTACAGGGTGGCCAGGCCCTCCGGCGGGTTGTCGAACCAGCCGGGAATCCAGGAGTGCCGGTCGGTGAAGCCCCACACGGTGAACGACAGGCAGCGCCGGTTGGCCAGGCACGCCTGGAGCAGGACGCTGTAGTTGGCCGCCGACGCCTGCAACCGCGGATTGATCTCGTTCGAGTCACCGGCCTGCACCCCCGGGGTCATCTGGCTGCGTACGTCGACCTCGGTGAACGCGGTGGCCAGGCCCAGGTCGCCGAACCGCCTGAGGGCGTCGGAGACCTGTAGGGTGTCGTAGTTGCCGTACTGGGTGCCGAGGTGGCCCTGGCTGCCCACGCCATCGATCGGCACCCCGGTCGCGCGGAGCCGCTTGACCATGTCGTACACGAACTGGGTCTTGTCGTTCGCGGGGTCACCGGAGCCGAACGCCTCGATGTTGTAGTCGTTGTAGAAGAGCAGGGCCGTGGGGTCGGCCGCTCGGGCCCAGCGGAACGCGTCGGCGACGTAGCCGGAACCGAGGTGCTGCGCCCAGAAGCCCTTGTAGTGCAGGCTCGGCGGGGTGTCCCAGGGGTCGCTGACCGCCTCGTTGACCACGTCCCACTGCCAGATCTTGCCCTTGAAGTGCTTGACCACGGTGGTGATGTGGTTGCGCAGAATGCCGCGTAGCTCGTCGGTATCGATCGAGCCGTCGGCGACGCCGGCGGTGAGCCAGCCAGGCAGCTGGTTCTGCCAGACCAGCACGTGCCCGCGTACCCGCTGGTTGTTCTGCTTCGCGAAGGCGATCAGCTCGTCGGCGGGGGCCCAGTTGTAGGTGCCACGGGTGGGCTCCAGGCTCTCCCACTTCATCACGTTCTCCGCCGTCACCGAGGAGAACTGGGTGGCGGCGAGCTGCCGGTACTGCGGATCGGCCGGGTCGTTCAGGGCGGCCTGGTCGATGGCGGTGCCGATGTAGAGGTCGTGCCGCATGCCGAGCGTACGCAGGCTTTGGTCTCCGGGTCGGACCGTGTTCCCGGCCGTGGCCGGCAGGCTGTTCAGCGTGCCGGCGGTCGCCAGGGCTACGGTGCCGACGACGATCCATCGTCTCAGCTTCATCGGGCGTCCTCTCAGGACTGGGACGGGACAACGGACGGTGTCGATAGCGCGGACGGGAGTTCGGGCAGCCGGAAGCTGCTCCCGTCGGGGAGGCGTCACTGCGGTGTGTGCGCCGTGCGGACGAGCGCTCACGTACGTTACAGGTCTTCCGTAACTTGGCCGAAACTTTACGACCGGGATCGACAGCCGTCAACAGGTCCGTACCAGTGGTGCCCCTAGTCGGAGAGCATGAAAGGTATTGGCCCAGCCCGGAAGTTTCGGACCCACGGGACGGGGATTCGCTCAGTATTCGAGGTAGGTGGCGTAGTCGTAGTCCGCGTGCACACCGTCGGCACCGAGGTCCTGGACCCAGAGGCCGAGGAAGGCACCGGTGAAACCCCAGGCGGCCGGTTCGCCGTCGATGACGACGGCGGCGTGCTCGTCGGAGAGCACGGTGGCGTCGAACTCGGCCGGCAGGTCGTGCCAGGTGTCGTCGAGACCCCAGGCGAAGCGCAGTACCGGCCCGTCGAACGTGACCCGCAGCCCGACCCGGTCGACGGCACCGACATCGACGCCCAGGTCCGGGTGGGCGGTGAGTCGACCGCTGTCGCAGCTCAGCACCTCCAGCACCCGCCGACCGTCGTCGGCGCGGGTGAGGTAGGCGTAGTACCAGTTCGCGGTGTTGTAGTAGCCGGTGACGCCGGCGAGCTGGCGGTGGTCGGCCGGGTCGAACTCCACCACCGTCTCCAGCGAACAGCGCGTCGCACCGACCCGGCGGGCGACCAGGCTCGGTGTCTGCCGCCCGACCGGCGACTGGCCACCGAGGATCCGCAGGTGAGAGGGGCGACTGGACAGGTCGACCCAGTCCGGCGTCGCCGGACGGCGCAGGGTGGACCAGGCCGGCCCCAGCGAGTCGCCCTCGAAGTGGTCGGTCGCCGGTGACGCCGGCCAGGGGTGGGCGGGCAGGTCGGGTGCGGCGATCTCGTCGGCGGGGACACCGCCCGCGATCGCGGGCCAGCCGCCGACCGGCCACTCGACCCGCTGCAACGCCGTCTCCCGGCCGAGGACGCAGTTTCCCAGCGGGGTGTAGGGCCGCCCGACCAGGTGCGCCAGGTACCACTGCCCGGTCTGGGTCCGGACGAGGCTGCCGTGGCCCGCCTTCTGCAACCGCAGTTCCGGGCGCCCGACGGAGGTGAGCAGGGGCCCGGCCGGGTCGGCCAGGTACGGCCCGAACAGGGAACGGGAGCGGGCGACGCTGACCTGGTGTTCCCAGCTGGTGCCGCCCTCGGCGGTGACCAGGTAGTACCACCCGTCGTGCCGGTAGAGGTGCGGGCCCTCGGTGAGACCGGCCTCGGTGCCGTGGAAGATGAGCCGGGCGTCGCCGACGAGCCGGCGCTCGGTCCGGTCGTAACGCTGGATCTCGATGCCGCCGAAGCGGTCGCGCCCCGGCCGCCAGTCGGCGCTCATCGCCAGCAGCCAACTGCTGCCGTCGGCGTCGTGGAACAGCGAGGCGTCGAAGCCGTGGGCGTGCAGCGGGATCGGGTCGGACCAGGGGCCGTCGATCGCGGGCGCGGTGATCAGATAGTTCTGCGGGTCCCAGTAGCCACTGGCGAAGCTGGCGACGTCGCTGTAGACGAGGTGGAACAGTCCGTCGGCGTAGGACAGGTCGGGGGCCCAGACGCCGTTGGAGTCGCCGGCACCGCGCAGGTCCAGCAGACGCCGCTCAGTGATCACACCGCCCAGGGCCCGCCAGTGCACCAGGTCACGCGAGTGGTGCACCCGGACCCCCGGGTACCACTCGAACGTGGAGGTGGCCAGGTAGTAGTCGTCGCCCACCCGCAGGATGGACGGGTCCGGGTGGAAGCCACTGAGGATCGGGTTGCGGATCGAGCCGGCGGCCGTCGTGACGCTCGCGATGTCGGTCGACATAGTTCGTCCCCTCTGACGATCGTGCTTCCGGCGGTTGTCCGGAAGTTTCGCGCCAAGATGTCGAAATTCTCGCTCACGATAACCGCCAAAGTCGAGACACGACAGACCTTGACCGGCACCTTCGTGGCGTCGTAACGTGCCCGTCATCAATCGAAAATACCGGTCTCCTGCCGAAACTTCCGGGGCCGTTTACCCACCTCCCGCTGACTGATCGGCATCCGAGTACCTCGTACGTACCTCGAAGGGATGGCTCATGACGGCGCACCTCTCCCGCAGATCCCTGCTGGGCCTCGCCGGTGCCAGCGCCGGCGCGTTCCTGCTGGCCGGTTGCGGCAACGACGAATCCGCCGACCCGGACGCTCCGCAGACCATCAACTGGTGGCACATCCAGAACACCGAGCCGATGCTGCCCGTCTGGGCCGCGATGGCCAAGGAGTACGAGACCGCGCACACCAACGTGAAGGTGGCCATCCAGCCACTGGAGAACGAGGCGTTCAAGACCAAGCTCACCACCGCCACCCAGGCCGGCTCCCCGCCGGACCTGTTCCAGTCCTGGGGCGGTGGCGTACTGAAGCAGCAGATCGACGCCGGGTTGGTCAAGGACATCACCGAGGACGTCAAGCCGTGGATCGGCTCGCTGCTACCGGTGTCGGTGGAGCCGTACACGGTCGACGGAAAGATCTACGGCGTTCCGTTCGACGTCGGCATGGTCGGATTCTGGTACAACAAGGACCTCTTCAGCCGGGCCGGCGTCACCGCTGCGCCGGCGACGTGGAGCGAACTGCTCGGCGCCGTCGGCAAGATCAAGGCCGCCGGGATCACCCCGATCGCCCTGGCCGGCAAGGAGAAGTGGCCCGCCCACTTCTACTGGTCCTACCTGGTCATGCGGATCGGCGGACTGGAGGCGCTCAAGCGGGCCGGGACCGACCACAACTTCGACACCCCGGACTTCGTCGCCGCCGGAGCGCGACTGAAGGAACTCGTCGCCCTCTCGCCGTTCCAGAAGGACTTCCTCGCCGCCGAGTACGGCTCGCCGGACGGGCAGGCCGCCACCATGGGCAACGGCGGCGCGGCCATGGAACTGATGGGCCAGTGGGCGCCCGCCGTCCAGGCCTCCTCGTCGACCAGCAAGAAGGGGCTCGGCGACAAACTGGGCTTCTTCCCGTTCCCGTCGGTCGACGGCGGCAAGGGCACCTCGACCGAGGTGTTCGGCGGCGGCAACGGGTTCGCCGTCGGCAAGGACGCCCCGCCGGCCACCCTCGACTTCCTCAAGACCCTGCTCGAAGTGGCCAACCAGCGCAAGTCGGCGGCCACCGGCGCGGTGCTGCCGACCGTCAAGGACGCGGCGGACGCGATCGCCGACGCCAACAACAAGGTGGTCGCGTCGAGCCTGGCCGCGGCGACCGGCTTCCAGCTCTACCTGGACCAGGCGTACCCGCCCGCGGTCGGCCAGCAGGTCAACGACAGCATCGCGGAACTGGTGGCCGGGTCCAAGACACCCGAGCAGATCGTCAAGGACATCACCACGGTGGCGAAGAACCAGTAACGTGCCCCGCCCCCGGAATCCTCGTCACGACCAGCGAGTGGAGCAGGCAGGATGAACCGATCGGCCGGCACCGGCCTACGCACAGACGACGCGCCGGCCGAGCTTCCATCCGCACCGCCGGCGGCCACGCGACAGCGTGGCCGCCGGGCCCGGCCCAGGCTCGGCCGGCTGGGCACGATCGCCGTCTTCCTCGCCCCGGCCCTGGTGCTGTTCCTGCTCCTGGTGATCGTGCCGATCCTGGTGGCCGCCTACACCAGCCTGTTCAAGTGGAACGGCTTCAACCTGCCGGAGAACTTCGTCGGCGTGGACAACTTCACCCGGGCCGTCGAGGATCCGGTGTTCATGGGCGACCTGCGGCGCGGCCTGATCCTCGTCGCCCTGTCGCTGTTCGTCCAGCTTCCCGTGTCACTGGCCCTGGCCATGCTGCTCAACCAGCCCATTCGCGGGCGGGCGATCTACCGGCTCGTGTTCTTCGCCCCGTACGTGTTGTCCGAGGTGACCACGGCGGTGCTGTTCACCCTCGTCTTCTCGCCCAACCGGGGCCTGAGTACGACCGTCTTCGGCTGGTTCGGGGCCGCCGAACTCGGTGGCTCGGTCTTCGCCGACCCGGCCACCGTGCTCTATGCCCTGTTCTTCGTGATCTCCTGGAAGTACTTCGGCTTCTACATGATCCTCTACCTGGCCGGGCGGCAGGGCATCCCCAAGGAGCTGACCGAGGCCGCCACCACCGACGGCGCCAGTGCCTGGCAGGCGTTCCGGCACGTCACCCTGCCGCTGCTCGGACCGACGATCCGGATCAGCGTGTTCCTGTCCGTGATCGGCACCATCCAGCTCTTCGACATGGTGTGGGTGCTCACCGGCGGCGGCCCGATCCGCTCCTCCGAAACCCTGGCCGTGACGATGTTCCAGTACGGCTTCCGCCGCTTCGAGGTCGGTTACGCCAGTGCCATCAGCATCATCATGTTCCTGCTCAGCCTCGTCTTCGCCCTGCTCTACCAGCGCTACGTCCTGAGGCGCGACACCGAGGGCGCGCTCACCACCCGGGGGGTCCAGCGATGACCACGAGACAGCGGGCCAGCACCTCCGCCCGGCTGCGTCGACTGATCCTGCACGTCGTCTCGACGATCATCGGCGTGTGCATCGTCGTACCCATCGGGTTCGGGGTGCTCGGCGGGTTCAAGGACAACGGGCAGCTCTCCACCAACCCACTCGGACTGCCCGACCCGTGGGTGCCGGGGAACTACACCGCCATCCTCGCCTCCGGGGTGTTCTGGCGGCAGCTCGGCAACAGCACCCTGATCGCCGTGGCGACCGTGGTGATCGTGGTCGGTGCCTCGGCGATGGCCGCGTTCGTCTTCGCCCGGTTCGTCTTCCGGGGGCGGGAGTTCCTGTTCACCCTCTTCGCCGTCGGGCTGATGTTCCCGTTCACGGTGGCGATCCTGCCCCTGTTCATCCTGCTGCGCAGCATGGGACTGCTCGACAATCCACTGGGCGTCATCCTGCCCCAGGCCGCGTTCGGGCTGCCCGTCACGATCATCGTCCTGCGCTCGTTCTTCCGTACCATCCCCGGCGAGGTGGAGGAGGCGGCGACGCTGGACGGGTGCGGCCCGTTCGCGTTCTTCTGGCGCATCCTGTTGCCCATGGCCCGGCCCGCACTGGCCACCGTGTCGGTGCTCGCCGTCGTCGCGAGCTGGAACAACTTCATGCTCCCGCTGGTCGTCTTCACCGACCAGAACTGGTGGACCCTGCCCGTCGGGGTGCAGGCGTTCCAGGGCCAGTACGCCGACGACACCGCCCGGGTCCTGGCCTACGTGGTGCTGTCCATGGTTCCCGCCCTGGCCTTCTACGCCGTCGCCGAGCGGCAGCTCATCGGCGGTCTGGCCGGCAGTGTGAAGGGCTGAACCGGTCCCGGCCGGGCCGAAGAGGCCGACGCGACAGCGAACACGTGACGACTGAGAAGGAGCAACCTGCGTGGGCGACAACCGCAAGGTCACCATCGCGGCCATCGCCCGCGAGGTGGGCGTCTCCGTACCGACGGTTTCGCGGGTCATCAACGGTCGCTCCGACGTCTCGGCGGAGACCCGCGAACGGGTCGAGCAGGTCCTCAACCGCCACGGCTACCAGCGCCGACCCACGGCCGTACGGAGCACCGCCGGCCTGATCGACCTGGTCTTCAACGATCTCGACAGCCCCTGGGCGGTGGAGATCATCCGGGGGGTGGAGGACGTCGCGCACGCCGCCGACGTCGGCACCGTCGTCTCGGCGATCCACCGCAAGACATCGTCGGCCAAGCAGTGGCTCGACAACATGCGCGCCCGCACCACCGAGGGCGTCATCTTCGTGACCTCCGCACTGGAACCGCCGTTGCAGGCCGAACTGCGCCGCCTCAACATCCCCGTCGTGATCGTGGACCCCGGCGGCGTACCCACCCAGGGTGCGCCCACCATCGGCGCCGCCAACTGGACCGGCAGCCTGCGCGCGACCGAGTACCTGATCGGTCTCGGCCACCGGCGGATCGGCTTCATCGCCGGGCCGCCGCAGCTGCTGTGCAGCCGCACCCGGCTCGACGGTTACCGCACCGCGATGGAGGCCGCCGGCCTGCCCGTCGACGGCAAGCTCATCCGGCCCGGCAACTTCTACCACGAGGCCGGCTTCACCGGCGGCAGCCTGCTGCTGGAACTGCCCGACCCACCGACCGCCATCTTCGCCTCCAGCGACCAGATGGCGCTCGGTGTGTACGAGGCCATCCGCCGCCGTGGCCTGCGGGTCGCCGACGACGTCAGCGTCGTCGGCTTCGACGACCTGCCCGAGGTACGGTGGTGCTCGCCCCCGCTGACCACCGTCCGTCAGCCGCTGGCCGAGATGGGCCTGCTCGCCGCCCGTACCGTGCTCCGGCTGGCCCAGCGCGAGAAGATCGAGTCGCCACGGGTCGAACTCGCCACCGAGCTGGTGATCCGGGACAGCACCGCACCTCCGCGCCGCTGAGCCGCCGCGGGTCAGCGACCGTCGAGGGCGGCGACGAGCCACGGGCGCAGCACGCCCAGGACGGGGCCGGGCCGACCGGCCCCGATGTGGTCGAGCGCGTCCAGGATCCGGACGTCCCAGCCGAGGGTCGCCAACTCCGCCCGCCGTTCGCGCACCACGGCACCGACGTCCACCGGGATCCCGTCCTGGGTCGGGTCGGACGCGATCCCGTCCGCCCCGCCGACGAAGCAGAGCCGGGGGCAGGTGAGCTGGGACTGGATCGCCCGGTCGTCGAAGCCCCGCAACGACTCGTACAGCGTGACGAACTGCCGGGCCTGCGGTTCGGACGGCCAGCCGTCGCGCCGGCCGGCGACCACTGTCGCGTGTACCGTCACGGCGTCCCGCAGCGCCCGCTCGTACGGGCCGTCGACCGGGGTGAAGCCGCCCAGGACGAGCGCGCGGAGGCGGTGCGTACGGATCGCGAGTTGCAGGCCGCTCAGTGCCAGCCACGAGTAACCGTAGTAGGCGAACCGGTCGACCCCGGCGGCGTCGGCGATGGCGAGCAGGTCGCCGGCGATGTTGCCGGGCGTCAGGGTGTCCGGCCTCGGATGGCGCCGCAGGTGCCCCGCGTAGTCGAAGGCCACCACCCGGAACGAGTCGCGCAGACCGCCGACCAACGGGTTGTCGGCGACGGGATCGGTCGGCCCGTCCGGTGCCGCCACCGGCAGCAGTACGGCCGGACCCGAGCCGTGGACCGCCACCTCGATGGCGGTCCCGTCGTGCAGCCTCACCTCGGGCATGCCTAGCGTCCGAACGCGGTGAGGAACCGGTCCCGGAAGGAGTCCATCCGCCAGACCGGTGCCCCCCGACCCGGCTGGAGACCATCCTGCCAGCCCCAGCCGGAGATCCGGTCGAGCACGGCCGGATCGTGGGCGACGATCGTGATCGGCACGTCCCGGCTGGCGTTCTCGCCGGTGACGATCGGCGCCGGCTGGTGGTCGCCGAGGAACACGAGTACGAGGTTCTCGTCGCCGTACGTCTCCACATAGGAGATGAGGCTGTTCAGCGAGTATTCGATGGAACGCCGGTACTCGGTGCGTACCCGGGTGGGGTCGGGCCACACGTCGTCGGGCGACACGCCGGCCTTGGCGATCGGGTCGAAGACCGAGCCGTCGCCGAGCTCGTCCCAGCCGACCATCCGGGGAATGGGCGCCCACGGACCGTGGCTCGACACGAGCGGGATCTCCGCGAAGACCGGGGCGTGGTCGGGGTTGGCCCGCTCGAAGCGTTCGAAGGCGGACAGGGTGAACTGGTCGGGGACCGGGGCGTAGCTGAACTTCGGACCTCGGTAGCCGAGGTCGTCGACGCCGTAGACCCGGTCGTTGGCGAAGAACGCACCCTCCGGCCACGGTTGGGTCAGGGCCGGCATGACGGCGACCGTTCGCCAGTCCGCGCGGCGGAAGGCACCGCCCAGGGTCAGCCGGTCGCTGGCGAGCAGGTTGTCGTGGCGCTGCTGGTTGTCGATCCAGAGGCCGGACAGCAGCGTGGCGTGCGCCAGCCAGCTACCGCCGCCCGCCGTCGGCGAGGTGAGGAAGGCGCTGCGGGAGACGAACCCTGCCCCGTTCAGTCGCCGGTTGCCGGCGTCGAGCACCGCGCCGACCTGCGACGCCAGCTCCGGGTCCTCGACCGCGTCGCGCCCGTAGCTCTCGACGAACGCGAGCACCACGTCCTTACCACGCAGGCCGGTCAGGAGCTGGTCGCCGGGGGTGTCGCGGAAGGCGTCGACGGAAACCTCGGCGGCGAACGTGCTGCGGTCGCGCAGTCCCGCCCGTACCTGCACGGTGCGGTCGTAGGCGAGGTCGGCCGCGCCGGTGGCGGCGACCGGCAGGCCCGGCACGATCTGCGCGCCGAGTACGGCGCAGGTGACCCACACCGCGGTGAGTGCCGCGACGGTGCGGGTCGCGGTGGTCCGGTGCCGTACCAGGGGGTGGCTCAGGCGTACGACCGCCAGGGTCATCAGGACCAGCACGGCGACGACGAGCAGGACGAGCCCGATCGCGGCGCCGATCGCGCCGACCCGGCCGATCGAGTCGGTGAGGAACGACAGCGCGTCGTCGAGCAGGACCCAGTCGAGGACCAGGTCGAACGGCCGGTCGAGGACCTGGTAGAAGCCCATGTCGAGGACCTTCACGATGGTCAGCAGACCGAGGGCCGCCCCGACCACCGCGGCCACCACCCGCCTGGCCCGGCCGGGCAGGACGAGCAGGACGGCGACACCGACGAGTCCTTCGAGCGGGACGCGGACGAAGGCCACCGGCGTGAGACGACCGACCTGGTCCGGGGCGACGAGGGCGAACAGCACCAGCAGGACCGCCGCGGCCGTGGTCGCCCAGGCCAGGGCGCGACGCTTTCCGCGTACGGCGATCGGGTCCTGCGCCGTGACACCGGCGGCGGACGCGGTGTTGCCGGCGGGGTCACCCGGCGGGTTCTCCGCGCTGCCGTCGGGCGTCGTGTCCCGGCTGGTGGTCGAATCGTCGATCATGGTCGGATCGTCCTTCGTTCAGATCAGGGACAGGACGTGGCCGAGTCCCCGGGGACCGGTCTGCACCGGTGGTGGCAACAGGAACACGTGCAGTCCGGCGGCCACGGCGCCGGAGTCGGTGAGCGGGTTGTCGCCGACCATCAGGGTCCGTTCCGGACGGACCCGCATCCGGTCGCACGCGGTGCGGAACACCTCGACGGCGGGCTTGCAGACCCCCTGCTCGTACGACATCACGACGGTGTCCAGGTACGGCGAAAGGCCGAGCAACTCCATCGCGGGGCGCAGGTCGAAGCCGGTGTCGCTGACGATGCCGACCGGCAGCCCCCGCTCGCGCAGGGCCTTCAGGGTGGGCAGGGTGTCCGGGAACGCCTCCCACGATTGCGCGCTGACGGTGAGTGCGTACAGTTCCCCGCTCAGGCCGGGGGCCAGCCGCTCACACCCGGCCGAGGTGTAGAGCGCGGTCCACACCTCCCGGTGCCGGGCGTTCGACAGGTCCCGGCCCTTGGCCAGCTCCTCGGCCGTACTGCTGGTGTCGAGCACCCGCCGCCACACGCACGCGACCTCGTCCGGGTCGAGCGGGTCGACGCCGAGCCTGGCCGCCGCCCGGTGCAACAGCTTCTCGCCGCTGCCGGAGAGCCGGATCAGGGTGTCGCCCGCGTCGAACAGGACCGCCTCGAACTGACTCACGTCCGCTTCTCCTCGTTGCTCCGGCCCGATCTGTGTATGCACAGCATGCGGGCAGTGTCGTACCGGGTCGGCAGGGGCCACCGGGTGGCCCGGGGCGCGGGCGTCGCCGCGCGGCGATCGAACGACGGCAACCGCCGGGTCACGGCACCGGGTCGTGCAGGCGGTGGCTCCGACCGGCGGTCGCGCGCAGGACTCCGACCGGGCCGGTCCCGCGTACGGCGACGACGTGTGCCGGCAGTCCGCTGCCCGTCCGGATGGACGGTGCGACCCGTACCGACGGTTCGGGTCGGGGTCGCCGGTCGGGGGCGACGGGGTGGTGCCGCCACAGCCAGAGCACGTCCCGGCCGAACGACTCGACGAGCAGGGCCAGCGCCACCGCGACCGCGCCCACCGTCAGCGGCCGGGGCAGCAGGTCCGCCGCCGCGAGCAGCAGGACGATGCCCTGGGTGGCGGCGACGACCTTGCGCCAGTAGCGCGGGGGCAGCGTTCCCCGCATCCAAGGCAGCACCCAGATCGCCGCGACGAAGACGTACCGCATGCCGCCGATCGCGAGCGCCCAGCCGCCGACCGGTGCCACCGCGTAGACGCTCAGCACCAGCAGGAGGAACGCGTCGACCTCCATGTCGAACCGGGCGCCGAGCGCGGTGACGGTGCCGGTACGCCGGGCCACGTACCCGTCGACCGCGTCCAGTGCGAGCGCCACGGCGGTGAGGGTGACCAGCAACGTGACCGGGGTGGGTCGGCTGAACGAGTCCGCCGTCAACGCCGTCACGCCGCCGACGAGCGTCGCCCGGCCCAGGGTCACCCGGTCGGCCGGGCTCAACCGGTCCGCGCCCGAGTCGCGCAGACCGCGACCGAGCAGGACACACATGACGGCGCCGTAGACGCCTCCGGCCAGCCAGCCGGCGATGCCGAGACCGACTGTTCCGGCAAGGCCGGCGAGCAGGACAACCTGGACGATCAACCCAATTTTCGGACCGCTTTGAACCGTGCGCACCCTGCCTCCGTGTCTATCGTGTGTACGCCCTTGATAGGGAAACACGTAAAATGCGGCCGTTCGGTTCGACGGAGATTTCGGGAAGGAGGGTCCGGTGACGCGGGACGCACACGCCTTCTGGCTGCGCTCACCCGGTGCGGGCGAGATCCGACCGGTGACCCTGCCCGACCCCGGCGCGCAGGACGTTCTCGTCCGCACCCGGTTCTCCGGCATCAGTCGCGGCACCGAGACCCTGGTGTTCGCCGGTGGCGTGCCGACCAGCCAGTACGCGGCGATGCGGGCACCGTTCCAGGAGGGCGACTTCCCCGGCCCGGTGAAGTACGGCTACCTGAACGTGGGCGTCGTGCAGGAGGGTCCGGCGCGACTGCTCGGGCGTACCGTGTTCTGCCTCTACCCGCACCAGAGCGCGTACGTCGTCCCGGCCTCCGCCGTGGTCGCCGTACCCGATGGGGTTCCGCCGGCACGGGCGGTGCTGGCCGGAACCGTGGAAACCGCCGTGAACGCGCTGTGGGACGCCGCGCCGCTGGTCGGTGACCGGATCACGGTGGTCGGTGCCGGAATGGTCGGTTGCTGCGTCGCCGCCCTGCTCGCCCGGTTTCCCGGCGTCCGGGTCGAGTTGGTCGACGCCGATCCGAGCCGGGCCGGGGTCGCCTCGGCGCTGGGCGTCGAGTTCGCGCTGCCGGCCGACGCCACCGCCGGGCGCGACCTGGTGGTGCACGCGAGCGCGTCGTCGGCCGGGCTCCAACAGTCGCTGGACCTGCTCGTTGCCGAGGGTACGGTCCTCGACCTGAGCTGGTACGGCGACCGGGTGGTGAACCTGTCGTTGGGCGGGGCGTTCCACTCCGGCCGGCTGACCATCCGCAGCAGCCAGGTGGGCCTGGTGTCACCGGCCCGACGGGCGAGCCGGACCTACGCCGACCGCCTGGCGCTGGCCCTGGACCTGCTCCGCGATCCCGCGTTCGACGCGCTGCTCACCGGCACCTCCCGGTTCGACGAGCTGCCCGACGTGCTGCCCCGACTGACCGCGGGCACCCTGCCCGCGCTGTGCCACCTCATCACCTACGGAGAGTGACCCCTTGTTCAGCGTAACCGTCCGCGACCACATCATGATCGCCCACAGTTTCCGGGGCGAGGTCTTCGGACCCGCCCGACGGCTGCACGGGGCGACGTTCGTCGTCGACGCGACGTTCCGCCGGGCCGCCCTCGACGCCGACAACATAGTTGTCGACATCGGGCTCGCCAGCCAGGAGCTGAACGCCGTACTCGCCCGGCTGAACTACCGCAACCTGGACGACGAGGCCGACTTCGCCGGGATCAACACCTCCACCGAGGCCCTCGCCCAGATCATCGCCGACCGGCTCGCCGACCGGGTGCACGACGGTGCCCTCGGCGAGGGCGCCCGCGGCCTGGACGGCATCTCGGTCACCCTGCACGAGTCGCACATCGCCTGGGCGAGCTACGAGCGGTCCCTGTGACCGCAGCCGACAACGGCCTCCGGTCGGTGCACGTGGTGCTGCCCAACGACATCGACGACCCCACCGACCCCAGTGGCGGCAACGGCTACGACCGCCGGATCTGCGCCGGCCTCGCCGCGACCGGGTGGTCGGTGCACGAGCACGCCGTACGGGGAGCCTGGCCCCGGCCCGGTGACGTCGAGCGGGCCGACCTCGCCCGCGTACTCGGCGCGCTGCCCGACGACGCGGTGGTCCTGCTCGACGGTCTGGTCGCGTCGGCCGTACCGGACGTGCTGGTGCCGCAGGCCGGACGGCTGCGCCTGGTCGTCCTGGTCCACCTGCCGCTGGGTGAGGACTCGGTGGCGGCGCGGTCCGGCGAGGGCGCGGCCCTGGCCGCCGCGACCGCCGTCGTCACCACCAGCGAGTGGACCCGGCGTCGGCTGATCGACCTGTACGGGCTGCCCACCGACCGGATCCACGTCGCCGCCCCCGGCGTGGACGACGCGCCCGTGGCAGCCGGATCGGCCGGCGGCTCGGAACTGCTCTGCGTCGCCGCCGTCACCCCGCACAAGGGACACGACGTGCTGACATCCGCCCTGGCGGCAGTAGCCGACCTGCGATGGAACTGCGTCTGCGTCGGCCCGCTCACCCGCGACCCGGACTTCGTCGACCGCGTCGGTCGGCAGGTCACCGGGTCCGGACTGGCCGACCGGATGCGCCTCGTCGGCCCACGTACCGGCGAGGCGCTCGACGCCGCGTACGCCGCCGCCGACCTGCTGGTGCTGGCGTCGCGCGGCGAAACGTACGGCATGGTGGTCACCGAGGCGCTGGCGCGCGGAATCCCGGTCCTGGCGACCGCGACGAACGGGCTGCCCGAGGCACTGGGCCGGGCACCGGACGGCAGCCTGCCCGGCATCCTGGTCCCGCCCGACGACCCGGCCGCCCTGGCCGGGGCACTGCGCCGGTGGCTCGGCGACGCCGACCTGCGCGACCGGCTGCGGCGCTCCGCCGGTGGCCGCCGCGACACCCTGACCGGCTGGGCGGTCACCGCCGCGCTGGTGGCGGACGTGCTGGCCGCCGTACCGACGACGGTGGGGAGGCCGGCATGACCGAGGAGGTCGGTCGCGTCAGCGCGGCCTGGCTCGGACTCCGGGAGCCCGCCGACGCGGCCGCCCGCGCGGCGGAACTCGTCGAACCGGTCCGCCGCCACCTGGCCGGCAGCCCGCTCACCGTCGTGCACGACCTCGGCACCGGCACCGGGTCGATGGGCCGCTGGCTGGCGCCCCGGATACCCGGACCACAGCACTGGATCATGTACGACCGGGACCCCGAACTGCTGGCACACGCCAGGACCGAGATGACCGACACGGCCGCCGACGGCGCACCGGTCACCGTCGAGACCCGGCAGCGGGACATCACCCGGCTGACCGCCGCCGACCTCGCCGACGCCTCCCTGGTCACCGCGTCGGCCCTGCTCGACATGCTGACCGCCGAGGAGATCGAGCGGATCGTGGCGGCCTGCGCCGGCGCCGGCTGCCCGACCCTGCTGACGATCTCGGTGATCGGCCGGGTAGCGCTCACCCCGCCCGACCCGCTGGACGCCGAGGTACGTGATGCGTTCAACGCCCACCAGCGGCGGACCGCCGACGGCCGGAAGCTGCTCGGACCGGACGCCGTGGACGCCACCGTCGAGGCGTTCGGCCGACACGGGGTCGACGTCACGGTGCGGTCCAGCCACTGGCGGCTCGGCGCGGACCGGGCAGACCTGACCGCCGAGTGGTTCGACGGCTGGCTCGGCGCGGCGTGCGAGCAGCGGCCGGAGCTGACCGGCCCGGCGGCGGCGTACGCGGGTCGCCGGCTCGCCCAGGCGGCGGCCGGTGAACTCGGTGTCGTGGTCGAGCACAACGACCTTCTCGCCAACTGTGAATGAACCTTTGACCGCCGCGGTACGTGTACCCGAGAAGAAAATCTTCGAGGGAGGCTGCGGGTGAACTGGGCCCTGGTACGCACGGTGAGTGGCGTGGGCATCCTCGCCGTACTGCTGTGGTGGCTGGGCACCGGCCCGTTCCTCGATGGGCTTCGCCTGATCGACGGGTGGGCACTCGCGGCGGCGCTCGGCATCGGCGCGCTGACCACCGTCTGCTGCGCCTGGCGGTGGAGCCTGATCGCGGACGGGCTCGGTGTCCGGTTGCCACTGCGTACGGCCGTGGCCCACTGCTACCGGGCGGTGTTCCTGAACTCGACCCTGCCCGGCGGGGTGCTCGGTGACGTGCACCGGGCGGTGCGCCACGGGCGGGACACCGGTGACGTCGGCCGTGGCATCCGCGCCGTGGTGTGGGAGCGGACCGCCGGACAGGTCGTCCAGGCCGGAATCGCACTGGCCATCCTGCTCGTGCTTCCGTCGCCGGTGCGGCCGTACCTGCCCGCCGCGACCGCGCTGCTGGTGGCCGGCGGGCTCGCCGCCGTACTGGTCGCGCGGGCGCTGCCTCGGGGCGGTGCGTCGCGCTGGGCGCGGGCGCTACGCGCCACCGAGGCCGACATCCGCGACGGCCTGCTCGCCCGGGGCAAGTGGGTGGGGGTGTTGGTCGCCTCCACCGTCGTCGTCGCCGGTCACCTGGCCACGTTCCTGGTCGCGGCCCGGACCGCGGGCGCGACCGCACCGCTGTCGCAGCTGGTCCCGCTGACGCTGCTGGCGCTGCTGGCGATGGGGGTGCCGGCGAACGTCGCCGGCTTCGGGCCACGGGAGGGGGTGGCCGCGTGGGCGTTCGGCGCCGCCGGCCTCACCGCGTCCCAGGGCATCGCCACCGCGATGGTGTACGGGGTGCTGGTGCTCGTCGCGAGCCTGCCCGGCGCCGCCGTACTGCTGGTCCGGCGGATCCGGGTGCCGGCCGCCGGCTCGACGAAGGAGAACAATGCTCGAAGCACTGCCCGTCGCGACGGTTCGGACGCAGGTCACGGTACCGCTCCGGTTCCCCGACGGATTCACCACGACCGCGCGGGTGTTCTCGTTCGACGGGCTGGTTGACGGCCGGGAACATCTCGCGTTCGCTCTGGGCGACTGGGCCGGGGCACTCGACCGACAGCACACCGACGGACCCGTACCGCTGGTCCGGCCGCACAGCGAGTGCCTGACCGGCGACGTGTTCGGCAGCGAGCGGTGCGACTGCGGCCCGCAGCTGCGCGAGGGGGTCGAACGCATCGCCTCGGCCGGCGGCTTCCTGCTCTACCTGCGCCAGGAGGGGCGCGGCATCGGCCTCTACGCCAAGCTCGACGCGTACGCGCTACAGGACACCGGCCTGGACACCTACGAGGCCAACGTCGCGCTCGGCCACGCCGAGGACGAGCGCGACTACGCCGCCGCCGCCCAGATGCTGGCCACCCTGGGTGCGGAGCGCGTCGCCCTGCTGACCAACAACCCGGACAAGGCCGAGCAGCTCGGCCGGTTGGGGCTGGCGGTGACAGAGTGTGTACCGACCGGGGTGTACCTGTCCCCCGCCAACGCCGCCTACCTGGCGGCGAAGGCCGGCCGGGCCGTCCGTACCCCGGACTTTCCCCTGGTCCGGTGACCGACTCGGGCCGCCGTGGTCACTGTGGTCGGCCCGGCAGCAGGAGGTGGGCGTTGACCGTACGGACCTCGTCGGCGAGGTCGGGCAGCTCGACCACCTCGACTCCCTCGCCCCGGAGCAGTTCGACGGCGTGACAGTCGGCCAGCAACGGCGGTTCCCGCAGCGCGAACACGACCCGCCTGATGCCGGCGGCGAGGATGAGCTGGGTGCAGGTCCGGGGGCGGGACCGGCGTTCACTGCACGGCTCCAGCGAGCTGTAGATCGTCGCACCGGAGAGGTCCACGCCGACGAGTTTGGCCAGGGCGGACTCCTCGGCGTGGACCTGGGTGTCGGTCTCCCGGCTGAACCCGGTGGCCAACGCCGCCCCGGCGCGGTCGACCACCACCGCACCGACGGCGTACGCGAAGCTGACCGGCGGGCTGTGGTACGACAGCGTGATCGCGGCGGTCAGCCAGTGCCGGTCACGATCGGTCACGCCGCACCGCACCGGTCGGACAGGGCATAGCGCAGCAGCACGACGTCGCCGATCTGGCGGACCTCGGCCAGCCGGGCGCGGCTCCCCGGATGCCACGGGAACTGCCCGTCGCCGACAAAACGCGGAGCCCGGCAGTCGCCGACGAAGAACGGGGCGATCACCAGGTGCAGTTCGTCGGCCAGCCCGGCGGTGAGGAACTGGGTGTGCATCGTGCCGCCGCCCTCGACCACGAGTCGGCGTACGCCACGGGCGGCGAGGTCGGCCAGCGTCCGCTCCGGTGTGACCGGTTCGCCGCCGTCGACCACGGTCGCGCAGTCACCGAGACGCGCCCGGATCTTCTCCACCGAGGGCGACGCGCAGTACACGAGCTTGTCGGTGTCGCCGGTGGTGAAGAACCGGGCGGCCGGGTCGAGGTCGCCCCGGCCGACCATGGTGACCTTCGTCGGCGACGCGGTCAGGCCACGGGCCACCCGAGCGTCCCGGCGCTGCGGCGAGCGCACCAGCAGCCGCGGGTTGTCCAGCCGGATCGTGTTGGCGCCGACCAGGATCGCGTCGCAGTCGGCGCGTACCGCGTCGACCCGGTCGAAGTCCTCGTCGTTGGAGAGCAACAGCCGCTGGTCGGTCGCGTCGTCGAGATAGCCGTCGATCGAGGTGGCGCAACTGAGCAGTACGTAGGGTCGCTCGCCCACCGGTGACTCCCCGTTCGGATCCCCCGACATCAGCCGGCGACCGCAATCCAGGTGGCCCGAGCACGGGCGAGTTCGGCACCGTCCGGGGCGTACAGGGTGGTGTACACGAGGGCCTTGCGCCCCTGCGTCGCGGCCAGCGCCCCCACCACCACGCACCGGTCACCCGGTACGGGCAGCCGACCGATCCGTACGGCGATCCGCCCGAGCAGGTACGGTCGGCCGGTGGCGATGATCGCCCAGCCACCGGGGCAGTCGAGCGCGGCCCAGAGCAGCTCCGGCGTCACGTCGTCGGGGACCGTCCACGGCGCGGCGGTCGTGCCGTCCGCCACCGGGCCGGGGAAGATCCGCAGACCGTCGGTGCGCTGCGGCCCGCAGACGTAGCAGGTGGGGAACGGATGGTCGGTGAACCCGGCGTACGCGTCGCTGGCGCGCAGCGCGTCGGCGTACCCGATCGGCGGGACCACCGTGTCGACGCCACCGGTCGGCGCGACCTCGGCCACGACGGCGCCGTCGGAGGTCCGGACCTGCCCCTGCGCCGCCACCAGCGGTGTGTCCAGTGGCGGCGGCATACGCAGCGTGACCTCGTACGGGCCGCCGCCGGCAAAGATCCCGGCGCTGTAGCCGCCGTTCCCCGAGCCGGGTGGCCCGTTGAAGCGTCCAGGGATGATCATCGGTCCACCCTTCCACCTGACGGCCGGCACGCCTCCCGCCTCGCGCCGGCGTGGCCGGTCGGGTCGCCTGCGTCCGCCCGCCGTGGCGACTCGGCCGGTGACGGCACCGGAGCCGGTCGGCCGGTCGGCCTGCCGGTGACGATACCGCCTGCCTCGGCGGCGGCCGTCGACCGGCTTCCGACCACCGCCGGCGGTCGACGCGTCGAGGTCGCGGCTCGGCCTTCCCGGTTGGGTGGGCGGCGATGCGGAGGCGGCCGGTGGACGGGTCGGTGCGGGTGACGCAGGTGCGGCGGTGCCCACCGGGTGAGGTACGACCCCGACCGGTGGGCACCGGTGGTCAGAGTTGCGCGCCGAGGTTGGGGTAGGCGGTCGGTCGGAGGAAGGTGGAACCGCGGATGCCGCCGTCGGGGTCACGTGGTCCGGTGATCACCGCCGGGTCGGTGCTGGCGAGGTCGGCCGCGCTCCAGGTGCTCTTGATGTCCCAGGAGTTGCCGCTGCCGGTCGACGTACCGAGGGAGACACCGGCCCCGTTGGCGACGGCCAGGTTGGCGGTGAGTACGGAGGTCGAGTTGGCGAACTTGAAGCCGCCGTCGCCGTTGCGCCAGGCGGTGTTGCGTTCGACCCGGATGGAACCCGGGTTTCCGTTGTCGATGAAGCCGCCCTGGGCGTTGTCGAAGGCGATGCTGTTGCGGATGGTGTGGTTCGCCGGTGGGTCGGGGTCGCCACCGCCCATCTTGAAGCCGTTGCCGTCACCGGCGAAGTCCGGGAAACCCCACCGGTCGACACCGTTGCCCCAGGCGACGGAATTCTCGATCAGGATCGGCGAGGTGAACAGCCAGGCGTCGAAGCCGTCGTCCACGTTGTTCCACAGTCGGGCGCCACGGACCACGTTGCCGCTGCCACCGCCCTCCTTGATTGCCAGGCCGTCGGCGCTCTCACCGTTCTTGCGCGGGTCGCGGTTGCCGTAGCTGTCCAGGTTGAGCACCTGGTTGTTGCTGGCCGCACCCTGGATCTGTAGACCGGACTCGTAGTTGTCGCGGGTGACGAGCCGCTCGAAGATGTTGTTGTTGCAGTCGCGACAGAAAATGGCGTACGGGCCGTGCACGATCTCCAGGTCCCGGATCCGCCAGTAGTCCGCCTCCATGTGCAGCAGCCCGCGTTCGGCGTTCGGGATGCTGCCGCCCAGTGGTGCCGGGGTGTGCGGCAGGTTCTCGCCGTCGAGAATCACCTTCTCGCCGTTGTGGCTGGTGATCGTGTACGGGTTGGCGGCGGTCCCGTCCTTCATGATCTGCACGTTGGTGCTGAACTGGTAGGTGCCGCCGCGCAGCGCGATGGTGCTGCCCGGCGTGGCGAGGCTGACCGCTGCGCCCAGCGTCGCCAGCGGGGCGGCGAGGGTGCCCGGATTGGCGTCGTTGCCGTTCGGCGCCACGATCAGCGAGTTCGTCGGCGGCTGGCTCGTCGGCGGTGGCGGGGTCGGTGTGCGGGTGGGCGTCGGTGACACGGTGGCACTCGGAGTCGGGCTCGGGTTCGTCGTACCGGAGTCGCTGACCGTCACGTCGTCGAACGACGCCGTGGCGTAGAGGGTTTGCAGGCCGATCCGGCCGGTGGCCGCGACACCGCTGGTCCCCGAGCCGATCACGACGCCGTCGACCGTGCCGGTGACGGTGCTGCCGGACACCGTCACCGAGAGGGTGTACCAGGTTCCGGGCGACACCGTACGCGCGGCTTCGGCGAGGACCGTCACCGAGCCGCCGTTGACCACCTGGAGTTGGACCCGGTTGCCGGGCAGCAACGCCAGCCGGTAGAAGGTGGTGGAGCTCCGGGCGCGGGCGAGCAGCCCGACGAGACCGTCCGGCCCGAACGCGGTGGGCCTGACCCGGGCGGTGACGGTGTACGCCGTCCAACCGGTCGATCCGGCGAACTCGCGGGCGTTGCCGCTGCCGACGTTGCTCTGTTGCAACGCCCTGGACCCGTCGGTCACCACCGCCCAGGTCCCACCGGACTTCGACCATCCGTCGGCGTTGCCGTCCTCGAAGGTGTCACCGAACAGCGTGGCGGCGTACGCCAGCTGACCGGACATCATCGCCGCCACGCTGAAGAGTGCCACCGCGCCGGCGACCCACTGCCAGCGTCGGCGCCCCGATCGCGAGACGTTCTGTCGATCCATTCCAAAACCTCCGAACGGTACGGTCATCGGTCCCCGGTGTGGGGGGCGCTCCCGGGCACGGTGGCGGTGGCCCGTCGCCGGCCGACGGGACGGGCCAGCGCCACCGGCCGGGGATCGGCTAGCGGTAGGTGATGTCGGAGCTGGTGTAGATGCAGTTGACGCCGTCCGCGCCCTCGCCGATCAGGACGGGTTCGTTGCCGCTGGACACGCCGCGGTACTTCTGGCAGACGGTGGCGTCGCCGTAGATGGTGATCCGGGTGAAGCGCGCGGTGTCGCCCCAGTTGGTGTTGATCCCGGCGATGGCGTCGGCGTTGCGTACGGTCACGTTGTCCATCACGACGTGCCGCTCGTACGAGGTGGAGCAGTTGCCGCAGCCGCGGTAGAGCTTGCCGATGTTCTCGGCGTAGAAGCCGGTGATGTGGACGGTGCCGGAACCGTTGTGCTGGAACACCTTGTCCGACGCGGCGCGGGCACCGCCGCCGATGACGTTGTAGGTGCTGCCGCCGCGGAAGGTGGCGGCGTCCTCGCCCACGTCCTCCCACCAGACGTTGCGGATGGTGCAGTTGCCCTCGCAGTGGATGCCGTCACCGGCGGGCGCACCGAGGATGACGTTCTGGATGGTGGCGCCGGCGGCGAGCGTGAAGACGGGATCCTGGCTCTCGCCCTGGCCGCCGTCACCGATGCAGCAGTAGCGGCGCATGCCGCCGTCGAAGGTACCGGTGACCTGGATGGTGCCGTTGTTGACCGGCGCGTTGCCGGTCGGTGTCGGCCAGGTCGTGGTGGGTGGCGGCGCCGTGGTGGTGGGAGTGGGGGTGGGCGGGTTGTTCGGCGTCGTCGTCGGATTCGCCGTCGGCGGGGTGGTGCCCGACGTCGTCACGGACACGTCGTCGAACGCGGCGGTCGCGTACGCCGTCTGGAGGCCGATGCGGCCGCTGCCGGACACCTCGCTGGTTGCCTGCGCGATCTGGGCCCCGTCCACCGTCGCCCGTACGGTCGAGCCGTTGACCTCGATCGCGAGCGCGTACCAGGAGCCGACCGCGACCGTACGGGAGACGCCGCCGAGGACGGTCACGGTGCTGCCCTTGACGGCCTGGAGTTGCACCTGGTTGCCGGGCAGCAGGGCGAGCCGGTAGAACGTGGTGGACCCACTGGCTCGGGCCAGCAGCCCGGCGTGGCCGCCCGAGCCGAGGCTCAGCGGCTTGACCCGGGCCTGCACGGTGTAGGCCGTCCAACTGGTCGTACCGGCGAACAGCCGGGCGTTCTCACTGCCGGCGTTGGTCTGGCGCACCGTCTGGGAACCGTCCGCGACGACCGTCCAGGTGCCGCCCGACTTGGACCAGTCGCTGGTGTTGCCGTCCTCGAAGTCGTCACCGAAGACGGTCGCGGCCTGCGCGGTGTGGCCGAAGCCGATGGTACCGACGACCAACGCCGCGACCGCGCCGGTGACCAGCGACCACCGACCCCATCGTCGGCGGGCCGAGGAACGAGAGAACATGGGAAGCCTCCAAGGTGGGACGGGGGTGGGGTCCACGCACATGCGGCGCACGGCGCTCAGCACCCGAGAGCCTGGTCGCCACTGGGTCGGTGACGTCGGGAGCCGCCATCAGGAAAGCGCGTTCCCGGAACACCTGCAAGATCACGTTTTGAATCTTCGCGCCCTGCGCGCCCGACCCCCGGTTGCTGTTATCCGGCGGCCGGATCAGCCGTCAACGAAGGCAGGCCGCGCCCACGCCGCAGGCATGTGAACATGGCGGTCACAGCACGAACGGAGGTGGTCGACATGAGGACGGCGGTCGATCCCGTCCTCGTCGAGGCGGCCCGCGGTGGTGACGAGGCTGCCATGGCGGCCCTGGTGGCGGAGGCCATGCCGCTGGTGTACAACGTGGTGGGCAAGGCACTCGGCGGCAGTTCCGATGTCGACGACGTGGTCCAGGAGACCATGCTCCGCGTGGTCAGGGGCATTGCCGGGCTCAAGGATCCGGACTGCTTCCGGGCCTGGGTGATCTCGATCGCCTACCGGCAGATGCAGGACCGCGGTCGTTCGATCCGGGTCGCCACCGCGCTCGGGCCGCTCGTCGCCGACGTCTCGCAGTGGCCGGACCCGGCCGGCGACTTCGTCGACTCGACCATGTTCCGGCTCCACCTGTCCGGCGAGCGCCGCGAGACCCACGAGGCCAGCCGCTGGCTGAGCGCCGGGGACCAGCGCGTACTCGGGCTGTGGTGGCAGGAGGCGGCCGGTCTGCTCAGCCGAGCCGAGCTCGCCGGGGCGCTGCGGGTCAGCACCGGCCACGCGGCGGTGCGCGTACAGCGGGTGAAGGCGCAACTCGTGCTCGCCCGGACGCTGCTGCGGGCCTGGCACGCGGTCCCGCGCTGCGCCGAGCTGAGCACGGCGGCACGGAAGCTGGGCGGGCCGTCGGACCGACGCTGGTTGAGGCAGCTCGGCCGGCACGTCCGGCGGTGCGAGGTCTGCCTCGCCCACGAGCGGGAGCTCATCCCGGCCGAACACCTGCTCGCGGGTGGCAGTCTGGCGCCCATACTCGCCGGGCTGGCCGGTACCGCTGTCGGTGCGTCGGGCGGGGCCGCCTGGGGACTCTGGGATCCGGCCCAGCGGGCCGCCCGGTACCTGCTGGCGAAGTTCCTGCCGATCGGGGGAATCGTCGCGGTCGGCACCGCCTCCGTGTTCGCCTACGCGGTGTACTACCCGCCCTACCAGGACGACGGTCCCCGACCAGCGCCGCCGTCGGTGGAGGCGGCGAACCCGCCGGCGCCCGGCGCGGCCACGGCGGATCCGGGCGCCACGATGTCCCCGACCGGGCGACCGGCCGGCGGCTTCGACGGCGTCACCACCGCCTCCTACTACGTCGCACCCGACGGCAGCGACACGAACCCCGGTACGCTCGACCGTCCCTTCGCCACGCTCGACCGAGCGGTGTCGATGGTCCGTCCGGGCCAGACCATCGCGCTACGCGGCGGGGTGTACCGGCCCACCCGACCGGTCGAGATCACCACGAGTGGCACGGCGGCTCAGCGGATAGTGCTGAGCAACTACCGCGACGAGACGCCGGTCATCGACGCCGCGCGGGTCCGGGCCGGCGCGGCCTACGTCACCCAGCGGGCGAGCTACTGGACCGTGCAGGGTCTGCGGGTGCGGGGTGCGTCCGGGCACGCGTACGTCTGCCGGTCCTGCTCGCACAACGTCTTCCGGGCGCTGTCGTTCCATGACAACGGCCAGACCGGACTGATGCTGCGGGACCCGGACACCGTCGACAACCTGGTCGTCGACAGCGACTTCTTCGGCAACCACGACACGGCGACCAACGGGGAGTACGCCGACGGTCTGGGCATCGAGTACGGCTCCGGCACCGGCAACGTCGTACGGGGTTGCCGGCTGTACGGCAACGCCGACGACGGCCTGGGCCTGCACGAGTTCACCAGCCCGGTCACCATCGAACGCACCTGGTCGTTCGGCAACGGCGTGAACCGCTGGGACCTCGCCCCCTTCGACGGCGACGGCTACGGGTTCAAGCTCGGCGGCGGCACCCCTCCTGCCGCCGTCGACCACGTGATCACCGGCAGCGCGGCGTGGGACAACGCCGGGTACGGGTTCACCGAGAGCGGGAACGCCGGTGCCCTGACGGTGCGCGGCAACACGGCGTTCCGCAACGGCAAGACCGGCTTCGCCTTCGAGCGGTCGACGTCGCTGCTGCGGGACAACCTGGCCATCGGCAACGGCCGGGAGTCCACCCTCGGCGACGGTGTGGACGCGGCGGACAATTCCTGGGACCGGGGTGGCTGGAGCGGCGCGGTGCTGCGTACCACCGATCCGGCGTCGACGCTGGCGCCGAGGTCACCGGACGGTGGCCTGCCGCCGACCACCTTCCTGACCAACACGAGGGACCCGCGCGTCGGCGCCCCGATGGGCCCCGGCGGTTAGGCAGCCCGGCGGGTCGCCGGGCTGCCCACTCGTCCGCTCCCCCGGCTGTCCGCGCCGGTCGGCGCTCAGTCGACCGGGTCGGCGGCCGGTGTCGGCGCGTCGGCGATCGACTCCGCCCGCACCCGCACACCGGGATCCGGCCGCAGGGTGATCATCGGGTACGGCGTCACTTCGGTGTCCAGCAGCGTGTACCGCAGCCGCTGGGCGATGGTGGCCGCGACCAGCACGATCTCCATCAGCGCGAAGCCGGTGCCGATGCAGACCCGGGGGCCGCCGCCGAACGGCCAGTAGGCGTACTTCGGCAGCTTGGCGGTGCGCCCGTCGAGCCAGCGGTCCGGGTCGAACTCGGTCGGCTTGTCGAACCAGCGCGGGTCGCGATGGGTCACCCACTGGCTCATCGCGACCATGGTGCCGGCCTTGACCCGGAAGCCGCGGAACTCCACGTCCTCCTCCGGCACCCGGAACACCCGCCAGGCCGGCGGGTACAGCCGCAGCACCTCGTCGACCACCGCGCGCAGCAGTTTGAGCTGGGGCAGCTTCTCCGGGGTCGGGCTCTGGCCGCCGAACACCTCGTCGACCTCGTCGTAGACGCGCCGGGCGAGGTCGGGCCGCCGGCCGAGGAAGTACCAGATCCAGGCCAGGGTGCTGGTGGTGGTCTCCTGCGCGGCGACGTACATGGTGACCAGTTCGTCGCGGAGCTGCTGGTCGGTCATCTGGGTGCCGTCGTCGTCGCGCGCCTCGACCAGCATGGCCAGCAGGTCCGAGTGGGTGCCCTCGGGCGCCGCGCGCCGGTTGCGGACGAACTCCGCCACCACGTCGTCGAAGTCGGCGATGGCCGAGTCGACCCGGCGCCGGTTGGGCGTCCGGACGAAGGCGGGCAGCCGTTCCAGCACCATGCTCGCCAGCTCCGCGTTGAAGCCCAGCATGATCTTGTCGAGGGCCTTGCTCGCCCGCGACGACTCGGCCTCGGTGTCGGTGCCGAAGAACGACATGGCGGCGATGCGCTGGGTCAGCCCGCCCATCAGGATGCGCATGTCGAAGTCCTGGCCGGGTTGCCACTTGTCGATCATCTGTTGGGTGTAGGAGACCATGACGTCGGCGTAGCCGCGGATCCGCCTGCCGTGGAAGGCGGGCTGCGCCAGCCTGCGCTGCGTACGCCAGAAGCTGCCCTCGCTGGTCACCAGGCCGTTGCCGAGCGTGTGCCGGAAGACGTACCCGATCTTCTTGTATTCCTGGTAACCCTTGCGGTATCCCCGGGTGGTCTCCAGGTGCACGCGCTCGATGTCCTCGGGGTGGCTCAGCAGTACCCACCGGTCGCCGGCCATGAAGAACTCGACCACGTCGCCGTGGCTGGCGTGCATGCCGTCGAACAGGGCGAGCGGGTCGCGGATGAAGGCCCGCAGATGACTGACCGCCGGAATCCGCTCGCGCAACCGGGGCGCCGCGGTGCTGATGGTCGTCGGCCTCGGATCGGTGGTGGTCATGGCATCGGATCCCTTTCGTTCGCCTGCCGGGCGTCAGCCGCGACGCCCGGTGTCACGTTGCTGTCGCGCCGAGCCCACACCCTCAGCCGTGGACGCGGGTGGCGAGCACCCGGAGCGTCTCGGTGGCGAGGATGGCGTGCCCGCGCATGGTCGGGTGCTTGAAGTCGGCGCTGTAGACGTCCCGGTCGCCGCACATCGGGTGGACGAAGGCGTCCAGGACCAGCGCGTCGTGCCGCTGCGCCACGGCCCGGATGCGGTCGTTGAGGATCGGCAGCCGCTCCATCGGCCCACCGGCCAGCTGCGGCACCGCCCGTACGATGTCCATCAGCGTCACCAGCACCACCGTGGCGCCGATGCCGGTGAGCCCGGCGACGATCTTGTCCAGCTCGGCCTCGACGGCGTCGGCGTCGAAGACCCGACCGAGCACGTCGTTTCCGCCGGCGACGACGACCGCGAGGTCCGGCGCGAAGGCCAGCCCCACCGGCAGTTGCTCGGACCCGACGGCTGCCGCCCGCAGGTCGCGGCGGGCCAGGTTGAGCAGTTCGAGGTCCGGTTGGGCGACACCGAGCACCCGCCGGACCCGTTCGAACCAGGTCAGGTCGGCGTAGCCGGGCGACGGTTCCCCCATCCCCTCGGCGATGCTGTCACCCAGCACGAGGAACCGTCGCCAGGGCGCGGCCGCGAGCAGCCGGCGGGCCGCGTCGTCGGTGCTGAGGTACGGGTCGTTCCCCTCGTCCATGCCGTGCTCCTCTCCGTCGATCGGGCGCTGGGTACGGGCGCGGCGGGACAGTCGTCAGGCCCGGATCTCGACGCCGTGTTCGCGGTCGTCGGTGAGGATCTCGAACAGCGCCCGGTGGGATGCGCGCAGTGTCTCGACGGTACCGGTGGCGCGATCGGTGACGGTCAGCTCGCAGGCGCCGATCTTGGTGTTGAGGCAGTGTTTGATGCCGCCCGGCGGGTTGTAGTAGTTCAACCCGACGAACGCCTCCCCCGGGGCGGTGATCCTGCCCTCGATCCGTACCTCGTCGTTGCCGGTGGCGAAGTCCCAGTCGAAGTAGCCGAACCGGCCCTTGGCCTTGCGGGCGGTGTTCGGCGAGTTGAGCGCGTACTCGCGGCCTCGGTGCCGCAGCACGAGCAGCGTCATGAACGGGGTCCTGATCGGACCGACCCTGGTCTGCGCGGTGATCACTTCCAGGAAGCTGTCCGGCGCATCGTCGAAGCCCGCGATCTGGCCGAAGGCGTAGTAGTCGGTGTGCTGGCTGCCCCAGTTGTGGTTCTGGCTGCCGATCCAGTCGTCGATGTCGATCTGCGCGCCGTTGACGGTCAGCGTGCCGCTGTAGCTGCTCAGTGGGGCGCCGACCAGGCTCTTGGCCTTGGGGAAGCCGCCGGAGTACATCGACCTGGGCAGCAGGTAGATCGTCTCCTGCCCGTCGGTGTACTTCAGGTCCCAGCCGATGGTGTTGCCGGAACTGCTCGCCTCGCCCCGCAGCCGGCCCGGCGACAGCACCCGGTCGCCGATCCGTACGTTGAACGCGTCCCGGGCCCAGGCGGTGTCGGCGATCGGGTGCTCCTCCTTGGTCGCCACGTGCTCGCCGGTCTCGCCGTCGAAGAAGATCGACCACAGCTCGCCGATGGCCGCCTCGGGCCGACCCTTCGGGCTGAAGATGGTGTACCGGATCCAGAACGCCAGCGGCCGGGTCGGGTGGTTGCCGCGCTGGTAGAAGCTCTCGTAGTGCCCCTCCCGCTGGCCGGGGGTGTACTGGGTGAAGGACAGTCGCTCGTCGGTCATCGTGCTCATTCCTGCCTATCTGGCGACGGTCGTACGCCGGCGGGGGTGCATCGTCATCTCCATGCCGTACCGGGGGCGCAGCGTGATGGTGGCGTGCTGCACCACCCGGTGTGCGGGCAGGTGACGCAACTCGTAGCGGGCGACCAGCGCGGCGAGCAGCAGCTGCGCCTCCATCAGCGCGAAGTGCTTGCCGATGCACAGGTGCGGACCGGCACCGAACGGCAGGTACGCGTACCGGTGCCAGCCCTTGCGCGCCGCCGGCTCGAACCGGTCCGGGTCGAAGCGTTCCGGGTCCGGCCAGTGGTCGGGGTGCCGCTGGATGTTGACCAGGTTGACCAGCACCCGCGCCCCGGCGGGCAGGTGGTGACCGCCGAGGGTGGTGTCGTGGTTGGCCAGTCGCGGCACGATCGGCGCCGACGGGTAGAGCCGCATCGCCTCCTCGAAGACCCGCAGCGTGTACGGCAGCCGGGGCAGGTCCGCCAGGGTCGGGGTACGCCCGGCCAGGACGCCGTCCACCTCCTCCTGCAACCGGCGCAGCACCCGCGGATGCTGGGAGAGCAGGTAGAACGTCCAGGTGAGCGTGATGGCGGTGGTCTCGTGACCGGCGGCGAAGGTAGTGATGATCTCGTCGCGCAGCTCGCGGTCGGTCATCGCCTCGCCGGTGTCGGCGTCGCGGCAGGTCAGCAGCGCGTCCAGCAGGTCGGCGTCGCCGGGACCGGCGGCCCGGCGTTCGGCGATCAGCCGGTACATCAGGTCGTCGATCGACGCCATCACCCGCCGGAAGCGCCGGTTGCCGGGCGTGGGCCAGGACACCGGCGGGCTGAACGGGTTCTGCAACCGCTGAAAGGCGTAGTTGATCGCGATGTCGACCGCGTGCGGACCGATGGTGTCCAGGTCGTCGAGCACGTTGGTGCTGAACATGCACCGGCTGACGATGTCCAGGGTGACCCGCATCAGCTCCTTGTGCAGGTCGAGCTGGTCACCGGGGCGGTACTCGCGGGCCAGGTGGTCCAGCCACCCGTCGGTGCTGGACCGCATCGTGGCGTACATCTCGGCGATCTTGGCTCTGGTGTAGAGCGGTTGCATCATCCGGCGGTTGCGCATCCAGCTGTCGTGGTCGGAGCTGGTCAGCAGGCCGGTGCCGAGCACCAGGCGCAGCGGGTTGTCGGCGCCGAGCTTGCCGAACCGCGCCGCGTCGGTCAGCGCCTCGCCGGCCAGTTCCGGGCTGGACACCCCGTAGACGGTGACCGGGCCGAGCCGGTAGCCGACCAGGTCGCCGTGCGCCTCGAAGCCGGCCCGCATCGCGGCGAGGATGTCGGACCGGAAGTCGTTGACGCTGCCGAGCAGGGGCAGCCCGCGTACCCCGGGCACCGGCAGCCCGCCGGTGCGGTGGACGACGCCGGTGCGCCCCCGGCCGCCGGCCGGTGCCCGCCCCGGTGGGGCCGGCGCTGTCATTTGCGGGCCGTCGCGCAGACCCAGCCCAGTGAGCGGGTGGGTTCGGCGATGAACGCCGCGTCGCGGAAGCCCGCGCGGGTGAGCATCCCGGTCAGGTCCGCGCCGGAGACGATCCGCAGCCCCTCCCGGGCGGACCGTTCGGTGAACCGCCGGCCGAAGTAGCGCTGCACCAGCGACGGGGTGCCGGACGCCTCGCGGCTCATCTCCAGCGTCACCACCATCTGCCCGCCCGGTCGCAGCACCCGGTGGGCCTGGGCCAGCCCGTTCATGGCGTCGGGCCAGAAGTAGAAGGTCTCGATGGCGCTCACGTGGTCGAAGGAGGCGTCGGGGAACGGCAGCGCCATCGCGTCACCCCGCAGGACCCGGACCCGCCCGGCGCGTACGGCCGCCCGGTTGCGCCGGGTCGCCAACGTCACCATCTCGGGCGAGTAGTCCAGGCCGGTCACGGTGCCGCGCCGGGCCCTGGCCGCCATCAGCTCGACCGCCATGCCGCTGCCGCAGCCGACGTCGAGGATCTCGTCGGTGGCACCGATCCCCATCCGCTCGATGGTCCAGTCGGTGAGCGTACGGTGCTGGACGGTCATCAGGTGACCGATCAGCCGGCCGGCGAACCCGGTGGGTTTCTTGAAGTTGTCCTCCACCAGTTCCAACGGTTTGTGGATCATGCCCCTCACAGCCTTCGTCACCCGTGGGTTCCTCCTCTCCCTCTGCTATTACGCGCCCGCGTCGGCGAACCCTCGCGAGTGGTCCCGTCCGTACCGGCGCCGGACCGTGCGGTCGCCCCGGCGCGGGCCGGGCGGACCTCGGCGCGCGCGGCGAGCACCGCCAGGTACGCCCGCAGCAGCGGCCGGGCCGGGCCGCGCAGCGGCAGCCAGGGCGCCCGCGAGCGGTGCCAGGGCAGTCCGGCGGACTCGTCGGACGCACCGCCGAGCCGCTCGGCCAGGTACGCGCCGGTGGCGACGCCCATCGCCAGGCCGTGGCCGCAGCAGCCGCCGGCGAACCAGATCCGGTCGGCGACCCGCCCGACCACCGGCAGTCCGTCGGCGGTCAGCGAGATCCGCCCGGACCAGCGATGCTCGACCGGTGTCTCGCGCAGCCGGGGGTGCAGCGCGCGCAACCAGCCGGTCAGGAACCGCCAGGCTCGTTCCTGCTGACCGGTGTCCACCCCGGCGCCCCTGGTCAGGACCGCCCGCCCGCCGCCGACGACCAGCCGCCGATCCGCCGTCATCCGGAAGTACGGCGCGAGTTCGCCGGCCTCGATCACCGCCCAGTCGTCGAGCACCGGCTCGCTCAGCGGTGCGGTCGCCACCGCGTGCACCTGTAGCGGCAGCAGCGTGCCGGTGTTCACCGCCGCCGGCAGTTCCAGCAGGTCGGCGTAGCCGTTGACGGCCACCAGCACCCGCCCGGCGCGGATCACCGCACCGGGCAGTTCGAGCCGTACGGCGTGCCGGTCCGGCAGCACCCGCAGCACCCGGCTGTCGCCGTGCAGGCGGGCACCGGCCCGCGTCGCGGCGGCGGCCAGGCCCCGGGTGAGCGCCGCCGGGTCCAGGGTGGCCGCCGGCCGGTACGCCAGCCCGGTCCGCCAGCGCAGCGCCGAGCCGTCCGGTCGGGTGCCCGACCCGGCCCGGTAGCCGGGGCGCACGATCTCGTCCAGCCGCTGCGCCGACAGCGCCGGCACGTCGAGACCGAGTTCCAGGTACGACCGGCCACGGCGCACCAGCGCCCGAGCCGTGGCGGGGTCGCGGGCCACCACCGCCTGCGCACCGGTGCGCAGCCCGCACTCGATGTCCAACTCGGAGATCAGATCGAGCGTACGGGTGACGGCTCGGGTGCTGACCTCGTGCATCAGCCGGGCGGTGGGGTCGCCGTACCGGCGGCGGGCCTTGTCGACCGGTGGGCCGACGCGCGGGCCCAGCAGCCCGGTGCCGTGACCGCTGGCACCGGCGGCCGGGTGCGCCGCGTCGACCACCAGCACGTCGCTGCCCGGGGAACGGTCGAGCAGGTGCAGGGCGGTCGACAGGCCGACCAGACCCGCGCCCACGATCACCACGTCCGCGCTGACCTGCCCGGTGAGCCGCTCCGATTCCCGGTCCGCGGGCGCCGCGTGCCATGGCGTCGACGCCGGGCCGGTCACGACGGCCGCCGTACCGGGTGGGGCTGCTCAGTCACGGCTGACCGCGACGAGGGCGCCGGGCTCCCCCGGCCGCGCGGCGGTGGGCACCGCCGCCTGTTCCGGCCCGTCGACCGGGGCGTAGTCGGCCTCGTCCAGCAGGTCGTAGTCGGCGAGCAGCCCGCGCAGGATGACGAGGATGTTGTCCCGCAGCGTGGACGCCGCGACCGGGTCGAGGATCGCCGCGAGGGAGGGCATCCCCAGGTCGAACTCGGCGTCGAAGACGATCCGGGTGCCGTCGGCGCTGCGGGTGACCAGCCACCGCCCACGGAACACCTCGAAGTCGCCGGTCAGCTGGACGAAGTCGATGGTGCGGGCGGCGTCGTCGAAGGTGTCGCGCTCGCTCCAGCAGAGCAGCCCGTTGCGGAAGTGCACCGTCCAGTCCGACACGACGCTGCCGTCGGGCTCCGGTGGGTGGACGACGACCTGACGTACGGTGCTGGTCAGCTGCTCGTACCGGGCGAAGTCGCTGATCCGCTCGTAGGCGAGCTGCGCCGGCAGCCCCGCCGCGAACACCGCGAGGGTGACCTGCCTCATCACGGGCACCTTTCTGTCGTGGGACCTGCCTGCCGATCGGTGTCGTTTCAGGTTCCGTTGGCGACGGCGCGCAGTGCCTCCCCGAACACCTGCGCGAACAGCGCCAGTTCGTCGTCGTGCAGCACCGCGGGCGGGGTCAGCCGCAGCACCCGGGAGGCGTTGAGGGAGTGGTTGACCAGCACCCCGCGTTCGACCAGGGCCAGCACCAGCTCCCCCAGGTGCTCCTGGCCGGCGAGTTCCACGCCGATGAGCAGGCCACGACCGCGTACCTGGGCCACGATGCCGCCGCCGTGGGTCGCGCACAGCTCCCGGACGTCGGACAGGAGACGTTGGCCCAGCCGCGCCGCGCGGGCCGGGATGTCCTCGTCCCGCATCACCCGTACGGTGGCCAGCGCCGCCGCGCTGGCCAGCGGTGAACCACCGAACGTCGAGGAGTGCAGGAACGGGTCCCGGCCGAACGGCGCGTAGGTCCGCTCGCCGGTGAGCAGCGCGGCGACCGGCACCACTCCCCCGCTGAGTCCCTTGCCGACCAGCAGCACGTCGGGTACGACGGCGGCGCCGTCGGGGCCCTGCCCGTCCACTCCCCACCAGGATCCCAGCCGGCCCAGCCCGGTCTGCACCTCGTCCACGATCAGGAACGCGCCGTGTGCGGCGCAGGTACGGGCGAGCGAGTGCAGGTATCCCGGCGGCGGCACGACCACCCCGCCCTCGCCCTGCACCGGTTCGACGATCACACAGGCCCGCTCGCCGCGTTCCGCGACGGCCTGCTCGATGGCGGGCAGGTCGCCGTACGGCACGGCGACGACGTCGGGCAGCAGTGGCCGGAACGGGTCCTGGTACAGCGGGTTGGCGGTGACGCTGAGTGCGCCCAGGGTCTTGCCGTGGAACCCGGACACCGTCGTGACCAGTGCCGTGTGCCCGTGTGCCCGGGCGAGTTTCAGCGCCGCCTCGGTGGCCTCGGTACCGGAGTTGACGAAGTGCACCCGGTCCAGGCCCGGCGGTGCGATCCCGGCCAGCGCCTCGGCGGCCAGCGCGGTGACCGGCTCCAGGAACGTACGGGTCGCCAGCGGGTGGGTCCGGAGCTGGTGACCGACCGCGTCGACGACCACGGGGTGGCAGTGCCCGAGCAGGAACACCCCGTAGCCGCCGAAGTCCAGGTAGCGGCGGCCGTCGACGGCGTACACCCAGCAGCCTTCGGAGCGGACCTCCACCACGGCGCCCATCAACCGGCCCAGCGCGGCGCGGCCGGTGCTCAGGTGTCGACGGGTCCGGCCGATGACGTCGTCGGCGGCCCGCAGCCCGGCCGTCACCGGGCCGCCACCGGTGCCGGCAGGTCACCGTGGACCGCCGGCGCCGGTACGGTCGCCACCGCCCGCTCCAGCAGCCCGCTCTGCCGGGCCCAGTAGGTGATCGACGCCTCGAACGAGTCCAGCAGCGCCTGTTTCTCGACCGACCCGGCCTCGCCGAGCGCGGGCAGGTCGGTCGGCAGCGCGTCCGGCGCCTGGAACAGCAGCATCAGGGTGATCAGGTCCTCGAACCGGCGGCGCATCGCCGGCGGCACCACGTCCGACAGCAGCGGCAGCAGCAGCCGGTCGACGGCTTCGCTGGGGATGAGTCGGGGCGCCGCGTGGCGCAGCCCGCACCGCCGGGCCAGGTCGAGGCAGAGCCGGACCATCTCGGCGACCGTCAGCGCCTGCGCCCCGGCGGTGAGCATGTGCTCGCCACCGGTCTGTCCACGGCGGATCAGCCCACCGACCGCGCGGGCCACCACGTCCTGCGGGATGGCGTCGATCAGCGAGGACGGGTCGGCCGGGATCATCGGCGCGGTTCCGCGTACCACCGCCCGGATCGCCTTGTGGATGCCCTGGAAGGCGGACATCCGCCCGTCCCGCGAGTCGCCGATCACGATCGACGGCCGGACGATGGCCGCCGGGTGCCCGCTCTCCCGGATCAGCCGCTCGGCGGCGATCTTCGACTCGACGTAGACCCTGGGTCCGGCGAACCGGCCGGTGTCGTCGGCCGGCATCGGCCGCTGCACGAAGGCCGTGCTCACGTAGTACAGCGGTGCGTCGGCGCGCCGGGCGAACTCCAGCATCCTGGCGGTGCCACCGACGTTGGTGTCCCGCACCTCCGGGGCCGGCATCGTCCAGCTGGTCGCCGCGGCGGCGTGCAGGATGACGTCCACCCGGTCGGTCAACGCGCCCAGCCGCCGCGCCGACAGGCCGAGCCCGTCGGCGCCGAGGTCGCCGCGTTCGGCGCGTACCCGTGGGTCGTCGACGGAGGCGCGGCGCAGCAGGCACACGATCTCGAAGTCGTCGGCGAGTTCGTCGATGAACGCGCTGCCGAGCACCCCCGCGCCGCCGGTGAGCAGTAACGTCGGCCGGCCATCGGCCATCCTGGTCTCCCCCTTGGGTCGTCGTACGGATCGCGGTCAGGCGATGGTGAGCGTGCCGCCGGACAGTTGGGCCGCCAGCGGACCGGCCATCCGGGCGCGCGACGGCGGGTGCAGGGTGAGCCCGTTGCAGGCGGCCGAGAGGTACGCCACCTCGTCGGAGCCGATGAACTGCATGCCGCCGAGCAGTTCGACCGCGTGCGGCGCCACCCGTGCGATGCAGTCCTGGGCGGCGTACCGGGCGTACAGCGACTCGGCCAGCGTGGTCGAGTCCCGGCAGCCGGCGTCGAGCCGCCCGGCCACCGTCTCCACCGCCGCCATCGCCGCCTCGGTGTCACAGACCAGCCGGATCTTCTCCAGCTCCGGGACGCCGACCTTGTCGACCACTCGTTCGACCAGGGCGCTGACCGCACCGAGGTAGCTCGCGGTCATCAGCAGTTCGAACCACAGGAAACCGGCGATCTGTACGCCGTCGAGTGCCTCGCCGGGCGCGGTGTCGGTGCGTACCAGCAGTTCGTCGGGGACGAAGACGTCGACGAGTTCGACCTGGTCGCTCTCGGCGCCGGCCAGGGCGAAGGTGTTCCAGAACGGGGTGACGGTCAACCCGGGCGAGTCGGCGGGGATCATCGCCACCGCCAACTGCTCGCCGGGGCCGTCGCGGCGGGGTACCAGCACGCTCGCCGTGAGCAGGTCCATCGACCGGGAGAGGCTGCACGGTTTCTTGACCCCGCTGATGTGCACCCCGCCGTCGGCGGCGACCACCGTCATCATCGGTTGCAGGATGCTGCGGCCCGGGTTGCCCTCGGCGAAACCGGAGGCAATCAGCTTCGCCTCGCGGGCGATGCCCTCCATCAGCATCCACTCGAAGCCGTTGCTGATCTCGCTGATCACCACCAGGCTGGCCATCGAGAAGTGGTGCATGGTGGTCGCCACGGCCAGGGACGGCGAGCGGGAGCCGATGGCGCGCTGCACCCGTACGGCCTCGACCGGGGTGGCGCCGACGCCGCCGTACTCGGCCGAGACGAGCAGTCCGGGTCCACCGGCCTGCCGGAAGGCGGACAGCCCCGTGCCGCCGGGCTGTTCCAGCGCCCGCAGTGGTTGGCCGGCGAGGTGTTCGTCGAGGCCGGGCAACAGCTTGCCCAGTACGGTCCGCTCACGTTCCAGGTAACGCATACCGGTTGAACCCTCCACGATCAGATCGAGTTGGTCACGCGCAACAGCCGCCACACCGCGCCCGGCCGGGGCCTGCCCTGGAATGCCACGTATTCCGGCAGGACGGTGGCGATGCCCCATTTCTGCTTGTAGGCCAGCTGGGTCCGGGCCGGGTAGACCGGCTCGCCGTGGGTGGCCAGGAACCGGATGATCCGGTCGACCAGGGGGCTGCCGGAGTCGACGGCGTGCTCGGCGTCCAGGCCGGTGAACGGGGTGAAGCCCAGGTGCAGCCACCGACAGCCCTCGGCGCGGAAGGTCTCGATGGCGGCGGCGTTGACGGCCTCCATCACCCCCGGTGGCGCGTCGGGGCGGCGACGGGTGAGGTCGTGCAGCCAGCCGGGCCGGTTGCCGTAGACGGGCGAGTAGCTGATGTAGCCGATCACCTGTCCGTCGATCCGGCCGACGAACAGCCGCTGGTCGGCCGCGTACGGTCCGAGGCGTTCGCCGATCAGGAAGGTGAGCTCCTTGTGTCGCGTACCCTTCCCGCGCAGCCAGGCCCGGTCGACCTCGGCGAGCGGGTCGCCGTGCTCGGCCGGCCGTTCCTCGGAGATCTCCAGGCCGCACCGCCTGGCTCGGGAGATCTTGTTGCGCAGCTGCATGAACTTGCGGCCGCGCAGGGAGAAGTCGTCCAACGCGATGACGTACGAGGCGCCGACCTGGTTGACGGTGAAGCCGTGCCGGGCGTAGATCTCGGCGTCGGCGCGCTGGAGCTGGATGGCGACGATCCGACGGCGCTGCCGGCCGGCGAAGTCGACGAACCCGCTCAGCAGCCGGTCGTAGTCCGGTGCCGTGGTGAACGCCCCGCCGAACTGGACCAGGTAGCGGCCGGATCGCCGGTAGGCGACGACCCCGCTGGCGCCGTCGGCCCGGTAGTAGTCGTTTCCGCTGTTGAGCGCCAGGAAGCCGCTGGGGTTGTCGCTGTGCGCCTCGATCTCCTCACGCGTTGACGGCACGCGCGGGCCTCTCCGTCGGGGGTGACGCCGGCGTGCTCGCCGCGCCGCCGGTCCCGCTACCGCCGCCGGTCCCGGTCCCGGGCCCGCTACCGGCGAAGCGTTGCTCGAACTCGGCGAAGTGCGGGTCGAGGTGCGGCTCGAACGGGACTCCGAAGGGCTTGAGCGAGTTGCCGAACAACGCCCGGTCGCCCATCAGGTGGATCGGTACGGCGAGCAGCGCCCACTCCGGCCCGACCAGCAGGCACCACGCTCCGACCAGGACCGCGTTGAAGGCCAGGCTGTGCATGGTGTTGTAGGCGACGTAGTAGCCGCGCGGGATGTGGCCGTCGGCGCTGCGGCGGAACGCGATGGCACCGGGGATATAGCCGATGAGGTCGATTATCAAGAAAAACCCGACAAAGACCGCCCATCTGATCTCTCCGATGTGGATGACGGCGAGCACGACCGCGACCACGAGCGCGACCAGCCATTCCAGCCTGGCCAGCTCGAATGTCGCTTTCGTCTCGAACCGATTGCGTGCGTCCACCGGCCCCGCCTCCCACCGCTAGCCATGCGTTCTGCATGGTGTTACGCGGACGGACATTCACCACCCTCAGAAAATATTCGGTCGATTTCACGGGTCCATTCAAAGGGCGAAACAGACATTATTCCTCGAATTTGCGCATAGGCCATTTCCCTGGGCAGCAGCTGAGTGATCTCCAACGGATCCCTTGCCTGCCTTCGTCCACCATGGCATCGTGGGGCCTCAACGGTCGATCGACCGAGATCATTAATTCCGCATTTACGCTGCACAAGGGGTCAAGGGACCTCGATAGCGACACAAACTTGGACCCTCCCCTCCTCAGGAGATGGTTTGCCATGTTGAGCCACGGCAGCGCAACAATCGACCGGAATGAAGATTTCGCCACCAACCACGTGAATGCGGATTTGAATGCCGTTCAGCTGCGGTCTCCCGCTCACGATCAAAAGGAACTCCTGGCCCGGGTTCCCGCCGAACCCGACAGCCGGCGCTGGGCGATCGTCCTGGGCTATCGCGAGCACATCACCCGGTTGGTACGCAGCAGGTTGTGGAATCCGCAGGACGTCGACGACTGCGTACAGGAGGTGATCCTGCGGGCGGTGATGTTCCAGCGCCTCGACGAGGAGCGCGCCGGCGCGTTCCTGACCGCGGCCGCCCTGCGGCTGTGCGTCGACTACTACCGCGACCGCGACCGGCAGCGCCGGCTACGGCTGCGGGTCGCGTACGCCGAGCGCTCCGCCGGCCCGGAGGAGATCATCTGTGAAACCGATCTCGGACACTGGATGCTCGCCCTGGTCCAGCAGCTACAGGGACGAGAACGCCAGGTCATGCTGGCCCGCGCCCAGGGCATGACCAACCGGCAGATCGCCGACCGCTACGGGCTGTCGGCCAAGGCGGTCGAGAGTGCCTTCACCCGTGGCCGGGCCCGCCTGCGCTCGCTGTACGAACGGTCGATGACCGACCCGATCCGTGACCAGCCCGAAAGCTGCGCCTGACTGGAGTGGTTATGTTCGCCGACGACATCCTGGCGGGCCTGTTCTCCGCCGACGGACGCGCCAACCCGTACCCGTACTATCGACGGCTGCACGCCCTCGGTCCGGCGGCGCAGGTCACCCCGGGCCGGGTGGGGCCGTTCGGCGCGGTGGTGCACGGGTACGCGGCGGTGGACCGGGTGCTGCGCGACCACGCGACGTTCCTGGTCTCCGACAGCCACCATCTCGACCGGGGCGGTCAGGGTTGGCGGGAGCACCCGACGCTGACCACCCTGATGACCACGATCATGTTCACCAACGCGCCCGACCACGGCCGGATGCGCAAGCTGTTCCACCAGGTGCTCACGGCGCGGCGGGTCACCCAGTTGGAGCCGTCGATCGCCCGGATCATCGACAACCTGATGGACCGGATGGCGAAGAAGGCCGCCGACGACGTCGAGGTCGACTTCATCGCCGACTTCGCCTACCTGATGCCGACCAGCGTGGTCGGGGCGCTGCTCGGCATCCCCGACAGTGACCTGGACTGGTTCCGGCCCCGGGTGCAGCAGATCGTCGACTACCTGGACCAGACCGCCAAGTCGGCGGAGGTGCTGGCCGCCACCGACGCGGTGACCCGCGAGATCCTGGCCTACTACGAGGAGATGATCGCGTCCCGGCGCGCCCACCCGCGCGACGACCTGGTCAGCACCCTCGTGCAGGTGCTGGACGCCGAGGACCACCGGCTCAGCCTGCCCGAGGTGATCGCCAACCTGGTGCTGATGTTCAACGCGGGTTTCGTGACGACCATCAACATGCTGGGCAACGGGCTGCCGCTGCTGCTGGAACGCCCGACCCTGGCCGAGGGCATCCTGTCCGATCCGGACCTGCTGACCACCTGCGTGGACGAGATCATCCGGTACGACGCGTCGTTGCAGTACATCAGCCGGTGGGTGGCCCGGGACGCCGAGATCGAGGGCGTGCCCGTACCGGCGGGGTCGATGGTGCTGGTGCTGCTGGGGGCGGCCAACCGTGACCCGCTGCGCTATCCCGATCCGGACGCCTTCGACGTGTACCGCCCCGACGTGCAGTCGATCAGTTTCGGCGCCGGGCCGCACTACTGCCTGGGTGCGGCGCTGGCCCGCGCCGAGGGTCGGTTGGCGTTCCCCCGGCTGCTGCGTCGCTTCCCGAAGCTGGCGATCGGTGCCGCCGAGCGCAACGACCAACTGCTGCTGCGCGGCTACCGGGTGCTGCCGGTGACGCTGAGCTGACGCCGCCGACGACGGGCGCGTCGCCGGGTCCGTGCGGCTCACCCGTCGCGCGACGGCGCCGGCATCGGCTGTCCGGCTGGTGAGGGCCGCCGTACGGACGCAGCACAGCGACCGCCTGGCGGCGCGGGTCGGTGCGGGCGCGACCGTAAAGGTTGCGTACCCGCGAGATCCCGTCACCGAGAGGACCGACCACATGCGCCCCATGTCGCATCGTCGACGAACCGTCAGCGTCCTGACCCTGCTGCCACTGCTGGTCGTCGCGCTGTTGACCGGACCGGCTTCGCCCGCGCAGGCCGCGACGACGCACTGCACCCAGCACTCGCTGAACGTGCGTACCAGCGACCCCGGCCCGGTGAACGCCGTCCTGTGGGGTGAACTGTGCTACCGGGGTGTGCGCCAGCCCCGTACGGTGCAGTTGCTGGTGCACGGCGCGGGCTACAACCACAGCTATTTCGACATCGGCCACGGCGGCGGCTTCTACTCGTACGTGAAGGCGGCGAACGCGGTCGGCTACGCCACCTTCAACGTGGACCGGATCGGCGCCGGCAACAGCAGCCACCCGGCGAGCCCGCTGGTCAACATCAACAGTGGCTCGGTCGCGTTGCACGACGCCATCACCGCCCTGCGCTCGGGCGCGGTGTCCGGCACCGGCTTCTCGAAGGTGATCTGGGTCGGGCACTCCTACGGCTCCATCTACGGCTGGTCGGAGATCGCCCGCTACCACGACGTCGACGCGTTCATCAACACCGCCGCGCTGCACCTGTTCAACCAGCCGCACCTGGACACCAACCTCTTCCCGAACTTCTACGCCGCGGCCAGCGACCCGGCCCTGGCCGGGCTCGGCCTGGACCCCGGATACCTGACCTCCCGGCCGAACACCCGTGGGCTGCTGTACTACCACCCGAGCACGGTCACCGCCGGGGCGCTCGCCGCCGACGAGGCGAACAAGGACGCGGTCACCTACACCCAGATGCTGGACCTGGCGGCGATCGTGGCCCTGCCACCGGCGCAGGCCCTCACCCAGCAGATCACGGTGCCGACGCTGATCCTCAACGGACAGCAGGACCCGATGCACTGCGGCCCGGCGGCGATGGACTGCGGCAGCACTTCGGCCGTGCACGCCTTCGAGTCGCAGTACTACTCGCCGCAGGCCCGGATCAAGACGGTCCTCATCCCCGGGACCGGTCACAACACGGTCCTGAGCACCACCGCTCCGCTGTCGGCCGCGATCATGCTCGGCTGGGCCTTCACGGTGGCGGCTCCCTGACCCGGAGGATCTGACCACCTCGACCGAGGGCCGCGAACGGGGAAACCCGTTCGCGGCCCCTCTTCGATCGACGTTCCGGTCCGCCCCGCGGCTACCTGGGGCCGGTGGCCGCGGGTTGGGGCGCGGCCTGCGTCGCGGCGGCGTCCGGTACCGGTGTGGCCGGGGCGTCGGGGTCCTTCGCCGGAGCGGCGATGCCCCGCCAACCCTCCCGGAACAGCAACGGGACCAGACTGATCGCCAGGAAGATCACCGAGCCGGTCAGGATCGCCGGGGTGAGCCCGAGCCAGTCGACCGACCATCCACCGAGCAGCCCGCCCAGCGGGATGCCGATGAACGACAACGCCGCCGCCAGGCCGAACACCCGGGTCTGCAACGCCATCGGGACCCGCTCGTACATCAGCGCGCCGATGATCGGGTTGACCGCCGACATGGACAGGCCGGCGAGGAAGGTCACCACCAGCACCAGGGTCAGGTCGTGGCTCAGGCCCATCACGATGAACCGTGGCGCGCTGCCGATGATCAGCCCGATCACGAAGGTGGCGTAGCGCGGCACCTTCGTGGCCACCAGGACGAAGCCGATGCTGCCCAGCGTCGCGCCGGCCGCGAACGCGCCCGCCACCAGGCCGAGCGCCGCCGGGGACTTCAGCACGTCGTTGACCCACAGCGGGATCCAGACCCCGGCCGCCGCCTGGGTGAACAGGTTCGTGACGGTCGTCATCAGCACCAGCGCGAACAGCAGCCGGTCGGTGACCAGGTGCGCGAACCCACCCCTGAGCGCGACGAAGTACGGCTCCTTGGCCGGCGGGGTCGCCGGTGTGCCGTCCGCGTTCGGCGGCACGGGCTCCGGCGGGGGCGGCTTGACCCAGATGATGATCAGCAGTGCACAGATCCCGAACGTGGCGGCGTCGATCCAGATCGCCCCGGCCGCGCCGAGCCAGTAGATCAGCACACCGCCCAGCGGTGCCCCGACCAGGCCGGCCGCCCGGGTGAACCCCTCGTACAGGGCCGTCATCCGGACGATCGGGATGCCGGCGGCCTTGGCGATCGGCCGGTTGATGGCGTTCTTGGAGCGGTCGCCGATCCCGCGCAGCCCACCGGCGATCGCGACCAGCGCGAGCAGCACCAGGTAGTCCAGTTCGCTCCACGCCGCGATCGCCGCCATCGCCAGCATGCTGCCGACATTGGCGATGATGATGGTGCGGCGCAGCCCGATCCGATCGGCCAGGGGCGCGGCGAACACCCCGGTGACGACGTACGGCAGCATCTCGGCGGCGGCGGCGATGCCCATCTTGGTGGGGCTGCCGGTGGTGACGAAGACCAGCCACGGGATGGCCAGCAGGGAAATCCGGCTACCCAGCGTCGACAGGGTGTCGGCGACCAGCAGCGCGAGGTAGGGGACTTTCGCCCTCATGCGCTGTCCCGGCCCGCCGCCACCGCCACGTGTTCGAGCAGCACGCCCTCGGGCAGATCGTGCGCGGCCAGGTACGCGCCGCGCAGTGCCTTCTTGTCCACCTTGCCCGAGCGGGTGAGCGGCAGCGAGTCCACGAACTCCACGGTCCTGGGTGCGGCCGCCCTGATCAGGCTGTCGGCGACCAGTGCGCTGATCTCCTCGCCGGTGACCTCGCTACGGTCGGCGGCGATGACGTACGCGTGCACCACCTGGCCGAGCATCGGGTCCGGCACGCCGATGACCGCCGCCGAGCGGACCTGCGGGTGGGTGGCAATGACGTCCTCCACCACCCTGGAGTGGATCTTCCGGGCGCCCAGGCCGGTGATGATCACGTCCTGGATCCGGTCGACGAGATAGATGTACCCGTCGGCGTCGGCGTGGCCGAGGTCGCGGGTCCGGATCCAGCCGTCGACCATGGTCTGCGCGGTGAGCTCCGGCTGGCCCCAGTAACCGGCCATGTTGAGGTTGCTGCGGATCCACACCTCGCCGATCTCGCCGACCGGCAGCACGGTTGTCATGTCCTCGGCGCGCACCTCGATCCGTACGTCGCCGTAGGCGGTGCCGACCGAGCCGACGCGCTCCGGGTGCTCGGGGTCGACCCGCAGACCCGGCTGGGTGGTGATCATCGTGGACTCGCTGAGCCCGTAGATGATGCGCAGCACCGGCCCGAACCGCTCGATGCCCTCGCGCAGCCGGGCCGGGCTGGCCCCGGCGCCGCCGATGTTGAACATGAACAGGCTGGACGTGTCGGCGGTGGCCGTCGCCGGGTGGTCGAGCAGCTGGTAGAACATGGCCGGCGAGACGAACGTACCGTTGATCTTCTCCCGCTCGATGGTGTCCAGGAACTCCTCCGGGTCCCAGGTCTCGCCGAGCACCAGCAGCCCGCCGCCGAAGATCACCAGAAACGCGGTCATCTGGCCGCTGACCGCCCAGAACGGGGAGATCGAGTACTGCCGCAGGGACGGCATCCCCGAGTCCCGGTACGCCAGCGCCAGCGCCTGGGCCTGGGCGAAGAAGCTGTTGCGATGGTGTACGAGCTTCGGCGTGCCCGTGGTGCCGCTGGTCTGGAAGACCGACTCCGGCTCGGTGAGCACGTCACCGAGGTCCAGCGGCGCGGCGTCGGACGGCAGCGGCGCGAGCAGGTCCGGCCCGACCCCACCGGCTCCGAAACAGAGCGCCGGGACCAGCGGGTTGATGGCGCTCAGGTCACGACCGTTGTCGGCGTGGCTGCGGTGGTCGTAGATCAGGACGTCCGACTCACCCAGCAGCCGCACGTACTCCTCGAACAGGCGCTCGGGATTGCCCGGCATGATCCAGATGGTGCGGCAACCGAGCAGGTGCAGCGCCAGCTGGGTGATCGGCGCCTCGGGCGGGTTGCCCAGCATCATCAGTACGGCGCTGCCCGGCCGTACCCCGTGGTGGCGCAGCTTGGTGGCGAGCTCCACGACAGCGGCCCCGAGCTCGGCGTAGGTCAGCCTGCGGTCCCCGCCCACCAGCGCCTCGCGGTCGCCGTACCCGGCGAAGAGTTCCAGACCGCGCGCGACGTAGTTTTCCGGGATAGACGAGCCTTTGTCCATATTCACTCCTCGGTCGACCGGAGACAGCCAATAGCGTCCGCAGTGGCCTCGTGCCGTGACGGTCGCAATACCTATACGGTCGACGGCCCCGCCCACCCTCACCACAGTTTTTTCAACTGTCACAAAGCGCATTACCCATGGTCGGCGACCTGATCATGATCGAAAATCATCGCTTCCCAGCGGGCCGAGAAGTGCTTTATATTGCCCACAACGGTTGGAGGTGAATATGTCCAAGATCGTGGTCAGCGACGCGCAGTTCGTAGTCAGCGACGCCCAGTTCGTCGTCGCGGAATAATCGCGACGGTCACCCCCGTTTGACGGGGTGACCACGGCAGCCCGAGACCTCCGGCGGAATGATGCTCCGAACACCATTCCGCCGGAGGCGGTCTGTGCTGCGCCAACCGGCTGTGCGGCGCCACCGGCGCGACGACACCGGCCATCCCGGAAGGCGGCTTTCAGGCTGTCCGAATCGTCCGCCGAGGCCGGGACACCTGCTCGCCGGCACAGTTAGGACAGATCCCCCCGAGCTGCTCACTGCACGCCGGGCAGAAGGTGCACTCATAGCTGCAAATCATCGCCGGCCCGTCGGCCGGCAGCGGTGCGTCGCAGCGTTCGCATACCGTACGCATCTCAAGCGCCATGCAGCGATGCTATCGGCTGATGACGCTCGGCGGCGCGGTCGCGAGGCGGGGCCCAGGGCCCACGACCAGGATCGTCCGTTCCGACCCGACCCCACGCAAGTCGCGCCCGACCCGACCCCACGCCAGTCGCGCCCGCACGCCGACGCGGGGCTCGTCCACGTCGGCGTTGTCGCCGACCGGTTGCGACGTTGGACGGATCATGGCGGCCGAACTTCCGTCAGGTGTCCGGTGCCGCCGATCGAGACCGGCGGATACCGTCGGTCGACCTTGGATCGATGGCGGGGAATCGCGGCGGCGGTCGGGCCATCAGGCGACGGTGCGGTTCCCGGTCGAGTGCCGGACGTCGTGCCGGCACCTGAGAGGTGAGGTGAAGCTTGTGAGACGGTGGAAAGCAACTCTCGCGGTGGTGGGTCTGGCGGCCGGTCTGCTGGTCGCCGGTCCCGCCCCGGCGTCGCTGGCGCAGGAGGCGGCCCCGCTGCCGGAACCGAAGGTCCATCCGATCCAGGTCACCGGCCCGACCACCGAGCGGCTCAACCTGGTCATCATGGGTGACGGCTACCAGGCGGACCAGCAGAGCCTCTTCTTCGCCGACGTCGACCGCAACCTCGCGGTCATGTGGGCCACCGAGCCGTTCCGGACGTACCGCGACTACATCAACGTCTACGCCGTCGAACTCGCCTCGATCGACTACGGCGTCCGCTGCGATCCGGACGGACGGGTCCGCAACCCGGACGGGACGGTCCGGGACACCGGCGAGCGCGAGGGACCGATCGACGCGAAGAACACCGCGCTGCGAATGATCTACCAGGACGGTTGTCGGGACCCGCTGTCGCGGGGCACCGTGTACGGCGGGGCGCCGCTGAACTGCCAGAGCTTCGCCGCCTACTATCCGCCGGGGGTGAACCCCTGCGAGACCGGCAACCAGGCGTACAACCGGATCATGGACACGTACGTGGCTCCGGTGCTCGGCATCCCGCGTACCTCGCAGAACGTGCAGTCGCTGGCCATCTTCAACACGTTCACCTACGGCGGCATCGGCGGCACGAACGCGACCACCTCCGGCGGCTCGCCGCAGGGACCGCTGATCTCGCTGCACGAGCTGGGTCACTCGCTCGGCACGCTGGCCGACGAGTACCCGTACAGCTCCCGTGACGTGGTCCGCAACTGCTACACCGGCAACGAGCCGGGCAGCTTCCACCACACGGTCTACACCGACGAACAGAAGATGACCGCCGACCAGCACAAGTGGTTCCGCTGGCTCGGCGAGGAGAGCCTGTCCGGCGGCACGATCGGGCTGCACGAGGGCGGCGGCTCGTACCCGTGCGGCCAGCGCCGCCCGAGCGAGCACTCGATGATGCGGTGGATCGGGTTCGACCTGGACCAGATCGGCCGGGAGAACATGGTCGCCCGGATCACCGGCATGCGTAACGCCGGGCAGATGAACCTCCGGCAGACGCCGCTCGGCACCGTACCCCGCGACGGGGTGCTGTGGGTCGAGACCGGGCAGCCGCGCTACCACGAACTGCGGGTCACCTGGCGGGTCGGCGGACCGGACGGCACCGTGCTGGACACGGACAACAACCGCAGCCTCGACCTCGGTCCGCTGAACCTGCCCGCCGGCACGGTCGTGCACGTCGAGGTACGCGACCCGGTCGGCCCGGAGGGAACCGACTGGGTACGCAACCCGTCGACCAACAACACCGCCTCGGACTCCGGCTACAACGGACCCCGGTTCGTGCAGACCCGCCAGTGGGTGGTCGGCGACACGACCGCCACCCCGTCGGCACCCGCCGCCGAGATCACCTCGGCGACGATCGCCACCCAGCCGGTCGCCGGTGACGAGGTCGTGTTCGTGGAGACGAACCACCCGACCGACCGGATCCTCGACGTGACCTGGTCGCTCGACGGCACGGCGGTGCCGAACCCGGACAACCGGCGGACCCTCGACCTCGGCGCGCTGAGGCTGACGCCGGGCACCCACCGGCTGGTCGCGACGGTGTCCGACCCGGCCGCGCCGGGTGTCTCCGACCGGGTCGAGTGGACGGTCGACCACGCGCTGCCGACCGCACCGCGTACGTTGTCGGCGCCGCTGACCACGCTGCCCGGCGCGGTGGAACACCCGGTCTACTTCGACGGGTGGGACATGTGGCTGGATCCGCGCGACGACCAGAGCGGATACGACGAGAAGCGGTACGTCGTCGGTCAGCTCCGCCTGGACAACGACGGCTGGTTCAACTACTTCGGGTTCCCCGAGCAGCCGATGCCGGCGTCACCGTTCCAGTTCCGGCACTCCGGTACCAACGTGAAGGCGCTGACGTACGGCAACCTCGGCACCGGCGGGCTGTCCCGGGCCACGTTCGAGCAGACGTTGCCCGACGACCACCCGAGCGGCGGGTTCGTTCCCGGCTTCGGCACCCACCTGGTCGAGCACCGGGCGATCGACCCGGCCGGCAACATCGGCACGGCGGAGAGCTACCGGGCCACCGTGCTGCCGGGATCCTCGCCGACGTGCACGACGACGCTGACCGGACGCCAGTCACGGGTCGTCGTCGAGCAGGGCGTGACCTGCCTGACCAACGCGCAGGTGAACGGGTCGGTGACCGTACGCGCCGGGGCCTCGCTGGTGGTCCGGGACAGCTCGATCAACGGGACCCTGGTGTCCGCCGGGGCGCAGGCGGTACAGATGTTCGGTTCCAGCCTGAACGGCGCGGCCCAGATCACCGGCACCACCCGTGACCTGACCGTCGCCGGGACCACTTTCAACGGGGCGCTCGCGCTCTCCGGCAACACCCAGGTCTCCGCGAACGAACGCTACAGCCGGCTCGCCGGCGCGTACGGTCCGGTGCTGGTCGGCAACCGGTTCAACGGTTCGCTGAGCTGCTCGGGCAACAGCGCGCCGGTGCGGGACTTCGGCGCGCCGAACAGGGTGAACGGTTCGAAGAGCGGCGACTGCGCCCGGCTCTGACCGGCGCCGTCGTGTGCCGGGTGGTGGGTGGTGGGTCGGCTCCCGGGCCGACCCACCACCCGCGCTTTTCGGGATCTCGTGGTCGTCGGGGTCGCCGCCGTAGTAGGTGTGGCCGCGCACGTCGAGTTCCCCGTCGGTGAGCAGGAGCAGCACCCGTGGGCGGCTGTCGTCGACGGTGGACAGGAAGGCGATGCCCTGGTTGATGGCTGCCGGACTCGTCGACCGCGACGGCCACCCGGATCGGTTCGACCGCGTCGGGCGGGACCTCCCGCGCGACCGCTCCCCTTCCACCGGTACAGCGGAACGCGTTTTATTTCGATTGGAACCTGACGGACGAGAAGCATCGCGATTGGTGATCTGCCGTCGGTCGTCGACGTACACCGTCTCGTTCGTGGCGGGGATTCGACCGCTCGTACGAGCGCCCGTCATCCACCCGCGAGGCACAGGCCGTCCGACCGACCATCGCCCGTCATTCGTTCGGTACGCCCACACCGGTGGTGCGCCCATACACGTCATCGATAGCCAACGCAACCTCCCCGAGTCCCTGGCAATCTTTCTACCGGGACCGTTCCGGGGACATCACCTCAGATGATGGAGTCCGTGAAACGATTTCACCCGGATCCACTGTTCGTGATCCGGGTCGGCCGCGGGCCGAACAGGACGCCTCGATTTCCGGCAACCTACCGATTCCGGGCGCCACAACAGGCCGGAATCAAAGCGCGCGCCCGGCCCGACGTGGGCCGGGGATGGGGTCGGTCAGGTTCCCGGAGCGAGCTTGACGAGATCGTCGACGGTACCGGACATGATGACCCGGAGGTGCTCGGTGATGTGCTCGGCCGGCCAGTCCCACCAGGCCACTTCCAGGAGGCGGGCGATGTCGTCGCTGTCGTGGCGGGTCCGGAGAAGTCTGGCCGGGTTGCCGCCGACGATGCCGTAGTCGGGAACGTCGTCGACGACAACGGCACCGGAGGCGACGATCGCGCCGTGCCCGATCCGTACGCCGGGCATCACCATGGAGTCGTAACCGAACCAGACGTCGTTGCCGACAATGGTGTCACCGCGACCGGGTAGGCCGGTGAGCAGGTCGAAGTGCGCGGCCCAGGATCCGCCCATGATGGGGAACGGAAAGGTGGAGGGGCCGTCCATCCGATGGTTGGCGCCGTTCATGACGAACCGCACCCCGGTTCCCAGCGCGCAGAACTTGCCGATGACCAGCCGTTCCGGACCGTAGTGGTACAGCACGTTGCGGGTCTCGAAAGCTGTGGGATCGTCGGGGTCGTCGTAGTAGGTGTAGTCCCCGACATCGATCAGCTCGGAGGTCACCAGCGGCTTCAGCAACACCACCCGCCGCTGGCCGGGAATCGGGTGAAGGACTGTCGGATCGGCGGGGACCTGGTTCACGGAATCGGCTCTCAGCTCGGGAACGGCCGGTAGCCCATCCTATTCCAAGCCGGCGTCGTGAGTGGGTCCCAGTTTAATCAGGTGTGCCATGGGTAAGGCCCGCAGGTGCAGGGACCTCTCGCAAAAAGTTACCCGGGGGCGGTGGCCCTCGTCGTCTGCTCTCTGGTCCCGTTCCTGGTCCTGACGGTGGCGGTGCTCTCGCTCGGAGAGATCATCTCCAGGAGCCTCGACATCTCCCGCACCACGTTGCAGGTGACCGTCAGCCTCTCCGCCGGTGCGTACGCCGTCGGCACACTGCTGGCCGCGCAGTTGGCCATGCATCTCCCGCCGCGACGAATGCTCATCATCTACGAGGTCTGTTTCTTCGTCGCGTCCATCCTCGCCGCCGTGGCCCCGAACGGGACGGTGTTCATCGGTGCGTTCATCGCTCAGGGGCTGCTGACCAGCCTGATGCTGATCGCCGCGTTGCCCCCGCTGGTCACCTCCTGGCCGGCGAGCAAGATGCCGATCAGCGCCGGCATCCTGAACCTGTGCATCTTCGGCGCGGTCGCCGCCGGCCCGACCATCGGCGCGCTTCAGGCCGCAGCGGAGGGCTGGCGACTGCTGTTCTGGTGTGCCGCGGCAGTGGCCGGGCTGGCACTCCTGTTCTCCATCCTGACCTTCCGTGACACCCCACCGCAGGACCCGAGCGCGCCCTGGGACTTCGTCGCCCTCGCCCTGGGTGTCACCGGCTGCGGCGCGGCCTTCTACGGCGCGGGCCAACTCCAGGCCAGCGGGGACGCCGACGTGCAGTCGGTGGTCCCGCTGGTCGCCGGAGTGGCTCTGATCGCGTTCCTGGTCGTCTACGAGTACCGGCTGCCCAACCCACTCGTACCGGTCAAGGCGCTGGCCACCTCGGTCCCCCTGGCCGGGATCCTCGCCGCGCTCACCGCCAGCGCGGCCGCCTTCGGCGCCATGGAACTGCTCCTGGCGGTGCTGCGTACCGACAGCACACCCACCAACACCGCGCTCATCTTCCTGCCCGAGGTCGTCGCCGCCGTCGCCGTCGCGGGACTGTTCGCGGCACTGTTCCGTACCCGGTTCACGCCGCTGTTGACCGCGGGCGGGCTGCTGATGGTGGCGGCATCCGCGGTGCTGCTGGTGGTCGCACTCCCGTCGGTCAGTCCCACCCTCGCGGCGGCCACCGGCCTGATCGGGCTGGGCGTGGCGGCGGCGGTCTCGCCGGCCCTCTTCCTGGCCGGCCTGTCCCTGCGGTCGAGCATGCTGCAACGGGTGTTCGCCCTGATCGAGCTGCTGCGGGCGATGACCGCCTTCCTGACCGCTCCGATCCTGGTCTTCCTCGCCGGAAACCTGGGCAGTGACCGGACAGCCGGCACCCGGGCCGCGCTCTGGATCTGCTTTGCCATCGCCGCCGTCGGGCTCGTCGGCGCAACCGGGCTGTACCTGTCGGGCCGTCCACGCCTGGAAACGCCGGACCTGGAGCGTTTCCAGGGTCGCGGGGAACCCGCGTGGTCGTCCCCGCCGCTGTTCAGCGCCCTGCCGCGCAAGCGGCGGTGAGGCTGGATCCGTGAGCTGGAAGGCAGCCAACCGCCGAGTGGCAGGGAGGGGCGAGGTGTCCACGCGGGGAAGTTCCCCGCCTGTACCTGCTCGACGGTCAGCTCATCCGGAAGGTTGGGCTTCGGGGCCCCGACGAACCAATACCGCTCGGAGTCGCCCGAGCCCTCCTGACGGGGTCGGGTAGTGCCCGTCCGGGTCGACGAAGCCCAGCGGGTTGCCCGAAACCGTAGGTGTAGCGGTTGGCGACAACCGAGTCCCCACCGGAATAGTCGAGGTCGTCCCGCAGGGAGAAGCCGCCGGTGCCGGGGCCGGCGCGCCGCACGCTCGACCCCAGGGGCGAGAACCTCACCTACAGGTAGGAGGTGATCAGCCTGGCCAGGTGCATGCCCGCGACGTCCAGGGGGCGGGCGCTTCTGGACACCTGAGCGGTCAGTTCGGCACCCTCCAGCGTGTTGATCACGGTGCAGGCGAGGTCACGGGCGCTCTCCTCGTCGACGCCGGCACCCCGGAGCTTGTCGGCGACGAGGCTCTGCCAGTGCCCGAATGCCTGGTCGACCGCCTGCTGGAGGTCCGGGTCCCGGCCGACGGTCTCCAGCGCGGTGGCGGTGACCGGACAACCGTCCAACCAGTCGGAGTCGCGCAGCCCCTCGGCCAGGACCCGACAGCAGGCGATGACCGCCTCGGCCGGATCGTCCGCGCTGGCCAGCGCCCGGCGCAGGAGGTCGGCGAACTCCCGGTCGGCGTGGCGAACCGCCTCGGCCGCCAGCTCCCGCTTTCCACCGGGGAAGAAGTGGTAGACCGAGCCGAGGGTGGCCTCCGACGCCTGGGCGATCTGCTTGATGCCGGTCCCCTCGTAACCCTGCCGCTGCATCAGCCGCGAGGTCGCCACGACTATCCGGTCGCGGGTGCCGGGGGTGCCGCCCGTACGCACGGCCCCGTCGCGCTGTGGCTTGGTCCTCATGCACCGAAGGCTACTAGATAGAGCGATCGTTCTAGAGTCCTGCTACGCTCCCCATTGGATAGAGCGTTCGTTCTAGTCGAGGGGTTCGCATGGACAAGCAGGCAGTAACGGTCATCGGTCTCGGTCCGATGGGACAGGCGATGGTGACCGCGTTCCTGGACAACGGCCACCCGGTGACCGTGTGGAACCGGACCGCGAGCAGGGCCGACGCGCTGGTGGCCCGGGGTGCCGGCCGGGCCGCCACGACGACCGAGGCACTGACCGCCAGCCAACTGGTGATCCTGAGCCTGACCGACCACGACGCGATGTACGCGATCCTCGAACCGGCCGCCGCGGCACTGCCGGGCCGGGTCGTCGTGAACCTCAGCTCCGACACCCCGGAGCGAGCGCGTACGGCAGCCGAATGGGTGGAGCAGCGGGGCGCCCGGTACCTCACCGGAGGGGTGCAGACGCCACCGTCGGGCATCGGAAGCCCGGAATTTTCCACCCTCTACAGCGGCCCGCAGGAGGTTTTCGAGGCGCACCGGGACACGCTGCGGGTGCTCACCGGCACCGATTACCGCGGATCCGACCCGGGCCTGGCCGCGTTGTACTACCAGCTTCAGATGGACATGTTCTGGACGACCATGCTCAGCTACCTGCACGCCCTCGCGCTGGCCGACGCGAACGGCATCTCCGCGAAGGAGTTCCTGCCGTACGCCACGTCCACGCTTTCCTCGATCCCGTCCTTCATGGAGTTCTACGCGCCCCGGATCGAGGCCGGTGAGCACCCCGGCGACGTGGACAGACTCGCCATGGGCACGGCGAGCGTCGACCACGTCGTCCACACCACCAGGGACGCGGGCATCGACGCCGCACTGCCCAGCGCGGTACTGGAGATCTTCCGGCGCGGCATGGCCGAAGGCCACGCCACCGACAGCTTCACCAGCCTGGTCGAGGTCTTCAGAAAGGCCGCGGCCTGACCGCCGTACCGGATCGAGGTCTTCGACAGGGTGGCGCACCCCACCGGGTGCGGCGGCGCGGCGCCGTCACCCGACGGCGCGGCGCCGCCGGCTACCGGAGAAGTGGACCGTGATGTCCAGCCCGCCGGTCGGGCGTACGGTGCTGGAGAGTCGCCCGTGGTGGGCGTCGACGACCGCGCGCACGATGGACAGGCCGAGGCCGACCCCGCCGTCGCTTCGCGAATGGTTCGCCGAACCCCGGACGAAGGGTTCGAACATGCCGGACGGCGTTGTCGATGAGGTTGCTGACCATCCGGTCGAGCAGGACGGGATCACCGGTGATCGGGGCGGGTCGCAGTTCGGTCCGCAGCTCGACCGGATGGGTCGCCGCCCGCTCTCGTACGGCGTCGACGATGTCGGCCACCACGTCCGCGAGGTCGACGGCGCGTTGTCGGCCGGGCCCGGTCTGGCCGCGGGCCAGGGTGAGCAGCCCGTCGAGGGTCCGTTGGCTGTGTTCGACTGCGTCGCGGATGTCGCCGGCCATCACGAGCAGCTCGTCGGCGCCGGGTCGACCGTCGAGCGTCACGTCGATGGCGGTATGCACGGTGGTCAGTGGCGTACGGGGTTCGTGGGCGGCGTTGGCGACGAACAGACGTTGGCTGTGCAGGAGCCGGTCCCGATCGGCGATGCCGGACAGGATCGGGCATGCCGTTGACGGTTTCGGCCAGGGTGGCGAGTTCGTCGGCGGGTGTGGTGACCGGGACCCGCTGGGACATGTTCTCCGCCGACAGCAGGGTCGGACCTGCTCGCCTTCGCCCGCGCGCTCACGACGGACAGACTGCTCAGTCCGGCGTTCGCCACGCTCGTCACCGGCGGCAAAATCGCCCTGCCACCGTCACCACCGACCCGGCGGTCCTTCCCCGGCGCGGCTACGACGCGGTCTTCGACACCTTCGGAGCGTTCGTCACCGAGCCGTCGCCGACGGCGGACGGTACGCCTCGATCGCCACCCAGGCCGGGCCGGTCCCGGACCTCTCCGCACGCGGTGTCCGCACCACCATCCACCAGGTGCGCGAGGACGGCCCGGCCCTGGCGGCACTGGCCGAACTGGTCGAACTGGTCGACCGGGGCCTGCTCACGCCCCGCGTCGACGCCATCTTCGGTCTGCCGGCGATCCACGCCGCGCACACCCGGTTCCAGCGGGGCGGGCTGGCGGGCAAGGTTGCGGTCGTGTTCTGACCGGGGTACGGGCCCACGATGGCCGAGAATCGGACTTGAGTCTCCAGCGGCTGGAGGGTTGAGGCTGAATCCCGTGAACGACCACAGCACCCTGTTCACCATCGGACAGCTCGCGGCGCGTACCGGTCTGTCGGTACGCACCATCCGGTTCTGGTCCGACAGTGGGCTCGTCCCGCCGGCCGGGCGCTCGGCCGGCGGGTACCGCCTCTACGACACGGCGGCGGTGGCCCGCCTGGACCTGGTACGGACCCTGCGCGAGCTGGGTCTGGACCTCGACACCGTACGGCGGATCCTGGACCGGCAGAGCACGGTGGGCGACGTCGCCCGGGCACACGTACGGGCCATGGACGCTCGGATCGGTGCGCTTGCGCTCCAGCGGGCGGTACTGCGGTCGGTCGCGCAACGGGACAGCACAATCGAGGAGTTGAGACTCATGCATGATCTGGCCCGCCTCTCCGCCCAGGAGCGGCAGCGGATGATCGACGATTTCGTGGACCGCGTGTTCGAGGGGATCGACCCGCAGGCACCCGGCGCCGGTATCGGGCAGGCGATGCGGCAACTGCCGGCCGATCCGACGCCGGAGCAGGTGGACGCGTGGCTGGAGCTGGCCGAGCTCGTCGGCGACGCGAGCTTCGCCGATCGGGTACGGCAGATGGCGCTGGCCGGCGCCGCCGCACCCCGGAACCCGGGCCCGCAGGGGTACGAGCCGTCGGGCGTACTCGAACACGCCGGGGCGGCGGTGGCCGCCGGGGTCGACCCGCGCTCGGCCGAGGGGCGGGCGGTGCTGGACCGGATCGTGGACCCGGGCCTGCCCGCCGCCGAGCGCGCTAGGTTGGCCGACCAACTGGAGACGTTCACCGACCGGCGGGTCGAGCGTTACTGGCAGCTCGTCGGGGTGCTGAACGGCCGCCCGCCGTTCCCGCCCGGCGTTCCCGCCTTCGAGTGGTTCGGCGCCGCGTTGCGCGCCCACTCGTAACCCACGCACACCCGGCCGATCACGCCCCGGCGCCCGGCGCCGGGGCGTGACGATCGTGGTCGTCCACTCAGGCGTGGTACCGCCGAACGAGCCGGACAGCGACCGTTCGCCGAATGTTCACCGCCCGTGCCCCGTGCTGGAAGCGATCGGCCCCCACCATCGGCCGGTGAGGCGCCCCTGGATCCTGGTGATCGCGATCGTCATCCTCGCCGTTCTCGGCGCGGGGATCGGCTACTACCTTGCCGTACCCGAGCGTCTGGAACCGGTTCGTGGTGTGGTCGGGTCGGAGAAGGCAACCTTCTTCGCCGATCCACGCGTACGCGATGCCCTCGCCGACCATGGCCTCCGGGTGGAGGTCGACGCGCGCGGCTCGGGTGAGATGTCGACGACCGTTCCACTGGGACGGTACGACTTCGCCTTCCCCGGCAGCGAGCAGGCGGCCGAGCGGGTACGCCAGGTCCGTCCGGCCGTCGGCTCGTACGCGCCGTTCGAATCGCCGCTGGTGGTCGCGACCTTCACCCCCATCGTCGACCTGCTCGCCGGGCAGGGCGCGGCACACCGGGCGCCCGAGGGCCACTGGGTGCTCGACCTGGACAGGTTCCTCGACCTCGCGCACCGCGACGTGCGCTGGGACCAGATCGCGGGCAACGTCGCCTACCCGGCCCGGCGGGACATCCTGCTCACCACCACGCATCCGAGCGACTCCGGTTCGGCCGCGGCCTACGCCTGGCTGGCGGCCCGGCAACTCGGTGACGACAGCCCCGCCGTCGACCAGGTGGTCCGGCTCTTCGCCGACCAGGGCGGCCTGGAACGGTCGACCGACGACCCGTTCCAGAAGTATCTGACCCAGGCCCTGAACTTCGCGCCGCTGGTGCTCGCCTACGAGGCCCAGTACGTCGAGGCGGCCCGTTCCGAAACCCTGCCGAGCAACGCCACCCTGCTGTATCTCTCGCCGACCGTGAGCGGCGTACACACGCTGGTCGCGTTCGACGGCCCGGGAGACCGGGTCGGCCGGCTCCTGGACACCGATCCCGAACTCCTCCGGCTCGCCGCCGAGCACGGCTTCCGTACCGCTGACGAGTCGATCTCCGCGGCCGTGCTGGCCGGGCTGTCCGCCGGCGGCGCGGCGCTGCCCGCCCGGATCGGCGACCTGGTGCAACCACCCGCCCCGGCCGCCGTCGAAGCACTGCTCACCACTCTCGATGTACGCCTACGACCGTGACGACAAGGAGACCACGAGTGCGCCGTACCGCGTGTTTGTCCCTGGTGGTGGTGCTGCTCACCGCCGTGGCCGGGTGCACCGGCCAGACCCGACCCGAACCGTCGGAGGGTTCGGAGGCCCCGTACAAGCGCGGCTCGGGCGTGCTGCGGGTGCTGGCCGGCTCCGAGCTGGCCGACCTGGATCCGGTCCTGGCCGACGCGGAGACGGCCACCGGCGTACGCGTGCAACTCACCCAGATCGGGACGCTCGACGGAATCGAGCGCGTGGTCTCCGGTGCCGCCGCGGCCGACCAGGACGCGATCTGGTTCTCCAGCAATCGTTACCTGGAGCTGCACCCGGACGCGGCCGGGAAGATCGACGTGACTACCAAGGTGGCCAACTCCCCGGTGGTGCTCGGTCTGCGGGCGTCGGTGGCGCAGCGGTTGGGCTGGGACAGGACCCGCCCGACCTGGAGCGAGATTGCGGAAGCCGCCGGAGCGGGCCGGTTCACCTACGGCATGACGAATCCGGCCGCATCGAACTCCGGTTACTCGGCGCTGGTGAGCGTCGCCGCCGCCCTCGCCGGCACCGGTCGGGCGCTGACCACGGCCGAGATCAACGCGCTCACGCCCCGGCTCCGGCCCTTCTTCGCCGGGCAGTCGCTCACCGCCGGGTCGTCCGGGTGGCTGGCCGACGCGTACGTCAAACGGCAGACCGGCGACGCCCCGGTCGACGGGCTGATCAACTACGAGTCCGTGCTCGTGTCGCTGAACCACGGTGGGCAACTGTCCGAACCGCTGGTGATCGTCCACCCGGCGGACGGCGTGGTGACCGCCGACTATCCGCTCACGCTGCTCGCCGGCGCGTCCGAACAGGCACGCACCAACTACGCGGCGATCGCCGACTACCTGCGTCGACCGAGCACCCAACGCCGCATCATGGACACCACCTTCCGCCGCCCGGCCGTGCCCGGCGTCGAACCGGCGGACGTGCTCGGCCCGGTCGACGGTGGTCTGGTCGAGCTGCCGTTCCCGTCCCGTTACGACGCCGCGACCGCACTGGTGACCGGCTTCGGCGACGCGCTACGCCGGCCGGCCCGGACGATCTACCTGCTCGACACCTCCGGCTCGATGCGTGGCGCACGGCTGGACGGGCTCAAGACCGCGCTGCTCGGGCTCTCCGGCGCGGACACCTCGCTGTCCGGAGCGCTGACCCGGTTCAACGGTAGGGAACAGGTGATCCTGCTCCCGTTCAGCACGAGGCCGGCGGCGTCCCGCCGGTTCGACGTACCGGAGACCAACCGGGAGCCGGCGCTCAACCAGATCCGCGACCAGGTCCGGCGGTTCGCCGCCGTTGGCGACACCGCCGTCTACGACGCGCTCGTCGCCGGTCTCGACCTGGCCCGCCAACTCGACGCGGCGGAACCCGGCCGGATCACCTCGGTGGTGCTGCTGACCGACGGGGAACGGACGGTCGGGAAGAGTTTCGCCGACTTCCGCGCGTACCACGCCAAACTGCCGGCTCCGACGAAGGCCGTACCGGTCTTCACGTTGCTCTTCGGCGAGGGCAACGTGGGTGAGATGACCGAAATCTCGGCACTGACCGGCGGCCGGACGTTCGACGCGCGGACCGGCCCGTTGGCCGCCGTGTTCAAGGAGATCCGCGGCTACCAGTAGTCGTCGTCCCGGCCCCTGCCGCTGTCCGGCTCACGAGTTCCGGCGGCAGGGGCCGGACCGGCGCGGCCACGCCCGCAGCCGGCGAATCAGAACGCGAATCCGCCCGCCTGCGGAGTTCGGCACCGGTCGGCGGTCGGCCGAACCCGGAAGCGGTTGATCGCGTCCAGATGTCTCTCGCGCATGGCGAAGTCGCGGACTCCCAGTCCCTCCCGGGGTGCCAGCGCCAACACCCCGACCTTGCCGAGGTGCCGGTTGCGGTAGACGTCGTACACCGCCTGGGCCGTGTCCTCCAAGGCGTACGTCTCGGACAGCGTGGGGTGGATCTTTCCCTTGACGATCAACCGGTTCGCCTCCCATGCCTCCCGGTAGTTGGCGAAGTGGGATCCGACGATCCGTTTGAGTGACATCCACAGGTAACGGTTGTCGTACTCGTGGCGGAAGCCGGAGGTGGACGCGCAGGTCACGATCGTGCCGCCCTTGCGGGCGACGTACACCGAGGCGCCGAAGGTGTCCCGGCCGGGATGCTCGAAGACGATGTCGACGTCCTCCCCGCCGGTGAGGTCACGAATCCGGCGGCCGAACCGCTTCCACTCCGCGGGATTCTGGGTGTGCTCGTCCTTCCAGAACTCGAATCCCTCCGCGGCCCGGTCGATGACCGCCTCGGCGCCCATCGCCCGGCAGATCGCCGCCTTCGTCGGGCTGGACACCACACAGACCGGGTTGGCCCCGCCCGCCAGCGCGAACTGCGTCGCGAACGCGCCCACGCCACCGGAGGCACCCCAGATCAGCACGTTGTCGCCCTGCTTCATCGCGGCGCCGTTCCTGGAAACGAGTTGCCGGTACGCCGTCGACGCGACCAGCCCCGGCGTGCCGGCCTCCTCCCAGGTCAGGTGCGCGGGTTTGGGCATCAGCTGGTTCGCCTTGACCAGGGCCAGTTCGGCCAGGCCGCCATAGTTGGTCTCGTATCCCCAGATGCGCTGGTCCGGGTCGAGCATTGTGTCGCCGTGCCCGTCGGGCGACTCCAACTCCACCGAGAGGCAGTGCGCCACGACCTCGTCGCCGGGCCGCCAAGCGAAGACGCCCGGCCCGGTACGCAGTACGACGCCCGCGAGATCCGAGCCGATCACGTGGTAGGGCTGGTCATGACGGCGGCCGAGCGGTGACAGCTTGCCGTACCGGGCCAGGAACCGGAAGCTCGGCATCGGCTCGAAGAGCGACGACCACACGGTGTTGTAGTTCACCGAGCTGGCCATCACCGCCACCAGCGCTTCGCCGGGCCCCACCTCCGGGACGGCGACGTCGTCGAGGTGCACCGACTTACGCGGGTCCCGGTCCTGGACCGGGACCCCGGAGAAGAGTTCCACTTCGTCCGCGTGCAGCGTGATCGCACGATAGCTTTCCGGGATCGGCAGCGCCGCGAAGTCGTCCGACGTCAGGTTCTGACTGAGGATGGCGCTGGTAATGCCTTTCATCCGAGCTCCTCCGTGAACGCAACTGATGAAAGATGCACGAACGGCGAGCCGACCGAATCGCGCTACCCGGTTGCCGGCGGCGGGGCGGCCGGCACCGGAATCACCCGCGCACCCGGCGCGGATCGTGTCGAGGCCGCGGTCACGCCAGCCGGACGGGCAGACGGGAGACGGCCCGGAGGAACCTCGGACCCACCTCCTCCGGATCGGCGACGAGCCGCACGCCGGGGAACCGGGCGAACAACTTGTTCAGCGCGATCTCCGTCTCCGCCGTCGCGAGGGCCGCTCCCGGGCAGTAGTGGTCCCCGGCCGCGAAGCTGAGCTGGGGATTGTCGGACCGGGTGACGTCCAGGGTCCGTGGGTCCGCGAACCGCTCCGGATCGTTGTTGGCGGCACCCACCACGAGCTGGATCTGGCCGTCCTTCGGGATCGTGACCCCGTCGACCTCTATCGGTTCCGCCGCGAAGCGCGGCAGCGCCATCTTGATCGGGCCGGCGTAGCGCATCAGCTCCCGCACCGCCCGGACGGTGTGCTCGGGTTGTGTCCTGACCAACTCCAGCTGGTCGGGGTGGGTCAGCAGGTTGTAGAAGCTGAGGGAGATGGAGTGCCGGACCGTGTCGAGGCCGGCCTGCACGAGGACGAGCACGAGGGCGACCAACTCGACCTCGTCGAGCTTCCCGGTCTCGTCGCTGATCCGGGCCAGGTCGGAGATCAGGTCGTCACCGGGCTCGACACGACGCGCGCGGATCAGCTTCACGACCGTGTCGACCATGCCGCGCAGCGCGGGCGGCAGCAGTACGGGGTCCGGACGGACGAAGGTCGTGAACGCCTCCGTCCACTTCAGCCACCGGTCCCGGTGCTCGTCATCAACGCCGAGCAGCTCGCAGATCACGGTGGTGGAGATCGGATGGGCGTAGTCGGCGACCAGATCGGCCTCCCCCGCCGGGTCCATCCGATCGAGGAGATCGTCGGCCAGGCTCTCGATCCGGGGGCGGAGCGTACGGACCCGGCGCACGGAGAACGCCCTGTCGATCAGGGAACGCACCCGGCGATGGTCCTCCGGCACCATGGTCATGATCGTGGAGTCGAAGTACTTGAGCAGTTCCTCGGGCACACCGCGCTTGCGCATGCTGTCGAGGTGTACCCCCTCCGGCGGGTGGTTGCTGACCCGCGAGTCCGCGAACAGGCTGCGGACCGCCTCGTACCGCGTGACGACGTACACGTCGTTGCCGTCGGAGAACCGGCCCGGGCACACCGGGCGAGGGGCGCCGAGCCAGCGCTCCCCGGCCTCCCGGTCGGTCACGAAGTTCACGTCGGACAGATCGAACTCGACATCCGTCCAGTCGAACGCTCTGGTCACCATCATCCCCATTCGATCGCTCATGACGTCTGGCCTTCGTGCCGCACTGTCGTGCTTCGGGCATTCTGGCCACTTCAAGGCAGGTTTGCCGGTATCCAGATACGATCCTGTATCAGGATACGGTACTGTATCCGAGTCTCACGGAGGAGGTCGATCACCATCAATAAACGGCTGACCCGGCAGGAGAGCCGTGAGATCACCCGAAGGGAACTGCTGCACGCGGCCGCCGAACTGTTCGCCGAGTGCGGCGTCAACGGCACCTCGGTCGAGCAGATCGTCGAACGCGCCGGCTACACCCGAGGCGCGTTCTACGGCAACTTCGACGGCAAGCACGAGATGGTCCTGGCCCTGCTGGAACAACGGACCGAGCACGAGTTGGAGGAGGTCCAGGCGCTCAGTCAGCGGGCAGGCTCGTTCGAGGAGACGATCGAGCACCTGCGCAGCTGGCACCGCGAACGGGACAGGAACTTCGCGAGCTGGCTGGCCCTGCGTACCGAACTCTGGCTCTACGGACTGCGGGACCCGGAGATGCTGCCGCTGCTGGCCGATCGCGAGCGGCGTTCCCGTGCGGCGATGGCCCAGGCGCTCGGGCAGGGCTTCGCCGCCCGCTCGGTCCCACCGCCCGCGCCGGTGGAACTGCTGGCGCTGATCGTGCACGCCCTGGACGACGGACTGTCCATCCAACGCGCGCTCTCCCCCGCCGACAGCATCGCCGGGAGCGTGATGGACGTGGTCGACCTCCTCATGAGGTCGTGGACCGCGCTGGCCCGTACCGGTGCGACCGAGCCCACCGACCCGCCCGACCCCGAAGACGGCACCCCTCGCGCATGAGCCCGGGGACGGCCGCTCCGGCCGACCCCGACCCACGGAAGAACTGGAGTGCAACCAATGAGCGAGGAAGTGCAGACGGCACGGCCGGCCCCGGCCGTCGATCCGCCTGTCGTCGACACCCCCGAGCTGGACCCGAAACGCTGGCTGGCGCTGATGGTCCTGCTCGTCGCGACCTTCATGGACCTGCTCGACGTCAACATCGTCACCGTGGCGATTCCGAGCATTCAGGAGGATCTCGGCGCTTCGTCGGCCGCCATCCAGGCGGTGACCGTCGGCTACACGCTGTGCTTCGCGGTCATCCTGATCACCGGCGGGCGACTCGGCGACATCTTCGGTCGTAAGAAGATGTTCCTGACCGGGGTCGCCGGCTTCGTGCTGACCTCCGCCCTGTGTGCCTTCGCCCCGAGCGCGGAGATGCTGGTGGTCTCCCGGATGTTGCAGGGCGTCGCCGCCGCGATCATGGTGCCGCAGGTCTTGGCGATCATCCACGTCACATTCCCGCCGCAGGAGATCGGCCGGGTCGTCAGCCTGTACGCCAGCATGATCGGCCTGGCCATCGTCGCCGGACCGCTCGCCGGCGGGGTGCTGATCCACTGGAACCCGTTCGGCCTGGGCTGGCGGACCATCTTCGCGGTCAACCTGCCGATCGGCATAGCGGCACTGGTCGCCGCCGGCCTGTGGATGCGTGAGTCGAGGTCGCCGCGCGCCACCCGGCTGGACATCGTCGGCATGGTCCTGGCGATCGTCGGACTGCTGCTGTTGCTGCTGCCGCTGCTCCAGGGCCGAGAACTCGGCTGGCCCGGGTGGAGCATCATCGCGCTCGTCGCCTCCGTACCCGTTCTCGTGCTGTTCGTGTTCTACGAGCACTACAAGACCCGCAAGGACGGGTCGCCGCTGGTGGTGCTGTCGCTGTTCCGGATCCGGACGTTCGGCGCCGGCGTCGGCACCCAACTGCTCTTCAGCTGCATTCCGGCGGGCTTCTTCCTCAGCTGGACGCTCTACCTCCAGGGTGGACTCGGCTGGTCGGCCCTGCACACCGGACTGACCGCCATCCCGTTCTCGGTGGGTGTCCCGATCGCCGGCAACCTCGCCGTACGCAAGCTGTTCCCCCGGTACGGACGCAACTGCCTGTTCGCGGGCTCGCTGATGATGCTGGCCGGCCTCCTGCTCTACGCCTGGACCGCCCAACAGGTCGGCTCCGCGATCACCTCGTGGCACGCCGTGGCGCCGATGCTGCTCCTCGGCTCGGGCATGGGCATGCTGCTCGCGCCGCTGACCGGCATGACCCTCACCGAGGTCCAGCCCCGGGAGGCGGGTGCCGCGTCCGGCCTGATCAACGCGGCCGGGCAGCTGGGCGCCGCCCTGGGTGTGGCGATCATCGGCGGCATCTTCTTCTCCGCCCTCGCCAGCAACGCCGGGCCGCAGGCGGACCGGGTCGTGTCGGCCGTCCAGGCAGCGGCACCGCAGTCGGCGGCGATCAGGACCTGCGCCACCGACTCGCTCGGTCAGGCGGACCTCACGGCCGTACCGGACAGCTGTCGTACCCTCGCCGCGGACGGCGCCCCCGACCAGCGGGCCACGATCGAAGCGACCCTCACCGACATCCACAAGCGGACGTTCATCGCCACCTTCAGCGAGGCGATGTACTGGGCGGCCGGTGGGCTGGCGGCGGTGATCTGCCTCCTGTTCTTCCTGCCGCGCCAACCGCCGCGACCGACGATGTCCTGACACCCACCCCGATTCCGGAGGTCCCCCGCAATGTCCAGTAAGACCTACCAGGTCATCGTGCGCGGCAAGTTCGCGCCGCTCGACGACGGCCAGCGGGCCAGGCTGCTCGCCGAGGCCGAGGAGCACAACCTGTTCCAGGCCAGGTTCACCCTCGACGGCACCGTCACCTACGAGCGGGCCCTGCTCATGTTCACCTTCCGGTGCCTCGTCCCGGCCACCGAGGAGGAAAAGGAGGCGGTGGTGATCGGCAGGGCGGAAGCACTCGCCGCGGCCGCCATCCGGGCGCTCGGTGCCGATTTCCAGGACCTTGAGTCCGTCGCGACCGACCTCGACAGCATCAAGATCCGGCGGCGGGGACGATGACGCCAGAAGCACTCGCGATCCTCCTTTCCGACCCCACCCACCGTCGCGTGTTCTCGGCCGTGTCCCTGGGCGCGTCGAAGCCCTCGGAGATCCTCGACGCGTCCGGCCTCGCCGCTCCACAGGCCGCCGAGGCCATCGGGCAGCTCTTCGAGGCGGGCCTGCTCGTTGCCGAGGGCCCCGGACGGCTGGCCGTCGACGAGGAGGTTCTCGCCGAGGCGGCAGACCTGGCCCGGCGTCGCGAGGAGGAAGAGGAAGCCGCCGCACAGCCGGACCCCCGGCTGCGCGGCTACATCCGCGGCGGTCTGTTGGTCCAGTTGCCCGAGCAGGACGACGAAAGCCGCCGGGCCGTGCTCCGCCACGTGGCGGACACGACCTTCGGTCCCGGTGACGAGTACGACGAGCGCACCGTGACCGACAGGCTCCGGCCGTGGTGTGAGGGCAGCCCGGTGGACGTGGTATCCCTGCGGCGGTCCCTCGTCGACGCCGGGTCCCTGGACCGGAAGTCGGGCCGGTACCGGCTCGTCCCACAGGTCGGTCCGGCGCCCTCATCCTGAACCCACCGCCACCACGGCCGACCGTCGGGACCGTACGGCGTCCAGGACAGCGGCCTGGTACGGGGTGAGGGCAGGAACGGGACCCGGTGGGGCGAGCGCCGGCCAGTGCGGGTCGCGACCGCACGCGTACAGCGTGCCGAGTGACGACAGCATTGCCCGGCGCTCGTCCCGCCGGCGGCCGGAGGACACCAGCTGCCCCGGACGTCCGGCGCTCGCCAGCGTCTGCCGCACACTGCTGAGCAGCACCGGGTGGGTACTGATCTCGACGAAGACCTCGTGACCGTCCTCGGCGAGACGCCGCACCGTGGCGGCGAGCCGGACGGGTTCGCGCAGGTTTCTCATCCAGTACCCGGATCCGAGTGACGTGCCGGGCACCCGTTCCGTCGTCACCGTCGAGTACATCGGCAACCGCGTCGGCGTCGGGGCCAACGAGCGGAGGGCGTCGTCGAGGTCGTCCCGCAACTCGTCGACGTAGTGGCTGTGCGAGGCGACCGTACCGCGGACTATCCGGCAGTAGACATCACGCTGGTTGAGATCGTCGACCAGCGCGGCGAGCGACTCGGTGTCGCCCGCCAGCACCGTCGACCGGGGACTGTTCTCCCCCGCGACGCTGATCCTCCCCGCGCTCGCCGCAGCCAGCGCATGCGCCTGCGCCGGTGACAGCTCCGTGGTGGCCAGCGCGCCCTTGCCGGTGATCCGGCGCAGCAGGGCACTGCGCCGGCACGCGATCAGCATGGCATCGGGCAGGGTCAGCGCCCCCGCGGCGTACGCGGCGGGGATCTCCCCCATGCTGTGGCCGACCACGGCGTCGGGCGTCACTCCCCAGTCGCGCCACAGCGCCACCAAGGCGATCTGCACCGACACCATCGTCGGTTGCAGCACGTCTATCTCGTGCAGCCGGGACGCCGCCGGGTCGAGCCCCAACTGTTCGGTCACGGAGAAGCCGGCGAACTGCCGGACCTGCTCGTCGCAGCGACGCAGCGCGGCCCGGAACACCGGCTCGGTGGCCAGCAACTCCAGTCCCATCCCGGGCCACTGGGCGCCCTGCCCGGCGAAGACGAACACCAGGCCGGGGCGACGCGCCCCGAACTCCGCCGGGACGCGGTCGACCTCCCCCGCGAGTACCTCGGTCAGCCGCGTCGCCAGGTCGTCGTACGAGTCGACGGCGAAGCCCACCCGGTGCGGTCGACCGGCGGTGCGGACCCCGGCATCCTGGCAGTACCGGGCCAGTGGGGGCAGGTCCCGGCCCGCCCTGATCCGATCCGCGTGCCAACGCAGCGCCGCGAGCAGGCCGTCGTCGGTGTCGGCGGCGACGGCGAAGAGCCGTGCGACCACGTGCCCTCCCTTCGTACGCGTGGTGGACGGGGTCAGGTGCGGACGGCGACCTGGTGCCGGTAGCTCTCCATCGGCAGCCCGCTCATCCACGGCACGATGCCCAGCTTGCTCAGGACCCTGATGGAGGTGGGCGGTTGGTAGCCCGCGAACATGCCGCCGAACATGAGGATCTGGCTGTGCGCGGCGATCCGTCGCACCAACGGGTTCATCCGCTGCCTGTCCAGCACGCGCCGGAAGTGGCTGTCCGGGGCCATCCGCCGACGCACCGCCGCGCGGACCTCGGCGGAGATGTCGTGGTCGGCGATCCACTTCAGCCCGTGGATCTCCTCGGTGATCCGCCGCATCGTCCGGAAGCGCTGCCGCGTGAACACGTCGATGTGCGTGAGTATCCCGCCGGGCCGCAGCACGCGCTCGGCCTCGCGGAGAAAGCGCTCCAGATCGGGGTACGTGTGCGAGCTCTCGATGTTGACCAGGATGTCCACCGAACCGTCCTCGATGGGCAGTTCTTCTGCGTCGCCCCGCACGAAGCGCAGGTCCTCACCCCGGGATAGCGTCGCCGTGGCCCTGGCGACCGCCCTGGGCGACAGGTCAAGCCCGGTCATCCGGGCGCCGTGGGCGATCCGGGACAGGAAGTTCAGCCCCTCCCCCATTCCGCAGCCGACCTCCAGGACCACCCGACCGGCGTAGTCGTCGAGGCCGATCGGAAGGTCCCGCAGGGCGAGGTAGTACAACTGCTCGCTGAAGCCGTCCGTGCCGAACTCGGTGAATCCGGGGAGCAGGGCCTGGATCTCCGCGACGAGCGTAGGGTCGTCCATGCCCCAGTTCCACAGGTCGCCCCTGCCGGACAGGGTGGCGGCCATGTCGTAGATGGAAGCGCTGGCCGACTTCATCCCGGCCGCCCGCGCGCCCGTACGCGGGGTGCTGGACTCGTCCAGATTGATGTCCGCGAGGCCGCTGGTGAAGGCGGTCATGACGTCAGGGTCGCTCATTGCGGTCTCCGAGTTCGCCGGATGAAGATCGGTCATGCGCTGACGGTGTCGCCGCGCATCAGCTCGACGCCGTCGGGCACCTCGGCCGGGTCGGAGCCGATCCGTACCGGACGGTTGTCGGCGTCGACAAAGACGACGCTGGGTCGGTAGGAACGGGCCTGCTCCTCGGCCATCGCGGCGTACGAGATGATGATGATCAGATCGCCCGGGCTGATCAACCGGGCCGCGGCGCCGTTGATGCCGATGATGCCGCTGTCGGCCGGACCCCCGATGACGTACGTGCTGAGGCGGGCACCGTTGTCGATGTCGACGACGTCAACCTTCTCGCCGGGCAGCAGATCCGCGGCGGCCATCAGCGTGGAGTCGATGGTGATCGACCCGACGTAGTGCAGGTCGGCCTGCTTCACCGTCGCGCGATGGATCTTCGACTTGAGCATTTCGCGGTACAACACGTTTCCTCCGTTCACCACGTCACCAGGAGCTTGCGTACGCCGTAAATGATCATTTCGGGGGTGGTCGGGACCTGCTCGGCGGGCACCGCCAGGCGCAGCCCCGGTAGCCGGCGGGCCAGCATCTCGAACACGAGCCGCAGTTCCAACCGCGCCAGCGGCTGACCCACGCACTGGTGGATGCCGTGGCCGAAAGCCAGGTGGGGCAGCGGCTCGCGGGTGATGTCGAGACGGTCGGGTTCATCGCAGAGCGCCGGGTCCCGGTTGGCCGCCGCGAGCGAGAGCGACACGGCGTCCCCGGCGGCGAACCGGTGCCCCTCGAACTCCATGTCCGCACCGACCGCGCGGATCGAGCCCGCGTGCACGATCGTCAGGTAACGCAGCAGTTCCTCGACCGCCTTCTCCCCCAGCGCCGGGTCGGCGACGAGCGCGGCGTACTGCTCGGGATGTTCCAGCAGGGCGAACGTGCCCAATGCGACCATGTTCTTGCTGGTGTCGTAGCCGGCGACGAGCAGCACGCTGCCGATGGTGGCAAGCTCCTGGTCGCTGAGGCTGTCGTCGGCGGCCAGGGTACCGAGCAGGTCGTCGGTGGGTTCGGCTCGTTTCGCATGGATCAGGCCCATCAGCAGGCCACCGATGTTCTGCCAGCCGGCGATGGCCTCCTCGGCGCTGGAGTGCACGGTGAACAGCGCGCTGATCGACCTGCTGAACACCTCGCGCTGGGCGGCCGGGACGCCCAGCAGTTCACAGATCGCCAGCGCGGCGACCGGCTCCGCGAAGGCCGTGACGAGGTCGACCGGACCACCCGACGCGATCATCGCGTTCAGGTGCCGCTCCACGCTGGCGGCCAGCAGCGGTTCCAGCGAGCGGGTCCGCCGGGCCGAGAACCACGCGGTCAGTTGGCGCCGGTACCGGGTGTGGTCCGGTGGGTCCATCGCCGTGAACATCCCCGGCGCCACCTCGGTCCGGTCCCCGGCCATGGGCAACGGGATGGGCGTACGCAGCAGGTCACCGCGCGAGCTCATCCCACGGTCGGCCAGCAGCCGGCGCACCTCGCCGTAGCCGGTCACCAGCCAACCGACGTGGCCGTCCGGGAACACCATCCGGGCGACGGGATGGTCCCGGCGCAGTTCGGCGAGTTGGGGCGCCGGGTCGAACGGGCAACCACCACGGATCATGGGCAGACCGTCGACGACAGGAACGGTTTCTGACACAGCTTCTCCTCCTTGCTGACCGATGGCCGGACGGGTGTTGGGTGCTACGTGCCAGAGATCCCGACGATCGCGGCGGCGTCGGTCATCAGCCGGTCGGCCAGGTCGTCGGCGTGCCGATCGCGCCACGCCCGCGACGGGGTGTCGCGCAACCACTGGTTGCACGCGCCCAGCGCGGGCCCGCAGGCCACCTGGTAGTCGGCGACGCGTCCCGGGGTGCCCTCGATCGCCCACCGAAGTGCCTGGGCGCAGTACCAACGGAAGACCAGGGCCATCCGGCGCTTGGGGTCCGGCGCGGACCCCCCTTGGGGTACGACACGGGCGGCGACCTCCTCGAACGTCGCGCCGAAGTAGTCCCGCTCCACCTTGGCCCGTACCGCCGTGGGCACCGCGTCCCACGAGTCGTAGGTGCGCCACAGGTCGTAGAGCTTGCCGGCACGCACGTGGAACAGCACGCCCTTCTTCAGTACCCGCGCGCGACCGCCGAGTTCGAACAGCGCGCCGTACGGTGCGTAGGCCGTGTCGTGCACGTCGACGCCCGGCAGCAGGTCCTTGGCGGCGGCGCTCAGCCCGCTCTCGGCCGTGCACAGGTTGATGGAACCGGTGAGGATGAAGTCCGCGCCGAGTACGAACGCCGCCGCCGCCGACTCCGGAGAACCGATGCCTCCCCCTCCCCCGATGCGTACCGCGTCGGCGACACCGCCCAACTCCGCACGCAGCCGGCGTACCGAGGGCAGCAGGGCCGACAGCGCGCCCTGGTCGGAGTAGTCGGCCGCGTCACCGACCGCGCAGACGTCGTCGGCCAGGGCGATCCGCTCGCCGGCCGCCGCCTCCTGCGGGGTGAGTAGACCTTCGTCGACCAGCCGTTGCACGAGGGCGCGGGGTGGGGGCGCGAGGAAGAGGCGGGCGGCGTCGAGGCGGGTGACCTTGGCCAGAAGCTTGCGGGGGGCGTGCACCGTACCGTCCGGCAGCAGGCGCGCCCCGGTCAGCCGATGCCGTACCAGCGGGGCGGTCACCTCGACGTAGGTGGCTGCCTCGACGAACCGGACGTCCTCCCGCACCAGCACGTCGACCAGGTCCGCCTCCGCGCGCGGATCGAACGGATCATGGGTGACATTCACGCCGAAGGGTGCGCCGGTCGGGACGGCGTCACGGATCCGGCCGACCGCCGCGGCGACGTCCGCCACGGTGAGCCCGGCGGCGCCGAAATACCCCAGCAGGCGGGCCCGCGCCAGCCTGGAGACCAGCTCCACGGAACTGACGCCGTGGTGCATTCCGCCTGCGGCGTACGCGTGGCGGACCCCGTAGTCGCGTCGGAACGCCGCCGAACCCAGCGCATCGGGCGTCGTCCGCCGCTGGACCGGCACCGCGCGTGATGGCTCCTGCCGCGTCGGCGTGGCTTCCTCACGGATCCTGGCGACGAGTTTGGTCAGGACCTGTCCCGGCCCGAGTTCGCGTACCCGGAACTCGCCCAGTCCCATGAGCAGCCGCACACTGTCCGTCCAGCGGACCGGCGACACGATCTGGCGGCGCATCGTGTCGGCGACCCCGTCCGCCCGGTAGGGCCGGGCATCGACGTTGCTGATCACCGGAATCTTGGGGGCCGAGAATGTGGTGACGTCGAGCAGCCGCCCGAACTCCGCCGCCGCCGTTGCCATGTAGCGGCTGTGGAACGGGGCGCTGACGTTCAGCGGCGCGCAGCGTGCCCCCTCAGCCTTGAACAGGGCCAGCGCCCGGTTGATGGCCTCGGCCGGGCCCGCGATGACCGTCTGGGTCGGCGCGTTGTAGTTGGCGATGTCGACTTCGGACAGGTCGGCGTCGTCGAGCACCCGCTGGACGAGGTCGGCGTCGATCGCCGAGACGGCGGCCATCATGCCGCCGGAGACCCGGCCCATGAGCCGGCCACGCTCGGCGACCAACCGCAGTCCGGTGTCGAAGTCGTACACGCCCGAGGCGAACAGGGCCGCGAACTCGCCGAGGCTGTGCCCCAGCAGGTAGTCGGGCAGACGCCCGCCTTCCTGTAGGGTCGCCAGCCAGGTCAGGGCGTTGACGACGTACAGCGCCGGCTGGGTGTACTCGGTGTTGCGCAGGTTCCGATCCGGGTCGTCGAGACAGAGTTCCCGCAGCGAGTACCCGAGAATGGCGTCGGCGCGGGCGACGAGTTCCGGGAACCGGTCGAAAAGCTCGCGTCCCATGCCCTTGGCCTGCGCCCCCTGCCCGGGGAAGACGTAGACATCCAGACCTTCGCCGTCGGCGATGGTACGGCTGCCCGCTGCCGTCGGAGCACTCACAGCCTTCACCTCGGTTCGTCGTGCCGGTGTGACGATGGTGGGACGCAGGTCGAGAACGGCCTGGAACAACACCTCGTCACGTGCGTAGGGCGACAGCAACGGCAGCACCCGGGACCTGCTGCCCTCGGGCAACCTCGTCCGCACCAGGTTGGCCATCGACCCGGAGGGGCCCAGGTCCAGGAAGCAGAGATCGTCCCGCGTCAGCAGTGGGTCGAGCGCCCTGGACAGGTCGAACGGCTCCCGCAGGACCCGCCAGAGATGCTCCGGACCGGGCAGGTGCACCTCGGTACCGGTGGTGGCCGAGATCAGCGGAATGGTGGCGGGCCGCAGGGCCAGGTCGCTCACCAGCTTCGTGAACGCTCCCTCCACCGGGTCGATCAGGGGCGAATGGAACGGGAACAGCACCGGAAGCGCCTGGCAGAGCACGCGCGAGGCGGTGAGATGGCGCTCGATACGGTCCAGCTCCGCCGCGGTTCCGGCCAGCACGAAGTTGTCCGGCGAGTTGATCGCGGCCAGGTGCGCCCCGGCCAGGGCGGGATCCCGCCGGGCGAGTTCGACGTCGGCGAGGACCGCCAGCATGCCGCCACGGGGACACTCCGCCTCGAACAGCTCCACCTGATCCAGCAGCGACCGCAGGCAGTCCTCCGGGTCGAACACTCCCGCGACCGCGGCCGCGGCCACCTCGCCCAGGCTCGCACCGAGCACCGCGGCTGGCTCGATCCCGCGCGCCCGCAGCATCCGGGCCAGGGCGTACTCGACCATGAAGATGGCCGGCTGGGTGAGCGCGAAGCGCGTCATGGGCCGCTCCGGGCCATGCCCACTGCCGTGGATGGCGAGGACGACGGAATCGCCTCGGACGTCGCGGACGACGGCGTCCAGGGAGTCGAGTGCGCTCCGGAACACGGGGTCGGCTCCGTAGAGCCACTTGCCCATGCCGTGGTACTGGGAGCCCTGTCCCGCGAAGAGGAAGACCGGGGTAAGCATGATCAGGCGGGACGCAGGGACGATTCGAGGACCTTGTGGCCGGTGGGCAGGGGGGTGACGGACTCGACGGTCAGGCCCGCCTCGGCCAGCGCCCGCCGCATGCCCGGTTCGTCCAGGCCGAGGGTGCCCTCGTCGCACGCCACCGCCTGGAACATCGCCCGCCAGCCGTCGATGTCGTTTTCCACCAGCGGTTCCACCACCAGCAGCCGGGCACCGGCCGGTCCGTCCGCCATCGCGGTGGCGACAGTCCGGAGGATCCGGACGCAGTTGTCGTAGGTCCAGTCGTGCAGCACGTTCTTCAGCACGTACCGGTCGGCGGCGGCGGGCACCTCGACGAAGAAGTCACTCGGCGTGAACGAGATCCGGTCGATGACCGCCCGGTCGGCAACCCGGGCCAGGGCCGCAGGGCCCCGAGCGCAGACGCTCGCCCGGTCGGCGACGATGCCACGCAGGTCGGGGTTGGCGGTCAGCAGGCCGGTCAGCAGGCCACCACTGCCGCCACCCACGTCGACGACCGTGGCGACACCGGTGAAGTCGTGCTGGGCGACGAGGCACGCCCCGACCGGCCCGGCCAGGTCGACCATGCCCTTGTCGAACAGGTCGGCGGCTTCGGGATGCGTCTCCAGGTACTCGTAGAGAGACTCCCCGAAGACCTCCTTGAACCCGGACCGACCGGTCTTCACGGTGTGCATCAGGCCCGCGAACGCGTCGTCGTACAACTCGGCGGCCACGATGGCGAAATGGCGCTGGGTGAAGGGGTGGTCCGCCCGCAACGGCGCGTACGCGTCGGACAGCCGGAACTCGTCCCCGACCCGCTCGACCACGCCCGGCACGGTGAGCATCTGTAGCAGGCGGTAGAGCACCTGCGGGTCGGTCTCGGTCCGCTTGGCGATTTCGGCGGCGGTCATCGAGCCGCCGTCCAGGATGTCCGCGATCTCCAGGCGGGCGGCCACGGCCAGCGCGCGGGCGAACCAGCCGCTGATCGCCAGTTGCAAGATCTCCATCGGGGTCCTCTTCCGTGTCGGTCAGGCGAGCCGGCGCAGCCTGGCGGCCAGCGCGGCGGGGGTCGGGTTCTCGAACACGTCGGTCAGTGCGAGCCGGACGCCGGTGCTGTCCCTTATCCGCTGGGCGAGCGTGGCGGCGAGCAGCGAATGCCCGCCGTTGGCGAAGAAGTGGCCGCCGGCGTCCAGATCGGGCCGGTCGAGCAGTTCGGCGAACAACGCGATCAGACTCGCGGTCAGATCGTCGCCGTCGTCGTCGCCCGCGCCGTCGTCGCCGACGACCGAGCCGTGGTGCCGCGGCACGAGTTCGGCCAGGGCGAGATAGTCGACCTTGTCGCTGCCGGTGCGCGGGAACGCCTCCACCACGATGAACCGGTGCGGAACCACCGACCGTGGCAGTTGCCGGTGTGCGTGCTCCCACAGCTCGTCCGCGGCCACCCGACGGTTGGGCACCCGGACGAAGGCGGCGAGGCTGCCGTCCGTACCGGGATCGCCGACGACGACCACGGCCGCCGCCTCGACGTCGGGATGGCTCAGCAGGACCGCCTCGATCTCGGACAGCTCGATCCGGTTACCGCGCAGCTTGACCTGCCGGTCCATCCGGCCGTGCAGGTCGATCCGACCGTCGGGCCGCCAGCGCGCCACGTCCCCCGAACGGTAGAAGCGGCCGTACCGGGCGTTCTCGCCGAATCGATCGGCGGTGAGGTCGGGACGTCCGTGGTAGCCGGGGGCGACGCCGACCCCCGCGACACAGAGCTCCCCGCGCAGACCGATCGGCAGCGCCTCCCCGTGCGGATCCGCGATGAAGATCTGGGTGTTGGCGATGGGAGCGCCGACATCCACCCGGCCGCCGGGGTCCAACCTCACCCGCCCCGCCGTCGCCCAGATCGTGCTCTCCGTCGGCCCGTAGACGTTCCACAGCTCGGCACCCGCCGCGAGCAGGGTCGCCGCCAGTTCGGCGGCCAGTGGCTCACCGCCGCTGAGCAGGGTGCGACCACCGATCAGCCCGGCGACCTCCCCGGCGACGAGCCGCCAGGTGGTCGGCGTCGCCTGGAGGAAACCGACGTCGAACGTACCGACGGCCGCGGCCAGTAGGTTGCCGTCGGTCCGGGCCTCGTCGGGCAGCACCACGGCATGGCCACCGTGCAGCAGCGGCATCATCAGTTCGAGAGATGACGTGTCGAAGCTGTACGTGCTGAGCCAGCCGGTGGGCCGGGCCGATCCGGCGACCCCGAACCGGTCGGCGTAGTCGACGATGTGGTTGACGAGGCTGCGGTGCCGGATCGGGATGCCCTTGGGCTTACCGGTGGAGCCGGAGGTGTAGATCACGTACGCCAGGGCGTCGGGGCGGGCCACGGCGGCTGCGGCGACGTCGACGCCCACCGGGGACACGGTGTCGTAGTCCGGGGCGGAGATCGTCCGCTGCGGACCGGGCGCGGTGAGGCCGTCGCCGAGGATCACTATCCGCGCGCCCGCGTCGTCGAGCTGGTAGGCGATCCGCTCCGCGGGATGGTGCGGGTCCAGCGGGAGGTACGCCGCGCCGGCGAGCCACGTACCGAAGATCGCGGCGGCCAGCGCGGCGCCACGGGGCACGAGCAGGGCGACGACGTCACCCTGCCGGACGCCGGCCGCGGACAACCGGTCGGCGGTCCCCACCGCGGCCGACCACAGCTCGCCGTAGCTGATCACGCGATCGGCAGCACGGACCGCCGGGGCGTCGGGACGGGCCGCGGCGCGCCGGGCGAACCCGGCGAGCACCGACGGCAGCTCGACGGGACGAGTGGTCGCGTTGGCGGCACCGATGACCGCGCGGTCCTCCTCCGACCAGATCGACAGCGACGCGACCGGCGTGTCGAGGTCGGCACCGGCGGCGGTGAGAAGGGCGTCGTAGCGGCGAACCATCAGTTCGACGTCCGAACGCTCCAGTACCCCGGTGTAGAAGGCCGCCCGGACCGTCGCGGTGTCTCGGTCGGACGTCACGAAGAACTCCAGGTCGAACTGGCTGAAGCCGTTCTCGACCACGACGAGTTCCGCCGGGGCGCCCGCGACGGTGAACGTCCGTTGCCCCTCGGAAAAGGGGACGTAGTTGAACACGTGGCGGAAGAGCACGTTGCGCCAGCCGGAGCCGTCCCGGTGGACCACGTCGAGCAGGTCGTCGGCCGGCATGTCCAGGTGGGCCATCGCCTCCAGGAAGACCCGCCGGGTGAGGCCGGCGAGCTCGCGGAAGCTGGCCGACCGCTCGGCCAGCAGGCGCAGCGTGACGAGGTTGCTGTGGTAGCCGACCGCGCCCATCGCATCCCGGCTACGCGAACTCACCGGCGAGCCGATGGTCAGGTCGGGGCCGGCACCGTGCCCGGCGAGCAGCACGGCGTACGCGGTCAGCAGGATGACCGACTCCGGTGCCCGCAGCTCACGTTGCAGCCGTCGGAGCACCGCGTGCGCCTCGGCCGACAGCACGTGGGTGACCTCGTCGCCGGCGAGCGTCGTGACCGCCGGTGCCGCCCGCTCGCACCACAGCTCCAGATCGGACGAGCGGAAGCCGGCCAGGGTCTCGCGCCAGTACCGCTCGCTCTTCTCCGACGGCGCCGGCTCGTGCCACGCGGGCACCTCGGCGGGATCCGGATCCTCGCCGGCCAGCACCGCCTCGTAGAAGGCGACGAACTCGGCGCGCAGAATCGCCGTGGACTGCACGTCCGCGACGGCGTGGTGCAGCGCGAGGCACAGAACATCGCTGTCGGGGCCGTGCAGGAGCAGCCCTCGCATGAGCGGGCCACCGTCCGCCCGGAACGGACGGGCGACGAAGGCGGTCAGCGTGGCCCGCTCGTCACCGTGCAGGTCGGCCTGCTCTAGGTCGACATCGAGGGCCGGGAGAACGGTCTTGGTCAGGGCGTCGTCGGCTCGGCGGAACACCGTGCGCAGCACCTCGTACCGACGCGGCAGGAGGCGGATCGCCGACGCGGTGGCCGCCGGGTCGAGCCGGCCGGGCACCCGGAAGGCCAGCGAGAGGTTGTTCGCGCCACTGTTCGGCACGAGGTCGTCGAGCAGCCAGAGTGCCGTCTCCTTGCGGGAGCTGCGGACATGGGTGCCCGGGGATTCGACACTCACCGGTGCGCCCCCGACCGGTCGGCCAGCAGACCGGCCACGGTCTCGGCAACCTCGGGGGTACGCAGCAGGTCGCGGTGCTCGACCTCGAACCGCCGCTCGTCGGCGACCCCGATCGGCGGCACACCGGGGGTGACCCGCATCCGGTTGAGGCCGCTCGACGGGCTGGCCGACGTGATGACCGTGGCGCGTGCCCAGCTCGCACGGGGATCGAGGCCGGCGGCGACGCCGAGATAGGTCATGAACGAGCCCACCAGCGCGACCAGTTCCCCGGCGTAGTCCTCGTCGAGGCCGGCCCGCCGAAGTGCGGCGGTGCCCACCGGCTCGAACGCCGTGTAGATCTCGGCCGCGAACCCCGCGGGCTCGATCCCGGGTCGTGCGGCGAGCCGTTCCGCCGTCCCGGCCAGCTCGGCGATCTCGCCGTCCGTGAGGACGGTGGTCATGTTGCCGATCACCCGGCCGAACTGGAGGTGGACGGTCGGCACGTCGACCAGTTCGGGATCGAAGACGACCACGCGGGGGGCGGACGACTGTGTCGCGGCGATCCGCTCCGCCAGCGCACCGGCGAAGACCGAGCCGGCGCAGTAACCGAGCACCGCCCGGACGGTGCGTCCGCTCGCGGCGACCTCCGTCAGCCAGGGCGCCAGGTACTCGTCCTCGGAGACCCCGCCACCGGGTACTCGGACCGGGGCGACGGTCTGCCACAGTGCGCAGTCCAGGCCCAGGCCCGGCGTCAGGTCGACGAATCCACCCTCGTTGCGGCCCGTCACCGGAAAGTCGGTGGCGAGTACGACGTCGGTGCCCGAGGCTGCGTCGAGCACCACATTCCACACGGCAGGGCTTGGCATCTCGCAATTCTCCTGATTGTCGAAGATAGATGTCCGAGCGATTCTCTCCGCTTTATCGAAGGCCATCAGTTGGCGATACTATTTCACGTCAACAACCTTGTCCACCTCGGATTACCGCCAATTTGTGTGGCATCTCAGAGGCAGTTTCGGGCACGATTCTTAAGGTGACGCCCTCTCGGGCGGCACCATTAGTGACCATTGCTGATCCCATTCATCCGGGCAGAGGAACCCCTTCCAGCAGCGGCCGCCCACCTTCACCAATCAGCCAGAAATCGTTTGCTCCTCGTTCAGTCGGACAACCACGAGATCCGCCAGCGCCGCCGGAGTCGGGCACTGGTAGAAGACGTCCGCCGGCCATTCCACACCGGTCAGGACGCCCAGGTGGTCGCGCAGTTCGATCGCGGTCACGGAGGACAGGCCCAGATCGAAGAACTCGTCCTCGGCGCCGATCTCCACCGCCGAGTCGTGCCCCAGCACGGCGGCTGCCAGTTCCCGTACCCCGGTCAGGACCGCGACGTCCCACTGGTCGCGGGGCAGCGCCGCCAGGGCTGTTCGCAGACCTCCGTCCGGCGCGGGACCGACCGGGACCGGCTCGGCCACCGGTTCGGGACGGGCGACGGGTGCCGGCGGCTCCGGGACCCACGGGGGTGCGGCGGCCGTCGGCGCCCCGCCGGCCGGGTAGGCGCGGACGAGGCGTACGGCCGGGTCGGTGGCTGCCACGGCCTGCCACAGACCGGCCACCGCGGCCCGGGGGTCGAGGCCCGGATCGACCGCCACCGCCACCGTGGCCCGACCCCTGTCGACCAGCTCCGCCGCCGACGGGTCCGTCCGGTGTCCGACCGAGACCAGCGCGACGAGGGGCGCCGTCACCCCTTCGAGACCGGTGCCGGCGCGCACCAATGCCGCCGAGAGGGTCGTCAGGTCCCCCGGGTTCCCGGCCGGGAGCGCGCCGGGCGGGCACCCGACACCGCCAGTGACCAGGCAGCGGGCACCGGCCAGCAGGACCGCGTCCACCATCGCGGCCGTCAGCTCGTCCGCCGGCCCGGCGACCAGGACATCGCCCTGCGGTCGCCACCGGTCGGCCGGCGGCGCGTCGACATACTCGCTGACGAACACGCCCTCCGGCCGGATCCGCGCCTCGCGGTAGCCGGCGGCGATCACCGCGCACAGGCGGGTACGGGCCCGGGCGTCGGCCTCCGGTGGCAGGTCGACCACATGGTCGCCGGCCGCGCTGGTGCCGCCCCGGGTGAGGATCCACAGCGGTACACCCGGCGTGGCGACCGGCTCGGCGCCCGGCAGCGCGATCACCAGGTCCGGTCGCTGGGTGCCGTTGACCGACACCCGCGCGCCGTGCCTGGTCAGGGCGCCGACGAGGGCGTCGGTCAGCTCCTCGTCGCTCGTCGGCGATGGAAGAAGCGCAACGACACAATCGAGCGCCGGGACCGGCACGTCCGGCACGTGCCGCCATTCCACCCGCTGTCGGATCGGCGGAAGCACCCCCGCGCGGAACCGGGCCACGGCCGCGAGGACCTGGATCGGTGTCTCGTCACCGCGCAGGTCCAGCAGGCTCAACGCGGTGGTCGGATCGTCGAAGTCGATCGTCGGCCAGGGGGCGTCGGACGCGGGCCGCGCCGCCGGCCCACCCACCACCGGTTCCGGCCAGTAGCGGCGGCTCCGGAACGGGTACCGCGGCAGCGGGCGGCGCCGGACCGGCCGGTCCGCGTGCACGGCCCGCCAGTCGACGGGCAGTCCGTAGGTGTGCAGGGCGCCGAGCGCTTCGGCCGCGGCGCGAACCTCGTGCCGGTCACGCCGGGCCAGTGCCACCGCAACCACCGGGGCGTCCGGCAGGCAGGCTCTGGCGGCGGGAGCGAGCACGGCGTCCGGGCCGAGTTCGAGGAATGCGGTGGCGCCGGCCCGGTCCGCCGCGTGCACGGCGTCAGCGAAGCGGACCGAGCCACGCAGTTGGTCGACCCAGTACGCGGGCGAGATCATCTTCTCCTCGGTCCGTACCGTGGAGATGATCGGAATCCGGGGCTGCTGGAACGCGATCGTCTCGGCCACCGCCCGAAACTCGCCCAACGCCGGCTCCACCCGTGGCGAGTGGAACGCCACCCCGACACGCAGACGGCGCGTACGGTGCCCAGCGGCGGCCAGCAGATCGGCCAGTTCCAGCACGGCGTCCTCGTCGCCGGACAGCACGACCGCGCGAGGAGCGTTCACCGCGGCGATCGCCACCCGGTCCGCGTAACCGGCCGACAGCGCGAGCACCTCGTCCTCGGCGGCGCGTACCGACACCATCGCACCGCCCGGTGGCAGGCCGGCCATGGCACGCCCCCGCGCGGCGACCAGGGTTGCTGCGTCGTCGAGCGACAGCATGCCCGCCACGAAGGCCGCCGACAGCTCACCGATCGAGTGGCCGACCAGCATGTCCGGCCGGAGCCCCCACGAGGACACCAGCCTGTACTGGGCCACCTGGAGGGCGAACAGGGCAGGCTGTGTGTACTCGGTGCGGTCGAGCAGGTCGCCGTCGCCGAACACCGCGTCCCGCAACGGGGTGTCGAGCGAGAAGCGCGCACACACCTCGTCGAAGGCACGGGCGTACGCGGGAAACGCCTCGTAGAGGCCGCGTCCCATCCCCGGTAGCTGGCTGCCCTGACCGGTGAACATCAGCACCAGCCGCTGCCGCCCGGAAACGGCTCGCAGCACTCCCGGCACGGCGCGATCGCCGGCCAGCGCGGTCAGTCCCGCGCGCAATGCCGCCTCGTCCGGACCCGTGACCATCGCCCGATACCGGTGGGCGGCCCGGCCGGTGGCCAGGGAGTACGCCACGGCCGGCAGGTCGGCCGTCATCGTGGCCGCCAGCCGCGCCGCCTGCTCCCGCAACGCCGCCTCCGAGCGAGCCGACAGCAACCACGGCACGCCGTCCAGGGAGGGCTGGCCCGCCTCGACGGCCGGCGACGGTGGTGCCTGCTCGATCACCACGTGGGCGTTGGTGCCGCTGATCCCGAACGAGGAGACGCCCATCCGCCGCGGACCCGGATGCTCCGGCCAGGGCTGCGCCGACGCCAGCAGCTCGACGTCGCCCGCCGCCCAGTCGACGTGTGGGGACGGCGCGTCAAGGTGCAGGCTGCGGGGCAGCAGGCCGTGCCGGATCGCCAGGACCGCCTTGATGACGCCCGCGACTCCGGCGGCTGCCTGGGCGTGCCCGACATTTGACTTGATCGACCCGAGCCACAGTGGCCGTGGACGGTCGTGGCCGTACACCGCCAGCACGGCCTGGGCCTCGATCGGGTCGCCCAGGGCCGTGCCCGTACCGTGCGCCTCGACCGCGTCGACGTCCGCCGGGCGCAGGCCCCCGGCTTCGAGGGCCGCGCGGATCACCCGCTCCTGGGCGGGACCGTTCGGTGCGGTGAGGCCGTTGCTCGCCCCGTCGGAGTTGACGGCGCTGCCGCGCAGCACAGCCAGGACCTCATGGCCCTGGACACGAGCGCGGGACAGTCGCTCCACCAGGAGCACACCGACGCCCTCGCCCATGCCCGTACCGTCGGCGGCCGCGGCGAACGGTTTGCACCGCCCGTCCGGGGCGAGCCCGCGCTGCCGGCTGAACTCCACGAACACGGCGGGCGTGGCGAGAACGGTCACCCCACCGGCGAGGGCGAGATCGCACTCCCCCGCCCGGATCGCCTGCGCGGCGAGGTGCAGGGCGACCAGCGACGACGAGCAGGCGGTGTCGACGGTGACCGCCGGGCCCTCCAGCCCGAACGTGTACGCCACCCGTCCGGACAGCACCCCACCACCGACCCCCGGGGCGAGGAACCCCTCGGCAGCCGCGCCCTCCAGGAGCCGGCCGTAGTCCTGGTACATGGCACCGATGAAGACACCGGTCCGGGTGCCTCGCAGGGTGCCCGGATCGATCCCCGCGTCCTCGCAGGTCTCCCAGACCGTCTCCAGCAGCAGCCGCTGCTGCGGGTCCATCGCCACTGCCTCGCGGGGTGACACCCCGAAGAAGGCGGCGTCGAACTCGGCCGCGCCGGACATGAACCCGCCGGACCGGGCGAGGGAGGTTCCGGCCACGGCCGGATCCGGGTCGAGCAGTTGGTCGAGTGGCCAGCCCCGGTCCTCGGGGAAGGGCACGATCGCGTCGCGCTCGGCGACGAGCAGGTCCCAGAGGTCGTCCGGGCCGCGTACGCCGCCGGGCAGCCGGCAGCCGATCCCCACCAGCACCACGGGATCGTCCGCGTCGCCACCACCGGATCCTCCGGCCGGCGTCGTCGCCATCGCCGCGCCGGTTCCCGCGAGCCGGTCGTCGAGGTGCCGGGCCAGCGCGGTCGGGTTGGGATGGTCGAACACGAGCGTGGCGGGCAGCCGCAGCCCGGTGGCGGCGGCGAGCCGGTTGCGCAGCTCGACCGCGCTGAGCGAACCGAAGCCGGCGTCCTTGAACGCCCGATCCGGGTCGACCAGGTCGGGTGAGGCGTGTCCCAGCACGGCGGCGGCGTGCCCGAGCACCAGTTCGAGCAACACCTGACGCCGGTCGGCCGGGGTCTTCCCGGCGAGGCGTACGGCGAGCTCGGAGTCGACGGCCCCGCCTGCACGGACGGCAGTACGCCTCGTGGGTGCCCCGACGGTCGCACGGAGCATCGGCGGCACGTCCGCCCCCGCAGCCCGCAGCGCGGGCAGGTCGAGCCGGATGGGCACGAGCACCGGATCGGGTGCCGCCAGGGCGGCGTTCAACGCGGCAAGTGCGTCGTCGCTCGCGAACGGCGGGAAACCCGAACGGCGCAACCGGTTCAGATCGGCGCCGCCGGTCATGTCGCTCTCCGCCCCCCACAGCCCCCAGGCCAACGAGACGCCCGGAAGGCCGCGGGCCTGTCGCAGGCGGGCCAGCGCGTCGAGTCCGGCGTTGGCGGCCGCGTAGTTGGCCTGGCCCAGACCGCCGAGCACGCCGACCGCGGAAGAGAACAGCACCAGCCTGGCCTGCGGCCGGAGCTCGTGCAGGAGCCAGGCCGCGTCGAGCTTGGGCCGCAGCACCCGGGCGAGCCGCTCGGGCGTCAGGTCGGTGACGAGTCCATCGTCGAGAACACCCGCGGCGTGGACGACCGTGGCGATGTCGACCGTGCCGAGCAGCGAGGCCAGCTCGGCTCGGTCGGCGACGTCACACGCCACCACGTCGACGCGCGCACCGGCCGCGGTCAGCTCCGCCGCGAGCGCGGCCGCGCCCGGGGCGTCCGGCCCGCGCCGGCTCGCCAGCACGAGGGTACGGACGCCAAGCGCGTGCACGAGATGCCGGGCAACGAGCCGGCCCAGCGTTCCGGAGGCGCCGGTCACGAGTACCGTGCCCAGCTCACCGATCGGGGCCGGGGTCGGGGCGACGCGGACCAGCCGCAGTTCACGCCCGGCGCCGGCGGCGAGCCCGAGCTGCGGCTCGCCCGCGGCCAGCGCGGCGGGAACGGCCGCGATCGTGGCGTCGTCGTCGTCCGCGAGATCGAGCAGCGCGAAGCGGTCGGGATGCTCCAGCTGCGCGCACCGCACCAGGCCGGCAACCGCGGCTTCGCCGGCGTCGTCGAGCACCCGACGGGTGACGACGACGAGCGTCGACGTGGCGTGGCGTTCCTCGGCGAGCCACTCCCGTACCAGGGCGAGCGCGCGTTCGGCGGCCGCCCCGGGCGTGCCGGAGGGGGCCGGGACCAGGACGAAGCGCGCGGCGGCGTCGGTGGGCCGGACCTGGAGCAGCTCCGCGAGGCCGGGGTCGCGCACCGCGTACCCGTCGATCGGCCCGTCGGGCAGGGACCGTGCCGCCCATTGTGGGCGCAGCAGGTCACCGCGGTCCGGCAGGCCGAGGGCGCCTTCCGGAAGCGGGCTCAGCACGAGTGCCTCGATCGACGCGACGGGAGCGTTCGACGGGTCGACGAGTTCGACGCGGACCGTGTCGGCGCCGACCGCAGAGAGCGTGACGCGTACGGTGTCCGCGCCCGCCGCGTGCACCCGGACGCCCGACCATTCGAATGGCAGTGACGGACGGTCCGGTGGGCCGCTGAGGAAGCCACTGAGCGCCACCGGGTGCAGACACGCGTCGAGGAGGGCGGGATGGATGCCGAACTCGCCCGGCTCGGCCCCGGGCAGCGCGACCTCGGCGTACATGGTGCGGTCAGAACCCCGCCACATCGCCCGTACGCCCCGGAAGACCGGCCCGTACCGAAGCCCCGCACCCTCCAGCCGGTCGTACATCTGCTCCACGTCGAGCGGTTCGGCATCGACCGGCGGCCAGGTGCTCTGCGGCGGCCGTGGTTCGTCGTCGCCGGGCACGAGGATGGCGGTGGCGTGCGGCGTCCAGTGGCCGGCGCCGACCCGGGTGTGCACGGTCAGTGCCCGGGAGCCGTCCGGCTCGGGCTCGGCGACATCGATGCGCAGCCGGATGTCGACGTCGTCGGGCACGACGATCGGGGCGAGCAGGGTGAGCTGTGCCGTCGATCCGCAGCCGGCCTCGTCGCCGGCCCTCGACACCAGGTCCACCATCGCCGCTCCGGGCAGCACGACCTGCCCCTGGACCGCGTGGTCGGCCAACCACGGGTGGGTGGCCAGGGAGATCCGTCCGGTCAGCACGAGCGTGCCGGTGCCGGACGCGGCGGCCCGGAGGAAGGGATGCCCGACGGCATCGAGACCCAGGGTGGTCGCGTCGCCGCCGTGGGTCGTGGGCAGCCAGTACGACTCGGTCACGAACGCGGTGGTGGGCAGCTCGACGGGACGGGTGCCGGGCCAGACCATGGACCAGTCCGGCCGGACCCCCCGGACGTGCAGGTGTGCCAGGGCGCGGACCATCTGTTCGAGGCCGCCCTCGTCGCGCCGCAGGGTGTGCAGGACGGCGACGTCGGCGCCGATGGCCTCGACGGTCTCCTGGGCGCCCGTCGCGACCACCGGGTGGGGGCTTACCTCCAGCAGCCTCGTACAGCCGTGGTTGACGAGCGCGGTGACAGCCGTGTCGAAACGCACGGGTTCGCGCAGGTTGCGGTACCAGTATTCGGCGTCGAAGGCATCATCGCCGTCGATCCATCGACCTTCGACCGACGAGAAGAAGGGCACCGTGGGGACCTGCGGCGTCACCGGCGCAAGGGCGGCAAGCACTTCTTCCCGTACGGCCTCGACGTGCGCGCTGTGCGACGCGTAGTCCACGTCCACGCGTCGCACCCGGACGCCTTCGGCCTCAAGGGCGGCGAACAACTCGTCCAACGCGTCGCCGTCCCCGGAGACGACGACGGAGGTCGTACCGTTGACCGCGGCCAGCGAGAGTCTTCCCGCCCAGGCCCGCAGGCGGTCGCGGACCTCGTCGGCCGGCAACGCCACCGACATCATGCCGCCGAGGCCGGACAGTTCCACCAGTGCCCGGCTGCGCAGCGCCACCACCCGGGCGGCGTCCGGCAGCGACAGCGCCCCGGCTACGCACGCCGCGGCGATCTCGCCCTGGCTGTGGCCGGCGACGGCGGCCGGCCGTACGCCAACGGATCGCCACACCTGCGCCAGCGCGACCATCACCGCGAACAGCACGGGTTGCACGACGTCGACCCGGTCGTAGCCCTGGTCGCCGCGGAGCACCGCGGTCAGCTCGAAGTCGACGTACGGTCGCAGGGCGGTCTCGCACTCGGCGATCCGTTCGCGGAACACCGCGCTCGTCTCCAGTAGCCGCACCGCCATGTCGCGCCACTGTGCTCCCTGGCCGGGGAAGAGGAAGGCCACCGGGCCGGGCGATCCGGTCACGCCCTCGACCACGGCCGGCGACGGCCGTCCGGCGGCGATCTCGGCAAGGCCGGCCAGTAGAGCGGCACGATCGGTGCCGCAGACGACGGCACGGTGCTCGTGCCCGGCCCGTGCCGTCAGCAGGGACCAGGCGACGTCGGCCGGATCGAGATCGGGCCGTGACGCCAGGTGCTCGGCCACTTTCGCGGCTTGGGCACGCAGTCCCGCCGGCGAACGGCCCGACACGGCCCAGGCCGACGGCCACCGGCCGCCCTGCACCGCCACCGCGGCGGTGACGGCTGGTGCCTCTTCGAGAATCACGTGGGCGTTCGTGCCGCTGACGCCGAACGACGACACGGCCGCCCGGCGGGGTTCGTCGCCGGGTGGCCACAGCACCTCCTCGGCGAGCAACTCCACCGCACCCGCCGACCAGTCCACGTACGGGGTGGGCGCGTCCAGCCGCAGGGTACGGGGCAGCACGGCGTGGCGCATGGCCATGACCATCTTGATGATCCCGGCGACACCCGCGGCGGCCTGGGTATGCCCCAGGTTCGACTTGATCGAGCCCAGGCGCAGCGGGACCGGGCGCTCCCGACCGTAGACGGCGAGCACGGCCTGGGCCTCGACCGGGTCGCCCAGCGGAGTGCCGGTGCCGTGTGCCTCCACCACGGCGACCTGGGCCGGGGTGAGACCCGCGTCGACCAGGGCGTCCCGGATGACCCGTTGCTGGGCCGGGCCGTTGGGGGCGGTGAGGCCGTTGCTGGCGCCGTCGGAGTTGACGGCGATGCCGCGTACCACCGCGAGGACCCGCCGGCCGGCGGCGAGCGCGGCAGAGTGGCGCTCCAGGACCAGGACCCCGACACCCTCGGACCATGCCGTCCCGTCGGCAGCCGCCGCGAACGGCTTGCACCGCCCGTCGGGTGCGAGCCCGCGCTGCCTGCTGAACTCCACGAAGGCGCCGGGGGTGGCCATCACGGTCACGCCACCGACGAGCGCCATGTCGCACTCCCCCCGGTGCAGCGCACGTACGGCCTGGTGCAGCGCGACCAGTGACGACGAGCACGCCGTGTCCACCGTGACGGCCGGGCCACGCAGGCCGAGCTGGTAGGACACCCGTCCGGACACGACGCTGCCGCCGCCCTGGGAGCCGGGATAGTCGTGGTGCATCACCCCGGTGAAGACCCCGGTACGGGTGTCGCGCAGAGCGGTCGGGTCCAGACCGGCCCGCTCCACGGCCTCCCACGAGGTCTGCAAGATCAGCCGTTGCTGCGGATCGGTGTGCAGCGCCTCCTTCGGCGAGATGCCGAAGAAGGCGGCGTCGAAGTCCGCCGCGTCATGCAGGAAGCCACCGTCACGGACGGTGGAGGTGCCCGGGTGGTCCGGGTCGGGGTGATACAACAGGTCCAGGTCCCAGTCGCGGTTGCGCGGGAAACCGGTGATGCCGTCCCCGCCCTCGTGGACCAGGGACCAGAGGTCCTCGGGTGAGTCGACGCCGCCGGGATAGTGGCACGCCATGCCCACGATCGCGACCGGCTCACCAGCCCGCTGCTCCACCTCGCGGAGCCGCTGCCGGGTCGACTGCAACTCCGCGGTGACCCGCCGCAGGTACTCCCGTAGCCTGTCCTCGTTCGTCATTGGTTGCGCCCCTCCTGCCCCGGTACCGGGCTGCCGAGTTCGGCGTCGATCAGCGCGAAGACCTCGTCGTCCGTCGCGGTGGCGAAGGCGTCCAGCGACGCCGGACCCGGACCCGGCGCCAGGGCCGCGAGCAGGTCACGGACCCGCTCCGCCACCCGGTCGCGGGCCACGTCGTCGGCCGCCGCGCGTCTCAGCTCGGCGGCGAGCCGGTCGAAGTCGGCGAAGAGAGCGGGCAGGTCACCGGGGGCTGCCTCGCCGCCGAACCGCCCGTCGAGGTGCTCGACCAGGTCGGCCGGTGTGGGATGGTCGAAGACGAGAGTCGCCTCCAGCGACAGCCCGAGTGCGGCACCGAGTCGGTTGCGGAACTCCACCGAGCTGAGCGAGTCGAAACCCAGCTCCTGGAACGCCCGGTCCGGGTCGATCGCGGCGGCACCGCCGTAGCCGAGCACGGCGGCGGCCTGGCCACGGACCAGCATGGACAGGCGTGCCCGCCGCTGCGTCGGGCTGAGCTGGGTGAGGCCGTGCTCGACGGGCTCGATGGGGGCCGCTTGCAGGAGGCCACGCAGCAGAGGGGGCACGACGGCCGTCCCGTGCGGGTGCAGCCGGACGGCGACGACGTCCGGGGCCCGGCCGGCCAGGGCGGCGTCCAGCAGTCGCAGTCCCGCGTCGACCGGCAGACGCTCGATGCCGGTGCGCCCGAGCCGGTCACGGTCGACGACCATGCCGCCATCAAGGCCCCAGGGGCCCCAGGCGACGGAGACGGCCCGGCCGCCGGCCGCCACGCGATGCCGTGCGAGCGCGTCGAGGTACGCGTTGGCGGCCGCGTAGTTGCCCTGACCGGGACCGCCGAGCACGCCCGCGAGGGAGGAGAACAACACCAACTCGGCATCCGGCAACAACTCGTGCAGGTGGAAGGCGCCGTCGGCCTTGGGACGCCACACCACGTCGAGCCGGCGGGCGTCCATTGCGGTGACCACTCCGTCGTCGAGCACACCAGCGGCGTGCACGACCGTGGTGATCGACCGGCCCGCCAGCAGCGCCGCCAGGGCGTGCCGGTCGGCGACGTCGCACGCGGCGACCTCGACCCGGGCGGCCAGCCCGGACAGGCCAGCGGGCAACCGGCCGCCGCGGCTGACCAGCAGCACGTCCGTCACCCCGTGCCGCTCGACGAGGTGACGTACCACCGGCGCCGCGAGGGTGCCGCTGCCTCCGGTGACAAGCACCGTGCCGAGGCCGCGCGGCTCGGGCGCCTCGGTGACCGGGGCACGAACCAGCCGTGCCGCCAGTAGCTGACCGTCGCGCACGGACAGGTACGGTTCGTCACTGGCCAGCGCGCCGGCCAGTAGCCGGGCCAGCGCCCCGGGGTCGTCGGCGTCGATCAGCGTGAACCGGCCGGGGTGCTCGGACTGCGCCGACCGCACCAGCCCCCAGGCCGCAGCGGTGGCCGGATCGGGGTTCACGGCGACGAACACGAGTCGGGCGGCGGCGAACCCGTCATGGGCGAGCCAGTGCCGCACCTGGCCGAGAACGTCCCGGGTGAGCGCGTGGGCCGCGGCCGCCGCCGGTCCGCCCGACGTGACCGGCACGATCACCACCGGCGGGACGTCGAGCAACTCCGCCAGGGTGTTTACCCGGCGTACCCTCGCGCCGGCGGCGCCGAGTGCGGCACCGACGCCGGCGGAGTCGGGGCCGACGACGACGTGGCTTCCGGGCGGGCCGTCATCGGCGGTGTCCACCGGTAGCCAGTCGACGCGGTGCAGCGGCTCGGCAGCGGCACCCGCCGGGCGCAGCGTCACCGAGTCGACCGACGCCACCAGCTGACCGGCGGCGTCGGTGAGTTGCACCGCCACCGTGCCGGGCCGGACGGGGGTCACGCGGGCCCGGACGGAGACCGCCCCGGGGACATGCACACGGACACCGGACCATGCGAACGGCAGGTGCGGACGATCGCCGACGACGAAGCCACCAAAGGCCACGGAATGCAGGGCGGCATCGAGCAGGACCGGGTGCAGGGCGTACGGTCCGGCGTCGCCGCCGGGAAGGACCACGTCGGCGTACACGGTGTCGCCGGCGCGCCAGGCTCGGCGTAGGCCCTGGAAGGCGGGCCCGTAGCCGGACAGCCGCTGGTAGAGGCCGGTGAGGTCGAGTTCCTCGGAGGCGGCGGGCAGGGGCGGCGACTCGGCGGCGTCATGGCCGGCCGGGGCCAGGGCCCCTGTCGCGTGTCGGGTCCACGACCCGCCGGAGACCCGTGCGTGCACCTCGAAGGCGCGTCGCCCGCTCGGGTCCGGTGACGCCACGGTGAGTCGCAGGTCGGTGTCATCGAATGGCAGCGGCACCTCGGTCACCAGCTCGACGACGACCGGATGGCCGAGCCGGCCTCCCGCGTGCAGGGCCAGCTCGACGAGGAAGGTCCCGGGCACCAGTCCGGCACCGTCGACGGTGTGGTCGGCGAGCCAGTCCTCGGCGTCGCGCGAGATCCTCGCGAGGAACAGGTGACCGTCGGGAAGCTCCACCAGCTCGGGCCGTCGGTGGATGGCCCGGCGGCCGCCGCCGACCCAGTGCCGGTCGCGCGCGAACGGATAGCCGGGCAGCGACAGCCGGCGCGGACGATCGGGTGGCGGGATCGTGATCTCGGCACCGGTGACCCACGCCTCGGCCAGCGCGTCGAGGTCGTCGCCGATCACCGGTCCGGCCGTACGCCGTCGCCGTCCCCGATGACTTCCGACGCCGGTACGCAGCGCGGCGACGACCTCGGCGGTACTGGTGGCCACGACGGCGAGCCGCTCGTCGAAGTGGTCGCGCCCGGCCCAGAGGGTGAACGCGAGCGCTGCCGGATCCACCGGGACGGCGGTTGCCGCGAGCTTGACGGCCAGCTCGGCGGGGGTGGTCTCGCCGTCGATCGTGGGACGGACCCCGAACACGGCCTCGATCCGGTGCGCGAGCTCCGCGAGGTCCGGGTAGTCCAGGCCGAGTTCCGCGAACGGCTCGTTCGGATTGTCCGCGGTTCCCCCGACCTCGGCCAGCACCGCAGTGAGGGCCGCGGAGACGTCCCCGCCGGCGCTCTCCAGATAGGTCACCAGCTCCGCCACCGCCTGATCGAGACGGGTGGTGTCCTGGGCGGAGACCACGAACATCCGGGGCCTGACCGGCTCCGGCACGGCCTCCGGCGCGGGATGTTCGGCCAGGACGACATGCGCGTTGGCGCCGCCGGCGCCGAAGGAGCTGATCGCCGCGACGCGCGGTACGCCGTCACGCGCTTTCCAGGTCGCCAGGTCGCGCTGCACGCGGAAGCGTGACCTGTCCCAGTCCACCGCGGTGGTGAGCGGATCGGCGTGCAGTGACGGAACCAGTTCCCGGTGACGCAGCTGGAGCACCACCTTGGTGAGCGCCGCGATGCCCGCCGCCGACTCCAGATGCCCGACGTTCGACTTGACCGACCCGAGCGGCCAGGGGCCCCGGCCGGCTCCGATCCGGTCGAAGGCCTGCTCCAGCGCCGCCACCTCGATCGGATCGCCGAGGCTCGTACCGGTGCCGTGCGCCTCAAGGTAGCCGAGGTCCGCGGGATCCAGGGCGGACCGCTCCAGCGAGTCCGCGATGAGCGCGGCCTGCGACGCCGGGTTGGGGACGGAGAAGCCCCCGGTCCGGCCACCGTGGTTCACGGTGGTGGCGCGGATGACGGCATGTACGTGGTCGCCGTCGCGGATGGCGTCGCGCAGCGGCCGAAGCAGCACCACACCGACGCCCTCGCCGGGCACGTAGCCGTCCCCGCCTTCGCCGAACGCGCGGCAGCGGCCGTCCGTCGACAGGAAGGAGGACTGGCTCAGCAGCAGGTACTTGTTCGGATGGACCGCGAGGTTGACCCCACCCGCCAGAGCCGCCTCGCACTCGCCCCGCCGGATCGCGTCGACGGCGAGGTGCAGTGCGGTCAGGGAGGACGAGCACATGGTGTCCAGGGCGACGCTGGGTCCCCGCAGGTCGAGGAAGTACGACACGCGATTGGCGATCGACGCGCTGAACGACGAGGGCACCGGTCCGGGTTCACCGCCCACCCCGTGCAGCTGGTACTGGTTGTACATCACGCCGACGTACACTCCGACGGCTCGTCGGCGCCAGGCCGACGGCGCGTGCCCGGCCTCCTCGAACGCGTGCCACGCCTCCTGGAGGAACAGTCGTTCCTGTGGGTCCAGCACGGCTGCCTCGTTCGGCGAGATATGGAAGAACACCGCGTCGAACTCGTCCACGCCGTCGACGAACCCGCCCCACCTGCCGTACGAGCGACCGGGCACGCCCTTGCTCTCGGCGTGGATCGCGGCGTGGTCCCACCGGTCGGCGGGTACCTCGGTGACGCAGTCGCGGCCGGACCGCAGGTTTGCCCAGAATTCGTCGAGGTTGCGGGCCATCGGATAACGACCGCTGATGCCGACGATCGCCACGGCGTCGTCGACGTCGTCCGGTTCGCGGTTCCCCTCGGCGGTCGGTCCGCTCTCTTCCTCGGCGGTTGGTTCGCCGTCTTCCTCGGCAGGCGGTTCGGTGGCTTCCTCGGCAGCCGGCTCGGTGGGGGCGAACTCGGCGGTGATCCTGGCCGCGTCGCCAACGAGGGCCACGACATGGGACCGGCCACTGCCCACGGCCCGCAGCAGCACGTCCACGGCGGTCGGAGTGTCCATCGCCCGCAGGCCCATCCGCCGCAGCCCCTCGGCGTCGACCGGCATGCCGCCCTCGGCCCACGCCGGCCAGCCCACCGACACGATGTCCCGCCGGCCCTCCGCGAACCGGTCCAGAAAGGCGTTCGCGCACGCATAGTCCGACTGGCCCGGGTTGCCCCAGGTGCCCGCGGTGGAGGAGCACAGCACCAGGAAGTCGAGCGTGAGGTGTCGGGTTGCCTCCTCAAGGTGGCGAGCGCCGTCCACCTTGGGCGCCAGCACCGCGCGGACATCCTCGGCGCGCTTGCCCACGATCAGCCCGTCCCGGAGGATCGCGGCCGCGTGCACGACCCCGGTGAGGCCACCGAACCGGGCCAGTGCGGTGTCCACCGCCCGGCGGACGTCCTCCGCGCTGGTCACGTCCATGACGATCGTGGCGACCTCGGCACCCAGGCCGGTCAGCTCCGCGATCACGGCCGGATCGGCCGGCGTGCGCCCGCACAGCACAAGCCGCGCCCGCACGGTCCGGGCCAGGTGCCGGGCCAGGGCGAGTCCGACCCCGCCGAGGCCGCCGGTGATCAGGTAGACACCGTGCGGACGCAGCCGAGCGGCCCCGTCGGGCACCGGCATCGGGCGGACGGCGCGGACCTGACGGGTGCCGTCCACGTACCGGACGTCCACCTCGGGCAGGCCGGCGGCGAGCTCGGCCAGGGCGTCCGCCCGCCGGGGTGACCGCACCACGGCCGCACGAACGCCGGGGTGCTCGCGGGTGAGGGTCCGGAACAGACCGCTGACAGCGGCGACCGGTGTGTCGTCCGCGAGGTGGCAGACGAGCCGGAGGGAGCCTCTCCCGGCGTGCATGGCGGCCTTGGCGAACTGCGTCAGCGCGACCGCCTCGCCGGCGAGATCCTGCGGGTCCGCGGGGAGCCAGAGCACATCGTTCGCGGTGGTGGCCGCGAGCATCGCCGGCCATTCCCGCCGCGTCCGCGCGTCGATCGTGAGCAACGGCGCCGGTACCGGGCCGGACGGCAGCGGCGCCGCCCGCCAGTACGGCTCGAACCACACGACCTCGGTCGGTGCCTCGCTCACCGGGGCCTCCGGCACCGGCCCGGCCACCACCCCGTACGACCGCAGATGCTCGACCAGCGAGGCGTACGTGTTGTACTCGAACAGCAGGGTCGGTGAGAAGTCGGTGCCGAAGACCTGTTCCAGGTCCGTCGCGACGCCCAGCAACGCCGTGGAGTCCAGGCCCAGCTCGTAGAATCCGATCGTCTCGTCGAAGTCGGCACCGCCGACCCGTTCCTCGATCAGTTTGTGGACGACCCCGTCCACCGGTTCGGGGGAGGGTTGTACGGCGTCCAGCCGGGTGATGGCGGACTCGTCGCGGATCCGCTTGGACGTCAGGCCGTGCAGCCACAGCTGAACCGACCCGTTGTCGTCGTAGAAGTCGAGGTCGCACGTGGTCAGGTCACCGTCCGGACCGGCGTGGCGAGGCGGGGTGGCATGCACCAGGTTCCGGGACCCGAGCTGCCCGCGGGCGCGGACCGACTCGATCAGCATCGGGATGTACGGCCGCGCCGGGCCGCCGGTTCCGGCCGGGGCGAACTGGGTGGGCAACAGTGTCGACGAGTCGAGCGCGGCCGGGTGCAGGTGGAAGTAGCCGGCGTACGGGGCGGCCTGCGGGCTCAACGAGAGTTCCGCGAGCAGTTCCCCCCGGGCGACGTGCAGGGTGCCCCGGGCACGCATGAAGTCACCGTGCTCGATGCCGGTCGTCCGTACCGTCGCGTACAGGTCGGCCATGTCGACGATGTGGTCCGCCCGCGCCCGCAGAGCCGCCAGGTCTCGGGTCTGCTCCGGAAACGGCAGGTCGAGATGCAGCTGGCAGTCCAGTACCGCCTCGGTGAGCCCCGACGGGCGACGGGTCCCCGTGATCGACACCCGGAAACGTCCGCCGTCGGCGGTGAATCGCAGGGTCAGTTCCGTGTCGAAGTCCGGCCCGGCCGCGACCGGGTTGCGGAACAGCACCCGGCGCAGTTCGGCCTGTGCGGTGTCGATACCCCGGACGTGCAGGATCCGGTAGATCATGTCGAGAATCGACACGCCGGGCAGGATGCGCGTGCCGTGCACCCGATGGTCGCGCAGCACCGGATCGCTGCCCCGGACCAGCACGGAGCACGTCAGTCCGTCCAAGGTGTCCATGAGTTCCCTTCTCCCCGTCTAGAACTGGAGCTCGAAGAACGGCAGCGGCGCCTCCGGGTCCGTACGGTGCCGATGCCCGGTGCCGTTCGTGAGTGGCGGCACCGGCACGTCGAACCAGAACCGTCGGCGCCGGTACCGCGGCGGATCCAGCGCGGGCCGGAGCGCGGTGTGGTCGTCCGGGGCCTGTCGCACCACCAGGTGCGCGTTGGTGCCGCCGAAGCCGAACGAGCTGACCGCCGCCCGGCGTACCCCGTCGCGGCCGCTCCACGGCTGCAACCGGCGTACCGGGTACAGCGGTGACTGGTCGAACTGGAAGCGCCGGTTGAGCGTCGTGCAGTGCAGGGTCGGGGGCAGCTGCCCGTGATGTACCGAGAGCACGATCTTGATCAGGCCGGCGATGCCGGCCGCGCTGAGGGTGTGGCCGATGTTGGTCTTCACGCTGCCGACACCGCAGAATCCGGTCTCGTCCGTGGCCGCGCGGAACACCTCGGTGAGGGCCTTCAGCTCCATCGGATCGCCGATCATGGTGCCGGTGCCGTGCGCCTCGACGTAGCCGATCTGCTGCGGGGACACGGCGGCCGCCGCGAGGGCGGATTCGATGACCTCCCGTTGGGCGCGGGGGTTCGGCGTGGTGATGCCCATGGTGCGGCCGTCGTTGTTGACCGCGCTGCCCTCGATCACCGCGTACACCCGGTCGCCGTCGCGGACCGCGTCCGCGAGCCGTTTCAGGAGCAGCACGCCGACGCCCTCGCCGAGGACGATGCCGTCCGCGCGCTCGTCGAACGTGTGACAACGACCCGTCGGCGACAGCGCTCCCGCGCCGCTCATACCGACGAACGGCACCTCGTCGAGGAGAATCTCGACGCCGCCGGCGAGTGCCAGTTCCGACTCGCCGGTCCGCAGGCTCTGCGCGGCCAGGTGCACCGCGACGAGCGCGGACGAGCACGCCGTGTCGACGACCACGGCCGGACCCCGCGCGTCGAGGTAGTGCGAGAGGTGCGCGGCGATGAAGTTCTGCGCCATCCCGCTGATCGAGTGCGGGCCCGCGGTCGCGTGGTGCGCGCCGAAATTCGCCGCCCGGGCGCCCGCGAAGACGCCGATCCGCCGACCGGCCACGTCCGCGGGAGCGAGTCCCGCGTCGGCCAGGCACTCGGCCCCGGCTTCGAGGAACTGTCGCACCAGCGGGTCCACGTGGGCGGCACCGGCCGGATCCAGCCGGAAGTGCTCCGGGTCGAAGTCCTCGATCCCGTCGAGGAAGCCGCCCCACTTGCTGACCGTGGTGCCCGGTGCCGGCACCGGCCGCCAGAACCGGTCCGGATCCCAGCGCGAGCGCGGTACCTCGGTGACCGAGTCCACGCCGTCGACCAGGTTGCGCCAGAACGACGCGTGATCGGGTGCTCCGGCGAAGTGGGCCGCGATCCCCACCACGGCGATCCCGTCCGTCGGCGTCGGCCGGGGTACGGCTCGCGCCGGCTCCGGCGTACCGGCCGCCCGGTCCCGGGCAGCGGTCACCGGTGGTGTCGGCACGGGCTCCGGGTCCGGGGCGGGGGCGTCCGGCGCCGGCAGCTGCCCGCGCAGCGCGGCGGCGAGCAGTTCCACGGTCGGGTTCTCCAGGAGAGCGGACGGCTCGGCGACCACGTCGAGTTCGCGTTCCAACGCGGCGAGCAGCTGGGCGATCATGATGGAGTCCACGCCCAGGTCGGCGAAGTCCGCGTCCGGCCGGATCTGGGCGACGTCGAGGCGGAGCGTCGTCGCGAACACCTCGGTCAGCCGCCGGACGTCGCCGTCGCCGGCCGGGCCATCGACCGGCCGGGTCTCGGGCGCAGGGCCCGGCCTGACGGGCGCGGTCACCGCCAGCAGGGCACCGGTGTCGAAGCGTCCGGCGTCCACGACGCAGGGCAGGACGACCGGATCGGGTCCGGCCAGCGCCGCGTCGAGCAGGGCCAGTCCGGTCGACGGGCTCAACGTCCGCAGGCCGAGGTCCCGGTACACCGGCGTATCGACCTCCGGCATACCGGCGGCCTGCCAGCTCGGCCACTGTAGCGCCCGGACGACCGGTGTCCCCGCGCCCGTGGCGGTCCGGTACTCGGCGACCCGGTCCAGCACCGCGTTGGCGAGCGCGTAGTCGCTCATGCCGACGGCGAGCGCGGGCACCTGTCCGGCGGCGGACGAGTACAGCACGACGAACCGCAGCGGGTCGTCCGCGCACGCGTCCAGAACCGCCTGCAACCCCGTCGTCTTCGGCGCCAGGACCCTGCGCATGTCGTCGGTACGCTTTCCGACGAACGCCGGGTCGGTCATCACGCCGAGCCCGGCGCAGTGCACGATCCCGACGATCGGGCCCAGCTCACCTCGGGCGCGGTCGAGCACCGCGCCGGCTTCTTCCAGCGGCACGCTCTCGATCAGCACGCGTACCCCCGGACGGTCCAGCGCCTGGAGATTCCGCAGCCGCGCGGCCAGCGCGGGGTCGGTGTCGGGGGCGGCGATCAGCGCGGGCCAGGTCTCCCGGACGGGCAGCGGCGACTGACCGAGCAGGACCAGTCGGTTCGCGCCCCGCTCGACGAGCTCCCCGGCCAGCAGCCGCCCGAGGGCGCCCGTCCCACCGGTGATCACCACTGTCCGCCCGGCCAGGTCGGCCGACCAGCGCACCGGCGCCGGCGATGCGGGCGGGCCTGCCGTACGCATCACCGGCACGTACCGCACGCCGCCCCGCAGGCACACCTCGGTGACCGGGTCGGTCGCCGCGAGTTCGGTGGCGACCAGCTTCCGCAGGGCGTCCGGGTCCAGGGTGTCGATGTCGACGGTACGCGCGAACACACCCCGGTACTCCGCGGTGAGCATCCGCACCAGCCCCGCGAACGCCGCGCCCCGCAGGGTCGGGTGCTCCGCACCGAAGGTGGTCAGGCCACAGGTCAGATGCAGGTACGCGAATCCGGTGGTCCGATTCGCCGCTGTCAACTCCCGTACCAGCACGATCCGGGCCCAGTCGACCCGGACGGTATCCACCGGCACCGCGGACACGTCGACGAGGTCGACCACGGTGGACACCGGACCGACCGACGCGGCGATGCGCAGACCGGCCGCCTCGGCGTCGTCGTCCAGACGGATCACCGTCGCGGCGGGGCCGAACGCGGCCACAGCCAGAGCTTCGGTCTCCGCGTTGACGAGAACCACGACCTCGCCCAGTGGGCCGGCGGATCGCAGCGGGGCGGGTTCCCAGGACTTCACCAGTAGGGTCGCCGGATCCGCCGGCACCGCGTCGACCACGGTCGAGGTCCGCTGCTCGTCCGGGTACGGTCGCCCGTCGGCGGTCGTCAGCCAGTGCCGTTCACGCGCGAACGGGTAGGTCGGCATGGAGGTCAGCGCCGGTCGTTCCGTCCGCAGCGCGGGCCAGTCGATGTCGGCGCCGTCCTGCCAGAGCCGGGCGATCCGGTCGAGCCGGCCCTCGCGGGCCAGCCGCCCCAGATAGCTCGTCCCCTCCGGCTCGGCGAGCCAGGTGTGGTCGCCGGTCGCGGCACCGGCCTCGACATCGCCGCCGAGGAAGGCGGCCAGTTGGTCGCGCAGGTGGTCCACGGAATCGGCGACCAGCGCGAGGCGGACCGCCATGGGCACCCGGCCGGTCTGCGAGGTGTACGCGACGGAGGACAGCACGGGCCGCTCCCGCTCGCCGAGGAACGTCCACATGGCGGTGGCGTACCGGCGCAGTGCGTCCCCGTCCCGGGCGGACAGGAGGAACACCTCGGGGCCTCCCGAGGCGATCGGCGCCGTCGCGGGTGGCTCCTCCAGCACCACGTGGGCGTTGACGCCGCCGAACCCGAACGAGCTGACGCCGGCGCGCAGCGCGACGGGCCTGTCGTCGGTGTCCCGGGGCGCCCATTCCCGGGTCTCCCGTACCGGCTCGAAGGGCGTCCCACTGAAGTCGATCAATGGATTGAGCTGCTCCAGATGCAGCGTGGGCGGCAGCTGCCGGTGCCGCATCGCCAGCATCACCTTGATCACGCCAGCGATGCCGGCGGCCGGTTCGAGGTGGCCGATATTGCTCTTCACCGTTCCGACGCCGCAGGTGACCGCGGGTTGCTCGGCGAGCCTGGCCCGGGCCCGGATCAGGGCGTCGATCTCGACCGGGTCGCCCAGGGAGGTGCCGGTTCCGTGCAACTCGATGTAGGACACCGTCTCGATCGGCACCCCCGCGTCCCGGTACGCGTCGACCAACAGGTCGGCCTGGGCCAGCGGGTTCGGCGAGGTCAGTGACGACGCGCGACCGCCGTGGTTGACCGCGCTGCCGCGGATGACCGCGTGTACCCGGTCCCCGTCGGCGAGGGCGCGGGACAGTGGCTTGAGCACGAGGACTCCGACGCCCTCACCCTTGACGTAGCCGTCGGCCCGCGCGTCGAGGGCCTTGCACCGGCCGTCCGGTGACAGGACCCCGAGCTGGTTGCCGGCCACCACGGTCTGTGGGGACAGCACGAGGCTCACCCCGCCGGCGATGGCCAGGTCGCTCTCCCCCGACCGCAGAGCCCGGACGGCGCGGTGCAGGGCCACCAGCGAGCTGGAGCACGCGGTGTCGATACTCTCGCTCGGGCCCCGCAGGTCCAGCAGGTACGAGATGCGGTTGGCCAGCATCGTACGGGCCAGGCCGGTCCCGGCGTGAGCGTTGACCTCCTCGCCGCGCAGCACCATCGCCTCGTAGTCGGTGAACTGCACCCCCGCGAACACGCACACGCGACGGCCGGCGAGCTGATCGGCCCGGCAGCCGGCATCCTCCAGCGCGGCCCAGGTGTGTTCGAGGAACAGCCGGTGCTGCGGGTCCATGACCTGCGCCTCGGCCGGGGAGATCCGGAAGAACAAGGGGTCGAAGCGGTCGACGTCGGTGAGGAAGCCACCCCACCGGGCAGTGCCCTTGAAGCGCCGCGCGACCTCCCGCCAGTCCCACCGGTCGGCGGGGGTTTCGGTGATCAGATCCCGGCCTGCGGCGAGGTGCTGCCAGAACGACTCCAGGTCGGGCGCACCGGGAAGCCTCCCGGCCAGGCCGATGATGGCGATCGGCTCGTCGGCCAGTGACCGGGGGACGGCGGGTGCGGGTACGGGTGTGGGTGCGGGCACCTGGACCGGCTCGACCGCCGCGGCCGCGACGGGCGGCGTCCGGACCACCGTCGACGGGAGTTCCTCGGCCAGGTGGCCAGCCAGTTTGGTGATCGTGTTGGCACCGAAGAGCGTTGTGGTCGGCACGGTCACGTCGTACCGCTCGGTCAGCGCCGCAGCGAGATTCTGCATACCGAACGAGTCCAGGCCGTACTCGCCGAAGCCTGCGTCCGGGTCGAGCGTGGTCGGGGCGATCCCCAGAATCTCGGCGACGATCGCCCTGAGCTGGTCGGTCAGCTCAGCCGGAAGCCGGGACGGCTGGGGGCGGGACACCGGAAGCGGCGCGACGGTCGGGCCGTCGTCACGCAGCCGCATGCCCTCGACCAGCTCACGCATCCGCCCCGGCTCGCCCGGAAGGACGGCGACCTGGGGATGGCCCAGCCGAAGCACGAGGTCGAGCACCCGCTCGCCCTCGGCCGCCTCAAGGTAACGGAAGCCGGTGCCGACCAGGTAGCGGCGCTCGTCCTCGGCGTCCACGTGCATACCGCCGACCCGCCACATGGGCCAGTCCACGGATACCGTGCGGCCGTGGCGCTGGCCGGCGAGGCGCCGCTCCTCGCGTTCCACGGCGAACCCGTCGAGATACCGGGCGCCGACCGCATAGTCCACCAGGCCGTAGTCGCCGAGGTGCCCGGCCAGGGACGAGTACAGGACGAACAGGTCCAGCGGCAGATCGCGGGTGACCTCATCGAGCACCCGTGTGCCCACGAAGCGTGCCCGCAGGTGCGTGCGCAACTCGTCGATGCGCTTGTCCGGCAGCGGGTTGCGCGACGCGGTGCCCGCGAGGTGGAAGACACCGTTCAGGGTGCCCCAGGTGGCGGTCACGGCCGCCACCACGCCGGCCATCGCGGCCCGGTCGTCGACCGGGGCCGGGTAGTACTCGACGTCACCGAGAGCGCGCAGCTCACCCAGCTCGGCTGCACGATCGGCGGCCGGCGACCGACCGGTGAGCGCCACCCGCGCGCCGCGCGCCAGCAGCGTCCGGGCCAGCAGCAGACCGAGGCCGCCGAGGCCACCGGTGACGAGATAGACGCCGTCCGCGCGCAGCGACGACGACACCGCCGGCTGCGCCGCGATCTCGCTCAGCGCCCGTACGGTCCGGCTCGTGGCCGACAGTCGGACGGCCGCGCCGGAGAGCCGACCCGCGGCCACCTCGGCGAGCAACACCCCGGGGTCGACCGGGCCGGCCACCCGTACCACACCGAACACCGTGCCCGGCAGTGCCGCGCGCAACGACGCGTCGAAGCCTCCCCACGCCTCTGCCAGGGCGCCGTCGGCCACCAGCACCTGGATCCGGGCCCGGATGCCGGCCGCCATCAGCACCTGTGCGAGCAGGAACATCGCCTCGATGCCCAGCTCCGGGCGGTCGGGGGCGAGCAGTGGCCACTCGAACACGATCCGACCGGGCGGTTCGGCGAGCAACCGCGCGTAGTCGTCCGGCTCGCCGGGGCGGATCGTGATCACGGAACCCTCGACCGCGTACTCGACGCCGGGGCGGACGTGCACGGCGCCCGGCACCGGCAGGTCCCCGAAGACCAGCGGCCGGTCGGCGTGATCTGCCGCGACCGGCACCGGCTCCGCCGACCAGGTGGCGGCGAAGTAACTGACCGGCGGCACCTCGGTGGTTGACCGCACGGAATCCCCGTCGGTGAACCAGTGCCGTTCCCCCGCGAACGGGTAGGTCGGCAGGGACCGCCGGTTCGGCGTCCGGATCCACCGGGTACGCCAGTCCACCAGTGCACCCCGGACCCATGCCGCAGCTGCCTCGTCGTCGCCACCACCGTCGTACGGGCTCCGGTCCGCGCGCCGCTCCACCCGGCCCACGTGGACGCCGGAGGTGTCACCGGCGAGGAACCGCCGCAGGGTGGCGACCGCGTGCTCGGCAGTGTCCGTCACGAACGCGAGCCGCTCGGCGTGATCCCCCCGGCCGACCTGGAGGGTGTAGGCGGTGCCCGCCAGATCGTCCACCCACCTGTCCTGGCGGTCGACGAACTCCCGTGCGTACGCGCGCAGCCGGGCGTCGTCCCGGGCGGAGAGGGTGAACACGACCGGCGCCAGCGTCGGAGACGGTTCCCCGGCCCGATACTCCTCCAGCACGACGTGCGCGTTGACCCCGCCGTACCCGAAGGAGCTCACCCCGGCTCGGCGCGGCACACCGGGCGCGGGCGGTGCCCACTCGCGGCCCTGGGTCGCCACCTCGAACGCGCTGCCCGCCAGCGCCAGGTGCGGATTCAGCTCCGGGCCGTGGGGATCGCCGCTGATCCGGCCGTGCCGCAGCGACAACAGCACCCGCAGCACCGCGGCGATGCCCGCCGCCGGCTCAAGGTGTCCGATCGTGTTCTTCAACGCCCCGAGGGCACAGTGCGGCCGGGTGGGGGCGGCGTGACCCCACTCGCGGTAGAGCTCGGCGAACGCCTGGCGCAGGCCGTTGGTCTCGGCCGGGTCGCCGATGACCGTGCCGGTGCCGTGCGTCTCGACGTAGCCGATCGTCGCCGGGTCGACACCGGCCTCCCGGTGGGCTCGCTTGATCACTTCCGCCTGGGCCCGGGGGTTGGGCGCGGTCAGGGAGTTGGACCGCCCGCCGTGGTTGACCGCCGTGCCGCGCACCGTGGCCAGAATCGGGTTGCCGTCGGCGCGGGCCCGGCTGAGCCGCTTGAGGACGACGGCACCGACGCCCTCCCCACGGACGTAGCCGGCGGCGTCGGCGTCGAACGCCCTGCCGGTTCCGTCCGGGCTCAGCATTCCCGCGCGCTCCAGGGAGGCGAACGTCACCGGCGACAGCATCAGGCTGACGCCCCCCACGATGACCGTGCCGCAGTGCCCCAGCCGCAGGACTTCCACCGCGCGGTGCAACGCGACCAGCGAGCTGGAGCAGGCCGTGTCCACTGGTTCGCTGGGGCCGTGCAGATCCAGGAGGTAGGAGACCCGGTTGGCCAGCATGGACGGGGTCAGGCCGGTCGAGGAGTAGGCGTCGGTGGCCGCGCCGGACCGTTGGATCAGCTCGGCGTACTCCGAGGATCCGACCCCGACGAACAGTCCGGTGTCACTGCCCGCCAACTCGGCCGGGTCGATTCCCCCGTCCTCCAGCGCCGCCCACACCGTACGGAGCAGCAGCCGTTGCCGAGGGTCGATCCAGCGGGCCTCCCGGGGCGAGATGCCGAAGAACAGGGGGTCGAACCGGTCGATGCCAGCCATGAAGCCGGCGCGGGTGATCCGGGTCCGGTCGGGGTGCCGTGCGGGATCGCCGTAGTGCGCCCGCGCGTCCCAGCGGTCGGCCGGCACGTCGCTGAACAGGTCACCGCCCCGTTGCAGGTGTGCCCAGAACTCGTCCAGGTCGGCAGAGCCGGGCAGCACCCCCGCCATGCCGACGATCACCACCGGGTCGTCCGCCTCCACCTCCGCCTCCACCTCCGGCTCCACCTCCGGCTCCACCTCCGGCTCCGGCTCCGGACCGGGCGGGGCGGCGACCGGCGGGTGCTCGTCCACCAGCCACTGGGCCAGGGCCGTCGCCGTGGGCGTGGCCAGCAGTTGGTCGGGTCCGATCGGTACACCGAGCTCGCCGGAGACGTCACCGGCCAGCCGAAGCAGGCCCAGGGAGTCCAGTCCGTGGTCGTGGAACGAACCGGAGGGGTCGAGGTCGGCCACCGGGTAGCCGCTGACCGCACTCAACAGCCGCAGCACGGTGTCCAGCACCGGCGCGGTCGCCGGTCGGGACGGCAGCGACGGTTCGGCGGGGACCGACGGCGGGGCGGCGGGGCGGATCCAGCAGCGGTTGCGGGCGAACGGGTATCCCGGCAACGACAGCGGTCGCGGCCCCCCGCCGGGCCCACCCGACCACTCGAAGACCTCGCCGTCGACCCAGCCGCGAGCGACGTCGTCCGGATCGGCGGACGGCACGACCGCCGCGCCGGGCTCGACGGTGACAACGCCGGCGTACGCCCGGGACCGCCCGGCCAGGAAGCCGGCAAGCTCGTCGATCAGCTCGGGCACCGAGTGGGCGACCACAGCCAGCCGATGGGCCATCGACTCGCGCCCGGTCTGGAGGGTGTGCGCCACGCGGCCAAGGTCGACCGCCGGGCCGGCACCGGGCAACGCCTCGGCGAGTTCCCGCAGCGTGGATCCGCTGTGCACGGCCCCGCTGCGCAACACGGTGTTCCGGCCGACCAACCTCATGATCGCGGCGGGATCCAGCCCCAGCTCGTCGAGCGGCTCGTCCACCGCGCTCACCGGCACACCGGCAGCCGCAGCGACGCCGGCCACGTCGGTGCCGGACGACGCCGCCCGTAGCCAATCGAGCATCCGCTCGGCGACGCGGCGCAGCGCTTCGGCGTCGCGGGCGGAGAACGGGAACACGGCGGGTACGGCGACGACGCCGGACCACGGCGCGGACCGGTACTCCTCGACCACGAGGTGTGCGTTGGAGCCGCCGGCCCCGAAGGCACTGACACCCGCGCGCAGCGGCCCGGGGCCGGTCCAGGGTGCGGCCTCGCGCTGCACCCGGAACGGCACAGCCGCCCAGTCGACGGCCGGGTTGAGGGTCTCGGCGTGCAGTGACGGCGCCAGTTCCCCGGCGCGCAGTTGCAACAGGACCTTGGTCAGGGCGGCGATGCCTGCGGCCGATTCCAGGTGCCCGACGGCCGACTTCACCGAGCCGAGGGCGATCGAGCCGACGGGGCGGTCGCCGAAGGCGCGGGCCAGCCCCGCCACCTCCGCCGGATCACCCAGTGCGGTCCCGGTGCCATGCGCCTCCACGTAGGACACCCCGGCCGGATCGACGTTCGCGGCCCGGAGCGCGTCCGCGATGACCTCGCCCTGCGCCGCCGGGCTGGGTACGGCGTACCCCCCGGTCTTGCCGCCGTGGTTGACGGCGCTGCCCAGGATCACCCCGAGGATCCGGTCACCGTCGCGCTCTGCCGCTGCCAGGGGTTTCAGCAGGACCGCGCCGACGCCCTCGCCGGGGACCATGCCGTCGCCGCCGGCCGCGAAACTGCGGCACCGGCCCGTCTCGCCGGTGAACCCACCGGCGGCGAGCTGTCGGTACTTCCGCGGGTGCGGGGTGAGGTTGACGCCGCCGGCGAGCGCGTAGTCCGCACCGCCGCCGGCGAGCGCCTCGCAGGCAAGGTGAATGGCCGTCAGAGACGACGAGCACATGGTGTCGACGGCCAGGCTCGGGCCGTGGAGGTCGAAGAAGTACGAGACACGATTCGCGATCGAGGCGTACCCCATACCGCCGGCGAGACCACGCTCGTCCTCGAACAGCTGGTAGTGCCCGTACATCACGCCCACGTAGACACCGACCCGGCTGCCGCGCAGGCGGGCGCGCGGATATCCCGCGTCCTCAAGCGTGTGCCAGGCCGTCTGGAGGAACAGCCGTTCCTGCGGGTCGGTCAGCTCGGCCTCGCGCAGCGACATCTGGAAGAAGCGCGGGTCGAACTCGTCGATCCGGTCGAGGAAGCCGCCCCACCGAGTGATCGGCTTACCGTCCACCTCGGTCATCGTCGCCGAATCCCAGCGGTCCGCCGGCACCTCGCGTACGCAGTCGCGGCCCGCGCGCAGGTTGGCCCAGAACGCGTCGACGTCGTCCGCGAGCGGGTACCGGCCCGCCATGCCGATGATCGCGATCCGAGTGTCCGCCGCCGGTTGTGGTGTCGGTCGGGCCTCGACCACCTCGGCGGTGGCCGGCACGGGTACTTCGGGCAGCAGGGCACGGACGGCGTCCGCGTGCTGCTCGACGAGGTGGTCGGCAACCTCCCGGATCGTCGGGTACTCGAACAGCAGGGTGGCTGGCAGGTCGCCCATGCGTTCGGAAAGCAGGTCGGCGATCCGGGGCACCGCCAGCGAGTCGACGCCGAAGTTCTCGTACGTCTCGTCGAGCCACAACCGGTCCCTGGGCACCTGCAAGATCTGCACGAACGCGTCCTTGACGTATTCGCGGGCGGCCTCGGTCAGTCGGTCGCCGGCGGCGTGCTGCCTCGTCACCGCCCGCTTCGCAGAGGGCGGCACCGCGATCGCGATGGGCGCCTCGGCGGCCGGGTCTGTCTCCGCGATCACGACGTGCTGGGTGAGCCCCTCGTCGGCCGGGAAGGCGCGGCTGCGGGCGAACCCGGCCAGTTCGAGCGCCGTGCACCAGCCGGGTCCGGAGAGCAGCGGCGATCCCGGCAGTCGCAGCTCGGTGTCCTGGTGCAGCCACCAGCCGTCGAGCAGGCCGAAGGTCAGTGTGGCGGTGACGACGTTGCTGCTGGCCTCGTTGAGCACCAGTCGTCCACCGGGCTTGAGCAGCGTCGCCACCGCGCGCAGCGTGTGCAGCAGGTCGGCGGTCGCGTGCAGGACGTTCGCCGCCACCACCAGGTCGGCGCTTCCCGGCGTGAAGCCCTGCGCGGCCGGGTCGGCCGAGATGTCGAGCTGTTGGAACCGCAGTGTCGGGTACTCGGCCGCGAAGCGCTGCCGGCCGTGCTGCAAGAAGGCGTGGGAGATGTCGGTGTAGACGTAGGTCACCTCCGCGCCGGAGGAGGCCAGGGCGGGCAGCAGGCTGGCGGTGGTGCCGCCGGTGCCGGCACCGACCTCGACCACCGTGAACGGGCCGTCGTGGTGGGCCAGCCGGTCGAGGACAGCGGTGACCACGAGCCGGTTCGCCTGGTCGACGACGGGACTACCCCGGTACGCGCCCTCCACGAGGGCGGTGGACCCGCCGGGGAACATCACCTCGGTCGCCCGTACGGTGCCGCGCAGTACGCCGAACAGGTGGTCCATGCAGGGCCGCAGCAGCCGGTCGAATCGGTTCAGGGCGGGCTGCCGCTCGCACAGCGCGATCAGGTCGCTCTCCGGGTCCACCGGAGCCGGGCGCGTCGTGGGGAGCAGGTCGGTCCCGCTCTCCCGGAGGAAGCCGGCGACGGTGAGTACCCGCAGCAACTCGGTGAAGAGCCTGTCCTGCCCGGGAACGATCCGCAGCTGCCGCCTGAGCCGCGCCGCGGTCCATCGCTCGGCCTGGTCCAGGAACACGCCCTCGCGCCGGAAGAGGGTCCACAGCCAGCCGAGCACGATCTCGTCGAGCCGGTGCTGCTCGGCCTCGGTCAGCAGCCGCGCGACCGGGGGCAGCGCCGCCAACCCGGGGGCCAACTCCCGATCGTCGGCCGGGGCGTCGGCGGGCTGTTCGACCCCGCCGGCGGCGAGCACGGCGGGGTCCGCCTTGATAACCAGCACCTGCCGCTCGGTGCGGCCCAGTACGTCGTGCACCGCCGCCATGCCCTCGGCCGGCGTGATCGAGTGGATTCCGGTCCGCGCCAGCCGTTGCCGGTAGTGCTCGTCGGCGACGATTCCCACGGTGCCCCAGAAACCCCAGTTGATCACGGCGACCCGGGCGGCCAGGATCCCGTCGAGGTGATGTGCGAAGGCGTCCACGAAGGCCGACCCGGCGGCGTAGTTGGCCTGCCCGGCGCTGCCCGAGAGCGCCACCGCCGAGGAGAAGAAGAGCACGAAGTCCAGGTCGGCCGCGTCACCGAGCGCGGCGTGCAGCGCCACCGACGTACGGGTCTTCGCCTCAAGGACCGTCCTGAAGGTGTCCTCGGTCATCGTCGCGACGGTCCGGTCGCCCAGGACGATCGTCGCGTGCACCACCCCGTGCAGCGCGCCGTACGTGGCCCGGGTTTCCTCGACCACCTCACGCAGCGCCGTCACGCTGGTCGCGTCACACCGCCGGTACGAGACGAGCGAGCCCGACGGGTCGATGCGCCGCAGCCGCTCCAGCCGCTCGGGGCCCAGCTCGCTCCGCCCGACCAGCACCACCCTCGCCTGGTAGCCCCGGACAAGCCAGTCGGTGAGCTCCAGACCGATGCCCCCGGCCCCGCCGAGGATCAGGTAGACCCCGGCACGGCGGATCGCCTCCCGCGCGGGCGTGGTGTCGGCGGCGACCAGGCGCCGCCGGTGGAGGACGCCGGCGCGCAGGGCGTACGGGCCGCCGGCCGGCGCGTCGAGCACATCGGCGGAGACGGGATCGGTGGACGCCCGGTCCACCACCGCCACCCGCCACCGTGGATGTTCCTGGGCCAGCGACAGTGCCAGGCCGTGCAGGCTCGCCCCGTACGGGTTGCCGACGGCATCGGGCCCGGTGGTCAGCGCGTCCTCGGTGACCACGGTCAGCCGCACCGGCGTACCGGACCGCTGCAACACCTTGGCGATCCGGAAGAGTGCCAGTACACCGCGATCCTGTGCGGCGTCGAGCACGTCGGGGTCGTCGGTCCGACCCGCCACACCGGCGAGCACGATCACGTGGTCGGGCGGCCCGGTCGGCAGGTCGAGCCGGGTCGGGTCGAGTTCGGTGACGCTACCGCCGATCCGGGCCACGAGGGCCGCGGCGAGCGCCGCGCATTCGGGGCCGCGTACCAGCCAGGTGTTCCTGCCAACGGGTTCCGTGGCTTCCCCGGGCAGTGGCGACCAGCGCGGCACGTACATGAGGCCCGCCACCGACGGCGGCGTGAGCGCCGCTCCCTGTCGGGGCGGCACCGGTGCCGGTCGCGGCGCCGGCCGCAGGGAGAGGTCACGCAGCCGGGCGCAGACGCGGCCGGCCGGGTCGGTCAGGCTCAGGTCGTAGCGGTCGGGGCCGACGGCCCGCACGTGGGCGTACGCCCGCTCCGGCACCGGAGCCAGGACCTCGACGGCGGTGAGGGCGAACGGCACCATCGCGGGTCCGGCGGTGCGGTCGCGCAGGACCGCGAACGTGTGCAACGCGCCGTCGATCATGGCCGGGTGCAGCGCGCAGCCCGCGAACCGGGCGGCCTCGGCCGGAATACGCAGGCTCGCCAGCGCCTCGCCGGCGCCTACCGCCACCCACTCGACGGATCGTAGTGCCGGGCCGTACACCAGACCGGCCTCGGCGAGATCGGCGTAGATGCCGGCGCCGTCGTGCCGGTGAGGCAGGCGGTCCCGGATCTGATCGACCGCGACGGTCTCCGTCGCGGCATCCGACAACGCCTCGACCCCTCCTTCCACGAGCAGTTCACCGGCGTCGTCGTGGAGTGAGAACGCGAGACCCGTGCCGTTGCGGCGCAGCCGCGTGCGGGTGGACCGGGTGGCGCCGTTCACCACGAGCGGCCGGACCCACCGGACGTCGGCCAGGCGTACCGGCGTGGCGTACCCGACGTTCGCGGCTGCCGCCCGCGCCATCTCCAGCGCCGCTGCGCCGGGCAAGAGCCGGATGTCACCGACGCGATGTCCATCGATCAAGGGGTGTCCGGCGCTGAACTCGGTGCGGTAGGTCAGTCCGTCGAGACTCTCCGCGGGCTCGACGTCGTCGAGCAACGGGTGCGCGGCCCGGGTCGCCGAGGGCGGGGACCAGATTTCGTCCGTGAGCCAGCAGCGGAGCCCCTCGAACGGGTAGCCGGGTAACGGCACCCGGCGACCGGTCCCTTCCGGCCAGCCGATGGTGGCGCCGTCGGCCCAGGCGGCGGCGAGGTCCGGCAACTCGGCGGACGCGGGTTCGGCGACCCGGGACGCGGCACGACCGCGTACGGTGCCGGTCCACACGCCTCCCCCGGCGCCGGCCCGCAGCCGGGTCACCAGTTCCACGACCGACGAAGCCAGCACCACCATGCGGTCGGCCCACGCCTCGCGCCCGTGCTGGAGTGTGAAGGCCACGTCCGCGAGTGGGTGGTCGAGGCCCTGCTCCACGGCGTCGGCCAACTGCGCGGCCAGCACCCGCAGGCGCTCCGGCGTCCGGGCGGACAGCGGGAACAACCAGGGGCCCGCCCCGGTACGGGGTGCCGGCGCGACGAGGTGCTCCTCGACGACGAGGTGGGCGTTTGATCCACCCGCACCGAACGAGCTGATGCCGGCGCGACGCGGTGCCCCGGACCTTCGCGGCCACGGCGCGACCTCACGCTGCACCCGCAGTGGTGTCGAGTCGAAGTCGATGTTCGGGTTCACCGGGTCCGCGTGCAGCGACGGCACGAGCTCCCCGTGTTTCATTTGCAGCAGTACCTTGCAGAGCCCGGCCATTCCGGAAGCGGACTCAAGGTGGCCGATGTTGGATTTCACCGAGCCGATCGGCAGGCTGCCCGGCGGCAGCCCCGAGGTGCCCAACGCTCGGGCGAGCGCCCGGATCTCCACCGGGTCGCCGAGGGCGGTGCCGGTGCCGTGCGCCTCCAGATAGCCGAGCGAGGTGGCGCTGACGCCGGCCTCGGTCAGCGCCCGCTCCACAAGATCGCCCTGGGCCACGGGGTTCGGCACGGTGAAACCGTTCGTCCGTCCGCCGTGGTTGACGGCGCTGCCGAGGATGACGCCGTGGATGTGGTCGCCGTCGCGGATCGCGGTCGCCAGCGGCTTGAGCACGACGGCTCCGACGCCCTCGCCCGGCACGTACCCGTCCCCGTCCGCGCCGAAGCTGCGGCATCGCCCGTCGCTGGACGTGAAGCTGCCCTGGCCGAGGAAGCGGTACTTGTACGGATGGACGTGCAGGTTGACCCCGCCGGCGACGGCCAACTCCGCCTCTCCGGCGCGCAGATCGCGGACGGCCAGGTGAATCGCGGTCAGCGAGGACGAGCACATCGTGTCCACGCCGAGGCTGGGACCGGTCACCCCGAACGTGTACGAGACACGGTTGGCGATGGACGCGTGCGAGGACGCACCGATTCGGCCGTCTCCGGCCTCGTACAACTGGTACAGCCCGTACATGGCGCCCACGTACACCCCCACCCGACGGGAGCGCAGGTCCGCCCGCGTCCGACCGGCGTTCTCCAGGGCGTGCCAGGCGGTTTGCAGGAACAGCCGCTCCTGTGGGTCGACGATCTCCGCCTCCCGGGGCGAGATGCCGAAGAACAGCGGGTCGAACAGGTCGATGCCGTTGAGGAAACTGCCCCACCGGCTGTACTCGGCCGCCCGGTCGGCCGGCGTCGCCTGGTCGTACGCCCGCCAGTCCCAGCGATCCGCGGGAATCTCGGTGACGAGGTCGCGCCCGGCCCGCAGATTGGTCCAGAACTCCTCCAGGGTGTCGGACTCGGCGAAGCGGGCCGCGACGCCGATGATCGCGATGGGCGCCGAGCTGTCCGCGACCGATTCCTCCACGACGACCGGCCGTACCTCGTCCACGACGACCGGCTGTCCCGCGGCCACGACGACCTCGGCCGGCGTGGTCACCGCTTCGGCCGGGGGCGGCGCCAACTCGACGAGCCGGGCGGAGTGCTGCTCCACGAACCAGCCGGCGAGCCCACGCAGGTCCTGGTACTCGAAGAACAACGTCTTCGGCAGTGACCCGAAGTGCTCCTCCAGCCGGCGGGTCATGTCCATGATCAGCAGCGAGTCGATGCCGTACTGCTCGAACGCCGTGTCCGCGTCGATGTCCTCCGGCGGATAGTCGAACGCCTCCGCCAGCAGGACACGGAGGAAGTCCTCGGCCACGCGGGCGACAGGCTCCGCCACCTCCGCCACCTCCGCCACCGATGGCGGTACGGGTGCGGGAGCCGGTGCGTCGAGCAGCGTCCGGAGACGGTCGAGGTCACCGTGCGCCACCAGTACGTGGTCCCCGTCGTGACCCATCGCGCGGTCCCAGGCGCGCAGCGCGACCTCCGTCGGCAACGGCCACAACCCGACCCGGCGGGCGATCCTGGCCGCCGTGGCGTCGTCCGCGTCCATCCGGATCCCGCCGTCGGCCCACAACGACCACAGCACGCTCAGGCTCCGGCCGGGCCGGTTGCTGCGCCGCCGCCACCCGGCGAACGCGTCGAGGAAACGGTTCGCGTAGGCGTAGTCGGCCTGTCCGGGGCTGCCGGCGGCACCGGACATGGAGGAGAAACACACGAAGAAGTCGAGCGGATCGCCGGCCGTGGCCCGGTCCAGCTCCACGGTGCCACGGACCTTGGGCCCCAACACCTCCGTGATCTCCTCGTCGGTCTTCCGCATCAGGAAGGAGTCACGGGTGACGCCGGCCAGGTGCAGCACGCCGTGCAGCGGTCCGAACATCTCGTGTATCCGGGCGACGAGTTCCTCTGCCGCGCCGGGGACCCCCAGGTCGGACCGCAGGTAGTGCACGTCGAGGCCGGCAGCGCGCAGGCCGGTCAGGTCGGCGTGGGCGGAGCGGCCGGTCAGCACGTACCGCGCCGACGGGCCCAGGTGCGCGACGAGGTGCCGGCCGAGGGCGCCGGCCCCGCCGGTGACCAGCACCGTACCGTGCGGCACGAGCGGTGCCGCCGTCGGCGCGATCGGCTCCCATCGGGCCACCTGCCGGCCCGCGGCCGTGTACCTGACCTGGAACTCGTGGTCGGCCGCGGCCTCGGCCGACGCGACGTACGCGAGATCGGTGAGATCGGTGGTGACCACCGCGACCCGGAAGTCCGGATGCTCGTTGGCGATCGTCCGTGCCATGCCGTCCAGGGCGAGCACTCGCGCATCCCCGGCACCGCCGGTCGGCCGGAACAGGTGCAGCACCCGCACCGGATGCCGGTTCGTCTGCGCGGCCCACGCCCGGAACAGCCGCACCAGGCCGGGCAGGGGGTCGCTGTCCTCCACCCGGACGACGAGGATCGGCCCGGAACCGGGGAAGACGCCTTCCTCGCCGACCCGTTCGGCACCGGCGAGCACGATGTCGCCGAGCGTCACCATCCGCCGGTCCGGTGTGCCCACCGGCGTACGGGCGTCCTGCCAGCGCCGCGTCAGCAGGTGGGTCCCGGCGGACTCGTCCGGTTCGGCCGCCCCCTTCACCGCCCGGGTCACCACCCCCCGCAGACGTACGAGCACCCGGCCGTCGTCGTCGGCGAACGAGATGTCGTGGCCCGCCGGGGTAGCCACGGCATGGACGTGGCCGTGGTCGGGAAGCGGTCCGAAGATGTCCACACCGTCGACGGAGAAGGGCAGTTCGCGGGGCCGTGGCGCCGACGGGTCGGCGCTGGTCCAGAGCGCGGCCTGGAGCATCGCGTCGAGCAGTGACGGATGCAGGGTGAAGTCGGTGAACGGGAGGTCCACCGCCGCCGGAACCGCGACCCGGGCCAGCGCCTCACCCGGTGTGGACCACACCGATCGCAACCCCTGAAGGCTCGGCCCGTAACCGCCGCCGAGGGCGGCGAACACCGCGTAGCAGTCCCGGGCCGAAGCCGTCCGGGGCAGGCGGGCGCGTACCGCCGCCAGGTCGATGCGGGGAGCATCCGGGGTCCTGCCGAACCGGAGGGTGCCCGTCGAGCACAGTTCGCCATCCGGCGTGTCGTCGACCCGCCGCAGCTCGTACGACACGCCGTCGGCGGCCGGCGCCAGTCGCAGCCGTACCCGGACCGGCTCGTCGGTGACCAGGACCGGTCGCGCCCAGAGGACGTTCTCGATGCTGCTCGCCTGACCGTGCCCGGCCCGTGCGGCGGCGTCGACGGCGAACTCCAGTGCCGCCACCGCAGGCAGGACGCGCACCTCGCCCAGCGCGTGGTCTCGCAGGAAGAACTCGCTACCGGTCAGGAGCCGCTCCGCCGGGGCAGCCACCAGCGCGGCCGGTGGGCTTATCCAGTACCGGCGGGTGACCGGGGGCGGCTGGGGCAGCGACAGCCGGGGCGGACGACCGGACGGCATCGACGGCCAGCGGACCGGGGTGCCCTGCACCCAGAGCCGGGCGGCCTCCTGGAGGTCAGTGGTCGCGACCGGCTCGCCGCGGACGGCCGGGGCGGTGCCGAGTACGACACCGTCACCGTCCCGCAGCCGGGCGACCAGTTCCCCGACGGTCGACACGACCACGGCGAGTCGCTCGGTCAGCGCTTCCCGGCCGGTTTGCAGCGTGCCGACGATCCGGTCGAGCGATGCCTGTGGGTGCGCGTCCAGCCAGGTCAGCAACTCGTCCCGGTACTGGTCGAGCTGTTCGCGTCCGCCGGCCGACAACACCACCAGCCGAGCGGTACGGTCCTGCGTGGTCCCCATCAACGTTCCCCCGCTTCCGCCACGACAACGTGTACGTTGCTGCCACCCATGCCGAAGGAGCTGACACCGGCTCGTGCCGGTACGCCGTCAGGCGGCTCCCACGGCTGTGCTTCGACCTGTAGCCGAAACGGGCTGCCGGTGAGATCGATCATCGGGTTCGGGGTGCCGAGGCCCACCAGACCGGGCAGCAGGCGATGCCGCATGGCCAGCAGCACCTTCACCACGCCGGCGACACCGGCGGCCGCCTCCAGGTGACCGATGTTCGACTTGACCGAGCCGAGCCCGGTCCGTCCGGGGACGACCGGGATCCGCCAGTCGTCGTAGAGCTGTCGGAAGGCGTCCCGGAGCGCGTCGACCTCGATCGGATCGCCGAGCGGCGTCCCCGTGCCGTGGGCCTCGATGTAGCCGATCGTGTCGGGGGAGACCGCCGCCGACCGGTGCGCGGCGATCAGGACGTCCCGCTGGGCCTGTGGGTTGGGCACCGTGAGCGAATGGGTGTGCCCACCGTGGTTCTCGGCCGAGCCGATCAAAACCCCGTGCACCGGGTCTCCATCGGCCAGTGCCCGGTCGAGCAGCTTGAGTGCCAGGAGGACGACGCCCTCGCCCCGGCCGTAGCCGTCCGCCCGTTCGTCGAAGGTCTTGCAGCGCCCGTCGGGGCTGAGCATCCCGGCGCGGCGCAGCCCGGTGAATCCGTACGGGGACAGCAGCAGGTTCGCGCCGCCGGCCAGGGCGAGTTCGCAGTCCCCGTGCTGGAGCGCCCGAGCCGCACGGTGGATCGCCACCAGCGAACTGGAGCAGGCCGTGTCGTAGACCGCGCTGGGGCCGTGCAGGTCGTACAGGTAGGAGATGCGGTTGGCCGCGATGGAGGCGACGTTGCCGATCAGGAAGTGATCACCCATCTCCGGGGAGCCGGGGCCCAGCAGGCTGAGGTAGTCGGCCCCGCTGAGGCCGACGAAGACCCCGGTACGGCTGCCCGCCAGCCCGGCGGGAGCGTAGCCGGAGTCGAGCATGGCCTCGTGCGCGGCGTGCAGCAGGAGTCGGTGCTGCGGATCCATCTGTGCCGCCTCCCGCGGCGAGATCCGGAACAACGCCGCGTCGAACGAGTCCACGTCCCGGACGAAGGAACCACGGAAGCGCTCGGGGAACACCTGTGCGGAGAAGCCCCGCTCCAGCGGGTAGGGACCGGTGAGGTCGCGGCCGTCGGCGAGGTGGGTCCAGAACTCGCCGAGGGACCCGGACGCCGGCAGCCGTCCGCCGACGCCGATGATCGCCACCGGCGGGTAGCCGGTCACCGCGGCCGATGCGGCGGGCTCGCTCAGCCGGACACCGGCTGGTTGTCCGGGCGCCCCGAACGCGTCCGGGTGGCGGTCGGCCAGGTGGGCCGCGAGCGCGGTGAGCGCGGGATAGGCGTAGAAGACCGTGGGCGCGAGGGCAATACCGAAGCGGGTCCGCAGGGCCATCGCCAACCGGGTGAAGCCGACCGAGTCGAAGCCGGCCTCGCCCAGCGGGCGATCGACCGGGATCTCCTCCGGCGGCACCCCGGCCACGCCCGCCGACAGCGCCCGCAGGTCCGCAAGCAGCGTCCCGTCGCCGGCCGGACCGGTCACCGTCTCGGTACGGTGACCGTATCGGCGTACCAGGTCGTCGACGGACAGCGCGGTCAACGGCGCCACGTCGACCTTGGCGTTCGGGGTCAGGGGAAGACTCGTCAACGCCACCGTCCGGGACGGGATCATGTAGTCGGGAAGCCAGGCACCGATCCGGGCGGCGATCGTCGCCGCGACGTCGGGCGGAGCGACGACGAAGGCGACCAACCGGGGGTGTCCGGGCGAGTCCTCGCGCAGCACGACGCGGGCCTCGTCGACGGCGCCCGTACGCCGTACGGCGGCTTCGATCTCACCGAGTTCGATCCGGTGTCCCCGGAGCTTGATCTGCCGGTCGGTGCGACCGAGGAGCACCATCTCCCCGGTGTCCGACCACCGGCCCAGGTCACCGGTGCGGTAGCGGCGCGCTCCGGCCTGCCCGGTGCCGACGAAACGCTCGGCGGTCAGCGCGGGCCGCCCACGGTAGCCTCGCGCGACACCGTCGCCGCCGATCAGCAGTTCCCCGGGTGCGCCGAACGGCACCGGTCCGCCGTCCGGCCCGACGAGGTGGAACGTGGTGTTGGCGATCGGGGTGCCCACGGTGATGGGGCGGTTGCGGCGTACCCGCAGCACCGACGACCAGATAGTGGTCTCCGTCGGGCCGTACATGTTCCACAGTTCGCCGCACCGGTCCAACAGCGCGGCCGCGAGTTCGGCGCTCATCGCCTCCCCGCCGCAGAGCAGTCGCGGCAGGTGGCCCGCCCAACCGGCGGCCAGCAGCATCTGCCAGGTCGCCGGGGTGGCCTGCACGATCGTCGCGCCGCTGGCGTCGAGCAGTTCGGCCAGTGCGAAACCGTCCCGGACCACGCCCGCGGGTGCTATGTGCACGGTGGCACCCCGGGTGAGCGGCAGCAGCAACTCCAGGCCCGCGATGTCGAAACCGGCGGTGGTCACGGCCAGGATCACGTCGTCCTCGGCGCAGCCCGGCCGGTCCGCCATCGCGGTCAGGAAGTTGACCAGGTTGCCGTGGCTGACCTCGACGCCCTTGGGCTCGCCGGTCGAACCGGAGGTGTAGAGCACGTAGGCGAGGTCGGTGTCCCGGCAGGCCACCGGCTCGCCGGGGGTCACGGATCCGGGGTCGCCGAGCGGGATCCGGGCACCCGGCGCGTCATCCGGCAGCCGGTCGCCGAACTCCGGATCGACCAGGACCGCCGCGAGCCCGGCGTCGGTGGCGACGTGGGCGAGCCGGGCCACCGGAAAGTCGGGGTCGAGCGGGACGTACGCGGCGCCGACCGTCTGCACCGCCAGCAACGCCACGATCAGCGCCGCCCGCCGGCCCGACAGGACACCGACGAGGTCTCCCCGTCCCACGTCGCGGTCGCGCAGGGTACGTGCGAGAGCGTGTACCCGTCCGGCCAGCTCGGCGTAGGTCAGCGAGCCGTCGGCGTCCACGACGGCGACCCGATCCGGGATCCGCGCCGCGCGGTTGAGCACCAGATCCGCGGCGGTCACGTCGTGCGGCCGCTCGGCGTACGTGGCGTTGACGCCTTCGAGCAGTGTGCGCTCCGCGGGGGTGGTGAGGTCGAGGTCGGCGACCGTCCGGCCCGGATCCGTGGTGATGGCCTCCAGCAGCAGCCGGTAGTGCTCGGCCAGCCGCTCCACCGTGGCGCGGTCGAAGAGGTCCCGGTCGTACTTGAAGTAGACGAGTGCGGCCGATCCGCGCAGGACCACCTCGACGACGAGGGGGTTCTCTCCTTCCTGGGTCAAGCCCAGGGCGTCCCGGAAGACGGTCTGCCCGGCCGCCATGTCCTGGTCCCCGCCGACCCCCTGTTGCAGATAGAAGCCGATGTCGAAGCTCGCCCCGGTGTCCGAGGTCTGGCGCAGGTCGCCGACCACCGAGGCGAACGGGTAGGCGGCGTACTCCTCGGCCTGGACCATGTGGTCCTGAACGGCGCTCATCAGCTGGGCGCAGGTCCGTCCGGGGTCACAGTCCACCCGTACGACCACCGGGTTGATCAGGTAGCCGACGGTGCGGTCGAACCGCTGCGTCGGACGGCCGTCGGTCGGCACCATCACGCTGATGTCGCGGTGGCCGGAGTGCCTCTGCAACAGCGCGGCGAAGGCGCCGAGCACGACGCTGAACGGGGTCAGTCCCGCCGCGCGGGCGGTGTCCCGGACGGCGGTCCAGGTCGTTTCCGGCAGGCGGATCTGCACCATCGCGCCGGTGTCGCGCGGCGCCGGACCGGCACGGCGCCGGTCGGCGATCGCGTTCAGGACCGGGGCACTCGACGCACCGGCGAGCCGCTCCAGCCACCAGCGCCGGTGCGCGCCGGCCTCCGGCCCGTCGAGCATCGTCTGCTGCCACCGGACGAAGTCGCGGTACGGCGCGGCCGGTTCGATCGGCGGCAGGACGCCGGTGCCGGCCAACGCGTCGTAACAGGCCACGATGTCACGCAGCAGCAGGTGGCTGGAGACGCCGTCGGTGATCAGATGGTGGAACACCAGCAACAGCAGTGCCGCACCACCGGGCCCGGCGATGATCCACATCCGGTGCAACGCGTCCTGCTCCAGGTCGAACGGCAGGTGAACCAGACCCCGCAGGCGCGCCGCGAACTCGGTGTCGGTCACCTGGGTGAGATCCAGCCGGAACACCTCGGCGGGTCGATCGGTGACCTCCTGGACCGGCACGGTGCCGTCCAACCGGACCGTGATCCGCAGCCCCGGGTGCCGATCCACCACCGCGACGAGCGCCTCGGCGAGCACGTCCGGGTCGACCTGGTCACCGAGCCACAACCCCAGCGGCAGGTTGTACGACGTGGTGCCGGGATCGCTCGCGTGGATCGCCCACAACGCCGCCTGGCCGCGACTCAGGGGGTACGGTCCCGGCTCCGGCGCGGGGTTGATCAGGCCACGCAGCAGCGACTCCGCGATCTCGTCGGGGAGTTCTCCCGCGGCGACCGCGGCGAGTACCTCTCGCAGTGCCGGGCTCATCGGGTGGTCCCCCGCTGGAGCTCGGCCAGGGCGTCGTCCACCCGGACGGATCCGTCGCGCAGCCCCGCCAGGAGGGCGCCGAGGCCGTTGGCGGCCGGCGTCGGCTCGGGTTCACCCGCCGCCGGCAGGGGCCCGTACGCCTCGAACACCGAACGCGCCAGTACGCGCACTGTCTGCCCGACACCGAACATGCGGGCCGGTACGTCCACGCCGTAGGCGGCACCGAGGCGTCGGCTGAGCCGGCGCAGGCCCAGCGAGTCCACCCCGGCGTCGGACAACACCCGGTCCGGCGGCAAGCGGTCCGGCGCCACCCCCAGGTGTGCGGCGAGCAATCCGCGAACGTGCTGCCGGACGGCCGTCTCCGGATCGCCGCCGCCCAGCGCCGCGACCCCCACCGGCTCGGCGACGGGTTCGGGCTCAGGCTCGGCGACGGGTTCGGGCTCAGGCTCGGCGACGGGTTCGACGCCGTGGTCAGGATCCACGCCGACCAGTCCCGTACCGCCGACCTGCACCTGGTCGAACCGGGGTCCCGGGGTGATCCAGTAGCTCTCCCGGGCGAAGGGACTGGTCGGTGCCGGCACACGTCGCGGAGCCGTACCCGGCCACAGCTCGACCCAGTCGATCGCGGCGCCGTCGACCCACAACCGGGCCACCTTGTCGACCTTGCCGGCGTCCACCACGGCCCGCAGGTACTGACGTCCCTCGGGCCCGTCCAGCAGCAGGGCGGTGCTGGTGCCCCGACCGTTCCCGGCGAACACGCCGGCGGGGGTCGTGCCGGCCAGCCACGCCTCCAGGCTCGCCGCCAGGCCACCAGCGTCGTCGGCGACGACGGCGAGCCGCTCGGAGAACATGTCCCGACCGGTCTGCAACGTGTAGGCCAGTGCGGCCGGATCGAGGCGCTCGGTGCCGTGCATCCAGCGGGCGAGCCGCTCGGCATAGCCGCGCAGCCGGTCGGCGCTGCGCGCCGACAGCACGAACAGGTACGGGCCGGGGCGACCGACCGCCGGCTCCGGCCGGTACTCCTCCAACACCAGGTGCGCGTTGACCCCGCCGAGACCGAACGAGCTGACTCCGGCACGCAGTGGCGCGTCGGCGCCGTCGGATGTCCTGACCCGGCGCCACGGCTCGCGGTCACGCAGGACCCGCAGCGGGCTGCCGTCGAGGCGCAGGTGCGGGTTGAGCGTCTCCAGGTGCAGGTTTCCGGGGAGTTCCTGGTGCCGCATCGCCAGCAGCACCTTGATCAGCCCGGTGACGCCCGCGGCCGCTTCGAGGTGGCCCGTGTTGCTCTTCACCGCGCCGAGTGCGACGTGCTGCCCCGCGGCCGCGACGCCGTGATCGGCGTACAGCTGGGTGAATGCCGCCTTCAGCCCCTCGACCTCGACCGGATCGCCCAGCTCGGTGCCGGTGCCGTGGGTCTCCACATAGGTGACGGTCCGCGGGTCCACGCCGGCCCGGCGATGTGCCTTCACGATGCAGGCGGCCTGGGCCACCGGATTCGGCGCGGTCAGCGAGTTGGTGCGGCCGCCGTGGTTCACCGCACTGCCCCGCAGCACCGCGTGGATGACGTCGCCGTCGGCGATCGCCGCGCCCAGTCGCTTCAGCACCACCATCCCGGCGCCTTCGGCCCGGACGATGCCGTTGGCCCTGGCGTCGAAGGTCCGGCAGCGGCCGTCCGGGCTCAACATGTCGGCCTGGCTCATGTCGACGAACAGCGTCGGCGACGCGATCACGTTCACGCCGCCGGCCAGCGCGACCTCGCACTCTCCCCGGAGGATCGCGTCGGCGGCGCGGTGTACGGCGACGAGCGAGGACGAGCAGGCGGTGTCGATGGTCTCGCTCGGACCGTGCAGGTCCAACAGGTAGGACACGCGGTTGGTCAGGATGGCGTGTGCCCGGCCGACGGTGTTGTACCCGTCGAGTGGCACACCCAGGGCGTGCTGCAACTCGAAGTAGTCGTACGTGCTGCTGCCGATGAAGACACCCGTGTCGGTGCCGGCGAGGGCGGAGGGGCGGATGCCGGCGTCCTCGATCGCCGTCCACGCCGCCTCCAGCACCAGCCGGTGTTGCGGATCCATCGCCACGGCCTCGGTGGGTGAGATGCCGAAGAAGTGTGGGTCGAACAAATCCACCCGGCGCATGAAACCGCCCCAGCGGGCCGTGGTGCGGAACTGGCCCGGCTCCGGGTCGCCGTGTATGCGCCGCCAGTCCCACCGGTCCGCCGGGATCTCGGTGACCAGGTCGTCCCCGGCCACGAGATGGGCCCAGAACTCGGCCAGGTCGTCGGAGCCCGGCAGCATCCCGGCCATCCCGACGATCGCGACGGCGTCCGGGGTGTCGCCGGTGCCCGGCACGGAAGGCGGTACCGACCGGCGCGGTGCCGGTGGTGCCGGTGGTGCCGGTGGTGCCGCTGGTGGCGGTGGTGCCGCTGGTGGCGGTGGTGGTGGCGATGGTGGCGCGGTCTGCTTGGCGGGTGGCGCCTGGCGGTGCCGGATAGCGAGGGTGGGGCCGTACTCCTGAACGATCTTGGTCACGAGGTCGCCGGCGGTGGCCACGCCGAAGAACGCCGCCGGCGTCACGCCGAGGTCCCAGCGCACGTTCACCTGGTGGCTGAGCTTCGTGTACATGATCGAGTCGAAGCCGACCCGGCCAAGTTCGTCGTCCGGCGCCAGCTCACCCACCCGCAGCCCCGCCACCTCGTGCATCAACGCCAGCAGGTCCGCGGTCATGGCCTCGCGCCAGGGCGTCTCCCCGGGCGCGTCCTCCCCGGCCGGCGTCGACACACCGATGCCGGCCAGCGCGCCGTCCGTACCCGACACCACTGCCACCTGAACCTCCTGCTGGCCGAGCGCGACGGTCAATGCCTCGATTCCCGTCCGTGGTGGGAGCGGGTGAAGACCGGCCGCGGTCAGCCGGTCCCGGTGCTGCTCGGTGAGCGCCGAGCCGGCCCAGGGCCCCCAGTTCAGGACCCGGACCGGATAGGGCAACCGGGCCGCGAGCGCGTGCCCGATCGAATCCTGGGCGGTACAGGCGGCGGCGTACGCGGCCTGGCCGGGATTGCCGAGAAACGACTGGAGCGAGGAGAACACCGCCAGGAAGTCCAGTTGGCGTACGCCCAGCGCGTCGGCGAGTGCCAGGGTGGTCCGGGTCTTCGCGGCCAGGCCCTCGGCGAACCAGCTCTCGTCCAGGGCCGCCAACGACCGGTCCCGGGGCACGGTGACCGAATGCACCACCCCGTGGATGACACCCACCCGGTCGAACACCGCCCGGAGCTGGGCCGCGTCGGCGGCGTCGGCCCGATGGAAGTCCACCAGCGTGCCCGACGGGTCGAGATCGCTGATCCGGGCGGCTCTGGCCCCGTCCGGGCGGGAACGACCGACGAGGACCACCCGGGCACGGTGCTCGCGGACGAGGTACTCGGCCACGTCCAGGCCCACGTCGCCGGTGCCACCGACCAGCACGTAGGTGCCGCCGTCGCGAAACGCGGGAAGCGGCCCCGCCTCGTCGTCGAGCGGTCGCAGTATCCGCCGGTACCAGCGACCCGACCGCAGCGCGTAGTCGCCGGGGGTGGCGACCGACACGGTGGTGGGATCGTCGGCACCGACGTCGACCGCGCTGACCCGCCACCGCTCGCACTCCCGGCGGGTGGACTTCACCAGTCCGTGCGCGGCTGCGGACACCGGGTCGGTGATCGGGCCGTCCACCGGGACGGCGTTTCTCGTCACGACGGTCACCGACACCTCGCCCGCGCCAGCCGGCCGCGCCTGTAGGTGCTTGATGACCCGGAACAGATCGAGGACGGCCGGCTCTCCGCCGGTGACCACCGCGTGCACCACGGTGGGCGTGGGCAGGGAGTCGAGCGGCGCGGACGTGACCCGATGGACGTCGGCCGCCGGGTAGTCGTCGACGCCGAGCACCCACACGGGTCCGGTGGCCGGCGGGCGTACGGCGATGTCTCCGATCGGCTGCCAGCGGGGCGCGTACCGCCGGACCGGCGCCGCGGGCGCGGGTTGTGCCGGGGGACGCTGATCGATCCAACACCGGCGCCGCTCGAACGGATAGGTGGGCAGCGCGACCAGCGAGCCGCTGCCCGACCAGTCGACCGAGTGTCCCGCCACCCACCGGTCGGCCACCGTGGGGCCGCCGGGACGGGCCAGCGCGGGATGGTCCACACCGTCGATCGCCGCACCCAGGGCTGCGACGAGTACGTCCCGGTCGCCGGCGGTCACCGCCAGCCGTACGGTCATCGCGTCCCGGCCGTGCTGCATGGTGTACGCCACATCCGCCAGCTCGGCCGGCTGTGCCAGGTGGGCGCGCAGCGCGGTCGCGTAGCGACGCAGTGCCTCCGGTGTCCTGGCCGACAGCGGAAACACCCACGGACCGGCCGACGGTGATCGGGACGGTGCCGGTGCCGGTGCCTCTTCCAGCACGATGTGGGCGTTCACGCCGCCGTACCCGAAGGAGCTGACCCCCGCGCGGCGCGGGCCACCCGCCGGGCGCAGCCAGGGGGTGGCTTCCCGGACCAGGTGGAACGGGCTGCCTGCCAGACGCAGGTGCGGATTCGCCTCGGTGAGACCCGCCAGGGGTGGCAGGACGCCGTGCCGGATCGCCAGCAACACCTTGAGCACCCCGGCGATGCCAGCGGCGGACTCCAGGTGCCCGATGTTCGCCTTGACCGCCCCCAGTCCGCAGAACGGCTCGTCGGGCAGCGGGGTACCCCCACGACGCGCGAGTTCGTCGAAGGCCAGCCGCAGGCCGTTGATCTCCACCGGGTCGCCGAGCTCGGTTCCGGTGCCATGTGTCTCCACATAGCCCACGGTCGCCGGATCGACGCCGGCACGTTCGTAGGCGCGTACGATCATCGCCGCCTGTCCGGCCGGGTTGGGCGCGGTCAGCGACCGCGCCCGGCCACCGTGGTTGACGGCGGTGCCGCGCAGCAGGGCACGGACCCGGTGCCGGCCGGCACGGCTCGCCCTGGTCAGGACGACCAGGCCCAGGCCCTCGCCCCGGACGAAGCCGTCCGCGCGGGCGTCGAACGACTGGCACCGACCGGACGGGCTGAGCATTCCGGTGCGGCTGAGCAACAGATGGTTGTGTGGCGACAGGATCAGGTTCACCCCACCGGCAACCGCGATGTCACACTCCCCCGCGCGGATCGCCTCTGCGGCACGGTGGAGCGCCACCAGGGAGCTGGAACATCCGGTGACCACCGGCTCGCTCGGTCCGTGCAGGTCGAGCAGGTAGGAGACGCGGTTGACCAGGATGGTGGGCGAGGTCGCGGTGGCCGCGTGGGCGTCGATCGGGACGTCGGCCGCGCGCCGCAGTTCGTCGTAGTCGCTGGATCCGGCACCGACGAACAGGCCGACGTCGGTGCCCGCGAGCGTGCCGGGCGCGAGGCCCGCGTCCTCCAGCGCCGCCCATACCCCTTGCAGCAGCAGACGTTGCTGGGGGTCCATGCCGTTGGCCTCTTCCGGCGAGATCCCGAAGAACAGCGGGTCGAACATCTCGACGTCGGTGATGAACCCGCCACGGCGGGCGTGCACGTCGCCGGGCAGCGAGCGCCAGTCCCACCGGTCCACCGGCACGTCGGTGACCAGGTCGTCGCCGGCCACCAGATGCGCCCAGAAGTCCTCCAGGTCACGACTGCCGGGCAGGCTGCCGGCCACGCCGATCACCGCGATCGGGTCGTCGGTGGAAGGCCGCGGGGCCGGTGCCGGCTGGTCGGGGGTCGCGGGAGGCTCCGCCGGCACCGGTACGCCGGCCACGTACCGGGTGTGGAGACGGTCGGCGTAGTCCTGTTCGAGACGACCGATCAGTGCCCGCAGGGTGGCCGTCTCGTAGAACAACGCCGGTGTCACGTCGAAGCCGAACGTGTCGTTCAGTCGTCCGGCGAGCAGGCTGTAACTCACCGAGTCGAAGCCGTAGTCCCCGATCTCGGTGTCGAGGTCGAGTTCCCCGACGGGGATCCCCGAGGCGGCGGAGGTCAGGCCCAGAATCTCGGTGGTGAACGAGGGGCCACCCCGGGCCACGGGGGCTGGGCGCGCCGCCGTGGCCACGACGACGTGCTGGAAGTTCCCGGCGGTCAGGTCGCTACCCGGCAGCGCGACGACGCGGTCGTACCCGGAATCGGTCAGTACGGCGTTCCAGCCCGCCACGTTCAGCAGGGGTGACCCGGGCAGCCTCAGGTGTGCGTCGCTGTGCGCCCACCAACCGTCGAACAGGCCGTAGGTCACCGTGGCCGCCAGGGTGACGGTGGTCAGCTCGTTGAGCAACACCTCGCCCCCGGTACGCAGCACGGCGCGCAGGTGTCGGACGGCGCGGCCCACGTCCGACGTCGCGTGCAGGACGTTCGCCCCGACCGCGAGGTCGAACCCGTCCGCGGGAAAGCCCTGGGCGACGAGATCGCTGTCGAGGTCCAGCCGCTTGAACCGCACGAACGGATACCGCGAACCGAACTCCCGCTGACCGTGGGCCAGGAACGCCACCGACAGGTCGGTGTACCAGTATTCGAGGTGCTCGCCGTGGTGGGCCAGTGCCCGGAGCAGCCCTGCGGACGTACCGCCGGTGCCGGCGCCGACCTCCAGGACACGGATCCGGTCGCCGGGCCCCAGCTCCGGCCGACGCCGCTCGACGTGCTCTACGAGCCGCGCGGTGAGGATGTCGTTGTAGAGGTCGCTGATGGGGTTGCCCCGGTACACCCCCTCCATCAGCGACGTGCCGGAGGCGGGGAAGAGCAGGTCGGTGGCGAGCAGGTCACCGCGCAGCAGGTCCGGATAGCGGTCGAGGCAGCGGCTCAGCAGCCGGATGAACACCGCGGCGGCGGGGTGGGTCGCGGCCAGGTCGTCGAGACGCCGGGCGTGGCCATCGGCGAGTGCCTCGGCCAGCGCGGCGGGGCCCGGCCGCAGACGTCCGCCGCTGATGGCGACCGTACCGGCCTCGGCGAGCATGGTGAGCAGGGTGGACAGCAGCCGCTCGTACCGGGGGACGACGCCGACGCGGCGGGCGATCTCGGCGACGTCCGGATCGGGCCCGTGCCACGCTCCCATCCGATCCAGCAGTGCCAGCAACGCTCCGCGCGCGATGGCCGTCATCTGCTCGTCGACGGCGTGGAAGTCCCCGACGACCCGCAGGTCCGTGCTGCTGAGCAAACCGTCGGTGGGCGTCACGGCCGGTGCCTTCCTTTCGCTGGGGGCCATCCGTTCCCGGAGCGCGGCCGTGCCCGGCACCACGACGACCTGGCTGGCGGGCCGGCGCAGCGCGTCCGCCAAGGCGGTGAAGCCGGTCTCGGGGGTGATGGAGTGGAATCCCGCCGCGATGAGGTCGGCCCGGTACCTCTCGGTGGAGACCGAGCCGACCGTGCCCCAGAAGCCCCAGTTGATGACGCGGACCGGGTACGGCAGGCGGTCGTCGAGTGCGTGGGCGTACGCATCGAGGAAGGTGGACCCCGCCGCGTAGTTGCCGAGACCGGGGTCGCCCAGGAACGACTGGGCGGAGGAGAAGAGAAGCAGGAAGTCCAGGCTCCGCCCACCGAGCGCGTCGACAATGGCGGCGGCCACCCCGGACTTGGCCGCCAGGCTCTCGCCGAGGTCGTCGTCGGAGAGGTTGCGGACCAGCCGGTCCCGCTGGACCATCGCCGCGTGCACGATCCCGTGCACCTGGCCGACCTCGTCAAGCGCCGCCCGCAGCTGCCGGCTGTCGGTGGCGTCGGCTCGCAGGTACCGGATCCCACCGGCGGTGGCGACGTCCGGGCGCTCGCGCCGACCGATCAGCACGACCTCCGCAGCCCAGTCGGCGGCGAGGTGCCGGGCCAACGCCAGGCCGATCCCGCCCGCACCACCGATGATCACGTACCGGCCGCCGCGGCGCAGGAGGCCCGGCCCGTCGGCGGCCGGGGCCGGGCGCAGCACCTGACGGTGGCGGGTCGTCCCGGCGTACGCGACGCGGGTTCCCCGCTGTCCCACGGTCACCAGGTCGGCGGAGAGGTACGCCGGATCGAGGTCGACGGTCGCGACGGACCAGCGCGGATGCTCGTTCTCCAGCACCCGGGCGAAACCGACGACCCCGGCCACGTACGGATCGGTGACCCGGCGGCCCGGTGCCGGCATGGCGCCGGCGGTCACCAGGACCCAGTCGAGTTCGGTCAGGTGGGCCCAGCGGCGGGCATAGCCGGCCAGGGCGCGAACGCCGGTCGCCTCGCCGCTTGCGACGCGCGCGGCCTCGGACTCTCCGATCGTCCCGGGCCCGGCCAGGAGGTACACCACGCGTGGATCGCTCGTGATCGGGGTGCCGAGTTCGGCGAGAAGCGCGTCGTGGTGCCGGCCGGCGAGTTCGGCCGCCAGGCCGGCCCATGAGGGCGTATGGAGCACCACGATCGGGCCGTTCGACGGCACCGGCGCGGGCGGCGGTGCACAGGTCTCCCATGACGCGGTGTCCGGGACCGCGGTCGGGTGCCGCACCGGCGTCGCCGGGGAGCCCGTGTCGACCCAGCAGCGCACCCGGGCGAATGGGTAGCCCGGCAGGGCGACCTTGCGCCGGTGGCCCCGGTGCAGCTCACGCCAGTTCGGCGCGGCACCGGCCACCCATGCCCGGGCCAGGGCGTACGGGTCGGTCGTATCCCCGGCGACCGCGGTGGTGCGCCCCGTGACCGTTCCCCGGTACGCCCCCACCTCGGCGCCGTCCAGGAAGCCGCGCAGCGCCCGCCGCAGTTCCTCGACGTCGCTCGCCACCACCGCGAGCCGCTCGCCCATGGGTTCACGACCAACCTGGGTGGTGTACGCGATGTCCGCCAGTCGGATGTCCGCTCCGGGTCGGGGCGGGAGCGCCGCGGCGAGGGAGGAGAGGCTGGACTGGGCGTTCACCTGTGGTGACCGGTCGGCGCGCCCGTCGGTGAGCACGAGGGTCAGCCTGCGGAGGTCGTCGGCGTCCAGGCCGAGTTCGTCGAGTGGGGCCTCCGGGTCGGCGTCGGCGAGTCCGGCGAGTTCCGCCAGCTCCGCCACCCGGTCGGACGCCGGCAGCTCCAGCTCCGCGTAGCGTTCGGCCAGTGCGCGCAGGGCCTGCGGCGTACGCGCGGAGAGCAGCACCACCTGTGGCCCGGCGATGATCCCGTCGGCCACCGTCGGCTGCGGGAACTCCTCGACGATGACGTGGGCGTTGCTGCCCCCGGCACCGAACGCGCTGACGCCGGCCCGCCGAAGTGTCCCCGCTTCGGCGGCCCACGGTGTGACCTGCCGCTGAACGCTCAACCGCGCCGTGTCCCAGTCGATCGCCTCGTTCGCCGGCTCCGCGTGCAGTGACGGGACCAGGGTGCGGTGACGTAGCTGGAGCAGTACCTTCGTCAGCCCGGCGATCCCCGCGGCGGACTCAAGGTGGCCGATCCCGGACTTGACCGATCCCAGCCGGCATTGCCCGGCGCCGAAGACCTGGCTCAGTGCCGAGACCTCGACGGGATCGCCGAGTGCCGTGCCGGTGCCGTGCGCCTCCAGGTAGCTGACCGACGCCGGGTCGACGTCCGCCCGGTGCAGCGCCCGCCGGACCACGTCCGCCTGTGCCGCCGGGTGGGGTACGAAGAAGCCGCTGGCCCGTCCACCGTGGTTGACCGCACTGCCCTTGACCACCGCGAGCACCCGGTCGCCGTCGTCGAGTGCCCGCGCCAGCGGCTTGAGCACGACGGCTCCGACGCCCTCGCCGGGCACGTACCCGTCGCCGCCCGCGCCGAAGGCCCGGCACCGGCCGTCCGACGAGACGAATCCGACCTGGCTGAGGTGCAGGTACTTGTACGGGTGGACGATCACGTTCACGCCGCCCGCCAGCGCCAGCTCGCATTCCCCGGACCGCAGGCTCTCGCAGGCCAGGTGCAGTGCGGTCAGGGAGGACGAGCACATCGTGTCGAGCGCCAGGCTGGGCCCGCGCGCGTCCAGGAAGTAGGAGACCCGGTTCGCGACCGCCGACGAGAAGGACGTCGGCAGTACCGGCAACCGGTCCTCGGCGCCGAGACCCAGCATCTGGTACTGGGTGAACATCACCCCGGCGAAGACTCCCACCGCCCGGCCGGCGATGTCGGCCCGGGTGAGCCCGGCGTCCTCCACCGCGTGCCACGAGGTCTGCAAGAACAGCCGTTCCTGCGGGTCCATGGCCTCGGCCTCGCGTGGCGTGATGCGGAAGAACCCGGGATCGAACTCGTCGATCCCGTCCAGGAAGCCACCCCACTTGCTGTACGACCGGCCAGGGGTGCGGGACGGCTCGTAGAAGCCGGCCATCGTCCAGCGCTCCGCCGGGATCTCGGTGACGCAGTCCCGCCCCGCAAGCAGGTTCGCCCAGAATTCGTCCAGGTCCCCGGCCATCGGGTAGCGCCCGGCGACGCCGATGACCGCGATGTCCCCGCCGGACGGTCCCCGGCCGCCGGCGCTCACCGACGGCACGGCCTCGGCCGACACGCGGCCAGAAGGCACAGACTCGGCCGACACCGGGACAGAAGGCACAGACTCGGCCGGCGCTAGGCCCAGTGCCTCGCGGGTCCGGTCCGGGTCGCCGTGCAGCACGACGATCTCGGAGCCGCGGCGGCTCCGGACGGCCTCGAACACCGCGAGACCGGCGGCCGTCGGCAGCGGGAGCTGACCCTGGCCACGGAACATCGCCGCCGTCGCGGCATCGGTACGCATGCCACCGTCGGCCCAGAGCGGCCAGGCGATCGAGGTGAAGCCGCGCTCGCGGGCGCAGGCGTCGAGGAAGGCGTTCGCCGCCGCGTAGTCCGCCTGCCCCACGTTTCCCGCGACGCCGGTCACCGAGGAGAACGCGACGAAGAAGTTGAGATCGAGATGCTGGGTCGCGTCGTGGAGCAGGAGCGTGCCCCGCACCTTGGGTGCCAGCACCGCCGCCAGGTCCGCGGGGGACTTCCCGGGTAGCAGGCCGTCCCTGAGCACGCCGGCCGCGTGCACCACCCCGTTCAGTCTGCCGTGCCGGGCGACGATCCCGGTGATCAGCGCCCGTACGTCGGACGGCACCGTGATGTCGGCCCGGACGAACTCCGCGTCCAGCGGCTCCGGCGGCGGGGTACGCCCGGCGAGCACGACCGTCGCACCCTGCGCGGTCAACGACGCGGCCAGGGACCGGCCGAGGCCACCGGCCCCGCCGACGATCAGGTAGGTGCCGTCGAGCCGCGCCGACGGCGTACCGTCGAGGTTCACGCTGCGGTAGCGGCGGACGTACCGCCCACCCGCGTGCCGCACCCACGCCTCGCCTTCGGCCGCGAGCTCCGCGAGCAACGCCCGGGGGTCGGGGTCACCGGCGCACTCCACGGCGGTCACCGCGAGTCGGGGCTGTTCCAGGCGTATGGTGCGGGCCATCCCCGCCACGGCGGCGGCGACCAGCGGCTCCGACACGTGCACGATCGGCACCGGCGTGTCCAGCAGGACCTGTGCGAGGGCGAGCACCTCGCCGCAGGCCGACTCCACAGCCTCGGACGTGTTCCGGCCGACCGCTTGCCCGATGTGCACGACCGCCTCGGGTCGGCCGTCGAGATCGGCGAGGAGCGCTCGGAGATCGCCGCTGTCGCCGGGGCGGAGTTCGTAGTCGTGGTGACCCAGTCGCCGGAAGGCCGGGCCGCGCCGCACGGTGATCTGGCCCGGCAGCAGCCGGAGATCGCCGATCACCAGCAGGGACGCGACCGGCGGTACGGCCGGTCGGGGGGTCGCCTGCCAGACGCCGGTCAGGCACGTCGTCGTCGGTGGCGGGTCCGCCCGCCGCGCGGCGATGCTCGTGCTGCCGTTCCGTCCCTCGGGAAGCAGTTCCAGGAGGTGAGCCGCGACCGCGTCGACGGTCGGGTACTCGAACAGCAGGGTGGGGTAGAGCGTCACATTCCACCGTTGCTCGAACGACCGGACCAGCGCGAGCAGATGCGTCGACTCCAGACCGAGTTCGTAGAAGCCGCGGTCGCCCTCCACCTCCAGGCCCTGGTCGTCCGCAACCCGCCGGACCAGCGCGACGATCTCCGTCCGGACGGCCGCGAGGTCACCGGCCGGGTCCGCCGCTGGCGGAGCCGGCACGGAATCGGGTACGGGCGGAGGCGTCGGCGTCGTGAGCCGGGTGATCGCCGAGGTGGAACGGACTCGTTTGAGGACCAGTCCCACGAACTGGGCGGCCGGCGCGCCCGACCGGTCGTACAGGTCTATGTCCGCCTTCACGATGTCGGCGGCCGGCCCGGCCGGTGCGAGCCTCAGCTCGACGGTGCAGGCATCGCCAAGTGGCCGGACGGCGCGGAAGGACTCGATGTGCAACGGGATCAGGGGGCGGCCGTCGGCATCGACACCGGCGAACGCCAGCGCGTAAGCCTGCATGGTCGAGCCGTCGAGCAGGGCCGGATGCAGCAGGAAATCCTCCACCGTGGCGCGAGCCTCGTCGCCGAGCTCAAGCTCCGCCCGTACCCGATCCGTCGTGACCTGCATGGTGCCGAGGCACCGCATGAACGTCCGATGTTCGATCCCCGCCGATCGGCCGGTCGTGTAGACCTCGGCGATGTCGCGTGACGCCGTGGCCGTCACCGGGCGCGGCGAACCGGTGAGCGTTCGGGCATCGGTCCGTACGGTGGCCCGCAGATGCGTGGTTTCCGTATCGTCGAGCGGGGCCCCGCCGTGCACGCGCCGGCTCGTCGCCGTGACGCGGAAGACGGCGCTGTCCGGCTCAACCAGGACGACCAGCTCACGGTCGAACGTCTCGGTGGTCACCACCGGCTCGACGAAGAACACATCGGTCAGCTCCGTACGGTCCAGCGGGAATCCGCTGTCGTCGAGCAGGCGGTACACGATGTCGAGGAAGGTCACACCCGGCAGGGTGCGCACCCCGTAGACCCGATGATCGTCGACGATCGGGTTGTCTCTGGTCAGCTGAAGGACGCAGCGAACGGCCGGACGTTCCACGTGTTCTCTCCCGTTGGTGGCGACTCAGCGGAGGGACGGATCGCGCCCGGGCGCCGTCGCCCGCGTCACGGTGAGGTCGAGCCGGGCCGACCGGGCCGGTACGGCGAGCCGGCCGGGCCCGGCCGAACGGTGCCAGAACCTGCGGCGCTGGTAGGCCGGTGGCGGAAGCGGGGCCCGGCCCACCCCGTCGGGTGTGCCCCGGCCGAGAACGACGTGGGCGTTGGTACCGCCGAACCCGAAGGCGCTGACCGCCACCCGGCTGCCGGCGGGCAACTCCACCGCCGCGCGTACCGGGAAGAACGGCGATTCGGCGAATGCGAAACGCGGATTCGGCCGGTCGCAGTGCAGCGTCGGTACCAGCCGGCCGTGCCGCAGCGTCTGCACGGCCTTGATGAACCCGGCGATGCCCGCGGCGCTGAGCAGGTGACCCATCGAGCTCTTCACACTGCCGATCCCACAGTAGGACCGGTCACTCGTGTGCCGTCGGTAGACGGCGGTGAGCGCCTGTAGCTCGATCGGATCGCCGATCATCGTGCCGGTGCCGTGAGCCTCGACGTACCCGATCGTGCGCGCGTCGATTCCGCCCCGGGCGAGCACATCGGCGATCAGCGCACGCTGGGCGCGGCCACTCGGCGTGGTGTGACCCATGGTCCGGCCGTCGTTGTTGACGCCGGACGACTCAATCACCGCGAGGATCCGGTCGCCGTCACGCTCCGCGTCGGCCAGGCGCTTCAACAGCACCATCCCGGCGCCCTCACCCGGGACGAAGCCGTCGGCGGATTCGTCGAACGTACGGCAACGGCCGGTGGGTGACAGCGCCTTGCCGGCGCTGAGCATCAGGTACGGTTCCTCGTCGAACAACAGGTCCACACCGCCGGCCAGGGCCACCTCCGACTCGCCCAGCGCCAGGCTCTGCGCCGCCAGGTGGACGCTGACCAGCGCGGACGAGCACGCACTGTCGATCACGAGGTTCGGTCCGGTGAGGTCCAGGAAATGCGACACGTGTGCGGCGATGTAGTTCTGGTTGACCCCGATGATGGATTCCCGGGTCAGCGGTCGAAGATGTTCGCGGTGGTTGCCCGTCCTGGAGCCGACGAAGACCCCCACCGGGCGGCCACGGAGTTCCTCCTCGGTGTACCCGGCGTCGCGGACGCACTCGACGGCGACCTCCAGGGTCTTGCGGACCAGCGGGTCGAGCTGTCGCGCGGTCTCGTCGTCGAAACCGAAGTAGCCCGGATCGAACAGCGCGGCGTCGTCGAGGAAGCCGCCCCACTTGCTCTGGCTCCGCCCGGGACCCCCGCCGGGGTGGTAGAGCGACGCGATGTCCCACCGGTCCGCCGGCACCTCGGTGACCAGGTCACGTCCGCCGAGCAACGCGTCCCAGAGTCGCCCGGGATCGGCAGCGCCCGGCAGACGGCAGCCCATGCCGATGACGGCGATACGCGTCGGCCCGCCGTCCGCCGCCCGCCCCGCCCCGACGGCCGGCGCGGAGGTCGGTGCCGGCGTGCCGTCCGGCGCGGAGGGCCGGGCAGGTATGTCGGCCGGCGCTCGTGGACCGGTGGGAGCGATCGCGGCGGCGAGGCCAGCCAGCGTCGGATGTTCCTGCAACAGGCTCGGATCGACCACGTCGCCGAGCACCGCCTCCAGATCCCGGACCAGTTCGGCCATCAACAGCGAGTCCACGCCGAGGTCGGTGAGGGTTGTCCCGGGTCGCAGCAGGGCCGGCTCGGACCGGGTCGTGCGAGCCACCACCTCGGTCAGCCAGCTGATGTCCGTCGCGGGTGGCGGACCGGGCTCCCGGTGGGTGACGAGCGGGGGCGCCAGGAAAAGTTCGTCCGTCGCCACCGCCGTCCTGCTGGTCACGCAGGGCAGCAGGACCGCCTCGTCCGGCACCCGCAGGGCGAGATCGAGCAGGCGCAGGGCGTCGGTCTCCGTGAGATCGGGAATTCCGAGGTCACCGCTGACGCTGGTCCGCCGCGTGCCCATACCCACGTCTCGCCAGAGCGGCCAGCGCAGGGAACGGACCACGCATGCGGCACCGTCGGAGTGGGCCTCGGCGAAGTCGTCGAGCGCGTTGTTCGCCGCCGCGTAGTCGAGATAGCCCGCCGCGAGTCGTGGCGAGGTGCCCGCCACCGACGAGAACAGCACCATGAGCCGGGGCAGGTGGGTTCCGAACGCCCGCCACAGCGCCTCGATGCCATCGGCCTTCGGCCGCAGTACCTCGGAGATCTCGTCGGCGGTCTTGGCCAGGAACGACCGGGGAGGGTGCATGACGCCCGCGCAGTGGAAGACGGCCGTGATCTCGCCCGAACGGCTCCTGACCCCGTCGAGCAGTCTGCCCAGCGAGGGCACGTCGTCCAGCGCGTGGGTGTGGACGGACAGGGTCACCCCCCGGTCGACGAGAGCCAACAGGGCCGTCAGCCGCGTACGCACTAGCGAATCGGTCGACTCCGCCGCGACGAGCGACGCCCACTCGCTGGGGGCGGGCAGGTCGGAACGGCCGATCAGGACGATGTGCCGGGCACCCCGGTCGGCCAGATGGGCCGCGAGACGCAGACCGATCCCGCCGGTGCCACCGGTGATCAGCACGGCGCCCCGGCCCAGCTCGCCGAGCGGGTCGCCGCCGGTGGTGGCAGACGCGAACTCCGTCACGCGACGGCGGCGCTGGAGCCCCGCGTACCGGAGCTCGGTCTCCCGGTCCTCGGCCGTCACCTCGGCCGCGACGACGGCCGCCAGATCGCTCAGCTCGCCGTCGACCCGGACGGTTCGCGAGACGACGGCGGGAAGTTCGCCGGAGAGTGCCCGGTAGAAGCCGGCGAGCACGGAACGCCGGGCACCGCTGACGTGCAGGAAGTGCAGGCCCGATCGTGGATGCGTGCGCAGAACGTGTTGCAGCAGGGCGATCCGCTCCGTGATCAGGGCACCCGGCTCGGTCCAGTCCACCAGGTCGACCACACCGGTCAGGCCGTCCACCACCGGCAGCGGCTCGCCGGGCAGGTACGCGATGCCTCGACCGCCGAGCACCGCCGGTACGAGCCCCGGTTCGGTCGTGACGACCAGGAAGGGACCGCTGGGAACCGGGGCCGGCATCGGCACGTCCTGCCAGGCGACGGTCAGGATCTCGGCTCCCGCGGTGGGCGCCGCCCAGTGCTGGTTGCGGCTGAACGGGTAGGTCGGCAGGGACACCGGTGGGGCCTGCGGGATGCTGCTGTCGGGGTCGACGACCGGCTCGCGGTCGAACACCGAGGCGAGTCCCGCCGCGAGTTCGCCGAGGTCGGCGGCCTCCACGACGACGCGGCACGCCAGTGCGGCCCGTCCGGTCCGCATCGTCCGCGCGATCGAGGGCAACGGTGGCGCATCCGGCGACCTGACCACGTCCAGCAGCGCGGCCACGGCTTCCCGTAGTGCTTCCGGGGTACGGGCCGAGACCGGAACGGCCACCCGGCCCACCGGCGGCACGTGCGGTGGCGGCGGCGCCTCCTCCAGCACGACGTGCGCGTTGGTACCGCCCATGCCGAACGAGCTGACCCCGGCCCGGCGCGGCCCACCACCGGCCGGCGCTTCCCACGCCGCGCGCTCAAGCTGTAACCGCAGTGGCGAGCCGGTCAGGTCGATCATGCGGTTCACCTGCCGGACGTTGCGGGTCGCCGGAAGGATCCGGTGACGCATGGCCAGGATCACCTTGATCATGCCGGCGATTCCCGCTGCGGCCTCCAGGTGGCCGATGTTGGTCTTGACGGACCCGACGCCGCAGTGCGGTTCGCTCGGCACCACGCTCGTGGATCGCTTGTAGAGGCGCCGGAACGCCGCCACCATGGCCGATACCTCGATCGGGTCCCCCAGTCGGGTGCCGGTGCCATGTGCCTCGATATAGCCGACGGTCGCGGGATCGACACCCGCGGCGGTGTACGCGCTGACGAGCAGATCGGCCTGGGCGTCGGGATTCGGCGCGGTGAACGACTGCGCCTGCCCGCCGTGGTTGACCGCTACCTCACGGATCACCGCGTGCACCTGGTCGCCGTCGGCGATCGCCTGGTCGAGGGGCTTGAGCAGCAGGGCGCAGACCCCTTCGCCGCGGACGTAGCCGTCGGCGCTGTCGTCGAACGTGTAGCAGCGCCCCCGCGCGCTCAACACGCCGGTTCGGTCATAGGCGCTGTGCCGGCCCGGATCGCACAGGACGTTCACCCCGCCCGCGAACGCCTGGTCGCACTCCCCGCTCCGCAGCGCGGCGACGGCATGGGCAACCGCCACCAGGGACGACGAGCACAGGGTGTCCACGGTGACGCTTGGCCCGCGCAGGCCGAGGGCGTAGGAGACGCGGTTGGCCACCAACGACGGTGAGATCGCCACGCTCAGATGCGGTTCGTCCCGGCCGGCGTGTTCGGCCAGGACCGAGGCATAGTCGGAGTGGCAGACCCCGGTGTAGACCCCGGTCCGGCTGCCCGCCAGCGTGGTGGGATCCCACCCGGCGTCCTCGGCCGTCGCCCAGGCCACTTCGAGCATGAGTCGTTGCTGGGGGTCCATCAGGGCGGCCTCGCGCGGACTGATGCCGAAGAACTCGTGGTCGAAGCGGCGGATGTCATCGAGCAACGCGGCCCTTCCCACCGTGTCGGGGTGGGCGGCGGTGTCCCAGCGGTCGACCGGGATGTCCCGTACGGCATCCTCGTCGCGGCCGAGAAGGTCCCATAGCTCGGTGACGTTGGCGGCGCCGGGGAAGCGACCGGCCATGCCCACCACGGCAATGGGCATCGAGGTCGCCGGCCGCGACGCGACCGGCGCAATCACCGGGTCGGCCTCGCGGTGTTCGCCGCGCAGCACCCGGACCATGCCGGCGACCGTGGATGCCCGGAACATCGTGCTCGGGTCGATGTCCAGCCCGTGCTCGTCCCGGGCCAGTACGACAACCTCCGACATCGAGAGGCTGTCCAGGCCGCGCCGACGCAGGTCGTCGTCTGCGGTGAGCGTGCCGGCCGGCTGCTCCAGCGCTCGCTCCAGCAGCGGCAGGAGCACCTCTTCCAGGTCGTCCATCCGGGACGGCGGCGGGGCGGCGGTCTTGGCGGAGGCGACCTCGTCGCCCCACAGCCGGCCGAACACGCTGTGCCCGTTGAGGGACCTCACCGTCTCGATCCGGGCCAACGGCCTGCCGTCGCGCTCCCGCACCAGTGTCGAGGTCAGCACCGCTCGGTGGCCCGGCTCCAGGCGGCACTCGTCGACCCGGTACCGCACCGTGTCCTCGACGCCGCAGTTCGCCAGGTAGACGATGTCACGGCTGACGGTGGCCGCCGCGGTGGACCACTCCCCGTCCGGCACGAGCGAGTGAAGGTACTTGCGCTCGCCGTGGTCGTTGATGGGCGAATACGAGGCGAAGTAGAGCAGGCCGAGGGCATTGACGTCGGCGACCGGATTGAGCTCATAGCGTTCGGTGTGCAGGCCGGGGCCATCCGTCTCCCGCCCGGCCTGTGCCCGGAAGTCGCGGAAAAAGGCCAGCTGATCGGCGGCCGGTTCCCGCACCGGCAAGCGGGCGGACAGTTGTGGCACGCCGGGGGTAAGCCAGTTGTCGGCCGTTCGGCGCACGAACACCGTGAGCAGCCGGACATCGACGTGTGCGGTCGCCGTGGCGAAACGGACGTCGGAGAGGAAGGTTCGCTCGTCCAACCTGATCAGCTCGCCGCTGATTTCTCCAGCGTCGAGTTCGGCGAACGAGGCAAGCGAATCACTCGCCGTGAGGCGTACGCGGACGAACGCGGGAAGCAGCCGAGTGCCGTCGCTGTCGGTGAGCTCGGTGACCGGAACTCCGAAGTGCTCCCCGATGAGCGACCAATGGAGATCGCCGGACTCCCGCAACAGCCAGTTCTCGGACAGCCCACCGGGAGCGAGGCTCGGCAGTCCCAGAACCACGTTCCGGACCATCATCTCCGGGTACCCGAGGGCCTGGTCGGCCCGAGCGAAACGGAGACGTGCTCCCACCCGTCAAATCGTACTTTTTCGCAGGATAGACTGAACCCGATCTGGCAGCCAGGCATCAAAACCTCACTCTGTGTCATCCAACGAGTTCCTACCGTAGCGCAGCCGGAAGCAAAGGTCGATAGACATAGGTGATTGGATAACGGTGACCTGACCCGTAGTGCCCTGTGACATTTTGGTCTAGGGTGGTCCCTCGATAGAACAGTCTCGTTGATGTCACTGTGGACCTACTTGAGGCTGTTCACCTGCACGGTGCCCCGGCCGGGGTTCGCCGGCAGGTCCGAATCGTTGACCATGGCCGGGTGGCAAGACCGGGTGGTGTCGTTACCAATCGGGGGGCTGATACCTGACTGGCGACGGAAGCCGATCCGACCGATGGCGGGTCGACCGGAAGGCGAACATGACCAAACGTTGAACAGTTCGTGACGTACACCGGTGAGACGTAAGCCCGGTCTGGTCCGGCTCGCTCAGCGGATGAATACCGCTATCGGCCCGGTGGAGTGTGAGCTCGATTACATCGGCGGACTCAAGGGCGGTCCGCGTCACCGGGCCTTCCCCGGCAATACACCGTGTTTTCGTTACCGATCACCGGAATCAATTCCCGCCGCCGAACCTGTCACCGGCCGGGCGACCGCCACGCCCAACCGAGCAGCGAACGGTACGCGGCCATCATCGAGAGGCCACCACCGGCGGCCCACCGTTGCGGACCCGCGGCTCAGTCGGCCAGCTCGACCAGTGGGAAGGCCCGGTGCCGTCGGGGCGGGACCAGGAAGTTCTGCCGACGGGTGCAGGTCAGGAAGCGTTCCAGGCCGTTGTCCTGCTCGGCCACCCGGTGCTTGCGCGCCAGATCCACCGCGGCCTGGCTGTGCCGCATCCGGGCGAAGACGTCGGCGGTCGGCACGAAGAGGCTGAAGTGCAGCTTGGGCTGACTGCTGCCGTCCGGAACGTCCATCGCGTCGAAGCCCGGGCCGTCCACCCGCAGGTGCATCGGCGTGCCGTCCGGCGCCCGAGAGCTGCGCTGGAGGGTGGACAGGTGACCCATCCGACGCTCGCCCGAGGGCAGGCCGACCCCCTGGGCGGTCCGTTCCGCGTAGTCCGGCCCGCGGTTGTCGGCGGGCAGGAAGGACGGCCCACCGCCGTCGGTGAGCTGGTCGGCGTTGCCGGGGTGCACCGGCGGGGCGTGGAACATGTACTGCACCCGCTTGCTGAAGTTGCCGTTCTCGCTCGGCGGGGTGTCCGGCGAGGCCATGTCGTAGAACTGGAGCATGTCGAGGATGACGTGCGACACGTGCTGGATCCCGCCGTTGTCGAGGTAGTCGCCGGGGCGGGCGGTGGTCAGCCGGGCCGAGGGATGGCCGGCGAAGGTGCAGATCGCCGGTGGGCCGGAGGCGTTCACCTGCTGGTCCGAGAAGCCCATCCACATCGGTGAGTCGGGCTGGATGAACCGGGCGTAGGGCAGCCGGTTCTGCTCGGCCACCGAGCGCGGCAGACCGGCCTGGGTGAACATGTGCCGGCTCGATGTGACGGTGAGCAGCCCGGCGAAGTCCGGCGAGGGCGTCGGCGTACCGGCCAGCGTACCGCTGCCGTCGAACCAGCCCAGCACGTCCTGGATCACCGCCGCGCGGTCGCTGCGGAAGGTGAACAGGAGGTCGTTCTGCTCGATCCGGACCGGCACGGTGAAGCGTTTCTTGGTGACCCCCGGATTGTCCGGGTGCACGTCGGTGGGTGCCGGCACCGCCTCCTCCAGCACCGACCGGGTCGGGTCGGCGAGCAGCCGGGGCAGGTGCGCACCGACCAGGTCCCCGGTGAGACCGCCGGGCAACCGCCGGAAGTACGGCAGACCGTACGACACGAAGGTCAGCAGCCCGGCCGCACCGAAGGCGTACCGCGACTCCAGCAGGGTGAGCACCCGGTTCAGCTCCCGCTGGTCGTCGCGGCCGGGACTGCGGCCGAGCGCGGCGGTCAGGTAGACGGTGTGCACCGGTGGCGTGACGAACGGCCCGCCGGTGGGCGAGGACTGTTCGGGCGCGCTGAAGCGGGCGACGTCGAACTGGATGTCGGGCAGGTCCGCCGCCGGGTCGGACGCGGCGGGACGGATCGGCGTACGGGCGTCGGCCGCGCAGGCCGCCAGCGCGGACGCGGCCATGGCCAGCGCTCCCCCGGCCAGCATCGTCCGGCGGCGCAGCCGGGACTCGTCACCCACCGCTCAGTGGGACCGGTCGAGTGCCGCGCGCAGGGTCCGGCCCAGTTCGTCGTCGTCCGGGTCGGTCAGCCGCACCGCGTGCTCCCCGAGCCCGACGAAACCCTCTCGCGGGCCGCCGTTGCGGGTCGGACTCACCAGCACCTTGTCGGCGTCCCCCTCGATGTCGACGTGCCGGGTGCCCTTGGCGTACGTGGCGAAGGAGCGCAGCCCGAGCGCGTCGAGGACCGGCGCGAAGGGCGACGGCCCACCCCGCAGGTCGGGAGCTGGCACGCCGGCGTGCGAGGCGTCGAGCATCCGGCGCACCGCCGCACCCAACTCCCGGTCGTCGGCCGGCTCGTCGAGGAGGTCGAAGACCCCGTTGGCGACCCACATGCCGTCGGTGGTGAGCGAGGAGGAGTGCGCGACGTACCGACCTCTGCGCAGGTCGAGTGCGGCGAGTCTGGTCATCGGGGTCCTCGGTCGGTGGAGGGGGACGCCCAAGGATATCGGCAGGGCGTCCCCGACGGTTCCTATCTGATCGGGATGATCCGTACGGTGACCCCCTTCTGCGCGCCGTACTGGACTATCTGGTTGAGCGCGTTGCGCTGGGCGGCGGTGGCCGTACCCTGCCGTACCGCGATCTCCAGCTCTCGGGCCGCGACCTGGCCCGGTTTGATGGTGACCCCGTCCCAGCTGACCGGGTTGTTCTTGGCGAAGCCGGCCGCCTTGTCCACATAGCCCTGCAATCGGCTGGTGAGCTGGCCGGCGCTCTGGTAGCTCTTGGCGGTCAGATCGACGCTCTTGATGCTGGTGGCGGTGCCGTTGGCGAACCGGTCGATGGTCGGGAAGCTGCGCGGCAGGTTGCCGCCGAGCTTCGCCTCGATGGCCAGGCCACGCTCGAACTGGTTGAGCTTCCAGACCGAACTGCCGGCCTTCAGGTACGCCCCGAGGCCGCCGCTGATCGCACCCAGCGCGCCGCCGATCGCGAAGTCCCGCAGCGCGTCGCCCATGCTGTACTTGCGCCCGGTCAGGGCGGCGACACCCGCGCCGATGCCGACCGAGGAGGCCCCGCCGATCAGCGCCCCGATCAGGATCGGTACGCAGATCGGGCAGTCGCCGTTGGGGTCGGAGAGGTTGACCGGGTCGTTGAGGGCGTACGTGTAGAGGTTCGCGCTGCCGCCGCCGAATCCCGCCGGGTCCTGGCTGAGGAACCGCCCCGTCTCCGGGCTGTACCAGCGGGCCCGGTTGTAGGACAGCCCGGTGGCGGCGTCGCGCTCCCGGCCGGTGAACTGCTGGGTGTTGCCGCTGGCGGCGCCGCTGGTGGTGACCGCGCCGAACGGGTCGTAGCTGTACTGGGTGGTCAGCGTGCCGGCGGAGTTGGCCAGACCGAGCACGCTGCCGAGCGCGTCGGTGATCGGCATCCGGGCGCCGTCGCCGTCGGTACGGACCAGCGTCTGGTCGAGCCCGGCGGTGAGCCGGTCGGCGGCGGTGGCACCGGTCTGCTCCCGTACCAGGTTCGGCCCGTCGTAGAGGAAGCTGGTGCTGGCCCCACCGGCGGTACGGGTGCCGAGGCGCCCGGCACCGTCGTAGCCGTACGAGACGGCCAGCCCCGGCCCGGTGACCCCGGTCAGCTCGTTGCGGGCGTTCCAGGTGTAGCCGAGCAGGCCATCGCCGGTCAGGTTGCCCTCGTCGTCGTAACCGAACGTCCGGTCGCCCCGGCTGGTCAGCCGGTTCGCGGCGTCGTAGCTGACCGCCGGCCCGGTGCCGGGAATGGTGACGTTGGCGAGGCTGCCGGTCAGGTCCAGCACCCGCCCGGCACCGTCGTACGAGTAACCGAGGTCGCCGATCGGCACCCCGCCGGCGCTCTCGTAGAACATCCCGGTCAGCTGGGAGGCGCTGTCGTACGTGTACCGGGCGGTGACGCCGCCCTGCTCGACCCGGTCGGTGCGGCCCGCGGCGTCCCGGTGCCAGGTGGCGGTGGTGCCGCCCTGGGTGATCCGCTCGATCAGGCCGGTCTGGTCGTAGCCGTAGGAGATCGCCGCCTGACCGGGCACGGTCATCCCGGCCCGCCGACCGGCCGCGTCGTAGGAGTAGCCGATCGTGCCGGCCGGGCCGGCGACACTGACCACCTGGTCGAGGTCGTTCCAGGCGAGGGTGACCAGCCCGCCGCCGGCGGAGTCGTCGATGGTGGCGAGCCGGTCCCGGACGTCGTAGTTGAACCGCTTGGTGCTCTCGTAGCTCGGTCCGGCGGTGGCGCCGTACCCGATGAACGTGGTCCGGCCGAGGACGTCGTACTGGGTGACGGTGGTCTTGCCGCGCCGGTCGGTGGCGGAGACCACCCGGCCGAGCACGTCGTAGGTCTGCCGGGCCTGCTTGCCGAGCGGGTCGGTGACGGTGATCGGGCGGTCGGAGTTGTCGTAGGCGACGGAGGTGCTGTTGCCCCGGGCGTCGGTGACCTTCGTCAGGTTGCCGTTTCCGTCGTACTCGAAGGCGGTGACCCGGCCGAGGCCGTCGGTGCTGGCGACGATCTGGTTGTCCGGGTCGTGGCGGACCTGCTCCAGCACCCCGGTCGGGTCGGTGACGGCGACCGGGCGGCCGACGGCGTCGACGAAGCTGCGGGTGGTCCGGCCCAGCGGGTCGGTCACCGCGACCAGGTCGCCCTGCTGGTACGTGTAGCCGGTGGTGTTGCCCAGCGGGTCGGTGTACGAGGTGACCTGACCGGCGGTGTTGTAGGCGTAGTGCCGGCTCCGGCCGGCGGTGTCGGTCGCCTTGACCAGGTTGCCGGTGGCGTCGTACTCCATTCCGATGGTCCGGCCCTGGTCGTCGGTGACCGAGGTGATCTGCCGGTACGGGCCACCGGAGGTGACGGTGGCGGACTGGGCGGCGGCGGTGCCGGCGAGCGCGGTGAGCGAGGTGAGCTTCCCGCTCGGGTCGTAACCCAGCGTGGTCTGCCGCCCGTACGGGTCGACCAGCATGGTCGGCAGGTCGGTGACCGGGTCCCGGGCGGTGGTGGAGGTGCGCGCCTGGGCGGTGCCGGCGGCCGTGGTCTCGGCGACCACTCGGCGGTCGGCGTCGAAGCTGGTCTCCCGGACGGCGCCGTCCGGCTCGGTGACGGCTGTCTTCACCACCTTGCCCGCGGCGTCGGTGGTGTAGGCGAAGCCGTAGGTGACACCGTCGGGCATGGTCTGGGCGGACACCCGTCCGGCGGCGTCGTAGGTGTTGGTGAGGTAGGTGATGCCGCGCGCGTCGGTGACGGTGGTCATCCGGTTCGCGCTGTCGTAGCCGTACCCGGTGGTCCGGCCGCCGGGCGAGGTGACGCTGGTCAGCCGGCCGGCGGTGTCGTAGCCGTAGACCACGGCCCGGCCGGCGTTGTCCTGCGCCCGGACGACCCGGCCGCTGGCGTAGCTGAGCTTGATCCAGCGTCCGTTGGGCGAGGTGATCTGGGTGATGTCACCGGACTGTCCGCCGCTTGCGCGGGTCAGGGTGATCTGGTTGCCGTGCCGGTCCCGGATGGACTGCAACGGGGTGTTCTCGCCGAAGACGTAGACCATGCCGTCGGTACGGACCAGGTCCCAGCCGTCGCCGTTCCAGCTCATCACCGCGTCCCGGAACGGGCCGGTGGTGCCGACGGCCTTGAACACCGCGTCGGTCCAGCCGGTTCCGGGGCTGATCCGGTCCATGTGGACCTTGCCGCTGTCCGGGAAGACCAGGTCGGCCTCGGTGTACTCGTGTTCGGAGTAGATGAAGATGCCGTAGGTGAAGTTCGCCCCGATGCCGAACTCCCGCATCTGGGTGTCGTTCTGCCGGTAGGTGCGGGTGATCGAGATCGGCAGCACGTCGTTGACGGTGAGGTCGGTGTGCTCGTCGACGAAGAGCCCGCTGGCCAGGTCGACCGGGTCGCCGCCGGCGTCGCCGTCCTCGCCCGGACCGGTGCCGGCGGGGCGCTTGCCGCTGCCGTTGAACATCGCCCCGGTGAACTCCCAGACCCGCACGTCCGGGTCGGGTACGACCTGCCGGCCGTCCGGCGTGACGGTGCCGCGGCCGTAGACGTACCAGCCGGCCGCCGCGCCGGTCACCGCGCAGACCGAGGGCGCCTTCGCCGCCGTGCCCGGCTTCTTCGGGTACGACTTCACCGGCGCGTTGGTGCACGGGACCCGACCCGGGTCGTAGTCCCAGAAGTCCAGCCGGCTGCCCGGCGCGAGGCCCTGGGTGTTCGGGTAGATGATCTGCGCGCCCTTCGGCAGGATCACCGACCCGCCGGGCTGCACGGTGAAGTAGACCGGGGTGCGTACCCCGGCGGGGAGCGGGAACGGCGGCTGGTCCACCGGCAGCGCGGTGATGGACAGTTCGGTCACGGTCTTGCCGGCCCGGTCGCGGATCACCGAGCCCTTGGGCAGCCGCACCTCGAAGCCGGGAATCGCCGGGGTGGTGATGACCGTCTGCCTGGTGGTCGGCGAGGGGAAGCGGACGCTGTTCGCGGTGTCGAGCCGGGTCATCCAGATCGGGTACGACAGCTCGACGGTCTCCCCCGCCCGCAGGTCCACCCCGGTCTCGAAGCGGCCGAAGGCGCGACCCGGACTGCTCGCCGTGGCGCCGTCGATGACCAGTACGTGGTGCCCGGCGGTCAGCCCGGTGAGCAGGAACCGGCCGGTGCCGTCGGTACGGGCGCTGTGCCGGCCGACCGTGAGGGTGACGCCCGCGAGCGGGCGGCCGTTGAGCAGCAGGGCCTGCCCGGCGAGCGCGGTGGTCCCCCGCTGCGCGCGCAGCGCCGGCTGGAGGTTGCCGTAGGCGCCGGTGCGGTGGCTCTCCCAGTCCTCGCCGGCGAGGTTGAACCGGTCCGGGGTCCAGGTCTCGGTCACGTCGGCGACCGGCTGGGCCGGTGGCGTCTTCGCGACGGCGGGCGCGGCGGGCAGCCGTACCTGGCCGGTCAGGCTGCCGACGGTGCTGGACGACGGGTCGACGAAGACGGTGTACGTGCCGGCGGTGGGCAGGGTGACCGAGGTGAAGGTGCAGCTGGCGCCGCAGTACGCGCTGCTGCCGAGGTTCGTCCCGTCCGGTTTGCGGATGATCGCGGTGGCGTTGTACTGGCTGTAGGTGCCGGCGGTCATCGCCACGGTGACCACCTGGCCGGCGGAGCCGGGGAAGGTGAGCGTCGCGTTCTGGCCGGGCACGGTGGTGGTCAGGGTGGTGGCCGGTCCGCCGGGGGTGGTGGCCGAGGTCGGGTCGGCGGGGACGGCGTGCACCTGGAGGGAGACCGCGCCGGTGTACGTGGTGTCCGGGTTGAGCAGGATGGTGTACGTGCCGGCCACCGGCAACGTCGCCACGTCGAAGAAACACGTCGCCCCGCAGTACGCGCTACCGACCAGGTTCGACCCGTCCGGCTTACGCACCAACGCCGTCGCGTTGTACGTCCCGTACGTACCGGCACTGCCCTGCACCGAGATCCGCTGCCCGACGGTGCCGGTGAACGACAGCACCGCGTTCTGGCCGGGGACGGTGGTGGTCAGGGTGACCGGGGCGGCGCCCGGTGTGGTGCTCGCCGCCGCGTCGGCCGGGACGGCGTACAGCTGGAGGGAGACGGCACCGGTGTACATGCCCTCCGGGTTCAGCAGGATGGTGTACGTGCCGGCCACCGGCAACGTCGCCACGTCGAAGAAACACGTCGCCCCGCAGTACGCGCTACCGACCAGGTTCGACCCGTCCGGCTTACGCACCAACGCCGTCGCGTTGTACGTCCCGTACGTACCGGCACTGCCCTGCACCGAGATCCGCTGCCCGACGGTGCCGGTGAACGACAGCACCGCGTTCTGCCCCGGAGCCGTGGTGGCCACCGACACCGCCGGCCCGCCGATGGTGGCGTTCACCGCCGCGTCCGCCGGCACGTCGTAGACCCGCAGGGCCACCGCTCCGGTGTAGGCGCCCTCCGGGTTCAGCAGGATCGTGTACGTGCCGGTGACCGGCAGCGTGGTGACGTCGAAGAAACACGACGCCCCGCAGTAGGCGCTACCGAGCAGGTTCGACCCGTCCGGCTTACGCACCAACGCCGTCGCGTTGTACGTGCCGTACGTGCCACCGGTCCCCTGCACCACTATCCGCTGACCCGCCGAACCGGCGAACGACAGCACCGCGTTCTGCCCCGGAACGGTGGTGGTGAGGGTGACCCCGGCCCCGCCGATCGTCGCGGTCGCGGCGGCGTCGGCCGGCACGTCGTACACCTGGACGGTGAGCGCGCCGGTGTAGGTGCCCGCCGGGTCGAGCAGGAGGCTGTACGTGCCGGTGGCCGGCAGCACCACCGTGTCGAACAGGCAGGACGCCCCGCAGTACGCGCTGCTGGTCAGGTTCGACCCGTCCGGCTTGCGCACGATCGCCGTCGCGTTGTAGGTCCCGTACGTGCCGCCGGTGCCCTGGACGAGAATCCGCTGCCCGGCGGTGCCGGGGAAGGTCACCACGCCGTTCTGCCCGGGGGTGCTGGTGGTCACGGTGACCGGGGCGCCGCCCGGGGTGGTGCCGACGGTGGCGTCCACCGGCACGTCGAAGACCTGCGCGGTGAGGCTGCCGACGGCCGCGGCGGTCGGGTCGACCAGCAGGGTGTAGGTGCCGGCCACGGCCAGCGACACCGAGCTGAACGAGCAGGTCGTCGCGCAGGAGGAGGAGCTGGTGAGCGTGCTGCCGTTGGGCGCGCGCAGCGCCACGAGCACGCTACCGCCGCCGAACGCGCCGGCGGAGAGGCTGGCGGTGACGACCTGTCCGGCCGTACCGGGGAAGGAGATCACGGCGTTCTGACCCGGCACCGTCGTGGTCACGGTGACCGCGGCCCCGCCGGGCGTGGTGCCGACGGCGGTGTCGGCCGGAACGACGTACACCCGGGCGGTGAGCGCGCCGACGGCGGTCGTCCTCGGATCGACGAACAGGGTGTACGTGCCGTCGGCCGGCAGGGTGGTGACGTCCAGGAAGCACGCGGTGCCGCAGGACGAGTTCGACACGATCGAGGTCCCATCCGGCCGACGCAGCGTCACCACCGCCTCGGACGAACCGAACGTGCCAGCCGAAAGCTGCACCGCCACCCGCTGACCCGACGTACCCGGAAACGACACCACCGCGTTCTGCCCCGGCACCGTTGTCGTCACCGACACCGCCGCCCCACCAGCGCTGGCGGTCGCCGCGGCGTCGGCCGGCACGTTGTGCACCTTCGTGGTGATGCCGCCGACGACCGTGCCCCTCGGGTCGATCAGCACGGTGTACGTGCCGTCGACCGGCAGGGTCGTGACGTCCAGGAAGCACGCGGTGCCGCAGGACGAGTTCGACAGAATCGAGGTCCCGTCCGGCCGACGCAGCGTCACCACCGCCTCGGACGAACCGAACGTGCCAGCCGAAAGCTGCACCGCCACCCGCTGACCCGACGTACCCGGAAACGACACCACCGCGTTCTGCCCCGGCACCGTCGTGGTCACCGGCACCGCCGCACCACCCGGGGTGGTGTTGGCGACCGCGTCGTTCGGCAGGTCGTGAACCTGGGCGGTGATGGCGCCGAGGGTGGCGTCGGTGGGGTTGACCAGGACCGTGTACGTGCCGGTGGCCGGGAGCGTGATCGCGTTGAACGAGCAACTGGTGCCGCAGTAGGTGTCGGCGACGACGGTGGAGCCGTCCGGGGCGCGCAGCCTCGCGTAGGCGTTGTAGGTGCCGAAGGTGCCGCCCGACATGATCACCGAGACGGCCTGCCCGGCGGTGCCGGGGAAGGAGACCACGGCGTTCTGTCCCGGGACGGTGGTGGTCAGGGTGACCGCGGCCCCGCCGGGCGTGCTGTTCGCGGCGGCGTCCGGTGGCACGTCGTGGACCTTGACGGTGGCCTGGCCGAGGTAGGTGGTGTCCGGGTTGAGCAGGATCGTGTACGTGCCGTCGACCGGCAACACCACCGTGTCGAAGAAACACGACGCCCCGCAGTACGCACTACCGGTCAGATTCGCACCGTCCGGCTTACGAATCACCGCACTCGCGTTGTACGTCCCGTACGTACCACCGCTGAACTGCGCCGAGATCCGCTGCCCGGCCGTGCCGGTGAACGACACCACCGCGTTCTGCCCCGGCACGGTGTTGCCCACGGTGACCGGGGCACCGCCTGGTACGGCGGTCGCCGTGGCGTCGGCCGGCACCAGGTGGACCTGCACCGCGACCTGGCCGACGGTGACGCCGTCCGGGTTGAGCAGGATCGTGTACGTGCCGTCGACCGGCAACACCACCGTGTCGAAGAAACACGACGCCCCGCAGTACGCACTACCGGTCAGATTCGCACCGTCCGGCTTACGAATCACCCCGGTCGCGTTGTATGTCCCGTACGTACCACCGCTGAAGTGCACCGAGATGCGCTGGCCGGCCGTACCGGGGAAGGAGACCACGCCGCTCTGGCCGACGGTGGTGGCCACGGTGACCGCACCCGCGCCGGGCGTGGTGCTCGCCGTCGCGTCCGCCGGTACGACGTGGACCTGCGCGCCGACCGCACCGACGTAGGTGGTGTCGGGGTTGACCACGATGGTGTACGTGCCGTCGACCGGCAGGACCGTCGTGTCGAACAGGCAGGACGCCCCGCAGTACGCACTACCGGTCAGATTCGACCCATCCGGCTTACGGATCACCCCGGTCGCGTTGTACGTCCCGTACGTACCGCCGGTGAGGTGGACCAGGACCCGCTGCCCGGCGGTGCCGGGGAACGAGAAGACGCTGTTCTGGCCGGGGACCGTGGTGGTGGCGGTGACCGCCGGCCCGCCGGGCGTCACCGCGACCGAGGCGTCGGCCGGCACGTCGTACACCTGGACGGTGATCGCGCCGGTCGAGGTGGACTGCGGGTCCACGAAGAGGGTGTACGTACCCTCGGTCGGCAGCACGGTGGTGTCGAGGAAGCAGGCGGTTCCGCAGGAACCGTTGGAGACGACCGTGCCGCCGCCCGGCCGGCGCAGCGTCACCGCCGCGTTGTAGGTGCCGTAGGTGCCGTCGCCGAGCCGGACCGAGACCCGCTGGCCGGTGCTGCCGGCGAAGGTGACCGCGGCGTTCTGCCCCGGCACGGTGGTGGTGACGGTCACCGGGCCGCCGCCCGGCGTGGTGCTCACCGTGGCGTCGGCCGGCACCTCCCGTACGGTCGCCGAGATCGAGCCGGTGGCCCCGTTCGCCGCCGCCAGCAGCAGGGTGTACGTGCCCGCCGTCCGGGCCGTCACCACGTCGACGAAGCCGGTGGCGCCCACACACCCGGACGACGCCGCGGTACGCCCGAACGGGTCGAGCAGCTTCGCGCTGGAGATGCCGCAGGAACCGAGGGTGCCGCCCGCGAGTTGCACGCTCGCCCGCTGTCCCTCGGTCAGGTCGAAGACGACCAGGGCGATGTCGCCCGCGCTCGGGATCGACACCGACCCGGTGCCGCCGAGCGCGACCCGCGAGCTGTGCGCCACGTCGGCGACGGTGTACGGGGCGGGCGCGACGAACACGTCGGCGGTGCCCTCCCCGCTGCCGTACCGGGTGCGTACCCCGATCCGGCCGGAGCCGGCCCCGGCCGGCACCTGGACGGTGAGGCTCGCGGCGGCGGACGTCGGGGTGAACGCCCGGGTGCGGTTGAGGGTGACGGCGTTGTCGACGGCCTCGGCGGCGAAGCCGGCGCCGGTGACCGTGACCGTGTCGCCGGGTGCGACCACGTTCGGGGAGACCGCGGTGACGGTGGGCGCGGACTCGGCCGGCCCGGTGACCACGAAGGACTGTGGGCCGGTCGCGGTGGCACCGCCGACGGCGACGGTCACCGGTCCGGTGGTCGCTCCGGCGGGGACCCGGGCCACCAGGCGCCGGCCACCGGCCGAGGTGACCGTGGCCGGTACGCCGTTGAACGCGACGGTGTTCTCGGCGATCACGTCGGAGAAGCAGCCGCCCTGGAGGGTCACCTCGGCGCCGACCGCCGCCCGCGCCGGCACCACCGACAGGAGACTGAGGGCGGGGCTGCCGTCGTTGGTGACGGAGGTGATGTTGCCCGCCGCGTCGTACCCGTACCGGGCGGTCCGGTCGCTGCGGTCCTGGGCCCCGGCCAACTGCCCGGCGGCGTCGTACGCGTAGCCGATCGAGTCGCAGAGGACCGAGGCCGGGACGATGTCCGGCAGGTCGCCCCGCACGCCGAGGCCCAGCAGGAGGGTGAGCGCGGCAAGCGTCGCGGTCGACCTCGTTCGGGCACCCGCCCAGACCCTCGATCGGATGGTGCGGTGCCCAGCGGGTCCCGACATGCTGCCTCCTCAGACGCGACCTCTGGAAGGCAAGTTAGGCGAGATCCATCGACCAGAATAGACAGTCGATCGGTCGAAGGTCCCTTCGAGCCCACTCACCCACAGTGATCGCGCCCTTTACCGGCAGGAACCATCGATGCCATAGATGGCGGTGTCGACTATCAGACAGTCGATTGCCCTTTCGTCGGGCGGGCTACTGCGCGATCCGCGAGCGGACAAACTCGACCCGAACGCCCCAGCCACATCTGTTCGAGCCAGGCGAGTACGGGGGCGGCACCATCCTCGCCCCGGATGCGGTCCGCGAGGTCCCGTGCGCGCTCCCGGTAGGCGGCAACGGAGACCGCTTCGCGGATCGCGGCGGCGAGCCGGTCGGCGGTGAGCTGTCTTAACGGGACCGGAGCCGGTCCGGTACCGAGTTCGGTGACCCGTCGCGCCCAGAACGGCTGGTCGGTGTACATCGGCACGGTCACCGCCGGTACGCCGGCACGCAGCCCGGCCGCGGTGGTGCCGGCGCCGGCGTGGTGGACCACCGCCGCCATCCGGGGAAAGACCCAGTCGTGCGGCGTGTCGCCGACGGCTTTGCAGGCGCGCGCCCAGCCCGGCGGCCGGGACGACGTCACCCCGGGTGCCGGGTGCGACCATCGGGATTCGCATGGGGCTTCTCCTCGCCGCACGTCGAAGTTTGCGAACAGCGTTGCGACCCGCGACGAACTCGTCGACCTCATGGTGGACGCCGTCGCCGGGGAGTACGAACTGGTTCCGCCCAGCGACGACTGGCTCGCGGACCTGGTCGACCTCGCCCGGCAGACCCGTACGATCACGCGCCGTCACCCGTGGCTGGTTCCCCTCGTGACCGGCCAGCCCGGCATCGGCCCGAACTCCCTCGACCTGGTCGAACACGCCCTCGCCCTGCGACACGTCGCCGCCCAGGGACGGCATCCGCGCCTCGCTCGGGCCATCAGCCGGGACCCGACCGGAATCACGGCCGAGCAGGACCAGTTCGAGCTCATCGTCGCGCGCACCATGGTCGGCATCCTCGGGCCGGCGACGGACGCATGAGGAAACCGAGACGCGGCGAGTGGTGACGAGGCATACGACTACGGCGTGATCGGGACGTACCGGTCATTCCTCCGACCCACCCGTTCACCTGTCGGGTTGTAGTCATTGCCCTACTGTCGGTATTGACGACGGAGCCGGGGCGACCGCGTGTACGTCAGACTGCCTAGATCGCCATAAGGAGCCAGTAATGCGGCCAACCCCTGCTCGCGTACTCGTCTCGGCACTCTTCGCCGTCGCCGTACTGACGGGCTGCGGCCAGCCCTCGTCCACCTCGCCCGGCCTGCCCGGCGGACCCGGCGGCGACACTCCGGTCTCCGCGACCCATCCGCCGGCCGATCCCAGCCGGGCGAGCAACCGGGGCATGGTCACCGGCACCGTCGCCCGCGCCGACGGCTCCCCGGTGCCCGGCGTGGGGATCGAGGTGAAGTCAACGGACAAACCGGCGAAACCCGTCCCCGAGCTGGTCGTCACCACCGACGCCAAGGGTGTCTTCCAGTGGAACCTGGAGCCGGGCCGCTACGAGTTCCACATCCGGACCGGGGGCACCTCGATCTCGGGCCGGGCGGCACCACAGCCGGCCACGGTGACGGTCGGGCAGACCTCGACGGTCAACTTCACCCTCACCTGAGCGGCCGTCAACGCCGGATGCGTTGCCGTGCCGCCGTACGGATCGCGGGCAGGTGGTCGGTCAGGGTCCGGGCGTACTCCGCCAGGACGTCGGTCGACCGATCCACGTACGCCCACAGTGCCTCCTCCTCCGCGCTCAGTCCGGGTTCGCATTCCTCGGAGTCGACGTCCCTGAGCCGTGCGATCCGATATGCGGCGCCAAGGACCTCGTCCACCGCCAGGCTGGCGGTCCGGATGGCGTCGACGACGGTGGCCGGAACGCCGCCGTTGGTGAACGCCGTGGCGAGTTCGTCCGAGGGCAGGAGCAGGGGCATCTGGTGGTCGATCCAGGTGTCACCCCACATCCGACGCATCCGGGCATCCGGGAACGGGTCATCGACGACGGTCACGTCGCCCGTCGCCGAGCGTTGCAGGGCGAGTCCCGCCCGTGCGGCGAATTCCCGCGCGTCCAGGCGAGGGGCGTCGGCGATCGCTCCCAGGTTCTGGGGCGTGTCCACGAAGAAGGCCGCGAGTCGGGCCAACGTCCTGACCTCCTCCGACGGTCCCGGGAGGTGACGGAGTTCCTCATCCTCCAGATAGGCGCTGGGATCGGCACCGGCCGCGCGCACGGGATTGATCGGTTCGCCGGCCGCGGTGGACAGCGCGACATAGGTCGCCAGGTCCGCCCACCATGCGACGAGTTCGCGGCTGGACCGTCGCAAGTGGCGGGCGTGGTGGATCGCGTGGGTCAGGCGCAGCGACGTGAGCGCCCGTTTCGGGTGCGGACAGCTGCGCTGGCCGGCGGCATGCGCGCCCCGGGTGAGCCACCGCTCGTCCTCGTCGTTACGTTCGTCGAGTTCACGGTGGGCGGCGGCGCATTCCGCGACGAGAAGGTCGCTTACCTCGGCAAGGTCGGCCAGGACGGCGTCGATGGCCTCGGCTGTCATCTCGGCGGTCGCCGGCGGTGTCGCGTGTTCCGGAGAATCGGTGGTGTCCCGCACAGGTACTCTCCCTCGTCGCGTGGTGGGGTCGGGGCGATGACGGCCGCCAAAAGCTGGCGTCGATGGAGGCTATGCGGCCTCCGAGACCGAACCCACTACGACGCGCGAGCGAAGCGAGACTTTACGTAGTTGCGCCGATCGTGGGACACCTCCGCGACGGGACCTCCCGCCCCTGACCGCGAGCAACCTCCTCGCCGGCTCGGGTCTGCCGGTGACCGTGCCGGCCCGCGGCTGTCTGTCGCATCGAGCCGGGCGAGGTGATGGCTCAGGAGCGCGTCGCCGTGACGGTCACCGTGGTGTACCGCATCGGGAAGCTGCCGCCCACCGCGTCGATCGCGGCTCCGACGCCGACGAGCAGTCGGTCGAGTGTCGCGGCCGGGAGGTTGGTGTGCAGCCCCTGGGTGGGCAGCAGATCCAGCCAGGCTTCGCGGGTGTACGTGCGTTGCCAGTCGTCCCGCCACCGCTCGGGTTCGCCGAACGCGCCCGTCTGCCGGATCCCGTCGGCGGCTGTCGCACACAACGGGTCGTACGCGTCCGGGCCGACCGCCCGCATCCGGCCGGTCATGGGCGAGTCCGGCAGCACCCGCCGATACACCTCGGCGAACGCCTCCGCGAGGTCGGCCGGCGGCTGGTCGACGTTCCAGAAGGCGGCGAACCGGCCGCCCGGCCGCAACGCCTCGGCCGCCTTCGCGGCACCGGCCACCGGGTCGACCCAGTGCCAGGTCTGGCCGGCGACGACCGCGTCGAACGTCCGACCGGCCGGATCCCAGCTCTCGAACGTCGCCATCTCGACGGCGAGGCCACGTTGGCGCGCCCAGGTGGCCATCCGCGGGTCGGGTTCGACGCCGACGACGGCACAGCCGGCGGCCTGTAACTGTCGGGACGCGATGCCGGTGCCGCAACCGACATCGAGCACCTCCGACCCCGGACTGCTGGCGGCGATCCGCCGGATCAGGTCGTCGGGATAGTCGGGCCGGGTGCGGTCGTACCGGCCGGGGTCGACGCCGAACGACTCGGCCACCCCGCGGTGGCGATACGGCGGGAGGTCGGCCCCGTCCGGGGCGGCACTCGGCGATGTAGTGGGCACGCGCCCACCATAGTGGGCACGCGCCCACTCGACAAGGTCACGCTCACCCATCGCCACCGAAAGCGGGACGCGGCGCCAACCGGGACGCAGCGCCAACCGGGACGCAGCGCCAACCGGGACGCAGCGCCAACCGGGACGCAGCGCCAACCGGGACGCAGCGCCAACCGGGACGCAGCGCCAACCGGGACGCCTCTCGGGCCCGGCGTAATGCGACACAACAAGGGGCAACACACTCAAGTTGGTCGATCTACGGAATGTCCTGCGGGACGTCGACGCGACCGCACGCGGTGCTACCTTCCCGCCACGCGACAACCCTGGCGATACCAGCGGCGGCCGCCGGGCTGCGCCAGAAAGGTGTCCGATGAGCAGTCGGGTCGAACCGCGCACCTGGCGGATGACGGTCAACGGTATCCGCACGCCGGTCCGTGAGGTCGGGCCGGGCGACGACCGGGAGGCCGTCGTCTTCCTCCACGGCAACCCCGGTTCCGGCGCCGACTGGCTCGGCCTGCTGGGCCGGGTGGGTGGCTTCAGCCGCGCCGTCGCCTGGGACGCGCCCGGCTTCGGCCAGGCCGACAAGCCGTCGGACTTCCCGCAGGACGTCGACAACCACGCCGCCTTCGTCGCCGCCGCCCTCGACCAGCTCGGCATCGAACGCGCACATCTCGTGCTGCACGACTTCGGCGGGCTGTGGGGCCTGGCCTGGGCGGCAACCGACGCGGCCCGGTTCGCCAGCGTCGTACTCGCCGACACCGGGCTGTTGGTGGACTACCGCTGGCACCGGCTGGCCCGGATCTGGCAGACACCCGGACTGGGCGAACTGTTCATGGCCGCCACCACCGGGCCCGCGTTCCGGGCCCTGCTCAGGCAGGGCAACCCGCGCGGGCTGCCGCGCGACTTCACCGACCGGATGTACGACGACTTCGACCGGGGGACCCGAGCGGCGGTGCTGCGGCTCTACCGGTCGGCGATCGACATCGGGACCCCGAGCAGGCGACTGTCCGCCGCGTTGCGGCCGTTGAACCGACCGGCGTTGGTGCTGTGGGGCGCACACGACCCGTACCTGCCGAAGACACTGGCCCGGCAGCAGCGCGAGACGTTCCCGGACGCGGAGGTGGTGGTCCTCGACCGCAGCGGGCACTGGCCGTTCGTGGACGACCCGGACCGCTGCGGGGACCTTGTCGCCGGGTTCCTCCGACGGGTACGGACGACCGACCCGCGGCCGTGATCGTCGTACGCGTGGCGGCGATGCTGGACCTGCCCACGGGACCACCCCTCGGACAGGAGTCCGGCCATGGCCGAACCGGATGCCGACCTGGCCGCGACCCTGCGGCCGGCCCCGACCCGACGGCGAGCACGGCGGTGACGACCGTCGTCGTTCCGCTCGGTTGACGATCGGCGACGCGGCCGGCCGGCTCGATCGACGGTACGCGTGGGTACCGGTGCCGGTTGCCACACCGTCCACTGGGGACAGGGTGAGCTAGCACACGTCTTCGCGCGGGGATGGCCGTGCGAGCGGGTGACCCTGTGATGCTGGATCTGGAAACTGGCGTCCGCACGGCTGGATGGCCGTTGGCTTCCACCCCGACCTACGCAGGTTGACGTGCACTGCGTCGGCATCTCCCCACCGGCCAACTGGACCCGGAGAGTTACGTGACCAATCAAGCCGTTGCGGCGCCCGCAAAACTCGACGCCGCCGTCCTCAAGATCGCCGGAGTGGTCGTACTCGGCGCAATCATGTCGATCCTCGACATTACCGTCGTAAGCGTTGCACTACCGACCTTCCAGACCGAGTTCGACGCCACGTACGCCGAGGTCGCCTGGACGATGACGGGCTACACCCTGGCACTGGCCACGGTAATCCCGCTCAGCGGCTGGGCCGCCGACCGGTTCGGCACCAAGCGGCTCTACATGCTCGCCCTACTGCTGTTCACGCTCGGCTCGGCGCTCTGCGCCACCGCCGACTCGATCGGTCAACTCATCGCGTACCGGGTGCTCCAGGGCCTGGGCGGTGGCATGCTCATGCCGCTCGGCATGACGATCATGACCCGTGCGGCCGGCCCGGCGCGAATCGGCCGACTGATGGCGGTCCTCGGCATTCCGATGCTGCTCGGCCCGATCGGCGGACCGATCCTCGGCGGCTGGCTGATCGACGCGGCGAGCTGGCACTGGATCTTCCTGATCAACGTCCCGATCGGCGCGGTCGCGCTCGTGTACGCCCTCTTCGCGCTACCGAAGGACAGTGCCGAACCGTCCGAGTCGTTCGACTTCATCGGCATGCTGATGCTCTCGCCGGGTCTCGCCCTGTTCCTCTACGGTGTCTCGTCGCTACCGGAGACCGGCACGATCACCGCCACCAAGGTCTGGTCCACGATGCTGGCCGGCGCCATCCTGCTGGTCGGCTTCGTCCTGTACTCGTTCAAGCCACGGCACCCGCTGCTCGACCTGCGACTGTTCCGCAACCGCAACCTGAGCGTGGCGTCAATCTCGCTGTTCGTGTTCATCATCGCGTTCATGGGCGCCGGGCTGCTGTTCCCGAGTTACTTCCTACAGGTCGGCGGCGAGTCCACCCTGAAGGCCGGTCTGCTGATGGCGCCGCAGGGCATCGGCGCGATGCTCACGATGCCGATCGCCGGCATGCTGGCCGACAAGATTCCGATCGGCCGTACCGTGCCGTTCGCGATGGCCCTCATCGCCGCCGGGTTCTTCGCGTTCACCCAGGTCGGTACGGACACCTCGTACTGGTTGCTGTGCGGTTCGCTGTTCGTGATGGGCCTCGGCATGGGCGGCACGATGATGCCGATCATGACGTCGGCGTTGCGTACGCTGACCAACCACGAGGTGGCGCGCGGTTCCACGCTGGTGAACATCCTCCAGCAGATCGGCAGCTCGATCGGTGCCGCGATCATGTCGGTGATCCTCACCAGCCAGCTCAACGGGTCGGACCCGATCCCGGGCCTGACCGACCCGCGTAGCGGCGAGCCGATCACCGAGGCCGGCGCGGCGATCGCCAGCCAGCACGGCAGCCAACTGCCGGTCGAGCCGTCGGTCATCCAGCGCGGCCTGGAATTCGTGGCGGACTCGTTCGCCACGACGTTCTGGGTCGGCTTCGCGCTGGTACTGGCGACCTTCATCCCGATCGCATTCCTCCCCCGCAAGCGTGAGGTGTCGCACCTGCTCGACGACCAGGGCGGGGACGGCGTCGACCGGGCGGCGACCCCGGTGCTGATCCACTGAGGTTCCCCGCCCGGCGCCGGATCGATCGACGCGCCGCCCGGCGGGAAACCGGGACCGGTGGTCGCCGAATTGGCGACCACCGGTCCGACGCCGTTTCAGGGCCGGTGCGGTCGGGAAGAACCGGGACCCACGGCTACGGTGAGAGCGTGGTTACCGCCGCCGACGTACGCGCACTGGCGCGGAGTGGCACGGCGGCTGACCCGAGCCGAAGAGGTTCTCACATGCCGCAAATCCGCCCCAAGCACACCCGGTTTCGACCATGCTCGAAAAATGGACGCGACGGGGCAGCCGGCGCTGATCCGGCCGATGCTGGCCACCGCCGGTGACCTACCGGCCGAGACCGGCTGGGCGTACGAGTTCAAGTGGGACGGGGTACGCGCGGTCGCGTACGCCGAGCGCGGTGGACGACTGCGCCTGCTCTCCCGCAACGACCGGGACATCACCTCGGCGTACCCGGAAATCGCGATCCTGCCGTCGCTGCTCGGTGGCCGAACCGGCGTGTTGGACGGCGAGTTGGTGACCCTGGACCGCCGCGGTGCGCCGAGCTTCTCGGCCCTGCAACGCCGGATGCACGTACAGGCACCGAGCGCGTCCCTGATCGCGTCCGCCCCGGTGCGCTACCTGGTCTTCGACCTGTTGCGGCTGGACCGGACCCGGCTGGTCGACCGGCCGTGGTCGCAGCGCCGGGCGGAGCTGGAGCAGCTCGGGCTGCAAGAGCAGCAGGTGACGGTTCCGCCGGTGTTCGACCGTGACCCGGATTCGGTGATGAGCGCCGCCCGCGACCGGGGGCTCGAAGGCGTTGTATCCAAACGGGTCGAGTCGAGGTACCTACCCGGCAGACGATCACCGGCCTGGCGCAAGACCGCACTGATCCAGACGACCGAGGTGGTGGTCGCCGGCTACAAGCCCGGTTCCGGCCGGCGCTCGGGGCTGGTCGGGTCGCTGCTGCTCGGGATCAACGAACCCGCCGGGCTGGTCTTCGTCGGCGGCGTCGGTACGGGTTTCACCGACGCGATGCTGGCGGACCTCGGCGAGCGCCTGCGCCGGCTGGAACGGGACCGGCCCGCGTTCGCCGCACCGATGCCCTCGGCGGAGGCCAAGAACGCCCGCTGGGTCGAGCCGACGCTGGTCGGCGAGGTGGTCTACCGGACGGTCACCCCGGATGGGCGGCTCCGGCACGCCTCCTGGCGCGGGCTGCGGCCGGACCGGGACCCGGACGAGGTCCGCCGCCCGCGCTCCACCACCTGAGCGGTGCGGACCGACCTCAGTCGCAGGCGGCAGCCTGTTCCGGGCCGTTGCCGCAGGGCCGGTTCCCGCTGATGACCGTCCTGTCGTCGACCTTGACCACGACGTCCTTCGCGGCCACACCGCCCGGCTCCCGAGCGGCACCGTTCCCGGTCACCCTGCTGTTGAACAGCGACACCTGGCCCCCGACGACGGAGACGCCGCCGCCCTTCGACTCCGGGCCGGTCGCGGTGTTCCGGCTGCTCTCGCTGTACCGCACGAGTACGTTCGACTTCTCGGCGAAGATGCCGCCGCCGTCGCCGGCCGTGGTGTTGTCCACGACGGTGCTGTCGTCGACGGTGAGCAGACCCTGGACGCTGGAGATTCCGCCGCCGGTGACCTCGGACCTGTTGTGGCTGATCGTCATGTTCCGCAGCGTGATCGTGGCGTCCTTGTTGGCGACGCCGCCGCCGACCCTGGCGGTGTTCGCGGTGACCCTGGTGTCCCAGACCTTGGTCCGGGCGGCGAAGCTCGCGATCCCGCCGCCCTCTCCGGCCGTGTTGTGGTTCAGGGTGCTCTCGCTGATGTCGGCCGCGCCCTGGTAGTTGGCGAAGCCGCCGCCGAACCCGTTCGCCCGGTTGTTGGTGAACTCCGAACCCTTCACGGTGAGGACACCCCCGTTGAGCAGGCCCCCGCCCCGGCCCGCCCAACCGGCGGCGCTGTTGTCGACGAACGTGCTCCCGACGACGGTGAGGTGACCGTCGTTGAAGATGCCGCCACCGCCACCCTCCGGGGCGAGCGCGGCGCTCTCGGCGACCGTGATGCGCTCGACCACCGCGGTGCCGCCGTGGTCGAGCGAGATGCTGCCGCCGTTGGCGGCGCGGCCGTTCGCGAGGGTGAGGTCGGTCAGCTTCAGTTCGCCGCCGTTGCGGACGGTGAAGAACCGGAATTCCTCGGCCTTCGCGTCCCGGATGATGGTCGCGCCCTCGCCGGCGATGTTGATCGGTTGGTAGATCACCGGTAGGCCGGACCTGTCGTTGCCGCCCTCGACACCGCCGTCCGCGTACCCGGCGAGCAGGTACGTGCACTTCGCCGCGAGTTTGAGGTTGCCCCCGCCTTCGGCGTTGGCGTGGTTGATAGCGGCGACCAGTTCCGCCGGGTCGCAGGGCACCGACCTCACCTCGCGCAGTCCGCCGTCCGCCGCAGTACCCGAATCCGGGCCGGTGGGGGCGGATTCCCGGGCGAGCCCTGGCCCTGGCGCCCCGGTGCTCGGGCCGACGGTCGAGGACAGGTGCGCCAGGCGCGGCGCGGTCGGGCCGCCGTCACCGGTCACCGGGGCGAGGGCGGTCAGACCGGCCGCTCCCGCCACCACTCCCCCGGCCACCAGGCCCTTGACCAGCAGCCATCGTCGCCCCGTTGGCCGTACTGCGCAGTGATCGGGATTCCCGTGGTCCCCGTGATAACCGGACATAAAGCTTCCCGCCTTCCCTACCGGACCCGCCGCACCACGTGGGCCGCGGAGGCTACAGAGGTTGCAACCACTGAAAGCCACAGTACGGCGACCATCGGGGCAAGAGAGGCTTATACGAACAAACCACATGTTCTCCGAGAAACGGATACCAGGTATGGAACAAGCATTGTTTCGGTCCGGGCCACCGGCCGGGCGGAGCCGGGTCGGCTTGGGGCGTACCGATAGCCTGGCGCCGCAGGCGGTAGGGGTTCGCACGGCGGGTCGGAGGTTCGACGGTGGCACGGCAGCGGGTGGGGCAGCAGCGACCGGGCCAGAGCCGCCTGCCGTACCGGGGTCCGGGCCGGGTGCGCCCACCGACGCTGGGGGTGGACGTGGGCGGGGTGATCGTCGCCCTGACCGGCCGGGACGAGGACACCTCGTTCTTCGGCAACCGGCCATTGGAGACCCCCGCGATGGCGGGCGTCTTCGACGCGCTCGCCGCGCTGACCGTCGAGCCGTTCGCCGAGCGGGTCCACCTGGTCTCGAAGGCCGGGCCGAAGGTGGCCGACAACACCCGTGCCTGGCTGATCCACCACGACTTCTTCGACCGCACCGGCATCCCCGCCACCCACCTGCACTTCGTCCGGGAACGGCGGGACAAGGCACCGGTGTGCCAGCGCCTCGGCATCACCCACTTCGTCGACGATCGTCTGGACGTACTGGCCCATCTCGACGGCGTCGAGCACCGTTACCTGTTCCGGGGTGGGATCGGTGACCAGGCTCCGGAGGCGGCGCTTCCCGACTGGGTGACAACGGTGGACACCTGGGCCGGGCTCGCCACCCGGCTGGCCGGATCGGTCCCCGCCCAGCCCACCGATCGTCGGTAACCGGTCGCCCGGTACGGCGAGCCGGGCCGGGCGGATCAGCGCGGGTCGGCCCCGACGCCCGTCCGGCTTCGGCGGGACGCCCGGCGGGCTCGACGCAGCTCCACCAGGGCGAGGATGACGACGAGTACGGCAGCGACGCCGACCAGGCCCCACGGATAGGTCGCCACGGTCACGCTGAATCGGGCCGGTCGATCGGACCCCACCTCGCCCCGGACGGTGTAGGTGCCGACGGCTGGGGCGCCGATGGTCACCGGTAGGCGTACCGTCCGCTGCTCGCCGGGGTCCAGGGTGTCCAGCAGGGGCGGGGGCACGAACCCGGTCGGTTCGGCGCCCCGGCCCAGGGTGACCGCGATCGCGGGCTCGACCGCCGGTACGGCGCCGTTGTTGCGTACCTCGACCAGCAGGGTGCGTTTCGCCGGGCCGGCGAACAGGTCGGACCAGGACCACCGCCCGGTCACGGTGACCCGGGTGACCTCCAGGTCGGCGGTGGCCGACAGCCCGTGCCCGGCTTCGGGTGGTGCGGGCAGGACGCTGATCCCGGCGACGACCACCGGCACCGTGCCGCTGATCCGGCCGCTCAATCCGGTCACCCGGACCACGCACGGGCAGCCGACGGGTGGCGCGGTCACGGTCAGCGTCGCGTGTGCGGTGCCGGCCGTCGGGACGTAGGTCTGGACGCCGGCATGGACGGCGCAGTCGGCCGACCCGCGCCGGGCACCGTTGCCGCAGATCTCGATCACGGCGGTGCCGGCCGGCCAACCGCCGAGCCGGACCAGGACCCGGTCTCCGGGTGCGGTCCGGTCCCGGTCGATCGCGATCACCGGCGTGGTCCCGGCCGGCGGGGCGGCGGGGGTGGCGGGAGCCGGGAGGGCAGCGGTCAGCACCGCCGTCACCAGCGCCAGGGCGGGGACTCCGGCCACCGTCACCGCCGCCCGTCGACGGGGGCCGCCGGTCCGATGGAAGCCGAGGAGGCAGCCGGTGCCACCGGGTCGGCGGGGGCCGGGGAGGCGGGGGCCGGGGAGGCGGGGGTACGGCGGCGCCTGGCCCGTCGCAGCGGCGCCACCACGCAGAGCAGGGCGAGCGCCGCGATCAGCAGCCACGGTGGCGCCCAGACACCGCTGGTCCGGGTCACCCCGGGCAGCGGTACGTCCATCGTGGACGGTGTCACCGCCACCGCGACGGTCAGCCGGCCGGCCGCCGGTAGTCCGGTGACCCGTTCGCGGACCTCGAAGGCCGAACCGGGCAGCAGTTCGGGCAGGTCGAGGGTTCCGGTACGGGCCAGGGACCAGCCGAGCGGACCGCTGACGGTGACCCGGCCGGTGCCGCCGATCCGTACGTTGCCGGTGTTGCGCAGCCGGTAGTTGACCGTCATCGTGCCGCCGTCGAACGGGTTCAGCGGGAAGTGGTGTGTCACCCGCAGCGTCTCGACCTGTAGTGACGGGTGCAGTGGCCCGGCCACACGGAGGTAGACGCGGGCCGCGGCCCGGCGGTCGAGGTTGACCCGCTGCCCGTTGGCGTCGGTGCCCACCCCGGTCACCGAGGCGACCAGACCGCCGGTGTGGTCCCCCGGTGTGGCGTTGGCCGGTACGTCGAGATGGAACGGGACGACCACCCGCTGGCCGGCGGGCACGGTCCGGGTACGCGTCCCGAGGCTCGTCCAGGCGCCGGGGCCGGTCGGCCGCTGACTCGCCGGCAGCAGGCCGAATCCGCCGTCGGCGGCGGTGAACGCGTCGGTGGCGTAGATGGTGAGGGTCAGCGGCGTGGTACCGAGGTTGCTGATCGCGACGTGGTCGTCGATGCGCTGGCCGGGGCGGGCGTCGTAGGCGAAGTAGCTGCGCCCGGTGGGTCCGGCGGCGTCGGAGGGTTGGACCGCCCAGGTGATGTCGGGCGTGGTCGCGGGCGCGGCGTGGCCGGGTGACGCGGACAGGACGGCGAGCAGGGCCACGGCCAGCGCCGACAGCGATCGGTGGATCATGTGCAGCTCCGCGGAGGGGGCGGCGGGGGCATCCGGCCCGTGGACCGGATGCCCCCGCCGTGAGGGGTCAGGACAGGGTGACGGTCAGCGTCGCGGTGTAGTCGCCCGGCGAGGTCGACGCCGGTACACCGAGGTCGAGCCGGGCCCCGCACTCGAACTGTCCGGCGCTCGCGCCGGCGGCCGAGGCGCAGAGCGTCCGGGCCGTGGCCAGCCCGGTACCCGTACCGGGGTTGGCCACCGCACCCGGCGTCACCACGCCCGGTACGCCGACCAGCCCGTCGTCCACCACCGACGCGTTCGGCGTCCAGCCGAGGTTGTCGGCGGCGATCACGCCTCCGGCGGCACTGGTGAAGTTCTCCACCTGGCCGACCAGGCTCCAGCCGGCGTTGGTGCCGCGCCGGTCGGTGACCGTGACCTTGTTGAGAGTGCCGGTCGCCGTACCGCCGGGGTCGACCGCGCCGAGGGCGACGGTCGATCCGGCCGAGGCCAGGATCAGCGCGCCGGTCTGGCGGACCTGCGCGGTGATCTCCTGTTCGGCGCTGCCGCCGGCCCCCGGTGCGGTGGCGAAGCTGACCGGGGTGAAGGTGTCCTGGCTCCGGTCGGCCGAGCCGTGTGCGGCGAAGGTGAGGACGTAGCACTGCACCGAGGTGCAGTCGACGGCGTTGCCGTTGCCGTCGGTGTACTTCGCGGCGAGCGACAGCGTGGTGCTGAAGGTACCGTCGCCGTTGAGCGTGTCCTGTCCCCCGCTGGGGGTGGTGACGTTCTTGTTCACCCACTTCACCGACTTGTAGCGCCGGGCGTTGACCCAGTAGTCGGTGTCGTTCTTCGGGCCGAAGGCAACGTAGATGCCGTTGCCGCCGGCGCCGTCGGGGTTGAAGTCGGAGCCGGTGACGGCGATCGTCGCCTGTTCCGGGTCGATGCCGGTCGACGGGGTGACCTTGACCGCCGGTGCCGCCGGGGTGCCGGCCGAGGTGAGACTGAACGAGGCCGGGTCCAGGACCGTGCCGGCACCGTAGAAGCCGGCGAACGCCGCCGCCCCGATCTCGGTCATGGTCGTGGTCAGGTTGGTCCAGCTCACCGTCGTACCGGACGACTGCGGTCCGGTGGACGCGTCCAGGGTGGCGATCGCGGCCTGGTCGACCGAGACCGGTTCGAAGCCGCCGCCGCTGACCTCAAGGTCGACGTCGGCGAGCAGCGAACCCGTTCCCCCGTTCAGTACCACCGTGGGGTTGGCCATGGTGATCTTGAAAAAGTGGGCCGGGTACGACAGGACCACGGTGCCGCCGTAGTGGACGGTGGCCGCACCGGTCGCCGGGTCGTACGAGCCACCGAGGGCGGCGAACCCGAAGGTGCCGTCCGCGTTGCGGGTGGCACCGTCGGCGACCGCGATCGGCGGATTGCCGTTGCCGGTGGAGACGTAGTTGCGGAACGACGCCTTGAATCCCCAGTCGAGGTCACCCGCGGTGACATCGGCCGGGGCCGCCGCCACGGGAGCCACCGCCACGATCGAGGCGGCGGCACCGAGGACGACCGCGGCCGTCCAGCGCAGCGACGTACGCCGGGCGTTGCCGGCGTTCAGTTTGCCCATTCTGCTTCCTTTCCGAGAAGACCGGGGGAACACGCACCCCCAAGAGCAACTTAGGTTAGCCTAAGCTAAGTTGCGGTCAATCCGGCAGCCGGGCCACAGGTCGACGCTGAAGATCCACAAGAAACAGGCCGGTCAGACGACTTGTCCGGAGACGAGATCCGGTCTTAGGTTAGGCAACCCTTAGATCTCTGTCGTCAACCAATCGGAGTAACCCCGATGTCCACTCGTCCCGGGATCAGCCGCCACCGGATCGGCGCGGTCCTGCTGCTCAGCGCGGTCGCGACCGGCGTGCTGTCCCCGTCACCGGCGCACGCCGACACCGTGGGGCAGGGTCCGAACGGACAACGGCTCACGGTCGCCAAGACGGCCGGCATCAGCCGGGCCGGGGAGACGATCACCGTCTCCGGCTCCGGCTACGACACCAACAAGGGCATCTACGTCGCGTTCTGCGTCGACAACGGGAAAGGCGCCCTGCCCTCGCCGTGCGGCGGCGGCGCGGACACCAGCGGCAGCTCCGGCGCCTCCCAGTGGGTCTCGTCGAACCCACCCTCGTACGGCGAGGGACTGGCCATCCCGTACGGGCCGAACGGCACGTTCCGGGTCCAGATCAGGGTCAGCGCCACAATCGGCGACATCGACTGCACCGTACGCAGGTGTGCGGTGGCCACCCGCAGTGACCACACCCGCAGCAGCGACCGTACGCAGGACGTACTCGTGCCGGTGAGTTTCGCGGCCACACCCGGTTCCGGGACCGGCACGACGACCGGGCCGACGCCGTCGCGTACCGGTGCGGCCACCACCCGACCGGGCACCGGGCCCACCACCCCCGCTGCACCGGGCGCGGTCGGCGTACCGAGCGCCGGCACCCCGGCCACCGGCACCGCGGCGACCGGCGCGGTCGACGGACCGGGTGCCGGCGACCCGGCGGCGGCCGGCCCGATCGAGGTGACCCGGGTCAGCGAGAGCACCTCCACGGGTCGCCTGTGGACCGGCGCGCTGGCGGTCGTCGCCGCCGCGCTCGTCGGCGTACTCCTGCTCCGCCGCCGCAACCGGCGCGGTGCCGCATGAAACGACGACCCGGCCACGCCGCTCTCGTCCTGGCCGCCGTGCTCGGACTCGCCGGCTGCGCCGGCACCCCGACCGACGCCGGCCGCGACCCGGCCGCCGGCTGCGGACCCACCACCGCCCGGGTCGAGACCACCGACGTGGTCCCGGTCGCGGACAACCCGCCGACGACCCTGCCGGTCACCGTCAACAGCGCCGACGGTACGAGCGTGACGGTGACCGACACCAGCCGGATCCTGCCGGTCAACCTGTACGGCTCGATCGCCGAGATCGTGTTCAGCCTCGGCCTCGGCGACCGGGTCGTGGGCCGGGACACCGCCACCACCTTCCCGACCGCCACCCACCTGCCACTGGTCACCCCGGCCGGGCACGACCTGTCCGGTGAGGCGATTCTGCGGCTCAACCCCACGGTGGTGGTCGCCGACGAGAGCATCGGACCACCCGAGGTGCTCAACCAGCTCCGCCGGTCCGGCATCCCGGTGGTGCTGATCGACGACGAACAGACGCTGGCGGCGGTGCCCCGGCACATCCGCTCGATCGCGACGGCACTGGGCGTCCCGGCCGCCGGGGAGGCGCTGGTCGGCCGGGTCGACGCGGACATCGCCGCCGCCCGTCGCGCCGCCCCCGCCGGGCAACCGCCCCGGATCGCCTTCCTCTACCTGCGCGGCACCGCCGGGGTCTACCTGATGGGCGGCAAGGGCGCCGGCTCGGACGAGATGATCCGGGCGATCGGCGCGGTCGACGCCGGTACGGAGATCGGACTGGCCAAGTTCCGCCCGCTGACCAGCGAGGGTCTGATCAACGCCGCCCCGGACGTACTCCTGGTGATGACCGAGGGACTCGAATCGGTCAAGGGCGTCGACGGGCTGCTCGCCATGCCGGGCGTGGCGCAGACCCCGGCCGGCCGCAACCGGCGCATAGTCGACATGGACGACGGGGTCCTGCTCAACTTCGGCGCCCGGACCGGCCGCGCCATCAGCGCACTCGCCACCGCCGTCTACGAGTGCGGGGGACACCGATCGTGAGCGAACCCCGTACCGTCGTCGAGCCGTCATCCCGCTCCGCCGTAGGGGGCGGGATCCGATCCGTACCGTCGCGGGGGCGGCGCCGCCGCGACGCGATGCTGCTGGCCGGGCTGGGCGCCGGACTCGTGCTGATCTGCCTGGTCGCCGCCGGCACCGGACAGGTGCACGTGTCACCGGCCGAGGTGCTCGGCTCCGTACTGCACCGGCTCGGCCTGCCCGTCGGTCCGCTGCCCAGCGCCGCGCAGGGCGAGAACGCACTGTGGGTGGTCCGGTTCCCCCGGGTCAGCCTGGCCGTGGTGGTCGGTGCGTCACTGGGCTGCGCCGGCGCGCTGATGCAGGGCGTCTTCGGCAACCCGCTCGCCGAGCCCGGTGTCATCGGCGTCTCCTCCGGCGCGGCGGTCGGTGCCGCCGCCACCATCGTCACCGGCGTCGCCACCCTCGGCGGCTGGACCGTGGCCGCGGCGGCCTTCGTCACCGGCCTGCTCACCACCGTCGTGGTCTACGCGATGTCCCGCGCCGACGGCCGCACCGAGGTCGTCACCCTGGTCCTGACCGGCATCGCGGTCAACGCGGTGGCCGGTGCCGTACTCGGCCTGCTGATGTTCTTCGGCGACGCCGACGCGGTCCGGGCGATCGCCTTCTGGCAGCTGGGCAGCCTGGCCCAGGCCACCTGGGGCAGCGTCGCGGTCACCCTGCCGTGCGCCGTGGTCGGGATCGGTGCCGCCCTGGCCGCCGCCGGCAGGCTGGACCTGCTCGCGCTCGGCGAGCGACCGGCCCGGCACCTCGGTGTGCCGGTGGAACGACTGCGACTGCTGATGATCACGGTAACCGCGCTGCTCGCGGCCTCCGCGGTCGCCTTCACCGGCATCATCAGCTTCGTCGGCCTGGTAGTGCCGCACCTGATCCGGCTCGTCGCCGGCCCCGGACACCGGGTGCTGATCCCGGCCAGCGCACTCGGCGGGGCGATCATCGTGGTCGCCGCCGACCTGGCCGCCCGGACCCTCATCGACTACCAGGAACTACCGCTGGGCGTACTGACCGCGGTCGTCGGCGGCCCGTGCTTCTTCTGGCTGCTGCGCCGGGCCCGCAACCGCGCCGGAGGCTGGGCGTGACCCCGCCGGAACACCTCCCGCCCGGCACCGGCCCGGTCCCGATCGAGGTACGCGACCTGCGGGTCCGGCTCGGCGACCGGCTCGTCCTGGAGGACGTCAGCGTGGACGTCCGAGCCGGTCAACTGCTCACCCTGGTCGGCCCGAACGGCGCCGGCAAGTCCACCCTGCTCGCCGCGCTCTGCGGTGACCTCCGGGTGGCCGACGGGCAGATCCGGCTCCAGGGCTCGCCGCTGCACCGGTGGACACCCGGCCAACTCGCCCGGCGGCGCGCGATGCTGCCGCAGCGTACGACGCTGGCCTTCCCGTTCACCGCCGGCGAGGTGGTGGCGATGGGCCGCGCACCGTGGGCCGGTCGACCGGAGCAGGCGCAGGACGACGAGGCGATCGCCGAGGCGATGCGGCTCACCGAGATCGGCGACCTCGCCGGCCGCCCGTTCCCGGCCCTGTCCGGCGGCGAACAGGCGCGGGTGGCACTGGCTCGGGTGCTGGCGCAACGTACCCCGATCCTGCTGCTCGACGAACCCACCGCCGCGCTCGACCTGCACCACCAGGAACTGGTCCTGCGGGTGGCCAGGGCACGGGCCCGAGCCGGGCACACGGTGGTCGCCGTGCTGCACGACCTCGGGCTGGCCGCCGCGTACGCCGATCGGATCGCCCTGCTCGCCGACGGCCGACTGGTCGCCGACGGCCCCCCGGACCGGGTACTGACCGCGGACCGGCTCAGCGCGGCGTACCGGCACGACATCGAGATCCTTCCCCACCCCCGCACCGGCACCGCACTGGTGCTGCCGATCCGATCGAATGAGGACGACAGATGAGCGACACACCCACCCTGACCGAGGCGGACGGTCTCGCCGCCCGGCTGCGCGCGGCGACCGACGCGGCCCACCGCGCCGCCGAGTCGACGCCGTACATCACCGCGCTGATCGCCGGGCAGATCCCCCGCGCGGGTTACGCCGCCCTGGTGGCCCAGCACTACTTCGTCTACGAGACCCTCGAAGAGGCCGCCGAGGCGATGCGCGGCGACGCGGTGGCCGGCCCGTTCGTCGCCGACGAGCTGACCCGGTTACCCCGGCTGGCCGAGGACCTGGCGTTCCTGCTCGGTCCGGGGTGGCGGGACCGGATAGCGCCGAACGCCGCGACCGAGGCGTACCGCGACCGGTTGCGCGAGGTCTGCTTCACCTGGCCGGCCGGGTTCGTCGCCCACCACTACACCCGCTACCTCGGCGACCTCTCCGGCGGGGCGTTCGTCGCCGCCGCCGTACGCCGCACGTACGGCTTCACCACCGACGACGGCACCCGGTTCTACCAGTTCGAGCAGATCCCCAGCCGGGGCCGGTTCAAGCGGGAGTACCGGGACCGGTTGGACGCGCTCGCGCTGGACCCGGCCGAGTTCGAGCGGACGGCGGACGAGGCGGTCATCGCATTCGAACTCAACCGGGAGCTGTTCCACCACCTGGGCGCGGCCCACCCGGCGATGCAGTAGGGCCGCTGTCGGCGACCATGCGGGGCGGGGCGGGGGCGGACGGTGTAACCGCCCACTCCCCGCCCCGGCACCCCGCTACCGGCCAGCCGGTCGAACCGACCTCAGAAGTCGCCGACGTCGTTGCGCCACCTGCGGCCACTGCGACCGATCAGACGCTCGGCGTCCGTCGGGCCCCACGAGGCGGCCTCGTACGTGGGGATCGGGGACGAGTCCTTGGCCCAGTGCTCGATGATCGGGTCGATGATCCGCCAGCACTGCTCCACCTCGTCGGTACGGATGAACAGCGTCGGGTCGCCCAGCAGCGCGTCCAGCAGCAGCCGCTCGTACGCCTCCGGCGACTCCTCGCGGAACGTCTTGTCGTACGAGAAGTCCATGCTCGCCGTACGCACCCGGAACGAGTGGCCGGGCACCTTGGCGCCGAAGCGCAGCGAGATGCCCTCGTTCGGCTGGATCCGCAGGATCAGCGCGTCCGCCTCCAGTTCGGTGAGCTGGTCGGTCGGGATCGGCAGGTGCGGTGGGCGCTGGAACTGCAACGCGACCTCGGTCACCCGGGCCGGCAGCCGCTTGCCGGTACGCACGTAGAACGGCACCCCGGCCCAGCGCCAGTTGTCGACGTTGAGCCGCATCGCCGCGTACGTCTCCGTCCGCGACAGCGGGTCGACGCCGGGCTCGTCGCGGTAGCCGGCCATCAGGTCGTCGCGGGTGCCGCCCCGGGTGTACTGGCCGCGTACGGCCAGGTCGGCGATGTCCCGGTCGGTGGGCAGCCGGATCGCCTGGAGCAGCTTCACCTTCTCGTTGCGCAGCCCCTCGGCGTCGAACGAGGCCGGCGGCTCCATCAGCGACAGGGCGAGCACCTGGAGGACGTGGTTCTGCACGATGTCGCGCATCGCCCCGGCGCTCTCGTAGAAACCACCCCGGGTGCCGACGCCGAGCGTCTCGGCGACCGTGATCTGCACGTGGTCGACCCAGCTCCGGTCCCAGATCGGCTGGAAGATCGAGTTGGCGAAGCGCAGCGCGATCACGTTCTGGACGGTGTCCTTGCCCAGGTAGTGGTCGATCCGGAAGACCTGCGGCTCGTCGAAGCTGGAGTGCACGATGGCGTCCAGTTCGCGGGCGGTGGCCAGGTCCCGGCCGTACGGCTTCTCGATCACCAGTCGGGAGAACGAGCCCTCCCCGGCGTGGTTCAGCCCGGCGCCGGCCAGACCGTTGATGACCGGCTCGAACGCCTCGGCGGGCGTCGACAGGTAGAACAGGCGGTTGCCGGCCGTCCCGCGCTCGGCGTCGAGTTGGTCGAGCGTCTCGGCGAGGCGCTTGTACGTGTCCGGGTCGTCGTAACCGCCGGACACGTACCTGATCCCGCCCTCGAACTGCGGGGTGCTCCCCAGCCCCTGTCCGGTGAGGGCGGAGTCGGCGAACTGCTCGTCACTCATCGCGGTACGCGCGACCCCGACCAGGGCGAACTCGCGGGGCAGGCGGTTGTGCCGAGCCAGGCTGGCCACCGCGGGGATCAGCTTGCGCCGGGTGAGGTCACCCGATGCGCCGAAGATCACCAGGGTCGCCGGTGGGGCGTTTCGCTCCTGCGCGAGCTGAGGGATGTTGTCCATGGTCCTTGAGTCCTCCAACCGCGCGAAGCCGTTCGACCCGCGCGAGTGTCCGAATGTCGCTGGGTAGCGCTACCGAACTCGCCGTCGACATCGGTGGCGACGGTCATCGACGTAGGGGGCGATGCCAGTCGTACCACTCCCCGCCGTCGCTGATAACCAGGAAGCTTGCCAGGATCTTCCGAGGGCGCCCGGACAGGGTCGGGCCGCGCACCGGGAACACCCTGGCCGGGCCACATCCGGTTGCGCGGTACGACTTGCACGCCGGTGCGGGTAGTGTCGCAGCTCACCTCGACGGGAGCCGACCCGCCCCGGTACGGAAGGTTCCGCCCCGGAACGCCGGCAGGGAGAACGGGAACGACCCCGGACGGTGCGACGCGCGGGATCAGACGGCGGCCGGCAGGTCGTAGCAGACGCCGGTCAGCTCCTCGGAGAGCTTCCAGAACCGCACGGCGGTCGCCGGGTCCTCGGCAGACGCCACCGGCCGCACCCTCGTCGGGTGCCCCCTGCTCTCGCCGACCCCGTCCGGGCCGATGAACTCGCCTCCCTCGGCGCCGGGATCGGTGGCCGCGTAGAGCTGCGGTAGCGCCCCCACCTCTACGTCCTGGCCGAGGAGCCGGTTGGTGAAACCGCCCAGCAGTTTCGTCAGGCCGGTCGGTGCGCTGGACTGGAGGTTGGTGGCCGTGTAGCCGGGGTGGGCCAGCACGCTGCGTACGGGGCTGCCCGACGCCCGCAGACGCCGGTCGAGTTCCAGCCCGAACAGGGTGGTGGCGAACTTGGACTGGGCGTAGAACGCCAGCGGCGAGTACTTCCGGGCGCCGGTCAGGTCGTCGAAGCGGATGCGACCCCGACGGTGCAGGATCGAGCTGATGTTGACCACCCGGGGATCGTCATGGTGGCGCAGGCTGCCCAGCAGCAGACCGGTGAGCGCGAAGTGGCCGAGATGGTTGGCGGCGAGCTGGATCTCGTGGCCCTGCGGGCTGAGCGTACGCGGCGGCATCATCACGCCGGCGTTGTTGACCAGGACGTCGACCGATACGCCGTCGGCGTGGATCCGGTCGGCGAACGCCCGCACCGAGTCGAGATCGGCGAGGTCGACGCGGCGCAGTTCGAGGCGGGCGTCCGGCTGCGCGGCGGTCAGCTCGGCGATCGCCTGCCGACCCTTGGTCTCATCGCGCACCGCCATGATGACGTGGGCGCCGCGTCGGGCGAGCTGTCGGCTGGTCGCCAGGCCGAGGCCGCTGTTGGCCCCGGTGACGACGAAGGTTCGCCCGGTCTGATCCGGGATACGACTGGCGGTCCACTTGCTGTCGTCCATGCGATCCAGCATGAACCGGCCTGCACCCGGTGTCCACAAAGGCCGCAGCCAGCAAGAAGTCGCGCCGGTCTTCAACCCGGTCGACGATGGCGCGGAGGATCCGTTGTACGACGCTGGCACGATCAGCCCCATGAAGCAGATCGATGCCCTGGCTGGTACGGCGACCTCGGGATCGCCACGGAACGTCGCCCCGGCGAGCACCGACCCGTCGGCGATCGGGGTCGTCCTGACGGAGTTCACCGCACTGCGCAACGAGATAGACAACCTCGCCAGCGCGCACCGTACGATGATCAATCTGAATCTGACGGTGGTGGTGGCCGTGATCGGCCTGGTACTGGCGAACCGGGTGGACCAGCACCTGCTGCTCGCCCTACCGCTCGCCTCGGCGGCGATCGGCCTGGTCTACCAGTGGTACGTCCTGCACGCGAAGAACATCGGCGACTACATCGACCAGACCCTGCGACCGTTGCTGGCGGAATACACGAACGACGACCGGGTGCTGGCGTGGGAACACCAGTTGCGTACCACCGTCTACCGGCGGCGGGGCAGTGCCATCGCCGGCCAGCTCTCGTACATCCTGCTCTTTCCCAGCGTCCCGGTGGTCAGCCTGGTCGCCACCGTGCACATCCTGGACACCCCCTGGTACTGGGTCGCCTGGTGCACCGGCGTCGTCCTGTCGGTCGCCCAGCTGACGATCTGGTGGGTGCAGGCGCGGCACTGGGTGTGCTGGACCTGACCGAGCCCCACCCCCCGGCGGCCGGAGCTGACGCGCCGCGCGCCGGTCGGGGCGGGACCCGTCCGGGTGTTCAACGGGAGAACGAGCGGGCGATCACCATCCGTTGGATCTGGTTGGTCCCCTCGACGATCTGCAACACCTTCGCCTCGCGGAAGTAGCGTTCGACCGGGTGGTCGGCGACGTAGCCGGCACCGCCGAGCACCTGCACCGCGTCGGTGGCCACCCGCATCGCCGTGTCGGTGGCGAAGAGCTTTGCCTTGGCCGCCTCGATCCGGTACGGCCGCCCGGCGTCGCGCAGCCGGGCCGCCGCCAGGGTCAGCGCCCGCGCCGCGGCCACCTGGGTGGCCATGTCGGCGAGCATGAAGCCGAGTCCCTGGAAGTCGATGATGGGGCGGCCGAACTGCTGCCGCTCGCGGGCGTATCCGACGGCGTAGTCCAGGGCACCCTGGGCCAGCCCGACCGCGCAGGCGGCGATCCCGAGCCGGCCCGAGTCGAGCGCGGCCATGGCGATCCGGAAGCCGTCGCCCTCCCTGCCGATCAGCCGGTCGACCGGCACCGGGGCGTTGTCGAACACGATCTGGGCGACCGGCGAGGACCGCAGGCCCATCGTCCGTTCCGCCCGCTGCGGCTCAATACCCGGACCACGGGCGGGGGCGAGCAGGCAGGAGATGCCGTCGGCGCCCGGCCCGCCGGTCCGGCAGAAGACGTTGTAGAAGTCGGCGGTGGCGGCATGGGTGATCCACGCCTTGGTACCGGTCACCCGGTAGTGGTCGCCGTCGCGGGCCGCGCGGGTGGTCAGCGCGGCGGCGTCCGAACCGCCCTGCGGCTCGGAGAGGCAGTACGCACCGAGCAGGTCGCCGCCGAGCAGGTCCGGCAGCAGCTTGCGCTGCTGTTCGGTGCCGTACGCGACGGTCGGGTAGCAGGACAGGGTGTGCACGCTGACCGCCTCGGCGACCGCGAGCCACCGGCTGGCGAGGATCTCCAGTGCCTGCAAATAGACCTCGTACGGCTGCTCGGCGCCGCCGTACTCCTGCGGGTAGGGCAGGCCGAGCAGTCCGCTGCGGCCCAGGGTGCGCAGCACCTCCCGGGGGAACTCGCCGCGCGCCTCGAAGTCGGCGGCGCGGGGCGCGAGTTCACGGTCGGCCAGCTCGGTGACGAGTTCGAGCAGCTCGTGTGCCTCTTCGGTGGGGAGGATGCGGTCGACCGTCATAGCTGCACCAGCTCCGTCGGGATGAGGTTGAGTCGTTCGACGCCGTCCGCGGTGCAGACGACGATGTCCTCGATCCGGGCGCCGTGCCGCCCGGCCCGGTAGATGCCCGGCTCGATCGAGAAGGCCATGCCCGGTTCGAGCGCCCGACCGTTGCCGGTGACGAGGTAGGGGTCCTCGTGCCCGTCCAGGCCGATGCCGTGGCCGGTACGGTGCAGGAACTCCGGCCCGTACCCGGCGTCGGTGATCAGGTCGCGGGCGGCGGCGTCCACCGCCTCGGCCGGTACGCCGGGTCGGACGGCCGCGACGGCGGCGCGCTGGGCGGCGTACAGCACCCTGTAGTAGTCGACGAAGTCGGCCGGTGCGTCGGCCCCGACGACGTAGGTGCGGGTCGCGTCGGAGCAGTAGCCGCTGGGCATGGTCCCGCCGATGTCGACCACCACCGGGTCGCCGGGAGCGATCGGGCGATCCGAGGTGTCGTGGTGCGGGCTGGCGCCGTTGGGGCCGGCGGCGACGATGACGAAGTCCACGCTGGCGTGCCCGGCCTCCCGGATCGCGGTGGCGATGTCGACGCCGACCTCGGCCTCGGTCCGCCCCGGCCGCAGCCACCGCCCCATCCGGGCGTGTACGGAGTCGATCGCCGCGCCGGCCTCGCGCAGCGCGGCCACCTCGGCCGGTGACTTACGCAGCCGCAGTTCGCGCAGCACCTCGCCGGCGAGGCGCTGGGTGCTGCCGGGCAGTGCCGCCCGCAGTGCCAGCACCTGTTCGGCCCACATCCGGTTTCCCAGCCCCACGGTGCCTACCGGTCCGCCGAGGGCGGCCACCACCAGCGGGTACGGGTCGGTGCCGTCGCCGTGCGCGACTATGCGTACGCCGGTGCCGGGGGCCGGGGAGGCTTCAGCCGCGGGCCGCTCCAGGGCCGGTACGACCAGCGTCGGCTCGCCCTGGGCGGGCAGCACCAGGCAGGTGAGCCGCTCCTGCGCGTGCGCGTGGTAGCCGGTGAGGTAGCGCAGGTCGGAGCCGGGGGTGAGCAGCAGCGCGTCCAGGCCGGCGCGGGCGGTGGCCCGTTGGGCGGCGGCCAGCCGCTGCGGTGGGTAGAGGTCGTCTAGGCGCACCCGGTTAGCTTAACGGTCGTTCGGGTGAGGGGCGTCACCCGAGGAGGTCACACCGGCGATGCGCCGTTCACCCTGCCGTCACCCCGGTACCGGGGACCAGCGCCGGGCATGGGACGGGAGTCGGATACCGGACAGCCGGGCGCATACGCTCGTCGCCATGACAATGGAATACGTACGGCTCGGCGGCACCGGCCTGCGGGTGTCGCGGGTCTGCCTGGGGATGATGAGCTACGGGTCGCCGACCTGGCGGGACTGGGTGCTCGACGAGGAGGCCGCACTTCCGCTGGTCCGTCGCGCGGTCGAACTCGGCGTCACCTTCTTCGACACCGCCGACATGTACTCCCTCGGCGCCAGCGAGGAGGTCACCGGCAACCTGCTGCGTACGCTCTTCGACCGCCGTGACGACTACGTCCTGGCCACCAAGGTCTACCAGCCGATGGGTGACGGGCCCAACGATCGGGGCCTGTCCCGCAAGCACGTCCTCTCCTCGATCGACGACTCGCTGCGCCGCCTCGGCACCGACCACGTCGACCTCTACCAGACCCACCGCTGGGACTACGACACCCCGATCGAGGAGACCATGTCGGCGTTGCACGACGTGGTCCGCGCCGGCAAGGCCCGCTACCTCGGCGCCTCCAGCATGTACGCCTGGCAGTTCGCCAAGGCCCAGCACGTCGCGCGGGTCAACGGCTGGACCCCGTTCAGCTCCATGCAGCCGCACTACAACCTCGTCTACCGGGAGGAGGAGCGGGAGATGCTGCCGCTCTGCCTCGACCAGGGGGTGGGCGTCATCCCGTGGAGCCCGCTGGCCCGCGGGGTGCTCGCCGGCACCCGGGGCCGCGACGGGGAACGGCGGACCACCCGGGCCCACTCCGACGGCATCGCCGACACGCTCTACGACGAGTCGGACTTCGCCGTGGTCGACGCGGTCGAGCGGATCGCCAACCTGCGCGAACTGTCGCCGGCGCGGGTGGCCCTCGCCTGGCTGATGCACCAACCCGCGGTCACCGCGCCGATCGTCGGGGCGACCAAGCCCGGCCACGTCGAGGACGCGGTCGCCGCCGTCGGGGTCCGGCTCGGCGACGACGAACGCGCCGCCCTGGAGGCCCCCTACCGGCCGCACCCGGTCAAGGGTCACTCCTGAGGCGTACGGTCGGTCGATCCGGCCGCACGACCCGACCCGACCCGACCCGAGCGGGTGGCGGTCACCGCCCTCGTGACCCGTGCCGGGGCGTCGACTCCGGCGCCGGTCACCGCCCTCGTGACCCGTGCCGGGGCGCCGGCTTCGGCACGGGCCACGGCTGTGCCAGGCTGTCGGGTGTGACCGACCGACGCCCCCTGCTCCTCGTCGACGCTCCCAGCCTCTACTTCCGGGCCTACTTCGGCATTCCGGAGTCCGCCGCGCGGGCTCCCGACGGCAGCCCGGTCAACGCCGTCCGGGGCTTCCTCGACATGATCGCCTCGCTCATCCGCAGCCGGCGACCGGACCGGCTGGTCTGCGCGCTGGACTACGACTGGCGACCGGCCTTCCGGGTGGCGCTGCTGCCGTCGTACAAGGCGCACCGGGTCGCGCCGGCCGGTGGCGAGGTGGTGCCGGACACCCTGGCCCCCCAGGTGCCGCTGCTGCTGGAGGTGCTGGCGGCGATCGGTATCCCGGCGATCGGTGCCGACGGCTACGAGGCGGACGACGTACTCGGCACCCTGTCCGTCACCCAGCCCGGGCCGGTCGAGGTGGCCTCCGGCGACCGTGACCTGTTCCAACTCATCGACGACAACCGCGGCGTACGGCTGCTCTACTGCGGCCGGGGCGTGGCCAAGCTGGAGGACTGCGACGACGCGGCCGTACGCGCCAAGTACGGCGTGCCCGCCGCCGGGTACGCCGACTTCGCCGCGCTGCGCGGCGACCCGAGCGACGGCCTGCCCGGAGTGGCCGGAGTCGGCGAGAAGACCGCCGCCCGGCTGATCGACCGGTACGGCAGCCTGGCCGGCATCCTCGCCGCGCTCGACGAACCCGACTCCGGTTTCGCACCCGGACTGCGGACCAAGCTCGTCGCCGCCCACGACTACCTCGCGGTCGCCCCACAGGTCGTACGGGTGGCGCTGGACGTGCCACTGCCCGCCGTCGACACCCGGCTCCCGACGGTCCCGGCCGACCCGGAACGGCTGTTCGCACTGGCCGAGAAGTGGAACCTGGCCGGCTCCTGCCGCCGGCTGGTCGACGCGCTGGCGACCGACCGCTGACCCCGGACCCGGCTGGTCGTGGGCGGGTCAGCCGCGTTCGGCCATCCGCGCGTTGAGGTACGCCACCGCGGCGCGGTCCTCCTCGGTCGGCGCGGCGAGCACGGCGTAGACCAGCCCGACCACGCCGAAGATGACGGTCAGCACGATCGGCAGCAGTAGAGTCGACACGGCCGCGCCGGCCAACGTGCCCATGTTCTCGTGCAGGTGCACCGACATCGCGGACATGCCGGTGTAATGCATGCCGCTGACCGCGATGCCCATCACCAGCGCGGAACCGATGATCGCCAGCGGGGTGCGTACGGTCACCGCGAGCCAGAGCGCCACGGTCGCGGCGACGACGGCGATGACCACCGAGGCGATGACCGGGCCGGTGGCGTACTCGACCCGGCCGTCCAGGCGCATGGCGTTCATGCCGACGTAGTGCATCGCGGCCACGCCGAGGCCGGTGAGCAGGCCACCGACGAGGATCCTCGGCAGGGTCGCCCGACCCATGCCGACGACGAACAGTCCGATCCCGACGGTCACGATGGCGAGCACCGCACTCGCGACGGTGATGCCGATGTCGTAGCGGATGCTCGTGCCGACCACGGAGAAGCCGAGCATCGCCATGAAGTGCATGGTCCAGATCGCCGTCCCGCCGATCGCCCAGGCCGCCAGGACCAGCCACCAGGCCCGTTGCCGCGCGTTCGGCGCCTGCCGGACCCGTACGGTGCAGGTGAGGCCGAGCACGGAGCCGAGCACCGCGAGCAGGTAGCTCGCGGACGGGGTCAACCACCCGTACGCAAAGTGATGAATCTCGGCCACCATCGCCCCTAAGCCACGTTGTTAACAGCTTGTAAAAGGTCCCCGAGGCATAGTGATCAACTGAGGTGGCCAGGTGCAACGCGCACATTACGCAGATCGGGCAAAGATCAAGGAAATACCGGGCCGGGCCGACAGGACCAGCCGAAGGTTGCCGAGCGTGACCGGAGAGCTGATCGCCCGCTCAGGCGGTCGCGTGATACGCGAGGACTCCCCGGTTGATCGCCACCATCGCCTGCCGGGCGGTGGCCCGCAGGTCGGCGCTCGCACCGGCGGCGTTGGAGAGCTGACCGAGCAGGTCGACCACCTGCCGGGTCCACCGGACGAAGTCGCCCGCCGGCATGTCCCCGTCGAGGTTGTGTCCGCTGCCCAGGACCTTGGTCAACGCCTCGCCCCGGGCCCACCGGTAGATCGGCCAGACGAACCCCAGATCCGGCTCACGGGTCGACTCCAGCCCCCGGGCTGCCTCGTCGGCCTCCAGCTCGCTCCAGAGCTGCGCGGTGGCGTCGACGGCGTCGGAAACGCCGCCACGCGGCACCGAGGCCCGCTCCTCGGCGTCCCGCCGGGCCTCGAACACCACCACCGAGACCGCCGCCGCCAACTCGGCCGGGGCGAGCCCGTCCCAGATTCCCCGGCGCAGGCACTCGGCGACCAGCAGGTCGGCCTCGGTCCAGATCCGCCCGAGCATCCGGCCGGCGTCGGTCACCTCACCCTCGGCGGTGAGATATCCGCGCGCGGCGAGCAGACCGCAGATCCGGTCGAACGTACGGGCCAGCGAACCGGTACGCCCCGCCACCCGCTCCCGCAGCTCGTCGGTGTCCCGCTCCAACCGACGGCGCCGCTCCGCCCAGCGGGCGTGTTCCTCCCGGTCGGCGCAGGCGTGGCACGGGTGCCGGCGCAACTCGGCCCGCAACTGGGTGAGCCGGTCGTCCTCGCCGCTGCCCCGGCCCCGGCTACCCCGCCGCGAGTGGCGGTCCAGACCCAGCCCGTTGAGCGCCGCCCCCAGGTCCCGGCGGGCGGCCGGCGAGCGGTGGTTGAAGTTCTTCGGCACCCGCACCCGGGCCAGCACCTCGGCCGGGGTAGTGAAGTCGGCCGGGGTGATCCGACCGGCCCACCGGTCCTGGGTGAGCACCAGTGGCCGGGGCTCACCGAAGCCCGGCGCACCCGGTTCGAGCACCACCGCGAGCCCGGCCCGGCGACCGGCCGGGATCCGGATCACGTCGCCGACCCGCAACCGCTCCAGGGCGGTAATCGCGGCGTTGCGCCGCTGGGTCTGCCCCTGCCGGTTGAGCGCCCGCTCCCGCTCGCCGATCATCGAACGGAGCGCGAAATACTCGTCGAAGTTGCCGTGGTGGCACTCCGCCTCGACGCCGTACGCCTCGATCGTCTCGACGTTGCGCTGCACCTGCCGGGCCAGGCCGACCACCGACCGGTCCGCCTGGAACTGCGCGAACGAGGATTCGAGCAGCACCCGCGCGGACTCCGCGCCGACCGAGCCGACCAGGTTGACCGCCATGTTGTACGACGGGCGGAAGCTCGACCGCAGCGGGTACGTCCGGGTGGACGCCAGCCCGGCCACGTTCCGGGGATCCACCTCCGGCGACCAGACCACCACCGCGTGCCCCTCGACGTCGATGCCGCGCCGCCCGGCCCGCCCGGTGAGCTGCGTGTACTCCCCCGGCGTCAGGTCCACGTGGGCCTCGCCGTTGAACTTCACCAGCCGCTCCAGCACCACGCACCGGGCCGGCATGTTGATGCCCAGCGCCAGGGTCTCGGTGGCGAAGACCGCCTTGACCAGGCCCCGGACGAACAGCTCCTCGACCACCTCCTTGAAGGCGGGCAGCATGCCGGCGTGGTGGCTGGCCAGGCCGCGCTCCAGCCCGTCGAGCCACTCCCAGTAGCCGAGCACCGCCAGGTCCTCGCCGGGGATGCTGGTGATCCGGGACTCCACCACCCGGCGGATCTCGGTCCGCTCGTCCGGCGTGGTCAGCCGCAGGCCGGCGGCGAGACACTGCTGTACGGCCGCGTCGCACCCGGCGCGGCTGAAGATGAACAGGATCGCCGGGAGCAGGTCCTCGCGCTCCAGCCGCTCGACGATCTCGTGCCGCAGCGGGCCGCGCCACCGTGGCCCACGACCACCGCTGCGCCCCCAGCCGGGCCCGTGCGTACGCCCGTCGCCGAGTTCGAGCCGGCGCAGCATCTCGCGGGTGTACCGCAGGAGTTCCGGGTGTACGTCGTGCTTGCGGGCGGCGTCGGCGTCGTGGAACAGGTCGAAGTTGCGCCGGCCGACCAGCATGTGCTGCCAGAGCGGGACCGGCCGGTGCTCGCTGACCACCACCTCGGTCTCGCCCCGGACGGTGACCAGCCAGTCGGCGAACTCCTCGGCGTTGGAGACGGTCGCCGACAGCGACACCAGGGTCACCGACTCCGGCAGATGGATGATGACCTCTTCCCACACCCCGCCCCGGAACCGGTCGGCCAGGTAGTGGACCTCGTCCATCACCACGTACGCCAGGCCGGCCAGGGTGGCGGAGCCGGCGTAGAGCATGTTGCGCAGCACCTCGGTGGTCATCACCACCACCGGGGCGTCCCCGTTGATCGCGTTGTCACCGGTGAGCAGGCCAACCTGGTCGACGCCGTACCGGTCGACCAGGTCGTGGTACTTCTGGTTGGACAGCGCCTTGATCGGCGTCGTGTAGAAGCACTTCCGCACGCCCGGCGGCTCGACCGCCACCGGCTCACCCGGGACCGCCGGCCGGCCCCGCAGCGCCAGGTGCACGGCGAACTCGCCGACCACCGTCTTGCCGGCGCCGGTGGGGGCGCAGACCAGCACCCCGCTGCCGCGCTCCAGTGCCTGGCACGCCTCACGCTGGAAGTCGTCGAGGTCGAACCCCAGATCGAGGGCGAACTCGTCCAACGCGGGAAACATGGTGACCTGCGCGGACCGGCGGCGCGCCGCTGCGTACCGCTCGGCGGGGCTCGACATAGGGTCAAGATTAATGCGTGCCGCCACCCCTTATCTGGTGAGGCCGTCGAGCAGACGGGTCGGACCCGGTCGGTAGGGTGCACGGCGTGCCGGACCATGCCGAACCGCCCAAGCCCCGTACGCCGAGCGGACCCGCCGACGCGCTCCCGGCGCCACCACGCCGGCCCGTCGACGCGGTGCTCTTCGACTTCCACGGCACCCTCGCCCAGGTGGAGGACCCGCTCAGCTGGGTGATCGCCGGCGCGGCCGAGTGCGGCACCGCGCTGGACCGGGGACGGGCGACCGTGCTCGCCGACCGGCTGATCACCGCCGGCCGGGCCGGTGGGCCGTTGCCGAACCGGGTGCCGCCGCAGTTGGCCGAGGTGTGGGCCAACCGTGACCTCTACGAATACGCGCACCGGGCCGCGTACACCGGGCTCGCCGGCACGGTGAACACCGGTGTGGAGGGCCTCGCCGAGGCGCTCTACGAGCGGCTGCTCCGGCCGGAGGGCTGGGTGCCGTACACCGACACGGCGGCCACCCTGCGGGCCCTGCGGGCGGCCGGGGTGCCGGTCGCGGTGGTCAGCAACATCGGCTTCGACATCCGGGGGTTCTTCACCGCCTGGGGGCTCGCCGACCTGATCGACACCTACGTGCTCTCGTACGAGGTGGGCCGCTGCAAGCCCGACCCGGACATCTTCCTGCGCGCCTGCGGTGCGCTGCGGGTCGACCCGGAGCGGGCCCTGATGGTCGGCGACAGCCCGGCGGACGCGGGCGCGGTGCGCGCCGGCTGTGCCGCGCTGCTGCTGCCGGCGGCCGAGGCCGGCCGACCGAACGGTCTGGGCGCGGTCCTCGACCTGGCGATCCCCGACGGCGACTGAGTCACAGCGGCAGGCCCGGTCCGGCCCGGCCGTCCAGCGCATCGGCCGTTCAGCGCAGCAGTCGGGCCGCGCCCGGCACCGCCTCCACGGTCACCGGCAGCGGGCCGATCCGCTCGCCGTCGGCGTAGCAGACGATCCGCTCGGTCGCGGCGAGTTCCACCGTCCGGGCCCGGTACGTGCGCACCCGAGGGTGGTCCACGTGGGTGCCCCGGTAGACCTGCGGCTTGATCCGGACCAGCGTGCCCCGCCCGACGGCCCCGGCGACCACCACGTCGAGTTGCCCGTCGGTGGGGTCGGCGGCCGGGCAGATCCGCATACCGCCGCCGTAGCTCGCGCAGTTGCCGATCGCGACCAGCACGGCCTCGATCTCGTGCGCGACCCCGTCCAGGCGCAGCGTGTAGGACCGTGGCCGGAGCCGGGCCAGTTCGACCAGGATCGCCAGGTCGTAGCGGATCGGGCCACGCGGCCAGCGCATCCGGTTGGCCCGTTCGTTCACGATCGCGTCGAAGCCGGCCGCGAGCACCGCGCCGTACCAGCGGGGCGGTTCGCCCGTACCGGTCAGTCGGGCCAGGTCGACCGGGCGGGCCCGGCCGTCGCGGAGTGCCTCGGTGATCACGTCGGCCGCGGCGAGCGGTTCGGCCGGGAAGCCGGTCTCCACCGCGAAGTCGTTGCCGGTGCCGACCGGCACCGGGCCGAACCCGACCGGTGTGCCGGCGACCGCCTGTAGGGCCAGGTGCGCCGTGCCGTCGCCGCCGACGGCGACGAGGGCCGCGACGCCGTCGGCCACCGCGGCGTGGCAACCGGCCAGGGCCTGTGCGGCCGTACGCGCTTCGATCAGGCGCACCGGGCGGCCGGCGGTGCTCAGCCGGTCCAGTACGGCGGGCAGCAGGTTCCGGTACCGGCCCCGCCCGGCGGTCGGATTCGCCAGCACCGCCACCGGCCCGTCGCCGATCGGAACGAAGGTAGGACCGAGCGGAACGGAGGAAGGACCGAGCGGGACGGAGTTAGGGCCGAGCGGGACGGAGTTAGGGCCGATCGGGTCACGATGCTCGGGCACGCTCACGGCGAGCACGGTACCGCCCGGCGCCGGGGATCGCCGATCCCTCGTTCGCCGGGCGGTAGTTGACAATCAGGTCGACCGCTGTGCGGCCGATCAGGTCATGTCGTCGTAACGGCTGTCGATCGGCTTCGGCGGCGCCACCGGTGCCACCGTGTCGACCCGCGCCCCGGCCTCGACCGGCTCCGGCTCGTGCGTCAACGGGGAGACCTCGTCGTCGTCGAGCCCGGCGTAGACCTCCTTGCCCCGCCCGCGCCGCTTGTCGTTGATGAACGCGACCCCGACGGCGGCGAAGTAGAGCAGGGAGAGGCAGATCGCCAACGCGGTCATGCCGAACGGGTCCGGGGTCGGGGTGACGATCGCGGAGAAGGCGAAGAACAGGAAGATGACGACCCGCCACCAGCTCAGCAACCGCCGGGCACTGGCGATGCCGACGAAGTTGAGCATCAGGATCACCAGCGGGAACTCGAACGCCACCCCGAACATCAGGATCATGCTGGTGACGAACGAGATGTAGCGGGTGACCTCCAGTTGGGTGTCCAGGCCGGTGACCCCGGACTCAAGCAGGAACTGGAGTCCCTTGTGTACGACGAAGTAGGCCAGGAACGCGCCACCGGCGAACAGCGGGGCGGCCAGGCCGGTGAAGGCGTAGGCGTACCGCCGCTCGTGCCGGTGCAGGCCGGGTGCGATGAACGCCCAGAGCTGGTAGAGCCAGACCGGCGCGGCGACGACCAGACCCACCCACAGGGCGATCTTGAGGCGGAGCAGGAAGCCGTCGGCCGGGCCGAGCTGCGTCATCTGGCAGCTGCCGTCGGGCTTGGTCATCCCGGGCAGGTCGCAGTAGGGCGCCTTGAGCAGTTCGAAGACCGCGTCGGCCAACCACATGCCGACGGCGAACCCGACCACGATCGCCAGCGACGCGCGGAAGAGCCGCGTACGCAGGTCGCGGACGTGCTCGATCAGGGTCATCGAACCGTCGGCGGCCCGCTCGAATTGACTCGGTCCGCGCTTGCGGAGTGCGAAGGCCACGATGCTCGGGCCTTTCCGGGTCAGTTGTCGCGGACGCGCTGCACCGGGTCGGTGACCGGCGGCGCGGGCGGCTGGTAACCCGGCTGGTGGACGCTGCTCGGCTGGATCACCGGTTCCGGCGTGTACGGCTGACGGCTGTGCTGCGCGTCGGCCTTCTCCGCCAGGTCCTTGTCATCGTCGGTGAGGCTCTTGGTCTCGGCCTTGATGATGCGCAGCGAACGGCCCAGCGAGCGCGCCGCGTCGGGGAGCCGCTTCGCGCCGAAGAGCAGGATCAGCACGACCACAAGTACGGCGATATGCCACGGCTTGAGGGCACCCATGGGAAGCTCCAGTCGGTCTTCGTGGAATAACGAGTGTCGGGGCCCATCGTACGTGTGTTCACGGCCCGTGCCACCCGTCGGGATGCATCCGGTCGCATCCGGTCGGTGAAGTCTTGACCAACACAGACGCCTCGTCAACCCGCACAACGGCCTCTTGCTGCCAGAACAGTCCCGGAGCGGAGCAGCGAGCCGATCACTCTCCGTGTTTTGCCTTGATCAAAATGAGACGTTGCCGGGTGACCTCCGCCTGCCGTTGCAGGACGAGCAGCCGCTCCTGGAGCGTCTCGGCACGCGAGGCGAGCGCCTCCACCTGCCCCTGCCGGCGCAGCAGGGCCAGCGCGGCCCGTTCCAGGCCGGGCAGCCGCACCAGCACCGGCCGGGCGGCCAGCACGAGCACGAACAGCGCGAACAGCACCACCGCGAGGACGATCCAGGTCACCACGTCGGCCAGCCTAGTGCCCGACGACGGCCGGCGCCGGCACGGCGTACGCGTCGAGCGCGGCGGCGGCCGAGTCGCGTACCTGTTCCACCAGGTCGACCGGGGACACCACGGTCACCTCCGGGCCGAGGCCGAGAACGAACCGACGGGCCCAGTCCAGGTCGGTGACCCGCAGCGAGACCAGCCACTGGTCACCGTCGCCCGGCTCGACCTGCTCGCACGGGTAGTACTCGGTGATCCACCGGCCGCCGCGGCCGACCCGCAGGGTGACCAGGGGCAGGTCGGGTGAGGGTCGGAAGACACCGGCGCTGAGGTCGTGCCGCTGGGCCTGCGGCGGCGGTGCGACGGCCGGCTCGTCCAGCTCGGTCCGCGCGTCGATCCGATCGGCCCGGAACAGCCGGACCGCCTCGGCCCGCCGGCACCACGCCTCAAGGTAGGCGCGGCCGCCGACCATCAGCACCCGGATCGGGTCGACGGTGCGCTCGGTCGTCTCGTCCCGGGCGGCGGTGTAGTAGGTGATCCGCAGCGCCCGCCCGCGCTGCACGGCACCGTGCAGCGCCTCGACCCGCTCGTCGTCGCCGGCCATCCGGACCTCGACCGGGGCGTCGGCCAGATCCCCGGCAGCGTCCTCGATCTTCGCCAGCGCCCGCTCGATCGCGTCCCGGTTGGCGATGCCCGGTGTCTCCACCAGCATCCGCAGTGCCACCACCAGCGCCAGCGCCTCGTCGGGGGTGAGCCGCAGCGGGCGGTCGATGCCGGCGTCGTAGGTGATGGTGACCCTGTCCCCGTCGAAGGCCATGTCGATCAGGTCACCGGGACCGTAGCCGGGCAGGCCGCAGACCCAGAGCAGTTCCAGGTCCTCACGCAGCTGGCGCTCGCTGACGCCGAGGTCGGTGGCCGCCTCGGCCAGCTCGATCCCCGGCCGAGCCAACAGGTACGGCACCAGGTTGAGCAGCCGGGCGAGCCGGTCGGCCGAGGTGCGCGATCCAGTCATTGCGTCACTCCGTCGGGTGCTCACGTGCCTGCCCCGCCGACCATCACGTCGTGCTGGGCGGCGATCTCCTTGAGGCGCTGGATGACCGCGTCCCGCACCTCCGGCGGGTCGAGCACCCGGACGTCGGGACCGTAACCCACCAGGGTGCCGGCGAGCGCCTCCGGGTCGGCGTACGGCAGCACCAGCCGGTCCCCGTCCGGACCGGTGACGATCTCCCGGGCCCAGCGGCGCAGGCCGGCGGCCCGCCCCGGCCGGGCCAGTACGGTCGCCCGGCCGGTCCGCTCGACCGGGCCGAACCAGCGGGCCACGTGACTGATCAGGTCGATGCCCTCCGGCGGGGCGTAGCCGCCCGGCCGGCCGACCATCCGGACCGTGCCGACCACCCGGGACAGCCGGAAGCACCGGGTCGCCGCCCGGTCGAGGTCGTGCCCGACGACGTACCAGCGGCCGCGCCAGCAGACCACGCCCCACGGTTGCAGCCGCCGGCTGGTCGGCAGGTCGTCGTCCGGCACCCGGTAGTCGAAGGTGACCGCCCGGCGGTCCCGGGCGGCGGCGGTCAGCGGGGCGAAGGCCGGGTCGACGGTGACCACCGGTTCCATGCCCAGGGTCGCCTGCGGATCGACGTCGATGCCGGCGGCCCGCAGCTTGGCCAGGCCGGAGGAGGCGGCGGCGGCCAGACCGGCGTGCTGCCAGAGCCGGGCGGCGATGCCGACGGCGGCGGCCTCGTCGGGCTCCAACGGGATCTCGGGCAGGGCGTACTCGCGGTGTGCGATCCGGTAACCGGGCTCGGTGTCGAACACGCTGGCGGTCCCGGTCTCCAGGGGTACGCCGAGTTCGCGCAGCTCCGCCTTGTCGCGTTCGAACTTGCGTTGGAACGCCTCGTGGTCGCGCGGGTCGTCCGGATCGTGCTCGTAACCTGGCACGGTCGCGGCGATCTGGGCGGCGGTCAGGAACCGCCGCGTGGACAGCAGACATATCACCAGGTTGACCAGGCGTTCGGTGCGGCTCCGCGACACGTGCAAGACGCTAGCAGTGTCGGCCCGTCGCGTACGCACCCACACGGGTGCCGGCAGCAATCCGATCCATCCGTTATGTCGACCAGCGGGACCATAGGCTGGCGCCATGGCGAGGTCGCCGGAGGGTACCCAGAGTGTCGGCACGGTGATCATCGCCGGTGTCGCCAACCTGACGATCGCCGCGGCGAAGACGCTCGCGGGCCTGCTCAGCGGCTCGGCGGCGGTGCTGTCGGAGGCCGCCCACTCGTTCGCCGACACCACCACCGAGGTCCTGCTCTTCGTCGCGCTGCGCCGGGGCACCCGACCGGCCGACGCGGAGCGACCCTTCGGCCACGGGCGGGAGAGTTACGCGTGGGCGTTCCTGGCCGCGTGCTTCACCTTCGTCGGTGGCGGCGTCTTCTCGATCACCCAGGGCGTGCAGGCCATCCAGACCGACCAACGCCAGGACGACAACCTCATCTCGTACGTGGTGCTGGCCATCTCGGCCGTTGCCGAGGGCATCTCGTGGCGCCGGGCGAGACGGCAGATCCAGGGCCGGGCGCGGCGGTTCTCGGTCAGCTCGTGGATGGTGGTGCGCCGTACCCCGGACACCACGGTGAAGGCGGTCTTCTTCGAGGACAGCGCGGCCCTGATCGGGCTCGTGCTGGCGGCCGCCGGCGTGGGGGTCTCCCAGCTGACCGACAACACCTTCTGGGACGGGCTGGCGTCGATCATGATCGGCCTGCTGCTGCTGGTGGTGGCCGTGACCCTGGCCAGGAGCAACCTGTCGCTGCTGCTCGGCCGGGCGGCCGGGCCGACCACCCGCGACGAGATCTACCGGGAACTGGCCGGCGTGCCGACGGTCAAGCGGATAGACACCCTGCTCACCCTGCAACTGGGCCCGGACGAGATCCTGGTCGCCGCGAAGATCGACTTCGAGGACGACGCCACCGGCGCCGCGATCGAGGCCGCCGCGGACGAGGCCGAGCGGCGGTTGATCGCCCGCAACCCGGCCGTACGGTTCGTCTTCCTCGACCCGACCGGCTCCGGTGCCCCGGACCTGCAACGCGACGACACCGACTGACCCGCCGCCCCCGACGGCCGCCGACCCGGCTACCGTGCCGGACATGGTGCGATGGCGGTCCGCGACGGTGACGGCGGTACGGCGGCAGTGGCGCGGCGCGATCGAACTGGAGGCGACGCTGCCCGACGGCTCGACCGTCCGAGCGCTGGCCTACCCCGCGCTGGTCGGCACTCCGGAACCCGGCGACCGGGTCCTGCTCAACGTGGGCGCGCTGCTGATGGGCCTGGGCACCGGCGGGTACGCCCTGGTGGTCGCACTGCCCGACCGGCTGCCGGTCGACCCGCCGGACCCGGTCGACACCCGCGACGGCGGGCACCTGGTGAAGGCCCGCTACACCCCGCTGCAACCGATCCTGCTCGGCGCGGACGAGGAGGCGTCGCCGCACCGGGCCGCCCTGGTCAACGCCGACGACCTCGCCGGCCTGCCGGTGGTCACCGCCGACCTGCACTCCGCGCTCCCGGCGATCGTGGCCGGGATCCGGGCCGACGCGCCACGGGCCAGGATCGCCTACCTGATGACCGACGGCGGGGCGCTCCCGGCCTGGTTCTCCCGCACGCTGGCCGGCCTCGACGGCGAACTCGTCGGCACGGTGACCGTCGGTCAGGCCTTCGGCGGTGACCTGGAGGCCACCAACCTGCACGCCGGGCTGCTCGCCGCCCGGCACGTGCTGCGGGCGGACATCGCGATCGTGGCGCAGGGGCCGGGCAACCTCGGCACCGGGACCCGCTGGGGGTTCTCCGGGGTGGCGGTCGGTGAGGCCGTCAACGCGGTGACCACGCTGGGCGGGCGGCCGGTCGGCGCACTGCGCATCTCCGCTGCCGACGCCCGGGATCGGCACCGTGGCCTGTCCCACCACAGCGTCACCGCGTACGGTCGGGTCGCCCTGACGTCGGCGGACCTGGTGCTGCCGGACGGGCTGGAACCGGCGCTGGCGGCAGAGGTGGAGGCGGCGCTGGCCCCGCTGACCCGGCTACACCGGGTGGTCCGGGTCGACACCCGGGGGCTGGACGCCGCGCTGCGGGCCGCCCCGGTGCCGCTGTCGACGATGGGTCGGGGGCTGGACGCCGACCACGCCTACTTCCTCGCCGCGGCGGCAGCCGGCCGGCACGCGGTCACCCTCGCCGGATGATCCGGGCCGGCCGACCTAGCTGAACACCACCACGGCGATCCAACCGCCGACGAGCAGCACCAGCGCGGCCACCAACACCCACGTGGGTACGGCGTAGTCGCCCCGCCGGTTGCGCGCGATCTCTTCGACGATCTTCTCGCGGCGCCGGTTGACCCACCCGTGACGCACCTGTTCGGCGTTGTGCTCGGGCGGTTCGTCGGCGGAAGGGTCAGGAGACGTCATAACGCCCCGAGACTACCCGGCACCACCACCACCGCGTACGCCGACCCGGTTTCGCCCAACGCGCGCCCGGCACACCGCTCACATGCTCGCGATCAGCCGCTCCACCCGCTCGTCGTACGCCCGGAACGGGTCCTTGCACAGGACCGTGCGCTGCGCCTGGTCGTTGAGCTTCAGGTGCACCCAGTCCACGGTGAAGTCCCGCCGCTTCTCCTGCGCGTGTCGGATGAACTCGCCGCGCAACCGGGCCCGCGTGGTCTGCGGTGGCGTCTCCTTGGCCTCGAAGATCTCCGGGTCGGTGGCGATCCGGTCCACCTGGCCGCGTCGCTCCAGCAGTCCGTAGAGCCCACGGCCCCGGCGCACGTCGTGGTAGGCCAGGTCCATCTGGGCGATCCGGGGGTGGGACAGCGGTAGGTCATGCTTGGCCTGGTAGCGCTCGATCAGGCGCAGCTTGCTGACCCAGTCGATCTCCCGCGAGACCGGTTCGAGGTCGCCGCTCTCCACCGCGTTGAGCACCCGGCCCCAGAGTTCCACCACCCGCTTCGCGGTCTGGTCGCCACCGCGTCGCTCGACGAACTCGGTCGCCTTGGCCAGGTATTCCTGCTGGATCTCCAGCGCGCTGATCTCCTTGTTGGAGGCCAGCCTGACCTTGCGGCGACCGGTGACGTCGTGGGAAACCTCCCGGATCGCCCGGATCGGGTTTTCCAGCGACAGGTCCCGCATCACCACTCCGGCCTCGATCATCCGCAGCACGATGTCCGCGGTGCCGACCTTGAGCAGGGTGGTGACCTCGTTCATGTTGGAGTCGCCGACGATCACGTGCAGCCGGCGGTAGCGCTCGGCGTCGGCGTGCGGCTCGTCCCGGGTGTTGATGATCGGCCGGCTCCGGGTGGTCGCCGACGAGACGCCCTCCCAGATGTGCTCCGCCCGCTGGGACAGGCAGTACACCGCGCCGCGCGGGGTTTGCAGCACCTTGCCCGCCCCGCAGATCAACTGCCGGGTCACCAGGAACGGGATCAGGACGTCGGCCAGCCGGCCGAACTCCCCGTGCCGGGAGACCAGGTAGTTCTCGTGGCAGCCGTACGAGTTGCCGGCCGAGTCGGTGTTGTTCTTGAACAGGTAGATCTCGCCGGCGATGCCCTCGTCGTGCAGCCTTTTCTCGGCGTCGACGAGCAACCCCTCAAGGATCCGCTCGCCGGCCCGGTCGTGCGCGACCAGGTCGGTGACCGAGTCACACTCCGGCGTCGCGTATTCGGGATGGGATCCGACGTCGAGGTAGAGCCGTGCGCCGTTGCGTAGGAAGACATTGCTGGATCGTCCCCAGGACACCACCCGACGGAAGAGGTAGCGGGCGACCTCGTCCGGGGAGAGTCGCCGCTGACCGCGGTAGGTGCAGGTGACGCCGTACTCGGTCTCAAGACCGAAGATTCGCCGCTCCATGAACAGACACTAGCCGCCCGAGGCCGCCGATTGGTCGCCCTCGCGGCTCGCATTCCGCGCGTCGGCGCCGAAACTCCCCGCAGGACGGCCGACTTCGGTCGGGTGGGCCGGGCCGGGGGCCGGCTCAGCGAAGCAGGTTGAGCAGGTATTCGCCGTACCCGCTCTTGAGCAACGGGAGGGCGAGCGAGCGGAGCTGATCGTCGTCGATCAGGCCGGCCCGCCAGGCGACCTCCTCGACGCAACCGATCTTCAGGCCCTGGCGCTCCTCGATCACCCGGACGAACTCGGCCGCCTGCATCATCGAGCTGAAGGTGCCGGTGTCCAGCCAGGCGGTCCCCCGGTCGAGCACGGTCACGTTCAGCTCGCCTAGCTCGCGGTACGCCTCGTTGACCGCGGTGATCTCCAGTTCGCCCCGGTCGCTCGGGCGCAGGTCCCGGGCGATCTTGACCACCCGGTTGTCGTAGAAGTACAGCCCGGGGACCGCGTAACGGGACTTCGGCGTGGCCGGCTTCTCCTCGATCGAGAGCACCTGCCCGCGCTCGTCGAAGTCGACCACCCCGTACTCCTCCGGGTTGGCCACCTGGTAGGCGAAGACCCGCCCGCCGACCAGGTCGTCCTGCCCGGCGAGCTGCGTACCGAGGCCGACGCCGTGGAAGATGTTGTCGCCGAGGACCAGCGCCACCGAGTCGTCGCCGATGAAGTCCGCGCCGAGGACGAACGCCTGCGCGATACCCTCCGGGCGAGGCTGGGCGCAGTATTCCAGGCGCAGGCCGAACTGGCTGCCGTCGCCGAGCAGACGACGGAACTGGTCCTGGTCGTCGGGCGTGGTGATGACCAGGATCTCCCGGATACCGGACATGACCAGCGTGGAGAGCGGATAGTAGATCATCGGCTTGTCGAAGACCGGCATCAGCTGCTTCGATACCGCCTTGGTCAGCGGCCAGAGTCGAGAGCCGGTGCCACCGGCAAGCAGGATTCCACGCACTCGGGGAGAGTACCGACTCTGCGTGACATCGGCACACCCACGCGCCGCCCGGTTCCGCCCACTCGTCGCGTAGACTCACCAACCCGTACGGATCCCCCGTCGACGGGCCGGATCCCAGGGCTCGGCCGGTGAAGCGAGGCGGGGAATGAGCGAACGGAACGACAGCTGGCTGGTCACCGGTGCCGGCGGCATGCTCGGCCGGGACCTGGTGACGGTGCTCGGTGCCGATCCCGCCCGCCGGTTCACCGCCGCCACCCGGGCCGAGCTGGACCTGACCGACCCCGAGGCGGTCCGCGCCGCGGTGACCGGGCACGACGTCGTGATCAACGCCGCCGCCTGGACCGCCGTCGACGCGGCCGAGACACACGAGGACGAGGCCACCGCCGTCAACGGGGCGGGCGTCGAGAACCTGGCCCACGCCTGCGCCCTGGTCGGCGCGCGGCTGCTGCACGTCTCGACCGACTACGTCTTCCCCGGCGACGCCGACCGGCCCTACCCGGAGGACGCCCCGACCGCCCCGGTCAACGCGTACGGGCGCAGCAAGCTCGTCGGTGAACAGGCCGTGTCGCGGCTGCTGCCGGAGACCGGTTACGTGGTCCGTACCGCCTGGCTCTACGGCACCCACGGCCGCAACTTCGTCAACACCATGTTGCGGCTCGCCGCCGAACGCGAACACCTCACCGTGGTCGACGACCAGCTCGGCCAGCCCACCTGGTCGTACGCGCTGGCGTCCCGGCTGGTCGAGCTCGGTGACGCCGCCCGGTCGGGACGGGCGCCGGCCGGGAGCTACCACGGCACCGCGTCCGGGCAGACCACCTGGTTCGGCCTGGCCCGCGCGGTGTTCGCGCTCAGCGGCCTCGATCCGGACCGGGTCCGGCCCACCACCAGCGCGGACTACCCGCTGCCGGCGGCCCGCCCCGCCTACAGCGTGCTGGGCCACGATCGCTGGCGGTCGGCCGGCCTGGCTCCCATGCCAGACTGGCACGAGATGCTCGGTCGCGCGCTGGCCAGCCGGGGCCTCGTCGCCACCACCTGATCCACCCGCAGCCCGATCCACCCGCGCAGCCTGATGATCCACCCGCGCAGCCGAGCGAGAATCCGACCCCCCGGGAGAAAACGCCGACATGCCCGACCCGAACACCGGTTCCTTCGACCACACCCGCCTGCCGCGGGTGAGCGCGATCGTGCTCGCCTGGAAGGCCGAGCCACTGCTACGTCGTTCCGTGGAGTCGCTACTCGCCTCGGCAAAGGTGGAGGTCGAGGTGGTGCTCGTCGACAACGGCTGCACCACCGACGACGTTGAGGTGCTGGCGAAGCTGCCCGGTGTGGTGGTGGTCGGCGAGGGTGAGAACATCGGCTTCTCCGCCGGCTGCAACCTGGGCGTGACCGCCTCCAGCGGCGACTACGTCGCACTGGTCAACGGCGACGCGATCGTCGAACCGAACACCCTGGCCCGCCTGGTCGAGGTGGTGGACCAGTCGGACGTGGGCATCGCCGCCGGTGCGGTACGCCTGGCCGACGAGCCCGAACTGCTCAACTCCTCGGGCAACGAGGTGCACGTGCTCGGGGTGAGCTGGATCGGCGGTTTCCGGCAGCGGGAGACCCGGTCCGAGCCGACCGAGACCGCCGGGGCGATGGGCGCCTGCCTGGTGACCTCGCGCAGCCACTGGGACCGGCTGGGTGGCTTCGACGGGCACTACTTCGCCTACCACGAGGACGCCGACCTCTCCATCCGTACCTGGCGGGTCGGCCTGCGGGTGCTCAACGTGCCGGACGCGGTCGCCCTGCACCGCTACGAGTTCAGCCGCAACAGCTTCAAGTACTACCTGGTGGAACGGAACCGGCTGATGTTCGTGGCCACCCTCTGGGGTCGCCGCTCGCTGCTGCTGCTCGCCCCGCCGCTGCTCGCCCTGGAACTGGTCATGCTGCTGCTCTCGATCAAGGAGGGCTGGCTGCGGGACAAGCTGCGCGGGTACGGCTGGCTCTGGCGGCACCGCAAGCACCTGGGTGAGCGCCGCCGGCAGCTACAGGCCGAGCGGACCGTGCCGGACCGGGAGTGGATGCGGGTGCTGACCGACCGGTTCAACACCCCGCTGATCAGCCCGCCCGGAGTGGGGCTGCTGAACGTGATGATGGCGGCCTACTGGCGGATGGTCGGTCGCTGGATCTGACCCCACCCGCCCCGCCGGACACCGGGTCAGCCCTCGGGCTGCTCGGTGTCCTTCGTTTCGGTGTCCTTCGATTCCAGGTCGGCCGAGGCGGCCGAGACGGCGGGCTTCTCCGGGCCGGTGGCCGGGGTGGCGGGCCCGGCCGGGCCGGGCGCGTCGGGTTCGACGTTCTTCGGCTCCGCCTCGCCGTCGAGCAGACCGGTCAGGGCGGCACCGGTGATCCGGCGGAAGGTACGACCGACCCGGTGCCGGTCCAGCACCGCGACCTCAAGCTGGTTCGCCGCGATCGTCCTGGCCGCACCGCCCTCGCCGCCGACGCTGCCCAGGGCCTGGACCGCGAGCCGTACGGCCTCGCTGAGCGACATGTCGTTGCGGTGGTTGTCGCGCAGCTTGCCGGTGATCGCCTCGCTCTGCCCACCCATCGCCATCCGACCGGGCTCGTCGTTGACCGAGCCGTCGTAGGTGAGCCGGTAGATCTCGTCGTCGTCCGGGGCGCCACCGACCTCGGCGACGCAGATCTCCACCTCGAACGGCTTGGACTGCTCGGTGAAGATCGCACCCAGGGTCTGCGCGTACGCGTTGGCCAGGGCCCGGCCGGTCACGTCCCGCCGGTCGTAGCTGAGCCCGTTCAGGTCGGCCATCCGTACGCCCGCGCGCCGGAGGTTCTCGAACTCGTTGTACCGGCCGACCGCGGCGAACCCGATCCGGTCATAGATCTCACTGACCTTGTGCAGGGCGCTGGAAAGGTTCTCCGCGACGAAGAGGATCCCGCCCTCGTAGCTGAGTACCACCGCGCTGCGGCCCCGGGCGATGCCCTTGCGGGCCAACTCGGAGCGATCGCGCATGATCTGCTCTGGCGAGGCGTAGAACTGCATGGCCACGGCGGCGGTTCTCCTTACGGGCGGGTCTGGCGAGGTAGCGGGCTGACGACGTACGGGCGCTGGATGTTGGTCGGCGTCAGCCGCCCGGGTTCTCCATCCGGGCCGCGACGACGGCCTCGGCGACCGTCGCGGTCTCGGCCTCGGTGAGCCGGTTGGTCCCCTCCGCCGTGGCGGTCATCACCACCGGGTAGATCCGGCGGGTCAGGTCGGGGCCACCGGTGGCGGTGTCGTCGTCGGCCGCGTCGTAGAGCGCCTCGACGGCGAGTCGGACCACCTCGTCGGTGCTCAGGCCGGGCCGGTAGCGCTTCTTCAGCGCCGAGCGGGCGAACAGCGATCCGGACCCGATGGCGTCGTAGCCGGTCTCCTCGTAGGGGCCGCCGGCGACGTCGAAGCTGAAGATCCGGCCGGCCTTGGCCGGGTCGGCGACGGCGAGGTCGAAGCCGGCGAACAGCGGGATCACGGCCAGGCCCTGCATCGCCGCGCCGAGGTTGCCGCGGATCATCGAGGCGAGCCGGTTGGCCTTGCCGTCGAGGGAGAGAACCGCGCCCTCGATCTTCTCGTAGTGTTCGAGCTCGACCTGGAACAGTCGCATCATCTCGATGCCGATGCCGGCGGTGCCGGCGATGCCGACCAGCGAGTGCCGGTCCGCCGGGTGGACCTTCTGGATGTCCCGGCTGGAGATCATGTTGCCCATGGTGGCCCGGCGGTCACCGGCCATCACCACGCCGGTGGCGCTGGTGATGGCGACGATGGTGGTCGCGTGCGGTGCGATGTCGGCCGCCAGCCCCGGCGGCAGCGGCCGGCGACCGGGCAGCAACTCGGGCGCGACCTTGCTCAGGAACTGCGTGAAGGAGGACGTCCCCGCGTTGGTGAACACATCTGGTAGCCGCCCGGATGGATCAAAACCCGCTGCCACGTGGTTCCTCTCAGTACATGGTCGTCGATGCCGAACGCCCTGCGCCGTCGCCGAACCGGCCACGACCACCGTTACGGTTGAAGCAGACTACCGTCTGCTTCCGGTCGGCGCGATGATCGCGGTTCCGGCGTGGTGTGACGGACGCGGGCGGCTTGCCGGGAGCCCAACCGAAGACTACTGGCCACCCTTTTGGACGTAGCCCCGGACGAACTCCTCCGCGTTTTCCTCAAGCACGGAATCGATCTCGTCGAGCAGGTCGTCGACGTCCTCGGTGATCTCGGCGTGCCTCTCCGCGACCTCGGGATTCGCCTCGGTGGTGACGTCCTCGACCTCTTCGTCGCGGCGTCCCTTGCCGGACTGGGACTGACCGCCGGTGTCACGGGTAGCCATCTGGTGCCTCCTCCACGATCGCTTGGAAGAAACCTACCTCGGAAGAGCGACAGAACGGGGCGGCGCCGGCGACCTTTACCGCTCTCCTGCCCGATTCGTGACCCGCCCCGTGGGCACGGGGCGGGTCGACGGGGGCCGCCGGAACCGGGTCTACCCGGAGGCGGGCACGGCGACCGGTGGGCGACCCCGGTCCGCCGGGCCGGTGCTATCGGTCGGCGCGTCCGACGGGGCCGCCGGACCGCCGCCCTCGGGGGCCGCCGGACCGCCCCGTCGACGCAGCCGGGGCGTCCAGTCCTTGAGCCGCAGCGCCTGCTTCTCCACCAGGTGCCAGGAGAAGGCCGCCAGGACGACGCTGACCAGGGCGCTGGCCAGGAAGTAACCGGCCAGACCGATCTTGTGTACGCCGTACTTGGCCAGCACCTGCTCCACCACGAACGAATAGATGTAGACGCCGTAGGAGTAGTCGTTGGTCTGGCCGACCCGGTGCAGCACCCTCGGCAGCCGCACGGCGAGCCAGAGGATCACGTACTCGTAGGCGAGCAGTCCGGGGCCGAACAGCTCCCCCCGGAACGCGAACCAGCCGATCACCGCGAGCGCGGCCACGCCGAGCAGGTCGTTGATCGGCAGCCGCTCGCTGTACAGCTCGGCGACGCCACCGGCGAGGAACATGAAGCCGTACCAGAGGAACCACTGCTTGCCGAGCGGGCCGAGCAGCGGCAGCGGGCCGAAGTCACCGGCGACGAACAGCGCCGGGTTACCGAAACGCAACTGCTCGTAGTGGTTGTAGACCAGCACCCCGAACACGAAGATCGCGAAGAGCAGCACCAGCCAGCGGGCCCGACGCAGGACGGCGAGCACGGCCAGCGCGGCGACCAGCAGATAACAGAAGATCTCGTACGCGAGCGTCCAGAGCGAACCGTTGGGCAGCGACCGCCGGTGCCCGATCCCGTACGGCGTGTCCCACCGGAACACGTCGGTGATGCCGCCCTGCCGCAGGCCACCCCACCAGTTCTGCTGCACGTAGCTGAACGCGCCGTACGGGCCCCGGAACAGCCCGTCGAGCCCGCCGTGGCGCAGGTAGTAGAAGGTCGGCGCGACGACGAAGGCGGTGAACAGCAGGCAGACCCACAGGCCCGGCCAGATCCGCAGGGCGCGGTGCCACAGGAACCGGGGCAGGCTGGTCCGCCGGGCGCTTCGGGTGATCAGGAATCCGGAGACCCCGAAGAAGCCCGCCACGGCGAGACCGGGTACGTCGACCCGGGTGGTGAGCGCGCGGTCGTAACCGAGCACCGCGGCGTGTGCCAGCACGACGGCGAAGGCGAAGCCGAGCCGGAGGAAGCCGAAGCTGTTGGCCCGCCCGGTGTACGCCTTGCTCAGGGGCACGGACACGGTCGAACGTCGTGCGGTACGCAGCAGAAGAGGGAGCAAGGAAACCGCCCAGGGGGAACGGAGCACGTGACACGACAGCATGCCACAGCGTCGAACCACGACCGAAATCCCCGGAGCGGCTCCCCCGCTCAGTTGCCGGTGATCGTCTCCAACAGGTCCTTGGCACTCGGGCAACGGTCGAACAGCGCGCCGACGTGCTTGCGGGTGCCCCGCTCCGGCTCCATCATCGGCACCCGGACCAGCGACTCCCGGCCGACGTCGAAGATGACCGAATCCCAGCTCGCCGCGACCACCTCGGAGGCGTACTGGGCGAGGCAGCGGCCCCGGAAGTAGGCGCGGGTGTCCTCCGGCGGCTCGACCATCGCCCGCCGGGTCTGCTCGTCGGGCAGCAGCGTGGCCATCGAGCCACGGGCGACCAGGCGGTGGTAGAGCCCCTTCTCCGGGCGTACGTCGGAGTACTGGAGGTCGACCAGTTGCAGCTTGTGCGACGCCCAGCCGAGCTTCTCCCGCTCCCGGTAGCCCTCCAGCAGCCGCAGCTTGGCCACCCAGTCCAGCTCACCGGCGCAGAGCATCGGGTCGCGGCCGAGCCGATCCAGCACACCCTCCCAGCGCTCCAGCACGTCCAGGGTCTGCTCGTCGGCGTCGGCGCCGTATCGGTCCTCGACGAACGCGCGGGCCCGCTCGTAGTACGCCCACTGGAGGTCGAGCGCGGTGAGCCGGCGGCCGTCGCGCAGCCGCATCAGGTGCGACAGCGACGGGTCGTGGCTGACCGCGCGCAGTTCCGCCACCGGGTCGGCGATGCCGAGGTCGGGGCTGAGCGCCTTCTCCTCGATCATCGTCAGGATCAGGGCGGTGGTGCCGACCTTGAGGTACGTCGAGATCTCGGAGAGGTTCGCGTCCCCGATGATCACGTGCAGCCGGCGGTACTTGTCGGCGTCCGAGTGCGGCTCGTCGCGGGTGTTGATGATCGGCCGCTTGAGGGTGGTCTCCAGCCCGACCTCGACCTCGAAGAAGTCCGCACGTTGGGAGATCTGGAAACCCGGCTGCGAACCGTCCTGACCGACGCCGACCCGGCCCGCCCCGCAGAAGATCTGTCGGGTCACGAAGAACGGGGTGAGGTACGTGACGATGTCGGCGAACGGGGTCTGCCGGCGCATCAGGTAGTTCTCGTGCGCGCCGTAACTGGCACCCTTGTTGTCGGTGTTGTTCTTGTAGAGGTGGATCGGGTGGGTACCGGGAATGGTCTCGGCCCGGCGGGCCGCCTCGGCCATCACCCGCTCCCCCGCCTTGTCCCAACGGACCAGGTCCATCGGGTTGGTCACCTCGGGGGTGGAGTACTCCGGGTGGGCGTGGTCGACGTAGAGCCGGGCACCGTTGGTCAGTATCACGTTGGCCAGGCCCAGGTCCTCGTCGGCGAGCGCCTCGGCCGGATCGTAGGCCGCGCCGGAGTAGGTGAAACCGCGCGCGTCGCGCAGCGGCGACTCCTCCTCGTAGTCCCACCGAGCGCGACCGCCACGGGTCAACTCGGGACGTGCACCGTAGGCGTTGACCACCTGTGACGAGGTGACCATCGGATTGGCCCCGGCCTGCCCGGGAACCGAGATACCGTATTCGACCTCGGCGCCCATGATCCGCCGTACGCTCATGCCGCTGCCCCACTTTCCGATTCCATGAGGCGAGCGTAGTCCGCTTTCCGGCTCATCCGTTCGCCCGATGTGACGACACGGCCGCGGAATGCACCTATTGGCCGCTGTCACCCCGTTGGCGCCGTTGCGCGCCGTGGCGGAGCGCCGACCCCGCGCGGGCCGACCGGTCGGCCGCCGCGCTACTCGCCCTGGACCGGCACCGCGTACGGATCCGCGTCCATCGGTCGCCGTTGGCCGGGCACCGTCGGGCGGGGCGTCGGCGGCTGAAGCGTCGGCGGGGGAACCGGCTCGTAGCGGCGGACCAGCGCCAGGCCCAGCACCACCATCGCCCGTCCCAGGTAGAACGACGCCTTGGCGACGGACTGGCTCGGCGTGCCGGCCATCCGGGCCCGCATGGCGACCGGCACCTGCACCACCCGCAGGCCGACCCGGGCCACGTGCACCACGGTCTCGACCGTGTCGCCGAGGTACTCCACCGGGTAGGCGCGGGCGAACAGCTCGATCACCTGCCGGTTGGCGGCCCGGAACCCCGAGGTGGTGTCGGTCAGCCGCGACCCGGTGATCCGGCTGAGCACGGCCGCCAGCAACGACATCGCGTACCTGCGCGGTCCCCGTACGGCGTAGTCGCCGACGCCGGCGAATCGGGCGCCGATCACCAGGTCGGCGCCGGCCAGGGCGGCCACCAGTTCGGGCACGAACAGCGGGTCGTGCTGGCCGTCCGCGTCGACCTGGATCGCCACGTCGTAGCCGTGGTCGCGGGCGTACCGGTAGCCGAGCCGCATCGCCCCGCCGACCCCGAGGTTGTACGGCAGTTGCAGCACCGCCGCGCCGGCCGACCGGGCCCGTGCCGAGGTGCGGTCCCGGGAGCCGTCGTCGACGACGAGCACGTCGACGCCGGGCAGTGCGGTGCCCACCTCGCGGACCACGTCGGCGATGGAACCGGCCTCGTTCCAGGCCGGGATGACGATCAGGATCCGCTTGTCGGCGATCACCGTTCCACCTCTTCGCGGCGGACCTCGGCCCGCAACAGCGCCACGTCCTCGGCGAGCACCCGGGTCTCCTCCTCCAGGCGGCTGAGTTCCCAGCTCAGGTGGATGGTGATCAGGAGCAGGAAGACCACCCCGCCGAACAGCACCAGGCTCACGCCGCTGACCACACCGAGCGCGCCGGCGATCTCGTCCGGCAGCCGGGGGAAGAAGGCCAGCGGCAGTGCCACCAGCGCGACGGCGATCCAGAGCGCCGCGTACTTCTCCCGCAGTTGGCGCCGACGCATCAGCTCGACCACGACCACGAGCAGGAGCAGACCGGTGATTCCGGTCAGGATGGTGAGTCGCATCAGGAGGTCCGTTCCTCTCGCGTACGCGGGCCGGCGACGGCGTCGACCAGGTCCCGCTCCGTGGGCTGCGGGTCCTGGCCGTCCCCGGCCGGGTCGGGCCCGAGGTCCGCCGCCAGCGCCGGGTCGGGCGCGGTGAGCCGCCAGTGGTACGCGACCAGGATGGCGCCGGCCACGACGGCGAGCAGGATCGGGGTGGCCGACCCGAGCGCCGGGTGCCAGGCACCGCCGAGCACGTTGAACGAGATCACCCCGGGCCGACCGGGCAGCCCGGACTGGTACCGGATCATCAGGTAGGCCAGGGCGGCGAGGTGGGCGGGGACCAGCAGGACCACGAACAGCCGGATCAGCTTGCGCAGCGGATCGACCAGGCCGCTCTCGGCCACCGTGTACGCCGCCAGGATCGGCACCCCGACCAGCAACGGGAGGAAGTACCGGCCCTGCCCGATGAACGCGTACTCGTTGACGTTGATCGCCTCGATGACGCTGGGCACCAGCATGCCGAGCGCACCGAGCCCGACCACCCGCCAACGGGCGGCGTTCCCGCCCAGGGCCAGCGCCAGCAGAACCAGCGTGCCGACCGAGAAGTACCAGGCGAGGTTGAGCAGGACCGGCAGCGGGGTGTCCAGCCAGGCGAGGACGCCGACGAGTTCCTGGACGTAGCCCCGCCACCGGTCGAACACCTCGATCTTCATCGCGTCGACCAGGCTCAGGTGCCGGCTGCCCACGCCGTTCGGGGTGATCTCGGCGGCCTTCTTCCAGAGCGTCCAGCCGACCGAGGCGATCCCGGTCGCCGCGAGCGCCCCGGCCAGGATCCAGAACCGCCGGGACCGGAGCAGGGCCCGGTACGCCGGCAGGGTCAGGCCGACCAGCATGACCGCGGCGATGACCGCGAACCAGGCCGGGCCACCCGACCGTACGGTGAGCAGCACCGCGCCGCCCACCCCGGCGAGCCACCAGGCGGACCGCCGTCGGCCGGCTCCGTCGGGTTCCAGCAGGATGGCGATCAGCGCGACGACCAGGGCCGCGCCGGCCGCGATCTCGACCGCGTTCGGGTTGATCGCCCCGGCGAGGTGGGCGGTGATGGGGGTGACCGCGACCAGGATGCCGCCGAACACCAGGCGGTGTCGCAGCGACAGGGCCACCGACGTCGCCCAGGCGAACAGCGCCGCGACCAGGGCGGCACTCACCAGCCGGGCGAGCAGGACACCGGCCATGTTCGGCGACAGCACCAGCGGCCAGCCGACCGTCAGGTAGTAGGCGGGGTTGTAGCGACCGGCCGGGGTGAGCACCTTGACCAGGGACTCGTCACCGCCCACCGGTTGGGCACAGCTCGCCGGCTGGTCCGCGTGGTGCGCGAAGCAGTTGGTGCGGATCAGGCTCTTCGGCACCTCGTGGTACGCGCCGGGAAATTTGCCCTCTTTTGCCGGGGCGGGGGCGATATCGCCGGACGCCACCCCGTACGCGTGCTGGATGTGCCGCATCTCGTCCGGTGTGCCGTCGTACGGTGTGGCGATGGCCCAGGCCGCGAACAGCAGGAAGTAGCCGGCGAACGGCAACATCACCCGCAGTAGCAGGCTGGTGGAGTGCCGGGCCGACGATTGTGGCCGTACTGGTGCGGCCATGGGGGTGGTCACGGGTGCCGAGGGTACTCGATGTCGCCCCCCGAACGGGTTCGGGCCTGAGCGCCCTCCCGCCCGTACGCCGCTATGCTCACCGGTCGTGACGACGACTGCCGATCAGAGCGCTCCCGATCGCCGGGAACCCGCGTCCGCGACCGACCGCCCGACCGGGCTGGTACGCCGCCTCCTGCGCACCGGTTTCGTCCGGTACCTGGTGGTGGGCGGTGGCAGCGCGGCACTCGACACCGGTCTGCTCTGGCTGCTGCACGGGGCGTTCGAGGTGTGGCTGCCGTTGGCGACCTTCGTCGGGGTGGTGACGTCCACCGGGTTGAACTTCCTGCTCAACCGGAGCTGGGTCTTCGCCTCCACCGGCGGTGCCGGCGGGCAGTTGGTGCGCTACCTGATCCTGGTCGGCGTCAACTGGGTGCTGACCGTGCTGATGGTGTCCGCCCTCGCCGGACTCGGCCTGAACTACCTGGTGGCCAAGTGCCTGGCGCTGGTGGTGCTGACGACGCTCAATTTCCTGCTCTACCGGGCCTGGGTCTTCCGCGACCCGAGCCCGGCGGCCGCCGTGGACTGAGTCCCGGGTAGCACCGGCACTGTCGAAAACGGGGGGCGACGCGTGACGCGTCGCCCCCCGTTCATCGCTGACGGGTCAGAGGTACTGACCGGTGTTGCTGGCGGTTTCGATGGCCCGCCCGGCCTCGGCGCCCTTGCCCCCGGAGACGAGCGTACGGATGTAGACGATCCGTTCGCCCTTCTTGCCGGAGATCCGGGCCCAGTCGTCCGGGTTGGTGGTGTTCGGCAGGTCCTCGTTCTCCCGGAACTCGTCGACGCAGGCGTCGAGCAGGTGTTGCAGTCGCAACCCCTTGCGGCCGGAGGAGAGGAACTCCTTGATCGCCATCTTCTTGCCCCGGTCGACGATGTTCTGGATCATCGCGCCGGAGTTGAAATCCTTGAAGTAGAGCACCTCTTTGTCACCGTTGGCGTAGGTGACTTCGAGGAACCGGTTCTCCTCGGTCTCGGAGTACATCCGCAGCACCACGGCCTCGATCATGGCCGCCACCGTGGCCTGGGCATCCTGCCCGTGCTCGGTGAGGTCGTCCGAGTGCAGTGGCAGCCCGGTGAGGATGTACTTGGAGAAGATGTCCCGGGCCGCCTCGGCGTCCGGCCGCTCGATCTTGATCTTCACGTCGAGTCGGCCCGGACGCAGGATGGCCGGGTCGATCATGTCCTCCCGGTTGGAGGCGCCGATCACGATGACGTTCTCCAGCCCCTCCACGCCGTCGATCTCGCTGAGCAGCTGCGGAACGATGGTGTTCTCCACGTCCGAGGAGACACCGGAGCCCCGGGTACGGAACACCGAGTCCATCTCGTCGAAGAACACGATCACCGGAGTGCCCTCGCCGGCCTTCTCCCGAGCCCGTTGGAAGATCAACCGGATGTGCCGCTCGGTCTCGCCGACATACTTGTTGAGCAGCTCCGGACCCTTGATGTTCAGGAAGTAGCTGGTGTGCTTCTGCTCACCACGCCGCTCGGCGATCTTCTTCGCCAGCGAGTTTGCCACCGCCTTGGCGATCAAGGTCTTCCCACAGCCCGGCGGACCGTAGAGCAGGATGCCCTTCGGCGGGCGCAACTGGTGCTCCCGGAACAGCTCGGCGTGCAGGAACGGCAACTCGACCGCGTCCCGGATCTGCTCGATCTGGGACTGGAGGCCACCGATGTCGCCATAGTCGACGTCGGGCACCTCCTCAAGGACGAGCTCCTCCACCTCGCTCTTCGGGATGCGTTCGTACGCGTACGCCGAACGCGGCTCGATCATGAGCGAGTCGCCGGCTCTGATCGACGAACCGATCAGGGTCTCGGCCAGGTGCACGATCCGCTCCTCGTCGGCGTGGGAGATCACCAGGGCCCGGTCACCCGGCCCACCGGTGGGACTCTCCAACACCTCCTTGAGCATCACGACCTCTCCGACCCGCTCGAACCCGAACGCGTCCACGATGTTGAGCGCGTCGTTGAGCAGGACCTCCTGACCACGTCGTAGCTCGTCGACCTCCAATGACGGAGATACCGCCACGCGCAGCTTCCGACCGCCGGTGAAGACATCCACCGTGCCGTCGTCGTGCCGCGCGAGGAAGACGCCGTACCCACTGGGCGGTTGTGCCAGCCGGTCGATCTCTTCCTTGAGCGTGACGATCTGGGCCCGTGCCTCTTTGAGGGTGCTCACGAGCCGGTCGTTGTTCTCGGTCAGTCGAGCCAGCTGCGCCTGAGTGGCCGCCAGTCGTTCCTCGATCTGCCGGACGTGTCGGGGGCTTTCGGTCAGCTTGCGCCGCACCAAGGCCAGTTCCTCTTGAAGGAACGCGACCTGGGTGGAGAGATCGTGGGCCTCCTTCTCCCACCGTGCGGCGCGCGAGTCCGCGTCGTCGCTGCGTGCCACGTCCCACCTCCCCGGGGGGCTTGAACGTTCTGCCCTAACACTAGCCGCTATGACGCCGATTCGGTCCCATGCAACACCCTCGTCACCGAACCTTGATCGCCACGGGGGACGCCGCTGGGGTCGTACGAGGGCGTTCGGGTACCGTCGGGTACGTGCCGGACGAACGGATGGAGGGGTCATCGTGGTAGCCCAGACCGATACCGACGAGCTGCGAGTCTGGGTGGACCAGGACCTCTGCACCGGCGACGGGCTCTGTGTCCAGTACGCCCCGGAGGTCTTCGAGTTCGACATCGACGGCCTGGCGTACGTCAAGAACGACTCGGGCGAGATGCTGCTCGCCCCGGGCAGCCGGGTCGACGTACCGGCGCACCTGCGGCTCGACGTGATCGACGCGGCCAAGGAGTGCCCGGGCGACTGCATCCACGTGCAGCGCAGCCGCGACGACGTCGAGATCGCCGGCCCGGACGCCGAGGACTGATCCGGACACCGACGGCCACCGGCCGACGATCGGGTCGACCGGGCGGACCTCCCGGCCGGACGGGTCACAGCACGGGACGGCCGAGCACCGACGCGACCAGCCGGGCAAACTCCTCAAGCCGGGCGATCTGCCCCGCCCCGCCGTCATCGAACGTCTTACCGAAACGCAGCGCGTCGTGCCTCGGCGAGCCCACCACCTCGTCCGCCGGCACCCCCTCGTCCAGCGAGCTGAGCAGCAGGTACACGTCGATGCTGTCGACCCGTACGCCACCGCTCGGGGTCCGGGTCAGCCGCCGCCGGCAGCCCACCTCGGTCACCGTCGAGACCGGTACGACCCGCAGCGACGAGGTCATCGACCCGGCCGGCCCGTCGTCCGGCGGAATGTCCTCACCGTGCCAGAGGATCAGCCGACTGCCGTCGCAGACCGCCACCTCCTGCCAGACCCCGTTCACCTCGTTGACGAACCGCTCCAGGGTGAAACCCAGCACGGAGGCGCCGCGCAGCACGCCGCCCAGCGCCTCCAGTGCCACCTCGGGGTCGCGGAGATAGGCCCGCGCCGCCGCCTCCAGATCCTGGTACGGCGACCAGTCCGGGAAGACGGCGGGAAGGTCCCCGCCGCCGAAGGTGGGCCTGCTCATGCGGACCTCCCGAGGTTGATGATCACTGCACGGCCCTCTACCCCGCCTCGTCCACGCCGGCCGCCGGGGCGAGCGGTGCCGACTCCGCTTCCTTGGCGGCCTGCTCCGCCGCCCGCAGTCCCGCCTTGCGCGCCGCGTACGCCTCGACGCCCTTGCTCGGCTTGCGCCGCCGCGGCGGCGCGGTCACGCCGGGCGCGAGCTTGCGGGCGGAGACCAGGAACGCGGTGTGCGCGATCATCCGGTGGTCGGGGCGCACCGCCAGCCCCTCCAGGTGCCAGTCGCGCACCAGCGACTCCCAGGCCCGGGGCTCGGTGAAGCCGCCGCGCTCGCGCAACGCCTCGACCAGGTCGGAGAGCTGGGTCGTGGTGGCCACGTAGCCGATGAACACGCCGCCGGGCACCAGCGTCCGCGCCACCAGGTCGAGCACGTCCCACGGGGCGAGCAGGTCCAGGATGATCCGGTCGAACTCCGGCTCCGTGCAGGTCGCCACGTCGCCGGTGGTCAGGTGCCAGGACGGGTGCGGACCGCCGAAGAACGCCTCCACGTTGCGGCGGGCGATCTCGGCGAAGTCGTCGCGCAGCTCGTACGAGTGCAGTTCGCCGGTCGGTCCGACGGCGCGCAGCAGGGAGCAGGCCAGCGCACCGGAGCCGGCACCGGCCTCCAGCACCTTCGCGCCCGGGAAGATGTCGCCCATGGCGACGATCTGGGCCGCGTCCTTCGGGTAGATCACCTGGGCGCCACGGGGCATCGAGAGCACGTAGTCGGAGAGCAGGGGGCGCAGCGCGAGGTACGCCGTCCCGCCCGCGGAGGTGACCACACTGCCGTCGGGCAGGCCGATCAGGTCGTCGTGTTCGAGCGCACCCCGGTGGGTGTGGAACGACTTGCCCTCCACCAACGTGATCGTGTGCATCCGACCCTTCGGATCGGTCAACTGCACCCGGTCACCGGGCCGGAACGGGCCGCGGTGCGCCGGTACCGGCGCGGTGTCGGTGGGGTGGGCGGTGGTGGGCTGTGCGGTCACTGAGTCATCTTTCGTTTCGGCTCCAGGAGCTGCGCCAGATCGGCGATGTGCAGAACGCCGACGACATCTTCGCCTGACGTCACGACATACTGCGCGCCCGGGTCGGTCTGCACGACCCGGATGACCTCTTCGCCGTCCAGACCGACCGGCATGGTCGGCAGGCCGTCCAGGCCACGGGCCACCGTGTCGACGGCGACCCACGGCCGCCGGTCCACCGGCACCGCCTCGGCGGCGGCCCGATCGACCAGGGCGACCAGCCGCCCCGACGAGTCGTCGACCCCGAGCGCCACCGGCGCCGGTCCGGCCGCCACGCCCCGCCGCTGCGCCTCGGCCAGCGGGGTGCCGGTCGGCACCCGGAACACCGGCCGGGCCAGTCGGTGCAGGTCGATGAGGGGGAACCGGCGACTGATCCGGGCCATCCGGATCGACTGGCCGGCGCCCTGCCAGAGGGTGAAGGCGACCACCACGATCAGGGCCAGCCCCAACGGCACGATCAGTCCGACCCAGGTCAGCACCCCGACCAGGACGACCGTGCCGACCGCGACCGCGCGACCGGCCCAAGCGGCGACCTCGGTGCCGAGGTGCCGGTCCCGGCTGACCGCCCAGACCAGGGCACGCAACGCACGGCCGCCGTCGAGCGGCAGACCGGGCAGGATGTTGAAGACCGCCACGATGAGGTTGCTCACCGCCAGTTGCAGGGCGAACTGGTCGGGCAGGGTGCGATCGGGCAGCAACACGGTGGCCAGTACGGCGGCCAGGCCGAGCACCAGCGACACGGCCGGGCCGGCGAGCGAGACCATCAGGTCGACCCGGGGCGTCGGCGCGTCGCGGTCCATCTCGGTGTAGCCGCCCAGCAGTTCGAGCGTGATCCCGCGTACGCCGATGCCGTTGCGGCGGGCGGTCACCGCGTGCCCGAGCTCGTGCAGCAGCACCGAACCGAGCAGGCAGACCACGAATCCGAAGCCCACCAGGTAGCCGGTGACCTGCGACAGTTCCAGCTCGCGGCGGACCAGCCCGCCGTACAACACGGTCACCAGGACGACCAGCAGCACCATCGAGGCGTTGACGTAGACCGGGACACCGAGCACCCGGCCGACGGCGATGCCGGGACGGCGCTCCGGCCGGTTCTGCCGTCTTGAACTCTGCTGCACCGTGTCGATGCTACGTAACTGCGGTGAGCGGGCTCGCCCGCGCCTTGCTCCGGGGGGCCGTGCCGGCGTTATCGTCGTACCGGTGGCCTAGCCTTCCGGTCATGGTGGCGGAGATGGTGACGAAGCAGACGGCCGGGCGGTCCCCGGTGGCCGAGCGGCCCCAGGGGCCTTCCCTCTCACCGTCGCGGGCGGCGGATTTCAAAACCTGTCCGCTGCTCTACCGGTTCCGCAGCATCGACCGGCTGCCCGAGCGGACCAGCCTGGACCAGATCCGGGGCACCCTGGTGCACGCCGTGCTGGAGCGGCTGTTCGACCTGCCGGCGGCGGACCGCACCCCGAGCGCCGCGGGCGACCTGGTGACCCCGCAGTGGGACCAGTTGGTGGCCCGGGAGCCGGAGCTGACCGAGCTGTTCACCGAGGAGGCGGCGGTCGACGTGACCGAGTTCCTCGGTTCGGCCCGCCGGCTGCTGGAGGGCTACTTCACGGTGGAGGACCCGCGCCGGCTCGAACCCGCCGAGCGGGAGACGTTGATCTCCACCGTCGTCGACGACGAGCTGCTGATCCGCGGTTACATCGACCGGCTCGACGTCGCCCCGGACGGGGCGCTGCGGGTGGTCGACTACAAGACCGGCGGTGCCCCCCGGGAGGCGTTCGAGGCCCGCGCCCTGTTCCAGCTCAAGTTCTACGCGCTGGTGCTCTGGCGGACCCGTGGGGTGGTGCCGAAAGTGCTGCGGCTGCTCTACCTCAAGGACGCCGAGATCTGCGACTACGCGCCGGACGCCGAGGAACTCGCCCGGTTCGAACGCACCCTGGTCGCGCTGTGGCGGGCGATCGAGCAGGCCACCGCGCGGCAGGATTTCCGGCCGAAGCCGAGCCGGCTCTGCGACTGGTGCAGCCACCAGGCGCTCTGTCCCGCCTTCGGCGGCACCCCGCCGCCGTTCCCGGAGCTGACGATCACCCCCGTCGTGCCGGAGCAGCCCAGCCGGTCCGCCGGCCCGGCCGTCGACGAGTAGCCCTCCAGCCGAAGCGGAGGGTCTCCTCCTCCGACGGCCACCCCCGGCGGCCACGGTGGCCCCCATCCCATCCGACAATCCCCTCCTCCGCCGGTAACGGGTGCCCCTCCTCCCCCAGGAGGAGGCGTACTCCGCCCACGGTGCGGACAACCGCGCCGCACCACCGGCTACCGTGCGGAGATGACCCGTATCGACGCCCCGGCCGGGCTCGACCGGCCGCCGGGGCGGACCGGTCCGAACACCGGGTCGCGGCCACCCACCGGCCGCTGGCACGACCTGTTACCCACCGGGTACGCCCCGGCCACGCTCTTCCGCGACGCCCTGCTGGCGGCCCTGGTGGTGCTGGCCGAGGTGCTGCTCACGGCGGCCGTGCCGGCGGAGACGACCGCCGACGGCTGGCCGAGGACGCTCACCTGGAGCCTGGTCTGCGCGGTGCCGATCGTGCTGGGCCGGAGCTGGCCGGCGGCGGCGGTGGCGCTGGCGCTGACCGGTTTCACCGCCGCGGTGGTCGACGGACACCAGCCGCTCACCGCCGTGGTGGCGTTCATCCTGCTGACGTACGCCACCGCGGCCGGATTCCCGCTGCGCCGGGCAGCACTGGTCGCCACCGTGCTCTGGGCGCCGATCCTGGTCACCGCGCTGGCGCTGCCGGCGGCCCGGCACCAGCTCGGCGTCCCCGGCGGGTACCTGCTGTTTACCAACGTGCTGATCGCCCTGGTCTGCTTCTTCGGCGGGCGTACGGTGCACGCCCGCCGGGCCACGATCCGGGCGCTGGAGGAACGGGCCAGGGTCGCCGAGGAAAACCAGCGCTCGATGGCCGACCAGGCGGTCGCCGACGAGCGGCGTCGGATCGCCCGCGAACTGCACGACGTGGTCGCCCACCACGTCAGCGTGATGAGCGTGCTGGCGACCGGTGCCCGACGGGTGCTCGCCCGCGATCCGGCCGCCGCCGACGAGGCGCTGGGCAGCATCGCGGAAACCAGCCGGACCACGCTGCGCGAGCTGCGCCGGCTGCTCGACGTGCTGCGTACGGACGCCGAGCCGGCCGCCGAACTCGCCCCGCAGCCCGGACTGGCCGGGTTGGAGTCGCTGGTCGACCAGGTCCGCGAGGCAGGTCTGCCGGTCAGTCTGCGGGTCGACGGGGTGCCGGCGCCGCTGGAGCCCAGCCTCGCCCTGACCGTCTTCCGGATCGTGCAGGAGGCGCTGACCAACGCGCTCAAACACGCCGGTACGGCCACCGCCCAGGTCCGGCTCACCTACGGTGTCTACTGGCTGGTGGTGGAGATCCTCGACACCGGTCGCGGCCCGTCACTGGACCCCAACCCGGCCGGACACGGGCTGGTCGGCATGCGGGAGCGGGTCGCCCTCTACGGTGGAACCCTGCGCACCGGCCCCCGTCCCGGTGGCGGCTACCGGGTGTACGCGAAGGTACCGATGGAACGCTCCGGCGTACCGAGCAGCGAGGAGACGGCGTGAGCGAGCACCGTGGGGATGTCGCGTGACCGGGGCCGCCGGGGTCACGTACCCGCGTGGTGGTCCACGTCCGGTGCGGATCCTGCTCGCCGACGACCAGCCGCTGCTGCGTACCGGGTTCCGGATGGTGCTCAGCGCCGAGACCGACCTCGACATCGTGGGCGAGGCCGGTGACGGCTCCGAGGCGGTCGAACTGGCCCGCCGGTTGCTGCCGGACGTGGTGCTGATGGACATCCGGATGCCCCGGATGGACGGGGTGGCGGCGACCAGGGCGATCGTCGAGTCCCGGCTGCCGGTGCGGGTGCTCATCCTGACCACGTTCGACCTGGACGAGTACGTGGTGGGGGCGTTGCGGGCCGGTGCGAGCGGGTTCCTCGCCAAGGACGTGCCCGCCGACGACCTGGTCACCGCGATCCGTACGGTGGCCGCCGGTGAGGCGGTGGTCGCGCCGCGCATCCTCAAGCGGCTGCTGGACCAGTTCGCCGGGGTGCTGCCCGATCCGTCGGCGACCCTGCCGAAGGCGCTCGACGTGCTCACCGAGCGGGAGCGGCAGGTGCTGGTGCACATCGCCCGGGGACTGTCCAACGCGGAGATCGCCCGAAGCCTGTCGATCAGCGAGACGACGATCAAGACGCATGTCGGACACGTACTCACCAAACTCGGGTTGCGCGACCGGGTGCAGGCGGTCGTCTTCGCGTACGAGTCGGGTTTGATCCGTCCGGGCGCCTGACGCTCCGGTAATGGTCGCGCGACGCACTGTACCCGGCTCGTGCCCTCCTTCAGTCGGAGACCGGACGGTACGACGGTCGGATTCGAAAACCCTCCGCCGGCAGGATGGCCGGATTGCCGCGGCGACCTAGCGTGACCTCAGGACGGCGACCGTCGTCAGCTACCGAGGGAGAGACCGTGACGGGGACAACAACCGGGGCCGGCGCTACGGCGGCGGCGCGCGCGAGTGACGTGTGGAAGGTGTACGGCAGCGGTGAGGCGCAGGTCATCGCCCTACGCGGAGTCACCGCCGAATTCGAACAAGCCCGCTACACCGCCATCATGGGACCCAGCGGCTCCGGCAAATCCACCCTCATGCACTGCCTCGCCGGACTCGACTCCGTCACCCGCGGCACCATCCACATCGGCAACACCACCGTCACCGGACTCAACGACAACGGACTCACCAAACTCCGCCGCGACAAAGTCGGCTTCATCTTCCAACAATTCAACCTCCTCCCCACCCTCACCGCCGAAGAAAACATCCTCCTCCCCCTGCGCATCGCCGGCCGCAAACCCAACCCCGACTGGTACAACACCATCATCAAAACCGTCGGACTCACCGACCGACTCCACCACCGACCCAACCAACTCTCCGGCGGCCAACAACAACGCGTCGCCTGCGCCCGCGCCCTCGTCGCCAAACCCGACGTCATCTTCGCCGACGAACCCACCGGCAACCTCGACAGCAAAGCCGGCGCAGAAGTCCTCACCTTCCTCCGCGACAGCGTCCGCAACCACCACCAAACCATCGTCATGGTCACCCACGACCCCGTCGCCGCCAGCTACGCCGACCGCGTCATCTTCCTCGCCGACGGCAGCATCGTGGACGAGTTGACCGACCCGACGGCGGAGACCGTGCTCGACACCCTGAAGCAGCTGGACGTGCTGACCCACCGGGCCGAGGTGGCGTGATGTTGCGCGCCACGCTGAAGAGCCTGCTCTCCCGCAAGCTCCGGCTGGTCCTGTCCGGCTTCGCGATCATCCTCGGCGTGATGTTCGTGGCCAGCGCCTTCGTGCTCACCGACAGCCTCGGCGGCCGGTTCGAGCAGTTGTTCCAGACCGTGAACAAGGACGTGGCGGTCCAGGTCCAGGCCGACGACAAGGCACGGGAGGAGCCGGAGCCGCCGCTGCTGACCGACGCCGACCTGGGTCGGCTGGCCACGGTGGACGGGGTCCGCTCGGTCGTCGGCGACGCCAGTTCGGACGGGATCATCCCGTTCCGCAAGGACAACGGCAAGGCGCTGCCGGCCGGCGTCCCACACCTGGGGATCGGGCTGGCCGAGGACGACTTCGTCGCCGACGGCCTGCTGGAGCTCGCCGAGGGGCGGGCGGCCCGGGCCGACGACGAGGTGACGCTGACCCGGTACACCGCCGAGCAGACCGGTCACACCGTCGGCGACCGGATCAAGATCTACCTGCCGCGGAGCGCGACCAGCCCGGAGTGGACGATCGTCGGGCTGCTGGAGTACTCCGGCGGTCGGGCGACGCTCGGCGGCGAGACGATGGTCGGCTTCACCGTGCCGGAGGCGCAGCGCCTCTTCTACGGGCGTACGGGGGTGTTCGGCGCGGCCCAGCTCCAGGCCGAGCCCGGGGTGTCGCAGGAAACGCTGAAGCAGCGGGTCGCCACCGCCACCCCGACCGGATTCGAGGCGATCACCGGTACGGAGGTGGCCGAGGAGCAGGCGAGCGGGCTGAAGCAACTGCTCACCTTCGTGAACTGGTTCTTCCTCGGCTTCGCGCTGATCGCGTTGCTGGTCGGGATGTTCCTCATCTTCAACACGTTCAACATCATCATCGCCCAGCGGTCGCGGGAGCTGGCGCTGCTGCGGGCGCTCGGGGCGAGCTGGCGACAGGTCACCGGCAGCGTGCTGGTGGAGGCGCTGGTGGTGGGCGTGATCGCGTCCACCCTGGGACTGGGCGCCGGCATCGCGGTCGCGGCCGGGTTGCAGTCGCTCGCCGCCGCCATCGGCTTCCCGCTGCCGGAGGGCGGACTCACCGTCAGCGGTACCGCCATCCTGGCGTCTTACCTGGTCGGAGTGGTGATGACGGTCATCGCCGCGCTGGTTCCGGCGATCCGGGCCGCCGGCGTACCGCCGATCGCGGCAATGCGTGACCTGGTTGCGCCGGACAAGTCGCTGCGCGGGTTGACCGTCACCGGCGGGGTGATCACCGCGATCAGCGTCGCGCTGCTCGCCGTCGGGCTGGTCGGCGTGGACGGGCTGACCGCACCCGCCCTCGGCGGCGGCGTGCTGCTCGCGGTGGTCGGGGTGGCGCTGCTCTCCCCGGCACTGACCCGACCGGTCGCCGGCACGCTCGGTCGCCTGGTCAGCTGGGACGCCGCGACCGGGATCGGCCGGCGCAACACGCTGCGCAATCCGCGACGGACGGCGGTGACCGCGGTCGCGCTGATGGTCGGGGTGACCCTGGTGAGCGCGGTCAGCGTGATCGGGGCGTCGCTGAAGGCCAGCGTCACCGACCTGGTGGAGAACGACCTGAGCGCCGAGGTCATCGTGACCACCACCGTGATGGCCCCGCCGAACGGCAAGGAGGGGTTCGACCCGGCCCGGCTGGACCAGGCGGCCCGGATCCCGGGGGTCACGGCGGTGCTCGCGACCCACCTGGCGGTGCTACCGGTGGACGGCAACCCCAACGGGTACGTCCAGGCCGCCGACCTGCCCACCGCCCGATCGATGATGTCGATGGACGAGCTGGCCGGCACGTTGACCCCGACCGGGGACAACGAGGCGATCGTCGACGACGGCACGGCGGAGGACAACGGCTGGCAGGTCGGCAGCACCTTCGTGGTCACCATGCCGGTCGGCGGTGACCGTACGTACACGGTCGCCGGGATCTACCAGCGCACGGCGGTGGCCAGCGGAGTGATCCTGCCCCCGTCGCAGGTGCGGTACTTCGCCGGGCCGCTGGCCTTCCAGGGCCTCGTCCAGGTCGCCGAGGACGCCGACGTGGCCGCGGTGACCCGTCAGGTCGAGCAGCTCATGGCCGACTATCCGCTGGTCGCCGTGGTGGATCAGGCGAGCTTCATCGCCCAGCAGACCGCGGCGGTGGACGGGTTGCTGGCGATCTTCTACGTGCTGCTGGCGCTGGCCGTACTGGTGGCGTTCCTCGGCATCATCAACACCCTGGTGCTGAGCATCTACGAACGCACCCGGGAACTGGGCCTGCTGCGCGCGGTCGGCATGGCCCGCGCCCAGGTCGTCGCGATGGTGGGCGTGGAGTCGCTGCTGATGGCCGTCTTCGGCTGCCTGCTCGGGGTCGGACTCGGGGTGGCGCTCGGGGTCACCGTCACCGAGGTGCTGCGCAACCTGGACGCGATCTCGATGATCGCGCTGCCGTACGGGCAGCTCATCGGCTTCCTGGTCGCGGCCGCGCTGGCCGGCGTGCTGGCCGCGGCGTGGCCGGCCTGGCGGGCGTCCCGGCTGAACGTGTTGCAGGCGATCTCCTACGAGTAACCGACCGGCGTACGGGTGCGGGGTGGGCGTTCGCGCCCACCCCGCACCGCCGTTTCGGCCGGTGGAGGCGCTTGTCCACCCGGCCGACGATTCACCCGGCCGACGCCCCGGTCTCACCCGACTGACGAGCCCGTTTCACCCGGCTGAGGCCCCGGTCTCACCCGGCCGACGATCCGGTCGAATCACCACCCGAAGCGCTTCACATACGGAAAGATCCGGTGGGGCGACCGGAACGCGTCGATAGCAGTCAGGGGCAACCCTGAGGGTGGCATCGGGGCCGACCCGCAGCGGAATATCCGCTGCCGCTCCACCCACGGGTGGACGAGTCGGGCGTCGGCGGCACCGACGATGGAGACTGCCGACCGGACCTCAGGTGCCCGGACGGATCAGACTTTCTTCGAAGGAGAATTCGAGTGACCGCGACGGTAGGCCATAACACGCAGGCGGCGGCGCGTGCCGATGAGGTCTGGAAGGTGTACGGCAGCGGTGAGGCGCAGGTCATCGCCCTACGCGGAGTCACCGCCGAATTCGAACAAGCCCGCTACACCGCCATCATGGGACCCAGCGGCTCCGGCAAATCCACCCTCATGCACTGCCTCGCCGGACTCGACTCCGTCACCCGCGGCACCATCCACATCGGCAACACCACCGTCACCGGACTCAACGACAACGGACTCACCAAACTCCGCCGCGACAAAGTCGGCTTCATCTTCCAACAATTCAACCTCCTCCCCACCCTCACCGCCGAAGAAAACATCCTCCTCCCCCTGCGCATCGCCGGCCGCAAACCCAACCCCGACTGGTACAACACCATCATCAAAACCGTCGGACTCACCGACCGACTCCACCACCGACCCAACCAACTCTCCGGCGGCCAACAACAACGCGTCGCCTGCGCCCGCGCCCTCGTCGCCAAACCCGACGTCATCTTCGCCGACGAACCCACCGGCAACCTCGACAGCAAAGCCGGCGCAGAAGTCCTCACCTTCCTCCGCGACAGCGTCCGCAACCACCACCAAACCATCATCATGGTCACCCACGACCCCGTCGCCGCCAGCTACGCCGACCGCGTCATCTTCCTCGCCGACGGCAGCATCGTCTCCGAACTCATCGAGCCCACCCCCGAAACCGTGCTGGACACGATGAAGAAGCTCGACGGGCTCGCCGAGGCGGGGCTCTGATGCTGCGCGCAACCCTGAAGAGCCTGCTCGCCCGCAAGGTCAGGCTGGTCCTGTCCGGGCTGGCGGTGGTACTGGGCGTCATGTTCGTCGCCGGCTCGTTCGTCCTCACCGACACCCTCGGGCGTTCCTTCGACTCGGTGTTCAGCGACGCGTACGCCGCCACGGACGTGAACGTCGCGGCGAAGCCGAAGATCGCGGTGAACGAGTTCGAGGGCGAACAGCTCGCCAACCCGCTGCCCGCGACCACGCTGGACGCGGTGCGCCAGGTGCCCGGCGTCGCCGAGGCGACCGGTGTGGTCGCCACCGACGGCGCCCGGCTGATCGGCAGTAACGGCAAGGTCGTCACCTCGTTCGGTCCGCCGCAGTTGGGCGAGAACTGGACCGGGGAGAACGAGCTGCTGAAACTGCGCGAGGGCCGGGCACCGACGGCCGAGAACGAGATAGTGGTCAACGTCGGACTGGCCAAGGCGGCCAAGGTCAAGGTCGGCGACCGGGTCGGCGTACTGGTCGACCTGGCGCCGAAGCAGGAGTTCACCCTGGTCGGTGTCTTCGGTTTCAGCGGTGACCGGGACAGCCTCGGCGGGCTCAACGAGGTGGCGTTCACGACCCCGGTCGCCCAGCGGCTCATGCTCGGCGCGCCGAACGTGTTCACCAACATCAGCATCCGCGCGCAGGACGGGGTCGACCAAGCCGTGCTGCGCGATCGGGTCGCGGCGGCGGTCGGCGACGGGTACGAGGTGAAGACCGGCAAGCAGCTGTCCGCCGACTCGTCGGCCGGGCTGAAGGAGGGGCTGGCCTTCTTCAACCAGATCCTGCTCGGCTTCGCCGGGGTGGCGTTGCTGGTCGGCACCTTCCTGATCCTCAACACCTTCTCGATCATCGTGGCGCAGCGCACCCGTGAACTGGCCCTGATGCGGGCGATCGGCGCCAGCGGCAAGCAGGTGATCCGCTCGGTGCTGGTCGAGGCGCTGGCGATCGGGCTGGTCGCCTCGGTCCTCGGCCTGGGCGCCGGCATCGGGGTCGGCGCGCTGCTCGCGTACGCGTTCGGGCAGTTCGGTGGCGGCGGCCTGGAACTGGCCGGCGTGGGTGTGCCACCGATCGCCGTGATCAGCTCTTTCGCGGTCGGGATCCTGATCACGGTGGTGGCCGCGCTGATCCCGGCGGTACGCGCCTCCCGGATCCCGCCGATCGCGGCGATGCAGGACGTCGCGACGCCGGACCGCCCACTGACCAAGCTCACGGTCGCCGGAGCGGTGGTCTCGGTGCTCGGCGCCGGGCTGCTGACCCTGGGCCTGACCGGCGCGGCCGGCGACGCGATCCTCGGCACCATCCTCGGCGGCGTGCTGCTCGCGTTCATCGGGGTGGCCCTGCTGACCCCGGTGATCAGCCGGCCCGTGGTGGCCCTGCTCGGCCGGATCTTCTCCTGGTCGGTTCCGGGCAAGCTCGGCCGGCTCAACTCCGGCCGCAACCCGCGCCGTACGGCGATCACGGCCGCGGCTCTGATGATCGGCATCGCACTGGTCACCGGCGTGACGATCATCCTGGACTCGGCCAAGTCGAGCATCTCCGGCCTGGCCGAGGACACCATCAGCGCCGACCTGGTCATCTCCGGTGCGCAGTCCGGACCCCGGCCGCCGACGTTCGATGAGGCGGTCCTGGACCGGGCCGCGGCGCTGCCCGGAGTCAAGGCCGTCGCCGGTTTCTGGGGCGACATGGCCCTGGTCAACGGCCAGCGCGAGTACGTCAACGCGACCAGCGACGTGCCGGCGATGCGCGACATCTACCGGGTGAAGGCGACCGCCGGCAGCGTCGACTCACTCACCACCGACCAGGTGCTGGTCGACGCCGACACCGCCCGCAAACTCAACCTCACGGTCGGCTCCACCGTGCCGGTGCAGCTGTCCCGGGGCGAGCCGCACACCTACACGGTCAGCGGCGTCTACGCACCCTCGGAGCTGTACGGCGGTTTCCTGCTGCCGCGCGAGGCGACGAAGGACTTCGCGATCCCCCGACCGTCGCAGGGCTACCTGCAACTGGACTCGGGCGCCACGGTCGCGCAGGTGCTGCCGAAGGTCGAGTCCCTGCTCGCGGACAGTCCGGAGGTGTCGGTGGCCGACCGGGCGTCGTTCATCAAGCAGCAGACCGGGCAGTTCGACACCCTGCTGCGGATGATCCAGATCCTGCTGGCACTGGCGATCCTGATCGCCGTACTCGGGATCGTGAACACGCTGGCGCTGTCGGTGCTGGAGCGAACCCGCGAGCTGGGGCTGCTCCGGGCGATCGGGCTGAACCGGGCCGGGACCATGTGGATGGTGACCGTGGAGGCCGTGGTGATCTCGGTCTTCGGGGCGCTGCTCGGCATGGCGGTCGGCACCGGTCTGGGTGCGGCGGTGGTCCGGGCGCTACGCGACGACGGCATCACCGATCTGGTGCTGCCGTGGGCACAGCTCGGCGTACTGATCGCACTGGCCGCGGTGGTCGGCGTGGTCGCGGCGGTGCTGCCGGCGATCCGGGCCGCCCGGATCAACGTGCTGGGCGCGATCGCGCACGAATAGGCGCTCCGGGGGGACGGAGGGGGTGGGGGCGGCGTCCGCGCGACGCCGCCCCCACCGCGCGTCTCAGGCCGCTGGTCGCGGCAGGTCGAGCCGGGCCACCAGGCGGGCCAGCAGGTCCAGGTCCGCACCGGTCAGGCTCTCCAACAGGTGTACGCCGTCCGCCCGGTCGAGCGCCACCTCACTCGGCACGGCGAGTACGGCGGCACCGGCGGCGACCGCACTGGCGACCCCGGCCGGCGAGTCCTCGATCGCCACACACCGCTCGATCGGCACACCGAGCAGCCGCGCGGCGGTCAGGTACGGCTCCGGATCCGGTTTTGTCGCCAGTACCTCGTCACCGCAGACCACCACGTCGAAGCGGTCCCGGCCCAGCGTTTCGAGGGCGATCTCGACCAGTTGCCGGGCGGTGGAGGTGACCAGGGCGGTCGGTATCCCGGCGGCCCGGACCAGTTCGAGCAGCCCGACGGCGCCCGGCCGCCAGGGCAGGCCGGCGAGGAAGAGTTCGGCCATCCGCTTCTCCAGCCAGGCCGCCCCGTACCCGGGGTCCCGGTCCTGACCGAGGTCGGTGTTCAGGATCGCCATCGAGCTGGCCATGCTGGAGCCGATCATCGCCGTCCGGGCGGGCTCGGAGAGCCGACCGCCGTAGTGCTCGGCGAGTTCGTGCAGGGCTACGTCCCACAGCTTCTCGCTGTCGACGAGCGTGCCGTCCATGTCGAAGAGCACGGCGGCGGGATGCTGGCCAGTCAGGGGATCCTCCCGGGTACGAGCGCTGATGCCCAGATCATGCCAAGAGCCGAACGGGGCTCGCGCACTACCGGACGCGGTTGTGGCGGATGCCTCAACAGCAGGTTGATCTCTGCGAACCACTCTGAGGTTGGTCGATGAGCGCTCGCCGGGTCATCGGAAGGTCGCGGCAGGCGCAGGTAGACGTACTTGATCAGCCGGTCGATTATCCGATTTATAGTCGTTGGTCATATCTCGATAGTCAGATAGCTGACCGCAACGAGGACACGCCGCCACCACGGGCTGCCGTAATGTGCCAAGGCAGCCCTTCTGAGCCAGACCCCTCGGAGGTTTCTCGTGCCCATCATTTCCGTGATGAATTACAAGGGCGGCGTAGGGAAAACAACACTGACCGCGAACCTCGGTGCGGAAATTGCCAACACCGGTCGACGGGTACTACTCCTCGATCTCGACCCGCAGGCGAACCTGACGTTCTCTTTCTACACCGTCGAGGAATGGCAGGACGAGCTACGGGAGACCCGGACAATCAAACGCTGGTACGACGGCGAACAACCCGGTCGGGACGTCGCTCTCGCCGATCTCGTTGTCACACCACCCAGGGTCAACGCCGTACTGGGCAACGGTGGCCAGTTGGACCTCATCCCATCACACCTCGGCTTGATCAACATCGACCTGGAACTCGCCGCACAGCTCGGCGGCACCACGCTCGCCGGCTCGAAACGCAAGTTCCTCCAGGTGCACGGCTGTCTGGCCGAAGCGCTCGGTGCTCCTAAATTCGCCGACTACGACCTGGTCCTGATTGACTGTGCACCCAACTTCGGACTGGTCACCAAAACCGCGATAGTGGCCAGCGACTACGTCCTGATCCCGGCCCGCGCCGACTATCTCTCCACACTGGGCATCGGATACATGGTCGGCAGCTGCGACCACCTTCGCGATGAATACAACGCGTATCTCGGGCACGATTCCGGCACCCACAGCATGCCGGCCACAATTGATCCGCAAATTCTCGGTGTGGTGTTCACCATGATCCAAACCTATGCCGGCCAGCCGATCGCGATCCAACACAACGCGATCGAGCAGGTGCGAGCCAACGCCGACGCCCCCGTGCTGAACGGGATGATCCGTAACAGCCCACGCATTTTCGGCGAGGCAGGCGCAACAGGTGTCCCGTCCATCCTGCGCGTGCCGAAGGATGACGAGGTCGCCATGGAATTCCGTGTATTGGTAGACGAGTTCATGGGAGTACTGGGTAGATGAGCAACGCCACCCTGCTCGCCCGGGTGACCGAACGGTGGGCGGAATTCCTGGCCCAGCAGAGCGACGAGCAGCTTGTCGCATTTGCTCGCGGCGACCTGTGCCTGACCTTCACCCACGTTTCCGCGGATCAGGTCAGCGCCGGACGTCACGCCGCGACAGGCACCCCAATCCACCTACCCGCGCCAACGGCACAACCGACCGCGACCGCGCCCGAGCCCACTACGCCTCCGGCCAAGCGGCCGCGTCGCGCCGGGCCGGCGGCACCACGGAAACCGGCGCCCGAGGCGGCAGGGATCGCGGCGAGACTACGGGAGCTGGAGAGCGAAACCGAGGGTGATACCTATCTCGCTGGCTTCAAGCCCAGCGGTGACTTGCTCCGGGACATCGGAGCCGAGCTGGGGCTCAAACTCGGCAAGCTCAATAAGACCGAACTAACCCGGCGAATACTGGACCAGGCGATCGGTGCTCGGCGGAAGTTCGCCGGCCTCCGTAACTGGTGAGCCAGCAACCGTACGAGATGCTCCGATAGCCTGTCCGCCCCGGTCTCCCAACGACCCTGCCCGCGCCGGAGCATCCGATGCCTGTAGCACTGCCCACCGCGCGCACCCGCCGCAACGCCTATCTGTTGGAGGGTCGCCGGGTCCGACTCGCCGACATCCTTGCCGGCGGGCTGATCGAGCCGGGCACCACGCTGCGATTCGACCGGCCGCGAGTGGGCGACGTACATCGCGCCACAATTACCGAGAACGGATGGGTCCGTCTGGAGGACGGCCAGGAGTTTCGGTCGCCGTCTCGGGCAGCGGCAGTCGCCGCCGGCATCCGAGCGGTCGACGGTTGGTTTGCCTGGCGGGTGGATTCCTCCCAGCGTGCCCTGGACTCCTACCGTCAGGAACTACTCGAACAGGCCGCGACCGAGCCGACCACCCGGGACGGGGACAACGCGGAGGCGATCCTCGCCACCCGGATCCACGACCAGCTACGGAAGTGGCGCACCCGCGCGGACGCCCGGAACCCGGAACGTATCAGGGTCAGGGAATTACTTTCGCTCTGGGGAGCGCGAGATCGGGGCGACCACATCTCCCGGATCGAGGCTGATCTGGCAAACCACGGTCTGGCGACATTTCCCAGCTTCCGCAGCGTAACCCTCGACGCGGCGGTGGACGTCGTCAGCGACGCTCTGGAAGAGAACGAGCCGGCTTCCATGATTGTCTCTCCCGCCCCGGATGAGCCAGACGAAGCCGATGTGGGATTCACCGTCGGTAACCTACCGTCGGCGCTCGACGGCGTGGTGGCGGTACCGCCAACCGCAAGTTTCGATGTGGCGATCACGGCAATGCTGCTCAACGACTTCTCGCAGCTGGCCGTGATGGTCGGTGCGCACTCCCTGCGCGGCGCCGTGACCTGGCAGTCGATCGCGCAGGCCCAACACCGGGATCCCACTGCCGGCTTCAGCGGGGCCATCGTGCCAGCTCACGAGGTGCGGTACGACCAGGAGCTGACCGAGATCCTGCCAACGCTGGAGCGATCCGACTTTGTCTTCGTTCGGGACGCGAAGAACGCGATCTCGGGCATTGTCACCACCGCTGACGTGGCCCACGAGTACGGTCGCCTCTCGACCCCGTTCCTACGCATCGGCGAACTCGACCGGATGCTCCGCCGAGTGCTCGCCCGTACATTCGAGCTGGCCGAGGTCGTGGCTCTCTGCGACCCGCAGGGACGACGTACGATCGTTTCGTTCGACGATCTTTCGATGGGCGACTACGAACGAGTGCTGGAGAACCCGGACAGTTGGGCGAAGCTGTGCTGGCCGCTGGACCGGGTCACCTTCATCAAGCGGCTACAGGAAATCCGAAAAATCCGCAACGACGTCATGCACTTCAACCCGGATCCCCTACCGCCGGACACGGTGGAAAAACTCGGCAACATTCTCAGATTACTTCGCCGCTATCAAGAATGACCTCCTCAGGAGGGCAAACCCCGTTCGGGTCAGGTGAGGTCGCAGGCGGTGTAGGAGCGGTCGTAGCCGCGGAAGAAGGAGTCGATCCGCTGTTCGGGGGTGCCGTGTGAGCCTTCGGCGAACCAGGGCTGGTCGGGGTCGTCGCCGACGGCCACCAGGCCGGCTCGGAACTCGTCCAGGTCGCCGTCCTTCAGGTCGAGCTGCCGGTCCTGAACCGAGTCACCGATGTACGCCCCGGCCATGCAGTCGGCCTGCAACTCGGACTGGATGGTGAACTGGTGCTCGATGCCGAGTCGCGCCTGGATCGCGTGGGCGTACTCGTGGCCGAGCAGGAAGAAGATGAACGCGTCGCCGATCTGCCGGAACACGGTGACCGCCCAGTTGACGTCGTACGCGATGAAGTCGCCGGCCGGGCAGTAGGCGGCATTGTTGCGCGGGATTTCCTGCCGACCGCAGGCGATCTCGCCGGTACGGGAGTACGCGAGCACCCGGCCGACCGCCTCGAAACGCTGCCCGGACTCGGTGAACCGCTGCTCCCAGTACAACTCGGCGAGACGGACCGCGCCGGTGATGTCCCGCTCGAACTCCTCGACCGTGCCCGAGCCGTCGACCGGTTCACCCGACGACGGCGCCGGAGCGGGCGCCGGGGCCTGCTCCCCCGGTGTTCGGGGACCGACGGCGCAGGCGAGCGTGACCACCAGCGCGGCGACCAGGCCGAGCACGGCGACGCCCCGGCTGGTTCGGTATCCGGTTACTGCGCCCATGGTGGCCTCCTCGACTGATCGCGGCCACCGGAGGCGGGGTGGTGGGACGGATCCGGGCCCGTTGTTCCGGCGGCAGGTCCATAATTCCCGCCCGGTGGAATCCGTACCAAATTCCACAGTGGCGTACGGCTCGGTCACCTGGCGGCGGCGCCGATCGGGGTCGGCGGGGTCACCGGGGTCGGTGCCGAGCCGTCGACGGCCGGGTGGGCCGCGCGCCGGACGGTCGGTACCAGCAGCGCCGCCGCGACGGCGAGTATCGAGAGCCCGGCCAGCAGGGCGAACCCGTGGGCGTAACCGGACTCGCGAGGCAGTCCGCTCGCCTGGAGGTGGCCGGTGACGATGCTGCTCATCATGGCGGCGCCGATCGCGCCGCCGATGGTGCGGATGTTGGCGTTCATCCCGACCGCGGCACCGGTGTGGTGGGCCGGCACGCTCTTCACGATCAGGTTCGTCATCGCCGAGTACGCCAGTCCGATACCGAGGCCGAAGACGGCGGCGGCGGCACCGAGCTGCCAGCGTTCGTCATGTGCCACGACGAGTGCGGCGCAGGCCACCACGCCGAACGCCGACCCGGTGACGAGCTGTGCCTTGGCGCTGAAGACCGCTTCGAGCCGTCCGCTGAGCAGGCCGGCGACGAACATGGTGACCAGCATCGGCAGCATCAGCAGGCCGGCTTCGGTGACGCTGGCACCGAAGCCGTAACCGGCCGCCGTCGGGGTCTGGGTGAACTGCGGCAGGAAGCCGTAGAGGGCGAACATCGCCCCGCCGAACAGGAGCGCGACCAGGTTGGTGGCCCAGACCGCCGGCAGCCGCATCATCCGCATGTCGATCAGTGGGTTGGCCGACCGAATCTCGGTGGCGGCCCAGGCGGCGAAGACCACGACCGCGAGCACCAGCAGCCCGATCACCCGGGTCGACTGCCAGCCCCACTTCGGTGCCTCGCTGACCGCCAGGAGCAGGGCGACGAGCCAGCCGGACATCCACGTCGCGGAGAGCAGGTTGATCCGGCCCCGGTTGCGTACCGGGGACTCGGGGACCAGGAGGTAGGCGGCCAGTGCGGTCAGCGAGACGATCATCAGCGGGATCCAGAACAGCCACCGGTAACCGAGCAGGCCGACGATCGGTCCGGCGAGTACGACACCGAGGCCGCCGCCGACGGCGATGATGGCCGACATCGCACCGATCGCGGAGGACATCCGTGCGGCCGGGAACTCGTCCCGGATGATGCCGAACGAGAGCGGGAAGACCGCGCCGCCGACGCCCTGGATCAGCCGGGCGATGATCAGCACCCCGATGGTCGGGGCGATCGCGGCGAGCAGGCAGCCGACGGCGAGCCCGACCAGGGTCAGGACGAGGATGCGTTCCTTGCCGACCATGTCGCCGACCCGGCCGAGGATCGGCGTGAAGATCGCCGCCGAGAGCAGGTACGCGGTCAGCACCCAGGTGACCGTGCTCTGTGAGGTGTGCAGGTCGTGCTGGATGGTGGAGAGCACCGGGCTGATCAGCGACTGCATCATCGCGAAGAAGCCGGCCCCGGCCGCGAGCACGGCAAAGGTCAACTGCCGAGGGGTACGTCTGGTGGTCGATGCCACGAGAACTTCCTTACGAGGTAGCTGGATGAGATGTTGCCGATGGCCCGACCGGCGCTCCTGGTCGTCCGGTGGGCGGATCGAGCGAACGTGCTACGCCACCACCGGCGTTCCGCCGGGGAGGTAGAGTATCTGGAGGGCACCCTCCACTAATACCGGAGGAGTGCCTCCGAAAACATTACCGGAGGGGTGCCTCCGGTCGCAACCGCAGAAGGGAGACCCGGCTGTGACGAGCGCCGCACCGGTACCCGACACCCTCTCCCGGCGTCCGAAACGGGCCGACGCGCTGCGCAACTACGAAAACCTGATCTCCGCCGCCCGGGACGCGTTCGCCGAACACGGGTCGTCGGCGTCGCTGGAGGACATCGCTCGGCGGGCACAGGTCGGCATCGGCACCCTCTACCGACACTTCCCCACCCGGCAGGACCTCTTCGAGGCCGTCTACGTGGACGAGGTCGAGGCACTGTCCCGCTCCGCCAACGACCTGGCCGACGCACCACCCTGGGACGCCCTGGTCGGCTGGCTGCACCGGGTGGTCGGATACATCGCCACGAAGCGGGCACTGGCCGAGGAGTTGCTGCACGACTCCGAGGTCTTCCAGCGGTGCCGTACCGAGGTCTACGACGCGGGTCGGCCGCTGCTCGTACGCGCCCAGGGCGCCGGGGTGGTGCGCACCGACACCAACATCGACGACGTGATGCGTCTGGTCAGCGGGATCACGATGATCAAGGTGAACGAACCGGGCCAGCTCGAACGGGTGCTCGACATGGCCCTCGACGGGCTGCGCCCACAGCCGCCGAGAGGCTGACTCACTCCCCCGGCAGGTGCATCACGCTGTTGTACTCGGCAAGCATCAGCCGTCCGGTCTCGGCGGTCCAGCGGGTGACCGAGGCGTTTGCCACCATCCCGACCCGGACGACCGTTTCCAGCTCTGCCAGCGACAGCCCCTCGACCAGGTGACGCAGCATCAGCACCACGGAGTCGTGCGCCACCAGCAACACCCGCAGGCCGGCGTGCTGCCGGCGTACGTCGTCAAGCAGCGACCCGAGACGAGCCGCGACGTCCAGTAGCGACTCGCCGCCCGGCGGACGGTAGTGGAACCCGTCGGAGGCGGCCCGGCGGGCCGCCTCGGCCGGGAACCGGGCGGCGATCGCCGCGCTGGTCAGCAGTTCCAGGTCGCCCATCACCCGGTCCCGCAGCCGGTCGTCGGTCCGCGCCGCCGGTAGCTCCGGGCCGCCCCCGGCCCGCGCCGCGTCCGTCGCCAACTGCCAGGTCAGACAGGCCCGACGGTACGGCGAACAGAGCACCACCTGCGGCCGACGATCCGCCGCAACGGCACCGAACCGGTGACCGAGGGCGACTGCCTGCGCCTGCCCGAGCGGCGAGAGAGCGATGTCGGCGTCCCGGCCGGTGACCCCGCTCTCCACGCTGCCCACCGCCTCGGCCAGGGCAAACGCCGCGTTCGCGGTGCTCTGCCCGTGCCGGACCACGGTCAACTCCGCCAGCTCGACAGGCGGGGACGGATGACTCATGGTTATCGCCTCCCGTTTCCTCCGTCAACGGTTGCGACGGCGGCGGGACATCGCCCAGAGCAGCCCACCGAGCGTCGCGGCGAACAGCGGCAGCAGGCAGACGATCGACAGCAACAGCACATGCCACGGCCTGATTGCACCCATTCGCCATACCCTACGGTGAGCATCTCGGGGTCATGCATACGCCGCCTACAGGACGCCGTCGAGCTGGGCGCGCAGGCCCCCGACGTCGCCGACCACCCGGTCGGCTGTCGGACCTGTCCGGCATCGTCGCCGCCCGGTCAGGCGTCTCGGCGGCGGATGCTCCAGTAGCCGGCGGCGACGGCGAGGACCGTCCAGCCGAGCAGCACCAGCAGTCCCTGGTTCTGGGTGAGTTCGCCGGGCCCGACGGTCGCCTCCATTGCCCGCATGCCAGCCTGGTCCGGCAGGAAACGCGCGGCCGACCTGGTCGCGGGGATCAGCCAGAGCGCGGGCGAGACGACGAAGAAGAACGGGATGAGGATGCCCAGCGTGAGCGCGGTACCCCGCAGCACGGCGGCCACGGCGGCGGCGAAGACGCCGAGCAGGGTCACGTACGCGAGCCCACCGAGCACCGCCTGGACGGCACCGGGATCGGACAGTTCGACCCCGTACGGACCGAGCGCGACCTGTGTCACCAGGAACGCCCCGAGCGTGGTGACACCGCCGACGACCACGCAGACCAGCCCGGTCACCCCGAGTTTGCACAGGTAGAACAGGCCACGTCGGGGCACCGCCGCCAGCGAGGCCCGGATGGTGCCGCTGGTGTACTCGGAGCTGACCACGAGCACGGCGAACACGGTGAAGGCCAGATTGCCGTAGATCAGGCCACCGAAGCCTGCGTCGATCGGGTGGAAATCGGGCCGGAGCGCGTCACTGCTGCGGTCGAAGGCGGCCCGGATCGAGAAGCCACTGGCCAACGCGAGCCCGACGCTGACCACGACACCGACCGACAGCGAGATCATCGTTGCCAGGGTGGACCTTGCCTTGATCCATTCCGATGCGAGCACCGGGCGTACCACCGTGCCGTTCATCGGTTCACCTCCACTTCCTGGTGGCCTCGATACTCGACCGCCGGCGCGGTCAGTTGCATGAACGCCTCCTCCAGCGAGGCCGAGCACGGGGTCAGCTCGGTGACGCTGAGGTGTTCGGCATGGACGATCGCGGCGATCTCCTCCGTTCGGGCGTCGATCGCGTGCAGCGCGCCGTCCGAACCGTCCTCGACGCCGACCCCGCCGGCCACGAGGGCCTGCCGCAGCCGCTCCCGTTCCGGCGAACGCACCCGCACGTACGAGCCGGCATGCCGGGCGACGAAGTCGGCCGTGCTCAGGTCGGCGAGCAGCCGACCCTGCCCGATGATGACCAGATGCTCGGCGGTGACCGCCATCTCGTTCATCAGATGGCTGGAGAGGAAAACCGTCCGCCCCTCCCGGGCCAGCCGGGTGAGCAGGTCACGCATCCACTTGACCCCCTCCGGGTCCAGCCCGTTGACCGGCTCGTCCAGGATCAGGACGGGCGGGTCGCCGAGCAGGGCGGCGGCCAGCCCGAGGCGCTGGCTCATGCCGAGCGAGAAGCCGCGTACCCGTTTGCGGGCCACGCTCTCCAGCCCGACCATCCCGATCACCTCCCGGACCCGCCGCCGGCCGATCCGGTTGCTGGCGGCCAGGCCGAGCAGGTGGTCGTACGCGGACCGGCCCGGGTGGGCGGACTTCGCGTCCAGCAGCGCGCCCACCTGCCGCAACGGCTCGACCAACCGGCCGTACGGCCTGCCGTCGATCAACGCGCTGCCCGAGGTCGGCCGGTCCAACTCCAGCAGCAGCCGCATGGTGGTCGACTTGCCCGCGCCGTTGGGGCCGAGAAATCCGGTGATACGACCGGGACGCACGGTGAACGACAGCCCGTCCACCGCCACCCGCCGGCCGTAATGCTTGGTCAACTGTGCTACCTCGATCACCGCACCAACCTCCCAGCCGAGGGCCGAGCGGCGCGTCAGACCGAGGTTTGATCCTGCTTCCCGACGCGTCGGACCGGAGTCTGACCCGTCCCGCCGCCGCTCGGGTGCCGGCCGCCGCCCAGCGGGACCAAACCGCTCTCGTACGCGACGATGACCAACTGGGCCCGGTCCCGTGCGCCGAGCTTGGCCAGCAGCCGGGTCAGGTGGGTCTTCACCGTGGCCATGCCGATCTGCTCGTGCCCGGCGATCTCGGTGTTGGACAGCCCGGCGCCCACCAGGGCCAGGATCTCCCGCTCCCGATTGGTCAACCCGTCCAGCCGGGTTCCGTCGGTCCTGGCTGGCTGCGCCCGACCGAACTCGGCGACCAGTCGCCGGGTCACCGTCGGGGCGAACAGCGCGTGCCCGCTCGCCACCACGTGCACCGCGTTGAGCAGGTCGGCCGGTGGGGTGTCCTTGAGCAGGAAGCCGCTCGCCCCGGCCCGCAGCGCGCCGAAGACGTACGGGTCCAGGTCGAACATGGTCAGAATCAGCACCCGTACGCTCGCGGTCGCCGGGTCGGCGCAGATCCGGCGGGTCGCCTCGATGCCGTCCAGGTCGGGCATCCGGATGTCCATCAGCATCACGTCGGGGCGTTCCCGGGCGGCGAGCCGCACCGCGAGCGCGCCGGTCGCCGCCTCGCCCACGACCACGCAGCGCGGATCGGATTCGAGCAGGAGCCGGAAGCCGCCGCGCAGCAACGCCTGGTCGTCGGCGATCGCGACCCGGATCCGGTCGGTCACGAGGTGCTCCCGGCCGGTCGCCGCTCGCCCCGCGAAAGGCTGCCGGACTCCGGGTACGGCAGTCGGGCGCGAAGGTGGAAACCGCCCTGCTCACGTGGCCCGGCGGTCAGCTCACCACCGTGCATCGCCACCCGCTCCCGCATCCCGACCAGGCCGTGCCCGCTGGCGGCGACCGGGGTACGCCCGCTCGCCGGCCCGTCGTCCAGCACCTCGATGATCACCTCGTCGTCGGCGCACCGGACGGTGACCTGGCAGCGGGTCAGCCCGGCGTGCTTGATCACGTTCGTCAGCGCCTCCTGAAGGATGCGGTACGCCGAGACCGCCGTCCCCTCCGGCAGCCGGTCCGTACCGGTAACGTCGGACCGCAGGTCGAGGCCGGCTGCCGCCGCGCGTGCCACCAGCAGGTTCAGATCCCCCACGGCCGGCGTCAACTCCGGCTCGACACCGGTCTCCGGGGCGCCGGCCTCGTTCCCCTCGCTGCCGTTCCGGTCTGCGCTGCTCGGGTCGGCGCGGTGCGTCGAAGCGGTGTCGTTCGGGTCGGCGCCCTCGGCCGGGTCGGTGCGCAGCACGTACAGCACCTGGCGCATGTCGGTGAGCGCCGAGCGGCCCACCTTCTCGATCAGCTCAAGGGCGTCGGCCGCCGCGCCCGGCCGGGAGTCCGCGACGTGCCGGGCCACCGCCGCCCGTACGGTGATGATCCCGAGGTTGTGCGAGACGATGTCGTGCACCTCCCGCGCGATGCGCAGCCGCTCGTCGGCGACCGCCCGTGCGGTCCGTTCCGCGTTGCTCCGATCCTGGTACACCCGGCGTTCCCGGACCGCCACCCCGGCCGTCCAGGCCGCCCCGACCAGCGCCAATCCGGGCAGCAGCACACCGAACGCCTCGGCATCGGCCGGGGTCGGGCCGGCGGAGACACTGAGCAGCAGCAGGACCAGGGTGATGCCGCTCAGCATCCGCCACCGGATCCGGCGCAGTGGCCGGCCGGCGAGCGCGGCCGTGTAGCCGGTCAGCGCGGCGGCCAGGAACGGCTCGTACAGCACCCCGGACGCCAGGGCCAGCACCGAGGCCGGCGCGACGACCAGGAACACCGGGACCGGCCAGAGTCGGCGTACCGCCACCGGCAGGGCCATGAGCAGCACGACCAGGCACATCGTGAGCCCGGTCGGGCCGATCGCGGGGCTCTGCGACGAGACGCCGGTCGCCGGGGCGAACGCATACCACAGGCCGAGGAACAGCGCGAGCAGCCCGTCGAGCGCGATCAGCTCGCGACGGCTGAGCGGGCGGGTAGGAAGCGACGAGGCGGTCACCGCACACCCTTCTCCGGCCACGAATTTCTCCGCAGCCTATCCGGCCGGCTGTTCGTGCTGGTCGGCTCGCTGCCTGGTACGCGGACTCGTCAGCCCGTCGTCCAGGGCCGGAGTTTCTCGGGGTTCCGTACGCCCCAGATGTGCCTGATCCGGTCGCCCGCGATGTCGAACGCGAACACCGCCACGGTGACATCATCCTGCTGAGCCACCAGACCGGGCTGACCGTTGACCGTACGCTCCAGGATCGTCAGGTCGGGTGCCCTGCCGGCGAGATCGGCGAAGTAGGTCGCGATCCGCCGCCCGCCCTCGATCGGGCGCAGTTCGGCGCTGACCAGGCCGCCGCCGTCCCCGGTCGCCGTGGCGGCGGGATCGAGCAGGCCGACGAGGGCGTCGATGTCGCCGGCTTCCCATGCCTGCTTGAAGTCCCTGACGATGCCGGCCCGCTGGGCTGTCGGGGTCACGGGAGCAGGCGGGACGCGGATGCGACGGCGGGCCGACGAGGCGAGCTGACGACAGGCCGCCGGCGTACGGCCGACGATCTCGGCCACTTCGGCGAAGGAGTAGCGGAAGACATCGTGCAGGATGAAGGCGACGCGCTCGGCCGGGGTCGTCAGTTCGAGCACGACGAGGAAGGCCATGTTGACCGACTCGTCGAGGGTGATCCGGTCGGCCGGGTCGACACCGCTGCCGCCCGACCGGCCGTCGAGCCATTCCGTACGATCCGGCACCGGTTCCGGAATCCATTCGCCCACGTAGCGCTCCCGCCTGGCCCGTGCCGAGCCGAGCAGGTCAAGGCAGATCCGACTGGCGACCGTCGTCAGCCAGGCGCCGGGCGATCCGATCGCCTCCCGCTGGTGCGCGGACATGGCATACCAGCGGGCGTACGTCTCCTGCACGACATCCTCGGCATCCGCCAGTGACCCGAGGAGCCGGTACGCAAGATTGATCAGCTGACGCCGCTCGCTCACGATCGCGCGCAGGCCCGGATCGAGCCGGTTGTCCCCCGGGCCGGATTGGCTGCTCATGGTGTCGCCGACTCCCTCGGTCACAGCTTGCCCTCGCCAGTCCGACGAAACACCACATCGGAATGTGAGGTCAGAAGTATCCCCTCACATTCCGAGGCGCTGCGTCGTCGTACTGCTGAGAGAAACACACCATCCGGCAGAAGATGTGCCGACCGAACCGAGGGGCAGGCAGCACCAGATGAAACTCGCGATCTTCGCCGCGACCGGGGGCATCGGCCGGCAACTGCTCGATCAGGCCATCGCCGCGGGTCACGACGTCACGGCAGTCGTACGGAATCCGAAGAAGCTGTCATCCAGCGACGTGCGCGTCGTCACCGCGGACCTGGCCACGGCGGACCCGGTGGCGCTGAGGTCCGCGGTCGACGGTGCCGACGCGGTCCTGTCCGGTCTCGGTCCCCGATCACCGTCCGAGTTCGGAATCGTCCATCCGGGTACGCGAGCGATCGTCCAGGCGATGAAGGCAACCGGCGTACGCCGAATCGTGGTGGTCAGCGCCTCTCCGTTGGGCACCGTGCCATCCCCCGGCCGCCCCGATCCGCGCAAACACGACCCGGGCGACGGGTTCTTCATGCGGCATCTGCTCAGCCCGTTGACAAAAGCGGTGTTGCGCAGGCACTACGCGGACCTTGCGCGGATGGAGGATCTGCTTCGCGACAGTGGCCTGGACTGGACCATCTCACGACCGCCGTACCTGTCCGACAAGCCCTTGACCGGCGTCTACCGAACGGCGTACGGGCAGAACCTGCGGCGCGGGCTCTCCATCTCGCGCGCCGACGTCGCCCATCACATGCTCCGCGTCCTCGACCAGCCCGAAACGATCAATCAGGCCATCGGCATCGCGTATTGAGAAAGAGTGATCGACCATGACGAATTCTATGAGCAACCTTCGGGCCGTCGCCGACCGCTTCGAGATCGAGGCGCTGCGCGGTGAGTTCACCGACGCCGGGATGATGCGCGACCACGACCGCATCGCGTCGCTGTTCACGCCGGACGGTGTGTGGCGGATTCCCGAAATCGATGTCGAGTTTGTCGGCCGGGAGGAAATCCGCGCGGGAATCGAGCGGCTGCAAAAGCTCTGGGAGTACTTCGTGCAGAACACCCACCCGGGCACGATCCAGTTGGAGGGCGATACCGCGCTCGGCCGTGCGTACGTGTCGGAGTTCGGGCGGTTCCGCGACGGCAGCTCACACCTGAACTACTCCATCTACCACGACCGCTACCGACGCACCCCGGACGGCTGGAAGTTCACGGAGCGCGTCTACGAAATCAAATACTCCGACACCACGGCTCTGGCGGGCTCGGCGCCCCAGCCAGCGGCGCTGGGTCAGCGGGCGGCCAATGTCGCGGTGGCTGCCGTGGAGCGGACCATAACGGCATGCAGGAGCGGGAGCGGGTCGTGAGCCGGCAGGACGAGCCCCCTGAAACCCCGGCGACGCTCTGGTTGGCGACGCCCAGACGGTTGACGGGCATTCGGTGAGCGCCGGTGTCCGCAGTGCAGGCCGGGCAAGCAGGCTCACCCAAGCCGATCAGAAACCACGGACACAGCCAGCAGAGCCAGCGAGTACCGCATCACGGGCTTATCTCGCCATCGGTCATCGCCCGAAGAACAAGCCCGAGACAGGCAAGCAAGACGAGAAGCGTGACGATGAGAGCCATAACAATAAGAACCAATGCCACAAAACCACCAGAATGCACCAGAATCGAGCGCCGCAGGCTGCGCCGGTAGGGACGGGCAGCGTCAAAATCGAACCCGAGCACGCTGGCAGGCTACGCCCGTAGGGAGGAGGCTTTCAGCGGCGGCACGGAGTGAGTGAGTTCCCCCGCTTTGACGGAGCGGTGGGCACCTGCTGCCGGCCATGGACGACGCGTTCGGCACTGGTCCTGACGTCTGTGTCGTGTCCCTCGATCGTTTCCTCGGTGTACCGTCCGAGGTGGCGGCCCGCTGGGGTAGGGCCCGGCGTAACGCCGCCGCCCCAGCCTTATCTGGGAAGGCCCACCGCTATGCCTCGCCGGCCCGTGCCGTCCGACCCGTCCATCGGGGAGCGCATCCGTACCCGCCGTGAACTGCGTGGTTGGAGCATCCGCCACGCGGCCAGTCGAGCGGGCATCTCGCACACGTCATGGTCGCGCATCGAGCGCGGGCAGCAGCGCACCGATCGGTACATGGTCGTTGACCTGGCCGCCGCCCTTGAATGCTCCGTAGTCGAGCTGACCGGCCAGCCGTACACGCCGGCGGATCGGCAACTGGAGTCCGCCCGCATCGACGCCGAGCGGGTCTGGCGAACGATGATGAGCCACCCGCTCACCGAGTCGGCCTCGCGGCCCCCGGCGACCGCCGGTGCGCTCATGCGGGAATCCGCGCTCGTGCGGGATCTCTACGGCCGGTGCGACTACGCCGGGGCGTTGCACCGCCTCGTCACCCTGATCCCCGCGTTGCACGCTCGCAACAATCAGCGGGAGACGCTGAAGGCGATGGTCCCCGTGTACGGGGTGGCAATGGGCTGCCTACTGAACGTCGGTTTCCCGGCGCAGGCGTGGCTTGCCGTCGACCACTGCGAAGAAGCCGCGCGGCGGCTGGAGGACCCGGTGGCGGTCGCGGTCGCCGCCGCGAACCGTGCCCGGGTTCTGGCGTACTCGGGGGCGTACGGGCCGGCCCGCTCCACCGCAGAACGGGCGAGCGAGGACCTGGAACACCATCTCGACGCCCCGGCCGCCCTGGACCTGCTCGGCTTCCTGCACCTGGCACGGGCGCACCACGCGACGGGCGCCCGCGACGCCGCTGTGGCGGAAAGCCACCTGGTGGAGGCGTCCCGGATCGCCCAGCGGACCGGCGAGACGACGAGCTGGGACATGGCATGGGGCCCTCGCAACGTGGCGTTGTGGCAGATGGCCAACCAGCTCGACACGGGACGGTCGGGCGAGGCGATGGAGACCGCAGCGCGGGTGCGCGTCGACGGGCTGCCCGCGCAGCGTCAGGTGTATTTCTACATGGACATGGCGCGGGGTCACGTCGACCTGGGCCGCGACCGGGACGCGGTGCGTTGGCTCCTTACGGCCGAGCGGATCGGCCCCCAACACGCCCGATCGTCGGCGTCCACCCGGGAGAGCGCGAGGGCGCTGCTACGTCGGGGCGTAGGGGGAACCGAGCTACGGGGGCTGTGCGAACGGATGGGCGTCGCTGTCTGAGGTAGTGGTGCGTAAGCGTTCCACTCACACCGGTTGCGAATAGTAGCGTCCTGATCACGGACGCGGTAACTCCTGATCAGCAACGGTGCAGCACACCGACGCGTCCACCAGCGGGAGTCCGGACCCCACTGCCTCATGCCGGGGCCGGTGCTCCACCTGATCCGGAGGTGAGCAGCAGTGGCGATCAACAGCACCCGACGGAAGTGGTTCGCGCCGGCCGCCGATCCCGGCCCGGTCGAGCAGGTGGCCCCGGCCCCGGCGCCCGTACCGCAGCCGGTCGCGAACCGGCCCGACCGGGACCTGGTGACCCTGACGGTGTCCGCGACCGTCGGTGGCCCGCGCCGGTCCACCACCGGTGCCCGGCCGGTCCGGGGCAACGGGCGGTGGCCGGCGTGAGCGAGAGCGAGACGGAGGGCACCGTACGCCGGGCGCTACGGATCGCGGCGGAGCACCGCGAGAGCCCGTGCCCGAAGTGCGAGGATGACGGGTCCTGCCCGGATCTCGACCCGGTCAAGGGGCTACTCGCCCCGGGTGACCGGTCGGCGCTGACGAAGGTCACGGTCAACCTGACCCAAGCGCGGGTCGACGCCCTGGAGTCGGCGTGCGGGCGGACCAGGGACACGAAGACGGACACGATCAACCGGCCGCTCGTCGCGCACGAGCTGGTACTCGGGCTGATGGAGTCCGGCGGCGGGTCGGCACCGACCTCATTGGGAGGCCGGTCGGAGACAGGCCGTCATCGATCCACCGTCATTTGGCGTTGAAGTAGTTGGCGTCGGGGTGGTGGACGATGATGGCGTCGGTGGCCTGCTCCGGTTCGAGTTGGAACTCCTCGGAGAGGCGTACGCCGATGCGCTCGGCGCTTAGCAGGTCGACGATCTTCGCCCGGTCTTCGAGGTCGGGGCAGGCGGTGTAGCCGAGCGCGTACCGGCAGCCTCGGTAGTCGTTGTGCAGCAGGCCGGCGAGGTCGGTCGGGTCGTCGGTGCCGACCGTACGGCCGTCGGGCAGGAGCAGCTCGTTGCGGACCCGGCGGTGCCAGTATTCGGCCAGTGCCTCGGTGAGCTGTACGGAGAGGCCGTGCACCTCAAGGTAGTCGCGGTACTCGTTGCGGGCGAACATCTTCGCGGTGTACTCACTGACCGGCTGGCCGACGGTGACCAGTTGCAGGGCCACCACGTCCAACTGCTCACCGCGCGGCTTGAAGAAATCGGCCAGGCAGAGGCGGCGTTCCTGCCGCTGGCGGGGGAAGGTGAAGCGGGCCCGTTCGGTGTGCCCGTTCTCGTCCAGCACCACCAGGTCGTTGCCCTCGGAGTACGCCGGGAAGTAGCCGTAGACCACCGCCGCTTCGAGCACCTTGTCGGCGATCAGCCGGTCCAGCCAGTAACGCAGCCGGGGCCGTCCCTCGGTTTCGACCAGTTCCTCGTACGACGGGCCGTTGCCACCTCGCGCACCGCGTAGCCCCCACTGGCCGACGAACGTCGCCCGCTCGTCCAGCAGGGCCGAGTAGTCGGCCAGCGGCACACCCTTGATCACACGGGTGCCGAAGAACGGCGGTGCGGGCACCTCGATATCGGTAGCGACGTCGGAGCGGACCGAGGAGTCGTTGATGTCCGGCAGGGCGTCGGTGACCATCGTCCGTTGCCGCTCCCGGCGGGCTCGCCGGGCCGCCAGGGCCGCTTCCCGCTCCGGGTCGACCACGGCGGCACCACCGCGCTTGGCGACCATCACCCGGTCCATCAGGGACAGTCCCTCGAACGCGTCGCGGGCGTAGTGCACCTGGCCGGCGTACGTCGAACGGAGGTCGTCCTCGACGTAGGCCCGGGTGAGCGCGGCCCCGCCGAGCAGCACCGGCCAGCGTTCGGCGACCCCGCGCGACGCCATCTCCTGGAGGTTCTCCTTCATGATGACGGTGCTCTTGACCAGCAGGCCGGACATGCCGATCGCATCGGCCCGGTGCTGCTCGGCGGCGTCGAGAATCGCGGTGATCGGCTGCTTGATGCCGATGTTGACGACCTCGTAGCCGTTGTTGGACAGGATGATGTCGACCAGGTTCTTGCCGATGTCGTGCACGTCGCCCTTGACTGTGGCCAGCACGATTTTACCCTTGCCGCCGTCGTCGGCCTTCTCCATGTGCGGTTCCAGGTAGGCGACCGCGGTCTTCATCACCTCGGCCGATTGGAGCACGAACGGCAACTGCATCTGGCCGGAGCCGAACAGCTCGCCGACCACCTTCATCCCGTCGAGCAGGGTGTCGTTGATGATCGCCAGTGCCGGCCGAGACGTCAGCGCGTCGTCCAGGTCGGCTTCCAGGCCCTTGCGTTCGCCGTCGATGATCCGGCGCTTGAGTCGTTCGTCCAGCGGCAGCCCGGCCAGTTCCTCCGCTCGGGTGGCACGGGCCGAGGCGGCGTCGACGCCCTCGAAAACCTGGATGAACCGCTGCACCGGGTCGTACGCCGGTTGGTCGTCGGTGGCCGGGCGGCGCCGGTCGTAGACCAGGTCGAGGGCCGCCTCGCGCTGCTCGTCCGGGATCTTCGACATCGGAAGGATCTTGCTGGCATGCACGATCGCGCTGGTCAGACCGGCCTGCACGCACTCGTGCAGAAAAACGGAGTTGAGCACCTGGCGGGCGGCCGGGTTGAGTCCGAAGGAGACGTTCGACAGCCCGAGGGTGAAGTTGACGCCGGGGTAACGCTTCGCGATCTCCCGGATCGCGTTGATCGTCTCGATGCCGTCGCGTCGGGTTTCCTCCTGGCCGGTGGCGATCGGGAAGGTCAGCGTGTCGACCATGATGTCGCCCAGCGACAGCCCCCACCGGCCGGTGAGGTCGTCGATCAGGCGGGCGGCGACCCGGACCTTCCATTCCGCCGTACGGGCCTGGCCCTCCTCGTCGATGGTCAACGCGACCACGGCGGCGCCGTGCTCCTTGATGATCGGCATCACCCGGGCGTAGCGGGAATCGGGGCCGTCGCCGTCCTCGAAGTTGACCGAGTTGACCACGCACCGGCCGCCGAGCATCTCCAACCCGGCCTCGATCACCTGCGGCTCGGTCGAGTCGAGCATGATCGGCAGGGTGGACGCGGTGGCGAACCGGCTGGCCAGTTGCCGCATGTCCTCGGCGCCGTCCCGGCCTACATAGTCGACGCAGAGGTCGAGCAGGTGCGAGCCGTCGCGGGCCTGGCTGCGGGCGATCTCCACGCAGGCCTGCCAGTCGCCGGCGAGCATCGCCTCCCGGAACGCCTTGGAGCCGTTGGCGTTGGTCCGCTCCCCCACCATCAGCACGCTGGCGTCCTGGGCGAACGGCACGTGGTGGTAGATCGACGCCACACCGGCCTCGGTGGTCGGCTGGCGCGGGACCGGGGTGGCCCCGGTCAGCCGCTCGGCGACCGCCCGGATGTGCTCGGGGGTGGTGCCGCAGCAGCCGCCGACCAGGGATACGCCGTACTCGTTGACGAACCGGTCCAGCGCGTCGGCCAGCTCCTGCGGCGTCAGCGGGTAGTAGGCACCGTCGGCGGTGAGCTGCGGCAGGCCGGCGTTCGGCATCACCGACAGCGGCACCCGGGCATGCTGGGACAGGTAGCGAAGGTGCTCGCTCATCTCGGCCGGACCGGTGGCGCAGTTGAGCCCGATCAGGTCGATGCCGAGCGGTTCGAGGGCGGTCAGCGCAGCGCCGATCTCGCTGCCGAGCAGCATGGTCCCGGTGGTCTCGACGGTGACATGACAGATCAACGGAACCGTACGGCCGGCCTGCGCCATCGCCCGCCGGGCACCGACCACAGCGGACTTGACCTGGAGCAGGTCCTGACAGGTCTCGATGATCAACGCGTCCACACCGCCGGTGAGCAGGCCGGCGGCGTTCTCCAGGTACGCCTGACGCAGTGTGTCGTAGCGACTGTGGCCGAGGGTGGGCAGTTTGGTGCCGGGGCCGATCGAGCCGAGCACGAACCTCGGCCGGTCCGGGGTTGACCAGTGGTCGGCGGACTGTCGCGCGATCCGGGCACCGGCCTCGGCCAGCTCGACGATCCGGTGCTGGATGTCGTACTCGCCGAGGTTGCCGAGGTTGGTGCCGAAGGTGTTCGTCTCGACGCAGTCGGCACCGGCCTCGAAGTACGCGTCGTGCACCGACCGGACCACCTCGGGCCGGGTGACGTTCAGAACCTCGTTGCAGCCCTCGTAGCCCTCGAAGTCGTCCAGGCTGAGGTCGGCCGCCTGGAGCATGGTCCCCATCGCACCGTCACCGACGAGAATGCGGGCGGCCAGGGCGTCAAGCAGCGAGTTCGGCACCCATCCAGGCTAGTGCGGATCGTGGTGACCGACGGTTGCACAACACACACTCCGCCATTATGTGATCTGCGTCGCCATGGTCCGGTCCGTACCCGATCATCCGACCTGCGGCGATCCGGATCGCCGTACCGGTCGGTTCGACCGCTCGGGCAGGGGGTGTGGCCGGCGTGGTCGCCCGCGAGCGTGGGGTGTCGGCGCGGCCGGCGGGCCCCATCCCGAGCAGAGACGTAGGCTGACGGACGTGAGGGACATCAGGGACAGCGCCACCGGGCACGGCGCGGGGACGGCCGGGCTCAGGATCAACCGGTTCAGCGTTATCCGGCTCGACATCGCCCCGCGCGGTGACGGTGACGGCGAGGTGCTCGCGTGACCGAGTTCGACGGCCTGCCCACGTTGCGCTCGCCGGTGGCCATCGCCGCCTTCGAGGGCTGGAACGACGCCGCCGACGCCTCGACCGCCGCGGTGGAGCACCTGGAGCAGGTCTGGCAGGCCCGACAGATCGCCGAGTTGGATCCGGAGGACTTCTACGACTTCCAGGTGAGCCGGCCGACGATCACGATGGCCGAGGGCGAGACCCGCCGGGTCGAGTGGCCGACCACCCGGTTCATGCTGGCCAGCCCTGAGGGGACCGATCGCGATGTGGTGCTGATCCGGGGGATCGAGCCGAGCATGCGTTGGCGGACCTTCTGCGAGCAGATCCTGGAGCTGTGCCACAGCCTGGAGATCAACCGGATAGTCCTGCTCGGGGCGCTGCTGGCCGACGTGCCGTACACCCGGCCGTTGCCGATCAGCGGGAGCGCGTCGGACAAGGACGCCGCCGAGCGCTACCAGCTCACCCCGACCCGGTACGACGGGCCGACCGGGATCGTCGGTGTGCTCCAGGACGCCTGCACCCGCGCCGAGGTGGACGCGGTGTCGTTCTGGGTGCACGTGCCGCACTATGCGAACAACCCGCCCTGCCCGAAGGCGACCCTGGCGCTGCTGCACCGGGTCGAGGAGGTGCTCGACCTGCCGGTGCCCATGGCCGACCTGGCCGAGGAGGCCGCCGAGTGGGAGCAGCGGGTACGTTCCGCCGCCGAGCAGGACGCCGAACTCGGCGAGTACGTCCGGGAGTTGGAGGAGCGGGTCGGTGACGCCGGCATCCAGCCGTTGACGGGTGACGAGATCGCCCAGGAGTTCGAGAAGTACCTTCGTCGTCGGGGTGGCTCCGCCGGCCCGACCGCAGGCTCCTGGTAAGACTGTAAGGCTCGGCCGAACGGTCGGTAGCGGACCCAAAAAGGCGTATGTCAGATAGCTGACAGATGCATGCCTCCTGCCCATTCAGATGATGACATGTCTGAATGATCACCCCTACCCCTCTTATGGGGCTCGTGACCGGTTTCTGGAGCTTCAAGACTTTCGCGGCAGCGGTCGAACTCGGCCTGTTCACCCGGATCGCCGGTGGACGGGAGCTGACGGTGCAGACCGTGGGCGCCGAGTTCGGCCTCGCCGAACGCCCGGCCGACCTGCTGCTGTCCGCCTGCGCCTCGCTGGGCCTGCTGGAGAAGACCGACGGCGGCTACCGCAACAGCGCGCTGGCCGAGGAATTCCTGGTCGTCGGTAAGCCGTACTACTTCGGCGGCCAGGTGCGCTACTGCGACGAGCGTACCTACCTGCCCTGGCACCGGATCGGCGAGGCGCTGCGGACAGACAAGCCGCTCACCTGGGATCCGCAGGCCAAGGACTCGATTTTCGACGCCGACGACCCGGAGATGCTCGCCCTGTTCTGGGAGGCGATGTACTCCACCTCGATCTTCACCGCTCGCGCCCTGGCCGGCGCGTACGACTTCGGCCGCCACCGGCGACTGCTCGACGTCGGCGGCGGGGCGGGTGCCTTCTCGATCGAACTCTGCCGGCAGCACCCCGGCCTGCGGGCCACCATCCTCGACCTGCCGCACGTCTGCACCCAGGCCGACGCGAAGATCAACACCGCCGGTCTGACCGGTACGGTCGACACCACCAGCGGAGACTTCCTCGCCGACCCGACGCTGCCCGAGGGCTACGACGCGGTTCTGTTGAGCATGATCCTGCACGACTGGGACGAGCCGACCAACGAGCTGATCCTGGCCAAGTGCTTCGCCGCGCTCTCCCCCGGCGGCACGATCATCATCTCCGAACTGCTGCTGGACGATGACCGGGCCGGGCCGCCGGAGGCCGCGCTGATGGGGATGAACATGCTGGTGGAGACCGAGGGCGGGAAGAACTACTCCGGCGCCGAGTACCGCGAGTGGCTGGGCCGGGCCGGCTTCACCGACATCCGTACGGTCGTCTTCGAGGCGCCGGGCGCAAACGGTGCGGTGCTCGCCCGCAAGCCGTGAGCACGCTCCGGCGGCCGTACGGGTGATCCGGCGCCGGTGAACGTGTAGCTCCCTCACGGAAGGTCCGGCCTGCGGCGTGTCGCTGTGGGCCGGACCACCCTACGTACGGCATCCTAGGAACCTAGTTGTCCAGGTGGTGGCGGCGGGGCGATCCAGTCCGGTAGAAGCGGTGCGGGGCAACGCCGTTCGGCAGGGGTCGGCAAGGTTCGACAGAGGTCGGCAAGGCGGCAGCGGTCGCCGGAGATTCGAAGGCCGCCAGAGGTCGGCAGACGCCGGCGGGTCGGCAAGGCCGGCAGGAGTCGGCAAGGCCGGCGGAGGTTCGGCAGAGGGAGGGACCAGGTGCAGATCAATCCGGGAGCGGCCGAGTTCCCGCACCGGCAGATCGCGGCCCAGTTGCGTACGCGGGTCCGGCAGGGCGACTGGGCGGCCGGTGAACGGCTGCCGAGCATCCCGGCCATCGCCGAGATGTTCGGGGTCGCCAAGCAGACCGTGCAGCGCGCCATCGACCAGCTCCGGGTCGAGGGTGTGCTGATCACCAAGCCCGGCTCCGGCACCTACGTACGCGGCACCCGGCGCCGGCTCAACCGGCTCTCCCGGGGGCGCTACGGCGGTCACCGGGGTTACCACGCGGACCTCGCCGCTCGTTACCGACAGCACCTGATCCAGGTCGGCCGGGCACCGGCGCCGCCGGAGGTGGCCGACGCGTTCGGGGTGCCCGACGGCACCGAACTGGTCATCCGGCGGCACCTGGTCCGGACCGAGGACGTGCCGGTCGAGGTCGGCGCCTCCTGGTTCCGGGTGGCCGACGCCGCCGGCACCAGCCTGGAGCGGATGGAGGCGTTCGGCCGGCCGCTCTACCAGGAGGTCGAGGAGGCGATCGGGCGCGGGTACAGCTCGGCCACCGACACGATCAGCGCCCGCCAGCCCAGCCGGGAGGAGGCCGAGATCCTCCAGATCCGGCCGGACACCCCGGTACTGCACCTGCTGCACGTCGCGTACGACGAGCGGCACAAGCCGATCGAGGTCGCCCAGGCCACCTGGCCCGGACCAATGACCACACTGACCGAGGAGTACCGAATCCCCGGACCGGTCGCCGACCCCGAGCCCGACCCCGGCCTGGTCCTCGGCTAACCCCTCCCCCCCGCCCTCTCCCCCACCCCGTCGGCGATCTTGCACTTGTGGTGCCCGAATCATGCTAGTGAGCCGGATTTGCGTACAGCCACAAGTGCAAGATCGTCGCGCGGCTTTGGGGTGGGGAGGGGGGAGGGGGGGAGGGGGTTAGAGTTTTGTGCCGAGTAGGGCGTCGGCGGTGTTGGCGAAGAGGGCTGGAGCGGCCGGGTCGGCACCGGTGCCGGCGAGGGTGTCGTCGGCCCAGGCGTCGAGCAGGGCCAGCGCACCCGGAGTGTCCAGGTCGTCGGCGAGCCGGGACCGTACGCCGGTCAGCAGCTCGGCCCCGGACGGCCCGGCGGTCGCCGCAGCGGCCTCGCGCCACCGGGCCAGCCGCTGCTGGGCGGTCTTGAGCACGTCGTCGGTCCAGGTCCGGTCCGACCGGTAGTGGTCGGCGAGCAGGCCCAGCCGCACCGCCATCGGGTCAACCCGGTCGGCCCGCAAGCGGGACACGAAGACCAGGTTGCCCTTGGACTTGGACATCTTCTCGCCGTTCAGGCCGATCATGCCGGCGTGTACGTAGTGCCGGGCGAACGGCGACTCGCCGGTCAACCGCTCGGCGTGCGCGGCCGAACACTCGTGATGCGGGAAGATCAGGTCGTTGCCGCCGCCCTGCACGTCCATGCTGTTGCCGAGCAGGTCCAGGGCGATCGCGGCGCACTCGATGTGCCAACCGGGCCGACCCGGCCCCAGCGGACCGCCCGCCCAGGCCGGCTCTCCCTCCCGCGCCCCGCGCCAGAGCAGCGGGTCGAGCGGGTCGCGCTTGCCCGGCCGGTCCGGGTCGCCGCCGCGCTCGGCGGACAGCACGAGCATCTGCTCGCGGGTCAGGTTCGACTCGTACCCGAAGCGGGGTGCGGCGGCGAGGTCGAAGTAGACGTCCCCGGTCCCGTCCTCCAGCCGGTACGCGGCACCGTCGTCAAACAGGGCGCAGACCTTGCCGACGATCGCCGGGATCGACTCGACCGCGCCGACGTAGTGCGCCGGCGGGATGATCCGCAGCGCCTCCATGTCCTCGCGGAACAGCGCCGTCTCCCGCATCGCCAGCACTACCCAGTCCTCGCCGTCGCGCTGGGCCCGCTCCAGCAGCGGATCGTCGATGTCGGTGACGTTCTGGACGTACCGCACCTCGTGCCCGTTGTCCCGCCAGATCCGCTGCACCAGATCAAAGGTGATCATGGTCGCGGCGTGCCCGAGATGGGTCGCGTCGTACGGCGTTATGCCACACACGTACATCGTCGCCGGCCCGGAGGGGCTGCTGGGGTGAACGGCGCCGCGCGCCGAGTCGTACAACGCCAGTGGCTCACCGGATCCCGGCAGCGATGGCACCTGATGCCCCGTCCATGCGTCCATGACGGCCAGCCTAACCAGCCCGGCCGACGAGATCGGGACAGCCCGAGGTGATCAATGCGATAGTGGGCGCTGAGCAGCCCGAGCGCGCACCGGAGGGACCGATCGGGGTCAGATCGGCGGCCACGGGATCGCCGGCCAGTCGTCGGACGGTACCGGGAACCGGCCCACCTCCAGCAACCGGTTCACCCGCGCCAACACCTCGGCGATCTCGCTGATGGTCAGGTGTTCGACCAGTTCCTCGCCAAGCGACCCGACCAGACCGGCGGCGAGCTCGCCGAGCACCTCGACCGCGTCCGGCGGCAGCGCCCGTCGGGACCAGCCCCAGAGCACCGTACGCAGCTTGTCCTCGACGTGGAAGCAGACGCCGTGGTCGACCCCGTAGATCCGGTCGTCGGACCCGAGCAGCACGTGGCCGCCCTTGCGGTCGGCGTTGTTGATCACCGCGTCGAAGACCGCCATCCGGGCCAGTCGCGGGTCGTCGGCGTGGGCGAGCGCATACGCCACGCCGTCGTCGTCCTGGGCCGCGGCGACCCGGAACCACCGGGGCGGCAGGCTGCCCGCCGGGACGAAGCCGACCACCGGTTCGGCGTCGGCCGGCTGGTCGATCCAGAGCTGACAGGCACCCGGCCCGAACGGGCCGTCGCGCAGCACCGTCGGCGGCACCACGTCCCAGCCGCTCGCCCGGGAGACCAGATAGGCGCTCACCTCGCGACCCGCCAGCGTGCCGTCGGGGAAGTCCCAGAGCGGTCGCTCGCCGCGAACCGGCTTGTAGACACACCGGGCGGTTACCCCGTCGAGGGTCAGGAAGCCCCGTAGGGTGGTGTTGGAGGCGTCGGCCAACCGCCCTTCCAACTCGAACTCGCCGCCCCGGAGCAGGCGTAGCGCGTCGCTCTCGTCGAGCACCGGCTGCACGTCGGAGGTGGTCACCGCAGCGGCACCCGCCCGCTCGTGGCCCGGATGATCGGCTCGGTCGGGGCCTGGCGGCCCCGGCTCGCGGGGTCGACGATCATCAGCGGTGGTAGCCGTTGTGCCGTGGGCAGAGGTGACCGGCGGGGTCGAGGGGTTGGCCGCAGAGCGGGCACGGCGGCCGGCCTGCGTTCACCACCCTGCGCGCCCGCTCGATGAACTCCCGTGCCGCCTGCGGGGTCAACCGCACCCGCAGCCGGTCGAGGTCGTCGTCGGGCTCCTCGTCCTCTTCCTCGGTCTCGTCTACCTCGTCGGGCTCACCGAGCTCGACCTCCGCCTCGGCCTCGCCGGCCGCGATCGCCTCGATGACCACGGTGGCGGTGTCGACGTCGAAGGCGAGGCCCAGGGTGCCGACCCGGAACTCCTCGTCGACCGGGTTGTCCAGCGGCTCGTTGTCCGAGGTGACGACCACCGGATCGGGCAGCTCGACCCCGAACCGGCGTTGGGCCTCGGTCAGCAGCTCTTCCAGCTTCTCGGCCAGCAGTGACACCTGGACCTTCTCCAGGGCGACGCTGACCACCCGGCCGCCGCCCCGGGCCTGGAGAAAGAACGTCCGCTCCCCGGGCGGGCCCACGGTCCCAGCGACGAACCGCTCTGGCGGCTCGAAGGCGTGCACCTGGTGGGTCATACCCACGACCCTATCCGGCCCGATCCGCCGCCGCGCAGCGCACCGACCCGAATCGCCGGCCACCCCCGGTCCGGCCCGGTTGTGCCTGGTGGCGCCCATCTGCGGGGCCCGCCGACCGGCTCGGCCGGGCTCATCGTTGCAGCCCCGGCTCGCCGCTGCCGGCACCGCCGCCGACCGCGGCGTCCGAGTCGGCCGGGCGGGGCCGCCGTCGCCGGGTCCGTCGGGGCGGCACCAGGTTGCCCAGGTCACCGGCCGAGTCGTTGAGCCGGAGCACGAACGGCCGGGTCGGGGTGTAGCGGATCGCGGTCACCGAGGCCGGGTCGGCCACGATCCGCTGAAAAAGATCAAGATGTACGCCGAGCGCGTCCGCCACGATCGCCTTGATCACGTCGCCGTGGCTGCACGCCAGCCAGATCGCCTCCGGCCCGTGCTCGGCGGTGACCCGGGCGTCCCAGCGGCGTACCGCCGACACGGCGCGGGTGGCCATCGCCGCCATCGCCTCGCCACCGGGGAACACCACCGAACTCGGGTGCTGCTGGACCACTGGCCACAGTGGATCCTTGGCCAGCTTCTTCAGCGGCTGGCCCTCCCAGTCGCCGTACCCGCACTCGATCAGGTCGTCCTCCAGGGTCGGCGGGACCTGCGGCAGCGCCAGCTCCAGGGTTTGCAGGCAGCGGATGAGCGGGCTGCTGACCACGGCCGCCAGCGGCAGCGGGCGCAGCCGGGCACCGGCCGCCACGGCCTGCGCCCGACCGGTCTCGTCCAGCTCGACCGGCTGGCGTCCGGCCAGGCCACCGCTGGCGTTGGCGGTGGTCCGGCCGTGTCGCAGAAGTAGGAGGGTTGCCACCAGACCACCCTACGGGGCCGTCCCGACCGGCGGATCAGGTGGCGCTGATGGTGCCGCTGGCCGGGTGCCTGTGATCAGGTGGCGCTGATGGTGCCGGTGATCAACAGGGCCAGTACCAGGCTGCCCAGCGCCACCCGGTAGAGCACGAAGGCGTACAGGGTGTGGTGGGCGACGTAGCGCAGCAGCCAGGCGATGGAGACGTAGCCGACCCCGAACGCGATCACGGTCGCCACGATCATCTGCGCGGCGGTCGGGATGGAGCCGTCGCCGCTGTTGTCGAAGACGTCCGGGACGCTGAACAGGCCGGACATCACCACCGCCGGAATGGCCAGCAGGAAGGAGTACCGGGCGGCTGCCTCGCGGGTCAGGTTGAGGAACAGCCCGGCGGTGAGGGTGCCGCCCGAGCGGGACACGCCGGGCACCAGCGCCGCCGCCTGGGCCAGACCCATCACCACGCCGTCGCGCATGGTGAAGTCCCTGATCGTCCGGGTCTGCCGACCCCAGTACTCGGCGAAGGCGAGCACGAAGGCGAAGACGATCAAGACGGTGGCGACCAGCCACAGGTTCCGCGCGGCGGTCCGGATCTGATCCTTGAACACCAGTCCGAAGACCCCGATCGGGATCGAGCCGACGATGACGTACCAGCCCATCCGGTAGTCCAGCTCGCTGCGGACCGACCGGTCCCAGATCCCGACCACCCAGGTCCGGGTGATCCGCCAGATGTCCTTGCCGAAGTAGAGCAGTACGGCCGCCTCGGTGCCGAGCTGGGTGACCGCGGTGAACGAGGCGCCGGCGTCCCGGTCGAAGAAGATCGCCGAGGTGATCCGCAGGTGCGCCGACGAACTCACCGGCAGGAACTCGGTCAGCCCCTGCACGATGCCGAGCACTATCGCTTCGATCCAGCTCATCCGATCACCGCCGTCCTCACTCTCCCACCCCGGACAGGTCCAGCGCCTCGGCTGCGGTCCGCAGGGCCCGTATTCCGTGCTCGACGTCGGCGACGAAGAGGGTCACCGACAGGGTGGTGACCCCGGCGGCGGCGTACTCGGCCATCCGGTCGGCGATCCGCTCCTTGGGCCCGAGCAGCGAGGTCCGGTCGATGAACTCCAGCGGCACCGCCGCCGCCGCGTCCCGCTGCCGCCGGGCGAGGTAGAGGTCCTGCACCTCGCGGGCGGCGTCGCCGTAGCCCATCCGGGTGGCGAGCTGGTTGTAGAAGTTCTGCTCCCGGCTGCCCATGCCGCCGACGTAGAGCGCGGCGTACGCGCGGACCAGCTCGGCGGAGGCGGCGACGTCGTCGCCGAGCACCAGCGGGACGCTCGGTACGACGTCGAAGCCGGCCAGTTCCCTGCCCACCTTCGCCCGTCCGGCGGCGACCGAGGCCAGTTGCTCGGCGGCGAACTCGGGTGCGAAGAAGACGGCCAACCAGCCGTCGGCGATCTCACCGGCGAGTTCCAGGTTCTTCGGCCCGACCGCGGCGAGGTAGATCGGCACGTGCTCGCGGTACGGGTGGAAGCCGAGCCGCAGCGCCTTGCCCGGTCCGTCGGGCAGCGGCAGCCGGTAGTGGGCGCCGTCGTACTCGACCGGCTTGCGGGCCAGCGCCAGCTTGACGATGTCCACGTACTCCCTGGTGCGGGCGAGCGGCTTGGCGAAACGCACGCCGTGCCAGCCCTCGGAGACCTGCGGACCGGAGACGCCCAGGCCGAGCCGGAACCGGCCGCCGGAGAGGGTGTCGATGGTGGCCGCCGTCATCGCGGTCACCGCCGGGGTACGTGCCGGGATCTGCATCACCGCCGCGCCGAGGTCGATCCGCTCGGTCTGCCCGGCGATCCAGGCGAGCATGCTGGGCGAGTCGGACCCGTACGCCTCGGCGGCCCAGACCACCGAGTAGCCGAGCCGGTCCGCCTCCCTGGCCAGAAGCAGATGATCGGCCGGCGTGCTCGACGCCGTCTGGTAGCCGAGGCTGAGCCCGAGTCGCACTGGTCCTCCCCCATCCCGTGGGTCAAGTCGCATCAGGGTACGCAATCGGCGGGCGCGGCCCGGCCACCCGGTGGGCAACGCGCCGCCCGGAATGGTGCAGTGGTGTCGGAAGGCCGTCATTCGGGCCTTCTTGCAGGTCCGGAACACGCGGCGCGGCACACATCGGCGGGAGCGAGGATATCGGTGCGGCGATGTTCTGAATAAGGTTCACCCATGCAACAGCGACCGCTCGGCCGAAGCGGGCTGGCGGTTTCGCGGCTCGCGCTCGGCACCATGACCTGGGGTCGGGATACCGATGCCGACGATGCGGCCGCCCAACTCAAGAGCTTTCTCGATGCCGGTGGGAATCTGGTCGATACCGCCGACGTCTATTCCGACGGTGACGCGGAGTCGGTGATCGGGTCCCTGCTGGGCACCCTGGTCCCCCGCGAGGACCTGCTGATCGCGACGAAGGCCGGGCTGCGTCCGGGGTCGTCGCGCCGCCGGGACGGCTCGCGCGGCCACCTGCTGCGCACCCTGGACGCCTCGCTGCGCCGGCTGGGCACCGACCACGTGGACCTGTGGCAGGTGCACGGTTACGACCCGGACACCCCGCTGGAGGAGACCCTCGCCGCGCTGGACCACGCGGTGACCAGCGGCCGGGTCCGGTACGTCGGGGTGTCGAACTTCTCCGGCTGGCAGACCGCGCGGGCCGCGACCTGGCAGGCGGCGTTTCCCGGCCGGGCGCCGGTGATCGCCGCCCAGGTGGAGTACTCGCTGCTGGAGCGCGGGATCGAGCGCGAGGTGCTGCCCGCCTGCGCCGGCCTCGGCCTGGGGGTGCTGCCCTGGTCGCCGCTGGGCCGGGGCGTGCTGACCGGTAAGTACCGGCATGGTCGGCCGGCCGACTCGCGGGCGGCCTCGCCGCACTTCGAGCGCTTCGTCGCCAGCTACCTGGAGCCGCGCTGTTCGAGCATCGTCGAGGCGGTCGCGACGGCCGCCGGCGGGCTCGGTGTGTCGCCCCTGGAGGTGGCCCTGGCCTGGGTACGGGACCGGCCCGGCGTGGTCGCCCCGATCCTCGGCGCCCGCACGGTCGGGCAGTTGCTGGGCGCGTTGCAGGTCGAGCGGATGACCCTGCCGACGGAGATCGCCCGCGCCCTGGACGACGTGTCGGCGGTGCCGCTCGGCTATCCGGAGCGGGACGGCTGACCGGGGAGTCGTACCGATCTCAACCACTGGTGCCACCGGTCCCGCGTGGGCAGGATAGGGGCATGGACTACGAATACGCACCGCTACGGTTGCCGTCGAACGTCGATCGGATGACCGCCGCGGCTCAACTGGCGATCCAGGCCGAGTTCTCCGGTTGGGAGCTGGCCCGGGTGCGACTGTTCCGGGACGGGACGCGGCAGGTGGTACTGCGTCGCCGCCTGGCACAAACGTCGCAACCGGGCCTCTCCTACTGATTCCGGGCGCCGCGCCGACTACCGGGCCGACGACACCCCGTGGTCGTGATCATGGTCGTGGTCGGCGTCGCCCTCGGTCGGCAGGAACGGGTGCTCGTCCAGCCGGCCGACGAGCTGGTCATCAGCACCCGGCCGGAACGGCCCGGCGCTGTCGTCGTCGTCGAACGACTCCAGGTCGAGCGGCACCGCCACCTCGCTGACGATCACCAGCCCGTCGAGCGGTTCCAGCTCCGGGATGTCGAGAGCGCCGAGCGAACCGTCACCGGTCTGGAGCAGCTCCAGCACCGCTTCGCCGACCCCCTCGACCGGCTCGGACTCCTCGTCCTCGGCTGCGGCCGACCGGCGGGCGGCCTCGGCCACCCGGATCAGCGCCGCGACGCTGGGCACCCGGTAGTCGCGCCGCTGGCGGACCGAGACGACCTGCGGGTGCGGGTCGGTCGGCTCGTTGCCGTCGACCCCGCCCAGGCCGACGCCGAACCGCTCGTCGGCCTCGTTCGGGTCGATCGACTCCACGTCCCAGGGAGTGACCTCGCCGAACGCGTCGAGCAGCCGCTCGTCGTACTCGAACGAGGCGTTGTTGAGCGCGACGTACGCCTGCCAGACGTCGTCGTCGTCGATCCGGCCCTCGGCGGCCTTGACCGCGGCGAGGTGGGCCCGAGCGGTCGCGATGACCCGCTCCAGGGCGGCGTCCAGCTCGGCGTGCTGGTCGGTCATGGTGTGGCTTTCCCTTCGAGGTGGCAAAAGGCGGGACATGTTGGACCCGCGGCGTGTCGGTAACGCCCTGGTTTGTTAACTGCTCCGGCGCGACTAGCAGTCGCGCAGGAACCGGTCGAGTACCCGCACGCCGAACTGTAGTCCGTCGACCGGTACGCGCTCGTCAATGCCATGGAACAACGCGGAGAAGTTCAGGTCGGCGGGCAGGCGCAGCGGCGCGAAACCGAAGCAGCGGATACCCAGCCGATGGAACGCCTTGGCGTCGGTGCCGGCGGAGAGCATGTACGGCACCGGCCGGGCGCCCGGATCCTCCGCCCGCAACGCGGCCGACATCGCCTGGACCAGATCCCCGTCGAAGCTGGTCTCGACCGCCGACTGCCGGTGGGTGTACTCCACCTCGATATCCGGCCCGATGACCTGGCGCAACTGCTCCAGCAACAGCTCCGACTGACCCGGCAGGCTCCGGCAGTCGATGCTCGCGCTGGCCCGGCCCGGGATCACGTTGTCCTTGTAACCGGCGTCGAGTCGGGTCGGGTTCGCGGTGTTGCGGACGGTCGCGCCGACGATGTTCGCGATCGGACCGAGCTTGGCGATCGCCAGCTCCGGGTCGGCCGGGTCGAACTCGATCCCGAGCAGGTCGGACACCTGCTCCAGGAAGGTCCGTACGGTCGGGGTCAGCACCAGTGGGAACCGGTGCCGGCCGACCCGCGCGACGGCCTCGGCCAGCGCGGTGACCGCGTTGTCGTCGTGCACCATCGAGCCGTGACCCGGCCGGCCCTTCGCGTGCAGGCGCATCCAGTCCAGGCCCTTCTCCGCCGTCTGGATCAGGTAGAGGCGCAGGTCGGAGTTGACCGTGTAGGAGAAGCCGCCGACCTCGCCGATCGCCTCGGTGCAGCCGTCGAACAGCTCCCGGTGCTGGTCCACGAGGAAGTGCGCGCCGTAGTCGCCGCCGGCCTCCTCGTCGGCGGTGTACGCCAGCACGATGTCCCGCGGCGGGCGTACGCCGGTGCGCTGCCACTGGCGGACCACCGCCAGCACCATCGCGTCGAAGTCCTTCATGTCGATCGCACCCCGGCCCCAGAGGTAACCGTCCCGGATCTCGCCGGAGAACGGGTGCACCGACCACTCGCTCGGGTCGGCCGGCACCACGTCGAGATGGCCGTGCACAAGCAACGCGCCGCGACCGGGATCGGTGCCCGGGATCCGGGCCACCAGGCTGGTCCGGCCGGGTGCCGACTCGCGCAGTTCGGCGCTGATCCCGACCTCGGCGAGCTGGCCGGCCACGTACTCCGCGGCCACCCGTTCGCCGGCGCTGGTGGCGTTGTCCCCGGTGTTGCTGGTGTCGATGCGCAGCAGGTCACGGCAGATGTCGACGACCTCGTCGGTGGCGCTGGGCTGGTTGGATGCGGCATGGCTGGTCATGCGGTTCTTCTTACCAGTTCACCCCGGCGGCCGGTCGGCACGGCCCGCCCCGGATCCGCCGCCACCGGGTCGGCCCGGCGCCGCCCGGCCGCACCGCGACGGTCACTGCGCGTTACCGTACGGGTGGGGACATCGACCGTCGGGTTTGGCCCTCGGAGGGTACGGGTATCGCCGTCGACGTTCCCCCATCCACTTCCGCCACTGCCCACAGTCGTCGTACCGCCCGCAGGAGGATCACCGTGACCGTGCCCCTACCCCCGCTGCCGCCCACCGTCGGCGACGACGACGAGCACTACCGTCCCGGCGGGTCGAGCATGGTCGACCTGCTGGCCGACGAGCACGAGCAGATTGGCACCCTCTGCCGGGAGTTGGCCGATCCGGCGCTGCCGGCCGAGCAGCGGCACCGGGTCGGCGAGGTGCTGATCGCGACCGTCACCCGGCACCTGTCGGCCGAGGAGCAGTATCTCTACCCGAGCGTGCGCAGCGCACTGCCGGACGGGGAGCCGGTCGCGGACCGGGAGATCGCCGCCGACGCGGCACTGCTGCGCGCACTGGTCGACCTCTCCGCCGCCAGCACCGGCGAGCCGGACTTCGACCGGGCGGTCAGCGAGATCAGCGAGCAGGTGGACCGGCACAGCCGGGTCGCGGCGACGGAGATCTTCCCGGCGCTGCGGTCGATCGCGACCGAGGCCGATCTGATCCGGCTCGGCAACCGGGTGCAGATCGCCGAGGAGGCGGCACCCACCCGCCCGCACCCGACCACCCCCGCCACGCCACCCTGGAACCGGATCGTCGAACCGGCGGTCGGCGTCGTCGACAAGGTCCGGGACGCGGTCACCGGGCGGCAGACGTACGTTGAGGATCTGCCCGACGGCACGCGGCCCTGAGCGGACCGACCGCCGGGCGGTCGGGGTCCACCGGGGACGGGAGGAAACGTGGTGCGGGACGCGATAGTGGTGCGCGGCGGCTGGGACGGGCACGTCCCGGTGCAGGCGACGGAGCTGTTCATCCCGTTCCTGCGGGAGCGGGGCTTCGCCGTACGGGTCTACTCCGACCTCGACGTCTACACCGACACCGACCGGCTGGCCGCCGCCGACCTGATCGTGCAGTGCTGGTCGATCGGCACCATCACCGACGCCCAGGCGGCCGGCCTGGCCGAAGCGGTCCGGGCCGGCACGGGTTTCGCCGGTTGGCACGGCGGCATCGTCGGCGCCTTCCAGCACACCACCTACCACCAACTCACCGGCGGCGTCTTCATATACCACCCGCCCGGCTTCGTCCACCATGAACTGACCGTCGTGCCGGAGCGGGCCGGGCACCCGGTCGTCGCCGACATCGACTCGGTACGGGTGCACACCGAGAAGTACTGGGTGCTGACCGACCCGCTCAACGACGTACTCGCCACGGTGACCTTCGATGCCGACCCCGCCGACCCGGCCGACCCGGCGGGTGCGGGTTCCTCGGGCACACCGTGGCAGCAGCCGGTCACGGTCCCCGCAATATGGACTCGAAACTGGGGCTCGGGCCGGATATTCGTCTCGACGGTGGGCCACAAGCTGGACGATTTTGAGGTACCCGAGGTACGCCTCATCACCGAACGTGGACTGCTCTGGGCCGCACGTTAGCCCTGGTGGACCGTTCGGATACTTTTTACTTTGCCTTTGGGGGATCTTTCACTGGCCGAAGGTCTTCCCGTAGATCCCGTCATAGTCCTACCGTCACGCTATGAACCTGGAGCTGCGGCACCTGAAGGTGGTCTGCGCCATCGCGGAGACCGGCAGCGTGACCAAGGCTGCGTCCACGCTGGGACTCGCGCAACCCGCTCTCACCGCCCAGCTTCAGCGCATCGAACGTACCCTCGGCGGCCCGCTGTTCGACCGGGACCGCCGGGGCGCCCGGCCGACCGCCCTCGGCGAACTGGTGCTCGCCCGCGCCCGGGTGCTGCTGCCCGCGATGAAGGGGCTCCAGGACGAGGCGGCCCGGCTCGCCGGCACCGGTACGACGTTGAGCCGCTACCGGTTCGGTGGGGTGAACAGCCCGCTGGTCGGCCGGCTGGTGCACCGTCTCGCGGCCGACCAGCCGCACGCCCAGATCAGCACCTACGCCTCCTGGTACGTCGACGAGCTGGCCCAGATGGTGCTCGGCGGCCGGCTCGACTACGCGCTGGCCGGAGTCTGCGGCGACGCCACCCCGTCGGCGGAGTTCGGGTTGACCTGGCGGGCGATCGCGGTCGACGCCGTCTTCGTCGTCCTGCCCGAGGCGCACCCGCTGGCCGCCGCCGACGAGGTCAAGCTGGAGACGCTGCACGACGAGCAGTGGGCGGTGGCACCCGGCGACGGCTGCTTCGGTGACTGCTTCGCGGCGGCCTGCGCGCGGGCCGGATTCACCCCGCGCAAGGTGTACGAGACCGACATCCGGGGCTGTCTGGACCTGGTCGACGCCGGTGAGGCGGTGGCGCTGGCACAGGCCACCTTCCGCCCGGTGTCCGGTCTGGTGACCCGACCGCTGGCCGGTGCGCCGCTGCGGTGGCGGTTGCTGCTCGGCTGGCATCCGGAGGCACCGGCGGCCGGGATCGCCGACCGGGTGCTCGGCCACGCAGTCGCCGCGTACACCGACTCGCTGGACCGCAACCCGGACTACCTCGCCTGGCTCGCCCGCAACCCGGCCTTCGGGCCGCAGCAGATGGCCGCCGCCTGACCCGACCACGGGTCGGCGTACGCACCTGCCTGTCTCCGTGCCCGTCGCCTGCCGGGTGCGCTTCCGGCGGCGCCGCGTTCGGCCGTGACAGCGCCCGAGCGGTATGAGCAAGGTGGTATATACCTGTGTCGATTATGTGGCCGATAAGTTAAGCCTGCCCTGCTCGACCCAGGCCCCGCAGGACGGCCAACGGCCGCCCGGCACCGGGTCTGACCCCCGGTCGGCAGGGCACCGGAACATCCGCACCGCCGGGTCACCGGGTTGGACGCCGCCGCGTCGCCACGGCGTGGCGAAGCAACCCCCATGCTCCCGCTTCGCCCGCCGCGCCGGGACCCGGCACACCCTTAGGAGACGAACGGATGAAGCGAAGACTCGCCGCAGTGGCAGCGGTGATCCTGCTGCCGGCCGGTGTCCTCGGCACCGTGGCCGTACCCGCGAACGCGGCCCCCGGCACCGGATCGACGAGCGCGACCGAATCGACGAGCGCGACCGGCACCGCCGCGACGCCGGAGATGCTGGCCGCCATGGAGCGTGACCTCGGCCTGAACGCCAGCCAGGCGAAGGACCGGATCACCCGCGACGACAAGGCCAGCCGGACCGACGCCGACCTGCGCAAGGCACTCGGCCGGGCGTACGCCGGTGGCTGGGTGAGCGCCGACGGCGGCGCCCTGGTGGTCGCGATCACCGACGCCGCGCTCGCCGGCCGGGTCACCGGCGCGGGCGCCCAGGCGAGGGTGGTCGCGCGCAGCGCGGCCGAACTCGACGGTGTCAAGAGCGGGCTGGACCGCGCCGCCACGAAGGCGACGCACACCTCGGTCGCCGGCTGGTACGTCGACGTGGCCAGCAACACCGTGGTCGTACTGGCCAAGAACGGCACCGCCGCGAGCGCCTTCGTCAAGGCGAGCGGCGTGGACGCCAAGGCGGTCCGGTTGGTTCCCACCACCGAGTCCCCGGTGCCCTTCTACGACGTACGCGGCGGCGACGCCTACTACATGGGCGGCGGACGCTGCTCGGTCGGCTTCCCGGTGACCGGCGGCTACGTGACGGCCGGCCACTGTGGCACGACCGGCACCGCGACCCAGGGCTTCAACCAGGTTGCCTCCGGCACCTTCCGGGGCTCCTCGTTCCCGGGCAACGACTACGCCTGGGTGCAGACCAACTCGAACTGGACCCCGCAGCCCTGGGTGAACAACTACGCCGGCGGCAACGTGACTGTGGCCGGCTCCACCGAGTCGGCGGTCGGCGCGGCCATCTGCCGGTCCGGCTCTACCACCGGCTGGAAGTGCGGCACCGTCCAGGCGAAGAACTCGTCGGTGACCTACCCGCAGGGCACCGTCTCCGGGCTGACCCGTACCAACGCCTGCGCCGAACCGGGTGACTCGGGCGGCTCCTGGCTCTCCGGTCAGCAGGCGCAGGGTGTCACCTCCGGCGGCTCCGGCAACTGCACCTCCGGCGGGACCACCTACTTCCAGCCGGTCAACGAGATCCTGTCGGTGTACGGCCTGACGCTGCGTACCGGCAGCGGCGGCGGCAACCCGCCGCCGACCGGCTGCACCGGTTACGAGGCGACCTACAGCGGCTCGGTGACCAGCGGAAACAGCCAGATCCAGCCGGGTGGCAGCTACTACCAGTCGACCGTCTCCGGCACCCACCGTGGCTGCCTCGACGGTCCGTCCGGGGTGGACTTCGACCTCTACCTGCAAAAGTGGAACGGCAGCGCCTGGGTCGACGTGGCCGCCGCCGAGACCGCCAGCGCGGACGAGACGATCACGTACAACGGCACGGCCGGGTACTACCGCTACGACGTCTACGCCTACAGCGGCTCGGGCAGCTACACGCTCGGCATCACCAACCCGTAACGAACGGGAACCGGCCGGCGCGGGTCAGACCCGCGCCGGTCGGCCACCGCCCGGATCCGGGCGGGGTGCGGGGTACGCACCGGACCCCGCAACCCGCCCCCGGCCCACGCGACGTCCCCGGCTCGGGCAAAGTCCCGCCCCACCTGGCGTTCCCGGCCCACGCGAGGTCCCCGGCTCGGGCAACCGTGCGGAGATCGCCGGCAGGTGCGAATCGCCCCGAACCGGGTACGGGTAGGTACATGACCGACCTCATCCCGCCCGACGACGCCCGGGAAACGGCCCGGCGGATCGCCGCCGCCCACACCGCAGCCTCCCGCGACGTGGAGGCGTTCCTGCGCCGGGCGCCCGACCTGCCCACCCCCGCCGACATCGCCGAGTACGCGGCCCTGCTCGCCCGCGAGCAGGCACTGCGGGACGAACGCCGGGACGCCGCCGAAACGGCCGGCCTGGGCGCCCCCAGCATCGGCGGTGAATAACCGTCCCACCCCAACAAACGACAGTGCCCACAGGTGATCCCGAAGAGTTCGGCTCGCTCCGGCCGGCCGAACTCTTCGGGATAACGGAGTGCCCGTGGTGGGCGGCTGGTGGGTGGTTCAGCGGTCGGCGAGGGGGTCGTGGCCGAGGTCGAGCAGGGCACGCCGCCAGGTCTCGTCGCTCGGGCCGAGGTCGGGGCGGGAGTCGAGCAGGCCCTCGATCTCGTCCACCGTCTCCCGCATCACGTCGATGTCGTCCGGGGTCAGGTCGACCTTGCGCTTGCGCTTCACGGCGAGGATCTGCCGGCCCGGTTCGGGCAGGTCGAGGTCCGGACCCGGCCCGAACGCCTCCTCACCCGACCCCTGCGTCATCAGCCAGGTGCGCAACTGCTCCGAGGTGACGTTGACCCGGTCGTGGAAGTCCTGCCACAGCTGTTCGACCTCGGGTTCGATGCGTTGCTCGCGAGCCATCACCGCTCCTTCCGGGACGTCGACGAGATCCCCGTACCGGGGTCGTCCCCGGACCGGTCGGCCTCGTCGCGGTCGGCGTCGTCGCTGCCCGGCCCGTCCTGGTCGCCCCGCAACTGTGTTCGGTCGGGGTTCGCGGTCGGCGGTTGCAGCACCGCGTCGGTCTTCGGGCTCTTCTCCCGGCTTTCCTCAGGCTGACTCACCGTCCGACTCCCCTCGCCGTGCCACCGTCTGTCCCCACCCGTGCCCCCTCGCTCACCCGACCGCCGCCACCGATGGTCACCCGACCGCCGCCGATGCTCACCCGACCGCCGCTACCGGTGCTCATTCGGCGGCTGCCGAGGCAGGTGCGGGGTTGCGTCCGCTGTTGTGGTCGCTGTCCGAGACGTCGAAGGTGAGCGCACCGTCGGCGGCGTCGACCGTGATCCGCTGGCCGGGTGAGAGCGAACCGTCCAGCAACATCCGGGACAGCCGGTTGTCGATCTCGCGCTGGATCGTCCGGCGCAGCGGCCGGGCTCCGAACTCCGGCTGGTAGCCGTGTTCGGCGATCCAGTCCACCCCGGCGGTGGTGAAGTCGACGACGATGTCCTGGGCGTGCAGGCGTCGCCGGGTCTCCTCCAGCAGCAACTCGGTGATCTGCCGCAACTGCTCGCTCTCCAGCCGACGGAAGATGATCACCTCGTCGATCCGGTTCAGGAACTCCGGGCGGAAGTGCTCCTGCAACCGACGCATCAACCGCTCGCGCAGTTCGATGGTCTCGTCCTCCTCACCGTCCCCGCCGAAGCCGACGCTGCGCTGGCTGCCGGTGATCAGCTCCGAGCCGAGATTGCTCGTCATGATCAGTACGGTGTTGCGGAAGTTGACCGTACGGCCCTGGCTGTCGGTGAGCCGGCCGTCGTCGAGCACCTGGAGCAGAATGTTGAACACGTCCGGGTGCGCCTTCTCGATCTCGTCGAGCAGCACCACCGCGTACGGGCGTCGGCGTACCTCCTCGGTGAGTTGACCGGCCTCCTCGTACCCGACGTAGCCGGGCGGGGCGCCGACCAGGCGGCTGACGGTGTGCCGCTCCTGGAACTCGCTCATGTCGAGCCGGATCATCCGGTCGGACTCGCCGAACAGTGCCCCGGCCAGGGCCCGCGCCAACTCGGTCTTACCGACACCGGTCGGACCGAGGAAGAGGAAGCTGCCCATCGGCCGGTTCGGATCCGCCAGCCCGGTACGGGACCGCCGCACCGCCTCGGCCACCGCGTTGACCGCGTCGTCCTGGCCGACGATCCGCTCGTGCAGGTGCCCCTCCAGGCGCAGCAGCCGGTCGCGTTCCTCCTCGGTGAGCTGACTGACCGGGATCCCGGTCGCGCGGGAGACCACCTCGGCGATCTCCTGTGGCCGTACCTCGGGGACCTGCTGCTGGCCGTTGTCGCCCCGGGACGACTCGATCCGCTCCTGTACGCCCTGCAACTTGTCACGCAGCTGCGACGCCCGCTCGTACTGCTCGTCGGCGACCGCCTGCTCCTTGTCCCGGCGCAGGTCCTCCAGTTCCCGCTCCAGGTCGCGTACGTCGTTGTCCGGGGTGCGGGTACGGAGCCGTACCCGGGCGCCGGCCTGGTCGAGCAGGTCGATCGCCTTGTCCGGCAGGAACCGGTCGGTCAGGTAGCGGTCGGACAGTTCGGAGGCGGCGACCAGCGCCTCGTCGGTGAACCGCACCTGGTGGTGTGCCTCGTAGCGGTCGCGCAGGCCGCGCAGGATCGCCACCGTGTCGTCCACCGACGGTTCCGGCACCAGCACCGGCTGGAACCGGCGGGCCAGTGCCGCGTCCTTCTCGATGTGCCGCCGGTACTCGTTCAGCGTGGTCGCGCCGACCACCCGCAACTCGCCCCGGGCCAGCGCGGGCTTGAGCATGTTGCTGGCGTCCATCCCGCCCTCGCTGCCCGCGCCGCCGGCACCGACGAGGGTGTGCAGCTCGTCCAGGAAGACGATGAGTTCCTCGCCGTGCGACCGGATCTCGTCGATCACCTTCTTGAGCCGCTCCTCGAAGTCGCCCCGGTAGCGGGTGCCGGCGACCAGCCCGGCCAGGTCGAGCTGGACCACCCGCTTGCCGAGCAGGGTGCGCGGTACGTCGCCGTCGGCGATCCGCTCCGCCAGCCCCTCCACGATCGCGGTCTTGCCGACCCCGGCCTCGCCGATCAGGACCGGGTTGTTCTTGGTTCGGCGGGACAGGATCTCCACCGCCTGTTCGATCTCGTCGGCCCGCCCGATGACCGGGTCGATCTCGTCGGCGCGGGCCAGGTCGGTGAGGTCCTGGCCGTACTGGTCCAGGGTCGGGGTGCCCCGGTCCGGTTTGGGGCCGGCCGCCCCGGACCGCTCCGAGTTGGCGTTTTGCAGCGACTGCGGCTGGATCCGGCCGGCGGCGAGCATCCGCCCGGCCGGTGACTCGGGGTTGAGCGGCAGCGCCATCAGGATGTGCTCGGGCCCGATGTAGGAGGCGCCCATGGCGCGGGAGAGCTGGTGGGCGTCGAGCAGGGCGCGCTTGGCCGCCGGGGTGAGGGAGAGGTTCGGCGGCACCTGCCCCTGCGGCGCCGGCTCGGCCGGGCGCTGCTGGCCGCCGAGCGCACCGGCCAGCGCGTCCGGGTCGGCCCCGGCCCGGCGGACCAGTTCGCGCAGCGGCTCGCGCTGCAACGCGGCCCAGAGCAGGTGGTCGGTGTCGAGGTCGCTGCTGGAGGCGGAGGCGGCCCGGCGGGCGGCGTCGGCGAGCAGTTCCCGGGCATCGGCGGTCATCAGTCGGGTGATGTCCACCCGGTGGGCCGGACGGCGCCCCTCACCGCGCCCGAAGTACCGCGCCAGGAACTCGTCCCAGGGGTCAACGCCGGAGTCACCGGGTGGCTGCGTCATCTCTGGTCCCCTTCGGCGGGCGCGACACGGTCGGCGTGGCCTACCCGGCGGTCGGCCCGACAAACGTGCGCCGGTGGCAGGCTGACCCCATGGAGACCGAGCCGCTGCTGGTGGTGGACGCCGCGAACGTGATGGGTTCCCGACCGGACGGCTGGTGGCGGGACCGGGCCGGGGCGGCCGCCCGGCTGCGCGACGCGATCGCCCCGGTTGCCGATCAGGGTCTGCCCGACCTGCCCGCACCGGTCGAGGTGGTGCTGGTGGTCGAGGGGGCGGCCCGGGACGTGCCCGGCGCCGATCGGGTCCGGGTGGTGCCCGCGACCGGGTCCGGCGACGACCGGATCGTCGACCTGGTCCGGGCCGAGGCCGCCGGCCGGCGCTGCGTCGTGGTCACCGCCGACCGTGAGCTGCGGGCCCGCGTCCAGGCGCTGGGTGCGGAGGTACGCGGTCCGCGCTGGTTGCGACCCGCCTGACGACTGCCGTACGCCGTCTCGGGCAGTCTGTCGGAGATCCGACTTAATGTTGCCCGAAATGGTGAGTGCTGCGGTCCTACCTCGGACTCCACCGGAAGCCACGCTGTGCGCCGGAACGGACACCGAGGCAAGAACCGCCCACGGGGGTATGTTGACCCCAGCAGAAAACGAGAGCCCTCCCCGCCCGCCCCCAGGAGGTTCCGCAGTGGCGAGCGTCGCCGAGCTGAAAGCAGCCATCGATGCCGCCCTCCAGCAGATCACCGAGGGCCAGACCGCGGTGCAGGCGGCCAGCGAAAAGCTGACCGAGGCACAGCAGACCCTGGCCGGCGCGCTGGAGGGCAGTGGACACGAGACAGTCAGCGCCGCCCAGGCCTCGCTCACGCAGGCCTCCCAGGAACTGGAGGAGTGTCTCTCCGCGACCCTGGCCGCGGTGGAGCAGGCGCAGCTCTACGTCTCGACGCTCTGAGCCGCCGATGTCCATCGTGGAGGAACTGGGCGCACAGGTCCGAGCCGCCGCCGACGAACTGCCGGTGGCCCTGGTGACGCAGGCGCTGGACCGGCTCCGCCAGGCCGCGGACCGGCTGCGCTGGGTCCGCCAGGAGTCGGCCGACCCGATGGGGGTCCCCGAGCTGTCCGCGGCCACCGAGCACGCGGAGACCGCCGGGCACGCGCTGCTCGTGGCGAAGGACCAGGTCGCCGCGTACCTGGCCGCGATCGGGCTGGCCGGGGACGGGCCGCCGGTCGCCGGGCAGACCCAGCGGCGCGAGCCCACCGACGATCCGCCGACCGCGGGACCCGGACCCGTACCGGAGCCACGCGGCGCGGCCGGGCCGGTGCACCGGTGGTGGTCGGTCCGGGTGACCGAGCTGACCGGCCAGCGGGACTCGCCCGAGGCGAAACCGGACCGCGAGATCACCGATGCCGAGGACCTGCTGCGCCGGGTGGCCGAGCGGGTCCGCGCCGACGATCGGGGCCAACTGCACGCCCAGCTCCGGGACGTACCGGCGGACGTGGGGCTCGGCATGGCCGCGGTGGCCCCGCCGATGCTGCGGGACCTGGCGGCCGAACTGCTCGGGCACCCGCCCCGGGCGCAGGACCTGCCCCGGCTGCGCGACGAACTCACCGGCAAGGCCCGCGACCTGCTGCCCGGACTGCCCGCCGAGGTGCTCGAAACGGCGCTGAGTCGGGTCTGCCGGATGCCACCGCCGAAGAACCCGACCGCCCCACCGCACCCGGCCGACCCGGCGGTTGCCGCCGGGGTGCTCACCGGACTGCTGCTCAACCGGCTCGGCCACGACGCTCGCTCGGTGGCCGCCCAGAACCTGCGGGAGTCCGATGGCTGACGTCCGGACCCAGCTCGTCACCCGGGTCCGCGGCATGCTGTCGCACGCGCTCGGCGTCACCCGTGGACGACTGACCCAGGCCCGTACCGAGTTGGACGGCTCGCGGGACCGGTTGACCCGGACCCGGCGGGCCGCCGCGCGGGTGCCGCAGCGGGTCGGCGCCGAACGGGACCGCCGACTCGACGAGATCGCCGACGAGTACGACGGCCAACTCGTCGACCTGGCCCGGCGTACCGCCCATGCGGCGACCGACGCGGCGCCGGGAGCGGCCAGCGCGCCCTGGCCGGCGTGGCGGCCGAGCCCGGCCGACCGGCACGAACCCGCCGGGGCGCTGCGGGTCGGCGCGGTCCGGCTGCCCGGCGCCGAACCGGTGCCGGCCCTGGTGCCGCTGCTCGACCAGGGGCACGTGCACCTGGCCGGCGAGGACCGGGCCGGCTGCGACGCGGTGGTGGCCGCCCTGCTGCTGCGGGCGATCGGCCGGGCCGAACCCGGCGCGGTGCGGTTGATCGGGTACGACCCGGAGCACCTCGGCGGCGGGCTGGCCGGCTTCGCCCCGCTGTCCACCGCCGGCCTGCTCACCTTCGTCGGGCCGGGCGGCCTGGCCCGGCTGCTGGACGACCTGGTCGACCAGATCCGCCGGATCAACGAGACGGTCCTCGCCGGTGAGTACGGCTCGCTGCGCGAACTCGCCGCCGCCACCGGACGACGGCCCGAACCGTGGCGGGTGGCGGTGCTGCTCGGCGGGGACGAACTGTCCCGGCACGAACGCGGCCAACTCGACCGGGTGGTCCGCACCGGTGCCGCCTGCGGGGTGCACCTGGTGGTCCGGGGCATCGAACTGCCCGACGAACCGGACGTCGAACGGGTCCTGGTCGGCGACGGCCTGACCCGGCTGCGGACCGCACCGGGGCTGGCCGTACGGCTCGATCCGCCGCCGCCGGCCGCCCTGGTCACCGACACCTGCCGGGAGATCGCCGCGACGGTCACCGCCGGGCCCGCACCGGCGCCGTTCACCGACCTGCTGCCCCCGGTCGACCAGATGTGGAAGGAAGGCTCGGCGACCGGCCTGACGGTGCCGATCGGCGACGGCCCGCAGGGGCGGCCGGTGCTGCTCACCCTCGGCGACTACCCGCCGCACGCGTTGATCGGCGGCCCGTCCGGCACCGGCAAGACAAACCTGATCTTCGCCTGGATCGGTTCGCTCGCCTCCCGCTACTCCCCCGCCGAGCTGGAGTTCTACCTGCTCGACTTCAAGGAGGGCGTGTCCTTCGCCCGGTTCGCCCAGGGTCGCCGCGACCCGAGCTGGCTGCCGCACATGCGGCTGGTCGGGATCAACGTCAACACCGACCGGGAGTTCGGGCTGGCCCTGCTGCGCTTCCTCGCCGAGGAACTGCGCCGCCGGGCCGACGCCGCCAAGCGGCACGAGGTGACCAAGCTGTCCGAGCTGCGCGCCGTCGACCCGGACGGGCACTGGCCCCGGATCGTCGCCGTGGTCGACGAGTTCCAGATGCTGCTCGCCGGCCGGGACGCGGTCGCCCGGGAGGCGGCCGACCTGCTGGAGGACCTGGCCCGCCGGGGCCGGTCGCAGGGCATCCACCTGGTCCTGGCCTCGCAGGACGTGCGCGGCATCGAGGCGCTCTGGGGGCGGCCGGCGCTGGTCGCCCAGTTCACCCTGCGGATCGCCCTGCCCAAGGCGCTGCGCATCCTCGCCGAACGCAACGACGCGGCCCAGGCCCTGCCCCGGCACCACGCCGTGATCAACGCCGAGTCCGGGATGACGGAGGGCAACCAGGTGGCCCGGATCCCGTCGGCCAGCGACTGGGGCACCTGGAGTGAGTTGCAGAACCAGCTCTGGCGGATGCGTCCGCAGGACGCCGCGCCGGCTCGGCTGTTCGACGGCGACGCGGTGCCCCGGCTGGCCGAGGCGCCGGACTACGCGGCGCTGCGGCCGGTCGACGGGTCGGCCGAGGGCCGGGCGGCGGGCGGTCCGCGCGGGCCGGTCGCCCTGCTCGGCGAGATCATCGACGTCCAGGCGCGGTCGGCCGGGATGCGGCTGCCCCGCGCCCCCGGTCGGAACCTGGCGATCATCGGCACCCGGGTCGACGAGGCGTGCGCGGTGCTCGACGCGGCCGCCCGCTCGCTGCACCGGCAACACCCGCCCGGCACCGCCCGCTTCTCGATCGCCTGCCTGGACCCGGACGCCGACTCGGCCGCCCGGACGCTCTACGACTCCCTCGGCGACGACGCGGCCTGGTACGACGAGGAGACGGTGCCGGAGCTGATGGCCGAGACGGCCACCGGACTCGGCCTGGGCACCGCACCCGGCGCACCGCACTACCTGCTGCTGTACGCCGTCGACGCGGCCGCCGGCCGGTTGGCGGCCAGGGCCGGTGGGCGGACCGGGCTGGAGCACCTGCGGCAGATCCTGCACGACGGGCCGGAGCGGCGTACGCACGTACTGGCCTGGTGGCGGGGGGTGGCCCGGATGCGGGCGGACCTCGGTGGCCCGGCCTCCCGGACCGACCAGATCGGCGCCTGGGTGGCGCTGGACGTACAGGGCGGGGAGCTGGGTTCCTCCCTGTATCCGGGCACCGGCGGGCCGGACTGGTATCCGCGCCCGTGGCGGGGGCTCTTCTTCGACCGGGCGGTGCACCGCACCGGGCAGACGATCATCCCCTACGGACCGGCCCGATGAGCGAGACGTACGCCGAGCTGATCCGCCGGCTGGCCGAGGTGACCGCGCGGGTGGACGCCGAACGGGCCGAGGCGCAGAGCTGGTACGCCGGCCAGGTCGCCGCCGCCGAACGCGCCGTACGCGACGCCGAGCAGGCGGTCCGGCGGGCCGAGGCGGAACTTGAGGCGGCCCGCGAAGAGGCCGAGTCGACCGACGCCGAGGTGCTGCACCTGTGGCAGACGCTGCGGGAACGGCTCGGTGGCGGGGCCCGGCGGGTCGGTGACCCGCCGATGCCGACACCGGGTGCGCCGACCGACCCGAGGATGCTGCTCGACGGGGTCCGGGAGCTGCTGGACCGGAACAAGCACCGTGGTGAGCTGCCCGGCTCGACCCAACCGCTGCTGGCGTTCTTCGGTGTGCTCGGCGCGGCGGTCGCGTACGCCCTGGGTTTCGCCGCCCGCGCGGCCGGCCTGCGTTACGGCGGCGACCTGGCGATCGGGATGCCGGTGCTCGGCGTGGTGGTGACGCTGGTCGGCCCGGTGGTCGGGCTGGCGCCGGCGAAGCTACTCGCCGACCGCCGGCACGCCGGGCTGGACCCGAAGTCGGTGACCGTGGTGGTGGCCGCCGGGCTGCTGACCACCGCGGCGCTGTTCGCCCTGGTCCGCTGACCCCGGCCCAAGCCCAGGTCAGGCCGGTACGGCCACCGCCTCCCGCAGCAGCCGGCGGGCGAGCAGGATCCGGTCCGCGTCGTCGTCGAGTCCGGGCAGGTCACCGACGCGCGAGACACCGCCGTCGAGAAACGCCCGCAGCGCCAGCGCGCACTGTCCGGGGAAGTTGACGGTCCGGTCGAACAGGCGCAGCACGACCCGGTCCGACTCGTCCGCCCCGGCCGGGCCGAGCTGCCAGTGCAGCCCGTCGCGGGGGGCGAGCCGGGAGTCGGCGTCCAGGCCGGCGATGGCGTCCGCCTGGGCCAGCGGCCGGATCGGCGCGGGCCGGGCGGCGGACCAGACCCGGTCCCGGAGCTTGGCCGCGACGGCGGTCGGGTCGGCCCGGTCCAGCCAGTCGCGCAACGCGGCCACGGTCTCGGTCAGCTCGGGTGCGATCTGGGCCGGTTCGGCGAGGTCGAGGCCGAACGGCAGCGCGGCGCGCAGCCGTGGGTCCTCGGCGGCCAGCCCGAGCAGGGTCTCCACCAGCGCGTACCGGGTGAGGGCGCGGACCCCGACGGTGAGGTGCAGCGAGCTGCCCTGCTGGGCCTGGGCGCTGTGCAGCCAGCCTCGGGGCAGGTAGAGCGCGTCGCCGGGTTCCAGGGTGACGTCGAGTGCGGGTGGTCCGGCGGCGGTGGCGCTGACCTCGTCGGCCCGGCCGCCCCAGGGTTGGCGTTCCAGCGGGTCGATGAGCACCGGTTCGTGGATCCGCCAGTGCTTGGCCCCGTCGACCTGGAGCACGAAGACGTCGTGGGTGTCGTAGTGGGTGGCGAAGCCCTGGTTCCCGGCGGGGGTCAGGTAGGCGTTGACCTGCAACGGTTGGTGCAGGGCGGCGCCCAGTTCGCGGGTGAAGTCGATCAGCGGCGGCCAGTTGCGGTGCAGTCCCTGTAGGACGAGGGTGGCGCCGTCGGCGTACAGGTCGAGGATCCGCTCGTCGAGCACCTGGTCGGTGACCTCGGCCCCGGCGCCGCCGCCGCCGGTGAACCGGTCCGTCGGCAACACCCGGCCGTCCTTGGCCACCCGCAGGAACGGGGTACGCAGTCCGCGCCGGCTGAGCAGGTCGTCGGCGTCGGCGGGGCTGAGCAGGTCGCTGAAGCCGTCCGGATTGGCGAGTTCCTTGGCCCGGGACAGCAGCGGTGCCCGGCCCCAGTGGGTGGTGACGAAGGCGGCCGGGGGAAGGGCCACGCAACGGGCCAGCGCCGGACGGCGGTGGCCGTCCGGCGCGTCGTCGGTCATCTCCGGGTCCCGGCTAGCGGGCGGCGCTGTCCGCGCCACCGTCACGCTGGCCGGGATCGGCCCCGCCGTCGACCGGGCCCTCGGCGGAACCGTCGGCACCGCCGTCGTGCTGACCGGGCGTGGCACCACCGTCGGCCGGGCCCTCGGCGGAACCGTCCGCACCGCCGTCGTGCTGACCGACCGCGGCACCACCGTCGGCCGGACCCTGCGCCGCGCCGTCGGCGCCCCCGTCGCGGCCCGCCGGGTTGGCACCGCCGTCGGCCGGACCCTCGCCGGCGCCGCCGCCGCTCGTCCGGATGTCGTCGTCGTCGAGTCTCATCGGGCCCCCTCGGTTCAGTCGCCCCACCTTCCACGCGGCGGGGCGCCGTGCACGGGGTGGTACCCGGTGCACGATCACCACTAACCCGCTGGCGGGGTCATTCCACCAAGCAGCCTAATTCAGCTCAATTCGCCGCAGAACGGTTCGCGCAGTCCCGCTAGTGCTGCCGGACGCGGTCAGCGGCGGACCAGTGGCGCCGAGCTGTCCCGGACGACCAGGTCGGTGGAGAGCTCGACCCTGGGGGTGTCGACCGGCTCGCCGCGGGCCAGCCGGAGCACCGTACGGGCCGCGAGCAGGCCCATCTCGGCCAGCGGCTGGCGCACGGTGGTCAACGGCGGCGAGGACCACCGGGCCTCCGGCAGATCGTCGAACCCGACCACACTCACGTCGTCGGGCACCCGCAGGCCACGGCGACGGACCGCCTCGTACGCACCGAAGGCCATCTGGTCACTGGAGGCGAAGATCGCGGTCGGCGGGTCGGCCAGGTTCAGCAGCGCCGTACCGCTGGAGTACCCGGACTCGTGGTAGAAGTCGCCGGGCGCGATCAGCTCGTCGACCATGGGGATGCCGGCCGCCTCCAGCCCGGCCCGGTAACCGTCCAACCGGGCCCGGCTGCACAGCAACCGGGGCGGGCCGGCGATGAAGCCGATCCGGCGGTGGCCGAGGGAGAGCAGGTGCTCGGTCGCCCGTAGCCCACCGGCCCAGTTCGTCGCCCCGATCGTCGGGATGTCCAGGCTGGGTACGCCCGCCGGGTCGACCAGCACCATCGGCACGTTGAGCCGGCGCAACTCGGCGTGCACCGGCGGAGCGAGATCGCTGCTGACCAGGATCACCCCGTCGGTGGCGCGGGTACGCAGATTTTGCAACCACTGCCGGGTGGAGGTGGACCGGCGGTGGATGGCCGACACGACGGTGCCGACGCCGGCCGCGTGCGCGACGTCCTCCACCCCACGGATGATCTCCACCGCCCAGGGGCTGTCCAGGTCGTTGAAGACCAGGTCGATCAGGCTCGCACCGGCCCGTGGCCGGGTGGCCCGGCGGCGGTAACCGTGCCGGCGCAGCAACTCCTCGACCCGCTCCCGGGTCTGCGGCGCGACATCGTTGCGACCGTTGAGCACCCGGGACACGGTGGGCACCGACACCCCGGCCTCCTGGGCGATCGCGGTGATGGTGATCCGGCGTCCTTCGTCGACCGTCACGATGCAGCTCCTTCTTCGAGGCTCCAGCCTACGACCGAAACACTTTCGCGGTCGCGCCGGTACCGCACCGGGCGGATCACCGTTCTCCCAGGCCAGGTGTTGAGGCGATGGCAGGTGCCGGCAGTCTGGCGTTTTGCACCAAGTTACGGAACTGTTCCGGAAACTGGTATCCCGAGGGTAGCCGACCGGGGCCGGAGCTCGACGCGTCGCGGGCGGCGAACGCGGTGGCGTGTTCGGCGTAGATCCCCGTGCGCGGGGCGGGTACCGCGCCTACCGGGGATGCTGGCTCAGCCTCTTCGAGCACCGCGGCTGGCCGGGCGGCTTGATCGGATACTGGGGTGACCGAACCGACCTTGGCATCCTGGACGACAACGCCACTTCGATCCGCTGGTCCTGAACTCACACGAACACGGGCGGTGGCGCAACACGCGTCACCGCCCGGTGTTGCCCGTCACCCGAACCGGCAACCCACGTCAGACGCCCGGGTCCGACTTCGACACAGGCCCTAGCGCCGGAGTGGGACCCGACGCGCGTCGGTCCACGAACGTAGCAGCCATTCGACCGGTCCGTACCGGAACCGGGCCAGCCACCAGGCGCTGAAGGCCAACTGCCCGCCGTAGATCGCGACCGCGATCAGCAGGGTGGGCAGCGGGGCGACCCGGCCCACCAGGCCGAACCCGACCCCGGTGAAGATCAGCACACCGGCGACCGACTGGCCGAGATAGTTGGACAGCGCCATCCGCCCGGCGGGCGCGAGCACCGCGGCGAGCCGGGGACCCCGGCCGGTGTGGAAGGCCCGCAGCGCGGTGGCGACGTACGCGGCCATCAGCAGGGGCGCGGTGACGATGCTCAGCACCAGCCCGGTCAGGTTCGCCGTCCCGCCGCCGACCGCGAAGACCAGCGCTCCGGCCAGGCCGACCGGGTAACCCACCCACTGCACCCGCCGCAGCAGGAGCCGGTGCGGGGTGACGTCGGCGAGCAGCCGTACCCTGCCGGCCGCCAGGCCGACCAGGAAGGCGCAGAGGGCCAGTGGCCCCTGGACGAGCAACGCCGAGATCATCGCCGGCATGGCGCGCAGGTGCTCGACCAGCACCGAGCCGAGGCCACCGCGCAGCGCCTCGGTGGACCGGGCACCCGCGTCCGCCGCGATCGTCGGGTCCGGGACCAGGCCGCCACCGCGTACGGCCGCCAGCGCGATGACCAGCGCGACCAGGCCGAGCAGGGCACCCGCCAGGGTCGACGCGGTTCTCGGCCGGAGCCCCCGCGCCGCCAGCAGGACCAGCCCGAGCAGGGCGTACGTGGTCAGGATGTCGCCGTGGAAGAGCAGCACGGCGTGCAGTACGCCGAGCACGAACAGCCCGGCCAGCCGGCGCCGGAAGCGCGGAGCGAAGGCGACACCTCGCCGTACGGCGGAGTCGATCTGGAGGGTGAAGCTGTATCCGAACAGGAAGGAGAAGAGCAGGTAGAACTTCATGGTGAAGAGGAGTTCGACCAGCCAGCGGGTGACCTGGTCCAGCCATGAGTCGTACGACGGGTCGGGTACGAGGTGGAACGGGTACCCCGACGCGAAGAACGCGATGTTGACGACCAGGATGCCCAGGAGCGCGAAGCCCCGCAGCGCGTCGAGGTCCCCGATCCGAGGTCCCTCGCCCGTTCCCGCCGGCGCGTGCGCCGGTGGCTCCACTCGCACCGAACTGGTCGACGGATCCACCATTGCTCCCCCCGGAGGCCGAACCGACTGCTTGCCCATTCCAACGTATGAGCGGGTGGGGTCCGGCCGACAGCCGGCAGGCGGGAGGATCGGGGGGTAGGGCTGGTCCTACCGTGACCACCGGGCACATTGTCAGCGTGGTTCGTGGTGGCTCCGGGAGGGCATTCTGCGGACGCTGAGCAACCGGTCAGCGCTGAGCAACCGGTCAGCGCTGAGCAACCGGTCAGCGCTGAGCAACCGGTCAGCGCTGAGCAACCGGTCAGCGCTGAGCAACCGGTCAGCGCTGAGCAACCGGTCAGCGATGCATGTGCACGCGGATGCTGGTGGCGCCCGGACGGGTGTGTACGCGTACCAGGTCGCAGAGCTCGTTGACCAGGAACAGGCCGCGCCCACCGTCCTGGTCCGGCGCGGCCGGAATCCGACCGGCGAGTGGTTCGGCGATGTGCCCGTTGTCGCTGAGCTGGCAGATCAACTGCTTGTCGTCGGTCCAGACCGACAGGGTCCCGGTGGCACCCGCGTGCTCGACCGTGTTGGCGGCCAGCTCGTTGACCGCCAGGGTCACGTCGGCGACCCGGTCCGGTGCCAGCCCGGCGGCGAGGGCCTGCGCGGTCACCAGCCGGCGCAGCGCCCAGAGGGAGTGGAACTCGACGGCGATGGTCTCGGCGTGCGCCGGCGGGGACGGCAGCGGCAGGTTGAACCCGGCGGCCACCGCCAGCGGATCGGCGTAGTGCGGGCTAGCAAAGGCGGCACCGGCGGTCCGCACCGTGGGATGGGTACGGTACGCGTCGTCGAGCCAGCTCCGGTCCAGCCGGCCGGTGTCGTACGGGCACAGGATGGCCGCCGGACGGCCGGTGAAGGCGGCGTTGATCAGTGCCTCGTGCTGGGCGCAGGCGGGGTACTCGTCGGCGGTCCGACCGGCCCAGACGGGCTCCCCGACGATCCGGACCCGGGTGTCGCGGTGGGCGTCGGCGAAGGCGAGCAGCACACCGGGCAGGATCCGGCCGGGATTGCGCCCGGCCACGCCCATGTCGTGCAGCTGGACTCGTGCCGCGTCGACGCCGAGGGCGGCCCGGATGTGGTCGAGGTTCTCCTCGGGCACGGCGACCATCACCGGTTCACCGGCCGCCAGCCCGGCCCGGATGAACGGCACCGTGCCGGCGAGGTATTCGTACCGGCTCGCGTAGAACAGGGCCGGGTGCACGAACACGTCGGGACTGGTCGACTCGCGCATGGCTCGACGCCTCCCCTGCCCCGCCTGTTTCCGGTCGGTCCCCGCAGCGGCCCGACCGGTTCGACGGAGATCGCCCGACCGCCGCGCCGACTCCGCCGTCCATCACCCTAGCCGCCCGTTGCATCGGTGCATTCCCGGTGGCGGACACAAAGCTCCGGCCACTCGGCCAGCGAGAACGGCGGTTCAGGGGGTGGCGTACGCGTGCAGCGGACCCGGAGCGGATCGGCCGTCGAGAATGCTCGGGTCCACGCTCCACGCACCGGCGAGCCGCATCACGTCGTGTTCGGAGACCAGGATGTCGGGCTCCCCGTCCAGCGCGGGCGGCAGCCCCATCGACTGCTCGACGTCGTCGGGGTCGCCCCGCCACTCGGTGACCTCGCCGATCTCGCCGAGGAACCCGAACGCGCGCACGGCGACGCCGTCGACCGCGCGCGCCCAGCGGTGCAGTTCGGAGACCCGGTAGGTGGCGAACAACTGCACCTCGGTGCCGAGTGTGGCGGACAGTTCGACCACGTCCACGACGGTGGTCGGCCGCAGCAGCCAGCGGCCGGTGGCGAGCAGCCAGCGGGCGTCGCGGGCACCGGGCAGCGGCGGGGTCACCACCAGCCGGTCGTCGGTCAGGTAGGCCAGGTCGATGCCGTCGCGCCAGGAGACCGTACCGAGGTCGCGCAGGGCCAGGGCCCCGCTGAGGGCCTCGACGTCGGCGTCCCGAACCGCCAACCACGACTGTTTGTGGCCGAATCCGACCATGGTCTCCCCCTGCATGCCCCGCACGTTACCGACCTTCGCCACGATGACGCGGCGACTTACCGGCGCGACCGCCGGATCCGACGGTCCGGGTCCGCGTCCGGCCGGCTGCGATCGGGTACGACCCCGGCCGCGACACGTCGGCGAATCTCGATGAGTAAGGATGATTCGTTAGTTCCGTTCCTGATCACGTATTTCGTCCCCGGAAGGACTGGACATGGAAAAGCCCAGCATCGGACCGATCGAGGGTGCACCCCCGGCCGACCTGGTCATCGAGGACATCACCGTCGGCGAGGGGCCGGAGGTCGGGCGCGGCCAGTGGGCCTCCGTGCACTACGTCGGCGTCTCGCACTCCACCGGTGGGGAGTTCGACTCCTCCTGGGGCCGGGGTGAGCCGTTCGGCTTCCAGGTCGGCGCCGGTCGGGTCATCGCCGGTTGGGACCAGGGCGTGGCCGGCATGAAGGTCGGCGGCCGGCGCAAGCTGACCATCCCGCCGCACCTCGGGTACGGCAACCAGGGCGCCGCCGGTGTGATCAAGCCGGGCGAGACACTGGTGTTCGTGGTCGACCTCGTCGACGTGAAGTAGCAACCGGCCGAGCGGCTCCGTGCACCGCCGACGACCCCCCGCCCGTGCCGGCGGGTCGTCGGCGGTGTGCTGCCCGGCTCAGGCGCCGACCGGCACCCGCTCCTTGATGAAGTTGAGCAGTTCCCGGTTGACGTCCTCGGCGTGGGTCCAGGGGATGCCGTGCGGCGCGTCCTTGAGTACCACCAGCTTGCTGCCGTCGACGGCCTGACTCAGCCGCTTGCCGGTGGCCGGGAACGGCAGCACCCGGTCGGCGTCCCCCTGGATGATCAGCAGCGGCACGTCGATCCGTGGCAGGTCGTCCCGGAAGTCGGTCAACCAGGCCGGGATGCAGGCCACGGTGGCCGTCGGGGACGCCATGATCGCCGAGTTCCAGTTCGCCCGGACCACGTCGTCGCTGACCAGCTTGCCGGCGTTGACGTCGAGGTTGTAGAAGTTCTGAAGGAACTGGGTGAACCAGACGTAACGGTCCTTGATGATCTGCTGCATGAAGCCGTCGAAGAGGCTCTGTTCGACGCCCTCGGGGTTGTCGGCCGTCTTGAGCAGGAACGGCGGGATCGGTGAGACCACCACCGCCCGGTTCACCCGCGCCGACCCGTACGCGCCGAGGTAGCGGGTCACCTCGCCGGTGCCCATCGAGTGCCCGACCAGGGTGACGTTGCGCAGGTCGAGGGTGGTCATGATCTGGTCGAGGTCGGCCGCGAAGGTGTCGTAGTCGTAGCCCATGGTGGGCTGGCTGGACTTGCCGAAGCCCCGACGGTCGTACGTGATGGCCCGGTAGCCGGCGTCGACCAGGGCCGCGACCTGCTTCTCCCAGGCCGTGCCGCCGAACGGGTAGCCGGGGATGAGCAGGACCGGCTGACCCGCACCGTGGTCCTCGTAGTAGATATCGATGGACGCGGAATTCTCCACCCCGACACTGATGTACGGCATCTCGACAATCCTCTCGCGTGGATGTACGTCCGTGACGGGGGTCGGTCGCGCGGTGCCACGTGAGAGGGGCGCAGCAGCCTGAAGCTAACACGGTCCGGAGCGGGTGGTGGCCGGGTCGCCAGGTTGGGCCGGTGCCCTAACGGCGGCACCGCAAATTTTCGCCCCCGGACCGATAGTTCAGGCCACCGTGACCCGTGGTTCTGTCCGCCGCTTTGACGTGTCGGTCCGGCCGCCGACCGGACGGCCAGCCGGGACCGGAGTCGACAGACCCCTCGACGGGGAGCCGAGTTTCCGGAAACATATCGGAAGCAACGGCATCAGACCCCCGGCACGACGACGTCGCCGCGGGACTTTCGGAATGCCGGTACAAGCGACAGGAGGCTGCCATGAGCAGCGATCCCCGGGCCGGCGACGGCCACCGCACCCTGACGGCGACCCCGCCGGCACCCTGGCAGGACCCGACCCGACCGGTCGACGTACGGGTCGACGACCTTCTCGGCCGGTTGTCGCTGGAGGAGAAGATCGCCCAGTTGTACGGGGTCTGGGTCGGCGCGGACGTGACCGACGAGGACATGGCCCCGCACCAGCACGAGATGGTGGACGAGATCCCGGACTGGCGGGAACTCATCCGGGTCGGCCTGGGTCAGCTCACCCGGCCGTTCGGCACCGCGCCGATCGACCCGGCACTCGGTGCGCGGGCACTCGCCCGGATGCAGGCCGAGATCGTCGCCGCGAACCGGTTCGGCATCCCGGCGATCGCCCACGAGGAGTGCCTCTCCGGGTTCATGACCTGGGGCGCCACCGTCTATCCCACCCCGCTGGCCTGGGGCGCCACCTTCCACCCGGAGCTCGTGGAACGGATGGCCGCGCAGATCGGCGCCGCCCTGCGGCAGGTCGGCGTACACCAGGGGCTGGCTCCGGTGCTCGACGTGAGCCGCGACCCGCGTTGGGGGCGGACCGAGGAGACCATCGGCGAGGACCCGTACCTGGTGGCGACGATCGCCACCGCGTACGTGCGGGGGTTGCAGTCGGCCGGGGTGGTGGCCACCCTGAAGCACTTCGCCGGCTACTCCGGCTCCCGCGCCGGCCGTAACTTCGCACCCGTGGCGGTCGGCCCGCGCGAGTACGCCGACGTGCTGCTCCCGCCCTTCGAGATGGCCGTGCGCGACGGCGGGGCCGGTTCGGTCATGCACTCCTACGCGGAGGTCGACGGCGTACCGGCGGCGGCCGACGAACGGCTGCTCACCGACCTGCTGCGGGATCGGTGGGGCTTCACCGGGACCGTCGTCGCCGACTACTTCGGCATCGCCTTCCTGCAACTGCTGCACCACGTGGCGGACTCGACCGTCGACGCGGCCCGGCTCGCCCTCACCGCCGGGGTCGACGTCGAGTTGCCCGCCGTCCGCTGCTTCGGGCCCGGCCTGGTCGCCGCCGTCCGCGCCGGCACCGTGCCGGAGGACCTGATCGACCGCGCCGCCGCCCGCGTGCTGCGGCAGAAGTGCGCGCTCGGACTGCTCGACCCGGACTGGTCACCGCAACCGGCGGCCCTGGCCGGGCGGGCCGACGAACCGGCCGGCCTTGAGGGCACCCTCGACCTGGACCCGCCGGCCAACCGGGCGCTGGCCCGCGAACTCGCCGAGGAGTCGGTGGTGCTGCTCGCCAACTCCGGCGTCCTGCCGCTCGCCCCCGAGTCCCGGATCGCGCTGGTCGGGCCGCTCGCCGACGGCGTCACCGGGATGCTCGGCTGCTACACCTTCCCGAGCCATGTCGGCGGTCAGCATCCGGGCGTACCGGCCGGGGTGGAGATCCCCACCCTGCTGGCCGCGCTGCGGGCCGAGCTGCCCGGGGCCCGGCTCGACCACGCCGCCGGCTGCGCGGTCGACGGTACGGACCGGTCCGGGATCGCCTCGGCCGTGGCCGCCGCCACCGGTGCCGACGTCTGCGTCGCGGTCCTCGGCGACCGGGCCGGCCTGTTCGGCGCCGGCACCTCCGGCGAGGGCTCCGACGCGGCCGACCTGCACCTGCCGGGCGTGCAGCAGGACCTGCTCACCGCACTGCTCGACACCGGCACTCCGGTGGTGCTGGTGCTGCTCGCCGGGCGCCCGTACGCCCTCGGCGAGTGGGCCGACCGGCTCGCGGCCGTGGTGCAGACGTTCTTTCCCGGTGAGGAGGGCGGGCCCGCGATCGCCGGCGTACTCGGCGGTCGGGTCAACCCGTCCGGCCGGCTGCCGATCGGCGTGCCCCGCCTACCCGGCGGGCAGCCGTCCGGTTACCTGGCACCGGCGCTGGGCCAGCGTACCGAGGTCAGCAACGTCGACCCGACCGCCCGGCACCCGTTCGGGTACGGCCTGTCCTACACCCGGTTCGACTGGAGCGACGCCCGGGTCGACGGTGTCGCAGCGGACGGGGACCGGCGCACCGAGATCCCGACCGACGGCACCGTGTCGGTGTCGGTGACCGTGCGCAACACCGGCGTTCGGTCCGGCGCCGAGGTGGTGCAGCTCTACCTGCACGACCCGGTGGCCCAGGTGACCCGGCCGGTGGTCCGGCTGACCGGTTACGCCCGGATCCCGCTCGCGCCCGGCGAGTCCCGGCGGGTGACCTTCGCGGTGCACACCGATCTCACCTCGTTCACCGGTCGCGACGGGCACCGGGTGGTCGAGCCGGGCGACCTGGAGTTGCGGCTCTCCGCGTCCAGCGCCGACCACCGGTTCACGGTGCCGTTGCGGCTGATCGGGGCCGAGCGCCGGGTCGACCACCGGCGGCGGCTGGTCGCCGGGGTGACGGTGGAGTGAGAGCCATCCGGTACGCGGGTCAGGGGATGATCGTGCTCAGGTCCTTGGGCATGGTCGACCTGACGTCGTCCCACTCCCCCGGGCTGATGTGCCGGCGCAGGGCGTCGAGAACGGTCTTCACCACACCCTCGGCGCCCCCGTCGACCTCGTACGGGAAGCCCTGCCGGACCTCGTAGAGGAAGTCCTCGCGGTTCAGCTTGACCGGTACGTCGCTCGGCTGCCAGCCCTCGAAGTAGACGCCGCGCACCAGTACCGGCAACTGGGCCGCGAACTGGACGCTCTCCTGCACCGGCAGCCGGTCCCGGAGCAGCTGCAACACCGTGCGCAGCGCCGCGTACGACTGGTTGCGCCGTTGCTTCGGCCACCCGTACGCATGCTCGATGTCCTTGAGGATGAGGTTCGTCTTGTCGATCGACGCCTCGAAGGTCGAGTACGGATTGCTGGCCATCACTGTCCCCCATCCGTGTGCCACCGGCTCCCCCGGCCGGTGCTTCCCCCAAGGGTCGCCCCGAGCCGGGTGAGCGAGGCTCACCCGAGCCGGGTGAACCGGGCGAACCGTCGCCGGGGTGCACCCGGGTCAGGCGGCTCGCCGCTCCCGTACCTGCTTGCAGGAGACACAGGTGGTGGCGGACGGGAAGATCTCCAACCGTTCCACCGGGATCGGCGCGGAACACCCCTCGCACCAGCCGTAGGTTCCCTCGGCCAACCGGGCCAGCGCGTGCTCGAACTGCGCCCGGCGGTCCAGAATGGTCCGCAGCAACGACTGTGCGGTGTCCCGCTCGGCGGTCTTGGTTCCGCTGTCGGCCTGGTCGTCACCGGCGGTGTCACCGACCTCCACCAGCCGCAGCACCTGGCTCTGCAACAGGGCGTCGTCGTACTCGCCGGTCAGCTCGTCGAAGCGAGCCTCCAGGGCGACCCGGATCAGGTCGATGTCCGCCTGGGAACGGTCCGTGTCGACCGCAACGTTGACGAGCATGCGCTGCCCTGCCTTTCCGTGACGGCGGTGGACTCGCTGCCAGGACCCGGTTGGTCCGGCGCGGTCCACCGTGACCGGGCGCATACCCGTATCGGGCGGCCGTCAAACCAGGAATTTTCACGGCCGCCCCGGCACCTTCCGGGCCGGCCCGACCCGCCGTGCCGGCGGGGCGCGGTTCAGCCCGGCCCGCCCGGTTCGACCAGGGCGGGCCGGCGGGCGTCGTCCATCCGTACCACCACGTCGGCGAAGGTCGCCGGGGCCACCTCCTCGCTGTAGCGGGCAAAGGCGGGCAGGGTCCAGGCGTCGTTCGGGTCGGTGCGTCGGGCCAAAGCGGCCGGCGACAGGACAAGGTGGACGCTGACGTCGAAGGGCAGGCCGCCACCGAGCAGCAGTGGCCCGCTGATCAGGAGCACCGCCCCGGCCGGCAGGTCGACGTAGTCGGCCCGGCTGGCCCGGTCGGTGCGCGCGTTCCACAGCGACGGCAGGATCCGGCCGGTGCCGCCGGGTCCGGCCGGGTCGAGCACCTCGCGCCGCAGTCCCGCCTCGTCCAGCCAGTCGGTGTAGAACGCGTCCGGGTTGTCCCGCCCGAACTCGTAGCGCAGGGACGCCGGCCGGAGGAAGTCGGTGGCCCTGATCGGCAGTGCCGGGCGGCCGCGCAGGCGCAGCGGGTCGACCAGGGCGTCGGCGAGTTCGTCCGGTCCGGCGGCGGCCGGACCGTCGACCGCCACCCGTACCGGCGTTCCGGGGCGAACGGCTGCGAGCCGGTCGGCCAGTTCCTGGACCAGCGACTCGGGGCTGATCGGGCGGATCCTCACCCGGTCCATCCTGCCCGAACGGGGTCAGCCGGTCTGGTCGATGGTGATCCGCGCCTCGTCGGCGAGTCGGTAGCCCACCCCGTACACGGTGGTGACCAGGGGGACGTCCGCGCCGACCTTGCCGCGCAGCCGACGTACGTGCACGTCGACCGTGCGTACGCCGGTGTGCTCGTAGCCCCAGACGGCGGCGAGCAGTTGCAGCCGGGTGAAGACCCGCCGGGGGTGCTCGACCAGGTGCAGCAGAAGGTCGAACTCCAGCCGGGTCAGCGGCAGTGGTTGGTCGTCGAGCAGCACGGAGCGGGACGCGGCGAGGATGCGCACCTCGGGCGAGGTCGGGTCGGCGGCGGACGCTTCGGTCGAGACCTGGCCGGCGTCGTTCGGCTCCGGCGTCGCGGGTCGGGCCGGTGGTCGCAGCGCCGCCGGCTCGGCGGTACGCCGGTCGCCGAGGGACTGTCCGGAGATGACCGTGGCCTGCCCGTGTTCGAGCAGTTCGCGGGCGGCGTCGAGCAGCCGCTGCGCCGACGGGGTCAGCACCTCCTCCCCACCGAGCGGAATGGACAGTGTCACGGTCAGCGCGGGCGCCCCTGCGCTGGGCGGGCGCCGCTGGGCACCCGGCGGGCGACCAGGTCCCGTTGGCTGGGACGTGTGCCATCCGGCACGCGACGAGGCGGGGCTGACCGACATGGTCCTCCTTGGCTGGTGGGGGGAATTCCCCGCGGCTCGTGGTGCCGCAGGCTCGATGTTTCCGGCCACCACGGGCAGGGTCAAGGGGCCTTTACGTTGCATGAATGTGACAATTGACGCACGCATCGAAACTGAACGCTCGCTCTGCGTACCAGATCTTGGGAAATCCGGCGGGGCGGTCCACGATGATCGAGTGCGGGGAGTACTGACCGGTTTCACGGTCATCTGGACGGTCACGCTCGCCGGTTACCTGATCGGCCGCACCGGCCTGCTCGGCCCCGACGGCACGACGGTACTGGCCCGACTCGCCTTCTTCGTCGCCGCCCCGGCACTGCTGTTCACCACGCTGGCGCGTTCCTCGCTCGCCGAGGTGTTCACCCCGGCCCTGGCCGTCTTCGTGCTCAGTACGGTACTGGTCGCGGCGGCCTACCTGGCGCTCGCCCGCTGGGTGTGGCACCGACCGGCCGGCGAGGCGACGGTCGGCGCGCTCAGCGCCTCGTACGTCAACGCGGCGAACCTCGGCCTGCCGGTGGCCGCGTACGTCCTCGGCGACGCGTCCTTCGTGGCGCCGGTGCTGCTGTTCCAGGTGCTGCTGGCCTCGCCGCTCGCGCTCGGCGTGCTGGACGCCAGCGCCACCGGAGCCCGCCCCTCGGCCCGGCGACTCGCCCTGCTGCCGGCCCGCAATCCGATCATGCTGGGCTGCGCCGCCGGGCTGGCCGTCGCGGTCAGCGGCGTACCGCTGCCGGATCCGGTGATGCGGCCGTTCGAGCTGGTCGGGTCGGCCGCCGTACCGCTGGCTCTGCTCGCCCTCGGCATGTCGCTGCCCGGCAGCCGGCCGCTGCGCGGCGGCCCGGAGGCGGTCGAACGCTACACCGCGGTCGGCCTCAAGGTGCTGGTCCAACCGGCACTGGCCTACCTGATCGGACGGTTCGCCCTCGGGCTCGGCGGGCCGACGCTGCTCGCGGCGGTGGTCACCTCGGCCCTGCCGACGGCGCAGAACGTCTTCGTCTACGCCACCCGGTACGGGCGGGCCGAGTCACTGGCCCGGGACGCCGTCGTGCTGTCCACCCTCGCCGCCGCCGTGACCCTGGTGGTCATCGCGGCCTGGCTGGGCTGAGCCGGCACCGGCACACCCCGGTACCGGCGCGCGGCTACGCGTCGCGGTCGACGCTGACCCGGGCCTCGTCGGCGAGCCGGTAGCCGACCCCGTACACCGTCGTCACCAGCGGCACCGCCTCGCCCACCTTGGCCCGCAGCCGGCGTACGTGCACGTCGACGGTGCGGGCGATCGCGTGTTCGTAACCCCAGACGCTGTTGAGCAACTGGAGTCGGGTGAACACCCGGCGCGGGTGCTCGGCCAGGAACACCAGCAGGTCGTACTCCAACCGGGTGAGCGGGATCGGCGCGCCGTCGCGCAGCACCTTGCGGGAGCCGGCCAGGATCCGCAGTGGAGCGAACCGGTCGGTGGCCGGCTCGGCGTCGCCGACGAAGGGTGTGACCGGTGCCGGCTCGACGGCCAGGGCGATGCCGGTGACGTCCGCGACACCCGCCCCCCGGTCACCGTGCTCGACCAGCTGCTGGACCAGTTCCAGCAGGCGGGTGGCCTGCGGGGTCAGGGTGTCGCCGTCGCTCAACGTGATGTCGAGGGTGACGGTGAGGGTGGTGGGGGCGCCGCTCGGCACGGGCCGCCGACGCGCGAGGGTCGACCGGACCGATCCGCTCGACGGTGAGTACGTGCGCGGGCTGATCGCGATGACCGACATGAGGGGCCTCCTAGCGCTGGTGTTCCGTGCCGTCCCGCAGCGCGGTGGCGCGCGAAATCAGGGGTACGCCCGGTCGGCGGTCGCCGGGGGCGCGGTGGTCAGGTGGGCGTAGACGTCGGTCGGGCCGAACGCCGGCAGACCGGCCAGCCGCCAGGCCGCGAAGCCACCCACGATGTCGGTGGCCCGGTAGAGGCCGACGTCCTGTAGTGCGGCGGCGGCCAGCGAGGAGGTGTAGCCCTCCTGACAGAAGATCACCACCGGCAGGTCGTACCGGTCCGCGACCGGCAACCGGGCGTCGCTGCGCGGGTCGAGCCGCCACTCCAGCACGTTGCGCTCGATCACCAGCGCGCCGGGGATTGAGCCGTTCGCGGCCCGCTGGGCGGCCGGCCGGATGTCGACCAGCAGCGCCCCACCCCGGTACGCGAGATGCCCCGCCTCCGGGTCGAGTCGACGCAGCCGCAGCCGGGCCGCCTCCAGGATCTCGTCGATGCTCCGGGATCCCACCGGTGCGCTGGTGTCCGGACAGCCGATCTGCCGGTGCGCCGAGTTGATCAGTTTCACCAGGCCACTCCCGCCTCGGCGACCTCGGCCACCCGAAGCTTGCCGCCGTCGAGTTCGTAACGGGTCATCCGGCGCAGCGCCGGCAGGTAGACGTGCACACTGACCGCCGGCTCGTCGCCCCGGTTGCTGACCCGGTGCACGTGCTGCGGGCCGAACTGGCGCCCGGTGCCGGCGCGCAGCACGGTCGGCCGGAGTTCGCCACCGACCACGATCTCCTCGGTGAGCGCACCGGCGGACACCACGAAACCACCGGAGGAGCCGCCGTGGTCGTGCAGGTCGGTCGACTGACCGGGCAGCCAGGTCAGCAGCCAGACCTCGTACTCGTCGGTGCCGGCGAGGCGGGAGTACCAGCGTTCGACCGGGTCGAACCGGGCCGGTTCCGGCCAGGAGGCCGGGTCCGAGGCGTACCGGCGGGCGATGGCGAGCGGGTCGGTGGAGTTGATGGTCATCGTCATTCCTCGTCGAAAGCGATCGGTCCAGTGCACCCACCCTAGCCAATAAAACCTATAGGCTTGGTAGGTAATAGACTTCGTCTCATCTGTTGGGAAACGGGCGAGGCCCGCCCCGTCGGGCGGGACGGGCCTCCGGGACGCGGTCGTGCCGACGCTCAGGCGCCGCCCTCGTTCAGGGTGACCGTGGCCGGCTGGAAGCCCGCGCCGGTGACGTCGACACCCGAGCCCTTGAGCGCGTCCAGTGCCCGCTGGACGTACTCGTTGGTGTACGCGGCCCGATCCGGCTGCTTGGTCAGCACCGTTCGCCCGTCCTGGTTACGAGTATTCAGGGCCAGCTCGACGGTGGCCTTCCAGGCCGTCTCGTCGATCAGCCCGATCCCCTTCGGCGCCGGCCAGACCAGCTTGTTGACCTCGTTCGTCTGCCAGAGCTGGTGGCTGGCGCCCAGCTTGGCGCCCCGGGCGACCACCAGATCCCGGCACTGCTGCGGATTGTCCCGGCAGTACGCCCACCCCTTGATCGTGCCGGTGAGGAACTTCACCGCCGTCTCCCGGTACGCCTCGTCCTGCGCCAACCGGTCGCTGTTGGCCCAGACCGCGTCCTGCAACATAGCGGTGCCGAGCGTGTTCCAGTCCAGCACCGTGAACGCCTCCGGCCGGTAGAGCTGACCGGTCTTCGGGTCCTTCGCCTCCAGCAACTGGGCGTACTCGTTGTAGCTCATCGCCTGCGCGGCGTCGATGTCCCCGCGCAGCAACGCCTGCATGTCGAACTGCTGCTGCACCAGGGTGACGTCCCGGCCCGGATCGAGACCCGCCTTCGTCATCCCGGCGAACAGCTCGAACTCGTTGCCGAACCCCCAGTTGCCGACCTTGCGTCCCTTCAGGTCGGCGGCCGTACGGATCCCCCGGTCGGCGAAACTGACCTGGTAGGTGCCGGAGCGTTGGAAGATCTGGGCGATGTCGGTGATGCCCGCGCCCTGCTCCCGCGAGGCGAGCGCCTTCGGCACCCAGGCCACCGCGAAGTCGGCCTGGCCCTGCGCCAGCACCGTCTGCGGCACGATGTCGACACCGCCCTCGACGATCTCCACGTCGAGGCCCTGCTCCCGGTAGAAGCCCTTGTCCACGGCGGCGATGTAGCCGGCGAACTGGGCCTGCACGAACCACTGTAGTTGCAGCTTGACCGAGGTCTTCCCGCCCGGTGCGGTGGATCCGGAGCCGGTGCCGTCCGCGGTGCCGCAGCCGGCCAGCACCGCACAACTCACGAGCCCGGCGACCAGGCGCCGTCTGCCGAGACTACCCATCTGTCCTCCAGCGGTTGACTCTGCGCATCGGGGCCGGTCGACCCCGACGTCGGGCGGCGCCGGGCGGGCGAGGTGCCCAGCAGGGCCGTCGTCAGCGGGACCGCCGTACGCGCCAGGGCATCGTCAGGCGTTCCAGGCCGAGGGCGACCAGATAGAAGACAAGACCGAGTACGCACGCGCCGACCACGAACGCCCAGGCGCGCGGGTACGCGGTGTACGAGGCGGCCGAGGTGATCCGCGATCCGAGCCCGTCCTGCCGACCGCCGAAGTACTCGGCGACCACCGCCGCGATCACCGCCAGGGAGGACGCCTGGCGCAGGCCGGTGAAGACGAACGGCAGTGCTCCGGGCAGCCGGACCAACCGGGTGAAGGTCCAGCCGGGGGCGGCGTAACTGGCCATCAGCTCGCGGTGCACGGGATCGATCTCCCGCAGCCCGCGCAGGGTGTTGAGGAAGACCGGGAAGAACACCACCATCGCCACCACGCTGCGGCGCGGGATGCTGCTGGTCGACTCGAACATGTTGTTGAGGATCGGCGCGAGCGCGATGATCGGAAGCGCGTTCAGCGCCGCCGCGACCGGCACCGCCACCTCGCCGAGGAAGTCGGACCGGCTGGCCAGCATCGCCGCGAGGATCGCCAGCACCGTCCCGGCGATCAGCCCGACCAGCGCGTTCGTGCCGCTGGCCAGCCCGACCTGCCAGATCACCGCCCGGTTGTCCACCAGTTCGGTGAAGATCGCGGACGGCGCCGGCAGCAGAAAGGGCGCCACCCGCCCGAGGGTGACGGTCAGCTCCCACAGCACCAGCCCGGCCACCCCGACCAGCAGCGGCGGACCGACGCCGCGCAGCAGCCGACCCGTTCCGCCGCCACCGGTCACCGCGACACCGCCGGATCCGCCGACTCCGCCTCGCCCGGTTGACCTTGCTGGCCCGGTTGGTCGGCTGGTTCGGGATCGCCGGGAACCTCGGCCGCCGGCTGATGGCGCAACGTCTGGCGGACCCGGGTGATGCCGGCGAAGAACTCGGCCGACTGCCGGGTCGTCTCGGTCCGCTCGGCCAGCTCGACGCCGATCCGGGCGGTGATCCGGCCGGGACGGGCCGACATCACCACCACCCGGTCGGAGAGGTAGACCGCCTCCGGAATCGAGTGCGTCACGAAGATCGTGCTGGTCCCGGTACGGGCGCAGATCCGCAGCAGCTCGTCCTGGAGCCGTTCGCGGGTCATCTCGTCCAGCGCGCCGAACGGCTCGTCCATCAGCAGCAGCGGCGGGTGCACCGCCAGCGCTCGGGCGATCGCCACCCGCTGCTGCATGCCGCCGGACAGCTGCGCCGGATAGTGCCCGGCGAAGTCGGCCAACCCGACCAGTTCCAGCATCTCCCGGGCCCGGTCCCGCCGTTCCCGGCGTCCGGTGCCGCGCAGTTCCAGCGGCAGTTCGACGTTGCGTTGGACCGTGCGCCACTCGAAGAGACCGGCCTGCTGGAAGGCGATGCCGTACTCGCGGTCCAGGCGGGCGGCACGGGCGGGCTTGCCGGCCACCCGTACGGTGCCCTCGGTGACCGGGAGCAGGTCGGCGACCAGGCGCAACAGGGTCGACTTGCCGCACCCGGACGGGCCGATCAGGCTGACGAACTCGCCCCGTCCCACGGTCAGGTCGACGCCGGTCAGCGCGGTCACCCGGTCCGGGCGGCCGGGGTTGAAGACCTTCGTCACGCCGGTGATCTCGACCGCCGGCTCACGCTGGATGGTGGTCACCGCGTCAACGCCCTTCGTCCGGGGGTGAGCAGGAGTTCGGCGAGCGCGACCGCGCCCGCCACCAGCAGGCCGAGCAGCACCGCGCCGAGCAGCGCGGTGTAGACCTTGGCCGGGTCGGTGGTCGCCTCCCGCGAATACTCGATCACCAGCCGGCCGATCCCGCCCCGGGTGCCGGTGGAGATCTCGCCGACCACGGCACCGACCACCGCCGCCGCGCCGGCCAGCCGCAGCGCCGGATGCAGGTACGGGGTGGCCGCCGGCAACCGCAGTTTCACCAGCGTGCGCCACCACCCGGCGGCGTAGCTGCGCATCAGCTCCTCGGCGATCGGTGCCGGCGAGGTCAGCCCACGCAGCAGCCCGACGGCGATCGGGAAGAAAGCCAGGTACGCCGCGATGGTGGCCACCGACATCCACGGCTGCCACGGGTACGACCCGATCGACAGCCGCCCGCCCCAGCCGGCGATCACCGGCGCGAGCGCGATCAGCGGTACGGTCTGCGACAGCACCACGTACGGCAGCAGCCCGCGCCGGACCCAGCGCAGCCGCTGCATCAGCACCGCGAGCAGCAGCCCGACCAGCGCCCCGGCGAGGAACCCGACCGCGACGCTGCGCAACGTGACCAGGCCTGCGTTCGTCACCACCAACCAGATCGGATCGCCGCCGACCCGCTCCGGATCGGCGAAGCGGCCCAGGATCTCGCCCAGGTGCGGCATGGCGGCGTCGTCGGCCCGGGGCAGCACCCGCACCCCGAACAACACGGTCCCGTCCGGGTTGCCGACCGCCTTGTAGCCCTCCCATGCCAGTCCGCCGAGCAGCACCGCCCCGACCACCCCGACGGCGGTACGTGGTGCCGGTGCGGCGCGGGTCATGTGGCGTTCGCGGCCGGCTCGGCCCGCAGGGCCGGGATGACGTGCTCGCCGTACGCGGCCAGGGTCTGTTCCTTGGCGTCGTGCTGGAGGTAGACGGCGAACTGGTCGACGCCGAGTGCGCGCAGTCGTTCCAGCTTCTCCAGGTGCGCCGAGACCGGGCCGAGCAGGCAGAACCGGTCGACGATCTCGTCCGGTACGAAGTCGGCGTGCCGGTTGCCGGCCCGGCCGTGCTCGGCGTAGTCGTAACCCTGCCGACCGGCGATGTAGTCGGTGAGCGCCTGCGGCACCGCACCGGTGGCGCCGTACCGGCCGACGATGTCGGCGACGTGGTTGCCGACCATGCCGCCGAACCAGCGGCACTGGTCCCGCTGGTGGGCCAGGTCGTCGCCGACGTAGGCCGGGGCGGCGACACAGAACCGGATCGCCGCCGGGTCCCGTCCGGCCCGTTGCGCCGCCGCCCGTACCGCGCCGATCATCCAGGCGGCGATGTCCGGGTCGGCCAGTTGCAGGATGTAACCGTCGCCGACCTCGCCGGCCAGAGCCAGCGCCCGTGGCCCGTACGCGGCCACCCAGACCTCCAGCTCACCACCGGTGGCCCAGGGGAACCGCAGCTCCTGGCCCCGGTAGGTGGCCGGTCGGCCGTTCGCCAGCTCCCGGATCACGGTCACGCAGTCGCGCAGCTCGTTGATGCTGGTCGGCGGGTAGCCCAGGGTACGCAGGGCCGAGTCGCCCCGGCCGATGCCGCAGACGGTGCGGTTGCCGTACATCTCGTTCAGGGTGGCGAAGTGCGAGGCGGTGACGGTCCAGTCCCGGGTGCCGGGGTTGGTCACCATCGGTCCGACGATCACCCGTTCGGTCTGGGCCAGGATCTGCGAGTAGATGACGAACGGTTCCTGCCAGAGCAGGTGCGAGTCGAAGGTCCAGACATGGCTGAAGCCGGCCGCCTCCGCCCGTTGCGCCAGTGACACCAGTTCCCGCGCGGGTGGGTCGCACTGGAACACCACGCCGATGTCCATAACCGCTCCTCCTGGTCGGGCTAGCGCACCTTGGGGAATCCGAGGTCGACCTCGCTGGTCGCCGGGTCGGGCCAACGGGAGGTGACCACCTTCGTACGGGTGTAGAAGTGCAGCCCCTCCGGCCCGTACATGTGCAGGTCGCCGAAGAGGGACGCCTTCCAGCCGCCGAAGCTGTAGTAGGCCACCGGGACCGGGATCGGCACGTTCACCCCGACCATGCCGCAGACCACGTCGTACTGGAACCGGCGGGCCGCTCCGCCGTCACGGGTGAAGATCGCCGTGCCGTTGCCGTACTCGTTGGAGTTGACCAGGTCGACGGCCTGCTCGTAGGTGTCCACCCGGACCACCGACAGCACCGGCCCGAAGATCTCGTCGCGGTAGTAGTCGGAGTCGACCCGGACGTGGTCGACCAGGGACGCGCCGAGGAAGAAACCGGGTCCGTCGGCGGCCGGCAGCGTCCGCCCGTCGACCACCAGTTCGCCGCCGGGCCGATCGAGGTACGACCGCACCCTGTCCCGGTGCTCGGCGCTGATCAGGGGGCCCATCTCGGCGTCCGGGTCGGTGGCCGGGCCGACCCGGATCCGGCCGATCCGTTCCGCGATCGCCGCGACGAGGGGGTCGGCGACCGCCCCGACGGCGACCACCACGGAGATCGCCATGCACCGCTCCCCGGCCGACCCGAACCCGGCCGAGATGGCCGCGTCGGCCGCCGCGGCGAGGTCGGCGTCGGGCAGCACCACCATGTGGTTCTTCGCCCCGCCGAGCGCCTGCACCCGCTTGCCGGCCCTGGTCCCGGCCTCGTAGACGGCGCGGGCGACCGGGGTCGAGCCGACGAACGACAGCGCCGCCACGTCCGGGTCGGCGAGCAGCGCGGCCACCGCCGTACGGTCGCCCTGGAGCACGTTGAACGCCCCGTCCGGCAGCCCGGCCCGGCGCAGCAGGTCGGCCAGGAACAGTGAGACGCTCGGGTCCTTCTCACTCGGCTTGAGCACGAACGTGTTGCCGGCGACGAGCGCGGTGCAGAACATCCACATCGGCACCATGGCCGGGAAATTGAACGGGGTCACCCCGGCGACCACGCCGAGCGGCTGGCGGATCGAGTAGACGTCGACCCCGGTCGCGGCCTGCTCGCTGTAGTCGCCCTTGAGCAGGTGCGGCGCCCCGGCGGCGAACTCGACGTTCTCCAGCCCCCGGGCCAGTTCACCGGCGGCGTCGGCGACGGTCTTGCCGTGCTCGGCGGAGAGCAGGGTGGCGATCTCCTTGCTGTGCGCGTCGACCAGGTCCCGGAACCGGAACATCACCTCGGCGCGGCGGGACAGCGAGGCGGCCCGCCAGCCGGGCTGCGCGGCGCGGGCGGCGAGCACCGCGGCGCGTACCTCCTCGTCGGTGGCCGCGACCACGGCGGCCCGCTGCTCGCCGGTGGCCGGGTCGAAGACCGGCAGCCGGCGCTCGCCGGTGCCGGCGACCTCGACACCGTCGATCCAGTGCGGAATCTCGCGCATCGTTCTCACGTTCCCTTTGCTCGCTAGCCGAGGTACGACGACAGGCCCCGGGGCAGGAACCGGCCGTGACCGGCCCGCCCGTGGTACGTCCCGTCGGCGACCAGGACCGTGCCACGGGAGATGACCGTGTCGACCCGACCGGCGATCCGGTAGCCCTCGTAGGCGGAGTGGTCCATGTTCATGTGGTGGGTCTCCACGCCGATGGTGGTCTGCCCGGCCGGGTCGTAGAGCACGATGTCGGCGTCCGAGCCGGGAGCGATGATGCCCTTGCGCGGGTAGAGGCCGAACATCCGGGCCGGGGTGGTGGAGATCGTCTCGACCCAGCGCTCCAGCGACAGCTTGCCGTCGACCACGCCCTGGTAGACCAGGTCGACCCGGTGCTCGACGCCGCCGATCCCGTTCGGGATCTTCGAGAAGTCACCCAGGCCCAGTTCCTTCTGGTCCTTGAAGCAGAACGGGCAGTGGTCGGTGGAGACGATGGCCAGGTCGTTGGCGCGCAGGCCGCGCCACAGGTCGCGGCGGTGCGACTCGTGGCCGCTGCGCAGCGGGGTGGAACAGACCCACTTGGCGCCCTCGAAGCCCGGTGCGCCGAGCTGCTCCTCCAGGGTCAGGTAGAGGTACTGCGGGCAGGTCTCGGCGAAGACGTTGCGCCCCGCGTCGCGGGCGGCGGCGACCTGTTCGAGTGCTTCGCTGGCGGACAGGTGCACGATGTAGAGCGGGCAGTCGCGGGCCACCTCGGCCAGCCGGATGGCCCGGTGGGTCGCCTCCGCCTCCAGCGCGGCCGGTCGGGTCAGCCCGTGGTGGATCGGGTCGGTCTCGCCCCGGGACAGCGCCTGCTGGACCAGGACGTCGATGGCGATGCCGTTCTCCGCGTGCATCATGATCATCGAGCCGTTCTCCCGGGCCCGCTGCATCGCCCGCAGGATCTGGCCGTCGTCGGAGTAGAACACCCCCGGGTACGCCATGAACAGCTTGAAGCTGCTGATCCCCTCGTGCGCGACGAGTTGGTCCATCGCCTTGAGCGAGTCGTCGTCCACGCCACCGAGAATCATGTGGAAGGCGTAGTCGACGTGGGCGTTGCCGGCCGCCTTCGCGTGCCAGGCGGCCAGCCCGTCCTGGACCACCTCACCGGTCCGCTGCACCGCGAAGTCGATGATCGTGGTGGTGCCGCCGTACGCCGCCGCCCGGGTGCCGGTGTCGAACGTGTCGCTGGCGAACGTACCGCCGAACGGCAGCTCCATGTGCGTGTGCGCGTCGATGCCGCCGGGGATGACGTACCGCCCGGTGGCGTCGATGACCTCGTGGTCGCCGTCCGGCGCCCGCCCCGGGGCGAACAGGGCGGCGATCGTCTCGCCCTCGACGAGGACGTCCGCCTGGTGCGCCCCGGTGGGGCCGATCACGGTCCCACCGGTGATCAGCAGTGCCATCTCCCGCTCCTCCCGCTCGTTTCGACCTGCCCGCCCGGTCGGTTACGGCTGCACGAGCCCCTGGTACGCGTCCGGGCGCCGGTCCCGGTAGAAGGCCCACCGGTCGCGCACCTCGGCGAGCAGCCCCAGGTCCAGGTCACGCACGATCAGCTCGGGCTGGTGCGCGTCACCGACCGCACCGACGAACTTGCCCTCCGGGTCAACGAAATACGACGTGCCGTAGAAGTCGTTGTCGCCGAGGTCCTCGATGCCGGTCCGGTTGATCGCCCCGATGAAGTACTCGTTCGCGACCGCCGACGCCGGCTGCTCCAGCTGCCACAGGTACGACGAGAGCCCGCGACTGGTCGCCGACGGGTTGAACACGATCGTCGCGCCGGCCAGCCCGAGCGCCCGCCAACCCTCGGGGAAGTGCCGGTCGTAGCAGATGTAGACGCCGATCCGGCCGACCGCCGTGTCGAAGGTCGGGAAGCCCAGGTTTCCGGGACGGAAGTAGAACTTCTCCCAGAAACCGCGCACCTGCGGGAGGTGCGTCTTGCGGTACTTGCCCAGGTAGCTGCCGTCGGCGTCGACCACGGCGGCGGTGTTGTAGAGGACGCCGGGCTGCTCCTGCTCGTACATCGGCAGGACCATGACCATGCCCAGTTCGGCGGCGAGGGCCTGGAACCGCTCGGTGGTCGGGCCGGGGATCGACTCCGCGTACGCGTAGTACGCGGGGTCCTGCACCTGGCAGAAGTACGGACCGTAGAAGAGTTCCTGGAAACAGATGACCTTGGCACCCTGGGCGGCCGCCTGGCGGGCGTACTCCTCGTGGGCCTTGATCATTGACTCTTTGTCACCGGTCCAGTTGGTCTGCACCAGGGCGGCACGGATGCTGTCGGCCACGGGTCGTTCCTCCCTCGGGTGTTTCCGGGTGGATGGCGTAGGACCTTAGTGACACTTGCCGGAGTGGACAATGGCCAATCTGTTACAGGCTCGTTCGGAGAAATGACACGCTGCAATTGATCATCGTCGCGGGCCGCGCCCCGCGCCGGACGGTTGAACGGAAGACAGTTACCTGCTTCAATGCCCCTGGGAGCACCGGGCCGTCACACCTTTCACTCAGCACCGTGACAGGAGACGACCATGCTCCGCAAACCCCTCGGTCAGGCCGTGCTGGCCACGCTGGCCGTACTGATCGGGCTCGTGATCGCGACGCCCACCCTTCCGGCCGCGTCCGCGCCGACCACCACCCTCGCCCCGGTCCGGATCATGCCGCTCGGTGACTCGATCACCGGCTCGCCCGGCTGCTGGCGCTCGATGCTCTGGAACAGGCTCCAGGCCACCGGCTACACCAACGTCGACTTCGTCGGCACGCTCGGCCCACAGGGCTGCGGGCAGCCGTACGACGGCGAGAACGAGGGTCACGGCGGAGCGCTGGTGACCAACGTGGCCAACCAGAACCAGTTGCCCGGCTGGCTGTCGGCCACCCGGCCGGACATCGTGCTGATGCACTTCGGCACCAACGACGTCTGGAGCAACGTCGCACCGGCGACCATCCTCGCCGCCTACGGCAGACTGGTCGACCAGATGCGGGCCAGCAACCCGGCGATGAGGGTGCTGGTCGCCCAGATCATCCCGATGGCGCCGAGCACCTGCGCGGAGTGCGGCCAGCGGGTGGTCGCCCTGAACAACGCCATTCCGGGCTGGGCCGCCTCGAAGAGCACCGCCGCGTCACCCGTCGTGGTGGTCAACCAGTGGACCGGTTTCAGCACCGGCACCGACACCTACGACGGGGTGCACCCGAACGCGGCCGGCGACCAGAAGATGTCCGACCGCTGGTACCCCGCCCTGACCGCGGCGCTCGACAGCGTCACCCCGACGGCGAGCCCGACCCCGACCCGTACGCCCACGGCGAGCCCCACTCCGACCCGTACCCCGACGACCGGGCCGCCGACCACCCCGCCGCCGACCACCACCGCACCACCGACCGGTGGCTGCACCGCCAGCTACCGGGTGACCGGACAGTGGCAGGGCGGCTTCCAGGCCGAGGTGACCGTACGCAACGGAAGCACCGGGGTCTTGGCCGGCTGGGCCGCCTACTGGAGCTTCGGCGCGGGGCAGCAGGTCAGCCAGGCGTGGAACGCCACGCTCACCCAGACCGGGACGAACGTGTCGGCCCGCAACGTGGCCTGGAACGGCAACCTGGCGCCGGGGGCGACGGCGACGTTCGGCTTCATCGCCAGCTGGAACGGCTCGAACCCCGTACCGACGGTCACCTGCACCGCCTGAACCGATCGCCGAGGCGTTGCCCGACGCCACCGAGCCGCCCGGCGACAACGGCGGCGACAACGGCCCAGGACGAGGCCACGAACGATCCACGGCGGCACGGACGGCCCGAACCGATGGTTCGGGCCGTCCTCGTCGCCGACCCGTACCGCCGGTGACGGGACCCGGGTGCCGGCACGGCGTGCTGGCTCAGGGCTCGCGCTTCGCCACCCGGGTCCACCCGGTCCAACCACGCTCGGCGATCAACTCCCGCAGCCGCGCGACGGAGGGGTGCGCGGCGTCGGCCAACGAGTCCATCAGGCGGACGAAGGCCTCGTCGGGCAGCACGTGCAGATCCTGGTACGACTTCTCCGGGCCCCGGACCCGGATCGCAGGCCCGCGAACCTGCTCGCCTGCCAGTTGAATATCCTTGGACATCGCGCCAGCATGCAGGGTTGACGCTGCGTCAAGGTCAAGCCCGATAGCAGGACCCGCCTACGCGCCGAACCCAACGCCTCCGCCCGCCCCCGGTCGTCGGTGAAGGTGCCGGCGGCGGTCGGGCGCCTCCCGAAGGGTCGTCAGGTGCCGGGATGGCCGGTGATGCCGTCCAGGATGGTGGTCAGGTTGCGGTGGAAGGTCTCCTCGGCGTCGAGGTGGGCGCCGTCGACGACGAGCCGGGCGACGGTGGGGTACCTGCCGGTTTCGAGCTGACGGGTCAGGTAGGGGCCGAGGCTGGCCTGCCAGGCGGACTCGTCGGTGCCGGTGGAACGGGCGGTACGTCGCTCGGTTACCTCTCGGCGGAGCGCTCCGATGATGAAGGCGTTGAGGGTTCCCACAGCCCGCTGTAGGTCATCGATGCCGCGCACGCCCGGGGCCCGGCTGAGCGCCGCCGCGGTCGATTCGCCCACGGCGAGCGCGTGCGGTCCCAGGTGTGGCCTTCCGCCGAGCAGGTCGGAAAACCACTCGTGGTCAAGGGTGGCGAGCCGGGTCGCGTGGGCGATGGCCAGGACCGCGCCGCGCCAGTCGGAGTGCTGGCCCGACTCGCCGATCCGGGCGTAGACGGCGTCGACCATCAGATCGAGCAGCTCGGATCTGTTGACCACGTAGTCGTAGAGCCGCATCGGACCGACCCCGAGTTCCGTCGCGATCTTGCGAACCGACAGCCCGTCGAGGCCGTGTGCGTCAGCCAGCCGAATCGCCGTGGCGGCGATCTTCTCGCGGGTCAACGGCACCGGAGCGGCCCGTGGCTGGGGCTCGGGCCGCTCCCAGATCGGCGCCGCCGCGCTAGGGTACGGTGTATTCACACAATACAGCGTACGGTAAGGAAGTCTCTGATGCGAATAGCCATCGCCGGCGGCGGCCTCGGCGGGCTGACCCTGGCCCGGATCCTGCACCGCCACGGCATCGACGCGGTGGTGTACGAGCGCGAGGCGAGCCGGTCCGCCCGATCGCAGGGCGGCTCACTCGACCTGCACCCGGAGTCCGGGCAGCACGCCCTGGCCGAGGCGGGTCTCGCCGGCCGGTTCCGGACCGAGGCGCGACCCGAGGGCGAGGAACATCGCATCCTCGACCCGGCCGGACGCACCCTCGTGCACCACAAGCCACCACCCGGCTCGTTCTCCGGACGTCCCGAGATCGATCGGAGGGCGCTGCGTGACCTGCTGCTCGATTCGCTCCCGGGCGACGCGGTGGCGTGGCAGCACCGGCTCGTCGCGGCGACGCCACGACCCGCCGGGGGCTTCGGCCTGAGGTTCCATGGTGGCCACCGGACCGACTGCGACATCCTCGTCGGCGCGGACGGCGCGCGTTCGGTCGTCCGGTCGCTGCTGACCGACGCGAAACTGTCCTACGTGGCCACCCTGGTGGAGCTGGGCATCAGCGACGCCGACCGGCGCCACCCGGAGGTCGCCGAGCTGGTCGGCCCCGGGAACCTGTGGTGCATCGGCGCGAACCAGATCCTCGCCGCGCAGCGCCTCGGCGACGGCAGCATCCGAGTCGGAATCTCGTTGCGCGCCGAGGACCGCGATATCGACACGTACCGCAGTAAGCGTGCTCTGTTGGACCTGTTCGACGGCTGGGACCCGAGCCTCACCGCACTCATCGAGGCCGGCGACAGCGAGCCGACGCCGCGCCGGATCGAAGCGATGCCGATCGGTGCGCGCTGGGCCAACCGGCCGGGCATCACCCTCATCGGTGACGCCGCGCACCTCATGCCGCCGGTCGGCGAGGGGGCCAATCAGGCCATGCTCGACGCCGCCGAACTCGCCGGCGAACTCGCCGCCAACCCCGCCGAACCGGACTCGGCGATCCGGACGTACGAGGAGGCGATGTTCACCAGAACCCGTTCGATCGCCGAGATGTCCACCCGAGTCCAGGCGATGATGCTGTCCCCGACCGCGGCGGACGACATCACCCGCTTCTTCACGGCGCGGGCGGTTGACCGATAGCGTGCCCCGGTGACCCGTACACAGCTCACCGCCGAGTTGGTGGTCGACGGTCGTGTTCCGCAGGCATTGGCGCTGTCGCCGGACGGCAGGTGGGTCGCGTACGTGGTCGCCCCGGTCGGACGGGCTGGTGATCACCCGGTTGGCGAACTCTGGGTCGCCGCCACCGACGGAGGCGGGGCGCCGCGACGGTTGACCTCGGGTGAGGCGCACGATTCGGCGCCTCGGTGGGACGCGGATTCGTCGCTGGTCTACTTCCTTTCCGACCGGGCCGAGCGTGGCACCGCGCAGCTACACCGGGTCCGGCTGGTCGACGGGGTCGTGGAGGCGGTCACGTCCTGGTCCGGTGGGGTGTCGGGTCACCTCCCGCTGGCCGATCCCGACCTGGTCGTCGTGATCGCGGCCGACGAACCGTCCACCGAGGACGAACGTCGGCGCCGGGAGCGCGACGACGCCCGGGTGTGGGGCGAACGCGTACGCCCGGACCGGTTGCGGCTGCTCGACGTACGACGCCGGGAGATCCGGACACCGGACGGGTTCGGTGATCGTCATGTGGTCGAGGTGACCCAGCGGCCCGACGACGGCATGCTGGCGGTTCTCACCTGGTCGACCCCCGAGGTGGACCCGGGCCTGGTCGAGCCCGCTCTCCACCTGTTCGACCCGGACAGGGGCAGGACGCGGGACCTCGGGCCGGCGGCGGCGGACGCGTCGTCGCTTGTCTGGTGGTCCGCCGACGACGGCTGGCACCTGGCATATGTCGCGAAGACCCCACCGATCCTGGTGGGCGGACACGCGGTGCTCGATGTCACCGTACCGGTCGGCGGGCCGGTGGGCGAGCACCGCAACCTGACCGCCGGCACGACCAGCTGCCCGAGCGATCTGGTCCAGGTCGACACCGGTCCGCCGCTGGTGCTGGTCGCCGACGGGCTCGATACCGCGATCCAGCGGCTCGATCCGCTCGGGCCCCACCTCGTCGAGATGGCCCGGGTCGACGGCCTCGCGACGTCGTTGACCACGAACCGGCGCGGTGACACGGTCGCGGTGGTGGTCAGCACCTCCTACGAGCCCGGAAACGTCCACGCCGGCCGCGCCTGCGGGCCACTGACGAGGCTGACCGACCTCAGGCCCGAACTCCGCGACATCCGGTGGGGTGTTCAGGAACGCCTGGCATACGAGGCGTCCGACGGGCTGGCCCTCGACGGCCTGCTGATCCTGCCCGCCGGCCGGTCCCCCGAGGAGGGGCCCTTTCCGCTGGTGACGCTGGTGCACGGCGGCCCGTACAACCGGCACGCCGACCGGCTCATGCTCGGCCTGGACCCGTTCGGTCAGTGGCTGGCGACCGCAGGCTACGCCGTGTTCCTGCCGAACCCGCGCGGTGGCAAGGGGCACGGCCACGACTTCGCGGTACGCGTCGCCGGTGCGGTCGGCCTGGATGAGTGGACCGACATCTGCGCCGGTATCGACCTGCTCGTCGCCGACGGCGTCGCCGACCCCGCCCGGCTGGGCATCGGCGGCTGGAGCCACGGCGGGTTCATGGCCGCCTGGGCGGTCGGGCAGACCGACCGGTTCAGGGCCGCCGTGATGGGAGCCGGAATCAGCGACTGGGGCATGCTCGCCGCGACCGGGGAAGAGGGGCCGTTCGAGTCCGCCCTCGGCGGCAGCAGCGGCTGGGAAGGAACGGGTCCACACCGCCACGACCGGCTCAGCCCGATCTCGTACGCCTCCCGGATCCGTACGCCGGTGCTGATCCTGCACGGCGAGAACGACACCAACGTCCCGTTGGCACAGGCGGAGTTCTTCCACCGCGCGCTGCGCAGGTTCGGAGTCGAGCACGAGTACGTCGTGTATCCCCGAGCGGGTCACTCGATTCGCGAACGCAACCACCAACTCGACCTGCTCCGGCGTACCCGCGCCTGGTTCGACCGTTGGCTCGGATGACCACCGCCGGGGTCGAACCGATCTCCTTATGCTCCGGATACGCCGACGAGCGTGGCGTGAAGGTCCCGGAGGCGGACCAGGACCACCGCCCGCGTCCCGATCTTGAATCGTGCCGTCGCGTGGACGCCCGCCGGGAGCGGGACGCGGCGGCCACGGGCAATCATCGCGATCATGGTGTCGGCCGGGAGCGCCGACGCGAGCGACCTAAGCAGGTTGGGAACACCCTCCGCCTGACCCGCCCCCTGCCACGCGGTCTGCTCGCCGTACGGCACGTCGGTCAGCACGAGTCGCGGCTGTGGTGACACCGCCAACAGGGCCGCGACCTGCCGTTGGTCGAAGACGTCGGTTTGTCCGACAACGTGCGGCAGATCCTGTCCGCCGCTCCGGGAAAGCAGTTCCTGTAGGCGCCGTGCGGCCCCGGCCGCGTTCACGTACGAGGGCCGACCGAAGCGGCGAGCCAGCTCGTCCAGCTCGGCTGTCCGCCTCCGTAGCCCCCTGGTGGACAGGAGGGCAAGGTTCGCCCGCGCGATCCGGAGTGGATCGTCGGCTATGTCCGAAGCGATGAGTCCGGCGATTTTGTCCCGATGCAGCAGCCCCAGCACCGTGAGCAGGTAACCACTGCCGCAGCAGGGATCCCACACGGTCAGTGGTCGGGCTTCTTCCAGCGCGTGCCAGGCGCGGAGGAACACCTCCGACGCGAGCCGGACCGGAAAGGCGGGGTGGCCCGGCGCCGAACGCAGCACCGCCCCGCTGGCCAAGTCGGAGTAGTCATGTTGTTCCGTGACAAATTGATAGGTCATCACACCTCCGCATAACCGCCTGGCACCGCTGTCGCGCTGGCCGGCGCGGCCGAGCCGGTGTACTCGATGTCGCTCAGGTGCCGGTGGAACCGGTCATATCGGTTCCACCGGGAGCCACAGCTCGTACGTCCCGGTGCTGGAGTCGGCTCCGCGCTCGACCACCGCGACGATTTCCGGACCCGGCCGCAGCCGCCACCGGTTGGACGGGAACCACTCGCTCGCGATCGCGGCCCAGGTCTCTCGCAGGGCCTCGGGGTAGAGCCCGGTAGCGCGGAAGACCGCCCACGTGCCGGCCGGGACCTCGATGGCGTCGAGCCCATCGGCCGCCGGCGCGTCGCGGGAGACGGCAACCCCGTGCAGGTACGTCAGCTCACTGCCGTCGACGAGGTCGGGGTCGAGGTCGTCACTGACCGCGAGCAGACCCGTCGGCTCGGTGTCACTCAAATCCTTCAGCCGGCGATGCTCTTCGTCGGACAGTGCGGCGACATGTCGGCGAATGTGCGGGTTGACGCCCTGGCGGACCAGCGGGACCCGGGTCGCGTACCCGACGAGCCGGAACGCGGGGCGGTCGATGACGCGGCTGTCCATGGGACGCTTCCTTTCGACGGTCAGGCGGAACCCGAGCTGTGGTTGTGCGCGCGGAGCACCTTCGTCGCGGCCTCCTTCCGACAGCAATGCTGGCGCGGAACACTCCGCCTGTGCCCGATCGCTGCGGTCCGATCCGATCAGTCGGTCATCCGCCTAGCGGGTTTACCGTCGAGGCATGACCACAACCGATGACCACGCATGGGTGCCCGAGGCATGCACCCTGCCCACCGTTGAACGGCCGCTGCGGCTGGCCGAATTCGATGAGCTGTTCGCCACCGCGCTGCATGGCCAGCAGCGGCTGTCGAGCACGGCGCTGCGCTGGGACCTCGATCCGGCCGCGGAGGCGACGGCCCGGGATCTGACCGGCCGGGAGAGCGGTTGCTGCTCGTTCTTCTCGTTCACCTTTCGCCCGGACGTTGACGGGCTGCGGCTCGACGTCGAGGTGCCGGCCGCGTATGTCGAGGTCCTGGACGCGCTCGCCCAGCGGGCCGCGGCCGGGTTCCGATCGTGACCGGGCCGCGTACGGCAGTGGCTGGGCTGCCGCCGGAACGTGGACAGCCGGCATCGCTGTCGCTCCTGCGCGGTCGGCCGAGCCAGTCGTCGATCTCCATCCACATGCGCGGGGCGACCACTCGCTCCTCCCGGCGGGACGGATGAGGGCGGGGTGCCACCGGTCGACCCGGTGGCACCCCGCCCCACTCCGTTGCGGAGCCCGGAAGAACCTTCCGCGTACGGCCGGGCCGCGTCGAACCACGGCGGGCCTACCGTCGGTGGCTCAGGCGGTGCAGGTGGCGCCGTTCAGCTTGAAGCCGCTGGGCGGTGGGCTGGACGACCCGCTGCTGATGAACCCGACCGTCGCGGACGCACCCGGCGCCAGTGAGGCACCCCAACTCGGTGCGGTGGCGGTGGCCGTACTGCCGCTCTGCGAGACGGTGGCGTTCCAGCCCTGGCTGATGGTGTTGCCGCCGGGCATGGTCCAGGTCGCCGTCCACGGGTTGACCGCCGTGCTGCCGTTGTTGCGTACCGTCACGGTGGCCTGGTAGCCGCCCGACCAGGAGCTGTCGATGCGGACCGAGGCGGTGCAGGCTCCCCCACCGGGCGGCGGGGTGGTCGGCGGTGCGGTGGTGGGCGGCGGTGTGGTCGGGGGCGGTGTGGTGGGCGGAGGCGTGGTCGGGGGCGGTGTGGTCGGGCCGCCGGTGCCGCCGAAGTTGACGTCGGAGCAGTTGTAGAACGCCTCCGGGCTGTCGGAGCGCTGCCAGATCGAGTAGATGATGTGCCGACCGCTCTTGTTGGGCAGCCGGGCGTTCCACACGTACTCGGCACCGGATGTTCCGCTGCCCAGCGGCGGGTTGGTGATCTGGTCGAACGGCGTCGCGTCGAGGTCGGACCACTTCAGCGGCGCGTTCGGGTCCCAGCCGTCGCGGGTGACGTACTGGTACCAGGTGCCCGGGTGCGGGGCCCAGGCGTTGTAGCGGAAGGTGATGGCCGCGCCGGACTGAAGGTTCGTCGTGGGCCAGCTCGACGAGACCGCGTTGTACGCGGCGTACTTCGTCGTCCCGGCGCCACAGAGCGTGCCGTCCGGGATGATCTCCCGGTGCCGGCCGCCGGCGTTGCCGATGAGCACCCCGTAGAAGTCCCAGAGCGGCTGCTTGCCGCCCTGGGCGACGGCAGCCGCGCAGGCGGGGTTGGTCGGGTTCAGGTCGCCGCCACCACCGGCGCGACCGTCGAGATAACACGCGTACGTACGCGTCGCGGGGTACACCATCGCCCCGTGTGCCAACGCGGCATCGGGCTTGAGGAGCAGCGGGAGCCCGCTGCCCAGGATCGCGGCGGCGGCGATGACCGCCAGCCTGCGGCTGAATTTCAACGTACTTTCCTTTCGGTGCGGCCACGGCCGTCACCTCGCGCGTCCACCCTGAAAGGCGGGGCGCGTGGGTTGCGGCATCGTGGGCTCGGGCCACCGCAGGGGCTTCACCCGGGGTGCCCGACGCCGAGGATCTGGACGGTGTCTCTCGCCCGCACCACTCGGTCCACCTCCGGAGCGTCGCCCGCTCGCTCCGTGCCCGGGCACCGTTGGCGCAGACGGCCACTCGCGACCGGCACGCACCGACATTCGACCACAGGACGATCCAGATAGCAACGTACGTCGATGTGTTCGCCCGTGTTCGCGTACCGTGAAAAAACAGCGGGCCCGACCTCCGCAAGGAAGGGTCGGACCCGCTGGTGCGGAGCCGTTCACCCGGCTCCGGCAGCAGTGGCTACCGGGGCCGGGAGGTGGTCACCAGGACCAGTAGCTGGGCTGGGTCTGCGGGTTGAACTCCTTGTACGGCTGGAGCTTCGCGGTCCAGGTACGCCAGTCGTTCAGGTCGAGCACATCCAGGCCCTTCTGGATGTCGTTCGAGTAGATGTAGCCGTTGTAGTAGTACGCCGACCACGATCCACCGGTCGCCAGACGGGTGTCCGAGAGCGGACCCCGCTCCCAGAAGGCGATTTCCTTCGGCTGGGCCGAGTTGGTGAAGTCCCAGACCGAGATGCCGCCCTGGTACCACGCCTGCACCATGATGTCGCGGCCGAGCACCGGGATCAGCGAGCCGTTGTGGGCCACGCAGTTCTCGAAGTTCGTGTTCTCCCGCGGAATCTTGAAGTAGCTACGGAAGACCAGCGTACGGGCGTCGCCGCGGCCGGTGATGTCGTAGATACCGTCGGCACCACGGGTGGCACCGATCGTCGGGTTGCAGGTCGGGCTGCCGCCGCCACCGAGCTCGTCGGTGAAGACGACCTTGGTGCCCTCGTTGTTGAAGGTGGCCGAGTGCCAGAACGAGAAGTTGGTGGTGTCACGCACCGAGCTGATCACTCGGGGTGCTTCCCGGTTCTTGATGTCGAACAGCACACCGTCGCCCATGCACGCGCCGGCCGCGATGTCCTTCTCCGCGTAGACGGTGATGTCGTGGCAGCCGGCGGTGGCCGAGCTACCGTTACCGCCCGGGTTACCGCCCTCCGGGAAGAGCACCGGCGTGGCCACAACCGCGGCGTCGGTCGGCTTCTTCAGCGGGACCTTGATGATGGAGATCAGGTCGTGCGGCGGCTGGCAGTCCGGGAAGGCGGCGTTCGGGCTGTACGACGAGACGTACAGGTAGACCGTCTTCTTGTCCTTGCTCGGGACCAGGGTGTTGGTGTGCGACCCGCACTTGGTCTCGACGGACTTGATGTACCGGGGGTTCTTCTTGTCCTTGATGTCGAAGATCTTGATGCCCTCCCAGGAGGCGGGGTTGGCCGCCGACTGGGACGTGCTGGCACACGAGTCGTCGCTGCGGGACGAGTCGGTCGACAGGAACAACAGGTCACCGTGGACGGAGATGTCGTTCTGCGAGCCGGTGCAGACCACCTGGGAGACGACCTTCGGCGACTTGGGGTTCTTGACGTCGAAGATGACGAACCCCTCGTAGTTGCCGGAGAAGAGGTAGTTACCCGAGAAGGCGAGGTCGCTGTTGAGGGCGGACTCCGTGTTGAACGGCCCCACCTTCGGTACATTGGCGATCTGGCGCAGGTTCGGGCTGCTGGAGATCTCATCGACACCGGGTATGGCGTCCACAGTGGTCGGAGCGGTGGTCCGCTCCTGGGCGCTGCTGGGCGGTGCGGTCGCAACGCCGAGCACGAGCAGGGCACTCGCGGCAAGCCCGACGATGCGGAGTTGCCGCGACCCTGGTGGGGATAGGTTGAACATCTGGCGGCACCCTTCGAAAGGGGTTATCGATCCTGGAGACCTTACCTAATCGATCAATTCCTCGATGTGATGAATGTCACACCAGGGAACTTCCGCACCAGGTGGCTATTATCCAAGACGATCTTCGACGAGGAGAGGCCAGATGATTGGAACAAGCCGACGGCGGATCGTCCTCGTCGCCCTGGTGGCACTGCTGGTGGTCGGCGGAATCGCTGCCATACGGTCACTTTCCGGCGAGTCGTCCACTGACGACCGTACCGCCGCAGCCACCGCCGGCACCACCCCCAGCCCTTCCGCCGGCACCGGCGACGGTGGCGGCGAGGCGGCGCCGATCATCATGCCCGGCCGGCCCGGCGAGGCGGCCTCGGTCGCGTCCCCCGGTACACAGATCGCGCCGAACACGCCGCGTCACAACACGATGGACGCCGAATACATCCGGATGATGATTCCGCACCACAGCCAGGCCCTACAGATGACCGAACTGGTGCCCGACCGCGCCGCCGACCCCCGGATCAAGGTGCTGGCCGGGCGGATCAAGGACACCCAGGGGCCCGAGATCCTGCGCATGCGCGGCTGGCTTGAGTCCTACGGGCTGGACCCGGACGAGGACAAGCGTCGCGGCCACGATCACGGCACCATGGCCGGCATGCAGAGCCCCGAGGCGATGGCCAGGCTCACCGCGGCTCGCGGGGTGGAGTTCGACCGGCTGTTCATCGAGATGATGACCAACCACCACCAGGGCGCGATCGACATGTCGGTCAACCTGCTCAAGGTCGGTATCGACCTCATCGTGGAGGAGATCGCCACCTCCGTGGCGTCCGAACAGAACATCGAGATCCAGCGCATGCAGGGGCTGCTGCCGCCCCGGTAACCCCTCCCCACCCGACGGCCGGCACCGGGGAAACCCCGGCCGCCGGCCGTCGGCGACCCCGGCCTGCCTAAGCTGACGGGATGGCCGAGGAACTGGACCAGGAGACGTTGGCGTTCGCGCACCGGATGTTCGACCTCGCACGCGAGGGACAGACAACCGAACTGATCGGCAACGTGGCAGCCGGGCTGCCGGTCGACCTGACCAACGACAAGGGCGACACGCTGCTGATCCTGGCCGCGTACCACGCGCATCCGGAGACCGTCGCCGCGCTGCTGAGCCACGGCGCCGACCCGGCCCGGACCAACGACCGGGGACAGACGGCACTCGCCGCGGCGGTTTTCCGACGCTCCACCGAGATCGTCACCGCCCTGCTGGCCGCCGGTGCCGATCCCACCCACGGCGGCCCGTCGGCGATCGACACGGCCCGGTTCTTCGAACTCCCCGACATGCTCGCCCTGCTCCAACGCGACTGATCGGGTCGACCGACGCGACCGACGCGAGTCAACCGGTGTGGCGTCGGAGGCGTTTGGCCGGGCGCACGGCGGGTAGCCGCCGGCCATGACGACCCCGAAAACACCGGACGCCCTGCTCGTCGGCGGGCCCCGGGACGGCACGCTGTTCACCGCCGACGACGCGTCCAGCGTCGAGCTGGAGATCGACGGGTTGGTCCAGCGCTACCTGCGTACCGACCGGGAGCAGTCCCTGGACGGTACCCGGATGGTGGTGTTCGCGTACGACGGCGTCACCGACGAGGGCGTCACCCGGGCCGAGGTCGAGGCGAGCGACCAGGTATACAGGGCGGGTGGATGACTCCGTACCCCGGCAGATGCGGACCGCGGCAACGGCCCTGCTGAACGCGCTCGCCGGGCCGGAGCGCGAACTCGCGGCCCACCCGTTCGACGCCGACGCGCAACGGCGGTGGATCGAGTACCGACCCCGGCCCCGGCCCGGCGTCTGCGTCGCCGATCTCGACCGGACCGCCCGCAAGGCGGCGCACCGGCTGCTCGCCACCGCGCTGAGCCCGCACGCGTACGCCCAGGCGATGGGGATCATCGCGCTGGAGGAGGTGCTCGACCGGCAGGAGGGCTGGCGGCGGGGCCGGCACAGTGACGACTACTGGGTGGTCGTCTTCGGTGATCCGGCCCGCGACGACCACTGGTCCTGGCGGTTCGAGGGCCACCACCTGTCGGTGACCATGACCGTGCTCGGCGACCGGATCTTTCCCACCCCCGTCTTCCTCGGCGCGAACCCGGCCCGGGTCAGCTACGCCGGCCGACCCGTGAGTCGTCCGCTGGCACCGGAGGAGGACCTGGCCCGGGAGTTGCTGGACGCGATCGGCCCGCTCGGTCGGGCCACCGCGATCGTCGCCGATCGGGCGCCGGACGACCTGCGCAGCGGCACCTCGCCGGTGGCGCAGGCCCGGATCGAGCCGCTCGGGCTGCGGGCCGGCGGCCTGGGTCCGTCCGCTCGGGCGATGCTGGACCAACTCGTCGCGCTCTACCTCGACCGGCTGCCGGCGGAACTGGCCGCCGGCGAGGCGGTCCGGGTGGCCGGCGGCGACCTGCACTTTGCCTGGCAGGGGCCGACCACCCCCGGCCAGCGCCACTACTACCGGATCCAGGGCGACGACCTGCTGATCGAGTACGACAACACCAGCGACGACGGCAACCACCCGCACACCGTGCTCCGCCGCCCCCACTCCGACTTCGGCGACGACATCCTCGCCACCCACCGCTCCACCCACCCCCACTGATCCCGAAACCTGACCCGGGACCGTCACTCGTGTAGAGAAAGAGTGGTAATTCAGCGATGGATTGCGCCTCTTTCAGGGAAAGAGGGTCGGTCTGGGGGCGGGGTGGGGTGCAGGGGCGGGCTCGAAGTCGGGGCGGAGGGTGTCCAGGGAGCCGGGGGCGTGGCGGGGGCGGTCGAAGTGGCGGATCAGGGCGGCGCCGAGCCAGACGCCGACGGCGCCGACCAGCAGTGCCAGTAGTTCGACCGTGACCAGGACACCGGTGGCGGCGTAGCCGGGTGAGCCGGAGCGGGCCAGGCAGGCGAAGACGAACAGCACCGCCATCGCCGCGTTGACCAGGTTGAACGTGACCGCGATCCGACGGGTACGGCCGTCCGGCACGTCCCACAGGTCGACCAGGCCCGCCCCCGCGGTCAGTACGGCGGCGACCAGCGCGGCCACCACCGTCCAGTAGCCGACCTCGCCGAGGAACGCCGGCCCGCCGGCCAGGTACGTCAGGTCGAACACCACCGCGCTGACGAACAACCCGAACGGGAAGGTCACCAGCATCGGTTGGATCGGATGACCGTGCACCCGCAAACGGCTCTCCATGGTGGCGACCCTCCCCGGTTCGTTCATGGACTACCGTCAGGCCCTACCCGCACGGTAGCGCGTCGAACCGGGTTCCCGACACGCTGTGTATCTCCGTACGACGCATTCCGCAAGATTGTCCCCGGCAACTGTCCATAATGTCCGGACAGCCGGCGGGAGTCACGACGTACGCGACCGGGCCAGCGATCGGACCAGCCGCTCGGCCACCTCGCGCAGTGGAATCGACAGGGTGCCCGAGGTCCGCCGAAGCACCTGCAACGCCTCCGGCGCGGAACACCCCCGTTCCGTCATGATCACCGCGATCGCCTGTCCGACCAGCTCACCGTTGGCCAGCGTCCGGTCCAGGTCACCGGCGAGCGCGTGCTGCCGGACCCGGTCGCGCACCGAGGCGAGCAGCAGCCCCGCGTGCTCGGCGAGCAGCATCGCGGTCACCTGCCGCTGCTCGCTGAGCGCCTCCGGCTCGCGGGAGTAGAGGTTGATCGCCCCGAGCACGTGGTCGTCCACGTCGACCGGGGCCGAGATCACCGCCCGTACGCCGAGCGCCCGCGCCCGCCGGGTCCAGCCCGGCCACCGGGACTCCCGGCGCAGGTCGGCGACGTACACCAGGTCACGGGACCGGATGGCGGTCAGCGCCGGGCCGTCGGTGCCGTACTCGATGTCGTCCAGGGTGCGGGAGGCGGGATCGGACGCCACCACCGCCGCCGGTGCGCCGGCCCGCAGCACGGTCACCCCGCACCAGGTCACCCCCGGTATGGCCCGCTGGCTGGTCCTCACGAGTCGCTCCAGGGCATCGTCGAAGTCGTTGCTCCCGATCAGCCCGGCGGTCAGTTCGCGCAGCAGGGCGGCGGTCTCCAGCACACCCAGCGTCTCGGTGGGGTGCGCCGCCCGGATCTCCAGGTTCACCGGGCCGGGGCCCAGACCACCACCGCGTGCCGCGCGGCACGCCCCGCCGGTTGCATCGCCTCGGTCATGTCTCGCCCTTCCCCCACCTGATCGGACCCGCCCTACTACCCCGGTGGGCCGAGGATCAAACCGACAAAAGGGTGAGGCCCCGCCAACCGACCTGCGGTTGGCGGGGCCTCGGACACGATCAACGAGAAGCGGGGTTCCTCGCGCCGGTCAGCGGGAGGCGGCGGTGAGCCGGCGGCCGACGGCGGCGATCAGGCGGTCCAGCTCCGAGCCGAACGGGTTGTCGTGGACCAGGTACGTCCAGGTGGCGCTCGGCCGGACCAGCTCGGACTCGTCCGGCTGCCAGTCGTCGCCGATCTCGCTCTCCTCGAAGGTCGCCACGGTCCGCGTCTCGATCTCCGGCACCAGGGCGGTGAACGCCGGCACCGCCGCCCGGTGGAACTCGTCGAGCGGGTCCAACCGGCCCAGGGCGCGCAGGTGTACGCCCTCGCGGACCTCGGAGAGCTCGGCCAGGTGCTCGGCCCAGAGCCGGTCGAGGTGGTAGAGCGCGATCGACCGGGCGGCCCGGGAGAGCACCTCCGGGTCGATCTCGCCGGTCTCCTCCGGGAACCGGCCCTTCAGCATGTCGGCCGCCACGTCGCTGTTCAGCAATCGCTCGCGGCGCTCGGCCAGCGCCTTGCGCTGCTGCTCGATCACCACGCTGTACCGCCAGGTGTTGCGGTGGATCTCGTGGTTGACGCCCTCCGCGACCCGCTGCGCGTGCTCGACGGCGAAGTCGACCTGCTCGTCCTGGACCAGACCGTCGGCGTTCATCTTCGGCGACGGCGGGATGGCGTCCGAGGCGTGCCGCAGGACCAGCTCGTCCTCCAGGCTGACGAAGAACTCCGACCGACCGGGGTCACCCTGTCGACCGGCCCGGCCACGGAGCTGGTCGTCGACCCGGCGGCTGTCGTGCCGGCCGCTGCCGATGACGTACAGACCGCCGAGTTCGGCGACCCGGTCCCGGTCGGTCTGCTCGCTGCCGCCGAGTCGGATGTCGACACCCCGACCGGCCATCTGGGTGGAGACGGTGACGGCACCGTACGCGCCGGCCTCGGCGATGATCGCCGCCTCTTCGGCGTCGTTCTTCGCGTTCAGCACCAGACAGGGCACGTCGGCGGCGAGCAGCGCCTTGGACAGGCTCTCCGACTCCTTGACGTCGAGCGTGCCGACCAGCACCGGGCGGCCCGTCTCGTGAGCCTTCTTGATCTCGGTGACCAGGGCCTCTTCCTTCTCGGCCCGGGTGGCGTAGATCCGGTCCGGCTCGTCCACCCGGACACACGGGGTGTTCGGCGGGATCACCGCGACCTCCAGCGAGAAGAACTCCCGGAGCTGGTCACCGACGAGCACCGCGGTCGCGGTCATGCCGCACACCGTCGGGTAGAGCGCGACGTACGCCTGCACGGTGATCGTGCCGAGCACCTCGCCCTCGGCGGTGGCGGTCAGCCCCTCCTTCGCCTCGACCGCCGCTTGCAGGCCGTCCGGCCAGCGACGGCGCTGGGCGACCCGGCCACGCATCTCGTCGATCAGCTCCACCGCGCCGTTGCGGACGATGTAGTCCACGTCCCGGTGCAGCAGGGCGTGCGCGTGCAGCGCCACGTTGACCGCCGAGAGCTGCTCCATGTTCTCGTCGGCGTAGAGGTTGACGTCCTCCAGCTTCGACTCGATCACGGCCAGGCCGGTGGTGGTGAACGCCACGCTCCGGCCGTCGTCGGCGATCTCGTAGTCCTCACCGGCGCGCAGCCCGCGTACCAGCGCGGCGGCGGCGTGCACCGGGTCCTGCTCGCCGGGCACCGCGCCGGCCAGCACCATCGGCACCCGGGCCTCGTCGATCAGGATCGAGTCGGCCTCGTCGACGATCGCGGTGGTCAGCTTCGGCTGCACCCGATCCTCGATGTCGGTGACGAGCTGGTCGCGCAGGTAGTCGAAACCCGCCTCGCTGACCGAGACATAGGTGACGTCGCACGCATACGCCTCGCGGCGCTCCTGCGGCGTCGACGCCTCGGTCACCCAGCCGACGTTGAGCCCGAGCAGCCGGTAGATCGGCTCCATCCACTCGGCGTCCCGGCGGGCCAGGTAGTCGTTGACGGTCAACACGTGCACCGGCCCGTTACCGCGCCGGACGTGCCCGTACGCGGCGATCGTGGCGGTCAGGGTCTTGCCCTCACCGGTGGCCATCTCGGCGACCTTGCCGGCGAGCAGCGACATGGCGCCGAGCAGCTGTACGTCGTACGGCCGCTGGTCGATGCCGCGGCGGGCGGCCTCGCGGCCGACGGCGCAGATCTCCGCGAAGTCCTCGGCCTTACCGGCCGCCTCGGTCAGCTCGGCGTCGTCGAGGGCCGACAGCTCCTCCTCGCGGGCCTCGATCGCCGGCAGCAGCTTCTCCAGCGGCGCCAGATCCACCGTGCTACCCGGCCGCTGCAAGAAACGCCGGAACCTGCTCTTCAACCGTGTCGACACACCCATGAGCGGCAACGGTAGCCGACTTCGGCGCAACTGTGCGGCCCGGCTGGCCGGGGCGGTATGTCCGGTGCCGGAAGCCCAGGTCAGCGGCTCAGCCGACCAGCAACTGGTGCGCGGCCAGTTCCCGGTAGAGCGGACTGGTCCGGGTCAGCTCGGCGTGCGGCCCGACGGCCACCACCCGCCCCGCGTCGAGCACCACTATCTGGTCGGCGTCGACGACCGTGGCCAGCCGATGCGCCACGATCACCAGGGTCCGGTCGGCGGCCACCGCGTCGATCGCCCGGCGCAGCGCCGCCTCGCTGCGCGCGTCGAGGTTGCTGGTCGGCTCGTCGAGCAGCAGGACCGGCGGGTTCGCCAGCAGCGTACGGGCGATCGCCAGGCGCTGGCGCTCGCCGCCGGAGAGCAGCACCCCGCCCTCCCCGACCTGGGTGTCCAGCCCCAGCGGGGAGCGTCGCACCACCCGGGTCAGGTCGACCGCGCCGAGCACGGCGTGCAGTTGCGCCTCGGTCGCGGCCGGCGCGGTCAGCAGCAGGTTCTCCCGCAGCGTGCCGGCCAGCACCGGCGCCTCCTGCTCGACGTAGCCGAGTTGGGCCCGCAACGCGTCGCGGGACAGGTCCCGGATGTCCGCCCCGCCGACCCGCAGGCTGCCGCCGGTCACCTCGTAGAAGCGCTCGACCAGCGCCAGCAGGGTCGACTTGCCGGCGCCGGACGGGCCGACGAGCGCGGTCCGGGTGCCGTACGGGACGGTGAAGCTCACCTCGTGCAGCACCGGTCCGGTGTTCGCGTAACCGAAGCTGACCCGGTCGAACTCGACCGCGACGCCGCCCGGCCGGCGGGGCGTCGGCAGCACCGGCAGGCCGGACCGGCTCGGCGGGACCCGGTCCCCGGCGCCCTCGACCGGCAGGTCCAGCACCTCCTCGATCCGCTGCAACGCGCCCAGCCCCGTCTGCAACCGGGTGTACGCGTTCAGCGCCTGCCCGAGCGGCATGACCAGGAAGAACAGGAACATGATGAAGGCGACCAGATCGCCGACGCTGATCGCACCGGTCGCCACCCTGGCCCCGCCGACGCCGAGCACGACCAGGAAGGCGCCCTGTACGGCGAGCGTGCTGACCGGGCCGATCAGCGCCTGCAACCGGGCCACCCGCAGCCCGGCCCCGTACGCCTCGGTGGCGGCGGTGCCGACGCCGGCGGTCTCCCGCTCCTGCGCCCGGCTGGCCCGGATGGTGCGGGCCGCGGAGATCGCCCGTTCGACCGCCGAGGTCATCTCGCCGACCCGTGCCTGCGCCTGCTCGGACAGGCCGCGTACCCGGCGGGCGAAGAAGATCGCGACGCTCAGGCCGAGGCCCACCCCGGCCAGGGTCACGCCGAACAGCAGCGGGTCGAGCAGGATCATCGCGGTCCCGGCACCGAGCACCATGACGAACCCGGTGACCGTCTCGAACAGCCCGGAGGTCACCACCGCCCGCAGCAGGGTGGTGTCGGCCCCCACCCGGGAGAGCAGGTCCCCGGTACGGCGCTGGTCGTACTCGACTATCGGCAGGCGGAGCAGGTGGCCGGCGAGCCGGTGCCGGGTGCCCAGCACCAGGCCCTCGGCGGTGCGTTGGAGCAGGTAGTCGCGTACGCCGTCGAGGGCGGCGCCGACCACGAGCAGCGCGATCAGCAGGCCGACCAGCAGGGTGACCGGTTGCGCGGCACCGAGGGCGTCGAGCACCTCCCGGGTGAGCAGCGGTTGGACCAGCGCGGCGCCGGCGCTGAGCAGCGACAGTACGGCGACGACGAGCAGCGTGCCGCGGTGCGCCCGAAGGTAGGGCAGTAGCGCCGGCAGGCCGACGCGCCGGGTGGTGGGGTGCGCGGTCATGTGCCCACGGTAACGGGGCGACCCCGCTGCCGGCCCGACCACGCGCCGGCCCGTGCCTCGATCGAGCCGGACCGGGGTCAGCAGGCGAGGACGACCTGTAGCTCCCGGCGTCTGCCGGTGGCCAGGTCGACCAGCAGGGCGGGCCCGTCCTGGAACGGGACGATCGCCGACACCAGGTGCCGGGCGACGAGTTCGCCGTACGCCCGCAGCAGCGCGGTGGTCTCGCCGGAGAGCCGCTCGCGGTCCCAGGCCGGGGCGAGCCCGCGCGGCACCCGGCCGATCTGCGCGCACCGCAGGGTGAGGCCGTTGTGGTGGAACTCCTCGCCGAACCGGACCTGCTCCGCGCCGGACTGGTAGAAGGCCAGGTCGACGACCGTGCCCTGGGGGCGCAGCAGGCGCAGTGCCAGCCGCAGCGCCGAGTCCTGCCCCCGGCACTGGAACACCACGTCGGCGCCCCGGTCGCCCGGCCCGTGCGCCCACCGGGTCTTCAGCAGCACCGCCGGGTCGCCGGCCACCGGGTCCGGGATGGTCGGCTCGGTGCCGGTCGGCGGTCCCGGGTCGAGCGTCTCCAGGCCGAGTGCGGCGGCCACCGCGCGGCGCTGGGCGGTGGGGTCGACCACGACCACCGACGCGGCGCCGTGGTGGCGGGCGAGCAGGGCGGTGAGCAGGCCGACCACGCCGGCGCCGGTGACCGCCACCCGGCGCCCGCGCACCCCGTCGCCGACGGTACGGACGTCCGCGCCCACCAGGTCGGCGGCGGCGTGCAGCAGACCGTTCACGCAGATCGGGCCCATGTGCGCGACGTAGACCCCGAGCAACGGATCCAGGTCGTCGGGCAGCGGCACGAACCGGTCGGCCAGCGGATCGGCCAGGTAGCCGGTCCGGTGGCCGTACGCCATCGCCCCGATGGTGCCCACGGCGACGGCCGGGGTCCGGCTCTCGGTCACCTGGGCGACCTCCATGTAACCGAGGCGGTCCACCGGGTAGCCGGTCGCCGGCTCGCCCGGCTGGAACAGCCCGAGGTCGGCGTTCCAGGTCGCCGACAGGTAGGGGTTGGTGCCCTTGAGATAGCTCAGTTCGGTGCCGGCGGAGATGCCGGTGTAGAGGGTCCGGACCCGGAAGGTGTCCGGCCGCAGCGGGGCGGGCTTCTCCTCACGGACCGTCACCTCGCCCGGCCCGGTCACCACGATCACCCGGTCGGCCGCGTCCATCGGACCGTTGGCGGGCGGCCGGTCAGGCATCGAGGCCGAACCCGACCCGGTTGCTGCGGGTCGCGGTGGCGAGCGCCTCGACCACGGGCGCGATCCGTACCGTCCGCCCGGTCGCCGCCGACTGGGCCACGGCGCAGGCCAGCCGGTGGGTGCGCAACGCCTCCGGGTACGGGACCCGCACGTCGTCGCCGATGCCGCGGACGGCGTCGACGAAGGCCCGGTCCACGGCGATCCTGGCCGCCTCCGGGTCGGCCGCCAGCCAACCCTCCCCGGTCCCGTCCCGCCATCCCAGACCGTCCTCGGCCAGGGTGAGGACCAGCCCGTCGGCCACGATCTCCACTCCGGCCCGGTGCTTCCAGCCGAGGGTGCAGCCGGAGACCAGGGTGCCCACCGCCCCACTGGCGAAGCGCAGGCTGGCGGTGGTGACCGAGTCGATGTCGGCGCCCTCGACGTCCGGTGGACTGCCGTCGCCGTACGCGCTCACCTCGATCGCCTCCCCGGCGACGAGCCGGAGCAGGTCGAGTACGTGCGCGGCCTGCTCGACCACCGGGCCGCCGGACAACTCGCGCCGGCCCCACCAGGACACCGGCGGTACCCGGTCCAGCCAGGCGCCGGCGGCCATCCGTACCGGCCGGTCGGCCAGCAGGTCCCGGGCCCGGTCCAGGACCGGCAGGTAACGCCAGTGGTGGCCGACCGCGGTACGGATGCCCCGCTCGGCGACGAGCCCGGCGATCCGCTCGGCGGTGGCCAGGTCGGCGGCGAGCGGCTTCTCGACGAACATCGGCAGCCCGGCGGCGACCACCGCCTCCTCCACCGAACCGTGCGCGAAGGGCGGTACGCAGACGTACACCGCGTCCAGGTCCGTCCGTAGCAGCGCGGCGACGTCCGGGTACACCGGTGCGGCGTACCGGTCGGCCAGCCGCCGGCAGGCGTCGGGCAGTACGTCGGTGACGCCGGTGAGTTGTACGTCGGCGAAACCGGTCAGGACGCGGGCGTGACGCTGCGCTACATTTCCCGCGCCGATCAGCCCAACGCGACACCTGCCCATCAACCGACCTCCGCTTCGGCCCCGGTGACATCATCGGACACACCTGTCGCCACGACAGGGGTGACATCAAACGTTCATCGGGACGAGACAGGAAATAGCAGGTTTTGGTGATCAATATGTTAGAGCGTCGTCGGTTAGTCAGGTCCCCGTCCGGGAAATCCGCTACCGCTTCGATCGACTCTTGACTCGGGGGTGGGCCAGTGCGGCACTCGCAAACGACCGTCTCACCCGTGGTGGAGGCGTGGTCCACGTACCGTACCGGCTCGGCTCGGCAGTGGACCGCGCACCAACTCAGCCGGGCCAAGGGCGACACCTCGGTCAGTGTGGTCATACCCGCCTTCGACGAGGAGGCGACCGTCGGTGCGATCGTGGCGACCATCCGCGAGCACCTGGTCGAACGGGTGGCCCTGGTCGACGAGGTGATAGTGGTCGACTCCCGGTCCGGGGACCGCACCGCCGCGGTGGCGTCCGCCGCCGGGGCGCGGGTGGTCAGCCAGGACGAGGTGACCCGGGGGCTGCCCCGACTCGACGGCAAGGGTGACGCGCTCTGGGCCGGTCTGGCCGTGGCGGCCGGCGACGTCATCGCCTTCGTCGACGCCGACCTGCGCGAGTTCCGGCCGCACTTCGTCACCGGACTGCTCGGGCCGCTGCTCACCGACCCGTCGGTCTCCTTCGTCAAGGGCTTCTACCACCGGCCGCTGATCGAGGCGGGCACGGTCGAGCCGGACGGCGGCGGGCGGGTCACCGAACTGATGGCCCGGCCCCTGTTCAACCTCTTCTGGCCGGAGCTGGCGGGCTTCGTCCAGCCGCTCGCCGGTGAGTACGCCGGCCGCCGCGAGGTGCTGGAACGGGTCCCGTTCGTCTCCGGATACGGCGTGGAGACGGCCATGCTGATCGACCTGCTCGAACTGGTCGGGCTCGACGCGCTGGCCCAGGTTGACCTCGGCGAACGGCTGCACCGGCACCAGGACACCGCCGCGCTGGGCCGGATGTCGGCCCAGATCATGCTCACCGCCTGGTCCCGGCTGCACCGGCAGGGACACGTCAGCTCGGCCACGCCGCCGGCCACCCTGCTCACCCAGTTCCGCCGGGGCGGCACCGACACGCTGCCGAACCTGGAACGGGAGATAGTGGTCAGTGACGTGTCGGTGCAGGAGCGCCCGCCGCTGATCCAGCTGCGCCAGAAGATGCGACGCTGGCAGGGCGAAGCGGTGCCCCAGTGAACGCGGCGGGCCGCCGATGGGCCTGACCGTGCTGATGAACGCCGGGCCCTGGTTGTCCGTACCGCCGCCGGGCTACGGCGGGATCGAGAACGTGGTCGCCACCCTGGTACCCGAGCTGCGCCGGCTCGGGGTACGGGTGGTGCTCGCCTCGGTCGGCTCCAGCACCCTGGCGGCGGACGAACGGCTGTCGGTCTTCGCCGACGGCCAGTTCCCGTCGTTGCAGCGGCCGTACAACCAGGTGTGCGGGATCGCCCAGGCGCACCTCGGCGGGGTGGTCCGGGCCGTACGCGGGCGCGACGACATCGACCTGGTGCACGACCACGTCGAGGCGGTCGGCCTGGCGACCCTGGCGGCGATGGGTCCCGACGGCCCGCCCGTGCTGCACACCCTGCACTGGGATCTCGCCAAGCACCCGGACCTCTACGGGCAGCTCGACGGCGGCGACCGGGTCCGGGTCAACGGCGTCTCGGCGGCACAGCTGGCCCGCGCCCCGGCGGCGTTGCGCGCGCACTCGGTCGGCCACGCGCACCTGGCCACCCCGCTGGCGGTCGACGCGGACCGGCGGCCGGCGGTGGAGAAGGGCGAGCACGTGGTGGTGCTCGGCAGGATCAACCCCGGCAAGGGGCAGGAGGTGGCGGTGCGGTTGGCCCGCCGGGTCGGCTTCCCGCTGGTGCTGGCGGGACCGGTCGGCCCGTACCACCGGCCGGAGGAGTTGGCCGCCGCGGGCGACCAGGCCCGGCAGAACCCGGACGTACGGTACTGGGACGAGCGGGTGGCGCCGTACGTCGACGGTGTCCGGGTGCGTTGGGTGGGTACGGTCGTCGGCCGGGACCGCGACGACCTGGTGGCGAGCGCCCGCGCGACGCTCTTCCCGCTGCGCTGGGAGGAGCCGGGCGGGACGGCGGTGGTGGAGTCGCTGGCGCTGGGCACCCCGGTGGTGGCCACCGCGCGGGGTTGCCTGCCGGAGCTGGTCACCCACGGCCGGACCGGCCTGCTCACCGAGGACGAGGACGAGTTGGCCGACCTGCTGGTGGCGGCCACCCTGATCGAGCCGGACGAGTGCCGACAGGAAGCCGCCCGCCGGTTCACCCCGGCGGTGATGGCGCGACGCTATGTCGAGTTCTACGACCGGGTCCGGGACCTGGCCGGGCCCGTCCTGAAGGCCGCGTAAGCCAAAGGCCGCGTAAGCCACCCGAGGGCTGCGTAGGGGCCACCCTGGGGCCCACGCAGGGACCCGGCCACGTAGGCCCACCCGAGGGCGGCGTGGGCCGATCCGCTCTCCGGGCCAGTGGGAAGCGGCCGGGCATGTTTGTCCGTTGCCGTACCGGGGATCCCGCCGGGCGGCGGACGGAGGTACGGCAATGGCCGGAGAGTTCCGCGCCCCGAGCGGCGCAGCCGGCCCGGCGGCCACCGGATCGTCCCGACCGGCCCTGGTCCGGATCGCCGCGGCAACGGTGGCGGCGGCGTTCCTGCTGATCGGTGTGCTCGGCTTCATCCCCGGTGTCACCACCGGGTACGACCGCCTCGGCTTCGCCGGGCACACCTCCGGCGCGCAGTTGTTCGGGGTGTTCCAGGTGTCGGTCCTGCACAACCTGGTGCACCTGGCGTTCGGGCTGGCCGGCCTCGCGCTGGCCCGTACGGTCGCCGGATCTCGCGGATTCCTGGTCGGCGGCGGCGCGATCTACCTGTTGCTGTGGCTGTACGGCCTGGTGCTCGGGCACGGGACCACCGTCAACTTCCTGCCGCTCAACCGGGCCGACGACTGGCTCCACCTCGGCCTCGGCCTCGCCATGATCGGCCTAGGACTCCTAACCACCCGCGCCCCAGTCGCCCCATAACCCCCTCCCCCTCCCCTCCCCCTCTCCCCTCCCCTCCCCCCTCCCCGCCCCTTCACGTCGCCGATCTAGGGCGAATGGGGGCTACTTGATCTCTAATCACACGTATTTGCCCTAGATCGACGCGGTGGGGGGCGTGGGGTGGGAGGGCGGGATTGGGTGGTGCGGCGGGAATTTACCGAGGTGCCGGGTTTCGGCCCGGGCAGACCGGGTAGCCACGCCCGTCCTTTCTGTGGCCATGACGGAGTGAGAAGCGATGCCGAAGCGGGTTACCACCGAGCCGGAACGCGAGCGAGGGCCGATCGTGCTGGCACCGGCGCGCTTCGGCGGATACCCCGGTCCGATCCGGGAGGCGATCCGGGGCAGCCACCTGGTCAAGTTGATGGGCACCACCGACGCGAAACAGATCGGACTGCTCTACCTGGTCACGTCGTTCGGCTTCTTCATCGCCGGCGGGGTGATGGCGATGCTGATGCGGGCCGAACTGGGCCGGCCCGGCCTCCAGTTTCTCTCCAACGAGCAGTACAACCAGCTCTTCACCATGCACGGCACGATCATGCTGCTGCTGTTCGCGACGCCGCTGGTGTTCGCGTTCGGCAACTACGTCGTACCGCTCCAGATCGGCGCGCCGGACGTCTCCTTCCCCCGGCTGAACGCGTTCGCGTACTGGCTCTACCTGCTCGGTGGCTCGCTGGTGCTGCTCGGGTTCGCCACGCCCGACGGGGCGGCCGACTTCGGCTGGACCGCGTACACCCCGCTGAGCCGGGCGCAGCACAGTCCCGGCATCGGACCGGACATGTGGGTGATCGGCCTGGTCGTCTCCGGCCTGGGCACCATCCTCGGCGCGGTCAACATGATCACCACGATCATCACCCTGCGGGCGCCCGGCATGACCATGTTCCGGATGCCGATCTTCACCTGGAACGTGCTGCTCACCGCCGTACTGGTGATCCTGGTCTTCCCGCTGCTCGCGGCCGCGCTGCTCGCGCTCTACGCCGACCGCCGGATCGACGCCCATGTGTACGATCCGGCGACCGGCGGCCCACTGCTGTGGCAACACCTGTTCTGGTTCTTCGGCCATCCCGAGGTCTACATCGTGGCGCTGCCGTTCTTCGGCATCATCACCGAGATCATTCCGGTCTTCGCCCGTAAGCCGCTCTTCGGCTACAAGGGCATCGTCTTCGCCACCATCGCCATCACGGTGCTGTCGATGACGGTCTGGGCGCACCACATGTTCGGCACCGGGCAGGTGCTGCTGCCCTTCTTCAGCATTCTGAGTTACCTGATCGCCGTACCGACCGGGGTGAAGTTCTTCAACTGGATCGGCACCATGTGGAAGGGGCAGATCAGCTTCGAGACCCCGATGCTGTTCGCCATCGGTTTCCTGGTCACCTTCCTGTTCGGCGGGCTCACCGGGGTCCTGCTGGCCAGCCCGCCGGTCGACTGGCACGTCACGGACACCTACTTCGTGGTGGCGCACTTCCACTACGTGCTGTTCGGCACCATCGTGTTCGCGGCATTCGGCGGGATCTACTTCTGGTTCCCGAAGATGACCGGACGGATGCTCGACGAGCGCCTCGGCAAGCTGCACTTCTGGACCATGTTCATCGGCTTCCACGGCACCTTCCTGGTCCAGCACTGGCTGGGCAACGAGGGCATGCCCCGCCGGTACGTCGACTACCTGCCCGGCGACGGCTTCACCGTGCTGAACATGGTCTCCACGATCAGCTCCTTCATCCTCGGCGCCTCGACCCTGTTCATCATCTACAACCTGTGGAAGTCGTACCGATTCGGTCGGATAGTGGCCGTCAACGACCCCTGGGGCTTCGGCAACTCGCTGGAGTGGGCGACGAGTTGTCCACCGCCGCTGCGCAACTTCGACCGGATGCCACGGATTCGCTCCGAGCGACCGGCCTTCGACGACAAGTACGGTCCGCTCGTCGCCGACCTGGGCCGGGACCTGCCGCAGCGGTCGACGAAGCCGCCGCAGGGCATCGCGGACGAGTTGCACGCCGAGGAGCACCACGGCTCGGACAAGTCCAGCCCGGACGGCGCGTACGGGGCCCGCGAGGCGATCCGGTGGCAGCCCGATCCACGTTCGGGTGCCCGGCCGATCGAGGTGCCGGAGCCGGAGCAGGTACGCCGGCCGAGTTTCGAGCCGAGCGCGCCGGACGTGCACCTCGACGCCGACCGGGGCGGTCCGGGCAGCGAGCGCTGGCGGACCGGCCGCTCGAAGGACAGGGACGAGGAGGCGTGATCCGATGCCGGCGGACCGGAGGGGATCATTCGTGCAGCGGGGCCAGCCCGGCCGAGGCGAGCGAGTGCCGTACGCCGGGCTGGGCCCGGGTGAGCCTCAGGGCCACGCCACTGCGGGCGGCCGCGTCCCGGCCGGCGATCAGCGCGGCGATCCCGCCGGGTTCGAGCAGCCCCACGTCGACCAGGTCGACCACCACCTCGGTGGGCTGGCCGCTGCTGACCGCCTCGACCACCGCCCGCCGCAACTGGTCGCTGGTGTCGCGGTCGAGTTCGCCGCCGATCGCGATGACCGTACGGTCCCCGGACTGGCGGACCGAGAGCCTGGTGTCCGGCGCGTCCGGATCCACCCCGCCGGCCTGCCAGGGTGCCGGGGCGTCGGCGAGCATGGCCTGACGCAACCAGGTGAGCGCGCGGGAGAGCAGCCGGGAGACGTGCATCTGGGAGATGCCGAACCGGGCGGCGATCTCGGCCTGGGTCTGGTTGCCGTAGAACCGCATGGCCAGGATGCGGCGTTCCCGCCAGGGCAGCCGGCCGAGCAGACCGCTCACGGTCACCCGGTCGTCCACCGACTCCAGGTCGGCGTCGGACTCCCCGACCAGGTCGCCGAACTCGGCCGAACTCTCCCCGCCGACCGGGGCGTTGAGCGAGGCCGGGCTGTAGCCGGCGGCGGATTCGAGGGCCGCCAGGATCTCCTCCTGCGGGGTCTCCAGCCGGGTCGCCAGTTCGGCCACCGTGGGTGCCCGGGACAGTTCGCTGGTGAGCGCGGCGGTCGCCTGGCCGACCTCCAGGATCAGGTCGCGCAGCCGGCGGGGGACGTGCACCCCCCAGGTACGGTCCCGGAAGTGCCGCTTGATCTCGCCGACGATGGTGATCGCGGCGTACGCCGTGAACGATCCGCGTTCCGGGTCGTACCGGTCGACGGCGTTGACCAGACCGAGCCGGGCGACCTGTTCGAGGTCCTCCAGCGGCTCGCCACGTCCCCGGTAGCGGCGGGCCAGCCGACCGGCGAACGGCAGGGCGAACCGGACCAGGTCGTCGCGGGCCTCCTGCCGGCGCTCGTCCGGCAGGCCCTCGATCCGGGCCGCGTACGCCAGAGCGGCCGCGTCGAGGTCCTCCAGCCCGCGCTCGTTCGGCGCGGCCGTGGTCGTACCCGTCCCCGTGCCCGTGCCTGTGCTCGTGCCTGTGCCCGTGGTGATCTGTCCGAACATCCGCGCCTCCCGAAGGTCGGTCTCCCACCCGGATTTACGGAACCGGTCAGTGACGCCCATGCCACGGTGGACCGGACCGGAGCGCGACGATCTGACCGGAAACAGCCCAACCGCGCCCGCCCACCATTTCGTTACGTAGCGCAGTCGACCGGTTGCAGTCAGCGACGTTCCCGCTCTGTAGGTACTCAATCACGGGACCGGACTTTCGCGGGATGTTTTGCCGGCGGACCCCCTCGACGAAGCGGCCGACCGCTCAGCAGACCAGCAGCCCGTGCGCGGTGCCGGCGGCCCGCAGCCCGGCCAGGGCGTCCTGCACCCCCAGCCGGGCCGGTGCCGGCAGGTCGTAGGGCTGCCCGCGCAACACCTCGGTGGCGTGCCGGGTCGGTACCGAGGTGACCGGATAGCCCCGCGCCGCGATCCGGTCCAGGGCCCGGCGACGGCGGCCGAACGACGCCACCGCCAGCCACTGCGGCAGCCCGGCCAGCGCCGGTGACCGCATCCCCGGTGGTTCCGGCAGCACGTCGACCGAACTGAACGGCGTACTGCCGGCCAGCCACCACTCCGCGCCGGCCACCCGGCGGCTGGTGGCGTTCTCACACCAGTACGGCACCAGCCCGGCCCGGATCACCTGCCACGGGTCGAGCAGCCGTCCGCACTCCACCACGCACCGGTCACCGCTCTTGCCGGCGGCCCGCAGCCAGCCCCGGTACACGTCCGCGGTCGCCGCGCTCAGCGCCTCCGGCTCGGCGAACAGCACCCGGTGCAGCACACCGTCGGACTCCCGGACCCGGTCCAGCAGACTCTGCTCGAAACCGGGCTCGATGCCGTGCTCGGCGTAACCCTGCGGGCCGGCCGGCGGCGGCGGTTCCCACCGGTCGGGGGCACCGCCGGCGGCCCGCAGCACCTGGTCCAGCGGCTCGCTGAGGATGCGGAAGTCGGCCGGCGTCAGCCCGCTGCCCGGACTCCCCAGCTGGAACGCGTGCCCCTGCCCCTGATCGGCGACCGGCCAGGTCCGTACGTCACGCAGCAGCAACACCGGTGCACCGGGCGCCAGCCGCTCGTCGAGGAAGGTCCGGTACGCCTCCGGCAACTGCCGCCAGCGCAGGACCAGGGAGACGGTCGAACCGGCGAGCACGCCCCGGACCGCGGGGTCGTGCACCTGCCGGACCCGGATGCCGGGATTCGCCGCCACCAGTCGCTGGGCCACCTGGGCCCCGTACGCGAACGAACCGGCCAGGTTGTCCACCGCGCCCTGTGGCCACTGCACCGAGACCTCGAACCCGGCCGGCAGCCACGGCATGCCCAGCGCGGTGGCCAGGTGGACGGCGGCACCGCTCGGCGAGCCGAGCACCACCCCGGGGAACTCGCCGGCCGGGTAGTGGTCGACCATCCAGCGGGCCACCCACTCCGCGTCGACCTGGCCCACCTGGCGTACCGGCAGGGCCGCACGGGCGCCCGCGCGGGCCACCGCCGCCCGGCGTACCGCCTCCGGGGTGCCGGGGAACCGGGCCAGCATCGGCTGGTAGCCGAGATCCGCGCAGTCCTCGCCGCGCAGGGCCCGGGACGCCGCGGCGAGCAGCACCCGGGCCGGGCTGTCCAGCGCCACTATCCGGCGCGGTCCGGGGACGTCGGGCCCACTCTCGGCCACCCATTCCTGCATCTCCCGCACCGGGACCCGCCCTTCATCGTCCACTTGCCACACGCGGGCTTCCCGTCCGGATCGCGTTCAAACGACCTTCCGCAACCCTGAGGGAGTGAATCCGTGGCCGGAGCCCGTCTACGCCACCGCGGGCACAACGCACCCGGTCAGCCGGTTGCGTACCGGCCGTCCGGTTGCCGGCCGCGCGTCGTACGGAACACGCTCACGGGCCCGCTCCGGCGCCGCCCGGCGGCGACTCCACGCCCACCCGCCGCCGACAACCGGCGGCGGGTGGGGTCAGGTCAGTTCGTCGCCGCCGTCGGCCCGTTCCCGGATCAGTTCGGCCCGCGCCCGGCTGGCCACCTCGCCGCCGTCGGCCGACCGCTCGGCCAGCAACCCGCGCAGGTCGGCGAATGGCCGGTCGGGCGGGGACAGCGGCACCGAGGCGTCCACCACCGCCTCGATCAGGGTGGGCCGGTCGGCGGCGAGCGCCTCGTCCCAGGCCGCGCCGATCATCTCCGGCCGGTCGATGCGCAGCCCGTGCATCCCGAGCAGCCGGGCCCAACCCGCGTACGGGACGTCCGGCAGCCGCTGGGCCTCCGGCGTGGCCGGCTGCCCGGACCCGAGCTGGGTCTGGCTCATCCCGGCCTGGTCGCGGTTGTTCAGCACCAGCACGACGAACCGCGGATCGGCCCAGCCCGCCCACCGGTTCGCCACCGTGACCAGCTCGGCCAGCCCGTTGAGCTGCATCGCCCCGTCCCCGGCGAGCACCACCACCGGGCGGTCCGGCGCGGCCAGCTTCGCCGCCACGCCGTACGGCAGGGCGCAGCCGGTCGAGCCGAAGGTGCTGGACAGGTGGGCCGGCACGCCCGGTGGCAGTTGCACGTGGCGGGCGTACCAGTAGGTCACCGAGCCGACGTCCACCGCGACCGCGCTGTCCCAGGGCAACCGGGGCGACAGCTCGCGCAGCACGTGCTGCGGGTTCATCGGCTGTGCCGGGGCGTCGGCGCGGGCCGTGGCATCGCCCCACCACCGGTCGACGGCGACCTCGATGGTGTCCCGCCACTCCCGGTTCGCCCGCTGCGGCACCCGGTCCAGCAGGGCGCGCAGCGTCTCGGTGGCGTCGCCGACCAGCGGCACGTCGACCGGGTAGCGGTTGGCCAGCCGACGGCCGTCGATATCGATCTGGATCGTGGCCGCCTGACCCGGCATCGGGTAGTAGTCGGTCCACGGGTCGTTCGTGCCGACCAGCAGCAGGGTGTCGCAGCCGCCGAGCAGTTGCGCGCTGGCGGTGCTGCCCAACTCCCCCATCACCCCGGTGTGGAACGGCAGCCGCTCGTCCAGCACCGGCTTGCCGAGCAGCGAGGCGGCGATGCCGGCGCCGACCCGGTCGGCCAGCGCGACGATCTCCTCGGCCGCGCCGTAGCCGCCCTGCCCGACCAGGATCGCGACCCGTCGGCCGGCACCGAGCAGTTGCGCCGCCGCGTTCAGGTCCGCCTCGTGCGGCACCACCCGGGCCGGGGGCAGTCCCGGCGCCATCGACAACACGCCGTCCGCGCGGGGCGGCAGATCGGGTACGGCGGCCGCCTGCAACTGCTGCGGCACGATCACACAGGTCGGACTCCGGGTGGCGACCGCGGTGCGGAACGCCCGGTCGATCAGCGAGGGCACCTGTTCGGCGGTGTCCGCCACCCGGACGAACTCGCACACGTCGCCGAACAGCCGGACCAGCTCGATCTCCCGGTACGCCGCACCGAACGGGCCGTCCAGCTGCTGCCCGACGATCGCCACCACCGGCTTGCCGTCCAGCTTGGCGTCGTACAGGCCGGCGAGCAGGTGGATCGCTCCCGGCCCCTGGGTGGCCAGGCAGACGCCGACCCCGCCGGTGTACTTGGCGTGGCCGGTGGCCATGAATCCGGCCGTCTCCTCGTGTCGCGCCTGGACGAAGGCGGGACGGCCGCCGGCCCGGTGCAGCGCCGCGACGATCGGCTCGATCCCGTCCCCGGAGGCACCGAAGACGCGCGGTACGTGCCACGCCCGCAGCCGCTCGACCAGCAGGTCCGCCACCACCCGGGTCGGCTCAGCCATCGGTGCGCCCCGGCGTGCTGGCGTCGGCGTACCGCAGGATCGCGCCCACCCCGTCGGGCAGCTCCGGCGCCTCGTCCGGCCCGAGCACGGTCAGCCCGGCGTCGGTCCCGACCAGTGCCCGGACCAGCGCCGCGTCGGCCCGTACCGGTTGCGGGTCGGCCACCGACAGGGCGGTGAGCTGCTCCGGACCGATGGCGATCTCGGTCGGCTCCGAGCCGACCCACAGCTGCTCGGTAGAGGACGCGTCGTCGACCAGTAGCAGGTTCTCGACCTGGCCGCGTTGCAGCGCGGTCACCACCGCGTCCAGCCCGTTGCCGATCTGCTCCTGCATGCCGAACCTGTCCAGGGCCGCGTCGGCGTGCGCGGTCGCCACCTCCGCGATGGCCTGTACGGTCACGTCGTCGAGCGCGGCGTTGTCGGTGCCGGCGGCCCGGAAGCCCGCGTCGGTGTGCACTATCCGGTCCTGCCAGCGGGCCGGCAACTGGGCGGCGAGCATCTGCCGGGCCTGCGTGTCTCCGGCCACCACGACAACCTCGGCGCCGACCAGGTCGGCTAGTTCGGCGGTGGCCGCCGCCGCGTCACCGGCGTTGCGCTTCCACGCGGTGAGCGCCGCCCGTTGGAAGTTCCCCTGCGACCAGGCGCCGGGCTTGACCCGGCGGACCGGGAAGGTGTTGCCGCCGCCGACCTCCGCGCGCCGGGCCACCCCGCCGGCACTGACCCCCTCGACACTGGCGCCGGTACGGTCGGCCAGTACGCGTACCCAGGGCACCTGTTCGCCACGCTGGGCGAGCAGCGGCATGGTGTGGGCCAGCGGGCCGTTGGCGGCGATGTCCCTCAGCGGCGGGGCGGACAGGTACTCGGTGAGCACCACCTCCCCGTCGGTGGCGAAGGCGGCGATGCCGTAGTCGCCGGCCATCGGGTCGTGTCCGCGTACCACGCTGTCGAGTGCCGCGACCGTCGCCGGATCGGCCCGCTGCTCGGCCAGCCGCTCCCGCAGGGCGCGCCAGCGCAGGTCCAGTGCGGGCCGGGCGTCCTGGCTGTCGCGTGAGGCATCCAGGTAGACCGAGGCCCAGGGTCCGGGTCGGGCGTAGATCGGGCGCAGGAAGGACAGCTCCATGGTGGTCGACCCCTCTCCAACTCGCCCCTCGCATACCCGCGCCGCCCGGCTTGTCACCTGGCGGCCACCCGCCCCACCCGTTGCCCGTCACGGGGGACGCCGGCGGCGGTACGGGTCGCGGACGCGCGATTCACTCACTTTCCGCCCACCCCCCACTACAGATACAATGCGTGAACCAAAGCGGACTCTCGGTGGTGAAAATGGACAGCGAGCTCTATCCCGAGCGGGTGACGTACCGGCGGGGGCCGATCGTCACCGGCCGGGTCATCCGGTTGCTCGACGGCTATTCACGCGAGATGCGGGTGCAACAGCCCATCGTCGTCGCGGTGCTCGCCACGGCCGGGGTCTTCCGGGTGATGATGCTGCTGCTCGCCTCGCTGCTGCGCGCGGGCGCCGGGGCCGGGGCGCAGCGTCGCTGGAAGGAACTGCGCAAGGGCCCGGAGTTCCTGGTCACGCCGCTGCGGATCCGGGACTCCGAGGGTGTGCTCTGCGAGATGGAGATCCACGGCCACCTGCCGCAGACCGCTATCGAACCGGCCGACCACATCCAGGTGACCATCCGGCCGCAGAAGGATCCGCAGCTCGCACCGAGGGTGGAGCGGATCGTCAACCTGACCACCGCGCAACTGCTCACCCCACGCCCGCCGACCGTCTGGTCGCACCTGGGACCGGCGCTGCTGCTACAGGCAATCGTCGGGCTGCTGCTGATCGGCGCGATCGCCGCCTGCACCGTGGTTGCCGCCTGACCGGTTGCCGACCCACCCGAGCGCCGGTCGGCGAGCCGGCACGTACCGGCGGGGCGCGGGCGGCTCAGGCCACCGGCACCGGGGTCGGGGCCGGTGCGGGGTCGGCCAGCAGGCCCCGGCGGCGGGCCCAGCGCTCGAACCCGAGCGTCGCCAGCGGTGGCACCGCGCAGGCCAGCGCCACCAACGTCACCAGCCAGCTCCACCGGCCCAGGCGACTGACCAGCAGGACCAGCCCGACGTAGGCGACGAACAGGCCGCCGTGGATCGGGCCGAAGATCTGTACGCCGATCTCGTTCCCGGTCGGACCGTACTTGAAGATCATTCCGGTCAGCAGCGCCAGCCAGGAGATCGCCTCCGCGATCGCGGCCACCACGAACAGTTTCTGCGCCGTACGCCGCATCGGCCCTCCTTCGGCTTCCGACCCGTGATCGTACGCGACACCGCGACCGCTCCCCGGCGATACCGCCGATCGGGGCCCACCCGACGGTGCTCGCCCCGATCCTGCCCGTCGACCGACGGGCGGCGTACGGACCGACGGGCGGCGGACGCCGGGTGTGTCAGCACCGCCCGTGCGGGGAACGACGTCGATCGAGGACTTCCCATGCGGCACCGGCCGTGCAAGGTTGGAACAACTCGGAGTAGCTGGATGGTGACCTGATGGGTGAAGAGGTAGGCCCGCGGACGTTCACGCGTGAGGACCGCGCGCGGTACCGGGAGAAGATCCGGCACTGCCTGGACGTCTTCGCCGAGATGCTGCGCGAGGCCCGGTTCGACGTCGAGCGCCCACTGACCGGGATGGAGATCGAACTCAACCTGGTCGACGAGCACTCGCTGCCGGCGATGCGCAACGCCGAGGTGCTCGCCGCGGTCGCCGACCCGCAGTTCCAGACCGAGCTGGGACAGTTCAACGTCGAGATCAACGTGGCGCCGCGCCAGCTCTCCGGAACCGGCACGGCCGACTTCGAAGCCGACGTACGGGCGAGCCTCAACTCGGCGAACCTGAAGGCCCGTACGGTCGACACCCAGCTGGTCATGATCGGCATCCTGCCCACCCTGCGAACCGACCACCTCACCGTCGACGCGCTGTCGGCGAACCCCCGCTACACCCTGCTCAACGAGCAGATCTTCGCCGCCCGGGGGGAGAACCTGCCGATCCGGATCGCCGGGGTGGAGCGGCTGGAGACGACCACCGACACCATCACCCCCGAGGCCGCCTGCACCAGCACCCAGTTCCACGTGCAGGTCAGTCCGGGCCAGTTCGCGGCGTACTGGAACGCCGCCCAGGCGATCGCCGGGATCCAGATCGCGCTCGGCGCCAACGCCCCGTTCCTGTTCGGCCGGGAACTGTGGCGGGAGACCCGGATCCCGCTGTTCGAACAGTCCACCGACACCCGGCCGGAAGAGATCAAAGCCCAGGGCGTACGGCCTCGGGTGTGGTTCGGGGAACGCTGGATCACCTCGGTGTTCGACCTGTTCGAGGAGAACGTCCGCTACTTCCCCGCGCTGCTGCCGATCTGCGACGCCGAGCAGCCGGCGGCCACCCTCGCCCGAGGCGGCATTCCCGCCCTGTCCGAGCTGCGGCTGCACAACGGCACCGTCTACCGCTGGAACCGCCCGGTGTACGACGTGGTCCACGGGCGCCCGCACCTGCGGGTCGAGAACCGGGTGCTGCCGGCCGGACCGACGGTGGTCGACACCATCGCCAACGCCGCCTTCTACTTCGGGCTGGTCCGCAGCCTGGCCGAGTCCGACCGGCCACTCTGGTCGCAGATGTCGTTCAGCGCCGCCGAGGAGAACTTCCACACCTGCGCCCGGCAGGGCATCGCCGCCCAGGTCTACTGGCCCGGTCTGGGCTACCTGCCGGTGACCGAACTGGTGCTGCGCCGGCTGCTGCCGATGGCCCGCGCCGGCCTGGACCGGTGGGGGCTGGCAGCGGCCGAGTCGGAGCGGCTGCTGGGCATCATCGAGCAGCGCTGCCTGACCGGCCGCAACGGGGCGACCTGGCAGGTGGCGACGCTGCACGAGCTCGAACGGGCCGGCGGCCTTGACCGCCCGGCCGCGCTGTGCGAGGTGCTGCGCCGCTACATCCCGCTGATGCACAGCAACCAGCCGGTGCACGAGTGGCCGTACCCCGGCTGAGCCGACCCGGACCGTCCGGACCCCGCCGCCGGCCACTGTGGAGCCGGCCGATGGACGAGCGGTCGGTACGGCGGTGTCATCGGTCACCTTCGGGCCTTTCGGGATGCGAATCCGGCCCGAGTGCCCTTTCCTTGTACGTGGGTCGCGCTCCGCGGTGTGGCGGTGGGACGGCCCACCCCGGCCGGTTCGGCCGCCCTCCCCCTTACTTTCTGCCGGCACCGGCGCCGGCGTGCCCACTCTCGCTCGGATGGAGACGAATGTGACGACCCGACGGGTCGGCGAGCACCTCGCGAACGGTTCCAGCGGTCAGGACCTGCCCTGCCGCCCCAACCCCACCTCCCGCCCGCAGCACGGGCTGCCGACCGCCACCGGCGGTCCGGTCGAGGCCCGGCAGCGGATTCTGATGCTCTCCTGGGAATACCCACCCGTCCTCGTCGGCGGACTCGGCCGACACGTCCACGCCCTCTCCGTCGCCCTCGCCGCCGCCGGCCACGACGTCACCGTCATCACCCGCCACGCCGACAACACCCCCTACGAGGAATACGCCGACGGCGTCCGCATCATCCGCGCCCCCGAAGACCCCGTCACCTTCCCCCTCGCCACCGACTCCCTCCTCGCCTGGACCATGGCCTTCAACCACACCCTCACCCGCGCCGCCCTCCGCGCCAACAACACCAGCACCGGCTACGACGTCATCCACGCCCACGACTGGCTCGTCGCCCACACCGCCATCAACCTCAAAGAACACCTCGACATCCCCCTCGTCACCACCATCCACGCCACCGAAGCCGGCCGACACCAAGGCTGGCTCCCCGGCGACATGAACCGCTCCATCCACTCCATGGAATGGTGGCTCAGCCACGAATCCGACCGCGTCATCACCTGCTCCGGCTACATGCGCGACCAGGTCAACAACCTCTTCAACCTCCCCACCACCCAAATCGACGTCGTACCCAACGGGGTGGAGACGCACCGCTGGCAGGCCAGTGCCGCCGCCGTCGCCGCCGCCCGCAAGCGCTTCGCCGGGGACGGACCGCTGGTCACCTTCGCCGGCCGGCTGGTCTACGAGAAGGGCGTCCAGCACCTCATCGCCGGGCTGCCCCGGCTGCGCCGGGAACACCCCGGACTGCGCCTGGTGATCGCCGGCGACGGACCGTACCGGGGTGAGCTGGAGGCCGACATCGACCGGTACGGGGTACGGGGCGCGGTCACCATGCCGGGCTTCCTCGGTGGTTCCGACCTGCCGGCGATGATGGCCGCGTCGGACTGTTTCGCGGTGCCGAGCATCTACGAACCGTTCGGCATGGTGGCGCTGGAGGGTGCCGCGGCCGGTGCCCCGCTGGCGGTCGCCGCCACCGGTGGGCTGGCCGAGATCGTCCAAACCGGGGTGACCGGGATGACCTTCGAGCCGAAGGACCCGGACGCGCTCGCGGACGCCGTACACGCCCTGCTGGTCGACAGTGACCGGGCACGGCAACTGGCCCGCCGGGCCCGCCGGATGGTGGCCGACGACTACGGCTGGGCGTCGATCGCCCAGCGCACCTCGGCGACGTACGCCACGGCGATCGGCCGGGCCGCCGAGTTCACCACCGAGCAGGCGGCGCACCGGATGGCGCACGGCCGCCCGGTGCTGGACATCCCGGCGGGGAACCTGCTCGCCGCCGTCGGCGCCCGCTGACCGACAAACGAGCCCGTACGACTCCGGCCGCCGACGCCCTCGGGCATCGGCGGCCGGTGGTGTCTCGGCTCGTAAGTCGTACCGGTGGTGCCGTTCAGCGCTGGTCGACCGGGAGAAACGCCCGCTCGCCGGCACCGGTGTAGAGCTGCCGAGGGCGGCCGATCTTGGTCTCCGGGTCGGAGATCATCTCGCGCCACTGGGCGATCCAGCCGGGCAGCCGGCCGAGTGCGAAGAGCACGGTGAACATCTTCGTCGGGAACCCCATGGCCTTGTAGATCAGGCCGGTGTAGAAGTCCACGTTCGGGTAGAGCCGGCGGGACACGAAGAAGTCGTCGGCGAGCGCGATCTCCTCCAGTTGCAGGGCGAGGTCGAGCAGCGGGTCCGGCTTGTTCATCCGGGCCAGTACGTCCTGCGCGGCCTTCTTGACGATGGCCGCCCTCGGGTCGTAGTTCTTGTAGACCCGGTGGCCGAAGCCCATCAGCTTGACGCCCTGCTCCTTGGCCTTGACCCGGCGCACGAAGGCGTTGACGTCCCCGCCGTCGGCGCGGATGCCCTCAAGCATCTCCAGGACCGCCTGGTTCGCGCCGCCGTGCAGGGGCCCGAAGAGCGCGTTCACCCCGGCCGAAACCGAGGCGAACAGGTTGGCCTGGCTGGAGCCGACCAGCCGGACGGTGGAGGTGGAGCAGTTCTGCTCGTGGTCGGCGTGCAGCACGAACAGCATGTCGAGCACGCGGGCGACCACCGGGTCGACCTCGTACTCCTCGGCCGGTACGCCGAACGTCAGGCGCAGGAAGTTCTCCACGTACCCGAGCGAGTTGTCCGGATAGAGCTGCGCCTGGCCGATCGACTTCTTGTACGCGTACGACGCGATCGTCGGCACCTTGGCCATCAGGCGCACGGTGGAGATCTCGACGTGCTCGGGATCGAACGGGTCCAGGCTGTCCTGGTAGAAGGTCGAGATGGCACTCACCGCCGAGGAGAGCACCGCCATCGGGTGCGCGTCGCGCGGGAACCCGTCGAAGAAGCGCCGCATCTCTTCGTGGAGCAGCGAGTGCCGGCGGATCCACTCGCTGAACTCGGTGAGCTGCTGGGCGGTCGGCAGCTCGCCGTAGATCAGCAGGTAGGAGACCTCCAGGAACGAGGCCTTCTCCGCCAACTGGTCGATGGGGTACCCGCGGTAGCGGAGAATCCCAGCGTCCCCGTCGATGTAGGTGATCTCCGAGGAGCAGGCGGCGGTGTTGACGAAACCAGGGTCGTAGGTGACGTACCCGGTCTCGCCCAACAGCTTGCCGACGCCGATCCCGGACGGGCCCTCGACAGCGGGCCGCACCGGCATAGACAGTTGCCCGCCGGGGTGGTCGAGCTTGACATCCGTCATGTGGTTCCTCGCTTCGGCGGCAAAATCTTCGTTGAATTGCCTCTGTTCCTACGGTAATCGTGGCGCGGAACCAACACCTGGCCATGGTCGAGGGGTGAGGGATGCGTCACCCGTCACCCCACTTGCGAAACTGTCACCGGTGAATGTCGACCGCGTCACAGGTGTAACCGATGTAACGTCTGCCCGTCACTGACCAGGAACAACTCCAGTCGGTTCGCTCCGGGGACGAACAGCGACTCATCGCTCAACAGGGCACCGAAGCGACGACCGCGCTTGTCCGGGTCGACCACCGGGACAACCGCCCCGATCCGACCGTTGACCGCTACCGCGATCCGGGCACCGGTACGGACCGAGGCCGGGACGGTGCCGCAGACCAGCGCCGGCAACCGGCCGCCGGCCGGGTCGACATCGTCGAAGGCGGCCCGGTCGGTCACGCTGACCCCGGTACGGTCGTCGCTGACCGACAGCTCAGCGACCCGACGGCCGACCAGTTCCGGTGACGGGGGCGCGCGCAGTGCCGGCCGGGCCGCGCCGCTGATCACGTCGGCGAAGGTGTCGCCGGGAAGTAGCAGGGGAAACGTCGGCTGGTCGTGGAACCGCTTCTCCGACCGTTCCCGGCGGGCACCCGGCGCGACCAGGCCCTCCACCGGCCACGGGACCTCCACCCCGGCCCGGTCGGCGATGGTCGGCAGCAGGTCGACGTGCTCCCAGTTGCGGTCGTCGACCCGACCGTCGCGCTGCCCCGGTTCCTTGACGAACAGCGGCACCCAGGCCACCTCGCCGGGGGACCGGTCGATCGCCGCCCGGCCCCGGCCCTGCACGCCGGGGGTGAAGCTGAGGCCGTGGTCGGCGGTCACCACCACCAGGGCGTCGTCGTACAGACCGGTTTCCCGCAGGGTACGTAGCGTCTCGCCGATCAACCGGTCGGTGTAGCCGAGTTGCAGCAGGTGGCGCTCGCGGGCGAGTTCGACCCAGCCGTCACCGTCGTTGGGTACGCCCGGTGGTGAGTCGTACCGGATCCCGGACGGCAGGTAGCTCCACGGCGTGTGCGGCATCAGCAGGTGCAGGAAGTGCAGGGTGGGCTTGTCGGCGGGACGCAGGTCGGCGAGGAACCGGGTGAACCGGGCCGGCTGGTTGGCGTCCAGCGCGCCCCACCCGAACCTCGGGTCGGTCGGCCCCGGCTGCTCCTCCTGCTCCTCGATCTGCGCCTCCTGCCGGGTGGCCTCCCGGTACGACGACTCCGGGTCGTCCGGCACGTCGACCGGCAGGGCGATCTGGCGGAGCAGTCCGGCGCTCTCCCGCAGCAGCTCCGGCAGGCCGCCGCTGGCCGGTGCCGTGCGCTCGGCACACAGGCTGGGCGGACAGAGCTGGCTGATGCTCTCCTGCACCCTCAGGTCGTACGTCCCGCCCAGCGCCGTGAACAGGTTGTCCGGGTACTGCGAGTAGTGCGGGGCGCGGGCCGACGACGGGTAGCGGCCGGTGAGCATCGCCGGCAACGCGTACGGGGTCCAGCCGCTCACCCCGGTGGCGTTGCGGTACCAGGTCGATCCGCCGGCCAGCGCGGCGAAGTTCGGGAACCGCGACGCGTCGACCCGGCCGTCGTCGCCGAGCAGCGAGACCAGCGGCAGCTCGTCCAGGACGAGTATCACCACCGGTGGATGACTGGCCGCACCGTTGGCGGCGCCGGGGCCCGAGCCCCGCCCGGCCGGCAGCACGACCGCCGAGGCCGGTGAGGCGAAGACGAAGAGCAGGACGAACACCAGTGGCCCGACCGAGGCGATCCGCAGCAGCTGGCCGGCGGCCCGCCAGCGCCGGTGGGCGTACGCGCCGACGGTGCCGACCAGCAGCGAGACCAGCACCAGGGTCGGTCCACGCCACGGCAGCAGGTGCTTGCCGACCTGGATCGCGAGCGCGGCGAGCAGCAGCCCGACCGAGACCGTGTGCACGGCGGCCCGGACCGCCGGCCCGACCGGCCGGGTGAACGCGCCGACCGCCCAGACCAGCAGCGGCAGCGGGACGGTGAAGGCGGCCACCAGCAGCAGGACCTCGACCGGTCCGGCGCCGTAGAACAGGAAGAAGTCGGGGCTGCGCCCGGTGACGTCGAGCAGCGGTTGGGTGACGACCAGCCCGCAGAGCGCCACGATCTCCAGCAGCGCTGCCAGCTCGGCCCGCCACCAGCGGGACAGCCGACCCCGGGGCGGTACGTCGGGCGGGGCCGGCGAGTCAGCCACGCGGCACCCCGACGTAGAGCGTACGGGTGCCCGAGGGCAGTTCCTCCCGTGCGGTGATCTCGCACCGTCCGGCCAGCAGTCGCTCGAACTCCTCCCGGCGGTAGTCGGGGAACGTGCCGGCCGGCTTGTTGGCCAGCAGCCGCCGGGCCATCGGATCCTCCGGGTGCACGAACTCGGCCACCAGCCGACCGCGCCGGCCGGCGGTGGCCAGGAAACCGACCAGCCAGTCGACGACCCCGGTCAGCGGCACGTTGCGACCGATCGCCAGGTGGTGAATCACGGCGAGCGCGAGCACCGCGTCGGCGTCGGCCCGGTCGGCGAAGGAGGCCCGCTCGACCCCGCCCCAGCCGCCGCCGGGCGACGGGTCTGCCAGGTCGAGCACGAGCGGCAGGATCCGCCGCTCGCCGTCGGCGCGCAGCCGCCGGTAGAGCTGCTCGGCCACGGCCGGGTCGCTCTCCACGGCCACCACGTACGCGGCGTGCCGGGCGGCGAGTCGGGAGTAGTCCCCGTCGTTCGCGCCCAGGTCGAGGACGAGTCGGGGGGCGGTCCCGGCCAGCGCCACGTCCACGAACCGCGCCTTGCGTTCCCGATCCGCCTCGGAGTAGGCACAGGTCCGGCGGTACTGCTGCCAGTGGCTCGCCGGTGGCTGCCAGTCCAGCCGCCGGACCAGCTTCTCGACCGCCCGTACGCCGGTCAGCACCAGGTCCCGGGAGAAGCCGGCGTCGCGCAGTTCCTCCCGGACCGTCCCGGTGCTCGCGTCGGCGTGCCGGGCCTGCATGGCGTCGTGCAGGTGCACGTGCTTGAAGACGCCGGCGGAGAACCGGCGGGTGCCGCCGAAGAGGCGGCGCATCTGGCCCGGTTCGACGCCGTCGATCCGGGAGCGCAGCCAGGGCTGGAAGTCCAGGCCGAGATGGGCCTGCATCATCAGTGGGTAGAGCATCGTCTGGCAGAACTGCCGGTAGCCGGGCCAGGGTTCGCCGTCACGCGCCGGTTCGAAGGAGCCGACGTCGATGAAGACCGGCGTGGCACCGCGCCATTGCAGGTTGTACGCCGATCCGTCCTTGGTGCTGAAGCCGGCGCCCAGGGCGGTGGTGAGGATCTCCAGGTGCAGCAGTGCGGCGTCCCGCAGCATGCCGAACGACCACTCGTAGGGGTGGGAGACGAACGGGATCCGCTCGTGTCGCAGCACCGTGTCCCAGCGGCTGTCGTCCGGGATCGTCAGCGTGTCCCGGTCGACCGGTTCGGTGCCGCAGACCTTGCCGGCGGCGAGCAGCGGTGGGAAGAAGTCGCTGGCGGCCAGCGCGTGCCAGTCCTCGGTGGCCCGGCGGTCGAGCCCGCGCAGCACCTGTCCGTCGAGGTGGAAGATCCGGTTGCCGGGGTCGCGGAACGAGCCCGGCTCCGCGCGGGCGCCGGTCTCCGGCGCGGAAAGTGGTGGCGAGGACATGCGTCGACCGGTTCCCGCCCTCAGTCCTTGTCGGCCGACTGCCGGCGCAACCGGCCGACCAGTCGGCGCCAGTACAGCCTGGCCGCGACCGCGACCCCGGCGGCGCCGCCGATCACCGCCTGCACGATGAGACTGCCGGATCCCGCATCCAGATAGGCCAGGTCCATCTCGGCCGCCCCTTTCCTCTCGTCCCGCCTGGTGAGACATCGAACGGCCGCGTGGGTCCGCCGCTGCGACGACGCCGTCCTCCGCGTCGGCGGGTCGCGCGCAGCGACCACCGCCGGCAGCCCGCCGCCCACCCGGGCGTCAGATGTCGTTAATCACACGGTACGCCCGAGATTGCCCGCTCGCATACGCACTGCGGAGCTGGTGCCCGGTGTCCGTTTCGGTCCCCCGAACGGGTGTCCGATTCGTTCAAGACGACCGCCGGCCAGCGCCCCTATGGTGGGCCGATGACACCCGTTCTTGACGTGATTTCCCTGGTCGTTGCCGATATGGGTCGATCCCTGACCTTCTACCGCCGGCTCGGGCTGGACATCCCGGCCGATGCCGAGGGCGAGCCGCACGTGGAGGCGCCGCTGCCCGGTGGGCTGCGCCTGGCCTGGGACAGCGCTGAGATGACCGCCTCGATCGACCCGAGCTGGACCCCACCCACCGGCAACGGTCGAATCACCCTGGCCTTCCGCTGCGACAACCCCGCCGACGTCGACGCGACGTACGCGAACATGACCGACGCCGGCCACACCGGCCATCTCAAACCCTGGGACGCTTTCTGGGGCCAGCGCTACGCCACCCTGCTCGACCCCGACAACAACGGCGTGGACCTCTTCGCCCCGCTCGACTAACGCCGAAGTTGTCGCAACGGCGCGGCTCGGGGCTCACCTCAACCAACGCCGCCGGGCCGGCCCACGGCCGGACCTCCCCGACGCTGCCCGACGCTGCCTGACGCGAGCGCGCCGATCTTGCACTTGTGGTCGTGGATAAACCCGGACGAGTGTCCTAACTCGGGCACCACAAGTGCAAGATCGGCGAGAGGAGTGGTGGGGCGGGGGGCGGGGTGGGGGGCGGGGCGGGGGGCGGGGGGGGCGGGGGTGGGGGAGTTAGGGGGTGGTGGTTAGGAGGGTGCGGGGTGGGAGGCCGGTGAGGGCTCGGATCTCGCGGGACAGGTGCGGCTGGTCGGCGTAGCCGGTCCGCGCGGCGGCGTCGGCGGCCGGCACCCCGGTTCGGAGCAGGGACAGGGCCCGCTGCATTCGCAGGATCCGGGCCAGCGTCTTGGGCCCGTAACCGAACAGGGCCAGGCTGCGCCGGTGGAGTTGACGGGGGCCGAGGCCGAGATCGGCGGCGGCGCGAGCCACCTCCCCGCCGGCATCGAGCCGGGCCACCAGCGGACGGGCGACCGGGTCGGGGCCACCGGCCTCGCCGAGCCGGGCGGCGGCGACCGACTCCAGCAGGCGTTCGGGTCGGTCCGCGTACGCGGCGCGCTCGTCGAGTTCACGGGTACGCCCCTCGGACCAGAGTGCGGTGAGCGGAACCCGCCGGTCGCGCAGCTCGTACGCGGGCAGACCGAACACCGCCGGCCCGGTGCCCGGCGGGAACCGCAGCCCGACGTACCGCTCCCCCGGCGAGGCGGTCCCGACCTGGGCGGTGGTGTCCGGCCCCGCCACCAGCAGCCCGTGCCGCTGCGACCAGATCAGGTCCATGCAACCGTCCGGCAGGATCCGGACCGGGGTCGTCCACGACGGTGACGTGCTCCACCACAGCACGGCCCCGCGCACCCGCGCGGACGGCACCTCCCGGTACATGCGCCCAGCCTGCCAGTAGGAGCCCGCCGCCGAGGTAGCCCAGCGCCCAGCACCCGCCGTCGGTGTCGTGCCCGGGCCACCGAGACCGGCGGATGGCCCGAAATCCGCCGCTTGTGCTGGTAGGTGCGTGTTCCGGCACCGAGGTGGTCAAGGAAGCCGACACTACCCAGCGTTACGCAGTGTCAGCCTGACAGCTATGACACGTTTCGCCGCGGGCAAGATAGAGGCCTTCGTCGGGCCGCCCGAACTCGGCGCCGCCGACGATCTCGAACAGGTCATCGTCAGCTTCATCGCCGGCGCCAAGACCTCACTCGACGTTGCCGTACAGGAACTCGACTCGGAGCCGATCGCACAGGCACTGTTGGACGCCAGGTTCCGCGGCGTCGACATCCGGATCGTGCTCGAACAGGACTATCTCCGTACGGCGAAGGTGCCCCGGGTGGCGACGCGGACCGGCGAATCGGCGCAGGCCGCCCAACGACGGGTCCAGTGGGCGGCCGAACCCGGCGGCCGGAGCCTGGAACCCAACCGCAAGATCATGGCGGCGCTGCTGCGCTGCGCCGTCGACGTGAAGGCCGACTACAACCCGGCGATCTTCCACCAGAAGTTCATCGTCCGCGACTACCGGAAACGGGCCGTCGCCACCTCGGCCGTGCTGTCCGGCTCGGCGAACTTCACCAGCACCGACTGCCACCGCAACCTCAACCACGTGGTGACCTTCCACGACGCGCGGATCTGCCAGGAGTACGCGGGCGAGTTCGCGCAACTGCGGGCCGGGCTGTTCGGGCGCGGGGCGCACGGGCCGGTGCCCCGCGCGTACAACCTCGGCGGGATACCGGTGAAGGTGCTGTTCGCACCGGACCACACCCCCGAGCTGGAGATCATGAAGCAGATGCTGAAGGCCACCGCCCGGGTGGACTTCGCGGTGTTCACCTTCGCCGGCTCGTCCGGGCTGGACGACGCCATGATCGCGCTGGCCGCCGGCGGCCGAACGGTCACCGGCGCGGTGGACCCCGGTCAGGGGGCGCAGCGCTGGGCCGCGACCCACGACCTGAACCGGGCCCAGATCGCGATCTACGCCCCGGTCAGGTCACCCGCGTTCGGCAAGCTGCACCACAAGCTGATGACGATCGACGACAGTACGGTGATCGCCGGCTCGTTCAACTACACCGCCCCGGCGAACCTCTACAACGACGAGAACATCTTCGTCCTCGGCAGCCCGTACCCGGATCTGCCCAGCCGCGAGGGCGGGCCGGTCGACGTCGACCGGTGTGCCGAGCTGACCGGCTTCTTCCGGGCCGAGATCCAGCGGATCATCGACGCCGGCGAACGCTTCGTCGGCGCCGGCTGACCCGCCACGCTCGCCGAGCCGAGCCCGGGTGATGCCGGCCCCGACGTCACGCCGGCCCGTGTTCCCGCCAGGTGTGCGCGGGCCGGTAGCCGAGGATCCGGCGCGCCTTGTCGATCGACATCAGGGTCTCGTTGCCGACGAGTTCGCGGGTCAGCGGGACGTCCGGGAAGACCTCCGCGGCCAGCTCGGCACTGGGTCGACTCATCACCGTGTCGGCGTTGGCGATCACGAAGACGTCCACCCCGGTTCCCCGGTGCTCCAGCGCGAGACGGACCGCCTGGGCGCCGTCGCGGCAGTCGATGTACGACCACAGGTTCCACCGGCGCAGGGCGGGGTCGGCGTCGAAGGCCGGGAAGTCGGCGTAGTCGGCCGGCTCCATCACGTTGGAGAACCGCAGGCCGATCATCTTCAGGTCCGGCTGCCACCGGCAGAGCTGCCCGGCAAGCTCCTCCTCCAGGTGCTTGACCAGCGCGTAGTTGCTCTCCGGTCGGGCCGGGTAGCCCTCGTCGATCGGAATGTACGGCGGCGGCGTGTCGAACGGCAGCCCGAGCAGGGTCTCGCTGGAGGCCCAGACGATGTTCCGGATGCCGACCGCGCGGGCGGCGGTGAAGACGTTGTACGTGGCGGCGATGTTGTGATGGAAGGTCGCCGAGTTGGTACGCAGACCCGGCGCGGGAACCGCCGCGAGGTGCACCACCGCGTCCACCCCGCCGTGCCGGTCGTCGATCGCGCTGAGCGCCTCGATCGTCTGGCCGTAGTCGGTCAGGTCCACCCTCGTGTACGGGCACCGGGGCGCGGCGGGCGGCGCCGCGTCGAGGTTGACCACCCGGTAGTCGTGGCCGAGCAGGTCGTCGACGACGGCCCGGCCGAGCTTGCCGCTGCCGCCGGTGACCGCGACCCGGGTCACCACTGCCGTCCACCCGCGCTGGAGATCATGGAGTCAATCTAGTCAACCGGCCGCCGGGGATCGCTCCCCGGCGGCCGATTGACCCGTGTCACGTACGGGTGGTGCGCAGACTCAGAAGCCGAGCGCGGAGCGTCCGCCGACCACGGGGATACGCAGTTCACTGTCGTGCGGCGCGACCCGCAGGCGGGTGCCGCCCAGCGGCAGCAGGGTGTACTCCTGGTCGCTGGAGAAGACCACCACGCCGATCCGGTGCCCGGCGGCGAAGATGTAGTCCTTCGGTTCCAGGGTCCACCGGAAGTCGTACAGCTTGCCCTGCTTGATCTTCTCGGTGCGGTCGACGTCCTTGCGGTTCTGCGGGTCGGTCCACCCTCGGGTGACCACGACGGGCGCGGCGGTCGAGCCGGCCGGACCGTAGTCGACCAGGTAGGTGGTCAGGTTGGCGTCGGGCTTGTTGTCGATCGCCATCCGCAGTCGCATCTCCGGTCGGCCGGAGAGCCGGACGTCCCGGTCGAGCACCGGCGAGGTGTAGACCAGCCGGTTCGGGTTGGCGGTGTCCGGCTGGGCGACCAGTTGGTTCGGTGTGATCGTCCGTCCCTCGTCGACGAAGCCCTGTTCGACCCTGGTCTTCGGCGGCTTGCCGCTGGTCAGGGTGCCGGGCGCGGTCGCGGTGGTGGCGGCGAGGCGCAGGTCGACCTCGCGGGCGCCGGGGTCGGGCCAGTTGGCGTACGTGGTGTAGGCGCGGTTCTCCCGCTGCACCACCGCGGTCGGCTCGTCCATGATGCCGTTGGGCACCCGCCACAACCAGAAGTCGAACCAGCGGTTCTCGGTCTGCTTGTAGGTCCACGACCTACCGTCCGGCAGCGGTACGGTGGCGCCGCTACCGGGACCGCCGTGCCCGCCCTGGTGCAGCCAGATCTTGCGCGGTACGTCGTGCCGGGCGAGCTGGTCCCACCAGCCGGCGAAGTTCTCGGTCTTGACGTTCCAGTCGTTGAGTCCGTGTACGACGAAGACGCTGGCCTTCACGTCCCGCGCGCCGTCGAGGTAGTCGCGCTCGGCCCAGAACCGGTTGTAGTCGCCGCTGACCCGGTCCTGCTCGCGGGTGATCTCGGCGATCTCGTCGGCGCAGGTTCCCTCGGCCCGTGCCTGCCCACCGGTGTACTGGGCCAGGATGTCGGCGTCCTCACCCTGGTACGTGCCCGGCGCGACGACCAGACCGTTGGCCCGGTAGTAGTTGTACCAGCTGCTGATCGCCGAGACCGGGATGATCGTCTTGAGGCCCTTGACCCCGGTGGTGGCGACCTGGTTGGGCAGGCTTCCGTTGTAGGAGACCCCGGTCATGCCGACCGAGCCGGTGGTCCAGCCGGCGGTGACCGGCGTCCCGTTGGCGTCGAATCCCCTGGCCCGGCCGTTGAGCCAGTCGATGACCGCCTTGGTGCCGAGCGTCTCGGCCGAGTCGCCGCTGGTCGGGCAGCCGTCCGAGTCGCCGGTGCCGACGCTCTGGCCGAGCACGACGGCGTAGCCGCGCGGCACGTAGTAGTCGTCGAGCGAGCCGGGCAGGTTGGCCTTGGCGACCGCGCGCCGGGTGTCGCCGTCACCGGCTGATCGGGCGCCGTTGCGGCCGGTCAGGCCGTTCTGCGGCAGCTCGTCCACCAGCACGCTCGGGTACGGCACGTCGCCCCAGGTGCCCTTGCGGTACGGGCTGTGCTCGAAGATCACCGGCACCTTGAAGCCGCTGGTGGCGGTCTCGGCGGGACGGGAGATGTCGATGGCGACCCGGTCGAGGCGACCGTCGTGATCGGTGTCCAGCGGCGTCTGGACGTACACCCGCTCCTCGATCGCGTCGGCGAGGGAGAAGACCGGCTGGGTCATCCCGTCGACGACCACGATGGACGGTGGCGGGGTGGTGGTGCCGGCCGAGGCGGGCACCACGGGTGCGGTCAGCACCAGCGTGCCGGTCAGGGTGGCGGTGAGCAGTACCAGGCGACGGGGTCGACGCATGGGCAGTTCCCTTCGATCGGGCTCGTGGCCGGAACCGGGCAGGGGGGCGGATCGAGACAGTTCCATCGGCCACACATGCTAGGCGCGTCGACGCCGGTAGTCGATCAATAGCCGAGGGCCCCCTCCCGGTTGGGAAGGGGCCCTCGGCGACAACGGGACCGGGCGGCGAGGCCGGGCGGGGCGGGCTCCCCGTCGGCCGCACCGCCCGGCGTACGCTCCGGCTCGGTCAGCCGCCGGGGTTCGACGGTGCCGGGGCCGGCGGCTGGTTCGCCGACGGCGAACCGCTGGGCGCGGGTGCGCCGGCGGCCGCCGGCGGCGCCGCGGCCGGCTTCAGATCCTGCGGTACGGGCAACGCGCTGCCCTTGACGTACTCGTTCCAGTCCATGTTCCAGGCGGTCCAACCGTTGCCGTCCTCCAGTTGGACCTCGGTCCCGCGCACCGTGACCAGGTCACCGACCTGGGTGGTCTTCATCAGGAAGGCCGCGTCGGCGGGCGAGACGTTGGTGCAGCCGTGCGAGGTGTTCGTGCTGCCCTGGGCGTATTCCGACCATGGCGCCGAGTGGATGAACTCGCCACCCCAGGTCAGCCGCTGGGCGTCCTGGACGGTGACCACGTACGGGTCGGCCGAGCCGGTGGTGTCGAAGACCGTCTGCTCGTGCTTCTCCATGATCACCATCTTGCCGCTCGACGTCGGTGTGCTCGGCTTGCCGAGGCTGACCGGGATCTTGCGGACCAGTTTGTCGTCCTTGAACACCGACATCTGCTTCTTGCCGTTGTCGATGTCCAGGGTCACCTTCTCGCCGATCTTCGCGGTGGCGGTCCGGTCGGCGTCCCCGAAGCCCTCCTTGCCCATCGGCACCCCGCCGAGCATGGCCTTGACGCTGATCGTCGTACCCGGCTTCCAGAAGTCGGGCGCCCGGTAGTAGACCTGCTGGCCGTCCTCGGTCCAGTGCCAGGCACCGGGCTGGGCCGGAGTGGTCGTCACGAAGAGTCGTCGCTGTACGTCGGCCCGCTGCTCCTTGGGCACTCCCGGGTCGAAGTCGACCGTTACCGGCATAGCCACCCCGTACGTCCGTTTGTCCTGGAAATAAAGGGTGGAGAAGATTTCCTTGGCCGGCTTGTCCATGGTGGTGAAGTTGGTCGTCTGGGTCACCTTTTTGCCCACATCGTTGGTTGCGGTGACCTGCGCCGTATAGCGCTGTTTGTTCTTCAGTGCTTTATCCGGCAGCCAGGACGAACCGTCCGGGCGCAACGAGCCGGTGACCTTCCCACCCTTGTCGTCGGTGAGCGTTACCTCGGTTACCTTCCCGCCGGTGACGGTCAGGCCGACCTCGGTGCTGATCGGGAGGTCCTTCGCATTCGCCGCAGGACTCACGGCCAACTGCGGCGGCGCCGCCTCGGACTTACCCTCCTTCTTGTCCTGATTGCTGGTGCACCCCACCAGGGCCAGTGAAGCGGTAGCGACCATCGCCACCAGAATTGTGGCCCGTCGCCTCTTATTCATGATCCCCACCCCATTCCGCTAGCATCTCGCCACATTGTGTAACGAGAGTCGCGGGCACCGTGTCGGTTCGGAACAGAAGAATCGGAACGCGCAACGCGCATTCGGATTGATGCCGGACAGAGCGCGATTACCCGGTCCGGCGGCGAATAGACCAGTCGGATCCGGGTATGTCGGCGCCGGGGGAGACACCGGGCCCGGTGATCGGGCACGATGGGCCTGTGACGGACGCGGTGATCTTTGACCTGGACGGCGTGATCGTGGACTCCGAACCGGTGTGGGAGGAGGTCCGCCGGCGCTACGTCGCCGATCACGGCGGGCAGTGGCAGCCGGACAGCCAGCGCCGGCTGATGGGGATGAGCACCGGCGAGTGGGCCCGCTACCTCAGCACCGAGCTCGGCGTCGACCGGTCGCCGGAGCAGGTCGCCACCGAGGTGGTGGACGAGATGGCCCGGCGCTACCTCGATCACGTACCGCTGATCGACGGTGCCGACGAGGTGGTCCGCCGGCTCGCCGCGAGCTGGCCGATGGGGCTGGCCAGTTCGTCGCCGGCCCGGCTGATCGAGGCGGCGCTGCGGGCCACCGGGCTCACCGACGCGTTCACGGTGACGCTCTCCACCGAACAGGTGCCGAGGGGCAAGCCGGCACCGGACGTGTACCTGCGGGTGGCGCAGCGACTGGGCTTCGACCCCGCCCGCTGCGTCGCGATCGAGGACTCCTCCAACGGCATCCGGTCGGCCAGCGCGGCGGGTACCCGGGTGGTGGCCGTACCGCACGCGGCGTACCCGATCGACCCGGACGCCGAGCGGCTCGCCACGCTGGTCGTGCCGACCATCCGCGACCTGACCGACCAGGCCGTACGCGACGCGGCGCCGGGTGCCGGAGCGAGCGACGGTTAAGCCCGATCGAGCCCCCGTCGCCGACAAACCGGATAATCTGCGCGTATCCGGAGGAACGGGCGGGAGGCGTGGTCGGCATGCCCGAGGTGACAGAGCGGTCGTCGGTCACGTTGGCCGTCAACGGCGAGCAGCAGCGCCTCCGACTGGACAACCGGACCACCCTGCTCGACGCGCTGCGTGAGCAGTTGGGGCTGATCGGGGCGAAGAAGGGCTGCGACCACGGCCAGTGCGGCTCGTGCACCGTGCTGCTCGACGGCCGCCGGGTGAAGAGCTGCCTGATCTTCGCGGTGGCGGTGTCCGGCTCGGCGGTGGTGAGCGTGGAGGGCCTGGCCGATCGCGGCAACCTGCGGCCACTGCAACAGTGCTTCGTCGACCACGACGCCTTCCAGTGCGGCTACTGCACCTCCGGCCAGCTCTGCTCGGCCACCGGCATGCTCGACGAGGTCCGCCGGGGCTGGCCCAGCGTGGTGACCGAGGACGTCGCCGCCGCCGGACCGGTCCGGCTCACCGACGAGGAGATCCGCGAACGGATGAGCGGCAACCTGTGCCGCTGCGCGGCGTACCCGCAGATCGTGGCGGCGATCCGGGCGACCGCCACGGCGGAGGTGACCCGGTGAGGACGTTCCGCTACCACCGGGCCACCGACCCGGCCGAGGCCGTACGGCTGGTGGCCGGCGAGCCCGAAGCGGCCTACCTGGGCGGCGGTACGAACCTGGTCGACCAGATGAAACTGAGCGTGCAACGCCCCCGGCTGCTGGTCGACGTGACCCGGTTGCCGCTGGGCTCGGTCGAGCCCCTGCCCGACGGCGCGCTGCGGATCGGAGCGACCGTACGCAACAGCGACCTGGCCGCCCATCCGGTGGTCCGGCGCGACTTCCCGGTGCTGACCCGGGCCCTGCTCGCGGCCGCCTCCGGTCAACTGCGCAACATGGCCACCGTCGGCGGCAACCTGCTGCAACGGACCCGGTGCGTCTACTTCCAGGACGTCGGCAAACCGTGCAACAAGCGGGAACCCGGCGCCGGCTGCTCCGCGCTCGACGGCCAGAACCGGGACCTGGCCATCCTCGGCTGGTCACCGTCGTGCGTGGCGACCCATCCCTCGGACATGGCGGTGGCCCTGGCCGCACTGGACGCACGGGTCGAGGTGCTGGAGCCGGACGGCGCCCGGGAGATCCCGCTGACCGAGTTCCACCGGCTGCCCGGCGACCGACCCGACCGGGAGACCACCATGGCACCCGGAGGTCTGGTCACCGGCGTACGGATTCCGGCCCTGCCGTACGCCCGGCGGTCGACCTACCGCAAGGCGCGCGACCGGGCCTCGTTCGCCTTCGCGGTCGGCTCGGTGGCGGCCGTGCTCGACCTGGACGGGGACCTCGTCCGCGACGTCCGGATCGCGTACGGGGCGGTGGCGCACCGACCCTGGCGGGCCCGGCTGGCCGAGGAGGCGCTGCGCGGGCGACCGGCCACGGTGGAGAGCTTCGGCCTGGCCGCCGACGAGGAGTTGGCCGCCGCCCGACCGTTGCCGCACAACGGCTTCAAGGTGCCGCTGATCCGCAACCTGACCGTGCGTACGCTCGCCGACCTGGCCGAGACGGCCCCCCGGTGACCGCGCCGACCGGTGCCGTCGGCCAACCGCACACCCGACTGGAGGGCCGGGAGAAGGTCACCGGCACGGCCAGGTACGCGGTCGAGTACCCGGTCGACGGCGTCGTCTACGCCTGGCCGGTGCAGGCCAGCGTGGTACGGGCCGGGATCACCCGGCTCGACGCGGACGAGGCGCTGGCCACGCCCGGTGTGCTGGCCGTGCTCTGGTACGCCAACGCGCCCCGGCTGCACGCGGAGTCCGACGTCGACCTGTTCCTGTTGCAGCGCCCCGAGGTGCACTTCCGGGGCCAGGTGGTGGCGCTGGTGGTGGCCGAGACGCTGGAAACGGCCCGGGAGGCGGCCGGTCGGGTCCGGCTCGACTACGACACCCTGCCGCACAGCACGGTGCTGACCGAGACTCATCCGGGCCTGTACAGACCCGGCCACGTCAACCCGGCCTACCCCACCGACACCTTCGTCGGCGACTTCGAGGCCGGTTTCGAGGCCGCCGAGGTACGCGTCGACCACACCTACCGGACCCCGGCGTACCACAACAATCCGATGGAGCCGCACGCCGCCACCGCACAGTGGCGGGACGGGGAGCTGGTGCTGCACGACTCCAACCAGGGCTCGACGCCGGTCGTCGGGACGCTGGCCGCCCTGTTCGACGTGCCGCCGGGATCGGTGCGGGTGATCAGCCGGCACGTCGGCGGCGGCTTCGGCTCGAAGGGCACGCCGCGCTGCCAGTCGGTGCTGGCCGCGATGGCCGCCCGCGCGGTCGACCGGCCGGTACGGCTGGCGCTCACCCGACAGCAGCAGTTCTCCCTGGTCGGCTACCGCACCCCGACCATCCAGCGGATCCGGCTCGGCGCCGACGCGGACGGCCGGCTCGCCGCCATCGCCCACGACGCGATCAGCCAGACGTCGACGACAACCGAGTTCGCCGAGCAGACCGCCGTCTACACCCGGGGCATGTACGCCGCCCCGCACCGGCGTACCAGTCACCGGATCACCCGGTTGGACGTACCGACGCCGTCGTGGATGCGGGCGCCGGGCGAGTGCCCCGGCTCGTTCGCGCTGGAGTCGGCGATGGACGAGTTGGCGGTCGCCTGCGGGGTGGACCCGGTGGAGCTGCGGATCCGCAACGACGCCGTGGTCGATCCCGAGGACGGTCGCCCGTACAGCAGTCGCAACCTGGTCGCCTGCCTGCGCGAGGGGGCGCGGCGGTTCGGCTGGGCGGACCGGGATCCGACCGTCGGAGCCGACCGTCGGGGCCGGTGGCTGCACGGCAGCGGTGTGGCGGGCAGCAGCTATCCGGCCCGCGCCGGTGCCTCGTCGGCCTCGGCCCAGGCCAACCCGGACGGCACCTACCTGGTCCGGACCAACGCCGCCGACATCGGCACCGGAGCCCGTACGGCGCTCTGGCAGGTGGCCGTCGACGCGCTCGGTGCGCCGGCCGACCGGGTCCGGGTCCAGATCGGCGACAGTCGACTGCCCTGGGCGCCGGTGGCCGGCGGCTCGACCGGCATGGCATCGTGGAGTTGGGCGGTGGTCAAGGCGTGCCGGGAGCTGCGGGAACGGCTCGGCGACCGGACCCCCACCGAGGAGGTACGGGTCGAGGCGAACACCACCCCGGAGACCGGTGCCCTGACTGCCGACCCGTCGTACGCGCGCTACGCCTTCGGCGCCCACTTCGTGCAGGTACGGGTCGACGTGGACAGTGGCGAGATCCGGGTGGGCCGGATGCTCGGCGTGTTCGGCGTCGGGCGGGTGGTCAACCCCACCACCACCCGGTCCCAGCTGATCGGCGGCATGACCATGGGCATCTCGATGGCGCTGCACGAGGAGGGGCTGCTCGACCCCCGCTTCGGCGACTGGGTCAACCACGACCTGGCGACCTACCACATCACGTCGAACGCGGACGTGGAGCGGATCGAGGCGCACTGGGTCGAGGAGGACGATCCGCATCTCGGCCCGCTCGGCATCAAGGGCGTCGGGGAGATCGGCATCGTCGGTTCGGCCGCCGCCGTCACGAACGCGGTCTACCACGCGACCGGCGTACGGGTCCGGGAGCTGCCGGTCCGGCTGGACAAGCTGCTGGCCGGGGTCACCGCTCTCGCTGGTTAGCGACCCGCCGGGGTCCATCGTGGACCGTCGCGATGTCGATCACGGCATCGATGACCGCCGGTAGCATAAATGCACATGTTTCGCTACCATCCGTACTCGGAGCATGACCCGAGGTGAGCCCCCGCGTCATGGTCGCGCCACCGCACGTCGTACGCGTCATCTGAGTATGCGCAATCTGACGATAGGGAGCCACGGTGACGGAAACCCAGCAGGCGTCGAGCGCCCGCGCCTATCCGTTCCACCCACCCGAACGCCTGGACCTCGACCCGCACTACGCGCAGCTACGCGAGCACGAACCGCTGACCCGGATCCGGATGCCGTACGGCGAGGACGCCTGGCTGGCCACCCGCTACGCCGACGTACGGGTGGTGCTCGGTGATCCCCGGTTCAGCCGGGCCGCCGCCGCATCCCGCGACGAGCCGCGCAGTACGCAGCAACGGCTCGCCACCGGCATCCTCAGCATGGACCCACCGGAGCACACCCGGATCCGTACGCTGGTCACGAAGGCGTTCACCGCCCGCCGGGTGGAGCAGTTGCGGCCGCGTACCCAGCAGATCGCCGACGAGCTGGTCGACGAGATGATCACCACCGGCCCGCCGGCCGACCTGGTCGAGCACTTCGCCACCCCGCTGCCGATCCGGGTCATCTGTGAGCTGCTCGGGGTGCCGGTCGCCGACGAACACAGGTTCCACCTCTGGTCCGAGGCGATCGTCTCCACCACCTCGCTGCCCCCGGAGACGATCCAGGAGTACTACGGCAACCTGCACGCGTACATGGGCGGGCTGATCGCGCAGCGCCGCGAGGAGCCGACCGACGACCTGCTCGGCGCGATGGTCCGGGCCCGCGACGCCGACCAGGGCCGGTTGACCGAGGAGGAGATGGTGCGGCTGGCGGCCGGTCTGCTCGCCGCCGGGCACGAGACGACCGTGACCCAGATCCCGAACTTCGTCTACACCCTGCTCGGCCACCCGCAGGAGCTGGAGCGGCTGCGGGCCGACCGTACGCTGCTGCCCGGCGCGATCGAGGAACTGCTCCGCCACGTGCCGCTCGGGGCCGGCTCCGGCTTCGCCCGGTACGCGCTGGAGGACGTCGAACTCGGCGGGGTGCTGGTCCGGGCGGGCGAACCGGTGATCGTCGAACTCGGCTCGGCCAACCGGGACGAGCGGGTCTTCGCCGACCCGGACCGGCTCGACCTCACCCGCGAACACAACCCGCACATGGGCTTCGGACACGGCGTACACCACTGCCTCGGTGCGCAGCTGGCCCGGATGGAGTTGCAGGTGGCCATCGGTACGCTGCTGGACCGGCTGCCCGGACTGCGGCTGGCCGTGCCGCCGGCGGAGCTGACCTGGAAGAGCGGAATGCTGGTCCGCGGCCTCAAGCACCTGCCGGTGCAGTGGTGAGCGCCGACTGGCGGGTCCGGGTGGACGCGCGCCGCTGCATCGGTTCGGGAATCTGCGCCCACACCGCGCCGAAACACTTCGTCCTGGTCGACGGGCTCTCCACCCCGGTCGCCGAGACGATCGTGCCGGCCGACGAGGTCGCCGACGCGGCCGACTCCTGCCCGGTGGAGGCGATCACCGTACGCGACTCGACCGACGACCGGCTGATCGCGCCGGAGGCCTGAGCCGGGGAATCCCCGTACTCGGTGCGGCCCGCCCGACGACACCGGGTCGGGCCGTACCGAGCGGCGGGAGCCGGCGGGCGAGCTTGAGCCGACGGGATCGTGCGATCGGGTACGGTGCGGGTCGTACCCGAGGAAGAGGTGGTCATGGCCGTGCTCGCCGATCCGATGTGGCGCCGGGTGGTGACCGGTGGCTGAGACCGACCGGAGGATCTACAAGCTGCTGGCGGCCGCCGAGTGGGCCGAAGCCGAAGCCCTGGGCCGGTACGACGGTTCGGCGGTCGACCGCCGGGACGGCTTCATCCACCTCTCCGGGCGGGACCAGGTGGTCGAGACGGCGGCCCGGCACTTCGCCGGCCAGTCCCACCTCGTCCTGCTGACCGTCGCCGCCGACCGGCTCGACGCCGACCTACGCTGGGAACCGTCCCGTGGCGGAGCACTCTTCCCGCACCTGTACGGGCCGCTCCCGACCGACGCGGTGGTGACGGCGACGCCACTGCCGGAGCACCTTCCGGTGCCGGACGCGGTGTCCACCCTGCTCACCTGAACCCGACCCACCGCCGTACGGGGAAATGTGAAACACGCTCACGCCATTGGAAAAACCGGGCAGAAATAGTTCGTGGTCTGCGCCACACTGAACGCCATGAATACGCCTCGCCCGAATCCCCGTCGATCACGGTGGTCCCGACGTGGGTGAATCCGACGACGCGCTCGACGATCTTCGTGCCGAACTCGCGGTCGGGGTCCGGGCATATCTTTCCATGATCGATCGGAACTCGGCGGTCGGGCAGGAACGGCTGCAACGGGTCTGCGCCCAACTGGAATGGTTTCTCAACGGCCTGCTGCGCGACCATCCCGGCTGGACCCGCCACCGGTACGTGGACGGGCTGCTCCCCGAGTCCGTCACGGTCACCCCGCCGCTCGGGATCCAGGTCCGGGCGATGATGATCTGGGGCAAGGGGCGCAGTCAGTGGGCCGAGCCGTTTCTCGGCGCACTGGGCGTGGCCGCGACGGCGGACCGGATCGAGTCGTACACCCTTCGCTTCGGCGACGCCGAGCAGGGGCTCGGGCAGGTCCCGTTCCGGCCCCGTCGACGACGACCCGCCGACCCGGCGCGCTGGCTGTTCACGCTGACCGACGGGGACGACCCCGTCGACGGCGGCTGATCCGGACGACGGCCGACCGGCCGGGAACGGGGACACCTGATCTCCATGCGTGAGCCGGACCGGGACGACCTCTCCGGGCGGCAACTGCGGGCGATCGCCGAGGTGCTTGACCTGGCCGAGCGGGAGCGGATCGAGGTCTGGCTGCGCGGCGGCTGGGCGATGGACTTCTTCCTCGGGTCGCAGACCCGCGAGCACGTCGACGTCGACTGGTTCTGTTGGGCGGCGGACGCCGACCGGTTGTCCGACGCACTGGCCGACCTCGGCTTCCGGGCGACCGGTGGCGCACCGCCGGAGCAGCAGCGCGACCTCGTCCGGGGCGACGTCGAGTTGGGAATCGCGCTGCTCGACCGGGACGGGACCGGGTGGGTGGTGGTGGCCGGTGGACCGTACGCCGGTGAGCCCTGGCCGGACGGGATGCTCGACGCGGCGCCCGGTCGGCTCGCCGGGCTGTCCTGCCCGATCATCGCGGCGGCCGCCCAGATCGAGATCAAGCGGATGATGCCGGTCTGGGTGCCCACGATGCCCCGCCGGGACAAGGACCGGGCCGACATCCTCCGGCTCGGCCGGGCTCTGCCACCGGCCGGCGCCCTGGGCACGCTCCCACGCATCCCGTGTTACATTGACGATCGTCATTACATTGACGGTCGTCGTCGTAATTCGGGAGGGTGGAGATGAGAGGTCGCCTCATTGTCGGGTTGGCCACCGCGATCGGCGTCGGTGTCGCCGGGCTGGTCGCCGTGACCGCACCGGCGGCCGGCGGAGTCGGGGTCGCCGCGATCGGAGACTTCGACTTCACCCGCCCCCAGGTGGTCGCCACCAACCTCCAGACCCCGTGGGGAATGGCGTTCCTGCCCGACGGTAGCGCGTTGGTCGCCGAACGCAACAGCGCACGGGTGCTCCAGCTCCGCCCCGGCCAGACACCCCAGCAGGTGGCCCTGATCTCCGGGGTCGCGGCAACCGGTGAGGCCGGCCTGCTCGGGCTCGCCGTGTCGCCCAGCTACGGCCAGGACGGCTACGTGTACGCGTACTTCACCTCCAGCAGCGACAATCGGATCGTCCGCTTCCGGCTGACCGCACCGCAGACCCAGACACCGATCCTGACCGGGCTGGCCCGCGCGGCCATCCACGACGGCGGGCGGATCGGGTTCGGTCCGGACGGGATGCTCTACGCCGGGGTCGGCGACGCCGGCCAGACCGGCAGCGCCCAGGACCCGCAGAGCCGCAACGGCAAGATCCTGCGGATGCGGCCGGACGGCGGCGTACCGACGGACAACCCGACCGCCGGGTCGCTGGTCTACAGCCTCGGCCACCGCAACGTACAGGGGCTGGCCTGGGACGGGCAGGGCCGGCTCTACGCCAGCGAGTTCGGGCAGAACACCTGGGACGAGGTGAACCAGATAGTGCCGGGCGGCAACTACGGTTGGCCGACCGTGGAGGGCCGGGCGAACGACCCGCGCTTCCGCGACCCGATCGTCGCCTGGACCACGGCAGAGGCGTCCCCGAGCGGTGCCGCCATCGCCGGCAACCGGCTGTTCGTCGCCGCCCTGCGCGGCACCCGGCTGTGGACCGTGCCGTTGACCGGCAACGGCGGCGCCGGCACCCCGGTCGCCCAGCTCACCGGCCAGTACGGGCGGCTGCGTACGGTCGCGTACGGCCCGGACGGGTGGCTCTGGGTGAGCACCAGCAACCGCGACGGGCGCGGTACGCCGGCGACGACCGACGACCGGGTCCTGCGCTTCCCGCCGCTGGACGCCCCGCCCACCAGCACGCTCCCGCCCACCACCGCACCGCCCACCACGGCTCCGCCGACCACCGCACCGCCGACCACACCCCCGCCCACCACGGCACCACCCACCACGGCTCCGCCGACCACACCTCCGCCGGCCGGCAGCTCCTGCACCGTGGGTTGGGCGACGAACCAGTGGTCGACCGGGTTCACCGCGAACCTGACCATCACCAACCGTGGGCCGGCACTGAACGGCTGGACCCTGACCTGGGCCTTCACCGGCGGCCAGCAGGTCACCAGCGCGTGGAACTCCGTGATCACCCAGAGCGGCCAGAACGTCAGCGCCCGCAACGCCACCTGGAACGGCGCCATCGCCACCAACGCGAGCACCACCCTCGGCTTCCAGGCGAACCACTCCGGCAACACCCCGCGACCAGCCGAGTTCCGCTTGAACGGGACCGTCTGCGGCGCCGGCTGACCCGTCGTGCCGGCCGGTCGACCGCCGGCACGACGGCAGCCGTACCCGGTGGGTCGCCGACCGACGTCGGCGACCCACCGGCACGATCAGCCGGAGCCGGTCAGCTCGTCCCGGACCGTCCGGACGCACTGCCGGCGAGGAGCACCGCGACCGCGAGCAGGACCGCCCCGGCGATGCCGGCCGCGCCGAGCCGGTCGTCCAGCAGCACCGCCGCCAGCAGCGCGCCGGTCAACGGCTCCAGCAGCGCCAGCACCACGGCGGTGCTGGCGGCGACGGTACGCAGACCACGGAAGTACAGCGTGTACGCCAGCGCGGTCGGCGCGATTCCGAGGGCGACGAGCAGCCCCACGGTGAGCAGGCTCGGCTGGAAGCCCAGCCCGACCGTGGCGACCGCGAACGGCGCCACGAGCAGACCTCCGACCCCGAATCCGATGCCCACCGCCGCCTGCTCGTCCAACCCGGCGACCGGCCGGGTGCCGAGTCGGGTGACGGTGGCGAACCCGGCGGCGGACAGCAGCGCCAGCCCGGCACTGCCCAGTACGGCGCCCGGCGTGTGTCCGCCGGCCGGCAGCCCCACCAGCAGGCCCAGCCCGACGACGGCCAGACAGACGGTGCCGATCATCCGTCGGCTGGCCCGGCGCCGGCTGGTCGCCCAGTCGGCGGCCAGTACGAGCACCGGCGAGGTGCCGATGGTGACCAGGGTGGCCAGCGAGACCGAGGTCAGGGCCACCGCACCGAAGTAGCAGACCTGGTAGCCGGCGAACAGCAGCCCGAGTACGGCGATCCGGGACCACGCCGGCCGGCTGCGCGGCAGCGGCCGACCGGAGAGCAGCAGGACCAGGACGAGCAGTGCACCGCCCACCAGCAGGCGGTAGGTGGCGACCGCCACCGGGGACAGGCCGGCGTGCCGGCCGAGCAGACTGCCGAGCAGCCCGCCGGTTCCCCACAGCACTCCGGCAAGGGCGAGATAGGACAGACCACTACCGGTCCGGTGGCGGGCAGCCGCCATCGGCGTTGATGAGACAAGCATGGAGAGACGCTCCTGCGACGAGAAGGAATTGGTCGCGGAAGCGGGGCACGACGAACCGGCCCGGCGTACGGGCGGCGTCAGCTCAGACGGCGTGACGCGAAAGGCGCACGGCCCCGCTCAGGAGCGGGGCGGGGAAATCGGGAAGCTTCGCTGCACGGCGTCACTGTAGCCGGGACCGTGCAGGGCCCGCACCCGGCCCGCATGTCGACGACGCCGGCCGGGGGAACGTCCGGCGGCACCGGGCGCTGCGTCGTCGAGGCGCCCGTGCCGGTACGGATCAGCGCAGGTCGGCCACGTCGAGTCGGCGCTGCATGCCGCTCACCGCGTCGAGCGGGTCGAGGTCGGCGCGGGGCAGCACGTACCGGGCGGTCAGGGTGTCCACACCTGTCCCCCGGGCGCCACTGGGGCGGTAGGTGACCGTGGCGGCTCCCGCCGAGGCGACCTCGACAACACCGGCGCGCCAGGTGCCGGACCGGAAGATCCAGACCGGGTCTGTCGGTTGGTAACTGTCGGTGGGTACCACCTCGTGCGGTGCACGCTGGTTCGGGTCGATGGTCGGTACGGCCATCTCTGCCTAGCCTCCTGTCGTTGCGCGGCTGGTCGGGTGGTCGGCGCTCGTGTCGGCTCGGGTGACGGTAACCCCGAGCAGTTGAACGGTCACGGGCTAACCCACCCTCCCATTACTAACCGTGAGTAACCGGGCACACCTACACAAGCGCTATCATGCTCGCTGTGCGATGCAGACGCAAGAGCAGATGCACGTGCAGATGACCATGCAACGCGGTCGAGAGAGGGAGCGTTACCGCGCCGCCCACCTCCGCCCGGGAACCGGATCCCGGGCCGCAACCTGACCGACCCCGGCCCGTCCTGGCCGTTGAGAGAGACTTCGATGAATCAGCCATACAACGGGATCCCAGCCACCGAGCTACCGCCCATCGCCTGGCGGAAGAGCCGCCGCAGCAATCCGAGCGGGAACTGCGTCGAACTGGCGGAACTACCCGGTGGTGCCGGGATAGCGGTCCGTAACTCCAGGGACCCCGAGGGCCCGGCCCTCATCTACACCCCCGACGAGATCACCGCCTTCATTCTCGGTGCGCGCGACGGCGACTTCGACCACCTGATCGGATAACCGCGCACTACCGGTGTTCCTCGGATCCGTCCAGGTCGGGAGCCCGACGAATATTCGGGACCTCCCGTTGGTCCCGCACGGCACGCCGTCATGGCATGCTTACGCGGCAGAAAAGCCGGCCATCTCGGGCCGGGCGCAGCATCGGGAGGTCGGTGCATTGACGACTACTCGGCCCGACGGGGAGACCGCCACCGGTCCCACCGTGCTACGCATGCTGCTCGGCGCCCAGTTGCGTCGGCTCCGCGAGGCCAACGGGGTCAGCCGGGAGACCGCCGGCTGGGAGATCCGCGCCTCCGAGTCGAAAATCAGCCGGATGGAGCTGGGCCGGGTCGGCTTCAAGGAACGCGACGTGGCCGACCTGCTCACCCTCTACGGCGTACACGACGACGGGGAGCGCGCCGTACTGCTCGGGCTGGCCCGCGACGCCAACGAGCCCGGCTGGTGGCACCGGTACGGCGACATCCTCCCCCAGTGGTTCCAGTCGTACCTGGGCCTGGAGGCCGCGTCGTCGCTCATCCGTACCTACGAGGTGCAGTTCGTCCCCGGCCTGCTACAGAGCCGCGACTACGCCCGCGCGGTCGTCCTGCTCGGCCACCGGGCAGCCTCGCAGGAGGAGGTCGAGCGCCGGGTCAACCTGCGGATGGCGCGGCAACAACTACTCACCCGTCCGGACGCGCCGCAGCTCTGGGCGGTGGTGGACGAGGCCGCGCTGCGCCGCCCGATCGGCGGGCCCAAGGTGATGTGGGGCCAGATCAACGCCCTGATCGAGGCGACCAGCCTGCCGAACGTCAGGCTCCAGGTGATGCCGTTCGCCTCCGGCGGCCACGCCGCGGCCGGCGGGGCGTTCAGCATCCTGCGTTTCCCGGACCGGGACCTGCCCGACGTGGTCTACATCGAACAGCTCACCAGCGCGCTCTACCTGGACAAGCGCGACGACGTCGACCACTACGCCGCGGCGATGGAACAGGTCTGCGTGGAGGCCGAGCCACCCGCGCGTACGCCGGAGATCCTGACCCGCATCCTGGCCGAACTCGAAGGCTGACCGACGACGCCGGGGTTGTGCCCGTAGCCGCTGGCAGGGGCGCTGACCTGGCTGTCCGACGGGCCGGGGCAGCGGGATAGGGTGAGGCTCGCCTGAGCCAAAGGGAAACCCGTGGACCTGCCCCCCTCCGCCGCCGGACGACCGGCGCTCACCGCGGCGGACCTGCCCCCGGCCGTCCGCGACCACCTGCTGTCCGGCACCCACACGGCCGACCCGGTCAGCGGCTACCTGTACGACCCCGCGGTTGCGGTCAGGCGGGCCACCGAGCTGCGTACGGCACTGCCCGAGTGGGCCAGGGTCTGCTACGCGGTGAAGGCCAACTCCTATCCCCCGCTGGTGCACGCGCTCGCCCCGTACGTCGACGGGTTCGAGGTCGCCTCCGCCGAGGAGGCGACGCTCGCCCGACAGGTACGCCCGGACGCCGGCAACGGCGGGCGGCTGATGGTCGCCGCCGGTCCGGCCAAGACCGAGCGGCTGCTGCACCGGCTGATCGACCTCGATGTTGACGTGGTCAACGTGGAAAGTCCGCTGGAACTGCACCGGTTACAGGCGGTGGCCGACCGGCTGGACCGCCGGGTCGACGTGGCGCTGCGGGTCAACCCGGCCACGGTCGCGGTCACCGGCGCGCTGACCATGGGCGGAGCCGCCACCCAGTTCGGCATCCCCGAGGCCGAGGTGCCGGACGTGCTGCGACTCGCCGCCAGCCTGCCCCGGCTGCGGGTGGTCGGCTTCCACGTACACGTGGTGGGCAACAACCTCGACCCGGTCGCGCATGCCGCCTACGTGGCCTGGTGCCTGGACTGGAGCCGGCGTACCGCCGCCGCACACGGGCTGGACCTGCGGATTGTCGACGTCGGCGGTGGGCTCGGGGTGCCGTTCGGCGGCGAGGAACCGTTCGACGTGAAGGAGTTCGGAAGCCGGGTCGCCGACCTCACCCCGCCGCCGGACTGCCGGGTGCTCTTGGAACCGGGGCGTTACCTGGTCACCGACGCCGGCTGGTACGCCGCCGAGGTGGTCGACGTGAAGCACGCGTACGGGACCTGGTTCGTGGTGCTGCGCGGCGGTATCAACCATTTCCAGTTGCCGACATCGTGGGACATCCCGCACCGGTTCGCGATCCTGCCGGTGGAGCACTGGCCGCACCCGTACCCCCGCCCCGAGGTACGCGATCACCCGGTAACCGTGGTCGGCGAACTCTGCACCACCGAGGACACCCTCGCCCGCGACGTAACGGTCACCTCGGTCCGCCCCGGCGACCTGGTCGTCTTCCCCATGGCCGGCTCCTACGGCTGGGAATTCGCCATGCCCACCTTCCTCTCCCACCCCCCAGCCACCAGAACCCACCTCCACCCCTGACCCACCCCCACTCCCCGCCCCGCCCCACCCCACCCCACCCCTGGCCCGCCGCGCACCCCGCCCCGTTGATCATGAAGTTAGCGCACTTTTTCGGCCCGATTTCCGTCGCTAACTTCATGGTCAACAACAAAAACGGGGTACGGGAGCACCTGATCAAGCGGGTTCGTTTTAGGGTCGGGGGTCGATGGGATCTGTCGGGCGAAGAGTCTCATTGGGACATTCGATGGTGACTCGTTCTAGGCGGGTCGGGTGTCTCAGGTGAGACGGAAAACGCGCTCGGAATGAGACTGTGAGGGGTATTGGTGGGCGAGATCGGATCTACTGTTCCCCGGCGGCAACTCGGAAGGTATCTGCGGCAGGCCCGGGAGGAGGCGCAGGTGCACCTTGAGGCTGCCGCACGTGACCTGGAGTGGAGCCGCGCCAAGATGTACCGGATCGAGGGCGGACAGGTACCACTGCGGACACTCGACGTGGAGCAGATGTGCCGCCTCTACGGCGCCACTCCGGACCTGACCGAGGCACTTGTCGGCCTGGCCAGGGAAGCGAAGTCGGACGGCTGGTGGCAGGCGTACGGCGACGCGATACCCCGCTGGTTCGAACTGTACGTAGGGCTGGAGTCCGCCGCCTCGCAGATCCGGCACTACGCGACAGGGCTGGTACCGGGGCTGTTGCAGACCGAGGCATACGCCACAGCGGTCTTCCGTACGCTGCCCGGCTGCACCGAATCAGAGGTGGCGCGAAAGGTGGCGGCCCGGATGGAGCGGCAGCGGCTACTGCGCCGGGTCCGGCCTCGGGCGCCCGAATTGGAAGTGGTTCTCGACGAGTCGGTGCTTCGCCGCCCGATGAGCGACCCGGACGAATGGCGGCGACAACTCGCCCACCTCTCCAACGTCACCCGGGCAGAGAACGTAGAGATTTGGGTGCTGCCCGCAAGTGTCGGGCCCCACCGGGCATGGGGCACCGGTGACTTCGTGATCCTGGACTTCCCGGCCATCCGCACCCGGATACCCGAGCCGACGACCATCTACAGCGAGAACCTGACCGGCGGACTGTATCTGGAGAAGCCCGGCGAGGTGGCGGAGTACGGTGACGTCTGGGACGAACTGAAGAAGCTCGCCCTGGACACTCGTCAGTCGCTGGACCTGATTGCCGAAATAATCAAGGAGACCTACGATGACTGACCCTACTGGCGTGCTCTGGCGCAAGAGCAGCCGCAGCGGCGCCGGCGATTGCGTCGAGGTCGCCCATGACCTGTCCGGCGTGGTCGGGGTTCGGGACAGCAAGGACCCGAGCGGGCCGGTCCTGACCTTCACTCCCGCAGCCTGGGCCGGCTTTGTCAGCGCGACGGCGGCGGGCATGGTTACCGCCCGCTACAGAGGTTGAATCGCCACTCCGGTGGCGGCGATGGGGCCGTCGGTCAGACTCGGTCGGGGACGTTCGCGCGGGCCACGGCGTACTGATCGCGGACTGCCGGGACGGGGTCCGCCTCGTACACCTGGATTTGCCCGACCGTCCACGACGGCGGCTGCTGCCCGCCCGACACCACCCAGGCTGCCTGGCGGGCGGCGCCGTCCGCGACGTACTCGCCCAGCGGTGGGACCAGCACGGGGCAGCCGAAGACCGTGGGCGCTATCCGGCGTACCGCCTCTGAGCGGGCGCCGCCGCCGACCAGGATGACCCGGTTGACCGTCGTGCCCTGCGCGATCATCGCGTCCAGCCCGTCGGCGAGCGAGCACAGCATGCCCTCCACCGCCGCGCGGGCCAGGTGTGCGGGGGTCGAGGTCCGCAGGGTCAGGCCGTGCACGGCTCCGGTGGCGCGCGGCCGGTTCGGTGTGCGCTCGCCCTCCAGATAGGGCACCAGGACCAACCCGTCGGCGCCCGGCGGGGCGGACAGCGCCAGTGCGGACAGCCCCGCGTGGTCCACCCGCAGCATGGTCGCGGCCGCGTCCAGTACCCGGGCGGCATTGAGGGTGCACACCACCGGCAGGAAGCGGCCGGTGGTGTCGGCGAACCCGGCCACGATGCCGCTCGGGTCGGCGGCCGGCACGTCGGAGACGGTGGACACTATGCCGGAGGTGCCGATCGACACGATGACGTCGCCCGGTTCGGCGCCGACACCCAGCGCCGCCCCGGCGCAGTCGCCGGCGCCGGGGCCCAGCGGCGCCCCGGTGCGCAGGTGCCCGGCCCGGCCGGTCGGCCCGAGCACCTGTGGCAGCAGCAGATCATCGCGACCGAACGCCAGCCGGATCAGGTCTCGACGGTACTCACCGGTCGCGGCCGACCAGTACCCGGTTCCGCTGGCCTCGCTGCGGTCGGTGCGCAGCGCATCCAGCCCCGGTGCGCCGGCCAGTCGCCAGGTCAGCCAGTCGTGCGGCAGACACACGGCAGCCGTACGGGCGGCGTTGTCCGGCTCGGCCGAGGCCAGCCAACGCAGCTTGGTGACGGTGAAGCTGGCCACTGGCACCAGGCCGACCGCCTCCGCCCAGGCTCGCTGCCCGGCCTCGCCCCCGCCGAGATCCGAGATCAGGTCCACGGCGGCGCCGGCCGAGCGGGTGTCGTTCCACAGCACGGCGTCCCGGACCACCGCACCGTCGGCGTCCAGGCACACCATGCCCTGCTGCTGCCCGGCGATCGAGGCAGCCGCCACGTCGTCCAGCCCGCCGGCCCGCGCAATCGCGTCGGACAGGGCGGCCTCCCACGCGGCCGGCGGCACGGCGGTGCCGTGCGGGTGCGGTGCGCGGCCCTCGCGCACCGACTCTCCGCTCTCGGCGTCGCGGATGACGACCTTGCACGACTGGGTCGACGAGTCGACCCCGGCAACAAGCGGCACCGATCCTCCGGAGGTTGTCGGGTACGGGTCAGCGGAAGCGGTTCGTCAGCGGAAGCGGTTCGTCAGCGGAAGCGGTTCGTCAGCCAGAGCGGAACAGGAGGTCGACGGCGAACCGGTTGAGCCGGACGGACCCGAAGCCTCGGCGCCGACCGTGTCGGGGATGGACTCCCGTACCGCCGGTGGAGCCGGGCGACTAGGGATTTGTTTAGTGGCTGAATTATTTGACCGTGCGGTGGCATTGTCAAGACCGTACGCAGCCAGCCGGCGGGGTCGCCCGGGGTCAGAGGCGTTCGAAGCCTCGGTGGCGTTCCCAGTCAGTGACCACTCGGGCGTACTCGGACAGCTCGGCGTGGGCGGCGGTGGCGTAGTGGGTTACTACATCGGGGCCGAAGGCGTGGTGGGCTAGGGGGCTGTTTTCCCAGAGGTGGACGGCTTCGGCTAGGGACTGCGGGAGGCGGGGCAGGGTGGGGGCGGTGAAGGCGTTGCCCGCGTGTGCCGGCTGGAGGGGTAGTTCGCGGTCGATGCCGTGTAGGCCGGCGGCGATGATCGCGGCGACCACGGCGTACGGGTTGGCGTCGCCGCCGGCCACCCGGTGCTCGATCCGCAGCGAGTCGCCCGTACCGACGATCCGGATCGGGCAGGTGCGGTTGTCCCGGCCCCAGGCGATGGCGGTCGGGGCGAACGCGCCCGGCGCCAACCGCTTGTACGAGTTGACGTTCGGCGCCTGGAGCAGGGTCAGCTCGCGCAGCCCGGCGAGTTGGCCGGCGACGAAGTGTGCCATCAGCGGGGACATGCCCGCCTGGTCACCGGTGCCGTCACCGGCGAAGACCGGGGTGCCGTCGACGTGGCGCAGCGACAGGTGCACGTGGCAGGAGTTGCCCTCGCCCTCGTCGTACTTGGCCATGAAGGTGACGGCCAGGCCCTCCTGGGTGACTATCTGCCGTACCCCGGTCTTGTAGAGCGCGTGGTTGTCGCAGGTGGTGAGCGCGTCGGCGTACCGGAAGACGATTTCGTACTGGCCGGGGTGGACCTCGCCGCGCGCGGACTCCAGCCTGAGTCCGGCGCGGGTCATCTCGCGTCGGATCCGCCGGACCACCGGGTCGATCTCGGTCACCCCGGCGAGCGAATAGTCCACGTTGTGCCGGGTGGCGGTACGCAGACCCCGGTAGTCCCGGTCGTACGCCTCCTGGAAGCTCTCCTTGAACAGGAGGAACTCCAGTTCGGTGCCGGCGTAAGCGACCAGTCCCCGTTGCGCGAGCCGGTCGAGTTGGGTTCGCAGCACCTGCCGGGGCGCGAACCCGATCGGCCGCCCGTCTGCCGAGTACGCGTCGGCGAGCACCAGTGCGGTTCCCTGATCCCAGGGCAGCTCGCGCAGCGTACCAATGTCCGGGGTGAGGGTGAGGTCGCCGAAGCCGGCGGCCCACGGGTCGACGGCGTAGCCCGGCCCGGTGTTCATCTCCACGTCGGCGGCGAGCAGGTAGACGCAGGCGGCGAAGCCATCGGCAAGCACCCGTTCGCAGAAGTGTTCGGCGTCGATCCTGCTGCCCTGCAACCGGCCCTGAAGGTCGGGTACGGCGACGATGACGTTGTCGATCCTGCCGGCGGCGACCTCGGCCCGCAGTCGGTCCACCGGCAACGGGAACGGCAGCGGGGGCGGCGGCGGGGGCGGGGGCGGGGGCGGGGGCGAGGGTGCGTTCATCGGGGTGGCTCCGGGGCGGTCGGGGGCAGGTGCAGCGGGTTCGGGACCGGGGCGGCGTCGAGGTGGAAGGAGGCGTCCCGCTCGGCCCGGTCGTGGTAGCCGCCGGGCAGCAGGCGTTCCCGGTTCAGGCAGACCCGGCCGAACTCGGGCGCCAACAGGTCGAACCGGGCGAACCGCTCGGCCAGCTCCGGGAACCGGGCCTGGTACGCCAGGATCTGCGCGCGGACCAGCCGCCAAAACTCGTGCTCCGGCACCCCGAGCTGCTCCGCGCAGAGCGGGGCGAGGTAACGGAAGTGGCACATCAGCAACGATTTGACGATCGACCCGGTCAGTTCCTCGGCCCCGAACCGCATCAGTACGCCCAACGCCTGCGCCGGCAGGTCGGCGTACTCGGGCAGGTCCTCGTCGAGCAGTTTCATGTCGTCGACGAAGTCCTTCACCGCCAGCCGGACCGGCACGTCCGATTCGTCGTAGACGACTATCGCGTTCTCGCCGTGCGGGTTGAAGCCGATGCCGTACCGGTAAAGCAGGTGCAGCAGCGGCGGCAGCACGGCGGCGAAGAGCGCGGCCAGCCAACGTTGCGGCGGCAGCCCGGACCGGTCGACCAGTTCCGCGACGAACGCCCGGCCGGCGGGGTCGACGTGCAGCAGGGCGGCCAGCGTACGGGCCCGCTCGCCCGGATCGAGCGCGGCGGCGACCGGCTCCCGCCAGATCACCCCGAGCAGCTGCCGGTAGCGGTACGGCGCCGCCGGCAGCGCCTCGAACACCGGGTGCCGGACCGCCACGGCGGCCACCTCGCCGGGCAGGATCACCCGGCACTCGTCGCGCAGGAACGGGTCGGTGTCCCGGATGCGGTGGATCCAGGCGGTGCTGTGCGGGGCGGCGTGCACCAGTTCGGTCGGGATGCCCCGGTAGACCATGGTATTGAGGATGGACAGCGGCAGCTTCACGTCGTAACGGTCCGACCTGGACACGTTGCCGAACGTACGGATCGACTGCTGTGCCCGGTAGTGGTCGGGTGCCTCGCCCAGCGGCACTATCCGGCGCTGGGCCAGCTCCGCGGCGAACAGCGGCACCACCACCTCGTCCCACTGCCACTCGTGCACCGGCAGCCAGACGTACGCCGACGGGTCCAGTCGCTGGGCGGTGAGCAGTTCGGTGAACCGGTGCCGGGTGTGTTCGTCCAGTTCGCGCTTGCGCAGCGCCGCCTCGTCCAGCCCCGGTACGCCGTGGAAGCTGGCCAGGTCCCGGTGTACGGCCATCCAGTGCAGGGGCCCGGTGTGGCGGGACTCCGGCGCGTACCGGGACCGGTCGACGGCCGAGAAGCCGACCCGACCCTTGTTCGCGAAGATCCATGGGTGGCCGGTCTGGTGACCTTCGAGTTCGAGGTGCGGCAGCTCGGCCAGTTCGGCGACCGGGAGCCCGGTGCTGCAAAGCCACGAGTCGGCGGCGAGGGTGGCACTCAGCTCGCCGATCGTCAGCGCGGTCACCGCCGGATCCAGCCCCCACGCCCGGTGCAGGTCGAGCAGCAGCCGGTACGGATCCGCCGGTTCCGGCCCCTCGTCGGCGACCCGACAAACCGAGTCCGGCTCGATCCGCCAGGAGTCCATCAACACCGGGCGGCCCCGGAACTCGTAGCGCAGGCCGGGCAGCAGCGGTACCCGGTAGCGTCCGTCGCCGAGCGGGGTCGGGGTCAGCGCCTGCTCGAAGGCGAGTTCGGCGATCATCTTGGCCGCGAGCGCGGCGTTCACCCGCTGCCAGACCTCGGGGACCAGGCCGGGTGGGACGAGCAGGTCCATCTCAGGCTCCGTCCACTTCGGCGGTGTGCAACGGGTTGGCCAGGGTGCCGTACATGACGTCGAACTCGGCGTCGCGCTCGGCCCGGTCGTGGAAGCCGCCGCCGAGCAGTTGCTCGCGGTTGAGCGCCACCCGCCCGAACTCCGGCCCGAGCAGGTCGAACCAGGCGAACCGGTCGGCGAGTTCGGGGAACCGCCGGTGGTAGGCGTCGATCGGTTCCCGTACCAGGGACCAGAACTCCCGTTCCGGTACGCCGAGGTGCCGCTCGACGATGTCGGTGAAGAAACGGAAGTGCCCGGCGCAGATGGCGGACAGGATCGAGTGCGCCAGGTCGGTGGCCGGCCAGCGGTGCAGCAGGTCGCGGGCCTGCGCCGGGATGCGGTCGTACTCGGGCAGGTCGAATGGGAGCAGTTCGACGTCGGCGCCGAAGTCCTTCAGCGCGATCCGGCTGGGCCGTTCGGCCGCGTCGCTGATCAGCACCACGTTCTCGCCGTGCGGGGTGAACGAGGCGCCGTACCGGTAGAGGTAGTGCAGCAGCGGCGGCAGCAGCGCACCCAGGTACGCGCGCAGCCACTCCCGCGCGGTCAGTCCGGACCGGTCGACCAGTTCGCTGACCACCGCCCGCCCGTCGCCGCCCTCCAACAGCAGGGTGGCCATGGTCCGGGCCCGCTCCCCCGGCTCCAGGTAACCGTGCACCGGCTCCCGCCAGATCGCGCCCAGCAACTCCTGATATTTGTACGGTGCGTCCGGCAGGTCCCGGTAGGTCGGGTGCGGCACGGTCACCGAGGCGACCTCGCCGAGCATGACCACCCGGCAGTCGTCGCGCAGGAAGGCGTCGCCGTCGCGCAGGTCCTGCAACCAGGTGGTGAGCCGGGGCGCGCAGGTGGTCTGCGCCTCGGACAGGCCGCGCCAGACCAGCGTGTTGCGGATCATCAGCGGCACCTTGACGTTGCGCCGGCCGGGACGGTCCAGGTTGGTCAGGGTGCGGATCGACTGCAACGGGCGGTAGCGGTCGACGCTCTCCCCGAGGTGGACCACCGTCCCGTCGGCGATCTGCCCGGCGTACAGCGGCAGGATCACCTCGTCCCACTGGAACGGGTGCACCGGCAGCCAGACGTAGGCGTCCGGGTCGCCGCCCCGGTCACGTACCCGGTCGGCGAAGGTGGCGCGGGTGGCGGGGTCGAGTTCACCGGCGAGCAGGGTCTCCCGGTCCAGGCCGGGCACGGCGGTGAACCGGGCCAGGTCGGGCGTGACCGCGAGCCAGACCAGCCGGAACTCGCCGGCCGCCTCCGGGGTGTACCGGGCGGTGTCGGCGGCGGAGAAGCCGAGCCGGCCCTTGTTGAGAAACATGCACGGGTGGCCGGTCTGGTGCGCCTCCAGGTCCTCGTGGGACAGGTCGGCGAGGTCGGCGGCCGGGATCGCGCGAGCGTGCAGCCGGGCGTCGGCGGCGTGGGTGGCGGTGAGGTCGCGGACCAGGTCGGCGAGAACCGCCCGGGACAGGCCGAGCACGTCGGCCGCGTCCACCACGAACCGGGTCGGGTCGGTCGCCGGTGACTCGTGCTCGCCGACGCGGCGCAGCAGGCTCTCCGGCCGGATCCGCCAGGCCCCGAACGCGCCCCGGCGGGCCCGGAACGCGTAGCTCACCCCGCCCGGCAGGTCGAGCCGCCAGCTCTGGGCCGGGCCGTCGGAGCGCGGCGTGACCATTTCCTCGTACGCCATCTCGGCGATCGTGTGGGCCAGCAGCGTACGCCCGGCGGCGGTCCAGTGTGCCGGGACGAGGTGGGGCGGCGGTGCGGTGGCGGGCTCGACGGGCACAGCGCTCCTTCGTGCGGGGTGATCGGGGTGGACGGGGCCCGGCGTACGGGGTCAGTTCGCCAGGTCCCGGCCGACCGCGTCCTCGGGTACGCCGAATCCGGTGTACGCGGTCCGTTCCGGCAGCCGGTACGCCTTGCCCCCGGTGACGGCGTTCAGGATGGTGGCGCTGCGCCAGGCACCGAGCCCCAGGTCGGGGGTGCCGATCCCGTGGGTGTGCAGTTCGGCGTTCTGCACGAAGAGGGAACCGCTGACCGCCGGGGCAAGCGCCACCCGGTAGTCGGCGTCCACCCGGTAGCGCCCCTGCCCGTCCCAGCGGACCAGGTCGGCCAGGGGTTCGAGCAGCGCCGGCCGCCGGGCCCGGTAGCCGGTGGCCAGCACCACCCGGTCCGTACGCACGGTGAAGAGGCGTTCCTGGCGGGTCTCCCGGCAGGAGAGCAGGTAGCCGTCGGCGGTGGCGTGGGCGGACTCCACCGCCACGTTCGCGGTCAGGCCCACCTCGGGCCGGTTGCCGCCGACGGACCGCTCGTACAGCAGGGTGTGGATCTCGTCGATGGTCTCGGCGCTGATCGCCTTGTAGAGCTGCCACTGCTCGGGCACCAGCCGGTCCCGGGTGGGCTCCGGCAGGTCCCGGAAGTACGCCGTGTAGTCCGGGGTGAAGTGCTCCAGCCCGAGCTTGGAGTACTCCATCGGGGCGAAGCCCGGCGACCGGGTGAGCCAGCGCAGCCGCCAGCCGTGTTCGGGCGCCCGGCGCAGCAGGTCGAGGAAGACCTCGGCGCCGGACTGGCCGGATCCGACCACGGTGACATCGCGGGCACCGGCCAGGTCGGGCAGCCGGTCGAGGTAGTGCTCGGCGTGGAAGATGTGCTCGCCGACCAGGTGGGCCAGGGATTCGGGGACGACCGCCTCGGTGCCGACCCCGAGCACCACGTGCCGAGCGGTGACCCGGCTGGTGACACCGGTGTCCGGATCGGTCAGTTCGATCAGGAACCGGCGGGTCTGGTCGGACCAGCTCAGCCCGTCCACCCGCGCCCCGAACCGGCAGGAGGGCAGTGACTCGGCGACCCAGCGGCAGTAGTGGTCGTACTCGCGGCGCGGCACGTGGAACCGCTCGGCGAAGTAGAACGGGAAGAGCCGGTCGTGTTCGCGCAGGTAGGACAGGAACGACCACCTGCTGGTCGGGTCGACCAGGGAGACCAGGTCGGCGAGGAACGGCACCTGCAACTGGGCGTCCTCCAGCAGCAGGCCGGGGTGCCAGGCGAAGTCGGGGCGGGCGTCGACGAAGAGCGTACGCAGGCCGGCGATCGGTTCGGCCAACGCGGCGAGTCCCAGGTTGAACGGCCCCAGGCCGATGCCGACCAGGTCGTACCCGGTGTCGACCGGATCGGTGTCGGGAACGGTCGGTACGGCGTCGGTGCTCATCGGTTGGCTTCCTCCGGGATGTCGCTGGTGCTCGCCCTCGGGGCGACGGCGTCCGGTGCTGCCGTACCGGCTCGCCGTGCACCAGTCTGCTGCTGCGCGGCGGAGCGCCGCTCGGCGGCACCGGCCCGGATCACCAGGTCCAGCAACGCGTCCACGTCGGCGGTGGTGGCATGGGGGTTGAGCAGGGTGAGTTTGAGCCAGACCGCGTCGGCGACGTCGGTGCGGCCGACCACCGCCGAACCGTCGACGAGCAGGCGTCGGCGCAGTGCGGCGTTGACCCGGCTGCTGCGTACGCCCGCGCGGTAGCGGAACACGACGGTGGTGAGCACCGGGTCGGCGGCCAACTCCAGGTCCGGGTCGGCGGCGATCCGGGCGGCCGCGTACCGGGCCAGGTCGTGACATGCGTCGACCAGGGCGCCCATTCCCTGCCGTCCGAGCGCCCTGAAGGTGACCGCGAGCTTGAACGCGTCCAGCCGCCGGGTGGTGCGCAGCGAGTGTCCGAGCAGGCTCGGGTAGCCGGCCGTCTCGTCGTCGGCCGGGTTGAGGTAGGCCACCCGCTGGGCCAGCGGTGCCAGCGCGGCGGGGTCGGCGGTCAGGAACGCCCCGGCGGCGACCGGTTGCCAACCGAGTTTGTGCAGGTCGAGTGCGATCGAGTCGGCCCGGTGCAGGCCGTCGAGGAGGCCGGCGAGCCGGTCGGAGAACAGCGCCGCGCCACCGTACGCGGCGTCGACGTGCAGCCAGGTCCGGTACCGGGCGGCGGTTTCGGCGATCGCCGGTAGCGGGTCGATGCTGCCGAAGTCGGTGCTGCCGGCGGTCGCCACCACGGCCGCCGGTAGACCGCCGGCGCGGACGATGGCGGCCAGCCGGTCGGCCAGCGCCGCCGGGTCCATCCGGTACGCCCGGTCGACCGGCACCGGGACCACGGCCTCCTCGCCGAGCCCGAGCAGGGCGGCGTTGCGCCGGATGGAGAAGTGGGCGATCTCGCTGCAAAAGTAACGCAACCGGGAGCCGACCGCGCCGAGGCCGACGGTGCCGGCGGTCGAGCCGGTCGCCCTGAGTACGGCGGCGTCCCGGGCGAGCAGCAGTCCCATCAGGTTGGACTCGGTGCCGCCGGTGGTGACGACGCCGGCCGTACCGTCGGCGGCGGGGTATCCCACCAGTTCGGACAGGGTGGCGATGACCAGTGGTTCGAGTGCGGTCGCGGACGGTCCCTGGTCCCAGGAGTCGAGCGACGGGTTCAGTGCGGCGGCGACCAGTTCGGCGGCCACCGCGACCGCCAGCGGTGGGCAGTGCAGGTGTCCGGCGCAGTGCGGGTCGGCCGGGTCGGCGGTGCCGGCGGCGAGTTCGGTGGCGAGCGCGGCGAGCGCGGCCGGCGCACCGGTGCCCCGGTCGGGCAAAAGTTGCCCGCCGGTCGCTGCGGCGATGGCTCGGGCCGTCCGCGTCGGTGCTCCGGCGGGCAGTGGTCCGCCGCGCATGAGCGCGCCGTCCCGGAGCGCGGCGAGCGCCACCTCGACCAGGGGGCCCAGCGCGGACGGGCCGTCGACACCGCCGGCCAGTGCGGTGTCCAGCGCGGACGGGCCGTCGACACCACCGGCCAGTGCGGTGTCCAGCGGATCGGCCGGGGTGTCCGGCTCGTCGGTCATCGGCGGGATCCGGGACGGCTCGTCACCCGGGGCCCGGGACGGCTGGATGACGGGAGTTGCGAGACGACCACGAAGCCTCCAAGGTTAGCCTCACCTAACTACCACATCACGCCGACCGCAGGCATCCTGGACAGGCCGCTTTTCGGTTAATGTCCGAAAAGTCGTTGAGAATCGCCCATCCATCGGCCGCCGACGCGGGCATCCGGGACGGCGTCCCGTGACCGCCCCGGTCGGCCACTGACGATCATCCGCCCATCCTGGCACGCCGCCTTCCGGCCCGATTCTCTCGGTTCCGCACCGGCGGCCGGCTTCGTCCCGGCCGAGCGGAAATGCGCCGACGCGACGACATTAATGGCGAATACGTTGCAAAGTGTTCGACGATGAGCGAAACTCTGTGGGTCACAATGAACGTACCTATCAATTGCCCTTGGGGGCGCCGAGATGGCCAAGCAAACAATCACCCTACTCACCGACGACCTGGACGGTGGCAAGGCCGACCGCACGGTGGAGTTCGGTCTGGACGGGGTGAACTACACCATTGACCTGTCCGAGAAGAACGCGGGCAAGCTGCGTAAGGCCCTGGACGGCTTCATCGCCGCGGGCAGCCGAATGGGTCGCAGCAGTGTCGAGGGTCGCGGTGCCGCCCGGCGCGGTGCGAGAGGCACGACCCGGACCGACCGGGACCAGAACAGGGCCATCCGCGAATGGGCGGTCAAGAGCGGATACGACGTTTCCGAACGGGGCCGGATACCGGCCGAGGTGGTGCGGGCGTACCAGAATCATTGAGCCGTACCAGAATCATTGAGCCCTTGCCGGGCTGATTGAATCGCACCCGGAGCGGCGGGGAACGCGGCCGGAAACGGCACCGGCCCCGCCGGCCGGGGCGACACCGACCGGCGGCGCCGCCCGGACGCGCAAGATTCGCTCAAGACTCCCGCCGTGGGCCTTCCTGTGGTGACCCGCCCGATCCAGGCTGGTGAAAACCGTGCCGGATCCTGCGGGGAGCGAGTCGATGGCGACGATAACCCAGCTCAGAACGACAACCGCGAGCCGCGAGAACACCAACCTGCCCTGGCTGGACTGGCCGGAGCTGGTCGAGGCGCTTGAGGTCGCGGCACTGGTCCGGTGCACCCCCGTCGGTGCCGCCCCGGATGCCCGCCCGGCGGGCCCGCACGGCGTACACGGGATGCTGGTGGCGGAGTTCAACCAGCAACTCGCCGCGCACCGGATGGCGTACCTGCTCGGCCGGCTGAACCTGCCGGTCACCCGCGAGGCGACCGTCGCCGGGCTGCGGCGGCGCTACCAACTGCACCGGCTCTACCTGCCGCACGGCGCACAGGACGGCTACGGGGCGCTGATGACGGCCGCCTGGAGCCAGGGCCGGGCCGCGATCCTCGACCCGGCCGCCAGCGGCGGGTCGAGCGCCCGCCAACTGTGGCGCCCCCGGCTGGCCGGGGCCGTCTGGCGCTCGGTGCTCACCGCCGCCGGGCGCCACCTGCACAAGAACATCCTCGGCGTACGGGTGACCGACCACGACCTGGCCGCGATGCTGATCCGGGGCGCGCAACTGCTCGACGCCCGCGCCGCCCTGCGCCGCCGCTCCGGTTGCTTCCTGATCAGCGTGGACGTCGGTCCGGACACCCAGCGGCTGCTGGGTGCGCTGCGTTCGGGGGATCAGTTCGACCTCGCGGTGTAGGGCCGGGGGTTGACCGTTCGGTCGGTATGCACGACCGAACCGGGTGGGCCAGACTTGCCGCGGCGACCCCTACTTCCGCCGGAGAGTACGACCCGTGCCCCTCACCCCGCCGCCCCCGGACGGGTTTCCACGCTCGGCCCGGCGGGCCGTTTCCGCACTCTGCGCCGCCGTACTGACGGTGCTCGTCGCCGGCTGCGTCGACCCGGCCGAGGAGCCGATCCTGATCCGGATCGCCACCGGCAGCCCGACCGCCGTCTACCACGCCTTCGGCCAGTCCCTGGTGACGATCATCAACCGGGAGATCCCCGGCGTACGGGCGAGCGTGGTGGTCACCGCGGCCTCGGCGGAGAACGTCGAACTGGTCTCCCGGGGCGGCGCCGAACTCGGCTTCACCCAGGCCGACACCCTGCCCGCCACGGCCGGGGACTCCCCCGCCGTACTCGGGGTGGCCCGGCTCTACGACGACCTGCTGCACCTGGTGGTCCGCGCCGACCGGCCGATCCGCCGGTTGGCGGACCTGCGCGGGCGCACCGTCTCGGTGGGCGCGCCCGGTTCCGGTACGGAGATCACCGCGAGCCGGCTGCTCGACGTCGCCGGCCTGACACCCGGCTCGGTGGACACCCGACGGCTGGGCCTGGACGCCTCCGTCGCCGCGCTGGGCAGCGGCGAGATCGACGGCTTCATCTTCTCCGGCGGGCTGCCGGTCCAGGCGGTGGCCGAGTTCGTCCGGCGGACCCCCGCCCGGATCATCGACCTCGGCGAGTGGACCGAACCGCTGCGCCGCGAGTACAGCCAGGTCTACGTCAACCGGGACATCCCCACCTCGGTGTACGGCCTGGAACCGGTGACCACCGTCGCCGACCCCAACTACCTGGTCGTCTCGGCCAACCTGCCGAAACAGCTGGTGCAGGAGGTGACCCGGCTGCTGATGGAACGGCGGATCGAGCTGGGGCGGGCGCATCCGGCGGCGGGGCGGATGAGCGTCCAGTCGGCGATCGCCACCGCGCCGCTGCCGCTGCATCCGGGCGCCGCCGAGTACTACCGCTCCAGCAAACCCTGACCGCCGGCTACGCCGGTTCGTCGGGGGTACGGAACCAGAGCGCCGCGTCCAGCCCGCGCGGGATCGCCTGGCGCATGGTGAGCCGCCCGCCGGAGACGTCGACCAGCACCGCGACGATGGTCAGGCCGAGCCCGGCGCCGGAGATGTTCTGCGCGTCGGCGGCCCGCCAGAACCGTTCGGTGGCGTGCTTGAGCTGGGCCGAGGTCATGCCCCGCCCGTTGTCCCGGACGTGGATCGCCACCCCGCCGTCGAGCTTGTACACCGACACCTCGACCCGGCCGCCGTCGTCGGTGAACTTCACCGCGTTGTCGATCAACGCGTCGAGGGACTGGTCCAACGCCGTCGGCGCGGCGCTCGCGTACGCCGGGGTGCTCGGGGTGTTGACGGTGAGTTCGATGGACCGGCGGCGGGCCAACGGCCGCCACGCCGTCACCCGCGACACCGCGACCGCCACCGCGTCGACCACCACCATCTTGTCCGCGCCCCGCTCCGCGCGAGCCAGGGTGAGCAGGCCGTCGAGCACCTGGGCCAACCGGTCGCTCTCCTCCAGGGCGAGCGCGTGCTCGGTCCGACCGACCTCGTCGGTCACGCTCGGCCCGAGTTCCTCCACCCGCAGCCGCAGCGCGGTGAGCGGGTTGCGCAGCTGGTGACTGGCGTGCGCCACGAACGCCCGCTGCCGTTCCATCGCGTCGGACAAAGCGTCGGCCATGTCGTTGAAGCTGGCCGCCAGCCGGCGCAGCTCCGGTGGCCCGACCCGGTGCGGCGCGCGGGCGGCCCGGTCCCCGGCGGCGATCTCGTGGGTCACCGCGTCGAGTACGGTGATCGGCCGCAACACCCAGCCGGCCAGCCGGAAGGCGGTGAGGACGCAGGCGAGCAGGGCGAGCGCCCCGATCACGGCCAGCGCCAGCCACCAGGTGAGGGTGCTGCGGCCGATCCGGGACGTCGGCGACGAGATGATCACCGTGCCGAGCACCTCGCCGCTCTCGCTCACCGGCACCGAGACGACCAGCGGCTCGTCCCCCCAGGGCCAGACCAGTCCCGGCTCGGCGGACTGCTGTCCGGCCAGCGACGCCCGGGTGGCGGACTCCACCAGTTCCGCGTCGGGCCGGTAGCGCGGGGTGCGGATGACGACCGTACGGTCCCGGTCGACCAGGGCCGCGTGCAGGCCGTACAGCTCCGCGTAGCGGTCCAGTTCGGCACTGACCCCGCCGGTCGCGCCACCGCGCAGGGCCGGCCCGGACAGGGACGAGAACCGGGTCGCGTCGGCGAGCCGGTCGGCCCGGACCCGGTCCGTCTCGGCGGTGGCCAGGGTGAAGGCGAGCGGGATCTCCAGCGCGACCAGCACCAGGACCATCAACAGCAGATAGCTGAAGACCAGACGGCGACGCACGTCAGCTCCCGGTTACTCGACCCGGAGCCGGTAGCCCACGCCCCGGACGGTCTCCACCAGGCCGGGGTCGCCGAGCTTGGCGCGCAGCGAGCCGACGTGCACCTCCACCGTGTGCCGACCGGTCCAGGTGGTCTGCCAGACGTCGAGCAGGATCCGGTCGCGCGGCACCACCAGTCCGGGTTGGCGGGCCAGCGACATCAGAATGTCGAACTCCTTGCGGGTGAGCGCCACCGCGACCCCGTCGATCTCGGCCGACCGGGCGGTGACGTCGATCCGGATCCGGCCGGCCTCGATCACCGTACGCGGTGCCGCCGCGTAGGCGCCCCGGCGCAGTACCGCCTCGATCCGGGCGTGCAGTTCCGCCATCGAGAACGGCTTGACCACGTAGTCGTCGGCGCCGACGCGCAGCCCGAGCACCCGGTCGCGTTCCTCGCCCCGGGCGGTGACCGCGATGATCCCGAGCTGTGGGCTGCGCTGGCGCAGCGTCCGGCACACCTCCACCCCGTCGCCGTCGGGCAGGGTGAGGTCGAGCAGGACGAGGTCGCACGGGGCCGCCGCCAGCGCCGCCGCCGCGGTGGCCGCCTGTTCGATGTCGAACCCGCGGCGGGTCAGGGCGGAGGCCATCGCCGCCGCGACCCGGCTGTCGTCCTCGACCAACAGGATGCGCACACGCCCTCCCCACGCCGACTGCCCGCTATTGTGCCGGGCCGCCCGCCGGGCCTTCACCCCCGGCCGCCGCACGTCCACCGGCGGCCGGCCCGCGCCCGGACCGGTCCCGCCCACCAATCGGGACGGGCGGCACTGAGCCGGCGGCCCGGACCTGCATAGAGGAAGATCACATAGCTGGGCCGGCAGCCGGCGTGGAGAAACGCTGGCAGCATGGTCACCGACGTCGGACCGAGGGAGAGAAACAATGGCGGAACAGGCAGCGTTCGGAAAGCCGGCCGCGGGCAGCGCGCAGATCGGGGTCACCGGTCTCGGTGTGATGGGCCGGAACCTGGCCCGGAACCTGGCCCGGCACGGCTATCCGGTGGCGGTGCACAACCGCTCCGCGGACCGGACCCGGAGCCTGATCGCCGAGCACGGCCAGGAGGGCGAGTTCGTGCCGAGCGAGTCGATGGCCGACTTCGTGTCGTCGCTGTCCCGCCCGCGCGCGGTCATCGTGATGGTGAAGGCCGGCGGCCCGACCGACGCGGTCATCGAGGAACTGATCCCGCTGCTGGAGACCGACGACATCGTCATCGACGCCGGCAACGCCCACTTCGCCGACACCCGGCGGCGGGAGGAGACGCTGAAGGCGCACGGGCTGCACTTCGTCGGCACCGGCGTGTCCGGCGGCGAGGAGGGCGCACTGCTCGGCCCGAGCATCATGCCCGGCGGCTCGGTCGAGGCGTACGCCAAACTCGGGCCGATCTTCGAGTCGATCGCCGCGCAGGTGGACGGCGTGTCGTGCTGCACCCACGTGGGGCCGGACGGCGCCGGGCACTTCGTGAAGATGGTGCACAACGGCATCGAGTACGCCGACATGCAGCTCATCGCGGAGGCGTACGACCTGCTCCGGGACGGGCTGTCGGCGACGCCGGGCGAACTCGCCGAGATCTTCCGCACCTGGAACGAGGGGGACCTGGAGTCCTTCCTCATCGAGATCACCGCCGACGTGCTCGGCCACACCGACGCCGGCACCGGCAAGCCCTTCGTCGACGTGGTGCTCGACCAGGCCGAGCAGAAGGGCACCGGGCGCTGGACCGTGCAGAGCGCGCTGGACCTGGGCGTACCGATCACCGGTATCGCCGAGGCGACCTTCGCCCGCTCGCTGTCCGGGCACGCCGACCAGCGGGCCGCCGCCCGTGAGCTGTTCGCCGACGCCGGGGGCAAGGCGAGCATCGGTGACCGGGACGCGTTCGTCGAGGACGTCCGCCGGGCGCTGTACGCGTCGAAGGTGGTCGCGTACGCGCAGGGCTTCGACCACATCCAGGCGGGCAGCGACGAGTTCGGCTGGAACATCGACCGGGGCGCGATGGCCACCATCTGGCGCGGCGGGTGCATCATCCGGGCCCGGTTCCTCAACCGGATCCGGGAGGCGTACGACGCCAACCCCGAACTGCCCTCGCTGCTGGTGGCGCCGTACTTCGCCGACATCGTGTCGCAGAGCATCGAGAGCTGGCGACGGGTGGTCAAGTACGCCACCGAGGTCGGCATCCCGACGCCGGCGTTCTCTTCGTCGCTGGCGTACTTCGACGGGCTGCGCCGGGACCGGCTGCCGGCCGCGCTGATCCAGGGGCTGCGGGACAACTTCGGCGCGCACACGTACCAGCGGGTCGACCAGGCCGGCTCCTTCCACACGCTGTGGGCCGGCGACCGTACCGAATCGGCGGCCTGACCGGCGACGGCCCGCCGGTGTCGCGGGTGCGGCACCGGCGGGCCGTTGGTCTCCTCCGTCACCCGGCCGGGCGTTCCTCCACCAGGTAACCGTTGTCGAGCAGCCAGGCGACGCTGAGCGGCGAGGGTGCCTTCGGCAGGTGCCGCGACTCCAGCTTGTACTGGAGGCCGAGCCCCAGTTGCCCGAACCACGGCGCGATCGGCCCGGAGTCGACCCGGAACGCCCGCAGGACGCAGTACAGGTGGTAGTTGCTGGCCGGGGTTCCGCTCGGGGTGTTGAGGTTCTGCGGCGGCAGGGCCCGCTGGAGGAAGAGGGTCCGAGCCGGTGCCAGGTAGCCACCGCCGGGATAGCCGAATCGGTCGACCCGGCTGCCCGCCCACAGGGTCTGGGCGAGCCTGACCGGTTGGCCGTCGACGACGAGGAAGCCGTCGGCGGGTGGGTAGGTCCAGCCCGTCTCGCCACGGTATTTGGCGACGAACTCCGCTTCGGTGAGCCCGCCGAAGCGCTGGTAACCGAAGAGCAGTGGCCCCACCGGACGGTCCGCCGGCAGTTGCGCCGGTCCGAGTTCGGGCCGGGCGGGATTGTGGAACTGCTGGGTGGGTGTCGCCTGGTCGGGTGTGCCGGGGCGGCAGGCCGAGACGGCGGGGACCGGACCGGCGTACGCCGGCAGTGGCGGAGCGGTGACCAGGAGTACCGCGACGAGGGCGGCCGAGGCGAGCGAGCGGATCTTCATAAACCCCCCAAACCAGGCTGACATCGCGGTCAGTTTCTGAACGATCACCCAGGGTCGTCCAGCGAACTATCGGATTCCCGTCAATTCGCCCGGTGCGGGAGAGCCCGCGGGCAGGTCAGCGGAACCCGGGTCAGCGGAACCGGCGCCGCAGGCTGCGCCGGTTCAGGCCCGGCGCGGTGGTCTCCAACCGGCGCCGGAGCAGGTCCCACTCCCGGCGCCGCTCGTCGGTGACGTCGCGCAGCGTGATCGACACTCCGGGCGGGCCCGGCTCGGCCCGCAACGGCCGGCAGTTCACCTCGACCAGGACCCGGCTGCGATCGGCTCGACGCAGGGTCCACTGGAGGTCCACCCCGGACGGCTCGTCGCCCGCGCGTACGGCACCCAGGGTGCGGTCCACCTGGTCGTGGTCGTCCGGGTGGATGATGTCCCGCCAGGTGGCGAACGCCCGCGACTCGATGCCGAGGATCCGCCACAGCGCCGGGTTGGCGTAACCCACCCGGTCGTCGTCGCCGACGATCAGGACGCCGTCGTTGGTGCTGCCGGCCACCAGGTCCAGGTAGCGGTCCCGTTCCCGCAGGTTCGCCGCGCCGGTCACCGCCAGCCGTTGCAGGGCGAGCGTGGCCTGGCCGGCGGCCACCTCGATGACGTCCCGCGAGGCGACCAGGGTGTCTCGGTCGGCGGCCACCAGCAGGGCGGCGCCCGCGCGCCCGGCCACCGGCCCGACGTCGGGGGTCAGCGACGCCACGATGGTGGCCGGCAGGCCGCCCAGCGGCTCGACCAGCACCCCGGGCAGCAGCCCGGTCTCGACCAACAGGCTGCGCCGCCGGGAGTTGTTCGTCGGCAGCGGCCGGTCCAGGTCCACCTGCGGCGCCCCGACGAAGTCGACGTCGTCGGTCCACCGGCCGGGCGGCCGGTACCGGGCGAAGACGAGGCGGTGCGGGGTGCCGGCCGGCATCATCTGCGCGACCATCATCCGCAGCGCCTCGCCGACCTGGGCGCTGCCGGTCGCACCGACCAGACTGGTGCAGGTCTCCCGCAGATGCCGCTCCCGACGGACGGCGAGCCGGTGCTTGGTGCGGGCGTCGACCACCCGGATCACCACCAGCACCGTGCCCATCCCGGCCACGACGGCGATCACCGCGCCGTCGGGCACCGCACCGCCGATCGCCTCGACCAGCAGCACCACCGGAGCGGCCAGGCTGGCCAGCGCCACCAGCCCGACCCGGGTCGCGGCGGTCTCGTCCGGTGGCACGTCGACCCGCGCGGTCAGCCGGGTCATCGAGGGATGCAGCGCCGCGGCACCCCAGGCGAGGTAGCAGAGCAGCCAACCCAGCTCGGCCGGCCCGCCCGGTCGCCACCCCGGACCGAGCTCCGCGACGGCGTACGCGGTGTCCGCGGCGAGCAGACCGGCCGCACCCACCGTCAGCAGCAGCACCGCCACGTTGCGCGGTGCGGCGACCGCCAGTCGTCCCATCACGACCAGCACGAGCAGATCACCGAGTACGTGGCTGACCAGCACACACTGCTCGACCCGGGAGAGCCCGGTGCCGGGCAGCGCCGGTGCGACCACCTGGGTCCAGCCGACGAGCCCGACGGCGAGCACCACCGCGAGCAGGTCGGTCAGGCCGGAGCGGTCCCGGATGATCGCGCTGCTGCGGGTCAACTGCACCAGGGCGGCGGTCAGCAACGGGAACAGGGCCACGTACAGGGCGTCGGCGAGCAGGGCGCAGAGCCGACCAGCCGAGGAGGCCGACGCGACCGCGTACACCACGTCGCCGGCGGCCAGGACGGTGAGCGCCGCCCCGAGCAGCAGCCACGGCCCGGGGCGCGCGGGCCGGTGCCGGCGGATACCGTACGCGACCGCGGCCACGCTGGCCGCCCCGATCGTGCCCCAGAGGATCGCCGCCGCGGTGGGGAACAGCAGGACGCCCAGTCCGAGTACGGCGGTCAGCGTGACAAAGCCGATCATGCGGCGCTGCGCCAACCGGAATCCTCCCACCCGCGCCGCCGGGCAGCCGCCGCTCCAGGGCGCCGGGTCGCACCTGGTTCGACAGCGGGCATGGGCGTACGCATCCGTTTCCCGCGGCACCGACTATGCCGTACCGGACGGGGGTGGACGGACGGAACGCGCCGGGGCGGAGTTCGACACCTCATGTCGTGTGTGGAGCGTGCCCACGGCGGTCTCCGGCACGAGCGACCCGGACCGGGCCGGACCGAGCGCCCGGCCGAGCGACACGGACCGGTGTCCATAATCCGTCACTTATCCATGAGTGACTGATTGGGCATAGATTGTAGTATTCATGCACAAGGCGTCGTTCGCCTGCAATGCGACGTCACCAAGCCGGCCCGGATCAGCCGGACGACGCGGTCACCAGGACCGCCACACCTCCCAGAGGCACCAGCGTGAACAGAAACGATTCCCGGTCCGCCGATCACCGGGTCTCCGATGCCCCTCCCCCGCCGCCCACGCCCATCCGGATCACCTCCGGTCGGCACCCGTTCGAGCTGTCCTTCCTGCTCGGTGGCCTCGTCTGTGGCGTCATGATGGTCACCCTCGACGCCCTACCCCGCTCACTGGTCGCCGCCGTGCCCGCGACTGTCGAGTGGACCTGGGAGGTCAGCCTCGTGCTCGCCGGACTCGTCGGCCTGCTCGGCATCGGCTGGCCGGGGCAGATCTCCACCGGCCAGGGCCTCGAACTCGGTGCCATCCTGCTGCTCGGCGCGAACACCTGCATCTACGCCATCGCCCTGTTCGTGATCAGCGGCGAGGCCGCCCTGGCCGCCGGAACCTTCATCGGCGCCGTCTCGATCGGCTGTAGCTGGCGCGCCGGGCAGATCATGGGAAACCTGCGCCGGTTGGCCGAAGCACCCGACCGGCGTGCCCGGACGGGATCACCGTGAACACCCCGCCGACCCCCTCCAGCGGACCGGCCTGGATCCAGATCCTGCTGTCCGCCGTCGGTCTGCTCGGCTGCGTCGGCGGCGTGTTCGCGGTGGCCTCGGTGACGGTGCGCCGACACAGGTTCAGCACGGACACCGCGCAACTGCTGACCGACACCGCACTCACCATCGTGCGACCGTTGCGCGGCCGGGTGGCGGAACTCGAAACCGAGACCGCACAGACCCGCGGTCAGGCGCTCGCGGCCGAGCGGGAGATCAGCGAACTGCGGGTCACCCACCGGGAGCTGACCGCACTGCGCCACCGCTGGCGCGAGGCCATCCTGGCACCGGACGCGACCGTGGCCGCGATCCGCGCGCACGCCCGGCCCAATCGGGCGGTACGCGGCGACGAGTCCCCGACCACCGACTCCGAGGTCTGACCCCCGGTACGAGTCACTGCCGTCCACTGTGGCGACAGAGGCCGAGGGCTGTCCTCTTATGTCCACATTGGATGATCGCTTTCACCACTCAACGCACAGGTCAGCGACTTTCGATCTCCGTACGCCTCGGAAAACAGCAGGGTGTTATCGATCAAGTCCAGACGGTAATGTGCCCGATGAGCGGCATGAACACCCATACACGGCATTCGTTCTTATTTTTGTCATAATCCTGTCCGAGCCTTGTCACGACCCGGAGGATAAAATGGTGGATACCGGGCAACCGCAGAGCGCAGCCTCCATGCCCGTCCCGGATCCATCGAAGGGAAGCCGGGCGACCCGGTGGCGGCGTACGCTGCTCCGCCACGACCTACCCGCATCGTTCGTCGTCTTCCTCGTCGCGGTCCCGCTCTCCCTCGGCATCGCCGCGGCCTCCGGTGCCCCGCTGCTCGCCGGCATCATCGCCGCGGTGGTCGGCGGGATAGTGGTCGGCGCCATCGGCGGCGCACCACTGCTGGTCAGCGGACCGGCCGCCGGGCTCTCGGTGATCGTGGCCGACCTGGTGATCCGGCACGGCTGGACGGCCACCGCCACCATGGTCACCCTCGCCGGCCTGCTCCAGATAGTGCTCGGACTCAGCCGGTTCGGCCGGGCCGCGCTGATGCTCTCCCCCGCCGTGGTGCACGGCATGCTCGCCGGCATCGGCATCGTGATCGCCCTCAGTCAACTGCACGTGGTGCTCGGCGGTGCGCCACAGCGATCGGTCTGGGAGAACCTGCGCGAACTGCCGGCCCAGCTCGTCGGCTACCACGACGCCGCGGTGCTGGTCGGTGTGGTCACCGTCGCCGTACTGCTCGTCTGGCCCCGGCTGGTACGCGTGTCGTACCTCCCGGCGCCGCTGGTCGCCATCACGGTGGCCACCGCCATGTCGAGCGGACTCGATCTCGACCTGTCCCGGGTGTCCCTGCCCGACGACCCGCTCAGCTACCTGACCCTGCCCCGGTGGCCGGACGCGGCGCTGACCGACGTGCTCTCCGGGGTGCTCCTGCTCGCCGTGGTCGCCAGCGTGGAGTCCCTGCTCTCCGCGGTCGCGGTGGACCGGCTGCACGACGGTCCACGGGCCAGGCTGGACCGCGAGCTGATCGCCCAGGGCGTCGCGAACTCCGCCTCCGGCGCGCTCGGCGGCCTGCCCGTCACCGGCGTGATCGTCCGCAGTTCGGCGAACGTGGAGGCCGGGGCCCGCACCCGCGCCTCGGCGATCATGCACGGACTGTGGATCGCCGTCTTCGCCCTGCTGTTGGCCAGCGTGCTCGAACTGATCCCGATGTCCGCGCTCGCCGGGGTGCTGGTGATCGTCGGCCTGCGGCTGATCAGTGTCGCGCACGTACGCGACCTGATGCGGCACCGGGAGTTTCCCGCGTACGCGGTGACGGTCGCCGGGGTGGTCTTCCTCGACCTGGTCACCGGCGTGCTGCTCGGCATGGCGGTAGCCCTGGTCGCGGCGCTGTACCGACTCACCCACTGGCGGATCGACGTCGACCGGCGCGGCCCCGACGAGTGGCTCGTGCAGATCACCGGCACCCTGCTCTTCCTCGGCGCCGGACGGCTCAACCAGGAACTGCGGCGGCTGCCGCCCGGCGCCCGCGTCCAGCTGGAACTGCGCCTGGACTTCCTCGACCACGCCGCCTTCGCGGTGATCCAGCACTGGCGGGCCGGCTACGAGCGCAACGGCGGTCAGGTACGGGTGGAGGAGGCGCCGGACGGCTGGTTCGACCGAGCCGTCCGCGATCGCCTCGGCAACCGCAAGACCCTGCCCGAGCGCCTGCCGCGCTGGCTCGCCCCGTGGTCACACTGGCAAACCGGCACGGCACCGCCCACCCGGTCCGACACCGGGCAGCCGACGGCCGACACGTCCGACCCGCCGGTCGCCCAGACGACCGGTGAGATCGGCGACAACATGCTGGTGGGCGTGCGGGAGTTCGAGCGGCGGGTCGCCCCGCTGGTCCGGCCCTACCTGACCGAGCTGGCCCGCGACGGACAACGCCCGAGCGAACTCTTCATCACCTGCGCCGACTCCCGGCTGGTCCCCAACCTGGTCACCGCGAGCGGACCCGGCGACCTGTTCTGCCTGCGCAACATCGGCAACATCGTGCCCCGGCACGGCACCCCCGGCGACCACAGCGTCGGCGCCGCCATCGAGTACGCCACCGACGTGCTCCAGGTGTCCACCATCACCGTCTGCGGGCACTCCGACTGCGGGGCGATGCGGGCGGTCCTGCGCGGCGGTGTCGCCCGGGAGTCGCACCTCGGCTCCTGGCTCAGCCACGTACGCCTCGGCGGGCGACGCGACGACCGGCGCGGCCCGGTGGCGCCACCGCCCAGGGACCCGGCCGGGCCGGCCGACAACCCGGCCGCACTGGAACGCCAGGCCCTGGCCAACGTCGCCCAGCAGCTCGCCAACCTGCGGACCTATCCGAGTGTCCGACGACGCCTGGAGGCCGAGCAACTGACCCTGGTCGGACTCTACTTCGACCTGCACGAGGCACGGATGTACCTGGTGGACGCCGGCAATGGTGCCCGGCGGCCGCTGCCGCTGTAGCACACCGACACGCACGGCGGTCCGGCCCGGTAGCGGCCTCCCCCGCCACCGGAGCCGGTGCGATTGCCGGTGCCGGTGCTGATGCTGATGCCGATGCCGATGCCGATGCCGATGCCGGTGCTGATGCCGATGCCGGTGCCACGGCGGCGTCAAGAAGGCGTCGGGATAGCCGGGCCGGGCGTGGTGAACGCGTGAAGATCCGGGTCGGTCGGGCGGCGGAGCGCCACGATCGGCACATGCACAGCCCGGCCCTGCCCCGCCGTACCGCCGACGCCCGGCCACGCCCGGACGAGCTGCTCGCGCGGACGCCGACCCGGATCGAGGCGCTGGTCTGCGTACGGCTGGCCGCCAGCACCGTCGGCGGCCGGTTCGCCCGGCATCTGCGCACCGACCCCCGGGTGGTCGCCGCGTGGTGGGTCGCCGCCGACATCGACCTGATGGTGCGGCTGTCCTGTACCAGCCTCACCGAGCTGAACATCGCCGTCGCCGACCTGCGGCTGCGCGGCGGCGCCACGGAAACCGTCACCCACCTGCTGCTCCGCCCGCTCGACATCCCCGAGCGGGCGCCCGCCGACCCCGAAGGCGACCCGTCATGACCCTGGCCGAACTCATCCCATCGCTGCGTACGTCACTCCCCGCCCACCTGCACGGCGACGTGTGGCCGGCGACCGCCCGCCGCGACGAGCACGGCGAGATCTCGGTCGGCGGGGTACGGCTCGGCGAACTCGCCGCACGGTTCGGCACCCCGGCGTACGTGCTGGACGAGGCGGACGTACGCCGACGCTGCCGGGAGTACGCCCGCGCCTTCGGACCCGGCGACGTCGTGTACGCGGCAAAGGCGCTGACCTGCCGGGGTGTGCTGCGGTGGATCGCCGACGAGGGCCTGTCCCTCGGCGTGCAGTCGGCCGGGCAGCTCGCCACCGCCGCCGCCGTCGGCTTTCCCGCCGACCGGATAGTGCTCCAGGGCGACGCCAAGAGTCCCACCGACCTGGCCGCCGCGCTGGACCACGGCGTCGGCACGATCGTTATCGAGTCCGGCTCCGAGATACCCCGGCTGGCCGCGCTGCTGCGCCGCCGGCAACGGGTGCTGCTGCGGGTGCTGCCCGACTGGGACGCCGGCCGGGTCGACACCATGTCGATGCTGCCCGCCGCGCCGGTCGCGGACCGGTTCGGGGTACCGGCCGCCGGCACCACCCTGGACGAGATGGTCCGCCGGATCACCGACCAGCCGATGCTGGAGCTGGTCGGCCTGGACTTCTACCTCGGCTCGCGGACCTCCCGCTTCGGCGGCTACGAGCGGGCGATCAGCCACCTGGTGGCCACCATGGCGGCCCTGGCGCAGCGGCACGGCACCCGGCTCACCGAGATCAACATCGGTGGCGGGCACGCCGTTCCCGGCACCGACACCGACGGGCAGTTCGCCCTCGACGCGTTCGCCTCCCGCGCCCGCAAGGTGCTCCGGGTCGCCTGCGACGAGCACGACCTGCCGGTGCCGAGGCTGGCGGTGGCGCCCGGTCGGGCCATCGTGGCGCGGGCCGGCGTGGCGCTCTACCGGGTGCTCGCCGTACGCCGCGACCCGGACGGGCACCAGCTCGTCGCGGTCGACGGCGGGCTGAGCGACAACCCGCGCCCGGCCCTGTACGGCGCCCGGTACACCGCCGTCCTGCTCGGCCGGCTCAGCCATGCCGGGGACCAGCGGACCACGGTCGTCGGGCGGCACGACGAGTCCGGGGACGTACTCGTCCGGGACGCGCCGCTGCCGGGCGACCTGCGACCCGGCGACCTGCTCGCGGTGCCCTGCTCCGGGGCGTACCAGCTCAGCCTGGCCTCGAACTACAACCTGGTGCCCCGGCCGCCGCTGGTCGCCGTCGACAACGGCCGGGCCCGGCTGCTGGTACGCGCCGAGACGTTAAACGACGTACTCGCCCGCGACCTCGATCCCGACATAGAGGAGTAATTCCTACCTTCCGCCGCTGCCTGCTCCACCGATTCCCTCGACGATCTTGCACTTGTGGTGCCCGGATTAGGGCTCTCATCCGGATTTGTGCGCCACCACAAGTGCAAGATCGTCGCGCCGTCCGGGGCGGCGGGGACGACAATCAGCCGGTGTCGGGGCGGCGCTCCGGTCCGTCCCGGAGCGTCGCCAGCCGGTTCACCGGTCAGCCGTTCAGCGGCCGGCGAAGCGTTCCGCGAAGGCGCGCAGGTCGCGCCGCTCGATCGCCGCCGCCATCAGGTCCGGGAAGGCGTCCGGGGTGCACGCGAACGCCGGTACGCCGAGCGCGGCGAGCGCCGCCGCGTTCTCGTGGTCGTACGCCGGGGCGCCCTCGTCGGAGAGTGCCAGCAGCACCACCACCTGCACGCCGGCCTCGACCATCGCCGCCACCCGACGTAGCATCTCGGCCCGCACACCGCCCTCGTACAGGTCGCTGATCAGCACGAAGATGCTGTCCCGGGGACGGGTGATCAGGCCCTGGCAGTAGCCGATCGCCCGGTTGATGTCGGTGCCGCCGCCGAGTTGGGTGCCGAACAGCACCTCCACCGGGTCGCTGAGCTGCTCGGTGAGGTCGACGACGGCGGTGTCGAAGACCACCAGCGAGGTACGCAGGGACCGCATGGAGGCGAGCACGGCGGAGAAGATGCCGGAGTAGACCACCGACGCCGCCATCGAGCCGGACTGGTCGACGCAGAGGAAGACGTCCCGCTGCACCGCCGAGGTACGCCGGCCGTACCCGATCAGCCGCTCGGGCACGATGGTGCGGTACTCGGGCTGGTAGTGCTTCAGGTTCGCCCGGATGGTGCGGTCCCAGTCGATGTCGGCGTGCCGGGGCCGGTTGATCCGGGTGGCCCGGTTCAGCGCGCCGGCCACCGCCGCCACGGTGCGCTGCGCGACCCGCCGTTCCAACTCCTCGACCACCCGGCGGACCACCTGGCGGGCCAGGTCCTTGGTTTTGTCGGGCATCACCCGGTTCAGCGAGAGCAGCGTGCCGACCAGGTGCACGTCGGGCTCGACCGCGGTCAGCATCTCCGGTTCGAGCAGCAGGCTGGTGAGGTTGAGCCGGTCGATCGCGTCGGCCTGCATCACCTGCACCACCGTGCTGGGGAAGTACTCCCGGATGTCACCCAGCCAGCGGGCGACCCGGGGCGCCGAGGCGGACAGCCCGGCCGACCGCTGCCGGGAGCGCCCGCCGTCGGTCCCTTCGCCGTCGGGGCCGTCACTGTCGTAGAGCGCGGCCAGCGCGGCGTCCATCCCGGCGTCGCTTCCGGACGGTTGCCCGCAGGACGGATCGGCCGCCCCACCGAGCACCAACCGCCACCGGCGCAACCGTTCCTCATTCGGGTCCACGGACATCCCCCAACAGCGTCTGGTGACCGAGCAGGGCGGCCAGGGTGGGCAGGACCAGGGCGGCCCGGTCATGGTCGATCGGCCGTACGCCGGCCGGCGTACCGGCGTCGGACCGGTCGCCGCGTACCCGCTCGCCGATGGCCCGTCGCTCGGGCGGGGCGAACGCGCCGAAGGTACGCCGCAGCAGCGGCAGCACGTCGGTGAACGCCTCCGGGTCGATGTCGGTCAACCACTCGTCGACCAGGGCGAGCAGGGCCGTGTCGTGCACGAAGAGCAGCCCGCCACCGGCGAGGAAACCCTCGATCCACTGGGCCGCCTGCGCCGGTGGGGTGCCGGGGGTGAGCACCAGGCCCATCCGCCGCCGGGTCTCGGCGGCGTCGAGCCGCTGCGCGTCGTGCAGGATCCGGGTCAGCCGACCGACCACCAGACCGTGGACGGCCTGCTCCGGGCCGGCGTGCGCCTCGGTGTCGCGGGCGGCGAGATCGGCCAGGGTGTCGAGCCAACGGCCCCGCAGGTCGGGCTCGTCGAGCAGTCCGATCGCGGCGTGCACGGCGTCGACGTGCTCGCGCATCGTCCGGGCGGCGTCGTCGGAGAGCGAGCGCACCGCCGGTGGCAGACCGACGCAGATCCGGACCAGCAGGCTCGCGGTCACCGTACGCAGGGGGCCTAGTTCGGTTCCCCGGACGTCGCCGTAGCGCAGCGTACGGGCCAGCGCCGGCACCGCCGCCATCAGTCGGGTCACGTCGGCGTCGAGAGCGGCCCGCTGGTGCAGTGCCCGCAGCACCGCCGGGTACGCGTCGGTGAGGTCGGCCAGCAGGCAGCTCTCCACCAGCGGGGTAACCTCGGCGAGTACCTCCGCGTCGCGGGCGGCACCGGTGATCTTCGCGGTGGCGGCGCTCCGTACGGTGGTGCCGTGCGTCCCGGCCTCGACCACGGCGATCGCGAACTCGGGCGACCAGCGCAGCCGCCAGCTCTCCCGGAAGGTGCCCTTGCCCTGCCGGCCACGGGTTGATTCGCCCCACGGTATGCCGAGCAGCCGGAGCCGGTGCAGCAGTCGGCTGCGCCCCAGGTCGGTCTCCTTGCGCAGGTCGAGGTCGAGTTCCCGGTCGAGCGCCTCCGGCTTGAGGCGGAGGGTGCGCTGTTGGGCGGCCAGGTCGCGGGCGAGCGGTACCGCCGGCATGTCGTCGGGCACCGCCCCGAGCCGTTCGCCGACCACGAGCTGCCGGTCGACCAGGTTCAGCCGCAGGTCGTCGCCCTCGCAGATGACCGCGCGGGTCGCCTCGGTCAATTCGGCCAGCCCGGCCAGCGGCCGGCCCCGGATGGTGGCCAGGGCCTCTGCCAGCCGGACCGCCTCGATGACGTGCGCGGACGAGGTCGGCACCCCCTCGGCGCGCAGCACCCCGGCGGCGGCGACGAGCCAGCGCGGCACCACCTCGTCGGTGGTGGTGAACAGGTGGTGGTACCAGCCGGGGGAGGTCACGCCGGCGCCGTAGCCCTGCCAGGAGGCCAGCCGGCCGTAGGTCCACGGCACCCAGGTGAAGGTGACCCTCGTTTTGCGCCGCCCCTTGAGCAGGGCGGTGTCGTGGCTGGCCGGCACGCTGGCGGTGAGCGCCGGCACGTGCCACGCGCCGCAGACGACGGCGAGGTTCCGGTGACTCTTCCGGGCCTCGCGCAACACCCCACGCATGTACGCCTCGCGGAGCAGGTCGTCCGGGTCCTCCGGGGACTCGGCCCGAATCGCGGCCATCGCCTCCCCGATCGCCTCGAAGGCCGGTGCGCCCCGGTGCTCGACCACGTCCTCCCACCAGCGCTCGGGGTCGTCGTAGCCGGCCGCGGCGGCAAGCTCGCCGATCGGGTCGACCGGCCGGACCGGCTGCTCCGGTTCACCCGACCCGGTCCCGGCGTCGCTCCCGCCGTCGGTCTCGTCGGCCAACGGCCCGTCGACCCCGGTGTCGCCGTCGGTGCCCGGCTCGTCCGTCCCGGCGGTGGCACCGAGCCGGTACGCGTACGGCAGGTCGAAGAAGCGCACCGGCACGCCGTGCTCCGCCGCCCAGCGGATCGCCTGCCATTCCGGGGAGAAGACGGCGAACGGCCAGTACGCCGCCCGGCGCGGGTCGTCGGCGGCGTAGCCGAGCAACGCCACCGGTGGCTCCAGCCCCTCGTCGGCGACCCACCGGACCAGCTCGTCGGCCTCCGGCGGGCCCTCGATCAGCAGCAGGTCGGGGCGCTGTTCGGCCAGCGCCGCCAGCACCGCCCGAGCGGATCCGGGACCGTGGTGGCGTACCCCGTAGAAGCGCTCAGGCATCGCGGGCGGCGCGGTAGAAGGCGGTCCAGCCCTCGCGTTCGCGGACCACGGTCTCCAGGTATTCGCGCCAGACCACCGGGTCGCTGCTCGGGTCCTTGACCACCGCGCCGAGGATGCCGGCGGCCACGTCGCCGGGGCGGAGCACCCCGTCGCCGAAGTGGGCGGCGAGTGCCCAGCCGTTGGTGACCACGGAGATCGCCTCGGCGGTGGACAGGGTGCCGGTGGGCGACTTCACCTTGGTCCGGCCGTCCTCGGTGAGGCCGCTGCGCAGCTCGCGGAAGACCGTGACCACCCGGCGGATCTCCTCCAGCGCGGGCGGCACCTCGGGCAGTTCGAGCGAACGGCCGAGCTGCGCCACCCGGCGGGCGACGATGTCGACCTCCTCGTCGGCGGAGGCGGGCACCGGCAGGACGACGGTGTTGAAGCGGCGGCGCAGCGCGCTGGAGAGTTCGTTGACGCCCCGGTCCCGGTCGTTGGCGGTGGCGATGATGTTGAAACCCTTGACCGCCTGCACCTCGCTGGCCAGTTCCGGCACCGGCAGGGTCTTCTCCGACAGGATGGTGATCAGCGTGTCCTGCACGTCGGACGGGACCCGGGTCAGCTCCTCCACCCGGGCGATGGCACCGGTCTCCATCGCCCGCAGCACCGGACTCGGCACCAGGGCCGCCGGGGACGGGCCCTCACTGAGCAGGCGGGCGTAGTTCCAGCCGTACCGGATGGCCTCCTCGGCGGTGCCGGCGGTGCCCTGGACCAGCAGGGTGGAGTCGCCGGAGATGGCCGCCGCGAGGTGTTCGGAGACCCAGGTCTTGGCGGTGCCGGGCACACCGAGCAGGAGCAGTGCCCGGTCGGTGGCCAGGGTCGCCACCGCGACCTCCATCAGCCGGCGCGGGCCGACGTACTTCGGGGTGATCTTGGCGCCATCGCCGAGCAGGTAGGTCACCACCGCCTGCGGCGAGAGCCGCCAGCCGGGCGGCCGGGGTCGGTCGTCGGCCGTGGCGAGCGCCGCCAGTTCCTCGGCGAACAGTTGCTCGGCGTGCGGGCGCAGGGCGGTCATCGCAGCTCCTCGTACATCTCGTGACGGAAGGTCAGGGTGGTGGCGAGCCGGCTGATGGTCCCGCCGTGCCGGGTGTCGGGGTTGTCCCGCTGGATCGTGTCGGCCAGTTCGGCCACCCGGGCGGCGTAGGCCGGTGGCATCGCGGTCGCGGCGATCCGGCACAGCTCGTTGGTCTGCCAGGCGGTCCGCTCGCCGCTGGCCAGGACGGCGATCGCGTCGAGCACCGCGTCGGCCAGCGGCTCGGGCCACGGGCCGGGATGCAGTTCGACCAGCCGCAGCGCCCGGCCCGGATCCCGGCGCAACCCGGCCGCCGCGTACCCGGCCAGGTCGGCCGGGGACAGCGCCTCGTACAACTGCGCAATCAACCGCTCGTCGTACGGGTCGAGGTCCCTGTTCACCGGTCGGGACATCTCGTCGGCGAGCAGGGTCACCCAGACCGGGTCCCGTTGCAGCACCGCCGCTCGGGCCAGTCCCTTGTGCAGCACCGGACCCCAGTCGTCGGCCACCGGCAGGGCCAGCACCCCGTCGGCCGGTCGCCCGAACGCGGTGGACCAGGTTTCCAGCGGCGTACGCGCGACCACCTCGCCCAGCAGCCAGGCCCCGGTGCCGATCCCCCGCGGTGCCTTGGCCGGTACGCCGTCGCGGCGCATCCCGGTATCGCACTCGGCCGGCGGGGTGACCACCAACCGCCCCTGGTCGAGCCGGACGTAGGTGAGCGCGCGGGCGGCCATCCGCTGCCGCAGCGCCGAGCCGGCCAGCCCGCCGAGCAGCCGGGCGGCGGCCTCGCGTACCTCCTTGCGGCGGTCGTCGAGGGCCCGTTCGAGCAGGGGTTCGTCCCGCTGCGACAGACCGGTGGCGAGGGCGCCGACGAAGCGGGCCCGGTCCTCCGGTGCCTCGTCGTCGAAGACCGGGGCGAGCAGGTCGAGGCCGGCGGCCGGGTCGACGCCCCGGAGCGCGACCAGGTGGGCGAGGCGTTCACCGGGTGTGCCGGTGGCCCAGTCGGCCGGGTCCGGATCGGCGGTGGCCTCGCTGCGGAGGTAACCCCAGTCGGCGTTGCGGGCGGCGAGCCAGCCGCCCCGTCGACCGGCGACGGCGGCGAGTGCGGGCCGCAGCGCGCTGCTGCGCCGACCGTTGTCCAGCAGCGCCGGCAGGGTGTGCGCCGGGGCGAGGTAGCCGCGTTCGGCGGCGGTGTGCAGCCATCCGCCGAGCAGTCGGTGGGCCAGATCGCTGCCGCCGGGCCCGCCGCCGGCCAGCAGCGAGGCGAGCCGGCGGGCGGCCGGGGCGGGGACGGTGCGGCGGCTCTCCCCCGGCGCGGCGTCGACCGGTGGGCGCCCCACCTCGGCGGTGACCCCGGCCCGGCGGTAGGTCCAGGCGACCGCGGCGGTGTCCAGCAGGGACGTCGCCGGCTCCCCGCCGGGAACCACCGGCAGCGCACGCCCGTCGAGGTCGACCGTGGCGGCGGTGAACGGCCGGCGGTCGGTGCCGATCAGCGCGGCCGAGACCAGGTCCGGCGGGAGCAACGCGGGCCGGCGGTCACCGCCGGTACGGGCCGGGGCGGGCAGGTATTCCCCGTCGGGCCAGGCGGCCAGCGGGCGGAACCCGGCGGCGGAGTATTCGCCGGCCACCGGGACGGGTCGTCCACCGGCGGCGGCCAGCAACCACCACGGCGGGTCTTCGCCGGGGCGCAGCGCCACCGCGTCACCGGCCGCGTCGACCAGGTACCCGTCGCCGGTCGGCACCACGTCGGCCAGCAGCATGCCCACCTGCTCGCACCACGGCTCGGCGGCGAGGGCGGCGGTCCAGCCGGCCAGCGCCGCCCGGACCGGCATCGCCCCGGTCGGTGGCCCGGCCGGTCGGGTGCCGTGTCGTCGGGCCAGCAGCGCCCGTTGCGCGAACGCGCCCGGATACCAGCACAGGTCGGCGTCGAGCACGGTGCCCGGTACGACGTCCGCCGGCAGGGCCTGACCGGGTGCGGCGAACGCCAGCAGCAGGGCGTACCGCCCGGTTGTGGTGCCGTGGAGCCAGGTTCGGCGGGCGACGAGCCGTTCGTCGGGCAGATCAACCTGGCCGAGCACCAGCCAGTGGTCGCGTTGCGTCGGGCCGGCGAGCACGTCCTCGGTCGACACCGGGATGCCGATCCGGGCGCGGACGGTGGCGGCGAGATCCGCCGGCAGGTCATCGATCCGGGTGTAGCCGGCGACCAGCAGGCGGAGCAGGGCCAGTTCGCCGAGGAGCCGGTCAGCCCAGTCCGGGCCGATGCCGACGACCTCACCGAGCCGCCGTACGGTGCCGGCCGCGGTCGGGGCCTGCGCGTCCACCAGCCGGGCCGCCATCGCCGCGAACGGGGCGGATCCGCTCCGTTGGGCACCGGCGAGCCCCTGGCTCACCTGGTCGGTCACCCACCGGTCCAGCTCGACCAGCCCGGTGGCGACCCGGTCGGCCCGCTGTCCGGCCCGTTTCTGCGCGGCGGCCTCGTCGACCGGGCCGGCCTGCGCCCGCTTGGCGGCCGTGGTCTCGGCCCGAGCCGAGCGCCGGGCCTGCCATTCCGTCACCCAGTCGGGCGCGGCCTGTTCGGTCACCCCGCCGCCGGACCAGAGCAGCAGCAGGCCGAGCGCGTGCTTGCAGGGAAACTTGCGGCTCGGGCAGGAGCACCGGTACGCGGGCTCGGTCAGGTCGACGCACGCCTGGTACGGATTGCTGCCGCTGCCCCGGCACAACCCCCACAGCACGTCACCGTCCAGGCCGGTGGCGACCCACTTCGCCGCACCGCTGACACTGCGCGCCCCCTTGGCGGAACTGGCGTCGGGAGCCAGCGCGAGCACCTGTGCGTTGGACCACGGTTCGATTGGCACAGCGGCACTCTAGAGAGCCGGTCCGACACTTCCGCGGACGTACCGGCGGGCCTGTTCACCGGCCGTTCAGCTCGTGGCGCCGGCCCTGGTCGGGGCGCTCAGGCTCCACTGTGGACGGCATCGGAGGAGGGTACGGAGGACCGTGGATCCGACGCCGTTCCGGTGCCGGTCGGCTCCGGGTTGGCGAACGCCTCGGCCGGGATGTCCGGCCAGCGGGCGAACGCGGTGTCGAGGAAGTACTGCTGCCCCGGATCCCAGGTGTGGCCGGACTCGCGGCGGTGGTAGACGTAGCCGAACGGGTGGGTCCGGTAGATCGCCGCGCCGTCGCGGCGGAGCCGGTCGAGCACGCCGTAGTCGACCGACCGGGGCACCGGTCGCCAGCCGCCGACCGCTTCGAGGTCCCCCTTGGCCAGCAGCATGGTGCCACCGGCGACCACCTCGCCGTCGGACTCGGGTGCGCCGGACGGACGCCGTACGGTGGTGCCGAGCGTTTCCAGGAAGACGAACTCGGCACCCTTGCCGACCAGGGTGGCCCCGGAGTAGTGCCGGGCCAGCACCAGGTCCCAGACGTGCTCGACGCCGTAACTGTCGTCGTCGTCGAACTTGGTCACCAGGCTGCCCCGGGCCCGCCGGGTCGCCTCGCCGAGCGCGGCACCGAACCCGGTGCCGGCCGGCACCCGGACGATCTCGTACGGCCGACCGGATTCGGCGAGCAGTGCCGCCACCTCGGCCGGCAGGTCGATGCCGTGCAGGCAGAGGACGAGTTCCAGCTCCGGGTAGGTCTGGTCGACGATCGCCCGCACCGCCCCGGCCAGCATCTCGGCCCGGCGGGTGGCCAGGATCGCGCTGACCGACGGCGGGCGCGCCAGTTCCGGCAGGGCGTCCGCGGTCACCTGCGGCAGCGCGAAGCCGGCGGCGTGGCCGCGCAGCGCGGCCCGGCGCTGACGTACGCTGCGCGCCTCCAGCGCCAGCGGGTCGCCGGCCGGCAGCGGGCGGGTCAGCAGGTCCCGCAGCTCGGGCCGGATCAGTTCGGCGACCCGGGGCGGCAGTGCCGGTATCCGCAGCACCGCGCCGGTCATCGCCAACTGGACCAGCAGCGCCGCCGTCTCGACCGGCCGCTCGTCGGTCAACGGCGGACACTCCACCACGCCGACCTGGCGCAGGGTGGCCAGGGTGGCGGCGTCGAGTCCGGGGCCGCCCAGCGGATGCCGGTCGGCCCCGCCACGGGCCCGTCGGGCGTTGCCGCGCGGGTCGAGTTCGAGCCGGACGCCTGGTGCGTCGGGCCGGTACGCGCCGGCCCGGCGCCCCTTCGGGTTGATCCGGCGGGCGTCCACCAGCAGCACGGTCCCGCCGCCGGGAGCGGTCACGCCGTGCCGACCGGCCGGCACCGCCACCGCGTACGGCTGGTCCTGCGCCGGTCCGCCCGGTTCGGCCACGGTCGGGTGGCGCAGTACGACGTCGTGTGCCCGGATGTCGGAGCTGAGCGGCAGCGCGCCGGCCACGACGGAGGCGCCGAGCTGCGCCGGCAGGTACGCCGGCAGCCCGCCCCACCCGGTCAGGTTGGCGCTCACCGGTGCGGGCAGCGGGCGGGTCGGGCCGAGGGCGTCCACCGCCCCGCGCACGATGTCGCGCAGCGGGGCCGGGTGTCGCAGGCGGAGCCGGACGGTGGCCGGGCCGCGTCCCATCCGGGGCAGGGCGACCCGGTGCCGGACCAGGTGGTCCAGCGGGCCGATCCGGCCGGACCAGCCGGCGCGCGGCGAGCGCCAGTAGACAACGACGATCCGGGCGCGGGTGGTCGGCGTCAGCGCCTCGGGATAGGCGTGCAGCAGGTCGTGCAACCGTTCCGGTGTCCCGGCGACAACGAGCACGCCACGCGAACCGGGCAGGCGCAGTGTCCGCAGGCCGACGAGGCGGCCCAACCGTTCGCTGAGCGGCGGCGGCGGGCCGTCGACCAGCCGCCACGTACCGGCCGGGTTCACGCGCTGCGAGCCAGTTGTGGCTTTCGACATGCCTCATCCTGTTTTGATCGGTGACCGTCGAACCACTCTACGCGGCACGACGGAACCCGTTCGCGGGCGCCGACCGGTCGACCGGCGCCCGCGAACGGTCAGCGCAGACCGTTGCGCACCGCCACCGTGATCAGCGTGTCCGGGTCGTCGGTGATGATGCCGTCCACCCCCAGGTCGATCGCCCGCTGCATCAGCGCCGGATCGTCCACCGTGTACGGCACCACCTTCAACCGGTCGCGCCGCTGCAACACGTCCACCGTCGGCCCGTGGAAGTAGCTCGGGTCCTGGCGCAGGTACCAGTCCGGCGAGACGACCGTCGGCTGGTCCGGGTCGTGTACCTGCCAGTTCGCCGAGACGGTGCCGGCGCCGCTGGCCCGGACCAGCTTGCCCAGGTCACGGAAGCGCCACCAGTCCAGGCCATCGGTCCACGGACTCTTCACCGAGGGATCGTCGTAGTCCGCCCGCAGCGAGCACTCGTCGGCCAGCGAGGCGCACTCGGCCGGGCCGTACTGCCAGACCAGCGCGACCGTCTCGATCTGCCGGTTGAGCGAGCGGGCCAGCGTGATGGTCCGCCAGTCGAAGGACTGGATGGTGACCCGGTCGACGAACCGCGCCCGTTCGATCGCGCGTACCAGCTTGGTGGTGAAGACCGGGTACGCCAGGGTGTCGGCCACCAGCGGGCTGATCTTCGTTTCGATGTTCAGCGACACGTCGGTCCGGCCGCTGGACCGGACCAGGTCGAAGACCTCGTTCAGGGTCGGGATCCGGGCTCCCGGCGCGGGCACCTGGTGGGGCAGTTCCGGCAGCGTCCTCGTGCCGCAGTCGAGGGTCTTGAGCTGGCGCAGCGTCAGGTCCCGGACGAGCTTGCCGACGTACGGGAACTGCGGGTCGCCGGGTCGGGCCGGGGCGGTGTCGACGCAGTGCGAGCCGTTGACGGTACGGTCGTGCAGCACCACGAGTTCCCCGTCCCGGGTGACCCCGGTGTCGAGTTCCAGGGTGGAGATCGCCGGATTCGCCAGCGCGTACGAGAACGCGGGCAGGGTGTTCTCCGGTCGGACCGCCCGGCCGCCCCGGTGCGCCTGGATGTCGAACGGCGCCACGTACGGCCGGGGCAGGGCGAAGCCGCGCCGCTTCAGCAGCCCGCGCAGCAGGTCGGGGTAGTCGGTGATGAGCCCGTCGACCCCGTCGTCGATCAGCTTGCTCATCGTCGGCACGTCGTCGACCGTCCACGGCACCACCGCGATGCCGTTGCGGTGCGCGTGCCGGACCATCTCGGCGGTCACGTACGGCCGGTAGCCGGGGTCGCCGACCTTGCCGTTCTGCGGGAAGCCGTGCACCGGCGAGAACGCGGTCGCGCCGAAGGTCTTGATCGCCCGGATCGGGTCGCCGCCGAAGTCGTCGATGTCGAGACCGCCGAGCCACGGGGAGGCACCCGGTTGACCGGTCTGGAGGAAGTCGTAGTTGGTCAGCGCTACCAGCGGCAGCCGCGGCTCGACCCGGCGCATCAGGCGCAGCGCGCCCCAGTCGAAGCTCTGGATGGTGACCTGGCCGAGCAGGCCGGCGGCCCGGATCTCGGCCACGGTGACCCGGACGAACTGTTCCCGGGGCGCGGTCTCGCTCGGTGCCCCGGCCTCCACCTTGGTCTCGACGTTGAGCTTGACCCGGTCGGCACCGTACCGCTTGACCAGCGCGAAGACCTCGCTCAGCAGCGGCATCCGGGAGCCCGGTACGGCGAGCTGTCCGGGCTTGTCGGGCAGCGTCCGGCTGCCGCAGTCGAGCGTACGCACCTGGGCCAGGGTCAGCGTGTTGACGAACCTGCCGACGTACGGGAATTCCGGGTCACCGCTGGTCGCCGGCCCGGTGTCGACGCACTTGGTACCGCTCACCCGCCGGTCGTGGGTGACCACGGCCCGGCCGTCCTCGGTGATCTGCACGTCCAGTTCGAGCGTGCTCACGCCGAGTTGGAGGGCGTTGCCGAACGACGCGAGGCTGTTCTCCACCCGCAGGCCGAGCCCGCCCCGGTGGGCCTGTAGGTCGAAGCTGTCCGGTCGTACCGGCTTCGACCGGCCGTCGGCGTGCCCGGCGGTGGCGGGCAGTCCGGCGAGGACGGTGACCGCCGCGATCGCGGCGACAGCGACCCTGCGCCATCGGGTGAGAGCCATCTGCGAATGTCCAATCGGGTCGTCCGGACGCTTCCGCGCGCATCGTCGGCGGGTCAGGCGACCATGGGGCGTGCGGCAGGCAACCTCCGGGTTAAACCGATGGGACATTCACCTTCGTCATCTCCGCGCATCGACGCCGGAGGTGCCGGAGGGGCGTTCCGGGGCCGCCGGTCAGCCGGAGCGGGAGTCGTCGGCCGACAGCTGCTCGCCGTCCCGACCGCGGGGCGGTCCGGCGAGCAGCGGGAGCGGTTTCGGTTCGACCAGCGGGGGCGGGTTCGGCGAGGCGGCCGTCCGGGCGAGCAGTGCGGCCAGTCCGGCCCTGGTGGCGACCACCAGCAGCCGGTCGGTGCGGACCAGCGGCCGCCGGTCCGGCAGCGTCCAGAGGGTCTGCCCGACCCGACCGGTCCGCACCGCGATCAGGCGTACCTCGTGCGGCCGGCTGACCTCGGGGCAGAACTCGCCCTCCAGCTCGGATCCGGCACCGACCGGGATCTCCGCGACCAGCAGCACCCGCCGGCCGACCGAGACGGTGTCGATCACCTCGCGGCCGAGCAGGGCGGCGGCGAAGGCGGGCGCGGCCAGGTAGGAGACGCTGCGCGAGATGTTGATGCCGAACGATCGCCGGATCCGGCCGGCGAACTCCTCGTCGAACAGCCGCAGCACCACCCGCAGCGGCGGTGCGGGATCCGCCGCCGGGCCGCCCCGGTCCTGCTCCGTCCGGTGTACGGAGCGCGCCAGCAGTGCGGTCTCCAGGTTCGTCACGTCGTCGCGGCAGAGCACCACCAGCGCCCGGCAGGTCTGCACCGACGCCGCCCGCAGCGTCTCGGCGCTGTTGGCGTTGCGGACCAGGACCGGGATGTCGAGGTCCCGGGCCACCTGCACACCCCGGGCGTCGGCGGCCCGGTCGATCGCGACCACGCCCACCCCGAGCGCGTGCAGCTCCTCCATCACCCTGGTGCCGATGTTGCCCAGGCCGACGACGACCACGTGTCCGGAGATCGGCTCGGTGAGTTCGCCGGCGGCGAGCGCCAGCCGTACGTTGACCACCAGCCCGACCAGCAGCACGGTGACGGTCGGGATCAGCGCGACCCCGGCGAGGACGAGGACGAGTTGCACCGCCTGTACGGCCGCCGAGCCCGCGAGGTCGGCGTCGGCCCCGCCGAGGGCGGTGACGGCGGTCAGGTAGACCGCCTGCCAGAAGCTGAGGTCACGCAGGATCGCGAGGGTCGCCGTGCCGGCGAGCAGCAGCCCGGCCACCGAGCCGAGGGCGAGCCGCAGCTTGCGGTCGAGCAGCAGCCGGGTGGTCCGCAACGGCCGACGTCGGCGTCGGCGGGCGGGGCGCGGCCGGGGCCCGGAGACCCGCGCGAGTACGAGGTCGGCCGCGCTGTCCCGCTCCGGCAGGGTGACCGGTTCGGTCGTTCCGCCGGTGACCGCGAGGCCGCAGAGGATGTCGTCCGGGTCGGGCACCCGGTCCCGGTTCACCGCCATCAGCAACTCGTCCGGCAGCCGGACGTACCGTGGGGTGTCGTCGCCGAGCGCGGCGGCGACGAACGCCGGTGCCGCGATCTCCGACCCGGAGAGTACGTCGCAGTCGCCCAGCATGGCGGCGACGCCGTCACCGAGCACCGGGTTGAAGATCCGGACCACGATCCGGACGGTCGGGCTGACCTCGCGGGCCATCATCGCCGCGTCGACGTTGTCGATGTCGTCCCGCCCGACCAGCGCCAGCGCGGCGGCCCGGTCGACCCCGACGTGCCGGAGCACCTCCTGGCTGAGCCGGGGCGCGACGACCACCACGGGCCGCAGCGCGGGGTCGCCGTCCTCGGGTCGCAGCCCGGCGATGTCCGGTGCCTGACCGGCCGACATGGATCCGACGATCACCGTGACCGGCGCGTGGTACGTGTCCATCAGCTCGGCGACCAGCCGGCGGGCGAGCGGGTTGTCACCCCAGACGACGAAGTGCCCGGCCCGCCCGTGCTCGGTCGACTCGGTCGGGCCGATGGGCGCGCCGGACCCGGGCGACTGCACAGCGGGCGGCGGGTCACCGGGCACGGCTCGATGATAGGCAACCCGGACACGCCGTCGCGCCGGCCGATCGCCGCGTCACTGATCGGTTCTTGGCGATGTGCGACCCGGCAGGACACAAACTAAGTAAGTTCTCATCCTATGTCACGAAATGCCCGAATTGTCGAGAGGGACACGCCCACGGCGGCGATCGCCCGTGATCCACCCGGCTACCGACGCAGCCGCTACCTGGACCTCTGGCGGGCGATCGCACTGGTACGCGTCGTCGTCTACCACGCCCTCGGCTGGATCTGGGTGTCCGTCTCCTTCCCCGCGATGGGCCTCATGTTCGGCCTCGCCGGGTCCCTCATGGCCAGTTCGCTCGACCGATCCGGCTCGACCGCCGTCGGGCGGCGACTGCGCCGGCTGCTGCCCCCGCTGTGGGCCTTCGGCACGATCACCGTCGTCCTGCTGCTGTCGAACGGCTGGCGCGCCGTACCCTCCGGCCCACTCGGCTGGGCCGCCCTGACCCTGTGGGCGTTCCCCGTGCAGGTCCCGCCGGTAGGCGGCCCGGCGTGGTCCTGGGCGTTCAACATCACGCTCTGGTACGTCGTCACCTACCTCTGGCTGATGCTGCTCTCGCCGGCACTGCTGGCCCTGTTCCGACGGTGGCCGTACGCCAGCCTCGCCGCCGCCTGCTGCCTGTCGGTCGGCTTCCAGGTCTTCGGGGAGAACGTTCCCGGCTACTTCATCGCCGGCTACCTACCCTGCTGGTTGCTCGGATTCGCCCACCACGACGGGCTGCTGCACCGGATCGCGGCCCGCCGGTACGCCTGCGGCGTCGCCGCGCTCGCGACCTCCGGCATCGCCTGGGTGGTCGTCGCCGCCTGGCGCGACGGCGAGTTCGACCTGGACCGCATTCCGAGCGGCAACGTGCTCTGGACGATGGCCGTCGTCGCCACCGTCCTCCGGTTCCGGCCCCGGCTCGACTGGCTCGCCCGGATCCGTCCGCTCGACCGGATGCTCCAGGCCGTCAACGCCCGCGCCGTCACCATCTACCTGTGGCACGTGCCCGTCGGGATGCTCGTCGCCACCGTGCTGGTCTCCACCGGGCGGGTCGAGCCGGGCTGGCAGGCCGCGGTCCGGTTGGCCGGCGTACTCGCCCTCACCGCGCTGGCGGTCGTGCTGCTCGGTTGGATCGAGGACCTAGCCGCCCGCCGCCCGGCCACCCTGTTCCCCCGCGACCCGACGGTTCGTCGACCGGCGACACACCGCGCCGCCTCCGGTCAGCGTCGGCGAACGGAGAGCCGATCGGTGGCGTCGTAGTCCAGCCGGCCACCCTCGCCGTCCCCGGCCACCCGACACCGGCCGAGCGCCGGGTCAGCCCCACCGTCCGGCGAGCGACGGCCGGTCGGTGGGAGAGTGGAGCCGTGGCGATCACCATTCGGACAGCGGTGGAGACGGATCTCCCGGCGCTGCTGGCGCTGTACGGGCAACTGCACCCGGACGACACCCCGCTCCCGGTCGACCGGGCCGGGCCGATCTGGCGGGAGATCACCGCACAGCCCGGGCGTACGGTCCTGCTCGCGTCGAGGGACGGGGTGCCCGCCGGCACCCTGGACTGCACGGTGCTGCCGAACCTGACCCGGGGCGGTCGGCCGTTCATGCTGGTGGAGAACGTCGTGGTCGACTCCTCCGTACGCCGTCGCGGGGTCGGCCGGCGGTTGCTCGCGGCGGCGGTCGACCTGGCCCGGTCGACCGGCTGTTACAAGGTCCAGTTGCTGTCCCGGTCGACCCGCGACGAGGCACACGATTTCTACGAGTCGTGTGGATTCCGGCAGATCGCCGCCGGGTTCCGGCACTATCTGGCCGGTTGAGGGACGGGTTTCGCACCGGGGAACCGGACGCGCGGGATCCAAGGGTCGGGACGGGGCGGACGAGGCGTGGGAGCGACTCGGCGCTGGACTAACCTTGGCCTCTGGTCGGGCTCTATGGCGCGCTCGCCGCTGATCAACGCAACGGACCGCAACGGACGGAACAAAGATCATGATCGACCAGGCCAAGACACGCGTCCTGCTGCTGGAGAACATTCACCCCGACGCGGTCACCCGGCTGGAGTCGGAGGGATTTCTCGTCGAGTCGCTGCGCAACGCGCTGGACGAGGACGAGCTGATCGCCCGGATCGAGGGCGTGCACCTGCTCGGCATCCGCTCCAAGACGCAGGTCACCGCCCGGGTGCTGGCCGCCGCGCCGCAGCTCGTCGGCATCGGCGCGTTCTGCATCGGCACCGACCAGATCGACCTGGCCGCCGCCGCAGCGGCCGGCATCGCGGCGTTCAACGCGCCGTTCTCCAACACCCGCAGCGTGGTCGAGCTGGCGCTCGCCGAGATCATCATGCTGGCCCGGCGGCTGCCCGAGAAGAACGCCGGAATGCACGCCGGGATCTGGGACAAGGCGGCCAACGGCAGCCACGAGGTGCGCGGCCGGACCCTGGGCATCGTCGGGTACGGCAACATCGGCGCCCAGTTGTCGGTGCTCGCCGAGAACCTCGGCATGCAGGTCTACTTCTACGACACCGCCGACAAGCTCGCCCTCGGCAACGCCAAGCGCTGCGACAGCCTCGACGAGTTGCTCCAGGTGGCCGAGACGGTCACCCTGCACGTGGACGGCCGACCGGGCAACAGCGGCTTCTTCGGCGAGGAACAGTTCGCCCGGATGCGTCCCCGCAGCCTCTTCCTGAACCTCTCCCGTGGCTTCGTGATCGACTACGCCGCCCTGCGCGACAACCTGGTCAGCGGGCACCTGGCCGGCGCCGGCATCGACGTGTTCCCGCACGAGCCCAAGGGCCGGGGCGACGAGTTCACCTCCGAGCTGCGCGGCCTGCGCAACGTGATCCTCACCCCGCACATCGGCGGCTCGACCGAGGAGGCGCAGGCCGACATCGGCGGGTTCGTGGCCAACAAGCTGGCCCAGTTCGTCGGCGAGGGCAACACCACGCTGAGCGTGAACCTGCCCGCGATCCAACTGCCGGCGGCGGCCGGAACGCACCGGATCGCGCACACCCACCACAACATGCCGGGCGTACTGGCGCAGGTGAACAGCATCCTGGCCGAGCACGCGGTGAACATCGAGGGCCAACTGCTGGGCACCCGTGGCGAGTACGGCTACCTGCTCACCGATCTCGGCGCCGGCTACACCGAGGACGTCGTGCTCCAGTTGCGGGCGATGAGCCAGACGATCCGGCTGCGGGAACTGTCGTGAGCGACCTCGAAGAGGACCTGCGGGCGATCGTCGGCCCGGCGCACCTGCTGGTCGACCCGGACCTGCGCGACGCGTACGAGACGGACTGGACCCGCCGGTTCACCGGCACCGCGCGTTGCGTCGTCCGCCCGGCGGACACCGCCGAGGTGGCCGCCGTGGTCCGGGCCTGCGCCACGGCCGGCGTGCCGATGGTGGTCCAGGGCGGCAACACCGGCCTGGTCGGCGGGGGTGTGCCGGGCGGCGGCGAGGTGCTGGTCAGCCTGACCCGGCTGACCGGGCTGGAGCCGGTCGACGTGATCGAGGGCCAGGTCACCGTCGGGGCCGGCGTCACCCTGGAGAAACTCCAGGCGCACGCCCGCCCGGCCGGACTGGACGTCGGCGTCGACCTGGCCGCCCGCTCGTCGGCGACCATCGGCGGCATGGTGGCGACCAACGCCGGTGGCATCCGGGTGCTGCGCTACGGCAGCATGCGCGACCAGCTCACCGGCCTGGAGGCGGTGCTGCCCGACGGCACCGTGATCACCAGGCTCGCCGGACTGGCCAAGGACAACACCGGGTACGACCTGACCCAGTTGCTCGCCGGCAGCGAGGGCACCCTGGCGATCATCACGCGGGTACGCCTGCGCCTGGTCCCGCTGCTGCCCGCCCGAGCGGTGGCCCTGGTAGCGGTCGATGGCACCGACGCGGCGCTGACCCTGCTCGCCGCCGCCCGCGGTCGCCTGTCCACCCTCGCCGCGGCCGAGATCTGCTACCCCGAGGGCATGGAACTGGTCCGGTCGTACGGTCGGCTGCCCGCCCCGTTCGACACCGACTATCCGGCGTACGTGCTGCTGGAGTGCGCGGGGCACGCCGACCCGACCGACGAGTTGCTGGACATGTTGGGCGAGTGTGCGGCGGTGCAGGACGCCACGGTCGCCTCCGACGCGGCCGGTCGGGCTCGGCTGTGGGCGTACCGGGAGACGCACACCGAGGCGATCAACACGGCGGGCGTGCCGACCAAGCTCGACGTCTGCGTACCGTTGCGCGAACTGGCCGGACTGGTCGCGGTGCTGGCGGAGACGGTCGAAGCGGTCGCGCCGGGCGCCCGGACGATCCTCTTCGGCCACCTCGGCGAGGGCAACCTGCACGTCAACGTGCTGGGCGCGGGCGAGCGGGCCGAGCAGGTGACGGACGCGGTGCTGCGGCAGGTCGCGGCCCGACGCGGCAGCATCAGTTCGGAACACGGGGTGGGCCGGGCGAAGGCCGAGTGGCTGTCGCTGTCCCGCTCCCCCGAGGAGATCGAGGTCCTGCGCCGGATCAAGTCCGCCCTGGACCCGGCCGGTGTGCTGAACCCCGGCGTCCTGCTGCCCAACTGACCAACACGTGCGCCCCGGCTGTGGCGGCCGACTGCCCATTCAGGGGCAGCGGATCGCCACAGCCGTCGGCCTTCGATCAGACGTGCTGCGGCTCGCGTCCGCAGAACGCGGCGAGCCGGTCGTACAGCGGGGCGTCGGCGGCTACCTGGACCTCGGGGCCGAACAGCCGACCGCTCCCCTCCGGGCCGCGCATCTCCGGCGGCACCACGACGCGGATCCAGTCCAGGGCGAGCTGCCCGAGCTCGGGTTTGAAATCGACCGGCTGGCCCGTCGCCTTCGCCAGGTCCCAGGCGTGCAGCGTGAACTCGAAGATCTGCTGGTCGATCGGAAAGCGGGCCGGCACCTCGCCGATGTCGGGCAGGGTGATCGTCCCGGTCGGCTCACCCACGGCACGCCAGGCGTCGAGCAGTTCGGCGGCGCCCTTACGGAAGGCCACGAAGCGGTCCTGCGTCACCGGCGGGGTCGGTTCGGTCCAGTCCGGCTGGACCCCGGTCGCCACCTTGAGGTACTGGCTCAGATCGTGCACCAGATGGTTCATGAGCTGACCGACCGTCCAGGACCGACACGGCGTCGGCAGATCCAGCTGGTCCTCACGGATCCCGGCAAGAACCTCATCGATCTGGTCCAGCGCTTGCGACAGCAACGCGATCGGCTCGTTCTGCGTCGTCACGGCAAATCTCCTCGATGATGATGAATACCTGCGGAGAGCAGACAACCACATCCGTACGCACAGAGCCAGATCGACTACTCCCCGTCGGCGTCGCCACGCATCTGGCACAGTTCTGGTCATGACAGAGCGAAAGTCACCGTTGGTCACCGCCATCTCCTGGGGCGAGATCAAGGTCGAGGGCCTGGGTACGGTGAAGGACGCCAAGCTCTACCCGGGCGGCGGCCGTGCCTGGGACTGGTCGGAGACGGGCACCGGCCACTCACCCGGCATCCAACCGGCCGACGTGGCGGAAATCGTTGACAACGGCGCCACGGTCGTCGTCCTCGGAGTCGGGATGGAGCAACGGCTCGGGGTGATGGTCGAGACACTCGACCTGCTGCGGAGCAGGGGCGTCGCCGTACACGTCCGGGAGAGCAGCGAGGCGGTACGGATGTACAACGAGCTGGCGGCATCGGTTGCGGTCGGGGCGTTGCTGCACTCGACGTGCTGAGTCACGGTGTCGAACGGAGGATGTTTCCCGACCTGGTCGGGAGCTGTCGAGTTCGGTGTCGGCCGTTCGACGTAGAGGTGTGGGGCGACCCGAACCCGGACCCGATTGGAGAAACACGATGGCCCAGTACGCGATCCTGCTGTTCGCGAAGGCCCCGGCCGACGCCGCCGACCTGACGCCGCAGGAGCGGCAGGCACACGACCGGCACGGGGAGGACGTGGAGCGGTTCGGCGGGACCATGCTCGCGGCGTACGCGCTGGAGCCGAGCACCACGGCGACCTCGGTCCACGGTGACGTCGTGACGGACGGCCCGTTCCTCGACGCCAAGGAGGTCGTCGCCGGCTTCTACGTGATCGAGGCACCCGACCTGGACGCCGCCCTGGAGATCGCCCGCCGCAACCCCGCCACCCAGCAGGGCGGCGGCGTCGAGGTACGTCCGGTGGCGGCCGGCTTTCCCACCGTACCGCCGGCGCGGCGCTGACGGACCGGGTGGACGCATGACGGACCGGGTGGACGCATGACGGACCGGGTGGACGCATGACGGACCGGGTAGAGCGATGACGGACCGGGAGGACGTACGGGCGGCCGTCGCGGAGGCGCACGGGAGCGAGTGGGCCCTGGTGCTCGCCGCGACGGCGCGGGTCGCGCGGGACCTGGACCTGGCCGAGGAGTGCGTGCAGGAGGCGTACGCGGCGGCGCTGACCGGCTGGGCCCGGCACGGGATCCCGGCCAATCCGGCGGCCTGGCTCACCACCACCGCCAAGCGTCGGGCGATGGACGCGATCCGGCGGGAGCAGGTGTTTCGCGCCAAGCTGCCGTTGCTGGTCGAGCCCGAGGAATCGTTGGAGGTGGACGTGCCGGTTGCCGAGGAGCCGACGGACGTCGTACCGGACGAGCGGCTGCGGCTGATCTTCATGTGCTGTCACCCGGCGTTGGCGCCGGAGGCGCAGATGGCGCTCACCCTGAGGCTGGTGTGCGGGGTGTCGACCGCCGACATCGCCCGCGCGTTCCTGGTGTCCGAGCCGACGATGGCCGCCCGGTTGACCCGGGCCAAGAAGAAGATCTCGGTCGCCCGGATCCCCTACCGGGTGCCGAAGGCGGCCGAGCTGCCGGAACGGCTGGCCGGGGTGCTCGGTGTGATCCACGTACTGTTCACCCTCGGGCACACGGCACCGGCCGGCGCCGAGCTGGTGCGTACGGATCTGGTGGACCGCGCGGTCCATCTGACCCGGATGCTGCGGAAGCTGATGCCCGACGAGCGGGACGTGTGGGGTTTGCTCGCCCTGCTGCTGGTCACCGACGCCCGGCGGGCCACCCGGGTCGACGCCCGGGGCCGGTTGCTGCGGCTGGAGGAGCAGGATCGGTCGCGCTGGGACCGGTCGGCGATCGCCGAGGCGGGTGACCTGATAGTGGCCGGGCTGCGCGGCGGCCGACCGGGACGGTACCTGCTCCAGGCCGCCATCGCCGCCCTGTACGCCGAGGCGCCGACCTACGAGCAGACGAACTGGCAACAGATAGTCACCCTGTACGACGTACTGCTGTCGGTGTGGCCGTCGCCGGTGGTGGCGTTGAACCGGACGGTGGCGCTGGCCGAGGTGTCGGGGCCGGCGCGGGCGCTGGCCGAGGTGGAGCGGTTGGAGTCGGACGACCGGCTCGCGGAGTACCAGTACCTGCCGGCGGTGAAGGCGGACCTGCTGCGACGGCTCGGTCGCGCCCACGAGGCGGCGGTCGAGTACCGCAGGGCGCTGGAGTTGACCGGGAACGAGGCCGAGCGGGAGTTCCTGACCGAGCGCCTGGCCGCCGCGACCGAGCCCGAGTAGTCACCGGTACGGGTGCCGGGGCGACACAGCCGGACCGGGTACGGCGACCGGGTGGCCCGGTCGCCGTACCCGAGGGTTCAGCCGCCGGCGTGGCGGATGCGGCGGATGGTGTCGCGGTACCAGAGCGCGCTGGCCTTGGGCGTACGCACCTGGGTGTCGTAGTCGACCCGGATGATGCCGAACCGCTTGTCGTAGCCGTAGGCCCACTCGAAGTTGTCCATCAGCGACCAGGCGAAGTAGCCGCGGATGTCGGCGCCCTGTTGCCGGGCGAGCGCGACCGCGCCGAGGTGCGACACGAAGTAGCCGATCCGGTCGTCGTCCTGGACGAAGCCGTTGGCGTCCGGCTGGTCGTCGAAGGCGGAACCGTTCTCGGTGATCACCATCGGCAGGTCGGGGTAGTCGCGGCCGAGGCGTACCAGCAGTTCGGTGAAGCCCTCGGGGACGATTTCCCAGTCCATCGCGGTCCTGGGCCGACCGAACGGCACCTCACGGCTGACCGGCAGCCCGTCGGCGTCCTCGGTGCGTCCCTGCTCGTCCACTCCGGAGTGCTGGGTGCTGAAGTAGTAGTTGACGCCGAGCACGTCGATCGGAGCCGAGATGATCTCCAGGTCGCCGTCCCGCACCGGCAGTTCGATGCCGCGCGCGGCCAGGTCGGCGACGATGTCCTGCGGGTAGCGGCCGTGCCGCAGCGGGTCGAGGTAGATCCGGACACCGAGCCCGTCCGCCCGGCGGGCCGCGTTCAGGTCGGCCTCGCTCTCGGTGGCCGCGACCGAGGTGCTCATGTTCAGTGTGATCCCGAGGTCGATCGGGCCGGGCGCCGCCGCCCGCATCCGCTGGGTGGCCAGCCCGTGTCCGAGCAGAAGATGGTGTACGGCGTGCATGCCGGCCTCGAAGTCCTGCCTGCCCGGCGCGTGCCGCCCGTACGCGTAACCGAGCATCGCCGAGCACCACGGCTCGTTCAGCGTGGTCCAGGTGCGTACCCGATCCTTGAGCTGGTCGAAGACGAGCATGGAGTAGTCGGCGAACCGGTAGGCGGTGTCCCGCGCCGGCCAGCCGCCCGCGTCCTCCAGTTCCTGCGGCAGGTCCCAGTGGTAGAGGGTGACCCACGGGTCGATCCCCTGGGCCAGCAGTTCGTCCACCAGCCGGTCGTAGAACGCGAGCCCGGCCGGGTTGGCCGGGCCGCGGCCGCCGGACTGGACCCGGGGCCAGGCCACCGAGAACCGGTAGGTGTCCACCCCGAGGTCACGCATAAGTCCGACGTCGGCGGGCATCCGGTGGTAATGGTCGCAGGCGACGTCGCCGTGTTCGCCGTTGTGCACCGCACCGGGGACCCGGCAGAACGTGTCCCAGATCGACGGGGTGCGCCCGTCCTCGGCGACGGCTCCCTCGATCTGGTACGACGAGGTCGCCACGCCCCAGCGGAAGCTGGCCGGCAGGCTGTCGATCGGGTCGGGTTGACCGCTGGCGACGCGGGCGGGATCGAGTGTCGAGGCGGTCGTGTCCATGGCTCTCCTGATCGGTGTGGGGAACTGGTGTCGGGCTGGCGGGTGCGCGGCGGCCGGCGGCGGGTGGGCCGCGGGCGACGCGACGGGGAACGGTCGACACCTTCGGAGTCAGCCCCGGCGGATCACGACGGTTTCCCGGGTGGGGTGCAGCCAGCAGGCCACCTTCCGGTCGGCGGCGGTCCCCTCCTTCGGCACGCCCAGCACCGGAATCTCCCTGGCGCACGGGTCGAACGCCTTCGGACAGCGCGGGTGGAACGAGCAGCCGTTCGGCATGCCGCGCAGGTCCGGCGGGGATCCGGGGATGCCGCTCAGCTCGCGGCGCGGTCCGCGCAGCGCCGGGAAGGAATTCAACAACCCCTCGCTGTACGGGTGCAGCGAGTCGCGGTAGAGCGCCGCCGCCGGCGCCTCCTCGACGATCCGGCCCCCGTACATGATCGCGATCCGGTCGGAGAACTCGACCAGCAGCGACAGGTCGTGGGTGATGAACAGCACCGAGAAGCCGAGCCGTTCGCGCAGCTCGACGAGCTGCCCGAGGATCTGTCGCTGCATCACCACGTCGAGGGCGGTGGTCGGCTCGTCCATGATGACGATCTGCGGCTCCAGCGCGAGCGCCATGCCGATCATGACCCGTTGCCGCATGCCGCCGGAGAGCTGGTGCGGGTAGCTGTCCAGCCGGTCGGCGGCGATGCCGACGAGTTTGAGCAACTCGCGGGCGCGGGCCAGCCGGGCGGCCGGGGTCGTCCTCGGCTCGTGCGCCTGGATCACGTCCATCAGCTGGGTGGAGACCTTGTGCACCGGGTTGAGCGAGTTCATCGCCCCCTGGAACACGATCGAGGTCTCGGCCCAGCGGAACCGGCGCAGTTGCGCCGGGCTGAGGGTCATGATGTCGATCGGTTCGCCGCTCGGCGGGTGGTAGACCACCGAGCCACCGCTGATCACACCCGGCGGCGGCAGCAACCGGGTCACCCCGTACGCCAGGGTGGACTTGCCGCTGCCGCTCTCCCCGGCCAGCCCCAGCACCTCGCCCCGGTGCAGGGTGAGGCTGACGTCCCGGACCGCCTGTACGGCCTGTTCGCCGAGCCCGTAGTCGACGTTCAGGTTCTTGATCTCCAGCACGGGTCGGCTCATCGCCCGGCCGCCTTTCCCTCGGCGTTGGTCAGCACGGCGGCACCCCTGGGCGCCGGTGGCGGGCTCGGCGGTGCCCCGAGGACCGGGGTGAAGCCGACCCGCATCCGGACGATCCGCCCGTCGGCCGTACGCACCTTCGCCTTGCCGCTGCTGCGCAGCCGGGGGCTGACGAACTCGTCGATGCCGAAGTTGACCAGCGACAGCGCGGTGCCGAGGATGGCGATCGCCAACCCGGCCGGGACGAACCACCACCAGGCGCCCTGGGCCAGGGCCTGCTGGCTCTGCGCCCAGAACAGGATGGTGCCCCAGTTCCACTCGGAGATGGTGGAGATGCCGATGAAGGCCAGGGTGATCTCGGACATGACGGCGAAGATGACGGTGCCGACGAAGTTCGAGGCGATGATCGCGGTTAGGTTCGGCAGGATCTCGAAGCCGACGATCCGCCAGGTGCTCTCCCCGCTGGCGCGGGCCGCCTCCACATAGTCGCGGCGGCGCAGCGAGAGCGTCTGGGCGCGCAGCACCCGTGCCCCCCAGGCCCACGAGGTCAGCCCGATGACCAGGGCGACAACCAGGTCACCGGCGGACGAGATGGTCGAGGCGACGATGATGACCAGCGGCAGCGCCGGGATCACCAGGAACACGTTCGACAGGGCGGAGAGGCTCTCGTCGGCGGCTCCGCCGAGGTAGCCGGCGGTGACCCCGATGACCACCGAGAGCACGGTCGCCACCACCCCGGCGAGGAAGCCGACGAAGATGACGCCTCGGGTGCCGACCAGCACCTGACTGAAGATGTCCTGGCCGAGGTGGGTGGTGCCGAACCAGTGCGCCCCGGACGGCGGCGCCACCAGGTCCGGGCCGCGCCCGGACGGGTCGTACGGGGCGATCCACGGGCCGATCACCGCGATCAGCAGGAAGATGCCCAGGATGACCAGCCCGGTCGCGGCCTTGGGGTTGGCCACGAACCGGAACTTGCGACGGCGCGCGGCGGCCGGCGGCGCGGCCTCGGTCACCGGGCCGGTGGGGATGACGGCGTCGATGCTGCTGGTGGGGATGGCCATCGCTCAGCCCTCCTTGCGGGTTCGGGGGTCCAGGGCCAGGTACGCCAGGTCCGCCAGCAGGTTCGCCAGCAGTACGGAGAGCGTGATGATCAGGAAGATGCCCTGCATCAGCGGGTAGTCCTTGGCGCCGACCGCCTGGAAGAGCTGGAAACCGAGGCCGGGATAGGAGAAGACGATCTCCACCAGCAGGGTGCCGCCGACGATGAAGCCCAGCGACAGCGCGAAGCCGGAGACGTTCGGCAGCAGCGCGTTGCGGGCGGCGTAGCTGACCGCTACCCGGCGTTCGGACAGGCCCTTGGCGTGCGCCACGGTGATGTAGTCCTCGGCCGCGACGGTGACCATCATGTTGCGCATGCTGAGGATCCAGCCGGAGACCGACGAGATCAGGATGGTGAACGCCGGCAGGATGCTGTGCTGGATCGCGCTACCGATGAAGTACTGGTCGAACGCCGGCACCAGGCCGGGTTCGTAACCACCGGAGGACGGGAAGAAGCTGCCCGGCCCGGCGAGCAGGGCGATCGAGATCAGCCCGAGCCAGAAGTACGGCACCGACGACAGGAACGTCGTCGCGGGCAGCAGCCCGTCGATCCAGGAGCCGCGCCGCCAGCCGGCCACCACCCCGAGCATGGTGCCGGTGAGGAAGCTGATCACGGTGGTGATGCCGACCAGGGACAGGGTCCAGGGCAGGCTGTCGGCGAGCACCTGGGAGACCGGCGCCGGGAAGAACGTGAACGACAGCCCCAGGTCACCCCGGAAGAGCTGGCCCCAGTACTCGATGTACTCCTGCCAGATGCTCTTGTCCTTGTCCAGGCCGAACAGGACGTAGAGCGACTGCATCGCCTGGGTGCTGATCTGCCCCTGGTAGCGGGAGATCAGCGACTGGACCGGGTCGCCGGGGATCATGCGCGGGATGAAGAAGTTGATGGTGATCGCGGCCCACGCGGTGAACAGGTAGAACGCCATCCGTTGCAGGAGGAACTTCACGAGGCCACCGTCCGTACCTCGCGCGCGGCGGAGCCGGGCGTCTCGGTGTTCTCCGGGTCGTAGAGCCAGCAGGAGGCCCAGTGGCCCGGCTCGCCCTGCACGGCCAACCGGGGCGGCAGCGCGGTGGAGCAGCGCGGCATGGCGCTCGGGCAGCGGGGATGGAACCGGCAACCGGACGGTGGGTTGATCAGGCTGGGCGGTTCCCCTCCGCCCCGGTCCTCCGGGGTGGCGGCGGCCGCGTCGGTGGGCGAGCCCTGGATCCGGTCCGGGTCCGGCGCCGAGGCGATCAACAACCGGGTGTACGGGTGCGCCGGGCGCTGCGTCACGGTTTCGCTGTCGCCGCCCTCCACCATCCGGCCGGCGTACATGACCAGGGTGTCGTCGGCGAAGTAGCGGGCCGAGGCGATGTCGTGGGTGATGTAGAGGATCGCCAGGTTCAGCCGTTCCTTGAGGTCACGCAGCAGGTTCAGGACCCCCAGCCGGATCGACACGTCCAGCATCGACACCGGTTCGTCGGCGAGCAGCACCTCCGGGTCGGCGCCGAGCGCGCGGGCGATCGCCACCCGCTGGCGCTGGCCGCCGGAGAGTTCGTGCGGGAACTTGTCGATGTAGCGCTCGGGCGGGGTGAGGGCCACCCGGCCGAGCAGTTCGTGCAGCGCCTGTTCCAGTTCGGCGTTGGTGTTGCCGCCGTGTCCGTGGATGCGCAGCGAGCGGGTGAGGTGGTAGCGGACGGTGTGCACGGGATTCAGCGAGGCGAACGGGTCCTGGAAGGTCAGCTGCACCCGCCGGGCGTACGCCCGGAACCGCCGGCCGCCGCGTACGGTGGTCGACTCGCCGTGCAGCCGGATGTCGCCCCCGGTGCGGCGGTAGAGCTGGGCCAGCAGTCGGGCCACGGTGGACTTGCCCGATCCGGATTCGCCGACGAGCGCGGTGACCCGACCCCGGTACAACACCAGGTTCACGTCGTCGACCGCGTGCACCACCCGCCGCTCGCGGGAGAGGAGGTCCCGGACCCGCCGTCGGACCGGGAAATGTTTGGTCAGGCCATCCGCCTCCAACACCACCTCGGTCGGCGCGGGGGTGGAGGTCTCGCTCATGGTCATGCCGGAGCTCCTGTCGAAGAGATCTGATCCCCGCGCGGCGCTGCCTCCCCCGCGCGGCTGCGCCGCCCCCCGGGTGGCCTGGTACGGCACACCCGGGAGGCAGCGCGGCTGGATCAGGAAGCGGGCTTGAGGTGCAGGACGACGTCGACCGCGTTCGGTTGCGTCGGCTGCGCCGGCGCGTACGGGTTCTGGTCGTCCGGCCAGCCCACCCAGTTCTTCGTGACGTAGGCGCCACCGGCGTTGTCCGCGCCGACCGGGATCATCGGCATCTGCTCGACGAAGATCTTCTGGAGCGTGTTCATCGCGGTGGTACGGGCGGCGTCGTCGGGAGCACTGGCGTACTCCTCCAGCGCCTTGGTCGCCTCCGGGCTGTTGAACCGCCCGAAGTTGCCCTGCGGCGACGCGGTGCCGATCGGCTTGAGCAGCCGACCGTCCATGATCGTCTGGTAGATGTCGTACGGGGTGGCGCCACCGTTGGTCCAGCGGAAGCTGGCCTCGAAGTTGCCCTCCTCGACGGCGGTGAACCAGGCGTCCTGGTTGGCCTTCTCCACGGTCGCGGCGATGCCGATCTGGGAGAGGTTGTCCTTCACGATTTCCAGGCTGGTGATGTAGTCGGACCAGCCGGCCGGGTCGCTCAGCTTCAGGGTGACCGGCTTGCCGGTCGGGTCCTTCAGCACGTTGCCCTCAAGCTTGAAACCGGCACCGGTGAGCAGCGTCTTGGCGCCCTCGACGTCGACCTTGTGGGTCTGTCCCTTGTACTCCGGTGCGATGAACGACTCGCCGGCCGGCAGCGGGATGCCGGTCACCGAGGTCACCTCGGGGTGGAAGTAGGCCGCCTCGGCCTGCACGAAGATGTCGTTCCGGTTGATCACCATGTTCATCGCCCGGCGCAGGACCGGGTTGTCGAACGGCTTGCGGGTGACGTTGATGTAGAGACCGTGGATGCCCAGTACGGACGCCGGCCAGACCTTGTTGAACTCGGGGTTCTTCTCCACGTACACGGTCTTGTAGTTCGGGATGAAGACGAAGCTCCACTCCGACTCGCCGTTGGCCAGCGCGGTGGTCTGCGCGTTGTTGTCGTTGTACGACGTGTAGCGCAGCTCCTTGACCTTCGGCAGTTCCTGCCAGTAGTTGTCCCGCACGGTCAGCGTGGTGGTCTGCGGCGTGAACGACTTCAGGGCGTACGGACCGGTGCCGACCGGGTTCTTGTTGATGTCGGTGGCCGGGTCGGCGATGGTCGACCAGATGTGCTTGGGCACCATCGGGATGGTGGTGAGGATCTTGTGCTGGTTGACGAACTGCGGCGCGCCGAAGTTCACCGTGACCGTGCTGCCGCTGGTCGTGATGTCCAGCAGCGGCAGGGCGTTGATGTTCAGCGCCTCGGTCTTCTTGATCAGTTCCCAGGTGAACGCGACGTCCTCGGCGCTGAACGGCTTGCCGTCGGACCACTTGACACCGTCGCGGATGGTCAGCGCGAGGGTCTTGTAACCGTTGCTCCACTCCGCCTTGGTGGCCAGCCACGGCTTGCCCGCGTCGGAGGGACGGATCAGGTTATCCATGATCAGCGGCTCGTAGATCATCCAGCGGTAGCCGAGCGACGCGGCCGACGCGGAGGTCAGGAACGGATTGTGGTTCTCGGTCTGCGGACCGTTGGGCATGCCGATGTTGAGCACGGACGGGGCGTTGTTCCCGTCCCGGTTCGCGTTCGGGCTGTCGCCGCAGGCGGCGAGTGCACCGACCGCCATCACGCTGGCGAGGGCGACCGCGAGAGTGCGCCTGACGTGCATGTATTCCTCCCTGTGTCGTGGTGGTGAGGGTGGTCATCGGGTTGATCGGAAAGGGCGTTTCTGACGGGGCCGACCGATCGGTAGAGCGCTCTCTCGATCGGGTGGACGGGTCCGAAGGATCTTGACTGTCAGTGGGGGTGAGCGTGTGGTGCGGCCGGTCGGGGTGGTCCGGTGGAGCCGGGCGGACCGGTCGGGGGTGGGACCGGTCGGGATCGGGTGGGTTAGGCGGGAACCATGGTGGAGGCTCGGATGATCAGCGTGGTGGGCAGCACGTGCGGGGCGTCGGGCAGCGGGGTGCCGTCGAAGTACGCGAGCAGCATCCGCGCCGCCGCCTCGCCCATCTGACGCATCGGCTGGTGCACCGTGGTCAGCGGCGGGTCGGTGTGCGAGGCGTACGGGATGTCGTCGAAGCCGACCAGGGCGACGTCCTCCGGCACCCGGCGGCCCGCTTCCCGGATGGCCAGCAGGGCGCCGGCCGCCGAGAGGTCGTTGTGGGCGAAGACGGCGTCGAACTCGATCCCCTCGGCGATCAACTGCTTGACCACCGCCCGGCCCCGGTCGAAGGTGAAGTCGCCCTCCACCACGAGTCTCGGGTCCAGCGGCAGGCCCGCCTCGGCGTAGACGTCGCCGAACCCGGCCATCCGTTCCTGGGTGCAGCCGAACGGCTCGATGCCGGTGATCACCAGCGGCCGGCGCCGGCCGAGTTCCAGCAGGTGGCGGGCGGCGGCCGCACCGCCACTGCGGTTGGTGGTGGCCACCGACGGGAAGAGCGGCTGGTGGCCCCGGTCGTCGATGAGCACCACCGGCAGGCCACGGGCGTGCAGGTCGGTGATGTAGTCGAGGGTGCCCTCGGGCTCGATCACCAGCAGGCCGTCGAACGACTTCGCCGACACCTGGGAGGCGAACTGCCGCATCGACTCCTCACCCCGGTTGCAGGTGAACAGCAGCAGGCCGTAGCCCTCGGTCTCCACCACGTCCACCGCGCCCTGCAACACCTCGCCCATCCAGGGCCAGGTCAGTGACGGGACGAGCATGCCGACCACCCGGGTACGGCCCCGCGCCAGCCCGACCGCCCGCGCGCTCGGCACGTAGCCCAGTTCCTCGATCACCCGGCGCACCCGCGCCGCTGTCTGCACGTCCAGCTCACCCTTGCCGTTCAGCACCCGGGAGACCGTGGTCTTGCTGACCCCGGCTCGGGCCGCGACGTCGGCGATGGTGATCGGCACCGGGTGCCCCTTCGTGTCAGGACGGTTAACGGCTGGTTCGGAACCGGTTGCGGAAGCGGTTCCGGGCCGAGTCAACCGGAGTGACGCGGGCCACGTCAATCACGGTCGCGTAACAAAACAGATTACTAAACAAACCTTGCAGTTAGCTGTACGGGCGTGTTACCTCTTCACCATCATCGATGCGTTCCGTCGCATCACGGGCTCCATCCCGACGACCACGGGCATCGCACCCCGGCCGACCAGCGCATCCGCCACACCCGGCCGTGGCCCGTCGTCGTCGCCCGGACGGTGACCGCCCCCGCCGAACGGGCGCGGGGCGCCCACCGTCGGCCGAGAAAAACTCCTCGCGGAAAGGAAAATCCTGTGCCATCGACAGCGACTCCACCGCTCGTCGCACCCACCCGCCGGAACGGACAAACCCGCCGACGCGCGCTCCAGGCCGCGCTGCTGGCCTGCTGCCTGGTCGCCACCGGGCTGGCCGTGCTCCGGGCACCCGCCGCCTTCGCCGCCGGCGAACAGGTCAACATCTGGCTGACCACGACCTCGGACGCCCGCGGTCGTACGGTCACCCGCGGGCTCCAGCCGCAGACCCCGATCGCCTTCGCGACCAGCAGCGGCGCCGGCAACCAGACCGTCACCGTCAACGAGAACGTCACCTACCAGCAGTTCGAGGGGGCGGGCGCCTCGTTCACCGACACCGCTGCCTGGCTCATCCACGGCAGCGGCGCACTCAGCCAGAGCACCCGCGACAGCGTGATGCGCCAACTGTTCGACCCGGTCAACGGAATCGGCCTCAGTTTCACCCGCAATCCGATGGGCGCCTCCGACCTGGCCCGATTCAGTTACTCGTACGACGACACCTGCTGTGACCTGTCCGACTTCTCGCTGGGCCGGGACACCGACGTGATGGCGTTGACCAAGCAGGCGAAGAGTCTCAACCCGGCTCTGAAGGTCATGGCCTCGCCGTGGAGCGCACCGGGCTGGATGAAGGACAACAACAGCATGACCCAGGGTTGGTTGCAGTGGCAGCACTACCCGACCTACGCCCAGTACTTCGCCCGGTACGTGCAGGGCTACGCCGCCCAGGGCGTGAAAATCGACTACGTGACGGCACAGAACGAACCGACCTGCTGCGCCGGTTACCCCTCCATGCAGTGGAACGCCGCCGGGTTGCAGGAGTTCACCAAGAACCACCTCTACCCGGCGTTCCGCAACGCGGGGATCAACAGCAAGGTGCTGGTGCACGACTGGAACTGGGACGGTTACCAGGAATGGGCCGCACCACTGCTCAACGACCCGGCGATCCGCAACGACCCGCTCTTCGGCGGAATCGCCTGGCACGGGTACGGCGGGAACGTCAGCACCCAGACCACGGTGCACAACCAGTTCCCGAACGTGAACGCGTACATGACCGAGCACTCCGGCGGTGACTGGATCGCCAACCAACAGACCGAGGACATGCTGAACCTGGTCGACTACACCCGCAACTGGGACCGTAGCTGGATCAAATGGAGCCTCGCCCTGGACCAGAACCAGGGCCCGCACAACGGCGGCTGCGGCACCTGCACCGGGCTGGTGACCGTGCACAACGGCGACAGCCGGCACGGCCAGGTCGACTACACGATCGAGTACTACACGATGGGACACCTGACCAAGTTCGTGAAACCGGGCGCGTACCGGATCGACTCGACCGGCAACGCCTCGGTGCCGAACGTGGCCTGGAAGAACCCGGACGGTTCGAAGGCGCTGATCGCGTACAACAACACCGGGGGCACCCAGAACGTCAAGGTGAACTGGGGGAACCAGTCCTTCACCTACCCCCTGCCGACGAACACCTCGGCCACCTTCACCTGGAGCGGGACACCGGGCACCGGTCCCACCACTCCCCCGACCGGCCCGGCCGGACAGATCACCGGCCTCGGCGGAAAATGCATCGACATCGCCGGCGCCAACTCCGCCGACGGCACCCCGGTGCAGTTGTACGGTTGCAACGGAACAACCGCCCAGCGGTGGACCCGGGCCAGCGACGGGACGCTGCGCGCACTCGGCAAATGCCTCGACATCAGCTCCGGGTCGACCGCGAACGGCGCCCGCGTGCAGCTCTACACCTGTAACGGCTCCGGCGCGCAAGTGTGGACCTACACCAGCGGTCGGGACCTGGTCAATCCGCAGGCGAACAAGTGCCTGGACGTGACGGGTAACACCAGCGCCGACGGCACCCCGCTTCAGATCTGGACCTGCACCGGCGCCGGAAACCAGAAATGGACCGCCCCGGCTTAGTAAGCGCGGAGCGCTTCGTACCGTACCGGCAGCCGCCGGCGCCCACCGAACCGGGAGGCGCCGGCGGCGTCGTTTATGCCGGCCGGAGGAGTTTCCGGGCCGCTCGGGGCACCCGCGCCACTCCCGCAATGGGGTGAGCGTTGCGAAAGCAGTGATTGATGAGTCAAACTCATCACCTGGAACCCCATTGTTCACGTGGAGTGATCAACCATGGCTAAAAAGGTAATCACCGTCCTGACCGACGACCTCGATGGCGGCGAGGCCGACCGCACCGTCGAGTTCGGGCTCGACGGCGTCAGCTACACCATTGATCTATCCGAAGAGAACGCGGGCAAGCTCCGCAAGGTGCTCGACCCGTTCATCGCCGCCGGTACCCGCGTGGGTCGGGGCGGCGTGGAAAGCCGTCGGCCGGCCCGCCGCAGCGGCAACGCGGCGCCCACCCGCAGCGACCGGGACCAGAACAAGGCGATCCGGGAATGGGCGTCGAAGAACGGCTACGACGTTTCCGAGCGCGGCCGGATTCCGGCTTCCGTGGTCGAGGCGTACAACAACCACTGAGCTGGCAGCTCAGGGGGTGCGGTATGCGCGGGAGATGCCCGGCGGGGCATCCCCCGGAAAATATCGGCCGCCTCCGCCTGTCGGGCCCGGCCTACCCGCCGTCGGTGAGCCGGGCTTGTGAAGCCCCACGCGGAAATTGCACCATGGCAAAGAGCGCCCGAAAGACGCCCCGCGGCGGTTCCATGCGGAACCGCCCCGGCCCCGGTTTCCGCAAGCGGGTATACGGGGCGTGACGAACAGAGACCGGAACCCGACGCGCGCGACGCCCGAACGGGTCCCGCGACGGTTCACCGTACGGCCCCATCAAATGCGCGTTGACCAGGCATTCCTGCCGCTCTGAGGCAGCGCCGAATGGTCCGTTCACGCCGCCATGACCCCAGTGCACACGCTCATTCAACGGAGTCGACCCGTCTGTCAAGAAACCGACCCGGCCCGCCCTCGCGGGTCAGGCGGGCGGCGGGACGGTGATCGCGGCGAGCAGCAGGCCCCGGTCGACCAGCCAACGTCCGTCGAACCCGGTCAGCGGCGCGTCGCCGACCAGTGGTCCGGGCACCAGCAGGGTGGCGGTGAAGGTGCCGGTGGCCGGCGCGATGTCGATCTCCGCCTCGTGGAAGTCCAACCAGCGTCGGGCGAGCGGGAACCAGGACTTGTAGACCGCCTCCTTGGCGCAGAAGAGCAACCGGTCCCAGCAGACCGACGGGTCGACCGCCGCCAGTCGCGCCAGCCGGGCGATCTCGGACGGCAGCGCGATCGCGTCGAGCACGCCGGGCGGCAACGGTTGGTGGGGTTCGGCGTCGATGCCGATGGTCACCAGGTCGGTGGTCCGGGCGACGGCGGCGGCCCGGTAGCCCTCGCAGTGGGTGATGCTGCCGGCCACCCCGGCCGGCCAGCGCGGCTCCCGCTTCGGGCCGGGCAGCAGCGGCGCCGGGGGAAATCCCAGCCCGGCCAACGCCTCCCGCGCGCACCGGCGGGCGGTGACGAACTCCCGCCGCCGCTTGTCGACGGAGTTGACCAACAGCGCCTCCTCCTCCGGGAAGAGCAGGCCGGGAACGCTGTCGTCGAACGCCTCCACCGCAACGGCCGGTGGGGCCAGCAGCCGCTCGATCACTGGTTCACCTCCACCGGGGTCAGCAGTCGGACCGGCACCCGTGGCGGCTGCTCGCGGCGCCCCCATTCGCGCGGATAGCCGAGCGACACCTCCTCGAACCGCACACCGTCGTGCCAGGTGGTACGCGGGATGTGCAGGTGGCCGTAGACCGCGACCGCCGCCCGGAAGCGCAGGTGCCAGTCGGCGGTCCGGTCGGTGCCGCACCACTGCGCGAACTCGGGAAAATACAGCACGTCGGTCGGCTCCCGGACCAGCGGGTAGTGGTTGACCAGCACGGTGGGGATGGTCGGGTCGCAGGCGGCGAGGCGGCGCTCGGTCTGCTCCACCCTGGCCCAGCACCATTCCTCCCGGGTCGGGTACGGGTCCGGGTGCAGCAGGAACTCGTCGCTACAGACCACACCCACCTCGTACGCCCGCGCCAGCGACGCCTCCTTGGTGTGCAGGCCGGGCATCCGAAACGAGTAGTCGTAGAGCAGGAACAGCGGCGCCACGGTGACCGGGCCACCGGTGCCGTGCCAGACCGGGTACTCGTCCTCGGGCGTGACCACACCGATCTCCCGGCACATCCGTACCAGGTGCCGGTAGCGCTGCTCGCCACGCAGTTGCAGCGGGTCACTGGCGTGGGTCCACAGCTCGTGGTTGCCGGGTGCCCAGATCACCCGGGCGAACCGCTCGGCCAGCCCGGTCAGGACGGACTCGATGTCGGCGGCCATCTCGCCGATGTCACCGGCGACTATCAGCCAGTCGTCGTCGGACTCCGGCCGCAGCTCGTCGGCGATCCGGCGGTTCTCGGGATAGCTGACATGCAGGTCACTCACGGCAAACAGGTGACCCGTCACGAACACGCTCCACTCTTCACCGCACCAGCCTCGCATCCCGGTGTTGCAAACAGGATATCGACGTGAGTCGTGCCGGGCGGATGCGGCTCGGGGCCGCGCCGACCGGCCGGGCGCCGGATGTCAGGATGGGTGGGTGCAGGCAGGGGTGGGACACCGTGGTTGAGCCGGCCGGTCGGCGCCGCTGGTCACCACCCACCGGTTGCGCGTTGACCGTCTGTCGCGGCTGTTGCTGCGGTTCGGTCCGCAAGCACCCGGAAGTGGACCACGCCGGCCAGGTGGAGCGGCTCCGGGCCGAGGTCGGTGCCGAACATCGGGTACGCGTGACCGACGACTGTCTCGACGCGTGTGAACGGTCGAACGTGGTGGTCGTACATCCGTCACCGGCGGGGCGGGCGGCCGGTGCCCGTCCGGTCTGGTTCGGGTTCGTCCTGGACGACCCGGCGGTGGACGAGATCGCCGCCTGGGTACGTGCCGGTGGCCCCGGCGTCGTCCCGCTGCCCCCGGTGCTGGAGCTGTATTCGGTCCCCGCGCCCGGCCCGGCGACCCGTCGCTGAGAGACCCGCACCCGGTGCCGGCAGGGCGGAGGCCCTGCCGATCACCCGGTGACGGGGTTACTCGGAGCCGTCGTCCTCCAGGTCACCCTCGGTGCGCACGTACAGCTCGCGCAGGGCGTCGAGGGTGGCCTGCTCCGGGTGCTCCCAGAGCTGCCGGTCGGCCGCTTCGAGCAGCCGCTCGGTGATGCCGTGCAGCGCCCACGGGTTCGACTCGGTGAGGAACTTCTGGTTCTCCGGGTCGAGCGCGTACGTCTCGGCCAGTTTCTCGTACATCCAGTCGGCGACGACGCCGGCGGTGGCGTCGTACCCGAACAGGTAGTCGACGGTCGCGGCCAGCTCGAACGCGCCCTTGTAGCCGTGCCGGCGCATAGCGGCCAGCCAGCGGGGGTTGACCACCCGGGCGCGGAAGATCCGGGCGGTCTCCTCGCTCAACGTACGGGTGCGCACCGCGTCCGGCCGGGTGCTGTCCCCGATGTACGCCGCCGGTGCCTTCCCGGTGAGCGCCCGGACGGTGGCGATCATGCCGCCGTGGTACTGGAAGTAGTCGTCGGAGTCGGCGATGTCGTGCTCGCGGGTGTCGGTGTTCTTCACCGCCACCGCTATCCGCTTGTACGCCGTCTCCATGTCGCCGCGGGCGGGCACCCCGTCGACGCCCCGGCCGTAGGCGTAACCGCCCCAGACGGCGTACACCTCGGCGAGGTCGGCGTCGTCGCGCCAGTTCCGGCTGTCGATCAGCGGCAGCAGTCCGGCCCCGTACGCGCCGGGCTTGGAGCCGAAGATGCGCATGGTGGACCGGCGCTCGTCACCGTGCTCGGCCCGGTCGGCGAGGGCGTGTGCCCGTACGTAGTTCGACTCGTCCGGCTCGTCGAGTCCGGCGACCAGCCGTACGGCGTCGTCGAGCAGGGCCACCACGTGCGGGAACGCGTCCCGGAAGAAGCCGCTGATCCGCATCGTCACGTCGATCCGGGGTCGGCCGAGTTCGGCCAGGTCGACCGGTTCGAGTCCGGTGACCCGGCGGGACGCCTCGTCCCAGCGCGGCCGTACGCCGAGCAGCGCCAGCACCTCGGCGATGTCGTCACCGGCGGTACGCATGGCGCTGGTGCCCCACATCGACAGCCCGACCGAGCGCGGCCACTCGCCGGTGTCGGCCCGGTAGCGGGCCAGCAGCGAGTCGGCCATCGCCTGCCCGGTCTCCCAGGCGAGCCGGCTCGGCACCGCCTTCGGGTCGACGGAGTAGAAGTTGCGGCCGGTGGGTAGCACGTTGACCAGGCCGCGCAGCGGCGACCCGCTCGGGCCGGCGGCCACGTATCCGCCATCGAGCGCGTGCAGCACCGCGGTCATCTCGTCGGTGGTCCGGTCCAGCCGGGGCACGATCTCGTCGGCCGCGAACTCCAGCACCCGGACCACCGGCGCGTGGTCGGCCACCGAGTCGCCGAGCACCCGCTCGCACACCTGCGCCGCGACCCCGGTCGCCCAGTCCCGTTCCTCCATCGCCAGCACCAGCGCGCGGGCGGTCTCCTCGATCCGGTCCACCTCGACGCGGGCGGCGGTGCCGTCCTCGGTCAGCCCGAGCGCTTCGCGCAGGCCGGGCAGGGCGGCGACCTGACCGGCCCACATCTGCCGGGCCCGGAGCATGGCCAGCACCAGGTCGACCCGGTTCTGTCCGCTCGGCGCCACCCCGAGCACGTGCAGCCCGTCGCGGATCTGTACGTCCTTGACCTCGCAGAGCCAGCCGTCGACGTGCAGGATGAACTCGTCGAACTCGGCGTCGTGCGGGCGGTCGGACAGGCCGAGGTCGTGGTCGAGCTTGGCGGCCTGGATCAGGGTCCAGATCTGGGCCCGGATCGCCGGCAGCTTCGCCGGGTCGAGCGCGGCGATGTTCGAGTGTTCGTCCAGGAGCTGTTCCAGCCGGGCGATGTCGCCGTAGCTGTCGGCGCGGGCCATCGGCGGGATCAGGTGGTCGACCAGGGTGGCGTGCGCCCGCCGCTTGGCCTGGGTGCCCTCACCGGGGTCGTTGACCAGGAACGGGTAGATCAGCGGCAGGTCGCCGAGGGCGGCGTCGGAGCCGCAGGCGGCGGACATGCCGAGGGTCTTGCCGGGCAGCCACTCCAGGTTGCCGTGCTTGCCGACGTGCACCATCGCGTGCGCGCCGAACTCGTCGGCCAGCCACCGGTACGCGGCCAGGTAGTGGTGGCTCGGCGGCAGGTCCGGATCGTGGTAGATGGCGACCGGGTTCTCCCCGAAGCCGCGCGGCGGCTGGACCATGACGACGGTGTTGCCGGCCCGCAGCGCGGCGAGCACGATCTCACCCTCGGGGTCGCGGGAGGTGTCCACGAACAGCTCACCGGGCGGCGGTCCCCAGTGCCGTTCCATGCCCTCGCGCAGCTGCGCCGGGAGGGTGTCGTACCAGGTGCGGTAGCGGCTGGCCGGGATCCGGATCGGGTTGGCTTCGAGCTGTTGCTCGGTGAGCCAGTTGAGGTCCTGGCCACCGGCGGCGATCAGTGCGTGCACCAGGGCGTCGCCGTCACCGGCGGCCACTCCGGGGAACGCGTCCGGGCCGTCGGTCGGGCCGATGTCGTACCCCTGCTCGCGCATGGCGGTGAGCAGCCGGACGACGCTGGCCGGCGTGTCGAGGCCGACCGCGTTGCCGATCCGGGCGTGCTTGGTCGGGTACGCCGACAGCATCAGCACGATCCGACGCTCGGCCTTCGGGGTGTGCCGCAGCGAGCCGTGCCGGACCGCGATGCCGGCGACCCGCGCGGACCGCTCGGGGTCGGCGACGTAGACGGTCAGCCCGTCGGAGTCGATCTCCTTGAACGAGAACGGCACGGTGATGATCCGGCCGTCGAACTCGGGGATGGCGACCTGGGTGGCGGTGTCCAGCGGGGAGAGGCCGTCGTCGTTGTCGGCCCAGACGGCGCGGCTGCTGGTGAGGCAGAGCCCCTGGAGGATCGGCACGTCGAGGGCGGCGAGCGCGCCGACGTCCCAGGCTTCGTCGTCACCGCCGGCACCGGCCTCGGCGGGGCGGGTGCCACCGGCGGCGAGCACGGTCACGACCAGCGCGTCGGCCTCGCCGAGGGTCTCCAACAGGGCGGCTGCGGGGCTGCGCAGCGAGGCGCAGTAGATCGGCAGCGGTCGGCCACCGGTGTCCTCGATCGCGGCGCAGAGCGTCTCGACAAAGGCGGTGTTGCCGGCGACGTGATGGGCCCGGTAGTAGAGCACCCCGATCACCGGCCCGGCGGTGTTGCGCTCCTCGCGCTCCAGCCGGCCCCACTCCGGGGTCGGCACCGGCGGGGCGAAGCCGTAGCCGGTGAGCAGGACCGTGTCGGAGAGGAACCGGTGCAGCTCGGTGAGGTTCGCCGGTCCACCGTGCGCGAGGTAGGCGTGGGCTTCCGCGGCCACCCCGGCGGGCACGGTCGAGCGGCGCATCAGCTCCGCGTCCGGTGCCTGTTCACCACCGAGGAGTACGACCGGCAGCGCCCCGGCCAGCAGCGAGTCCAGCCCCTCCTCCCAGGCGCGGTAGCCGCCGAGGATGCGTACGACCACCAGGTCGACGCCGTCGAGCAGGGCGGGCAGGTCCTCGACCGAGGTGCGGGCCGGGTTCGCCAGCCGGAAGTCGGCGCCACTTGCCCTGCCGCTGAGCAGGTCGGTGTCCGAGGTGGAGAGGAGCAGGATCATCGGGCACCGCGCAGGGCGTGGCGTGACATGGTGGTTCCTCCCTCGGGGTCCGCGCCCCGGGTTCGTCGGTTGCGGCTCGGGGCGGGCCCGGACGGGTCCGCTCCACGCCGCGCGGTGACCCGGAGTCTCCTGGCTCCCGGATCGTCGCTCGCCCCGGTCTTCCCGCCCGTGTGGGCCGTGACCGTGTCGGGGTCCGCTCCCCGGTAACAGTGGCGGGACCGCGCCGGGATCTCACCGGCTTCCTCCACCTGTCGCCGCGTTCAGCGGTTCTCACTCTCACGACTCGGACCCCGGTTCGTCAAGCCGCTCCCGCCAGGGGTGCTGGTGTGCCGGTCGGCGTGCCGCCGGGGTGGGCCCACGCAGGCCGTAGTATCCGCCGGGTGTGGTCACCACGAGGGCGGTCGGCACCGGACGCCTGTCCGGGGACACTGCGCGTACATGTCGCCGCCGACGGGAACCTGGCTCGGGTGCGGGTGCCCGGTGGGCGGTTGCACACCGAACAGCTCGTCGCGCTGACCGCCGCCGCGCTCGATCTGGGTGACGGCGCCCTGGAGTTGACCTCGCGCGGCAACGTGCAGCTGCGTGGCCTGCGGGCGGGCACCGAGCGGGACCTGGCCGCCCGGTTGTACGCGGCCGGGCTGTTGCCGTCAGAGAGCCACGAACGCGTACGCAACGTGATCGCTTCCGTACTCAGTGGTCGGATCGGTGGGGGGCTGCTCGACGTCCGGGCGCTGGTCGATGAGCTGGACGAGGGGCTCTGCGCGGATCCGGTGCTGGCCGGGTTGCCGGGCCGGTTCCTGTTCACCGTCGACGACGGGCGGGGCGACGTGACCGGCTTCGGCGCGGACGTCGGGCTGCTCGCCGTACCGGGCGGGGCGGTGGCGGTGCTGCTGGCCGGCACCGACACGGGGGTACGCGTACCGCCGGCGGCCGCCGCGTCGACCGCCCTGCTCGCCGCCCGCGCCTTCCTCACCGAGTCCACCGCCCAGCACAGCACCGCCTGGCGGCTGGCAGAACTCGACAACGGCGTACGCACCATCACCGCCCGGTTGCACGCGGCGCTGGACCTGCCGATGGTCGCCCCCGTGCCCGCCGACATCCCCGAGACGCCGAACCGGGCGCCGGTCGGGTTGGTGGACCAGCTCGACGGGCGGGTCGCGCTCGCGGCGGTGGTGCCGCTCGGTCGACTCACCGACACCCAGCTCATCGCGTTGGCGGCGGCCGCCGGGGCGGGCGGCGACGAGATCAACATCACTCCGTGGCGCACCGTTGTCGTACCCGATCTGGACACCGGCGAGGCTGGGCGCCGGCTGGCGACACTGGCCGCCGCGGGTCTGGTGGCCGATGCCGCCGCCGGTTGGGTCGGCGTGACCGGCTGCGCCGGGTCGCCCGGCTGCGCGAAGGCGCTCGCGAACGTACGGACCGACGCGACGGTGGTGCACGCCGCCGCGCCGTCGGGGCCGACCGGACTGCCGGTGCACTGGGTCGGTTGCGAGCGGCGCTGCGGCCGGCCGACGGACCGGCATGTCGAGGTGCTGGCCACCATCGAGGGTTACCAGGTCAGCCTGGACGGTCGACCGCGCTCGCGGTCGGCGACGCTGGACGAGACCGCCGCCACGATCGCGGCGGCACGGAGGGGTACGTGATCGACTACGTCCGCGACGGTGCGGAGATCTACCGCCGGTCGTTCGCCACTATCCGCGCCGAGGCTGACCTGTCGGGCCTGCCCGACGACGTCGCGACGGTGGCCGTACGCATGATCCATGCCTGCGGCATGGTCGACCTGCCGGCGGACGTCGCCCACTCCCCCGGCGTGGTGTCGGCGGCGCGGGCGGCGCTGCGCGCCGGGGCGCCGATCCTCTGTGACGCCGAGATGGTCGCCGCCGGGGTCACCCGGACCCGGCTGCCCGCCGACAACGAGGTGATCTGCACCCTGCGCGATCCTCGGGTGCCGGCCCTGGCGGCGCAACTCGGCACCACCCGCAGCGCCGCCGCGCTGGACCTGTGGGGCGATCGGCTCGACGGCGCGGTGGTCGCCGTGGGCAACGCGCCGACCGCCCTGTTCCGCCTGCTGGAGATGGTCGAGGCGGGTGCCGGGCGGCCGGCGGCGGTGCTCGGCATCCCGGTCGGTTTCATCGGCGCGGCCGAGTCCAAGCAGGCGCTCGCCGCGCATCCGGGTGGGCTGGAGTACCTGGTCGTGCACGGGCGGCGCGGCGGCAGCGCGATGACCGCGGCGGCGATCAACGCCATCGCCAGCGAGAGAGAGTGACCAACGTGGACGGTGTGCCGGTGAACGAGACGGGCCCGGCCCTCGACGGCGACGCGCCCGGACCGGGCCGGAACACCGGCCGGCTGTACGGGGTGGGGCTCGGACCGGGTGACCCGGAGCTGGTGACGGTGAAGGCCGCCCGGCTGGTCGAGCGGGCCGACGTGGTCGCGTACCACAGCGCGCGGCACGGGCGCAGTGTGGCCCGGACGATCGCGGAACCGTACCTGCGGGACGGGCAGATCGAGGAGGCGCTGACCTACCCGGTCACCACGGAGAAGCCGGAGCACCCGGACGGCTACCGGGCCGAGATCGAGGAGTTCTACGCGGCGAGCGCGGCCCGGCTCGCCGCACACCTGGACGCCGGGCGGGACGTGGTGGTGCTCTGCGAGGGCGACCCGTTCTTCTACGGCTCGTACATGCACATGCACAAGCGGCTCGCCGGTCGCTACCCGACCGAGGTGGTGCCGGGCGTGACGTCGGTCAGCGCGGCTGCCGCCGTACTCGGGCGTCCGCTGGTCGAGCGGGACGAGATCCTGACCGTGCTGCCGGGGACCCTGCCGACGGAGATCCTGGCGGAGCGGCTGGCGGCCACCGACTCGGCGGCGATCATGAAGCTGGGCCGCACCTTCGGCAACGTCCGCGCGGCGCTCGCGCAGGCGGGCCGGCTGGACGAGACCTGGTACGTCGAACGCGCCACCACCGATCGGCAGCAGTCGGCCAGACTCGCCGAGGTGGATCCGGCGACGGTGCCGTACTTCTCGCTGGCGTTGCTGCCGAGCCGGGTGCACGAACGTACCCGCGCCGAGCTGGCGGGTGCGGTGACTCCCCCGGCCGTCCCCGAGCCGGTGGCTGTCCCCGAGTCGATCGGTGGTCCCGAGCCGGTCGCGGCGGGGATGGGTGAGGTCGTCGTGATCGGGCTCGGTCCGGCGGGACGCGAGTGGTGCACCCCGCAGGCGCAGGACGCGTTGGCCGTTGCCGACGACCTGGTCGGCTACGGGCCGTACCTGGACCGGGTGCCGGCCAACCCGCGCCAGCGCCGGCACGCCTCGGACAACCGGGTGGAGGCGGAACGGGCCGAGTTCGCCCTGGACCTGGCCCGACGCGGCCGGCGGGTGGCGGTGGTGTCGTCCGGCGACCCCGGTGTCTTCGCGATGGCCGCCGCCGTCCTGGAGGTGGCCTCCGAACCGAAGTGGACGGACATTCCGGTACGGGTGCTGCCGGGGCTGACCGCCGCCCACGCGGTGGCGAGCCGGGTCGGCGCCCCGCTCGGGCACGACTACTGCGTGCTGTCGCTGTCGGACCGGCTCAAGCCGTGGGAGATCATCGCGAAGCGGTTGACCGCCGCCGCCGAGGCCGACCTGGTGATCGCGATCTACAACCCGGGGTCGAAGAGTCGTACCTGGCAGGTGGCGGCGGCTAAGGAACTGCTGCTGGCGCACCGGTCACCGGAGACCCCGGTGGTGCTCGGGCGGGACGTCGGCGGAACGGGTGAACGCGTACGCGTGGTCCGGCTCGCCGACCTCGACCCGGCCGAGGTCGACATGCGTACGCTGCTGCTGGTCGGCTCGTCCGGCACTCGGGTGGTGGAGCGGGGTTTCGCCGGTCCGGTGGTCTTCACGCCCCGCCGCTACCCGGCCTGATCGCCGGCTCGCCGGTCGACCGACGGAGCCGGCGGGATCGGTGACCGCCCGCTTCGAGAGGTTTGGCGATCGGTGCCGAGCCCGACCGCTCCCGACTTCCGTAGTGGAGCGATCACGCCTGGCAATATGAGCGCATGGGCCCACTCCGGTTCGATGTCGTGGTGGCCGGATCCGGCCCGGCCGGCGCCACCGCCGCGATCGTGGCCGCCCGTCGCGGGTGGCGCGTCGCCCTGGTCGACCAGCGCACCTTTCCCCGGGACAAGCCCTGCGGTGACGGGCTGGGACCGGGCGTGGCCCAGTTGCTGCGCCGGCTCGATCTCGACCACATCCTGGCCGGCGAGACCCCGGCCGCGTCGCTGACCGTCTACGGCCCGGCCGGCGTGGAGCTGAACGCCGCGCTGACCGGCCTGGACGGGATGTCGACCGAGGGGTACGTGGTGCCGCGCGCCGACTTCGACCAGCGGCTACGGCTGGCGGCGCTGAACGCCGGGGCGGTGGACCTGAGCGGGCACAAGGTGACGGCGACCGGCCTGGCCGACGACCGCCGCTGGGTGTCGGTCCGGCGGGCCGGCACCGAGCACCGGTTGGAGGCGGGACTGGTGATCGGTGCGGACGGCGCGTACTCGGTGCTGCGTCGGCAGCTCGGTGCCGGGCGGCCGAGCGGCCGGAGCACCGCCATCGCGATGCGCGCCTACGCCGACAGCGACGCCTTCGACCCCGACGGGCCGCTCGGCCAGCGCATGATTTTCGAGTGGTCGAAGGAGATGCTGCCCGCGTACGGCTGGGTCTTTCCCAACGGGAAGGGCACGGTGAACGTCGGCGTGGGCATCATGGTCTCCGAACTGCGTCGCCGGTCACTGGACCTGCGCCGGGTCCTCGACCGGTTCGCCGACTCGTGCCGGCAGCGCGGCATCGAACTCGGTGACCTGTACGCCCACCGGGCCCACCACCTGCCACTGGCGCGACCGATACCCCGGCTGGCGCACGAGCGGGCGGCGCTGATCGGTGACGCCGGATCGATGATCAATCCGCTCAGCGGGGAGGGCATCGTCTACGGCATGAACGCCGCGTACGAGTTGGTCACCCGGCTGCCCGCGAACCTGTCCGGGGCGGTCGAGCAGGCGCGGGCGTTGGCCGAGTTCGAAACCTGGTTCCGGCGCACCTACCGCGCACACCTGATCTCCAGCCGGGTCGCACACGGCCTGATGTCCATACCGTGGTGGGCCCGGCACATGATCCGCGCCGCGAACAACGACCCGGTGGTCTTCCGCGACGCGGTGGACCTGCTGTTCGGGCTCGGCCGCATCCGCGCGGAAACCACCTGGCGCATTCTCCGACACGGCTGGTAACCCCGTGACGGCCGTCGAGACCTGGGTGTCGCCGTACACCTCGGTGCCCCGGCGGGTCCCCCGGGCCGGGCCGGCGCGACACCGCCAGCGTCTCGCCTGCGCCGCGATCTTCGCGCTCGGACCGACCGCGCTGTTCTGGTGGTGGTTCGCCACCGCCGTGGTCGACCGGATGGGGTCGCAGCCGTCGACCATGCGCTGGGCCATCCCGACCGCCGCGCTCTGGGTGAGCCTCAGTCCGCTGCTGATGCAGCAGGCCGAGTTCAGGTTGGAGAACCTGCTGCGCGAGTTCAGCCGGCACGGCGGCCGCGCCGGCTGGGACCTCGGCGCGATCCAGCGCTGCGTCGACTCCTGGGACCGCGCCTTCTACCTGCTGGTACTGCCGGTCGGACTCGCCCCGCTGGTCGCCCTGGCGCTGTCGTTCGAGCCGCTCGACGCGGTCATCCCGGTCCACCACGGCTGGCACCGGGCCGCCGGTCTGGTGGTCATCGGTGCGGTCGGGCTGTGCAGCGCCGCCGGCATCTGGGGCATCAGCAAGGCGATCGCCCTGGTGTACGCGGCGACGAAGGGCGCGCGACTGCACTGGACCCCGTTCCGTACCGAGCGGGCGTGGGGCATCCGTCAGCTCTACACCTTCGCCTGGGTCGAGGGGTTGATGTTCAGTTGCGGTGCCCTCTTCGTACCGGCCATGCTCGGCGTACAGCCGCAGCTCACCCCGGCCAGCCGGGCCATCGTCTGGGTGTTCGTGGTGCTGCTGTTCGGCGGTGGGCTGACCGTGTTCAGCATCCCGGTCTGGTTGCTGTACCGACTGTCCAGGGAGAGCCAGGAGCGGGCGCTGGACACCTTCGCGCCGGCGATCGAGGACGCGGTCCGGGTGGTGACCGCTCCCGGCAATAGCGCGCATCCGCTGATCGAACGGGAGTGGAGCAGACTGGACGTGGCGCTGCGGCTGCGCCAGGTCATCGTGACTACGGAGCCCGCGCCGTTCTCCTTCGGCTACATCGGACGGGCCGCCACCACGCTACTGCTGCCGATCGCGCTGACCGTGGTGCAGGTCGTCACCTCCAGGTAGTTTCCCCTTCTGGACCGTGTTGCCAGGTCGGTAACCTGGGCCGATGACCGACGAGGCAACGTACCGGCGGCGGGCGGCGCGGGTGCTGCTGCTCGACGGTGCCGATCGGGTCCTGCTCCTGCAATACCTGAGCGACCCCGACAACCCCGGTCTCGGCTACTCGTGGAGCGTGCCCGGTGGCGGCGTCGACGAGGGCGAGTCGCTGGCGCAGGCGGCGGCCCGCGAACTCCGGGAGGAGGTCGGGCTCGCCGTCCACCCGGACCAGCTCGGCGATCCGGTCGCCTACACCAGCGGGTACGCCGACCTCGGCTGGGCCGCCGGCAACTTCCGCGACGACTTCTTCCGCCTGCGGGTCGACTCGCACGAGGTCGACGTGAGCGGAATGGCCGGGTATGAGCTGACGGTCCACGTGGGGCACCGGTGGTGGCCCGTACCCGAACTTGCCTCCACCCGCGACACGGTCCACCCAACCGGACTCGCCGCCCTACTGACCAACCTGCTCACCGAACCCCGCCCGCCCCACCCCCACCAACTCCCCTGGCACCACTGACCCAGCCCCGCATCGTCGGCTGTGGCGGATTACTACCCCGATAGGGGTAGTGGACGACCACAGCTCGACTGAATCCGCCCGGCTACGGCTACGCGACTCGGAGCCTGGCTGTCCAGTAGGTCAGGTCGGAGTGGTGTTCGACCAGGATGACCGGCTCGCCGCACGCCTCCTCGATCATGGCGGCGACCTCGTCCAGGTCGCCCGGATTGTGGTCCCAGTCCGCGTCGCGGTACATCCGCAGGCCCACGTCGGTACGGTCGTAGCCGATCACCTCGGCCGCCTCCGGCGGCACCAGCACCACCGTGTAGCGACCGGCCTCGACCTCCGCCTCGCTCGGCGCGGGCTGCTCGGGCCGCCCGCGCCGGAACCGCTCCAACACCGAAGGGATCGGCCCCGGCGAGTCGGCCGGGTCGTACGGCTGCGACCAGGTAGGGACGTATGGGCTCGGTTTGACGTCGGTCATCTTGTACGCCTCCCAGCAGTGTTCCGGGTTCGGACGAATATTCAGCAACGTTGCCCCTGACTCTTGTGCCCAAGCGCGGGACTGTCAATACTCAACGTGACACCAACAGTCGATCAACGTGACATCGAATGTCCCGGAGGAGCAGATGTCGAAGGCGAGCCAGCCCACAGTGGTCGGACGTGGCCTGGGCGGTGAGTTACGCGAGCTGCGCGAGACGCGCAAGCTCAGCCTGCGTCGGGTCGCCGCCCGGCTGGACTGGGCGCCGTCCAAGCTGTCCCGGATGGAGACCGGCATCCAGGGCATCCCGGCGGCGGACGTGGCCTCGCTGCTGGTCATCTACGGCGTCACCGGCGACGAACGCAAGCGCCTGCTCGGCATGGCCGAACGGTCCGCCGAAACGGGTTGGTGGGAGGTGATCGGCGGCCTGTCCGACGAGTCCCGCACCCTGATCCGGCTGGAGGCCGAGGCGACCAGCGTCGTCAACTGGGAGCCGCTACTCATCCCCGGGCTGCTCCAGACCGCCGACTACACCCAGGCGTTGATGCGCGACGGCGGGGTCGAGGACGAGGATGCCCAGTCGCGGGTGGCCGCCCGGCTGGGTCGGCAGGCGATCCTCACCCGCCCCACCCCGCCGGACCTGCTGGCCATCGTGGACGAAATGGTGCTGCGCCGGGTGCTCGGCAACCGACGCCTGATGGCCCGGCAGCTCCGCCACCTGGTCGAGCTGGCCGACCGGCCGAACATCACCCTGCGGGTGGTGCCGTTCGAGGTCGGCGGACACTCCGGTCTCGACGGCGCGTTCGCGCTCTTCGACTTCCCGCGCAACAGATCCGTGGTCTATCTCGACCACAAGCTCTCCGGCCTGTTCCTGGAGGAGGCGCCGCAGGTGGCGTTCTTCCGACGGGAGTCGGACCGGCTCGGCAAGGTAGCCTTGAGCCCCGCCGAGTCGGTCGACTTTGTTGCGCGGGTCGCAACGGAGCACGAACGAGAGTGAGCCCCGGGATGATCGTCACCGACCTGTCCGCAGCCACCTGGCGCAAGTCCAGCCGCAGCGGCACCAACGCGAACTGTGTCGAGATCGCCGAACTGCCACAGGCGGTCGCCGTACGCGACTCCAAGGATCCGGCCGGGCCGGTGCTCGCCTTCGACCGCGCCGCGTGGGGCACCTTCGTCAGGGAACTTCCGGGACGTCGCCTCGCCTGACGCGGTCTCAGCTTTCCTGCTGCTCCTGGGCAGGAGTGGGACGGTAGCCGGCGACGTGGGCATGGCGCTCTACCTAGTACGGCAGCCCCGCATCGTTATGTAGATCCTGGTCGATTCGTAAGCTGCCCTCGACTCCGATAGTGACTGGTCCGGGCGCGGGCTTGGTGTCGGCGGCGCCAGTGGGACCAGGCCAGGCAGTGGCTGACAGGGTGGATGGTGTTGGCGATCAGTTTCGCGAACAGCGTGCGGATTCGTTGAACGTCAAGGGAATCAGCGTCTGGTCGGTGTGTTGCTGGCATTCCTTGGCGGCGATGACGGTGAGGACGGCGTGAGCGAGCATGACCAGGGTGGTGTGCCGGTACCAGGAGTCCCAGCGGCGGACCTGGGGTTCGTCCAGTCCGATGGTCTTGCTGGTCTGGAAGCAGGTCTCCACGTTTCCAGCGGGTTCCGCCCACCCGGACCAGGGCTCGCAGGGGGACCGGATGCGGTGACCAGCATAGGTAGAACGCCAGCTCACCGTCGCTGATGCGGCGGCGGATGAGCAGGCTGCGCGCCACGGCGAGGACGTAACCGGCCCCTTGGGCTTGCAAGTCGCGGCGGAGGTGCCGGTCCCCGCCATAGAACTCGTCTGCCGTGCACCACTGAGTGGGTACCCCGGCGTCGAAGGTGCGGGCGAGCATCCGCCGGGCCAGGGCGACTTTGGTGGCGAAGCGGACATGCGCCGGGACGCCGGCCGCGGCGCACCGCTGTGCGTCGTCGGTCCACGCCTTGGGCAGGTAGACCTCCCGGTCAATGAGCGTGGACCCGCTCGGCGCGGCGTAGGCCAGGTACACCGCCACTTGCGCGTTTTCGATTCGACCGGCGGTGCCGGTGTACTGTCTCTGGGTTCCAATGGTGTGGGTCCCCTTTCTGAGATCACCGGTGTCGTCGAGGATCAACACTGCGCCTGGGCGTCTACGCTGACACTTGCGGCCGCCGCCAGATATTCGGTTGTCTCCACAAGTTACTCATCATCGGGGGCGGTTGCCTGCACACCTGCCCGGCACGCTGACCACCCTGGAGGCGCGGGCCTTGTCCAGTTCGACGAGCCATGGTCGCCCGCGCCGATGCTAGATTCGCAGGCTATGGCCGAGACTGCTGACATCGATCACATCCCCGCTGCTGCGGCGCTGCAAGAGGATGGCTTTGTCGTGCTGCCCGCGCTGCTGTCCGATGAGCAGCTGACCGCGGCTGTTCGGCACGCAGACAGCCTTTTACACAGCGTGGGCTGGAGCGACAACGACTTCGACGGACGACGGACCCGGCGCGTCTACTCCTTGCTGAGCCGCCTCGGCGGCTTCGAACCATTGCTGATCCACCCCCAGGTGCGTCGCCTCGTCACGGCGCGTCTGGGCGAGGTTCATCAGTTCGGGATGCTGTTCCTCTCCGCGGTCGACCCGGGCCAGGGATCCCAGCCGCTGCACTTCGACGCGGGCGTCTACCCACTTCCCCGCGAGGTCGAGGCAGAGACCAACGTCATCTGGGCTGTTGACGACTTCACCGTGGACAACGGCGCAACCGTGATCGCTCCCGGCAGTCACCGCTGGCCAGCCGGTCGGCGCCCACAGCAACACGAGCTGGTCCCGGTGGTGATGCCTGCCGGAAGCGCCGTGGTCTACAGCGGCCGGCTCTGGCACGCCGCCGGCGAAAATCGCACCCAGACGACGCGCCGCGCGCTTATCTGCGAGCACGTCCTGCCGTGGCTGCGACCGGCGGACAACCACATCCTCGCCACCGGCGTTGAACAGCTCCTGAGCCTCACACCAGAACTTCGCCGCCTTGCCGGTGTGGCACCCGCCAGCAAGTACCTAGGCGTGGTCGCAGGTCAAGACCCCGAGCAATGGCTACTGCAATCGAACCGATCTAGCTAGCCCAACAGCCCGCGGAACCATCGATCCAAGCCTACATAATGATCCTGGACGGCCGTACTAGGCCAACAGTTCGAAGCGGCGGCGTCGGCCGACAGCGAACTCTCACTCTCGACCGACGCCGCCCCACCAGACCGATGAACCCCTCTCACCCAGCAGAGCGTGTCTGCCGTACCGAGAGTCTCGGCAATGCCGAGGCGGGTCCATGTGCAATCACATCAGGCAACGCCGGCGGACCGCCCGGCCCCGACTCCTGCTATCCCCGTTGGATCACGCTGTCGAACTCAGCCAGCGCTCGCCTTCAGCTCGAACATCCGACGCTGTCCTTGGATTGACGATCAGGCGCCCGACGTAGTCCCGGACAAGTTGGATACGGCTCGGATGGCGCACCGCAAGCGAGCCGATGCTGCGTTGCCAGGTGGTCCCACCGACAATCACCTCGCCATCCAGGGACATCATGACGAATCCCGGCCACCCGCTTCCTGCACCAAGGATCCCGGAAGCGGCGCCAGCCCCCATGATGTCCCAATCATCCTGCAACTGGACCCGAACCCAACGAAGAATCGGCGCCGCGTCCTGCCCGGCGAAGTCGACGCCGAGCAGGAACTCCCGGCTCTGCGAGAACAAGCCGTACTCGCTCGCCAACCGAAACCACCCGGCGTTCGCCTTTTCTACGAGGTGAGGATCGCCCAGCTCGACCACCTCGTCGCGCCGCCCATGCTCAGGGCCGCAACTGGTGACCAGAGAGGCAGCAGTAACCGGCAATTCATCACCCGAGCCAGGAACATCGAGCAGCTTCAACCCGGCTCCAGCCAACAGCGCCGAGAGCTTGTCCCTGCTCGACATACAGGCCGCGACGACCGATCGGGTACGCCCCCGGATCACCGCCGCCCGTACGTCGGGAGGGCCGTCGCCCATCGAATCCACCCTGTTGACCATTCCGCCTCCGTTACCATGCCGATCCGGACGAGTTCCGGAAAGCTGTCTGCCTCGTGAGCAGAGATCGGTGCGGTGGGCCGGGATCGGCCCACCGCACCAACTCGCGGGAACTACGGCTCCACGGTCTCCACGGACTGGTCCGCGAAGAGTTCCCTGGCTCCCGCATCGGTCAGTGCGCCCTGGTAGAAGCGCAGGTCGTCGATCCCGCCGGCCCACTGGTCGATGAGTTCGTCCTGCCAGAACGCGCGTCCCACGACCACCCGCTTCGTCGCGGAGAACGGCACGTACGAGAGCGCGTGTGACGCGGCCCGCTGACCGTTGACGTAGATCCGCAGCTCCGACCTGTTCCGGTCGTAGGTACCGATCACGTGGGTCCAGACACCGCCCGAACCGGGCACGTGCGCGCCGACACACTCCAGTGGGCCGGTGGCGCCGTCCACGGCCTTGGTGCAGAGGTACCAGGATTCGATGGACGGCACGTAGGTCATCCAGAGGCTGGACTGGTGCTCACCGGCCTGCGCCACCACCGTACGGATCACGGTTCCGTCCTCGGGAAGTACGTCGTCCGGTCGTGCCCAGACGGACACGGCGTACGAGTCGTCCGTACGCAGGACCGGTGTGTCCTGCCAGACCGGGCTCTCCTCGGTGGCGGTGTTCTTCTGCGAAAGCCCGTACTCGGTGGTGGTCAGGCCGTGGTAGGGGTCGCCCGGATCCTCGGCGAAGTGCACGTTGTCGAGCAGTAGACCGTCGTCGCGGTGCCCGTAGCCGATGAAGCTGCCCTGGGTCAGGGCCAGCCGCCGGCCAAACTGCCCCGCTTCCGGAGACTGGCAGAACAGGGGGTCGCTGCCCGCCTCGTAGCAGGACCGCGCCCCGGAAAAGTCCCAGTCACCGACCTGGACCGGGTTGAGGAAGCCCGGTTCGTGGACGCCACCGGAGAGCGGGGCCTCGGCTTGCTGGCCGACGAAGTCCTCCTCGACCAGCACCCGGTCGAAGACCTGCACGTCGGAGAGCGCACCGTCGAGGACCGCATTCTGGAACCCGATGTGACCGAGCCGCATGCCCCCGGTGGCGTTCCAGGGAGTGCTCGCCAGCGGAACCCGGGTCACCTGGACACCGTTGATGAACAGGGCGACGCTGCGGTCGGCCTGGTCGTAGGAGAAGGCGAGATGCTGCCACCGGTTCAGGTGGGCGGCGGTGATCGGATCCGACCAGGCCGCCGTGAAGGTACGGGTCGTCACGCAGTCGCCGTTCGGGATGGTCACGTTCCACCGGGGAACGCCGGCCAACTTCTGGTATCCGAAGAAGAAGCCGAAGTAGCAGTTACCGTCCTGTCCGGCGATCGTGGAGGCTTCCGGCGCGAGGCCGGACAATCTCACCCAGGCCGCGACACTGTACGACTTCGTCGTGTCCACCACCGGTCCGGCCGTGGTGACGGATGAATTGATGGTGTTGAACGTCGCGGTCTTCGCCCCGACCATCCGGATGTCGTCCGTCCAGCCGATCCCGCTGCTACTCAGCGGCGTGTTCGCCGTCAACGGGCCCGCGCCGTCGGTGTCACCCGACGCCGCCTGGACGTCCTGGAGAGCCTGCGCCTGGGTCACCCCGGGATAGCTGTCCAACCGCCACCGGGCCACCGGTGGCGCCGGGCGGCTGACTTCGACCGGCCACGATCCATGGCCCTGGTTCAGGGTGGTGTCGATCGCGGAGACGTACAGGATGTTCGAGCCGTACTTCGGCGGGGCCAGGGTCACCGTCGCCGACCTGGTGGTCGTACCGGTCGCCGCGATCTCGGTCGTCGCGGCCGACCAGCCGTACCGGAATTTCGTCACGGTCGGTTTGGTCGAGCTGATGGTGAACGTGCGCGGCAGTCCGGGTCCGGGCGGAGGCGTCGTCGTCGGCGCCTCCGTCACCGTCACGTCCGGTGCCAGGGTGTCCGCCGCGAACTCGCACCAACCCGACCAGCCGCTGGTCCGCGAGTACGGCGCCGGGTCGGTTCCGCGGGACCGGAACGCGTACGCCTTGCCCGGCTCCACCCCGGCGAGCGCGCCCGTGGTGGCCCGCCCGTTCGCCGGCACGGACATGCCCGGTGGCGCGGCCTTGCGCGGCGTCGAGTCGTTGTAGACGCCCGACCCGGGGATCTCCAGCCACTCGAACTGGGTGGTCAACGCCTGGCCGGTGTCCGCGTCCGGGAACACCGCCGACACCGTCGGGCTCAACGTCCCGATCATCGTCCGGCCGGAGCCGCACGCCACCCCCGACACCTGCGGGTTGACCGGCGGCTGCGGGTACGAGTCGTAGTCGACGATCAGCTTCGCGTCGTTCGGGAAGAACTTCTTCCACCGGTCCTGGACCGATTCGTTCGCCCCGCCGGTGTCGCCGCAGGCGCAGAACCCCACCGTCACGTTCGTCCAGTTGTTGGTGGCGTGGTTCTGCACCAGGTTGAGGACGTTGCCGCCGCCGAAGTTCACGATCATGTCTGGTTGCGGCGAGTCGGAACACCCCGCCCCCTCGTTCGCGTGCGAGTTCGCCTGCTGGAGCCAGGCGTTCAGCTTCGGCGCCCACCCGGTCCGGGGCGTCGAGGCGATCCCGTTGGTGTGGTAGAGGTGGGTGATCGTGTCGTTGCACGACCAGGAGTGGTCGAGCTTCATCTGCACGTACGCCGAGGCGATGTACTTGCCCTGCAAGGCGCTCAGCGGAAAGTCGAAGTAGGAGCGGTAGACCACGCCGCCCTCGGGGTTCTTGCCGACCCGGGCGACCGAGGTGTCGGTGTTGTTCGAGTTGTTGTTGGTCGCGTACGCCCACCGGGACCTGGCCGTCGACCACGCCGGGTCGACGTAGATCGGGAACTTCGCCGTGTCGCTGTCCAGCAGGGACGCGTCCGGGTGCAGCAGGAGGTCGCCGTCACCGGTCACCTCCGGCCGTACCGCCGCCGTCAACGCGGCGTCGCCCGGTCCGGCCGCCGACGACTCCTGGCTCGACGGGGCGGCGTCCGGCCCGGCCGCGCCGGCCCGTGACGCGGTGGCGCCCGACCGGTCGACCGACCCGGACGAGTCCCACATCGCCGCCGGTTCCGCCGACGCGAGCACCGCCCCGTCCGCCTCGGCACGCAGTTCGCCGCCGGGCAGGGACACCAGGCGGGCGTCACCGGCGGTGTCGAGCCGGATCCGCCGCACCGCCGGGTTCGCCGCCGCCTGCGCGGTCTTCACCACCAGCACGTGGGTGAATCCGGTACGGGTCGCCCGCGCCACCAGGTCGACCCCCGGCAGAACCTCCGGGTACGTCGCCGACTCCCCGGCGACCACCGGCGCGGGCAGCGTGCCCGGCCAGGACATCGAGAACGTCTTGCCACCCCGGACCAGGGTCACGAACGGTCCCGATCCGCCGCCGGAAAACCGGACGTCCGCGATCGACACAGCCGGCCGCAGCTGGTTGTCGCCGCCACGGCGCAGGCCCAGGTCGATGTCCACCCACGAGCCGTTCGACTGGCGGGCCCGCTGCGGTACCACGGCGGATTCGAGTTGGAAGCCACCTTCGGGCTTGGCGAACACCCGGGTCAACTCCGAGGTCGCCGACCCCACTTCGACCCGCTGGCCGGACGACTTCGCCGCGACGGCGGCGGCCGTGGGATCCGGCGCCACCGACGGGCGTGCGGGTGCGGGTGCCGGTGGAGCCGGTGCCGCCTGCACCGGCACACCGAACGAGGACACCGCGACCACGGCGAGCGTCGTCGACACCAACCAGCCGGGCGTACGTCTCCGGCGCCTTTTTTCCCTCTGCACGGACGAATTCCTCACTGCCACCTCAAATCATCATGATCAACTTTTGGTCGGAAGGGCACCGTCGCGGTGAGACTCGGATCGGCCGGACACACGGGTGACCCGGAACAGCCGGAAGGGCCGGATCGACGGGTCGAGTACCGGTGGCGGACTACACCTGCGTGGACCGTGCGGCGAAAGGCTCCCCGAACGCGGCGGATGCCAGCGAGGTCGACAACCGTCGAGGCCGACCCGAAGCGGTCCGACCGACAGGCATGAAGAAGCGCGCTTTTGTCACCATGACCCCCGTGATCACCGGACAGTGCGCCGGAACACTAGGTCAACCTACGCCTGGATGTAAAGGGAAGATCACAAACGGTGAAGACAAACCCACCGAAGCGGCTTCAACGACACGGTCGCGCCACCGTGCGTCACTCGTACGGCAAGCGGGCGACAACACCGCCGGCCGCGATTACCCTCCGGTACCAGTGGGCGCTGTCCTTCAGCGTGCGGGCCTGGGTGGCGTAGTCGACGTGGACCAACCCGAACCGCTTGGTGTAGCCGTACCCCCACTCGAAGTTGTCCAGCAGGGACCAGACGAAGTAGCCCCGTAGGTCCACCCCGGCCGCGATCGCCTCGTGCGCGGCGGCGAGGTGGGCGTACAGGTAGTCGATCCGCTCCGGGTCGGGCACCCGCCCGTCCGGTGTGACCCGGTCGGCGTACGCGGCGCCGTTCTCGGTCACGTACATCGGGATGTCGCCGTAGTCGCGGCGAATCCGCAGCAGCAGTTCGCGCAGGCCGGTGGGGTCGATCGACCAACCCATGTCGGTCACCGGACCGGGCGTCGGGTGGAAAACGATGTCCTGCGCGGTCGGATAGGGCGTGCGGGGATCGGTTGCTCCCGCCTCGGCCGCGCCGACCAGGTCGGGTTGGTAGTAGTTGACGCCGAGCGCGTCGATCGGGGTGCTGATCACGGCGAGATCGCCGGGACGGACGAAGGCCCAGTCGGTGATGCCGGCGGTGTCCGCCTGGACGTCGGCCGGGTAGGCGCCGCGCAGCAGCGGGTCGAAGAAGATCCGATTGAGCAGTCCGTCGATGCGCCGGGCCGCGTCGAGGTCGGCGGCGGTGTTCGACACCGGCCGCACCGTGCCGGCGTTGAGGGCGATGCCGACCTGGCCGGTGATCGCGGCGGCGCGCAGCGCTCCGGTGGCGAGACCGTGCGCGAGCAGCAGGTGGTGGGCGGCGGTCAACGCCTCGCGGTGGCTGGTCCGGCCGGGGGCGTGGCCGCCCGAGCCGTAGCCGAGGAAGGCCGAGCACCACGGTTCGTTGAGGGTGTTCCACAGTCGTACCCGGTCGCCGAGCCGGCCGGCGACGGCGGCGGCGTAGTCGGCGAAGCGGAAGGCGGTGTCGCGGTTGGTCCAGCCGCCGGCCTGCTCCAGTTCCTGCGGCAGGTCCCAGTGGTAGAGCGTGGCGACCGGGCTGATCCCGGCGGCGAGCAGCGCGTCGACCAGACGGTCGTAGAAGTCGAGTCCGGCGGCGTTGACCCCGACGCCGCCGGCTCGGCGGACCCTGGGCCAGGAGACCGAGAACCGGTACGCGGCCAGGCCGAGTTCGGCCATCAGCGCGACGTCCTCGCGGTAGCGGTGGAAGTGGTCGGTCGCGTTCTCGCCGGTGCTGCCGTCGTCGATCCGGCCCGGCGTCGCGGCGAACACGTCCCAGATCGACGGGGTACGACCGGCCTCGGTGACCGCGCCCTCGATCTGGTACGCGGCGGTCGCGGCTCCCCACCAGAAGTCGGCCGGGAACGGTAGTGCGGCCCGGCGACCGCCGGCGAGCGTCTCCGTTAGCCCGAGGGTGCTCATCCGATCTCCCAGCTTCTGCGACGAGGACCACGAAGAGCACGGTGGAGAGCGCTCTCCCATAGCCCCGTCAGGGTCCCGTGCGTCGGGCAACCGTGTCAAGGCGTGGCGGGGTCGCGGATCGCCCCCGGAGCGGCGAGCCGGCGAACCCGGCCCGGATCCGACCGAGAACGAGCACCATCCATCGATGACTCTCTTGACATGCCGGAAAAGCCGGCGTAACACTTCGACCATACGGAGAGCGCTCTCCAATCGACACCGGCCCATCCCCCGCCGATCCCACCCGCCGCGACCCCTGGTCGTCGAGAGGCAGGAGTCCACCGTGTACCCGGTTCCCCCACCCCCATCAGCCGGCCGGACCGTCCCAGCCCCACGCTGGCAGCTCCTGCTACCGGTCGCCCTGCTCGCGCTGGTCACCGCCTACCTGGTCGTGGCGCCGCCACCGGCCAGCGCCGCCGATGTGCTGCTGTCCCAGGGCCGTCCGGTGGTGTCGTCGTCGGACCAGGCCGCCGACACCCCCGCCTCGGCGGCGGTCGACGGCGACCCCGGCACCCGCTGGTCGAGCCAGTGGTCCGACCCACAGTGGATCCGGGTCGACCTGGGCAGCACCGCCACCATCAACCAGGTGGTCCTGCGGTGGGAGGGCGCCCACGCCCGCGCGTTCCAACTCCAGACCTCGGCCGACACGATCACCTGGACCACCGTCTACTCCACCACCACCGGCACCGGCGGCACCCAGACCATCCCGGTCACCGGCACCGGCCGCCACCTGCGCCTGTACGGCACCGCCCGGTCCAGCACCTACGGCTACTCGCTCTACGAACTCCAGGTGTACGGCACCACCGGCGCCACCCCCACTCCCAACCCGACCGGCGGCTGCGGCACCGGCAACGCCGCCCTCGGCCGTCCCGCCACCGCCTCGTCCGCCCAGGCCGTGGACACACCCGCCGCTGCGGCCGTGGACGGCAACCCCGCCACCCGCTGGTCCTCGGAGTGGTCGGACCCGCAGTGGCTGCGCGTCGACCTCGGCACCGTGCAACCGATCTGTCAGGTCACCCTGATCTGGGAGGGCGCGTACGCCAGCGCGTACCAGATTCAGACCTCGACTGACGGGACCACCTGGACCGCCGTGTACACCACGACCACCGGCACCGGCGGCACCCAGACCATCCCGCTCACCGCCACCGGCCGCTACCTGCGGATGTACGGCACCGTTCGGGCCAGCGGCTACGGCTACTCGCTGTACGAACTACAGCTGCGCACCGGGACCGACACCCCCACCCCGACGCCCACCACACCCGGACCGACCGACCCGGTCCCCGGCGACTGGACCACGCTCTGGACCGACGACTTCACCGGGCCGGCGAACACCGGCCCGTCGGCGGCCAACTGGTTGCTCCGGACCGGGACGCAGTATCCCGGCGGGGCGCCGAACTGGGGCACCGGCTCGGTCGAGACGGCGAGCGCGTCGACCGCCAACGTCTCTCTCGACGGCGCCGGGCGGCTCAACCTGCGGGCGATCCGGGACGGGGCCGGCAACTGGACCTCGGGTCGGATCGAGACCCAGCGCGCCGACTTCACCCCCCGCCCCGGTGAGCTGCTGAAGTTCAGCGCGGTGCTCAAGCAGCCGGACGGGGCGAACGCGCTCGGTTACTGGCCGGGTTTCCGGGCCACCGGGTCGGCGTACCGGGGCAACTTCAACAACTGGCCGGGCGTCGGCGAGACCGACATCATGACCGACGTCAACGGTCGCAGCCAGCTCTCCCAGACCCTGCACTGCGGCACCGCACCGGAGGGCGTGTGCAACGAGTACAACGGTCGGACCAGCGGGCTGGCGAGCTGCACCGGCTGCCAGACCGGCTACCACGAGTACGCCCAGGTGATCGACCGGACGAAGACCGACGAGGAGATCCGGTTCTACCTCGACGGCCGGCAGACCTGGGTGGTCCGGCAGAGCCAGGTCGGTGTGACCGCCTGGCAGGCGGCCGTGCAACACGCCTTCTATCTGCGGTTCGACCTCGCCATCGGCGGCTCGCTGCCGAACGCGGTCGCCGGCCAGAGCACCCCGACCCCGCAGACCGTCTCCGGCGGCACGCTGAGCGTCGACTCGGTGACCGTCGCCCGCGCCACCGGCACCGTCCCGCCCGCGATGACCGACCCGGCCACCCCGGCCGGGCCGAGCGTGGTCCGGGTCACCGGCAGCCAGGGCAACTGGCAACTACAGGTCAACGGCGCAGCGTACGAGGTGAAGGGGCTCACCTACGGTCCGCCGCAGGCGGCGGCCGACGGGTACATGCGCGACCTGAAGAACGCGGGCGTGAACACCATCCGCACCTGGGGCGTGGACGACGCGCAGACCCCGACGCTGCTCAACCGGGCCGCGCAGCAGGGCATCAAGGTGGTCGTCGGGCACTGGCTCAACCAGGGCGCGGACTACGTCAACGACACCGCGTACAAGACCGCCGCCAAGAACGAGATCGTGGCCCGGGTCAACGCGCTCAAGGGCTACCAGGGCGTGCTGATGTGGGACGTGGGCAACGAGGTGATCCTGACCATGCAGGATCACGGGTTGCCGGCCGCCGAGGTCGAGGCGCGGCGGGTGGCGTACGCGCGGTTCGTCAACGAGGTCGCGGTGGCGATCCACGCCGCCGACCCGAACCACCCGGTCACCTCCACCGACGCGTGGACCGGGGCCTGGCCCTACTACCGGACGTACGCGCCGGCGCTGGACCTGCTGGCGGTCAACGCGTACGGCGCGATCGGCACGGTGAAGACCGACTGGATCGCCGGTGGTTACACGAAGCCGTACCTGGTCACCGAGGCCGGACCGGCCGGTGAGTGGGAGGTCGACCCGGACCCGAACGGCGTCGCCAAGGAGCCGTCCGACCTGGAGAAACGGGCCGGCTACACGGCGAGCTGGAACGCGATCAAGGCGCATCCGGGGGTGGCGCTCGGCGCGACCGAGTTCCACTACGGGTTGGAGAACGACTTCGGCGGGGTCTGGCTGAACGTCACCACCGGCGGCTGGCGCCGGCTCGGCTACCACGCGCTGCGGCAGGCGTACACCGGGCAGGCGTCGGCGAACACACCGCCGGAGATCACCGCCATGACGGTCGGCTCGCCGACCTCGGTGCCGGCCGGCGGGCAGTTCACCGTCGAGGTGGCCGCGACCGATCCGCAGCAGGACCTGATCCGCTACAACCTGATGGTCAACAGCAAGCACATCAACGCCAACCGCGGGTTCGACCACGTCAGCTTCACCGAGACCGGCAACGGGCGATTCACCGTACGGGCGCCGGAACAGCTCGGCGTCTGGCTGGTCTACGTGTACGCGTTCGACGGTCACGGCAACGTCGGCATCGAGCAGCGCTCGTTCCGGGTGGTGCCGCCGACCGTACCCGGCACCAACGTGGCGCTGGGCAAGCCGGCGACGGCGTCGTCGTACCAGCCGACCGGGCCGACCGGGCCACAACTGCCGTCGTACGCGGTGGACGGCAACTTCGGCACCCGCTGGGCGAGTGAGTGGGTCGGAGCGGCCTCGATCCAGGTCGACCTCGGTACGGTCACCACCTTCAACCACGTACAACTGGCGTGGGAGGCGGCGTACGCGAGGTCGTACCAGATCCAGACCTCGACCGACGGTGCCACCTGGACCACTGTCTACTCGACCACCAGCGGCAACGGTGGCTTCGACAGTCTCGCCATCTCCGGCACCGGCAGATACGTACGGATGAACGGCACCGAACGGGCCACCGGGTACGGGTATTCGCTGTGGGAGTTCGGCGTCTACCGCTGACCGCTCCCGGGGCACGGGAGGGGATGGCGGGTGCCGGTCGGGCGCCCGCCATCCCCGCCGACCGCCAATCGATTGGAGAGCGCTCTCCATCCGCCGTGCTATAAATGCCGGCATGAGCATCGGTGCCGCCCTCGATGACCGGTGAGACCCGAGCCGGTGCCCGGCTGCCCACACTGGAGGACGTGGCCCGGGTCGCGGGCGTCTCCCGGGCCACCGTCTCGCGGGTCGTCAACGGGATCCGCAACGTCGACCCACAACTGCACGAGGTGGTCTGGCACGCCGTCGAGGTGACCGGCTACGTGCCGAACCGGGCGGCCAGGTCCCTGGTCACCCGCCGTACCGGCACGATCGCCCTGGTCGTCTCCGATGCCGAGGACCACGACGACGACCCGTTCATGAGCCGCTTCTTCGCCGACCCGTTCTTCGGCCGGGTGGTCGGCGGACTGATGAGCGTGCTGCGCCCACTCGGCCTCCAACTGGCGCTGCAACTGGTCGGCACCCAGCCGGCCAGGGTCCGGCTCGTCGGTGACCTGCGCCAGGGCCAGGCCGACGGCGCGGTCGTCCTCTCCCTGCACCCGCAGGACTCCCTGCCGGGACTGATGGCCGACGCCGGTCTCGCCGCGGTGCTGATCGGCCGGCCGGCCACCCCGCTACCGCTCAGCTACGTCGACGTCGCCAACGACAGCGGTGCCGCACTCGCCGCCGACCACCTGGTCGCCCGGGGCTGCCAACGAATCGGCATGATCAGCGGCCCGGTGGACGTTCCGGCCAGTCAGGACCGGATCGGCGGGTTCCGGCGGGCGATGGCCCGCCACGGCTACCCCTATGTACCCTCCATCGCCGGCAACTTCACCCACGACAGCGGCGAGCAGGCCATGCACCTGCTCCACCGGCAGCACCCGACGCTCGACGGCATCTTTGTCGCCAACGACCTGATGGCCCAGGGAGCGCTGGTGGCGCTGCGGGAGGCCGGTCGTCGGGTGCCGGACGAGGTGGCCGTGATCGGCTTCGACGACAGCAGCGCCGCGCTCGCCGCCCGTCCGCCACTGACCACCATCCGGCACCCACTGGAGGACATGGCGGCGGAGAGCGCGCGCCTGCTGCTGGCCCGGATCGACGACCCGGAGCTGCGCGTCACCTCGGTGATCTTCGACCCGAACCTGGTGCAACGCCGGTCGGCGTGACCGTCGGTCGCCAGCCGTGTGCACAAGGCCGTCATCCGGTCCACTTCCGGCCGCGACGCGGCGCGGCACGGACGCCGGACGACGGGGCCGCACGATCGCGTGCGGCCCCTCGCCCGTGCTCGTCGGTTCGGGTTACGGCAGTTCGTAGCGGTCGTTCAGGGCGGCTCCGGCCTCCGGGTGGAACTGGTCGTAGCCCCGGGCGTCGCACTGGAGACCACCGTTGATGCAGTGACCGACCATCGCGGCCAGCGTCGGCGACTGCCACGCGTTGTAGAAGTCGTAGTGGAACGAGTAGCCCCGGCCACTGGCCAGCCTCACCTGGGACATGTTGCCGCTGACCGGGAAGGCCATCTTGAACTCGACCATCGGTACGGCCACCGGATGGGTGGTCGGGCAGATCCCGTCCACCGGGTACGCCATGTGGCTCTTGTGGTCGGGGGTGTCCAGGTAGAGGCCGTTCCAGCAGCTCGGTGACTGGTAGCGGACGTTGAGCTGGCTGCCGGCCGGACAGGTGGCCGGGAAGTCGGCGTTGCGGAAGCTCTCCCCGCACTCCCAGCCCTCCACCGAGCCGGCCAGGAACTGGGCGGCGGTGTCGGTGGGACTGCCCACGACGTACCGCAGGCCGGTCGGGAACGGCCGGACGCTGGTGTAGTCGATCACGCCGGTCTTGTAGTAGATAACCTGGTGGCCGATCGGGCTGACCACCTGGTTGCCGTTGTACATGGTGGGCATCCAGTAGCCGGACTTGTCACCGGGGACCTTGCAGGAGGTGCCACCGGCGAGCAACGACCCGATGGTGCTGTTCGCGTCGGTCGTGGTGTTGCCCATGAAGGTGTGCATGTGCGACGCCCCGGCCAGACCGGGGAAGACGATCGGGTCGTCCGGCAGGTCCCGGGTCACCGTGCAGTTGGCCTGGAACTCGTGGAAGTAGCGGTGCGGCGGGGTGGCGGTCGACGGCGTAACCCCGGTCACCGGCGGGTTGGCCGGGACGTATCCGGGCGGTGGCGGGATGGGGGTCGTCGGTGTGCCGTACACCTTGAACTCCCAGAGCGAGAAGCCGTGGCCGGTGGCGCGGCTGGTGCCGTACATCCGGACGTAGCGGCCGGTGCCGGTCACCGCCAGGGTCTGGGTGCCGCCGGATCCGGCGGCGGTGGTGTACACGGACGTCCAGGTGACGTCGTCCGGGGACACCTGGATCTGGAAGGCGCGGGCGTAGGCGGCCTCCCACTGGAGCACGACCTGGCTGATGGTGGCGCTGCCGCCGAGGTCGACCCGCAGCCACTGCGGATCGGTGGCAACGCTGGACCAGCGGGTGTCGGCGATGCCGTCGACGGCGGCGCCGGCCGGGGTGCCGGTGCTCTGCACGGTGGACGAGGTCGTCGGGCGCCCCTGGGAGAGCAGACTGACGGCCGCGCCGGCGGGCGATGTCGGCGCGGTGACCACGATCAGCGCGCTGACCAGGGTGAGAGCCGCGAACATGGCGAACGTCCGGCGAAGGTGGAAGGGGTGATCGGGTCTGGTCCCGGCTGGTGCGGACCTGGATGACATGAGGGCTCCTGGATGGCTTGATGGCGCGCCGCCGCACCCGGGCGGGCGGCGGCACGCCGAACTGGGGGCACCGCACCGGTACGAGCAGCGGCGCGGCGGGCTGCCCGTGCGCCGGTCACCGGTACGGTTGGAGAGCGCTCTCCAAGGAATGTTACGCCGATGTTGCGAGCCGTCAATACATCGACCTGGCTCACTACCGCGAGGGGGTGGAAGCGGCGGACGCGGCTCAGCCGGACCGGCGCAACAGCCAGGGCAGGACGTCCTCGACGCGCTCCACCTCTTCGGCGGGCGGGGTCGGGGGCCGGTCGACCATGACGACCGGAAGGCCGAGCCGGCGGGCGGCGTGCAACTTCGCGGCCGTCATGCTCCCGCCACTGTCCTTGGTGACCAGCACGTCGACGGCGTACCGGTGCAGCAGGTCCAGCTCAGCGTCCAGGGTGAACGGGCCACGATCCAGCACCACCGTCAGCCGGCGCGGCAACGGCGGCTCGGGCGGATCGACCGAGCGGACCAGGAACCACTGCCGGTCCAGGCCGGCGAAGGCGGCGAGACTCTGCCGTCCGGTGGTGAGGAAGACCCGCTCGCCCAGTTCGGCGACCGTCTCGGCGGCGGCCTCCAGCGACGGCACCCGCCGCCAGGCGTCACCGGGCTGCGCGGTCCAGCCCGGTCGGCGTACGACCAGCAGTGGCACGCCGACCTCCGCGCAGGCGGTCACCGCCGTGGCACTCATCCGAGCGGCGAACGGATGGGTGACGTCCAGCACCGCGCCGACCCGTTCCCGACGCAGCCACTCGACCAGCCCCGCCGGCCCGCCGAAGCCGCCGACGCGTACCTCACCCTCGGGCAGCGCCGGTTGGGCCACCCGACCGGCGAGCGAGGTGACCACCCGCAGATCCGGTCGCTCCCGGGCCAGCAGCGCGGCCAGCCGACGGGCCTCGCCGGTGCCGCCGAGCAGCAGCACGGTCAGCCCGTCCATCGGACCCCCCGATCGGCGGTGATCCGGCCGGCAGGCATGCTGAGCTGGTGACCAGTGACAGGACCTCGACCCAGCTGCGGTACGGCTGGACGACCGGGGCCTGTGCCACCGCGGCGACCACCGCCGCGTACACCGCACTGCTCACCGGCTCCTTCCCGGACCCGGTGGAGATCACCCTGCCGAAGGGGCAGCGGCCGGTGTTCGCGCTGGCGCGCGAGGAACTGGGCGACGGGCTGGCGCTCGCGGGCGTGGTGAAGGACGCCGGTGACGACCCCGACGTGACCCACGGCGCCCTGGTGTACGCCACCGTGCGGCCGGCACCGGCCGGTGCCGGGGTGGTGTTCCGGGCCGGTCCGGGAGTCGGCACCGTGACCAAGCCGGGCCTGCCGTTGCCGGTCGGCGAACCGGCGATCAACCCGGTCCCCCGGGACATGATGCGCCGGGCGGTGGCCCAGGTCGCCGACCGGCACGGCGGCACCGGGGACGTGTACGTGGAGATCTCCGTCGAGCACGGCGAGGAGCTGGCCCGGCACACCTGGAACCCCCGGCTGGGCATCCTCGGTGGGCTCTCCATCCTCGGCACCACCGGCATCGTGGTGCCGTACTCCTGCTCGGCCTGGATCGACAGCATCCGGCGCGGCATCGACGTGGCCCGCGCCGCCGGACACCAGCACGTGGCCGCCTGCACCGGCAGCACCTCGGAACGCGTCGCCACCGAGCTGTACGGGCTGCCCGACGACGCCCTGCTCGACATGGGCGACTTCGCCGGGGCGGTGCTGAAGTACCTGCGCCGGCACCCGATCCCCCGGCTGACCGTGGCCGGCGGCATCGGCAAGCTGACCAAACTCGCCAACGGTCATCTCGACCTGCACTCCGGCCGATCGCAGGTGGACTTCCGGGCCCTGGCCGAGTTGGTCGCCGGGGCGGGCGGCGGAGCCGACCTGATCGAGGGCGTACGCGGGGCCAACACGGCGCTGGACGCGCTGCGCCAGTGCCAGGCGGCCGGACTGCCGCTCGGCGACCTGGTCGCCGTCGGCGCCCGCAACACCGCCGCCGAGGTCCTGCGCGGCTCCCCCGTCAAGGTCGACGTCCTGGTAATCGACCGAGCCGGCACCATAGTCGGCCAAACCCCCTAACCCGCCCCCTCCCCCGCCCCCGCCCTCTCCCCCGCCCCACCCCGCCGATCTTGCAGTTGTGGCTGTGCGCGAAGGCCGTGAATCTGGGTGAATCCGGACACCGGCGAGGCACCACAACTGCAAGATCGGCGGGAGGGGGGTGGGGTGGGGGTGGGGTGGGGTGGGGGTGGGGGTGGGGGTGGGGGTGGGGTGGGGGTGGGGTGGGGGTGGGGGTGGGGGTGGGGTGGGGGTTAGGCACGGGAGCGGGTGGTGGAGTAGAGGTGGCTGTCGGGGAAGGAGGCCGCGGTGAGGACGGTGCCGACGATGATCACGGCGGTGCGGAGGATGCCGGCGGCGCGGACCTGAGCGGCGATGTCCGCGAGGGTGCCACGGAGGACCAGTTCGTCCGCGCGGCTGGCACGGGCGACCACAGCCACCGGACAGTCCTCGCCGTAGTTCGGGATGAGCTCCTCGACCAGTTGCTCGATCCGTTGCACGGCCAGGTGCAGCACCAGCGTGGCCCGGCTGCGGCCGAGGGTGGCCAGGTCCTCCCCCGGCGGCATGGGCGTGGCCCGAGCCGAGATCCGGGTGAGGATCACCGTCTGACCCACCCCGGGCACGGTCAGCTCCCGGCCGAGCGCCGCCGCCGCAGCGGCGAACGCGGGCACCCCGGGCACCACCTCGTACGGCACGCCGTGCGCGTCGAGTCGACGCATCTGCTCCGCCACCGCGCTGAACACCGACGGGTCACCGGAGTGCAACCGCGCCACGTCCAGCCCGGCAGTGTGCGCGGCGAGCAGTTCGGCCACGATCTGGTCCAGGTCGAGGTTGGCGGTGTCGACCAGCCTGGCCCCCGGCGGGCAGTGGTCGAGCAGTTCCGGCGGGACCAGGCTGCCGGCGTAGAGGCAGACCGGTGCCGCGGCCAACCGGTCCCGGCCCCGGACCGTGATCAGGTCCGCGGCACCCGGACCGGCACCGATGAAGAAGACCGTCACCGTTTCACCACCGTCCACTGGGTCACCGGCAGCATCGGCCGCCAACCGGTGAAGTTGCCGACCGGTGCCGCCCGCTGGACCGCCAGCCGGACCAGGTCACCACCGAGCCGGTCGTACGCCTCGGCCACCACCCGCTCGGACTCCAGGGTGACCGCGTTCACCACCAACCGTCCGCCCGGCCGCAACGCCTGCCAGCACCGGTCGACCAGCCCCGGCACGGTCACCCCGCCACCGACGAACACCGCGTCCGGTGATTCGAGTCCGGCCAGCGCCTCGGGCGCGGCACCGCGTACGACGATCAGCTCCGGAACGCCGAGCGCGGCGGCGTTCCGGGCGATCCTGTCCGCCCGCGCCGGCTCCCGTTCGATCGCCACCGCCCGGCAGGACGGGTGCGTACGCGACCACTCGATCGCGATGCTGCCCGCGCCCCCGCCGATGTCCCAGAGCAGTTGGCCGGGGATCGGCGCCAACCGGGCCAGCGTCACCGCCCGGATCTCCCGCTTGGTCAACTGGCCGTCGTGGTCGTACGCGTCGTCGGGCAGACCGGGCACGAGCGGGCGTGCCGCCGCGTCCGGGTCGGCCCGGCAGTGCACCGCGACGATGTTGAGCGCCCCGACGGGCTGGTCCCAGCCGGCCGCCGTGCCGGACCTGACCCGCTCGTCCGGGCCGCCGCCGAGTGACTCCAGCACGGTCAGCGCGCTGTCACCGTAGCCACGCCCGGTGAGCAGGGCAGCCACCGCCGCCGGGGTACGCCCGTCGGCGCTGAGCACGAGCAGCCGACGATTCGGGTGCACCGACCGGTGCAGTCGGTCCACCGCGCGCCCGACCACGCTGACCACCTCGACCTCGTCAACCGGCCAACCAAGCCGGGCGCAGGCGAGCGAGACCGACGACGGGTGCGGCAGCACGCGTACCCGCTCGGGTCCGAGCAGTCGGGTCAGGGTCGTACCGACGCCGAAGAACATCGGATCACCGCTGGCCAGTACGCACACCGCCCGCTCGGCGTGGGCATCGAGCAGACCGGGCAGCGCCGGCAGCATCGGCGACGGCCAGGCGATCCGTTGCGTTTCGGCCGGTACGCCTTCCGGAGATGTCGCTACGACCGGGGCGTCAGATGTCGTTTGGGCCGGGGCGTTGTCGCCCGGAGCCGGTTGCCGGGGTGCGGGCGGGTTCGTGGGGAGCAGGGCGAGTTGCCGGGCGCTGCCGAGCAGCACCTCCGCCGCGCGGATCGCGGCGCGGGCCGGACCGGTCAACCCGGCCCAGCCGTCCGCGCCGATCCCGACCACGGTCACCACGCCCGTCGTCCCGGACCCGCCCCCGCCGCGTCGGCCGGAATCCGCCGGGTCGGGCCGTCCGGAAACGACCGAGCCGGGCGGCGGGGCCGGGTCGGGCCGCTCAGACATTGCCGAGCACGCGGGTGACCCGGATCTCGATGACCACCCGCTCCGGGTTCGGCCGCGGCTGCCGGTAACGCTCGGCGTAGCGGCGCTCGGCGTCGGCCACCGACTCGGGGTCGTCGCGGATCACCGCGTGTCCCTCCAGGGTCGACCAGCGGCGGCCGTCGACCTGGCACACCGCCACCGGGCCACCGGCAGCCGCCAGGTGGACGACCTTGCGGGAGGTACGGGAGGAGATGACCCGGGCCAGACCGGTCCCGATGTCGTAGGTGACGCCGACCGGCACCACGTGCGGGGTGCCGTTGGGCCGGATCGTGGTGAGCGTGCACAGGTGCCGCTCCCGCCAGAACTGCCCGAGCGCACCGTCGCCCGGTTCGATCCGGTGGTCCACCTTCCCGCCGGTCCGCTCGCTCATACCGTCTCCTCGCTGTGCTGATCCGTACCGTGCCGAGTCGTGCTGTGCTGGTCCGCGCCGCGCCGGCGATCGCCGCGCCGGTCGGCGTCGTGCTGGGGTTCGCCGCGCCGGTCGGCGCCGGCATCCTGGTGACGGTACGTGTCCGTCTCGCCGGCCGGGGCGGCGACCGCCACCGTGGCCGTACCGTCGGTGTGCTTGCCGACCAGGAGCACCGGCTCGGCACCGGTGTCCCGTACGGCGTGCAGGGCGGCGGCCTCCGCCACGCTCGGCGTACCGACGACGGACCGGACCAGGGGCGACGGGTGCGGCACCGGCTCGCCGGCCAGTTCCTCGGCCGGGTAGCCGAGCAGCGGCCAGCCCCGGCGGGCGGCCACCTCGACCAGGGCCGGGCCTGTTGCTCGCCGGTCCACCGTCGCCAACGCGGTCACCCGAGCCGGGTCCAGCCCGTACGCGGCGAGGGTCGCGCCGATCAGCGTGTCGAGGTTGTCGGCGTGCACCGTCGACCGGGCTCCGACGCCGACGATCAGCGGCACCCGGCCACCAGGTTCCGCGCCAGCGACGGCTCACCGGCCCAGTGCAGGTGCAGGTACGACGCGTGCACACCACCGGCGACAAAGCCCTCCGGTGCCGCGTCCCGCCAGGCCCAGGCCGGTGCCGTACCCGCTCGCGGGGTGACCGTGGTGCGGTGGAACTCGTGCCCGGTGACCCGGGTGCCGGTCGGCGCCAGCACGCTGTCGGTCAGCGCGACCGCGTCCCGGTAGCCCAGGGTGAGCTTGCCGGTCATCTTCGCCTCGGCGTCCAGCACCCCGCACATCGGGGCGCCGTCCAGACTGTGGCAGAGCCAGAGCAGGCCGGCGCACTCGGCGGCGATCGGGGCACCGGACGCGGCGAGCCGGGCCACCTCGGCGCGCAGCGGGGCGTTCGCGGTGAGCTGGTCGGCGTACACCTCGGGGAAGCCGCCGCCGACGACCAGGGCGGCCGTGCCGGCGGGCAGTGCCTCGTCGTGCAGCGGGTCGACCACGGCCACCTCGGCACCGGCGGCGCGGAGCAGTTCGGTGGTCTCGGCGTACCCGAAGCTGAAAGCCGGACCACCGGCGACCGCGACCACCGGGCGCGGCCCGGCCACCGCGAAGGTCGGCGGTTCCCACGGCCGGGCGGCCAGCGGCGGCGCGCTGCGGGCCACCGCGAGTACGGCATCGAGGTCCACACTCTCGGTGATCAGGCTGGCCAGCGCGGCGACCGATTCGAGCGCCTCGGCCCGCCGCTCCACCGCCGGTACCAGGCCGAGGTGACGGGACGGGGCGGCGATCACCGCGTGCCGGCGCAGCACGCCCAGGACCGGCGTGCCGACCTCGGCGCAGGCGTCCCGGAGCAACTGCTCGTGCCGGTCCGAACCGACCCGGTTGAGCAGCACCCCGGCGATCCGGATCGCCCCGGTCGCGGCCGAGCCGAAGGACCGGAACCCGTGCACCAGGGCGGCGACGGAACGGGCCTGGGCGGAGGCGTCGACGACGAGCAGCACCGGGGCGTCGAGCAGGGCGGCGACGTGCGCGGTCGAGCCGAAGTCACCGGCGCCGACGCGACCGTCGTACAGTCCCATCACGCCCTCGACCACGGCGAGGTCGGCGCCGGTCGCGCCGTGCGCGAACAGCGGCCCGACCAGGTCCTCGCCGACCATGACCGGGTCCAGGTTGCGCCCCGGACGGCCGGCGGCGAGCGTGTGGTAGCCGGGGTCGATGTAGTCGGGGCCGACCTTGAACCCGGCCACCCGCACCCCCCGCGCGGCGTACGCGGCCAGCAGCCCGGTGGCCACCGTCGTCTTGCCGTGCCCGGAGGCGGGTGCCGCGATGACCAGTCGGGGAACCGTCACCACTCGATGCCCTGCTGGCCCTTGCGGCCGGCGTCCATCGGGTGCTTCACCTTGGTCATCTCGGTGACCAGGTCGGCGAGGTCGACCAGGTCCGGGTGGGCGTCCCGGCCGGTGATCACCACGTGCTGGTTGCCCGGTCGGTCGCGCAGCGTGGCGACCACGTCGGCGATGTCGACCCAGCCCCACTTGATCGGATAGGTGAACTCGTCGAGCACGTAGAACCGGTACGCCTCGGCGGCCAGGTCCCGCTTGATCTGCGCCCAGCCCTCGGCCGCCTCGACCGCGTGGTCGCGCTCGGTGCCGGGGCGCTGGATCCAGGACCAGCCCTCGCCCATCTTGTGCCAGACCACGCTGCCGCCCCGGCCGCTGTCGCCGAGCGTACGCAGGGCGGTCTCCTCGCCGACCTTCCACTTCGGACTCTTCACGAACTGGAAGACGGCGATCGGCCAACCCGCGCTCCAGGCCCGCAACGCCATCCCGAACGCGGCGGTCGACTTGCCCTTGCCCTGACCGGTGTGCACCGCCGTGACCGGCTGACGGCGCCGCTCGCGGGTGGTGAGGCCGTCGTCGGGTACCTGCTCCGGCTTGCCCTGGGGCACGTCAGGCCGCCTTTCCGAGAGTATGCAAGGCGTTCAGGCCGCCTTTCCGAGAGTGTGCAACGCGTCCAGCGGGACGCAGTCGGCGTCCAGGGCGGTGGCCAGGCGCCGGGCCAGGCCGAGCCGGATCGGCCCGGACTCGCAGTCGACCACCACCGAGGCGACGGCGGCCAGCGACGGCACCACGGTCAGCGGGTCGGGCCCACTGGTCGCCCTACCGTCGGTCACCACCACCAGCAGCGGCCGCCGGCGCGGGTCGCGGCGGCGTTCGGACTCCAGGGTCCGGGCCGCCTGACGCAGGCCGGCGGCGAGCGGGGTACGGCCACCCGTGCGCAGTTCGGCCAGCCGCAGCACGCCGACCTCGTGGCTGGCCGTCGGCTCCAGCACCGTACTCGCCCCGGTGCCCCGGAACGTGATCATGCCGATCTTGTCCCGCCGCTGGTAGGCGTCGCGCAGCAGCGACAGCACGGCGGTCTTCACCACCCCCATCCGGCGACGCGCCGCCATCGACCCGGAGGCGTCCACCACGAACAGCACCAGGTTCGCCTCCCGCCCGACGTGCACCGCCTCGCGCAGGTCCGCAGGCGTGACCGTGCGGGCGCCGCGCCGGGCCGTGGCGAGCAGGGTGGCGGGCAGGTGCAGGCTGGTCAGCCGGCCGGCCGGCAGCCGGGACCCGACCACCCGACCCCGCCGGGCGTACGCCGGGGAGCGGCGACCGGTGTGCGCACCGGTACCTCGTCCGCGTACCGCCAGCGCGCGGGTCCGGTACGGACTCGTCGCCGCGACCGTGGGCTGGTTCCCGGCGCTCGGCTTCTGCTGCTCCGGTGCGGGCTGCTCGTCCTGGCCGACCGGCTCGTCCTGGCCGGTCTGCTCCGGTCCGGTTGCCGGCGGTGGCGGCCCGTCGTGCCCATCGGACCGATCCGGCGTTTCCGGGCCACCGTCGGGTCCGCCCGGTGGCGGGCCACCGGCTGGTCCCTGCGGCGGGCCGTCGGACGGGCCGGCGTCGGGATCGTCGTCCGGTCCGGCCGGCGGGTCGGGCTCCGGATCGGTGTCGGCGGCGTGCTCACGCAGCAGTTCTTCGAGCTTTTCCTGGTCGGTGCCGGGCGGGTCGAGCGGGTCCCGGCGGCGGCGGTGCGGCAGGGCCAGCCTGGCGGCGGCGGCCACGTCGTCGGCGCTCACCACGTCGCGGTCGTGCCAGGCGGCGAGCGCCACCGCCGTACGGGCCACCACGATGTCGGCGCGCAGCCCGTCCACCCCGTACCCGAGGCAGATGGTGGCGATCCGGTCCAGTTCCCGGTCGGGCAGCCGTACCGAGGGCAGCCGTCGGCGGGCGACCGCGATCCGCCCCGCGAGTACGGCGTCCTCGTCGACCCAGCGCGCCGCGAAGCCCACCGGATCCGTCTCGTACGCCAGCCGCCGGCGGACCACCTCGGCCCGGGGTGCCGCCTCGCGGGGCGCGGTCACCGCGACGACCAGCCCGAACCGGTCCACCAGCTGGGGGCGGGGTTCGCCCTCCTCCGGGTTCATGGTGCCGACGAGCAGGAACCGGGCGGCGTGCTTGACCGACACCCCGTCCCGTTCGACGTGCGCCCGCCCCATCGCGGCGGCGTCGAGCAGCAGGTCCACCAGGTGGTCCGGCAGCAGGTTCACCTCGTCGACGTAGAGCACTCCCCGGTGGGCGGCGGCGAGCAGCCCCGGCTCGTACGCCTTGATCCCGTCGGCGAGGGCGCGTTGCAGGTCGAGGGTGCCGACGACCCGGTCCTCGGTGGCGCCGACCGGCAGTTCGACCAGGGTGGCGCGGCGCCGCTGGGCGGCCGCGCCCGGTTCGTGCGGGCCGTCCGGGCAGTCGGTGTCCGGGTTGGCCGGGTCGCAGGCGAACCGGCAGCCGGGCACCACGTCGACGTCGGGCAGCAGCGCGGCGAGCGCCCGGACGATGGTCGACTTCGCGGTGCCCTTCTCGCCCCGGACCAGCACCCCGCCGATCGCCGGGGAGACGGCGTTGAGCAGCAGGGCCAGTCGCAGTTCGGCCAGGCCGACGACGGCGGAGAACGGGTACGGCGGGGTCATCGCCCGCTCAGGCGTGCAGCCATGCTCAAGTCCCTTCCGCGGGTGTCCACGCCCGCGTGTGGCTGGGTGTCACCGAGCGGTCGGAGTCTCCTGACTCCCGGATCGACGCTTCCCCTCGACCTTCCGGCCGCTCGGCCGTGGCCCGTACGTGAGGGGTCGCTCCCCGGTCACAGTGGCGGGACCGCCCCGGACTCGCACCGGGTTCCTCCGCGCACCGCTCGTGCAGGCCATGCTGTCCCACGGACCGCTCCGTCGTCAACGTGAGCACGGTGACCGCCCGGCGACCGACGTCGCGCCGGACCTGTGGTGGGGGCGGCCACCACGTTCGTCTGGATCCAGCATCACGGCGCGGTTCTCGCCGCGAGCAACAGCGACCGCCCGGGGATCCGGGAGACCTGGCTGGGTCCGCTGACCCGGGGCGAGCGCCGGTGCGCGACCGTGTTGGCCGGGCCGCGTCCCGGTCCGGCTCCGCTGCGGGTACGCCGGACCGACGACGGTTACCTGCTCGACGGCACCGCCCCGTGGGTCACCGGTTGGGGTCTGGTCGACACCCTGTACCTGGCCGCCCGCGACGGGGACGATCTGATCCACTACTTCCTGCTCGACGCCGCCCCGGCCCGTGGCCTCAGCGTGCACACGTTCGGCCTGGTCGCGGTCAACGCCAGCCGTACGGTCGACGTCACCCAACGGCTGGTCCGGGAGGCGACGTTCCTGCTGGTCTTCGGCTCGCGGCCGGCGAACCCTGCTGCACCGACTCACCGGATAGGCGGTGAACGCCGAACAGATCACCCAATCCCCTCGTTGACCATGAAGTTAGCGCGGAATTATGGGCTCGAAAGTGTCGTTAACTTCATGATCAACGAAGGGTGGCGGGGTGGGTGGGGAGGCCGGGGGTGGTGGTGTCGATGGCCAGGAGGGCGCCGTCGATCCGGTGGGGGGTGGTGAGGGTCTGGTGGGCGGTGGTGATGAACAGGCGGGTCAGGTTCGGGCCACCCAGGCAGACGCTGGTGGGTTGGGCGGTTGGTAGGCGCAGTTCGCGGTCGAGGGTGCCGTCGGGGCGGTAGCGGCGGACGGCGTACCCGCCCCAGAGGGCGATCCAGAGGTGGCCGGCCGCGTCGACCGTCATGCCATCCGGCAGGCCCTCGGCGGCGGTGAGCCGCACGAACGGCTCCCGGCCGGAGAGGTCCCCGGTACGCGGGGCGACGGTGAACCGGTCCACCTCGCCGCGAGGGGTGTCGGCGAGGTACATGGTGGTGCCGCCGGCGTCGAACGCGGGCCCGTTGGCGATCGTCAGGCCGGTGACCACGGGGACCGGTGCGCCAGCGCCCGCGTACCGGTAGAGGGTGCCGGCGCCGGGGGTGCTGTCGTACGCCATGCTGCCGGCCCAGAAGCGGCCGTGCGGGTCGGCGATCGCGTCGTTCATCCTGGCGGGTGCGGGATTGCCGCTCTCCAGGTCGGCGATCCGCCGGTAACCGTCGGTGCCGGTGAGCACGGCGATGCCGGTCCCGGTGGCGGCCAGCCAGTCGCCGGGCTGCCCGGCGATCGGCGCCACCGCGCCGAGCGGGGCGTCCAGCCGCCGGAGTTCCCGCAGCGGAGCGGGGGCGTCGCCGGTGGTTTCCAGCAGCCGGCCGGCGAGCAGGTCGACCAGGACCAGTCGGCCATCCACCCAGCGGGCTCCCTCGCCCAGCTCGAACCGGTCGTCGCTCCACGGGGTCGGCTCGGTGAGCCGCATCGTCTCCTCCAGGGATGGTCGGTGACCGGCACACGCGGGGCGGATCAGCGTACGGCGCGGCCGGGCTCGTGGTCGAGCACCGGCGGGGCGCAGACAGTGGTCGACCACCGGAATCGAACGGGCCGATGTGTACACAGCACACTATCCACCGTAGAGCACTATGTCCTTTGTGGTGCGTTTTCGCCGCCGACTCAACCCCACCGACCGAGCTTCGGTCGGCCGGGTGTGACGGGTCGACGGCGGCGTTCGGTCGCGGGGGGCGGTGTGCGCCCGGACCGTCCGGGTATTGGTCCGCCTTCGATGCCGAAAACGTGAATGGGAAAAGAATTACCTGGACCGGTTCGAACCCGGCCGGACCGGTTCGACCTCGGCGGTACGGGCAGCCGCGGGGCGGTCGGGGGCAAAGTCAGCACGAACGCGTACCCCGGCCCGCTCGGCCCGGCCGCCGGACCGAGCGGCGGCGCCCGGATGGGCCGTACGCGGTGTGGACCTCCACCTCTACCAGGTGATCCTCCGGGAGCCACGGATCCGGCGGGACGGACAGCGGCCGAGCGCAGGACCCTCCGGGTGATCGTGGCGGCGGCCGGGCGGGCGGGCCGTTTTTGGCCGCGAATCGCCCGGCGAGTCCCTTGAGGATTGCCCGAATAGGGACCAATATAGGTGGTTTGAAACGGCAATCGGGCAGGTATCCGCGACGTTCCGTCGAACTAGTCGTTGGTATGGGTGAGTCGGCTCACCTGAAGAAGCGATCAATCCGGTGAGCGCCTAGCGTCCGGAGCGGCCCTCATTACGGCCGGAGCACTTCCATACCGTTTCGCCCGGTACTTCGGGCCTGCGGCCGGCACCTCGGTTGCAACGTCCGAGACACGCATGAGAGCACCGGGCCGACATTGGAGCGACCCTGAACGTACGGCATCCGCTGCATCGATTCGCAGCCGGTACCACCGTCCTGACCGTGACCGCCCTCTGGCTCCCGCCGGCAGCCATCGGGGCCCGACCCGATCCGGAACCAGCGACAGTCAAGACCAGCGCCGCTCTGGAGGTCTCGACCGAGGCCCGACTGCTCGCCGCCGAACGCGCCGACCGCGCGCACCGGCTACCGATGACTCCACCGGTACCTCCCGCCACCCCGGCCACGGCGACGACGCCGCCGAAGGCGAAGGCAACCAAGGAGAAGGCGAAGACCCCGAGCCGGGGTACGGCCGGCACTCCGAAGCGTACGACCCCGAACACCGCACCGGCGCGGAAGAAGTCAACCGGCAGCCCAAAGCCGGGAACCACCGTCAAACCCCCGTCCGGCGCCGCCGGCACGGTCGTCTCGTACGCGCTCGCCCAGGTCGGCAAGCGCTACGTCTACGGTGCATCCGGCCCGAACAGTTTCGACTGTAGTGGCCTGGTCGCGGCGAGCTACGCCCGGGTCGGCATCAAGTTGCCGCACCAGAGCGGAGCGATCGCCAGCCGCGGCAAGCGTGTCCCGGCCGGCCAATGGAGGCCGGGCGACGTGATCTACACACCCGGTCACGTGGCCATCTACCTGGGCAACAACAGGATGGTCGCGGCGACGAAGCCCAGCACGGGCGTACGGATCGGCACCGTCCGGGGTGGAACCGCGTACCGGTTCCTGTAGGCCCCGACCGCGGTTCCGGTAGCCCGGAACCACCGGCCCGCGCACGCGGCGGAGGCCGGTAGCCCGACCGGCAAGACGGATCAGCACGTGGTGCCCGGAGCAGTGTTGCTCCGGGCACCGCCCGTCGTTGGTGGACGGATCGCCGTCGGGTAACCGGCCGAGCAGCGGCCGAGCCCGGCTGAACTGCCGGACCCGGCCGCTGCGCCTCGTACGAGGTTTCCCGCCTCAGCGCCCGCTCGCGATCACCGCCCGGTCACGTACGGACCCGGCGGCGCACGCCGGCCAGCACCAGTGCCGTTCCGAGCAGCACCGACGTCAGTCCGATCGTGATCCACCGCCCGGCGGCCGGGCCGGTCACGGGCAGGTGGTGCTTTGCCTTGACCGGGATGGTCAGCGTCGACTCCGGTGACACGGGTGCCGGCCCCGACGGTGGTGTGCCGGTGACGGTGGCGACGTCGCGGACCGAGCCGTGCCTGTAGTCCTCCCAAGAGACGGTGTAGGTCGCCCGGCAGGTGATCGAGTCACCGGCGGCCAGGGTCACCGAGCCGTTCGGCACACCGGTCAGGCCACAGGTGATCGGGCCGAGGTTCGCCGAATCCGCCGGGGCGACCAGGCGGTCGGTCACCGTCACGTTGGTCAGCCGTACGGAACCGGTGTTGGTGACCAGGAAGGTGTAGGGGACCTGCTGCCCCGGCTTCCAGATCACCTTTGTGCCGGACGACTTCACCACGGTCAGCGAGGCGTCGCCGGTGGCCGTCACGATGGCCGAGGAGGGTGCGGATTGCACCGGGTCCGGCGGCGGCTGGCCGGGGATGGTCGGCGGGGTGCCGAGCGCGACGGCCGTGTTCGTGATCTGTCCCGCGTCGATGTCGGCCTGGGTGACGGTGTAGGTGCCGACGCACTCCCGCTCCCCTCCGGGTGCCAGCGGAAGGTCGGGGCTCCCGCAGTCGATCGGCCCCGGGGTGCCGGTGCCGGAGAACGCGGTCTCGTCGACGGTGATCGCGGTCAGCGCCACGTTGCCGATGTTGGTCACGTCGTACCGGTAGACGACCTGGTCACCGGCCCGGTTGACGGTGCTCGGGTCGGCCGACTTCGCCAGGCTGAGGGCCGGGTCCGGGTCCACCGGGATGCTCACCGTCGAGCCGGGCGAGACCGGCGCCGGTCCCGAGGGCGGCGTGCCGGTCGCGGTCGCCACGTTCGTCACGGCCGAACCGCTGTAGTCGGCCTCGGAGACCGTGTACGTGGCCCGGCAGGTGACCGTGCCACCGTTGCCCAGGGTGACCGAGCCGTTGGGGACATTGGTCGGCCCGCAGGTGATCGGACCCAGGTTCGCCGGGCTTGCCGGCGGGGTCAGGGTGTCGGTCACGGTGACGCCGGTCAGGGTGACGTTGCCGGTGTTGGTCACCAGGAACTCGTACGGCACCTGCTGGCCGACCGAGGTGATCGCCGTCGTGGTGGACGACTTGACCACCGTGATCGCCCCGGCGGTGATGGCCGGAATGGTCAGCACCGATGGCCCGGAGTCGACCGGGGTCTGCGACCCGGCCGGGGTGCCGTGCGCGATAGCGGTGTCCGCGACCGAGCCGCTGTCCAGGTCGGCCTGGCTGACCGTGTAGGTGCCGGTGCAGGTGGTCGACGTTCCGGGAGCCAGGGTGGTCACCGGGCAGGTGATCGGCCCCAGGTCCGTGTTGGACGACGGCGGCGTCTGCACGTCCGTCACGTTCACGTTCGACAGCGTGACCTGCCCGGTGTTGGCGACCAGGAACGAGTACGGGACCTGCTGGCCGATCCGCGAGATCACCGAGCTGGCGGACGCCTTCACGATGGCGATCGAGGACAGTCCCTCGGCCTCCGGGATGGTCAGCGGCGACGGTGCCGAGTCGATCGGCGTCTGCGAACCGGCGGGTGTGCCGTGCGCGGTCGCGGTGTCGGACACCGACTCGTTGTCCAGGTCCGCCTGGGTGACGGTGTACGTCGCGGTGCAGATGGTCGACGCACCCGCCGCCAGGGTGGTCACCGGGCAGGTGATCGGACCCAGGTTCGCGTTGGACGACGGCGGCGTCTGCACGTCCGTCACGTTCACGTTGGACAGCGTGGCCTGGCCCGTGTTCGTCACCAGGAACTGGTACGGCACCTGCTCGCCGAGCGCCGTGATCGCCGTGGTGGTCGACCACTTCACGATCGAGATCGCGGCGGTCGGTGCCACCGACGGGATCACCAGTGTCGACGGCTCGGAGTCGATCGGGCTCGGCGACCGCGGCGGGGTGCCGTGCGCGGTCGCGGTGTCCGACACCGACCCGTTGTCCAGATCCGCCTGCGTCGCCGTGTACGTCGCCGTACACGTGGTCGACACCCCGGGCGCCAACGTGGTCACCGGACACGTGATCGGCCCCAGGCCGGCGTTCGACGACGGCGGCGCCTGCACGTCGGTCACGTTCACATCACTCAGCGTTTGCCGGCCGGTGTTCACCACGGTGAAGGTGTAGGGCACCTGCTGGCCGACCGACGAGATCAGCGTGGTGGTGGACCATTTCACTACCGAGATCGAGTCGAGGAGTACGCCGTCGGCGATGGTGAGCGACGACGGTGGTGAGTCGATCGGGGTCTGCGAGCCGGTCGGGGTGCCGTGCGCGGTGGCGGTGTCCGTCACCGACCCGTTGTCCAGGTCGGCCTGCGTGACGGTGTACGTCGCGGTGCAGGTGGTCGAGTCTCCGGGCGCCAACGTGGTCACCGGGCAGGTGATCGGACCCAGGTTCACGTTCGACGACGGCGGGGTCTGGACATCCGTCACGGTCACGTTCGACAGCGTCACCTCTCCCGAGTTGATCACCAGGAAGTCGTACGGCACCTGCTGGCCGACCGCATTGATCACCGTGGTGGTGGAGGACTTGACCAGTGCGATCCCCGGGGTGGGTGACACCGCCGGAATGGTCAGCGTGGACGGGGCGGAGTCGATCGGGCTCGGCGACTGCGGCGGGGTGCCGTGCGCGGTCGCGGTGTCCGACACCGACCCGTTGTCCAGATCCGCCTGCGTCGCCGTGTACGTCGCCGTACAGCTGGTCGACGCAGCGGGCGCCAGGATGGTCACCGGGCAGGTGATCGGACCCAGGTTCGCATTGGACGACGGCGGCGTCTGCACGTCCGTCACGTTCACGTTGGACAGCGTGAGCTGGCCCGTGTTCGTCACCAGGAAGGCGTACGGCACCTGCTGGCCGACCGCGTTGATCGCGGTGGTGGTGGAGGACTTGACCAGCGCGATGGAGGCGATGGCCGCCGCACCGGGAATGGTCAGCGACGACGGTGCCGAGTCCACCGGGGTCGGCGAGTCCTTTGGGTTGCCGTGCGCGATCGCGGTGTTGGTGAGCGCGTCGTTGTCCAGGTCGGCCTGGCTCACCGTGTAGGTGGCGGTGCAGGTGGTGGATTCGCCCACCGCCAGGTCGGTGACCGGGCAGGTGATCGGGCCCAGGTTCGCGTTCGACGACGGCGGCGTCTGTACGTCGGTCACGTTGACGTTCTCCAACGTCACCTGACCGGTGTTCGTGACCAGGTACGAGTACGGCACCTGCTGTCCGACGGTGGTGATCGCCGTGGTGGTGGAGGACTTCACGACCGAGATGCCGGCCGCCGGTTCACCGTTGCAGGCCAGTGTGGTGGCGAAGGGGAAGTAGTGGACCTCGCCGCCCTGGTGGTCGAAGGAGCGGGTGATGACGCTGCCCTCGGTGTTGGTCGGGGACAGGTCGACCAGGTCGGCGTTGGGGGCGTAGATGCTGCCCTCGACGGTCGCCGCGGCCGGGGTCAGGGTGAGCGAGGTGGCGGTCGGGAAGTTGATCAGGATGTAGCGGGCGTCCTGTCCGCCGACGCCGGAGAAGTTGGGTGCGGTCCAGGCGAAGCTGTTGCCGATCCCGGTCGTGTCAACGTTGATCAGCAGTGGCGTGGTCGCGGTCGGCGGGGTGGTGAAGGTGAGGATCGCGATGTTGTTGAGGTCGGCGGCGGTCAGGTCGAGCACGTTGGTCACGCCCGGCGTGAGCGAGACGACCGCGTTGCTGCCCGGTGGGATCGGCTCGGGCAACGGATCCCCGTTGGGTGTCCGCAACAGCAGGGTGTTGTCGCAGGTGGCAAGGTCCGTGGAGGTCGTACGGAAGGTGCTGAAGGCGGCCGCGAAGTCGATCGGGGACGTCGGGCCGACGCTGCTCACCGGTTGCTGGGTGGTCAGTTCGATCCGGGGCGACGCGTCGTAGTCGTCGGCGGGCAGGATGCGGGTGTTGACCGACGCCTGGTTGTTGTCGAGATCCCGGACGAAGGTCCCGGTCAGGTTGCCGATCTTGGCGTACCCGCCCTGCTGCACCTGTAGCCGACTGCCCGGCACGCTCCCGGTGAAGTTCACCCGGCCGCCCACGACCAGGGCGGTGGGGCGGGCGTCGCCGGGGACGGTGAACGAGCCGACGCTGCTGCCGGCGACCTGGTAGTTGCCGAAGCTCAGGTCACCGCCGACGGCGAGGGTGCCCTCGTTCTCGTTGGTCACCACGTTCGCGTTGCCCTCGGTCATCACCCCGAAGCTCAGTGCCGCGGCGACCGGGTTCACCGGTCCCACCGGGGCGGCCTCGGCCGGCTGCGGCAGCAGTACGCCGAGCCCGACCGTCACCGCGCTGGCCAGTGCCAGGGACCAGCGCCTCCTGGACCTTGTCGAAATTCCCATTACGCCCCCGTTTAGTGCGATTCATATCGCCGTTGCAACGAGGCAGTCCGCTGGGAGATTCGACCTTGGAACGGGCTTCGCCCGATCGAGCGACTCACCGGCGATTCTCGCCCGCCCCGAACCCCGGACGCCCCGTACACCCCGAACCCCGGAGGCCCGAGCGCCGGCCGTGACCACAAAGACCACAACGAACTCCGCGACCGCAACCGTGACCGGAGTCACTCGGACCGGAAGCATTCACGCAACCCAGTGGAAACGCTGCGGCAACAGATGACGATCCCGGCCGAGGAGATAGCGATGACAGACGTTCGAGGCACGGCGGGCCAACGATCCCGCGGCGGCCCGTACTCGCCCGGCCGTGGACCGGCGGTCCGGCATCGGGTCGCCGCGCTGGTGTGCGTACCGCTGCTGGCGCTCGCGGCGGGCGGCTGCGCCAAGGACGGCGACGACGCCGGCTCCGACGCGGCGGCGGTCAAGTACCCCACCACCACCCTGGAACTGATGGCACCGGCGGCACCCGGCGGCGGCTGGGACAGCACCGCGCGGTCGTTGCAGAAGGCGCTGACCGACAGCAAGCTGGTCACCGAGTCGGTCGAGGTCTACAACGTGCCCGGCGCCGGCGGCACCCTCGGCCTGTCCCAGCTCGTCACCAAGAACAAGGGCGACGCGCACCAGCTCATGGTCACCGGCCTGGTGATGATCGGCGGCGTGGTGACCAACAAGTCCCCGGTCAAGCTGAGCCAGGTCACGCCGATCGCCACGCTCACCGCCGAGCAGGAGGTGATTGTGGTCCCGGCCGCGTCGAAGTACACCACCCTGCAACAGCTCATGGACGACGCCAAGGCGAACCCCACGTCGATCAACTGGGGCGGCGGCTCGGCCGGCGGCACCGACCAGATCCTGATCGGCCTGCTCGCCAAGGCGGCCGGCGCCGACCCCAAGGCGATGAAGTACATCGCCTACTCCGGCGGCGGCGAGTCCAAGGCCGCCCTGCTCTCCGGTGACCTCACCGCGGCCGTCTCCGGCGCGAGCGAGTACTCCGACCTGGTCGCGTCCGGCAAGCTGCGCGCCCTGGCGGTCTCCGGCTCGGCCGGCATCGACGTCGGCGCCGGCAAGCCGACCCCGACGATCAAGGAATCCGGGTACGACGTCGAGCTGATGAACTGGCGCGGAGTGGTAGCGCCGCCCGGGATCAAGGCCGGCGAGCGGGCCGCCATCATCAAGCTGATCGACGACCTGCACTCGTCGGCGCAGTGGAAGCAGACCCTCACCGACCAGAAGTGGGAAGACTTCTACCGCAGCGGCGACGAGGCCAAGGCGTACTTCGAGAGCGAGAACGACCGGATCACCACGGTCCTCAGCGAGATCGGCCTGGCCGGTTAATGGCTCTGCCGACAACTGACGCACAGGGGAGGGTCGACCCGCGGGTCGCCCTCCCCCGGGCGCCGTGGGGACCCCGGATCCTCGGCGCCGTACTGCTGGTGGTCGGGCTGTTCCTGTGCTGGACCGCGTACGACTCCGCCGAGGGCGACTTCTCGGCGCACGGGCCGTGGCTGGCGCCCCTGGTGGTGACGGCCGGCTGGGTGGTCCTCTCCGCCTGGTACCTGGTCAGCCAGTTCGTCCGCCCCGCCGGTCCGACCGGCGACGCCCCGGTCGAGGCGGAGTCGGCCGCCGAGCCGGCACCCGCCGACCGCCCGGTCCCGACCGACACGCCGGTCGACGAGCCCGAGCTGGTTGACGAGCCCGAGCTGGTTGACGAGACGGAGGCGACCGGGCCGGTGCAGTGGCTCACCCCGGTCCTGCTGAGCGTGGCCCTGCTCGGGTACGTGCTCGTCCTCGAACCGGTCGGCTTCGTACTCGCCTCGGCGGTCTTCTTCGTCGCCGCCGCCCGGATCCTCGGTAGCCACCACTCGATCCGGGACGTGCTGGTGGCGGTGCCGCTGGTCGTCGCCATCTATCTCGGCTTCACCCAACTGCTAGAGATCTCGCTGCCGGCCGGAGTGTTGCCGCTGTGAACGTTTTCGGAGACCTGATCGGCGGCTTCGGCACCGTGCTGGAGCCGCAGTACCTGCTGTACGCCGCGATCGGGGTCACCCTCGGCACCTTCGTCGGCGTACTGCCCGGCATCGGGCCGGCGCTGACCATCGCCCTGCTGCTGCCGGTGACCTTCAACCTGGACGACCCGATCGGTACGTTCATCATGTTCGCCGGGATCTACTACGGCGCCATGTACGGCGGCTCGACCACCAGCATCCTGCTGAACACACCGGGTGAGTCCGCCTCGGTCGCCACCGCCATCGAGGGTTACCAGATGGCCCGGCGGGGTCGGGCCCGCGCCGCGCTGGCCACCGCCGCGATCGGCTCGTTCGTCGCCGGCACCATCTCCACCCTGCTGCTCACCCTCTTCGCCCGGCCGGTGGCCGCGCTGGCGGTCGAGTTCCGGGCGGCGGACTACTTCGCGCTGGCCCTGCTGGCCATGGTCGCGGTCACCGCGCTGGTCGGCAAGTCCCTGGTCCGCGGGCTGCTCTCGCTCAGCCTGGGGCTGTTCCTCGGGCTGGTCGGCCTCGACGGTCTCACCGGCCAGGCCCGGTTCAGCTTCGGCACGCTGGAACTGCTCGACGGCATCGACGTCGTGGTGATCATCGTCGGGCTGTTCGCCATCGGCGAGACGCTCTACGTGGCGAGCCGGCTGCGGCAGCTGCCCGAGCACGTCACCCCGCTGGAGCCGGGTCGGGGCGGCTTCGGCTGGCTCAGCCGGTCGGACTGGTCCCGCTCCTGGCGGCCCTGGCTGCGCGGGACCGCCGTCGGCTTCCCGTTCGGCGCGCTGCCGGCCGGTGGCGCCGACATCCCCACCTTCCTCTCCTACACCTTCGAGAAGTACCGCTCGAAGAACAAGGCGGAGTTCGGCAAGGGCGCGATCGAGGGGGTGGCCGGTCCGGAGGCGGCGAACAACGCGGCCTTCTCCGGCGTACTCGTGCCGCTGTTGACCCTGGGTATTCCGACCTCGGCCACGGCGGCGGTGATGCTGGCCGCGTTCCAGATCTTCAACCTGCAACCCGGCCCGCAGCTGTTCGACAAGTCACCCGAGCTGGTCTGGGCGCTGATCGCCTCGCTCTACGTCGGGAACGTGCTCCTGCTGGCGCTGAACCTGCCGCTGATCCGGCTCTGGGTGAAGGTGCTCCAGATCCCCCGCCCGGTTCTCTACGCCGGCATCCTGGTCTTCGCCACCCTCGGTGTGTACGCCGCGTCGAACGACATCACCCAGGTGCTGATCGCGTACGGGATCGGGGTGATCGGGTTCTTCATGCGGCACTACGACTTCCCGATCGCACCGGTCATCCTCGGCGCCATCCTCGGCCCGATGATGGAGTTGCAGTTCCGGCGCACCCTGGTGCTCAGCAACGGGGACCTGAGCGTCTTCGTCACCCGGCCGCTGACCGCCGTACTGCTCTCGCTGGTGGTGCTGGCGGTGCTGGTGCCGTACCTGCCGAGGATCATCGCGCGGATGCGCGGCCGGTCGGCGGCATCGGTGCAGCGGCTCGCCTTCGGCGAGGACGACTGAACCAGCCGCACGAGGACGACTGAACCACGCTCGGCGGAAGGCTCAGGCTCCGCCGGTCCACCGGTAACGACGTTCCGGTCGGCCGGCGGAGCCGTACCGCAGGCTCACCCCGGCCTTGCCCGCGCCGACAAAATGCTCCAGGTAGCGGCGGGTGCTGACCCGGGACAGGCCGACCCGGTCCGCGCACTCGGTCGCCGACAGGTCTCCGCCGGCCGTCCGCAGCGCCTCGGCGACCAGGTCGGCGGTCGGCCGGGTCAGCCCCTTGGGCAGCTCGATCGGCGGTGCCGGGCGCAGCGCCAGGAAGAGCCGGTCGACGTCGTCCTGGGCCACCTCGCGGGAACCGGCGAGCCCGTGGTGGGCGACCGCGTACCGCTCCAGCCGGTCGCGCAGCGCGTCGAAGCTGAACGGCTTGATCAGGTAGTGCACCACCCCGCTGCGCAACGCGGTCCGGATGGTGTTCACGTCCCGCGCCGCCGTCACCGCGAGTACGTCCACCACCGCGTCGCCCTCGCGCAGCCGACGCAGCACCTCCAGCCCGGAGACGTCCGGCAGGTAGATGTCGAGCAGCACCAGGTCCGGCCGGAGCCGCTCGACCTCGGCGAGCGCCTCGGCGCCGGTGTGCGCCACCCCGGCGACGGCGAAGCCCGGCACCCGGTCGACGAACCCGCACTGCACCTTCGCCACCATGAAGTCGTCGTCCACGACCAACACCCGGATCACGCCGACGCCCCGTCCACTACCAGCACCCGGATCATGCCGGCGCCCCGACGACCAGCGGCAGCCGGGCCACGAACGACGATCCGCGCACCTGCACGCTGCCGCCCCGGTGCTGGCAGATCAGCCGGATCAGGGCGAGGCCGAGGCCGTGGTGACCGAGGGACTCGTCCTTGGTGCTGTAGCCCTGCCGGAACACCTGCTCGACCAACTCCGGCGGTACGCCCGGACCGGAGTCGCTGACCGTCACGTGAACCTCGCCGTCGTGCACCCGTACCCCCGCCTCGACCCGGCCGCCGGGCTCGATCGCGTCCAGCGCGTTGTCGATCAGGTTGCCGATCACCGTGACCAGATCACCGGCGAGCCGTTCGTCGACCACCGGCAGGTCCGACTCGGCGGAGATCACCAGCTGCACGCCCTGCTCGGCGGCGAGACTGGCCTTGGCGATCAGCAGCGCGGCCAGCGCCGGGTCCCGGATCAGGCTGGTCACCTCCCGGTTGAGCTCCTCGTGCACCTGGCTGGCCCGGGTGATGTAGCGGACCACCTCCTCGTGTTCGCCCAGCTCGACCAGCCCGGCGATGGTGTGCAGCCGGTTGCTGAACTCGTGTGCCTGGGCCCGCAGCGTGTCGGTGGTGTGCCGGCTGACGTCGAGTTCGCGGCGCAGCGCGGTCAGCTCGGTCCGGTCCCGCAGCGTCGTCACCGAACCTACCCGCCGGCCCCGGACCAGCACCGGCCGGCGGTTGAGCACCAGCACCCGGTCGTCGCTGAGCACTATCTGGTCCACCCCGCTGACCCGCCCGGTGAGTACGTCGCGCAGCCGGGGTTCCATCGGCTGGGCGTGCAGCGACTGCCCGACCGGCGAGGCCGGCAACCCGAGCAGGCGTACGGCCTCGTCGTTGACCAGGGTGACCCGGTCGGCGGCGTCGGTGCCGAGCACGCCCTCCTTGATGCCGTGCAGCATCGCCTCCCGGTGCTCGACCAGACCGGTGATCTCGTCCGGTTCCAGGCCCAGCGTCTGCCGCTTCACCCGGCGGGCCAGCAGCAGCGACCCGGCCACCCCGAGCACCCCGCCGAGCAGCAGGTAGGTGAGCAGGTTGGTGAACCCGGCGGCGAGCTGTTCGGGCAGCGTGGGATAGACGTCGCCGACCACTATCAGGCCGAGGAAGGCGCCGTCCCGTTCGTCGAGGACCGGCACGTGCGCGACCAGCGCCTTGGAGCCGTCGTCGACGACACCGACCCAGGACCGGCCGGCGAGCCCGTCGCTGGTGCCGAGCACCGCCGGGGTGCCGGCGTCCGGACCGGTGACGAGCTTGCCGGTGGCGTCGGCGATCAGCACGTACGAGGCGCCGGAGACCGCTCGGGCGCTCTCCGCGACCGCGGCCAGCGCCTCCTGCCCGGCCGGGTCACCGAGCCCCAGCCGTACGGTGCGGTTGATCGCCGCGTTCTCCCCCACCGAGCGCAGCCGGGCGCCCTCCTCGCGGCGGAACGCCGCGTCGGATTCGGCGATCGACACGGCCGCGACCGCGCCGACGACCAGCAGCACGATGCCGAGTTGGAGCAGCAGGAACTGACCGGCCAGGGACATCCGCTGACGCATCGCTCCTCCTCCGCCGGGGGGCCGGCAGCCACGAGGCGCCGGGACGGGCATATACCGGACCCGGACGGGCGTGCTGGGTAGCGTCCGCCCGACCGGCGCCGGAGTCAACCGAAAACTACCCGAGCCCCGGCTGATGACAACCGGCCGCCGGACGAGCAGGATCGTCAGGTACCTCCGCCGGACGTCAGCTATCAGCACTCGACGGCCCCAGGGCGGGAGAAACCGGCAGAGGAGGATCGAAATGCGACGGCTGACCCGAGCAGTCGCGGTCGGCCTGGGCCTGCTGCTGGTCGGCGTACCGGGGTGCGACGTCGGACGGCCCGCCGACAACCTGTCCGAACTGCGGGTGCTGGTGCCGAACGCGCCGGGCAGCGGTTACGACGTCACCGCGCGGATCGCCGCCAAGGCGCTGGAGGACGCCGGGGTGATCCGCGGGGTCGAGGTGTTCAACCTGCCCGGCGGCGGAGGCGTGGTCGGTCTGCGCCGGCTCGGCTACGAACGCGGCAACGGCCGGCTGATGATGCTGATGGGGCTCGGGGTGGTGGGCAGCCAGTACACCGGGAGCGCCCCGGTGACGCTCCAGGACACCACGCCGATCGCCCGGCTGATCGAGGAGCCGGCGATCGTGGTGGTGACCCGCGAGTCGCCGTACCGGGACCTGGCCGAGCTGATCGCGGCCTGGCGGGCGGACCCGGCGGCCGTACCGGTCGGTGGCGGGTCGTCGGCCGGCGGCCCGGACCACCTGGCCCCGATGCTGGTCGCGGACGCCGTCGGCATCCCGCCCCGGCAGGTCGCCTACCAGCAGTACGACGGCGGCGGCGACCTGCTCGCGGCGATCCTGCACCACCAGGTGGCGTTCGGTGTCTCCGGCCTGAGCGAGTACGCCGACCAGATCAACTCCGGGCAGTTGCGGGTCCTCGCCGTCACCAGCGAGCACCGGGTTCCCGGCATCCTCGCCCCGACCCTGCGCGAGGAGGGGGTCGACGTGCTGTTCAGCAACTGGCGCGGCATCGTCGCCCCGCCCGGACTCGCCGAGCGGGACGTGGCGGCGATGCGGGACGCGATCGCCCGGCTGCACGACTCCGCCCAGTGGCACACCGCCCTGGCCAGGTACGGCTGGACCGACGCCTACCTCGACGGCGACGCCTTCGGCGACTTCCTGCGTACGGAGAACGACCGCCTCGACCACCTGCTCGGCGGCCTCGGCCTGACCGAAACGCAGTAGCGGGGCGCGGGCGCAACCGGTGCGGCGCCGGTCAGTCGCTCACGATCGGCCCGTTGTCGGTGGTGTCGACCTCCCGCCCCGGCCCGATCCGCACCCCGCCCTCGGCCCCGGAGTCGGAGTCGATCTCGGCCTTGACCTCGGCTTCGGCGCCGTCCGGGCGGTACGGGCCGATACCGGAGAACCGGCCGGCGCCGTGCCGGCGCAGGATCGCCTGCTCCACCACGTTCACCACGATGATCACCCCGGCCAGGGTGACCAGCGCGGCCAGCGCGGGGATGAGCGTGGCGACGGGGAAGAAGACCAGGCAGGCGGTGGCCGCGAGCAGGCGGCGCCAGGCCACCGTCCGGTGCAGCCGCCAGTGGGTGTAGGCGAAGGTGCCCAGAAAGAGCGCGGATCCGGCGTAGAGCAGGGCCGCGTCGCCCATCCTCATCCCGCTCAGCGGTGACCGGACCACCTCGGCCTGGCCGACCGAGATGGCGATGATCCCGCAACTGAAGCCCAGGTGCGCGTAGAGCAGGATCGAACGGCGTACGTCGCCGTGCCCCTCGGACTGGACCACCGCCCGGCGGAACGCCCAGAGACCGTGGATGAAGTAGGCCCACCAGAGCCCGGACGCGAGCGCGTACGAGCCGGCGACGGCGATCATCCGGGGCCAGGTCAGCGGCAGGCTGGACGCGACCGCGCCGACCTGCACCACGGACTCGCCGAGGACGAGGATGAGCAGCAGCCCGTACCGGTGGGTGTAGTGCACCGGCCGGACCCGGAACTTGGCCAGTTGCCGGCGCAGCACCAACGGGCTGAAGATGTCGATCGCCGAGGCGGTCGCCCAGAGCACTATCCGGGCGTCGCCGTCCACGATGCCGCCGATCAGCAGCAGCGGACCGGAGATCAGGGCGCCGACCCCGTACGGGCCGACGAAGAAGCCCCGCCACTCGCGGAAGTTGTTGAGGGCGAACCCGGCGAGCAGCACCCGAATGATCACGTAGCTGACGCCGTAGAGCAGGCCACGATCGTCGAAGGCGCCGGGGATGGCGAGAGCCAGGACGAGGTTGCCGAAGCCGAGGGTGAAGATGACGACCCGGTCGCGTACGTTGCCGATGTCGCGCTGGTTGGCGTAGATCGTGACGCCGACCCAGGCCCAGTACATCGAGATGAACAGGATCAGCCCCTGGGCCACGCCGAGCCAGTCGTGGTCGGCGAACAGCTCGGCGGTGATCTGGGTGACGGCGAAGACGAAGGCCAGGTCGAAGAAGAGTTCCTCCCAGGTCACCCCCTTGTCCGACTGCGGCTGCCGCACCAGATCAACATACCGATCACGGTGCGTCGCCGGAGCCGGAGCGACCAGATCACGCGGCCCGATCCAGGGTCGTCTACGCCGTGAGAATCGTCGCTGCGAATGGCGGCGGGCGGGGCGCCGCCGCTAGCGTGTCGCTGCCGTGGTGCTCGGGAAGACCGGTGCGAAACCGGAGCGGCCCTCGCCACTGTGATCGGGAAGTCGTTGGTCTGAGCCCGGACGCCGGCGCGCCACGCGCGGCGACGGACCGGGCAACCACTGGGCAGCCGCCCGGGAAGGTTGACCGACGACGTGTCACCCGTCAGCCAGGAGACCGGCCACGGCACCGAACAGACCCATCCACGAGGTGCTGGAGAGGTGGTCCCCATGCGCGTGCGCGCATCCCGACCGCAGTCCCGCCGACGCGTACCCGCGCCGGCCATCGTCGCCCTGGTCGCGGTGGCGGCGCTCGCCGCCGGCTGCGGCGGCAGCGACGAACCACGGGGTACGGACGTCGCCGGGTCGGCGTCGACCGGACCGGTGACGCTGAAGAACTGCGGCTTCGACGTCACGGTCACCGCCGTGCCGGCCAGGGTCGTGACGATGAACCAGGCGGCCACCGAGATCATGCTCGCGCTCGGCCTGGGCGACCGCCTGATCGGTACGGCCTACCTGGACGACACCATCCTGCCGGAGTACGCCGACGCCTACCGCGCCGTGCCGGTGCTGGCGAAGGAGTACCCGTCGAAGGAGAAGCTGCTGGAGGTCGGGCCGGACTTCGTCTACGGCTCCTTCGCCAGCGCCTTCGGCGAGGAGGGTGCCGGCGACCGGGCCGCCCTGCGGACCCTCGGCATCGGCAGCTACCTGTCCCCGGCCGGCTGCCCGGCCGACGCCAGGCCGGCGACGCTGACCGTCGACCACGTGTTCGACGAGATCCGCGAGGTCGCCACCGTCTTCGGGGTGCCGGACCGGGCCACCGCCCTGGTCGACGCCCAACGCGCCCGAATCACGGCCGCCGCCGCCAAGCCGCGCGCCGGTGTGTCCGTCTTCTGGTGGGACGACGGTACGGACGCGCCGAGCGCGGGTGCCTGCTGCGGCGCCCCCGGAATGATCATGTCGGCGGTCGGGGCGCGGAACATCTTCGCCGACGTCACCGGGAGCTGGGGCGACACCAGCTGGGAGGCGGTCGTCGAACGGAACCCCGACGTGATCGTGCTGATCGACGCCGAGTGGAGCCCGGCCGCCGGGAAGCAGACCTACCTGGAGGCGAGTCCAACCCTGCGGGACCTGCCGGCGGTACGGGACAAGCGGTTCGTCACCATCCCCTTCTCCGCCACCTCGGCCGGGATCCGCAACGTGACCGCGATCGAGGGGCTGGCGAACGGGCTCGCCGCCGTGGCGCCGCGTACCGGCGGTTGACCGTGACCGCGTACCGGCGGGTTGACCTGACCGCCTCCCGTGCCGGCGCCGCCGGTCGGACCGGTGCCGCCGGTTACGCGGGGCTGCTGTTGGGCCTGACCGCCGCCCTGGTCCTGTCGACCGGGGTGGCGGTCACCATCGGCCCGGCGGACCTGTCCCTGGCTACGGTCTGGTCGGTGATCGGGGACCACCTCGGACTGGTCCACTCCGACGTGCCACTGCTGCGGGACCACATCGTCTGGCAGCTGCGGCTGCCCCGGGTGCTCACCGCGGCGGTGGTCGGGGCCGGGCTCGCCGCCGTCGGCGCGGTGACGCAGACCCTGACCCGCAACCCGCTGGCCGACCCCTACCTGCTGGGCATCTCCTCCGGCGCGTCACTGGGCGCGGTCCTGGTCGTCGTCGCCGGGTTCGGCGCCGGACTGTGGGCGGTCTCCACCGGGGCGTTCGTCGGCGCGCTCGGGGCGTTCGCGCTCGTGCTGGTCGTGGCCAGCCAGCGCGTCCGGCTGGCGCCGACCCGGATGATCCTGGCCGGGGTGGCGATCGGGCAGCTCTGCGCGGCGGTCACCTCGTTCGTCATCATCTGGCAGGCGGATCCGCACGCCACCCAGGAGATCACCTTCTGGCTCTCCGGTTCGCTCGCCCGATCCGCCTGGACCCCGCTGGCGTACGGCTGCTTCGCCCTCGCGGTGACCATGCTGCTCTTCCTCTGGCACGCCCGTACGCTGAACGCCTTCGCCTTCGGCGAGGACGCCGCCGCCAGCCTCGGTGTCGACGTCACCCGCGTCCGCTGGCTGCTACTGGTCTGCGCGGCGCTGCTCACCGGCACCCTGGTCGGCATCAGCGGGGCCATCGGTTTCGTCGGGCTGATCCTGCCGCACGCCGTCCGGTTCTTCACCGGGCCGGACCACCGCCGCCTGCTGCCGGTGTCGGTCCTGGTCGGCGCCGTCTTCCTGATCTGGGTCGACACCGTGGCGCGGACCCTCTTCGAGCCACGGGAACTGCCGGTCGGGGTGCTCACCGCGCTGCTCGGAGTGCCCGCCTTCGTCGTGCTGATGCGCCGCCGGGAGGTGCGTGGCTGATGCTCACCGCCGCCGGACTGAGCTGGTCGGTCAGGGGCACGTTGATCGTCGACGGGGTCTCCTGTTCGGTGCCGGCCGGCACGCTGGTGGGGCTGCTCGGGCCGAACGGCTCCGGGAAGACCACGCTGCTGCGCCTGATCGCCCGGCTCACCACCCCCGACCGGGGCACGGTGCTGCTCGGCGGGGACGACCTCACCGGCCTGGACCGGCGTGACCTGGCCCGACGGCTCGCCCTGGTCGAGCAGTACGCCGACACCGATCTGGACCTGACCGTGCTGGACGTGGTCCTGCTCGGCCGTACCCCGCACCGGCGCTCGTGGTGGGGTGAGGGCGCCGCCGACCTGGCCGCCGCGTACGCCGCGCTCGACCGGGTCGACCTGGCCGGGTTCGCACGGCGACGCTGGCACACCCTCTCCGGTGGCGAGCGCCAGCGGGTGCAACTCGCCCGCGCGTTCACCCAGGAGCCCGAGCTGCTGCTGTTGGACGAGCCGACCAACCACCTCGACATCGGACACCAGTTGCAGCTCCTGCACCTGGTACGCCGCTCCGGGGTGACCACGCTGGCCGCGCTGCACGACCTCAACCTCGCCGCCATGTTCTGCGACACGCTGGTGGTGCTGCACCGGGGTCGGGTCGCCGCCGCCGGCCCGGTCGCCGAGGTGCTCACCCCGGACCTGCTCCGCGAGGTGTTCACCGTGCACGCCGACGTCGGTACGCACCCGACCACGGGTCGACCGTCCCTGACCTTCCACCCGCCCACGGACTGACCGCCCCGACCGGTCGGTCGGATACGCCTATCGTGGCAAGATGCCCGAACGACCCCGTACCGTCGACCCGCCCGCCGGCAGCTCGCCTCTTGGTTCGCCCCTTCCTCCTTCCGACAGCTCGGGCACCTCGGATGCCTCAGGCGGCTCGGACGCCCCGGACGCCTCGGACCGCTCGGACGCCTCGGACCGCTCGGGCGGTGGTCCGCTGCGCGGGGTGCGGGTGGTGGAGCTGGCCGGCATCGGGCCGGGGCCGTTCGCCGCGATGATGCTGGCCGACATGGGCGCGGACGTGATCCGGGTGGACCGGGCCGCCGAGGTGCGCCCGGACAGGTTCGGCACCCCGCATCCCGACCTGCTCAACCGGGGCCGCCGCTCGATCGGGCTGGACCTGAAGGCCGACGGCGCGCGGCAGCTCGTACTCGATCTGGTCCGCGACGCCGACGTACTGCTGGAGGGGTTCCGGCCCGGGGTGACCGAACGGCTCGGCCTCGGCCCAGCCGACTGTCACCAGGTCAATCCCCGGCTGGTCTACGGCCGGATGACCGGCTGGGGGCAGGACGGCCCGAACGCCGGGTACGCCGGACACGACCTCACCTATCTCGCGCCGACCGGGATCCTGCACGCCATCGGCCGGGCCGGCGAACGCCCGGTGCCGCCACTGAACCTGGTCGGCGACTTCGGCGGGGGCGGGATGATGCTCGCCTTCGGGGTGGTCTGCGCACTGCTCGACGTACGCGCCGGCGGTGCCGGACAGGTCGTCGACGCCGCCATCGTCGACGGTGCCACCCTGCTCTCGACCGCCCTGCACGGTCTGCGCGGGCTCGGCATGTGGCGACCCGAGCGCGGGGCCAACCTGCTCGACGGCGGGGCACCCTTCTACGACACGTACGAGTGCGCCGACGGCAGGTTCGTCGCCGTCGGCGCACTGGAACCGCGCTTCTACGCCGAGCTGGTCGCTCGTACCGGATTCCGGCCGCCGTCCGGGGCGGGGGAAGCCAGGTTCGATCCGGACTCCTGGCCGGACGACCGGGCCGCGTGGGCGGACCTGTTCCGCAGCCGGACCCGGGACGAGTGGGCGGCGCTCCTGGAACACAGCGATGCCTGTGTCGCCCCGGTACTGGACTGGGACGAGGCACCGGAGCATCCGCACCTGGCCGCGCGCGGGGTCTTCGTCACCCACGCCGGCACCATCCAACCCGCCCCGGCACCGCGGCTCAGCCGTACCCCCGGCGCGATCCGCCGCCCCCCACCCCACCCCGGCGAACACACCGACGAAATCCTCACCGAACTGGGCCTCTCCCCCACCACCATCACCCACCTCCACCAAACCAAAACCATCGCATAACCCCCCTCTCCTCCCCCTCCCCCCTCCCCTCCCCCCTCCCCCCCACCCCTCTCCGCGTCGATCTAGGGCGTATGGGGGCTTGTTGATCTCTGATCACCCCCATATGCCCTAGATCAACGCGGGGGGAGGGGCGGGGAGGGGGACGGCGGGGCCGGTTACGGTGATGCCGGAGGTGGGGGTGGCGGGGATGCCGATGGTGAGGACGCTGGGGCGGCCGAGGTCGGCGCCCTGGTGGATGGTGACGATCGCGGGTGGGGTGACCAGGCCCAACTCGCGCAGGTAGCCGCCGAGGGCGGCTGCGGCGGCGCCGGTGGCCGGGTCCTCGACCACGCCGCCGGGCGGGAACGGGTTGCGCGCGTGGAAGACCGTCGGTGACTCGCGCCAAACCAGGTCGACGGTGGTCCAGTCGTGGCGAGCCATCAGGGCGGCCAGCACGGGCAGGTCGTAGTCCAGGTCGGCGAGCCGCTGCCGGGTTGCCGCCGCGATCACCGGGTGCCGGGCACCGGCGAAGGCGACCCGTGGCGGCAGGGCCGGGTCAAGATCGGCCGAATCCCAGCGCAGGGCCGCGAGCAGCTCGGCGAGGTCGGCGGCCACGATCGGATCGGTACGCGGAGCGACGCTGGTCAGCGTGGCGATGGTCGTACCGTCCGGAGTGAACGCGGTGGTCACGTCGATCAGACCGGCGCGGGTGGACAGGTGCATCCGCCCGGCGCCGTGCCGCTGGGCGTACGCGGCGGCGGTGGCGATGGTGGCGTGGCCGCAGAACGGCACCTCCGCCAACGGGCTGAAGTAGCGGATGTCGAACCGGTCGTCGCCGCGCGGCAGTAGGAAGGCGGTCTCGGAGTAGCCCACCTCGGCGGCCACCCGGAGCATCTCGTCGCCGTCCACGCCGGTCGCGTCGAGCACCACTCCGGCCGGGTTTCCGCCGCTCGGGTCGGCGCTGAAGGCGGCGTACCGCAGGATCTCCATGATCGCGACCCTACGCGCGGCCCACGGCGCCCAGCCACGACCAATTCGCGCCCGCTGGACCGGCCATGACCGATCGGCGGCCGCTGGACCAGCCGGCGGCGACCCCGCGGCCGGGGAGGTGGATCCGCAGCTCAGAGCAGGACGTGAGGGGGTGGATCCGCAGCTCGGAGCACCGATGTGAGTGAGTCCGAGAATAGTTCATTTTCATTCATCGACCGGGTCGCGACCGCGGCTCACATTGTTGACAGACTTGCATATATCGGGGACCGGCGGTGGTCAGTTCCAACCGATACCGGCGGTCGCCGGACGACGACCGCGGGCAGACTGATCACCGATCACGAGCAACCCCGAAAGCCCTCCGTAGGCACCCATCCGCAGCCCTGGTGACACCCGCCCCACGGCAGCCGGATCCCATCCTCTTCAGCCTCCTTCCCTACCGCGACACGTTCGGTTCGGACGGCACCACGATGGCAGTTCTCGCCGCACGACAAGGAGAGACACCATGCGGCTGATTATGTTCAACACCCTGATGGGCGCTTGCGCCGGCGTCGCGCTGCTGCTCGTACCGCGCTTCTGGGCGGTGGTACGGGGTGAACGACCCCCGTTGCTGCTGCTGGGCAACCTGCCGGTCAGTCCGAGCGGCTGGGCGGCGACGTTCGGCATCCTCGGTGTCGTACTCACCTCGCTCGGCTTCGTCACCACGATCTGGCATCCCTCCGCCCCCGCCAAGGACTACATAGACACGATCTTCGGCGAGCCGACCCTGCTGCTCGGTGTCATCCTGCTCGCCGCCGCCTGGTACCTCGGCCGGCGGCGCGACGACGAGGAACTGGACGTGACGGCGCTGCGCGCGGTGCTCGCCCCGGTGGGCTGGGTGGTGTTCTGGCTCGGCATCATCCTGGTCTGGTGCACGCTGGCCATCGTCCGCTTCAACGTCGTCGGCGGCGCGCCCCGCGAGGAGCCGATCACCGGGCTGCTCAACGCCCTGCCGATAGTGGAGAACCTCTTCTTCGCCCTGCTGCTCTACGGCCCCGCCGCCGTCGGCTGCCTGCTCTTCCCCGCCGCCGTACGCGGCAACAGCCGGGCCGCCTGGCTCACCCTCTACTGGTGCTGGACCATCGCCGGATTCGGGTTCGCCATGTTCAGCGCGATGAACTTCTACACCCACACCGGAATGCTGATCAACTTCGGTTCGGACGGCCCCGACTACCGCTGGTGAGCCCCGCCCGCACCAGCTGAATATGCAGCGTGACCAGGTCGGTGTCCGCCACGAGCGGCCCGACCGGGTCGCGTCCGACCCGCTGACCGCCGCCCGCCGGTGGCGATCCCGGTCCGGCCGACGGGGGACCGGGATCGCGTACGGCGGCGGCGGTCAGCGCCGCGTCGGGGTCGCCGGTGAGCAGGATTCCCGCGTCCGCGCCGTCGATTCGCGGTGCCGACGGCCTGCCCGGTTTGGTCGATCCAGTTGATCTAAGCTGACCGGGTCCGGGCCGGAGTACCGGCCAGGCACGTGAACGCGCGGAAATCAGAGGCCATCATGTACGACGCGATGCTGGCGGAGACGGTCACCCTCGCCGGGGCCGACGGCGACGAGATCGAGGGTTACCTGGCCCGGCCGCTGGGCCCCGGCCCGTACGGCGCGGTGGTGGTGATCCACCACATGCCCGGTTACGACGAGGCGACCAAGGAGATGACCCGGCGGCTGGCCCACCACGGGTACCTGGCCCTCTGCCCGAACCTGTACAGCCGGGAGGCGCCCGGCGCGAGCCCCGACGACGCGGCCGCCGCCGCCCGCGCCAACGGCGGGGTGCCGGACGTACGGCTGGTCGGTGACGTGGCCGGTGCGGCGGCGTACCTGAAGGGGTTGACGTCGAGCAACGGCAAAGTCGGCGTGATCGGTCACTGCTCCGGCGGCCGGCAGGCGTTCCTGGCCGCCTGCCAGTTGCCGCTGGACGCGGCGGTCGACTGCTACGGCGCGTTCGTGGTCGGTACGCCCCCGGCGGGGATGCCGGCGACGTTCCAGCCGCTGCTGGGCATGGCCGACCGGCTCTCCGCCCCGCTGCTCGGGCTCTTCGGTGCGCAGGACAAGTACCCGTCGCCGGAGCAGACCGCCGAGTTGGAGCGGGAGCTGACCCGGCTCGGCAAGACCTTCGAGTTCCACACGTACGACAACGCCGGGCACGCCTTCTTCGCCACCGACCGGCCCAGCTACCGCCCGCAGGCGGCGGTCGAGGGCTGGCAGCAGATCTTCACCTGGTTCGACCGCCACCTGAGCGCCTGATCCGCCCGTCACCCGAGCGCCCGAGAAGGAGCCGGACATGTGCACCTACGTCACCGAGAAGATCGAGATCGACGGCAGCGGCAAGGGACCGACCGGCTGGTTCGGGCTCACCGGGGCGACCGTGTACGTCGACCACCCACAGCACGCCCCGTACGAGCACACGGTGAACATCGACCTGGTCAATCCGGCCGCCGGTCCGGCCGCCCGGGTGGCGGTGGAGCTGACCGAGGAATCGGCGCTGGCCCTGATCGCCGCGATCCAGGCGGCGCTGGCGAGCGCACCGCCCGGCCTGGCCAGCGCCCCGCGCCCGGCGGCCTGATCCGGAACCGCCCGGCGTCCTGATCCATCCAAGGCCGGCGTCCCGGTCCTCCGGAGGCCCGCGTCCTGATCGGTGGAATCACCGTGCACGGCATCACCAAAGCCGACGAGGAGGGCTGGCGTCCTGATCCTCGGGAAGGGTCGGATCCGGTGCGTCGGAGCGGCTCAACACGGAAAGTAAGCTTGCCCGCAGGCAGAAGGTGGCCCGGCCAGGGTCATCCTCACGCCGAGCGACCGCCGCCGCTGCGAGCCGCCCCGGCGCTGGCGGGTTTCCGCCGCGCGACGCGACCCGGACGACGGTGGTCACCGGCGGCCGACGGCGGCACCCCGCCGGCGCGCCGTCCCACTCGGGCCACGCCAGGCCGCCGCGACCTGACGATCCGAGCTGATCGCGACCCAACCGATCCGAACTGATGAGGACCCGGTGACTCAGACTGTCGACAACACCGCACAGGATCCCGCGGCCCCGGCCGCCCCGCTCTCCGCGCAGACCGGCCCGTACTTCGGGCGGTTCGGTGGGCGGTTCGTGCCCGAGGCGCTGATCGCGGCGCTGGAGGAGTTGGACGCCGCGTACCGGGCGGCACTGGTGGATCCGGAGTTCGTCGCCCAGCTCGACGAGCTGCACCGCAGCTACTCGGGTCGGCCGAGCATCCTGACCGAGGCGCCGCGGTTCGCCGCGCACGCCGGCGGTGCCCGGATCATCCTCAAGCGCGAGGATCTGAACCACACCGGGTCCCACAAGATCAATAACGTGCTGGGGCAGGCGCTGCTCACCGTACGGATGGGTAAGACCCGGGTGATCGCCGAGACCGGCGCCGGCCAGCACGGCGTGGCCACCGCGACCGCCGCCGCCCTGCTCGGCCTCGAAGCCGTGATCTACATGGGCGAGGAGGACACCCGGCGGCAGGCGCTGAACGTGGCCCGGATGCGGCTGCTCGGCGCCACCGTCATCCCGGTCACGGCGGGCTCGCGCACGCTCAAGGACGCGATGAACGAGGCCATGCGCGACTGGGTCACCAACGTGCACAACACGCACTACCTGATCGGTTCGGTGGCCGGGCCGCACCCGTTCCCGTCGATGGTGCGCGACTTCCAGAAGATCATCGGGATCGAGGCCCGGCAGCAGGTGCTCGACCTGGTCGGCCGGCTGCCGGACGCGATCTGCGCCTGCGTCGGCGGCGGCTCCAACGCGATCGGGATCTTCCAGGCGTTCCTCGACGACAGCGAGGTCGAACTGGTCGGATTCGAGGCGGGTGGCGACGGCGTCGACACCGGCCGGCACGCGGCGGCGATCAGCGGCGGCGCGCCGGGCGTGCTGCACGGCAGCCGCTCCTTCATCCTCCAGGACGAGTTCGGTCAGACCGTGGAGAGCCACTCGATCTCCGCCGGGCTCGACTATCCGGGCGTCGGGCCGGGGCACTCCTGGCTGCACGAGATCGGTCGGGGCCGCTACGAACCGGTGACCGACGCGGACGCGATGGAGGCGTTCCTGCTGCTCTCCCGTACCGAGGGGATCATCCCGGCGATCGAGAGCGCGCACGCGCTGGCCGGCGCGCTGCGCGAGGGCCGCCGACTCGGCCCGGACGGGGTCATCCTGGTCAACCTGTCGGGTCGCGGTGACAAGGACGTCGACACCGCCGCCCGGTACTTCGGTCTGCTGGACGGCGCGCCCGCGCCGGACGCCACCCCCGCACCGGCCGGGGCGGCCGACGCGGCGCACGGAGAGGACGCGGCCAAGTGACCGTCCGTACGACCATCGAGAAGGCTCGGGCCGAGGGCCGCGCCGCGCTCATCGGTTACCTGCCGGTCGGGTTTCCCGACGTCGAGACCTCGGTCGCCGCTATGCGGGCGATGGTGGCCGGGGGCGTGGACATCGTCGAGGTGGGCCTGCCGTACTCGGATCCGCTGATGGACGGCCCGGTGATCCAGCGCGCCACCGAGGCGGCACTGGCCGCCGGTACGCGTACCCAGGACGCATTCACCGCCGTACGCGGGGTGGTCGACGCCGGCGCGCCCGCACTGGTGATGACCTACTGGAACCTGGTCGACCGGTACGGCGTGGACCGGTTCGCCGCCGACCTGGCCGACGCCGGCGGCTCGGGGCTGATCACACCGGACCTGATCCCGGACGAGGCGGCGCAGTGGCAGGCCGCCTCGGACGCGCACGACCTGGACCGGGTCTACCTGGTGGCGCTCACCTCCACCCCGCAGCGGCTGGAGATGACGGCGAACGCGTCACGCGGCTTTGTCTACGCGGCCTCGTTGATGGGCGTGACCGGTGAGCGCAACTCGGTCGGGGCGGGCGCTCGAGACCTGGTCGAACGGGTGAAGGCGGTCACCGACGTACCGGTCTGCGTCGGTCTCGGGGTAAGCAACGGGATCCAGGCCGCGCAGGTCGCCGCCTTCGCCGACGGCGTCATCGTCGGCTCGGCCTTCGTCCGCGCCCTGCTCGACGCCCCCGACCGCCCCTCCGCCCTCGCCGCCGTCGAAGCCGTCGCCAGGGACCTGTCCTCCGGCGTCCGCTCCGCCTGATCCCTCGCCGGCCCAGGGACACATGTTCGGCGGTGTTCGAGCCCGTTGACGCCGCAGACGACCGCGTAATGCTGTTGGTAGACGTGGGGGTCGAAGGTCGGCAGACCACTGACCTTTGACCCCCTGCTTCCGCCGGGCGGCGGGCCATCCCGGCGAAACCGTCGGTCAGGACAGAAGCTCGACGTACCCGTCGCCGCCGCGCACGCGGATCCGCTGCCCATCGGAGATCAGCCGGGTGGCATCCAGCACACCGACGACGGCCGGTAGGCCGTACTCGCGGGCGATCACCGCGCCGTGTGTCATCAATCCGCCGACCTCCGTCACCAGGCCGGTGATGGCGACGAAGAGGGGCGTCCAGCTCGGGTCCGTGTGGGGCGTGACGAGGATGTCACCCGGTTCGAGATCGGCCTCGTCCATGTTGAGGATGACGCGGGCGCGTCCCTCGATGGTCCCGGCGGAGACCGCCAGGCCGATCAGGGCACCGCTCGGTACGTCGTCGCGTCGGTACGCCCCGGCGATGGCCTCCCCGTCGGAGGTCAGCACCCGGGGCGGGGTGAGCGCGTGGTAGGACCGGAACGCCTCCCGGCGCTGCCGGATGAGCTGGTCGTCCACCTGGTTCGCGCGCACGACGTCGTGGAACTCCTGGAACGTGAGGTAGAAGACGTCCTCCTTCTCGGCGAGCACGTTGGCCCGTACGAGGCGCTCGGCCTCTTCCAGCAGGGCCCGCTTGTAGACGAGGTAGCGGCTGACGATGCCGTACTTCGGGTACTCCCGGTAGCCGATGAAGGTCCGGACCCGGTCGATCATCCGCTTGGTCTCGTCGGCCCTGTGCTCCCCGTCCGGCAGCGCCCGCAGGCGTGACAGCACCTCCTGCGCCTTCCTCTGCGCCGCCTGCCGTCCCTGCTCGAAGCGCCGCTCGGCGGCGCCCGGCTCGAAGAGCTTGATGTTGTCGAGGATCAGGGGCACGAGCGTGGTGGGGCGTTCGCTCCAGCGCGGCCTCGTGATGTCGATCTCGCCAACGCAGCGCATGCCGTACCGGTCGAGGTATGCCTCGATGGCGTCGCGCGCCTCGGTCCCGCCCGCGACCTTCGGCAACTCGTCCAGGAAGCCGTCGTGCTCGACGTCCCGCAGGAGCGCCACCACCGCCGGGTACGGGCGGATCACGTCCGCGACGTCGAGCAGCGCCAGTCCCATCTGCGACGTGACGTTGCCGGGGGCGGACAGCGTGAGGGTGTCGGCCGCGTTCTTCTCGCCCAGCCATTCCCCCAGCCGGTCGTTGAGCCACCAGGTGGCCTCCATCCCCGCCATGATCGCCCGCATGCTCAGCGGATCGCCGAGGACTCGCCTGTGCTCCTCGAATGCCTCTAGCAGGAAGTCGAACAGCGCCGGTCCGGTCTTCGTCCGGATGTCGCGCCGCAGGGCGGCGATGGAGGTCTGGCTGCGTTCGATCAGCTCGGCGACGATGGCCGGATCGGGCTCGATCGGGGCGGACGCGCCGCTGGCCGGCGGCCCGCCGGGGCCCGCGTCCGGCAGCGTCGGGACGAAGTCGTCGCGGTCGAGGACTGTCTCCAGCGCGTCCCTGATCAGCGGATCGCCTCGCCCGAGGGCGTCCAGGAGGCCGGCGCGGCTCGCGGGCGCGGCGAGGCGCGGGGTGACGTCGACGAACAGCCTCCCGCCGGCCTCCTGCATCGGCGCCATGGCCGTCAGCCGCCACACGGAGAGCCCCAGCGGCTTCATCGGGTCGGTCATCATCTGCCCGTGACCAACGGAGACGTAGACGTGATTCTCCTGGTCGCCGGTCTCGGGGATGGGGAACAGCGTGGTGATCGGCCGGCTCTGCACGATCTGGAAGTCGTCGTCGACCAGGCACCATTCGATGTCCTGCGGGCGGCCGAAGTGCGCTTCGATCCGCCGCCCGAGCCGGACGAGCCGTACGACCTGCGCATCCGTCAGCGCCGGCTGCTCCTGCCGCTGCGGGTCGATCGCCACTTCCCGCGTACCGCCGGCCGGTAGGGGGTGGATGGCACGCTGTTTGGCGGCGATCGTCCTGGCGACGATGTCGCCGTCGCGCACCCTGAAGACGTCCGGGCTCACCAGGCCGGAGACCAGGGCCTCGCCGAGGCCGAAGCTGGCGTCCACGGTGGCGACCTTCCGGTTGCCCGTGACCGGGTCGGCCGTGAACAGGATGCCGGCCGCGTCCGGGAGGACCAGCTGCTGCACGACCACGGCCATCCGGACCGTACGGTGGTCGATGCCCTTGCGCCGGCGGTAGGTCACCGCCCGCTCGGTGAACAGCGACGCCCAGCACCGGCCGACGTGCCGCAGGATCGCCGCCGGCCCCACGACGTTCAGGTACGTGTCCTGCTGACCGGCGAAGGAGGCCGTCGGCAGGTCCTCCGCCGTCGCGCTGGACCGCACGGCGTAGGCGGCTTGCTCGCCGGACTGGGCGAGCGCGCGGGTGATCGCCGCCGCCAGGTCGCCCGGAAGGGCGATCCCCTCGATGGTCCGGCGGATCTGTGCGCTGAGCGTACGGATCGCCTCCCGGTCGTCCGGGTTCAGACGCGACAGCCGATCGAGCAGATCGTCGATCGACGGCGCTTCCGCCATGATCCGCCGGAACGCGTCCGTCGTCACGCAGAACCCGGCCGGCACCCGGACGCCCTCGATCCGCGACAGCTCGCCCAGGTGCGCGCCCTTGCCGCCGACGATCGCGACCCGCGTCTGGTCAACCTCGTGTAGATCCAACACATACTGCTCGATCATCGCGACACCGCCGGGGCAGCCATACTCCTCGGCGGTTCGAGGTCGCCGCGTCCCCCGTACATCGACAACACACCCACCTGGTGCCCCCGTTGCTCGTCGGTGCCGTGTCCGGCCGCCGATTCTGCGGCACAACCGGGGCCTTGCCGCAAGGCCCCCTGTGCGGTATACGTTAGAAGTGGCAAGGAGTGCGATCTCCTTGCCTTTGCCTTTTTCGCCCGCCGCAGGCCGAGATCCCTCGACCGCCCGGAGCGGGTCGGGTGCCCCGTCGCATCGACGGACTGTTCGGCTCTACCGGCCCCCCGGCGCTGCGGCTAGCGTCGTGACTGTGTCCGCAGCCAACCGGGTGTGCAGGAGGTCACCATGTCGGTCGAGCGCCGGGCGAAACCACCTCAGCTTCCGCCACGATGGTTCATCCGGCTGGCCTGGTCGGTGCACCGGGGCGTGTACCGGGTCTTTGCCGGCCGGGTCGGACTGTGGCGACCACGCGCCAATGCCTGGGGCACGCTGAGGCTGACCACCACCGGGCGCCGCAGCGGCCGGCAGCGCAGCGTCATCGTCGCGTACGTCGAGGACGGTCCGAATCTGGTGACGCTGGCGATGAACGGGTGGGGTGAGGGTGAGCCCGCCTGGTGGCTCAACCTACGGACGCACCCGGACGCGACCGTCGAGCTGGTCGACGGGCGGCGGCTGGTGCGCGGTCACGCCGCGACCGGCGACGAACGGATGCGACTGTGGGCCCGGTGGCGCGAGATCGACACCAATCTGGACGCGTACGCGGCGCGGCGGCCGTCCGAGACCGCGGTGGTCGTCCTGGCGCCCGGACCCGGCACGTCGGACACCTCGCGGGAGCGCTGACCCGTACAGCGCCCGGCCCGGCCGGCGACCGGCCCGGACCGCGCTGGTCCGGGCCGGTGGTGGCGGGTCAGGGGGTGCTGTAGATCTCCAGTTCCGACAGCTGGCCGGCGGGCCAGCCGGTGTTGGCGGTGAAGACCACGCGGACGTAGCGGGTGGTGGTCGCGGGCAGGGCGACGGTCGCGGTGTTGGCGCTGGCGGGGTTGAACGTGACGCTGCTCGGGCCGGTGATGGTGGTGAAGGTCGAGCCGTTGGTGCTGCCCTGCACGGTGACCGTCTGGTTGCGGGTCGCCCAGGCCGCCGACGGGGGCAGCTTCAGCACGACCCGGCGGATCGGGGTCGCCGCGCCGAGGTCGACCTGCACCCACTGCGGGAAGGCGTTGCTCGGGCTCTCCCAGTAGGTGTTCGGGTTGCCGTCGACCACGTTGGATGATCCGTAGACCTGGACGTGGCCGCTTTCCGAGGTGGGTCGGTTCAGCGCCAGGTTCGCGGTGGTCGGCGGGGCCGCGTCGGTGGTGACGGACACCGTGTTCGACGGCGACGAGACGTTGTTCGCCGCGTCCAGCGCCACGACCGAGAAACTGTACGCGGTCGCCGGGCTCAACCCACCCACCGTGTACGACGTACCGCTGGGCGAGCCGACCACGGTGCCGCCCTGGCGGACCTGGTAGCCGGTCACCCCGATGTCGTCGACGGACGCGGTCCAGGCGAGCGCGACGCTGGTCGCCGTCTTGGCGGTGACGGTCAGCCCGGCCGGTGCGGTCGGCGGAGTGCCCGGTTCGGTGACGACACCGCCGTAGACCTCCACCTGGGACAGTTGCGCCGCCGGCCAGCCGGTGTTGGCGGACGTGGTGAGCCGCAGGTGGCGCAGGTTGGCGGTGGCGAAGTTGATGGTGACCGTGTTGCCGCTGGCCGGGCTGAACTGGTAACCGGCGGCGCCGACGACGGTGGTGAAGCTGGACCCGTTGGCGCTGCCCTGTACGGCGATCGTCTGGGTACGGCTCTCCCAGCCGGCCGGCAGCCGCAGCACCACCCGGTTGACAGCGGCGCTGGCGCCGAGGTCCACCTGGAACCACTGCGGCAGGCTGCCGCTGCTCTCCCAGTAGCTGGACGGGTTGCCGTCCACCGCGTTGCCCGCCGGGTACGGGCCGTTCTGGCTGCTGGCGGTGGTCGGCTTGCCGGCGGCGAGGTTGGTCGGGCCGGGGCCGGGACCACCGCCACCGACGACCGGCTGGGTCGGGCGGACCGGGGTGAGGGCGAGCTGTCCCTTGAGCATCCGGCCGCCGTCGGCGGTGATCCGCAGGTAGTAGTCGGAGGAGCAGGCGGTGCCGTCCTCGTCGAGGGCGCGGATGCCGGCGCCGACCGGCACCCAGGCGGCGCTCTCGGCGGTCTTGGCGATCTGGTTGCCCTCGTTGTACTCGTCGAACATGGAGACGTAGAGGCCCTGCGCGCCGACCCGGATCATGTTGTAGAGGTGCCGCCAGTAGAAGTCACCGTGGTAGCGGTGGCCGGAGGAAAGGTCACCGGGCATGACGCAGGGCTGGTAGTCGATCCCGTGGGCGTTGCAGTCGGCCTGGTCGGGGACGTTGACGTTGTTGTAGAACCAGTCCAGCCCGTCCAGGGTGCCGGTCCGGCCGACCATCCACGGCGAGATCATGTTGAAGGCGTGGTAGACGTCGAGGAAGCCGGGCCGGGAGTCGTTCACCCCGGTACGCCAGTACGTCGGCACCCCGCCGATCACGTAGCAGCCCTGCGCCTTGAACCAGTTGATCACTTCGAGGCAGGGTGCCGGCGGGAACGGTCGGCCGCTGTCGTTGAAGCCGAAGCCCCAGATGCAGACCACCGGCTTGCCGTTCTGCCGGGCGTACGCGGGTGAGGCGGTGAGCGCGGACATCTTCGTGGTCCAGTCGGTCTTCAACTCGGACTGGAAGTTCGTCCAGCTCGTGACGTCGTACATGATGTAGAACTTGCGGGCGAAACGTTCCGCCGCGCCGCGGACCTTGACCGCCATGGCGTCGCGGGTGGGGCCCTCGTCGCCGAACGGGTTGAAGCGCTGGAGGGCGGCGGTGTCGCAGTTGTGTTCCTGCATCCAGCGGAAGTGGGTGTCGACGGTCTGCTGGTCGTAGGAGGAGAACAGCGCCGCCGGCTGGCCGTTGCCGAGGTTGGGGTACGCGGTGTTGTAGGTACGCGTGTACTCGCGGTTGTCCGGCCAGGAAACGATGGTGGTGTTGCTCGGTGAGGGTGACTGGAACCGGTCCCGGCTCCAGTGCCACCAGCCGCCGATCGGTGCCCCGTCGCCGGGGGCGGAGAACCAGCCCTGGTAACCCACGGAGATCTTGCCGACGACGTCGCCGGGCGGGCTGGCCGCGTGGGCCGGGCTGGCCGCGGCGGCGAGCAGCTCCGAGGTGGACACCGCGGCCAGGGCCGAGCCGGCCACGACCGAGGACATGAACCTGCGGCGGGAGACTGCCATGGGTGCACTCCCTTTCGTGATGCAGCGGGGGGTCGGTACCGCGTCGTACCGGGGGCGAGGGGTGACTGCGGGCGCGCGCCGGGGCCGTCGACCGCGGGGCGTACGCCCACGGGCCGATCACGGTCATCCTGCCAGCTTTGTTCACATGACCGCAATACAAGGATCGATGTCTGAAACATTTGGACGACCGGAAGCAAAATCCCGACCGAGGCCGTACGGGCGACGGCCGGCCGAAGCCCCACGAGCGCGAAGCAGACAAAGTCCATGAATATTTACCGACATCTTGTTTCTTCGTCGTGATGCTCGTAACCTGCGATAAACATCGGATGCCTACCCGCCTTGGCCAGGCGTAATGCTCCTGATCGGAGCGATGCCAGCCGATCCCGCCGGGATAGCTCGGATGACTGGCGCGCGAAGAAGGTGATCACCCGCAGCACTGGCGGCACCCGACCCACCCGTCCTCCTGGGGAGCAGACCGTGACCATGAGCAGATCATCGGCGGCCCGCCGCCGGGTGTTCGCCAGTATCGCCGCGGCGACGCTGGCACTCGGCATGACCGCCTGCGGCAACGACGACAACGCCGACTCGACCGACGGGTCGGTGACCATGTGGACCTTCAAGAACACCCACGTCACCGCCCTGGAACAGGTGGCCGCCGAGTTCAAGACGAAGACCGGGATCAGCGTCGAGATCGAGGCGTACACCCCGGACGACGTCTTCACCAGCAAGATCCAGAGTGCCGCGCAGACCGGTGACCTACCGGACGTACTCGAACTGCACGCCGGTGGCGAGGACCTGCGGATCGGCGGCGCCGGGCTGCTCGGCGACCTCGCCCCCGACTTCCCCGACTCCGCGCTGCAACGGTTCCTGCCCAGCACCAGGGCGGCCGGGCTGGTGACCGAGAAACGCCGGGCCGAGCAGGAAGAGGTCAAGGACGCGAAGGTCGGCAGCCTGTTCAGCGTGCCGTTCACCGCCGGCACCTTCGGCATCGTCTACGGCAACCGGGAGAAGATGAAGGCGGCCGGGCTCGACCCCGACTCCCCGCCGCGCACCTGGGAGGACTTCGTCGGCTACCTCAGGGCGACCGGCGCCGCCGACCCGAAGCAGGGCGGTCTGTCGCTGGGCCTGAAGGTGAGCCAGACCGGCTTCAACTGGATCTACGAACAGCTCGCCTTCGCGTACCTCGGACGGGCCGGCTTCCAGGCGCTGTTCGACAAGGACCCCGCGCAGGGCTTCGCCAGCCCGGACGGCCTGACGACACTGCGGCTCTACCAGCAGCTCACCCCGCACTGGATCGCCGGGGTGAGCGCACTCGGCATCGACGAGGCCGACGTCGCGTTCGCCCAGGGAAAGTCGGCGTTCAACATCGGCGGCACCTTCACCCTGGCCTTCCTCGCCCAGAACGGCATGCCGGCGGAGAACCTGGTCACCTTCCCGATCCCACCGGCCACCGGCGGCAAGGTCACCGACCTGCGACTGGCCCCGCTGGCGCTGACCGGTCTCTCGGTCAGCGCCCAGACGAAGAACCGGGCCGCGGCGATCAAGTGGATCGACCACCTCACCTCCCCGGAGGGGTCCGGCGCGTTCGCCAAGGCGTCGCTGGACCTGCCGGCGACCGACCTCGGCGACCAGGCCGCCGCCCTGCTCGGGCCGAAGCTCGCCGCGTTGCAGCAGTACTTCACCGGGCCGCCGGAGGCCACCTACGACGCGGCCGACAAGAGCTTCCGGCCGCCGGACTACGACGAGGTGCAGGTCGGCGACCCACTGGTCAGGTTCTCCCCGCTGGGCGAGACCGACCCGGCGGCCACCGCCGCGCAGCTCGACAAGGTGCTCACGGCCATGTGGCAGAAGTCCGGTTAGGACGCACAGTGGCGCTGCTGAACACGATCGACCCGTCGGGACGGCCCGGAGCCGGGCCGTCCCGACGGTCACCCCGCCGCGCCCGCCGGGCCGGGCGCCGGGCCCGGCGCCAGTGGCTGATCGGGTACGCCTTTGTCGCGCCCGCCGTCCTGCTCTTCCTGGTGATGGGGCTCTACACGATCGGCTACAGCGTCACGCTGAGCTTCGCCAAGTGGAACGGCTTCACCCCGAACTGGGAGTGGGTGGGGCTGGACAACTACCGGGACCTGCTCTACCGCGACCCGACCCTGGCGCCCGAGCTGCGGTCCGCCGCCCGGCACACCGCGATCGCGATGCTCGCCGTACCGGTCGGCACGGTGGCGGTGGCGCTACCGCTGGCCGTACTGCTCAACACCGTCCGACGGCTGCGCGGCCTGCTCCGGTCGGTCTACTTCCTGCCGTACGTGACCACCGGGATCGCGGTCTACTACGCCTGGCGGTACGTGCTCGAACCGGACGGGTCGATCAACCTGCTGCTCCGCTCGGTCGGGCTCGGCAGCCTGGCCCGACCCGAGGGCTGGCTCGCCGACCCGGACACCGCACTCGCCACCCTCATCGTGATCATCATCTGGGGCAGTGTGCCGGTGGCGATGCTGCTCTACCTCGCCGGGTTGCAGGCCATCGACCCGCACCTGCTGGAGGCCGCGCAGCTCGACGGCGCCGGTGGCGTCCGCGTGGTCCGGCACATCACCTGGCCACTGCTGGTGCCGATCACGGCGGCGATCACCCTGCTCGGCATCCGGGACACCATGCAGGGCTTCCAGATCTTCCTGCTGATGACCAACGGCGGGCCGGGCGGTCACACCGACGTGCTCGGGTTGCAGGCGTACCAGCTCGCCTTCTTCCAGAACCTGTCCCCCACCCTCGGGGTGGCCAGCGCGCTCGGCTGGCTGATCTTCCTGGCCGCGCTGCTGCTCACCGTCGTCAACGCCCGACTGCTGCGGAGCAGCCAATGAATGCCACCCGCGCCGCCACCGGCCGCCGTCCGTCGGTCGGCCGGCTGGTCGCGTACGCCGGTCTCGCCCTGTACGCCGCGGTCAGCCTCTATCCGTTCGCCTGGATGGTCTCCGGTGCGCTCAAGGACCGGGACGAGATCCTGCGCGGCGGTCACCTGGTGCCCCGCCGGCCGACCTGGGACACCCTGGCCGAGACGTGGAGCCGGCTGCACTTCTTCGACTACCTGCTGAACAGCCTGCGGGTGACCGGCCTGACCGTGCTCGGCGTGCTGGTCGTCTACAGCCTGGCGTCGTACGCGTTCGCGGTGCTGGACTTCCCCGGCCGCCGGTTCCTGTTCTGGTTCTTTGTCGCGCTGCTGTTCGTGCCCGGCATCACCGTGCTGCTGCCGCTGGTGATCCTGGAGAACCGGCTCGGCATCCTCGGCACCCACCTGGGGCTGGTGCTGCCGTTCGTCAACGGCACCGCCCCGCTGACGGTGCTGCTGCTGACCAACGCGTTCCGGACCATCCCCCGCGAACTGCACGACGCGGCGCGGGTCGACGGGGCCGGCGAGGTACGCATCTTCTGGCGGGTCTACCTGCCGCTGAGCCGCCCCGCGTTGATCACCATCGCGGTGCTGACCGCCGTGCCGACCTGGAACGAGTACGTGCTGACCCGGGTCTCGCTCAACGACGAGTCCCGCTACACCCTGCCGCTGGCGCTGGAGATGCTCGCCTCGGGCAACGTGCCCCGGTACAACGAGATCATGGCCGGCTCGCTGATCCTGGTGGTGCCGGTCATCGTGCTGTTCCTCGTCGCCCAGCGTTACTTCGTCAACGGTCTCGCCGGCGCCGTGAAGGACTGAGCCCGGCGCCGGCCACCCCGTACCGGGTCAGGGCTTGATCGCCACCCCCACCCAGGCGGGCGTGCCCTTGGCCCGTTCGACGTCGGCGGGCTCGACCAGCTCCTCCGGTTCGGGACGCCAGAACGGGGGCTGGACCAGCCCCGGCTCCAGCAGGTCCCAGCCCTCGAAGAGCCGTTCGACCTGCTCACGGCCGCGCAACGCGACCGGCGCGGTCCGCTCGCTGTACTCCTTCTCGGCCCGGACGCCCGCCGCGGTGAGCTGCGGCGGTCGCGAGGCGTGCGAGATGACCACATAGGACCCGGACGGTACGGCGTCGCGGAGCCGGGCGATGATTGCCTCCGGATCGTCCGAGTCCTGGACGAAGTGGAGCACCGCCACCAGCAGGATCGCCACCGGCCGGGTGAAGTCCAGACCGGCCTCGGTGGCCAGCCGTACCACCTCGGCCGGGTGGCGCAGGTCGCCCCGGAACGCCGACACCAGGGGCTGGTCGCGCAGGATCTCGTTGGCCTGGGCGACCACCACCGGATCGACATCCAGGTAGAGCACCCGGGCGTCCGGCGCGACCTGCGCGGCGATGTCGTGCACGCTGCCCGGGGCGAGCAGGCCGGCGCCGACGTCCAGCACCTGCCGGATCCCCGCCTCGAACACGAACCTGGCCGACCGGGCCAGGAACGCCCGGTTGGTACGCACCCAGTACGCCAACTCGGGCTGTACGGTCAGCAGCTGGTTCGCCATCTCCCGGTCCGCACCGAACGTGTGGGTGCCACCACCGATGGCGTTGTAGACCCGGGCCAGGTTCGGTCCGGTCGGATCCGTCTCGTCCGGCATCCACTGCTTGTCCTCGGACAGCCCCATCGCTCCTCCTCCGGTCGACCGGATTGATCCCCGTCACGAGGGACCATCGATCCGTTCGGTTGGGAGCCATCATCATGCCTGCCCGTGGCCGGCGACAAAATCCGTCCCCGTCAACAGAAGCGGAGCCGACCACGACGGGTGCCGGTGGGGCCAGCCGTGCCCGGCCCGTCCCCGGCACCCGTCGTCACGGCCGTCTCAGAGCAGGTGCACCCGTTCGGTGCCGCCGTCGCGGTTTTGCAGGGTGAGGCTCCCCCCGCCGCGTTCCATCAGCTCCAGCACCAGGTTGTAGACGACCAGTGCCCGGTTGATCGTGTCCGTCTTGGTGTCCCTGGTACGCGCACAGGACGCGTCGAGGGCGTCCACCGCGCGCGGGGTGAGGTTGACGGTGACCTTCACCAGCGAGCGGCTGCCGTCGCCGGCACCCGGCCCCCCCTCCTGCCCCCCGGTGCCGGGTCCGTTGCCCGGATTATTGGCTGCCCCCGCCCCGGAACCGGACGCCCCGGACGACGACTCCGGCGGCACTCCGATACCGCCCGCCCGGTCGGCCACCGCTCGATCGTCAGCCACGCTTCGCCCATCGGTCGTGGTTCGTTCGTCAGTTACCCGCGTCATGGGCGCCATCCTTTCCCGGGGCCCGGGTAGGAAGCTGTTGTCCCAGTGCCGCCTCTGGTCGTCGCGATGCGCTCCCCCGGTGTGATCACGGCAATCCCCTCGAATGACCAGTCGACTATGGACCAGGCATGACCACCGCCACAACGGCGACCACGCCCTCACAATTTTCGCCTCCGGTGGCGGTTGCTGGAGGTTATTCCCGACACCGCGCGGGCTGCTGTCAGAAATGCGACTGCCGGGCCAAGGGACGCCGGACCGACGGACCATGTGTGCGACATCGACTTAGGCGGTTGACAATCGCCGTCGCGGCGTACTCATTCAGCCATTCCACATTCACCGCAGACCTCGGCGTCGGGACTGTCATTCAAGTAGATAATCCGATCCCGCACTATTTTGCACCTATTGCCAGGACACACCCCGCCATAGGGGTACAGATGCGGGGAGGTGGAGCCAGTCAATGTATGGTCGGTAGCGTCTCGATCACACTAAGCGATCTTGATTCAGCCGTACTGGCCACGAACCCCGTTTCACTACGACAGGAGGAATCAGCAAGTGAGCCAGCAAGACGGAGCGTATCTCCGAGTCGGCGACGAGCAGACCGATGCATCGGACCCGGAGGACGCACTGACCATCCGGGGGTACACGATCGACATCCAGATCGTCGAGGACCCACAGGTCGAGATCGACGCCGAGACCCCTTGGCACCTGGCCCCCGAGGACCACAACCGGAACCGGAAAGGTCCGAATGCCCAACCCAGCAGACCAGCGCTTTGATTCCATGGTGGACAGACAGGGTCGCCTGAGGCGGATCAGGCGCAACGCCGGCCGCCACCGGGAAAGCCGGTCAGACCTCCGGCGAGCGCTCTATCGCAATCTTTCCCGGCGAGCGGCCGACACCGGGCCGACCGGGATGATCTGAACGGACCCACCGGGATATCGGTCGCTCACTGGGGAGGATGAGCGACCGATATCCTTTTCCGGCGCGGCACACAGACAACCCTCGGGCGCGGTCGTACGTCCATCTTTTCGTCACCCGCACCACTTACCGGCATCCTCGTTTCAACTGGTCCACTCCACCCGCGCCGGGGTCCGGATCCGCAGCGGGCGACGCGCCCCGGAGGGACACAGACGACGCCGGGACGCGACGGCCCCGACACCCCGACATCCCGGCCCAACGAAGCCGGCCACGCCCTCGACGCAGGCACCCGGACCAGCGCAGACATCGACAGCGGGGCCGGCGAGGGGGCCGCTACCCGGCCGGTCGCCCCGGAGCGTTTCCGGCCCGACGGCCGGGGTGCACCCGTCGCCGACCCCGGGCGCGGGCCGCTCGTCGAGGCGGCATTCCAGTTACCTTGGAAATAGCAATCATACCGACATAACCGGGCAGGCACGACAACCGGAATCACGACTCATCACATAGTCGCTGATCTGTGTCATACATTAACTCGGCCGACTGGCCACCCATCTGGGCGGCGAATTGCCGGACCTACTCCACCACCAAACGGAGGGCATGACACATGTTCACCCCAAGACAAAGTGGGCGTCGATCGGCGCCCCGACTAATCGTCGGAACAGTGTTGGCGACACTGATGACCCTGGCCACCGCCGGGGCCGCGCTGGCCGGCCCGACCACGGACGGTGTCACGGTGGCGGCGCGTACCGACGCGTTCATCCGGGACGTCGCGGGCGACGTCGGCCTGGAGCCGCACGCCCTCGACCCGATCTGGGCCAGCCCGGACATCAAGGTCTGCCCGACCGCGGTCGAATGCGCGACCAGCCAGAACCCGATCGTCGGAGTGACCAACTGGGTCTTCGTCAAGGTGAACGTCGCCGGCCCGTACGGCAGCGGCCCGAGCACCGGCTTCGTGGAGCTCTACCGGACGACGCCGGGTGGCGGCTCGACCTGGTCGAGTGAGTGGACCCACATCGGCAACAGCATCGTGACGACCGCCTACCCGGGTGTCACCACCGTGACGATCGAGTGGAACGGCGTACCCGGTCCCGGGCACTTCTGCTTGCAGGCCCGGTGGATCTCCAGCACCGACCCGATGACGTCCATCGGCCCGAACCACAGCGAGAACACCCGGAACAACAACAACATCGCCTGGCGCAACGTCGACTCGGTCAACCCGCTCCCCGGTTCCCCCCAGGTGCGTCCGTTCGCGATCGGCAACGAGACCGAGACGGTGACCAGGAACGACCTCGTCATCGCCCAGCGCGGAGAGCCGTTCCAGAACATCGGTGGCAAGATCATCGTTGACCTGGGCCCGGTCCTGTTCCCGCGTTGGGTGCAGGCCGGACGACCCGGCACGGGCATCCGCGAGGCCGGCCGCAACCAGGTGGAGGTGGTGGCGGCCAACGCCAAGATCATCGACCTGGTGCTCAATCCCGGTGAACGACCGGAGTTCAGTCTGATCTTCTCGACCACGACCGTGTCCTCGAAGCTGTTCACGATCGACGTGGTGCAGTTCGGGCAGGCCAGGGCCGGCGCACCGAAGACCGATGCCGGCGGCGTGCAGTACCTGGTACGCCCGACCCGGCAGTAACGACAGTCCGTCCGGGCTGCGGGCCGGACGTGGGCGTGGTCACCCTGGTGGGGGTGGGTCACCAGCCCGCGTCCGGCCCGTCCGTACGCGCTCAGTCGGTCTCGGGTGCCCGCGACTGCGACAACCGGCCCTCGGCCAGCCGCAGCCAGCGGTCCACCCCGATCTCGGTGAGGAACCGTTCGTCGTGACTGACCACCACGAACGCACCCTCGTACGCGTTGAGCGCGCTCTCCAACTGGCCGACACTGACCAGGTCGAGGTTGTTCGTCGGCTCGTCCAGCAGCAGCAACTGGGGCGCCGGCTCGGCGAACAGCACACAGGCCAGGGTGGCGCGCAACCGTTCACCACCGGACAGCACCCCGACCGGAAGGTGGATGCGCGCGCCCCGGAACAGGAACCGGGCGAGCAGGTTCATCCGCGCCGCCGCCGGCATCGCGGGCGCGAAGGCGGCCAGGCTCTCCGCCACGGTACGGTCGGGATCCAGCAGGTCCAGCCGCTGCGACAGGTACGCGATCCGGCCGTCGGCCCGCCTGAACTCGCCGCCCTCCGGCTCCTGGTCGCCGTTCACCAACCGCAGCAGGGTGGACTTGCCGGCACCGTTCGGGCCGGTCAGGGCGATCCGCTCGGGTCCCCGGATGCTCAGGTCGACGCCCCCGTCGGCGAACAGGGCGCGCTCGCCGTACCGGGCCTGCATCCGCTCGCCGAGGAAGACCGTACGTCCGGCCGGGACCCTGGTGTCGGGCAGTTCCAGCGTGATCCGCTGCTCGTCCCGCAGGGCGCGACCGGCCTCGTCGAGTCGGGCCTTCGCGTCACCGACCCGTGCCGCGTGGGTCGTGTTCGCCTTCCCGGCCGACTCCTGCGCGCCCCGTTTCATCGTCCCGGCGAAGATCTTCGGCAGTCCGGCGTTCCCGAGGTTCCGGGAGGCGTTGCCGGCCCGGCGTTCGGCCCGCTCCCGGGCCTGCTGCATCTCCCGCTTCTCCCGTTTGACCTCCTGCTCGGCGTTGCGGACGTTCTTCTCGGCCACCTCCCGCTCACCGCGCACGGCCTCCTCGTACGCGGTGAAGTTCCCGCCGTGGGAGCGGACCTCGCCCCGGTCGAGTTCGAGGATGCGGTCCATCCGGTCCAGCAGTGCCCGGTCGTGGCTGACCAGCAGCAGGCAGCCGGCCCAGTCCTCGACCACGCCGTAGAGCTTGCGGCGGGCGTCGAGGTCGAGATTGTTCGTCGGCTCGTCGAGCAGCAGCACGTCGGGCCGCCGGAGCAACTGGGCCGCCAGGCCGAGGGAGACGACCTGTCCGCCGCTGAGGGTGTGCAGGTGCCGGGTGAGGGCGACGTCGGCGAGGCCGAGCCGGTCCAACTCGACCCGGGTCCGCTCCTCGATGTCCCAGTCGTTGCCGATCGTGGTGAAGTGCCGCTCGCTCGCGTCACCGGACTCGATGGCGTCCAGCGCGCCGAGTACGTCGGCGATGCCCAGCACCTCGGCCACGGTCAGGTCGCCGACCAGCGGCAGGGTCTGCGGTAGGTAGGCGAGCAGCCCGTTGACGGTCACCGACCCACCGGTGGGCGGCAACTCCCCGGCGATCAGCCGCAGCAGGGTGCTCTTGCCGGCGCCGTTCGGCGCGACGACGCCCGTACGGCCGCCGCCGACGGTGAAGGAGAGGTCCCGGAAGACCGGGGTGTCGTCCGGCCAGGAGAAGGACAGGTTCGAGCAGACGATGAACGCATCGGACATGCGAGTGCCTCGGGAGTGTGATGCGGGCGACCGGGGTCACCCGGTGGAGGAACAGGGATGGGTGGAACGACGACATGGCCACGTCGGCGCTCTGCGCGCCCACCGGTGGCCGATCACGTCCGGGTGTCACCCGGAGATGTCGTCGTCACCCGCCATGTCTGGTCTCCCTGATTTCGATCGCCCTGATTCCGATCACTCGTGGGCCACTTTACCAGCGGACCCCTGCTCCCATCGGGGGCTCGGGTGGACCGGCGCGGGTGTGCCGTTCGGCGTACCCGAAGGGGTGTGCACGGACGGCGGGGGCGCCCCACCGAAGTGGAGCGCCCCCGCACGGACCGTCGGTCGGTGTTACGCCACCGCGAGCGCCGGACCGTCCAGCGTCTGCACGTCGTCGGCCTCCTCGGCCGGCCGCAGGGCCAGCGCGAGTACGTCCGCCACGTCGGCCAGGGTGTGCACGGTCAGTGCCTCGCGCACCTCGGTCGGCAGGTCGTCCAGGTCGGGCTCGTTGCGGGCCGGGATGATGACCTCGGTGAGGCCGGCCCGGTGCGCGGCGAGCAGCTTCTGCTTCACCCCGCCGATCGGCAGCACCCGACCGGCCAGGGTGACCTCACCGGTCATCCCGAACTCCGGACGGACCGGCCGCCCGGAGGCGAGCGAAGCCAGCGCGGTGACCATGGTGATACCGGCACTGGGGCCGTCCTTGGGCACCGCACCCGCCGGTACGTGCAGGTGGATCCGGCGTCCGGCCAGCGCGTTCGGGTCGAGCCCGAACTTGCGGCCGTTCGAGCGCAGGTACGACAGGGCGATCTGCGCCGACTCCTTCATCACGTCGCCGAGCTGGCCGGTCAGGGTCAGCCCCGGCTCGCCCTCCATGCTGGTCGCCTCGATGAAGAGCACGTCACCACCGGCGCCGGTGACGGCCAGGCCGGTCGCCACGCCCGGTACGGCGGTGCGCTCGGCCGACTCCGGGGTGAACCGGGGCCGCCCCAGGTACGTCTTGAGGTTGTCGGTGTCGACCCGTACCGGTCCGTCGCTCGTCGCCAGCGCGACCGCGACCTTGCGCAGGATCCTGGCCAGTGCCCGTTCGAGTTGCCGTACGCCCGCCTCGCGGGTGTACTCGGCCGCGAGGCGGGCCAGGGCCTCGTCGCTGACGCTGAACTCCTCGGCGGTCAGGCCGGCCCGGTCGAGCTGCCGGGGCAGCAGGTGGTCGCGGGCGATGGCGACCTTCTCCTCCTCGGTGTAGCCGTCGAGCGTGACCAGTTCCATCCGGTCCAGCAGCGGGCCGGGGATGGAGTCGACCACGTTGGCGGTGGCCAGGAAGAGCACGTCCGAGAGGTCGAGGTCGACCTCCAGGTAGTGGTCCCGGAAGGTGTGGTTCTGGGCCGGGTCGAGGACTTCGAGCAGGGCGGCGGCCGGGTCACCGGCGTAGCCCGCGGAGATCTTGTCGACCTCGTCCAGCAGGATCACCGGGTTCATCGAACCCGCCTCGCGCAGCGCCCGGACGATCCGGCCGGGCAGCGCGCCGACGTAGGTACGCCGGTGACCCCGGATCTCGGCCTCGTCGCGGATACCGCCGAGGGACACCCGGACGAACTTGCGGCCGAGCGCGTGGGCGACCGACTCGCCGAGGCTGGTCTTACCCACCCCGGGCGGGCCGGCGAGGGCGAGCACGGCACCGGAGCCACGGCCGCCGACCACCTGGAGGTTGCGGGTGGCGCGACGGTTGCGCACCGCCAGGTACTCCAGGATCCGGTCCTTGACGTCGCTCAGGCCGGCGTGGTCGGCGTCGAGCACCTCGCGGGCCGCGGCCAGGTCGGTGTTGTCGTCGGTCCGGGTCGTCCAGGGCATTTCCAGTACGGTGTCGAGCCAGGTGCGGATCCAGCCCGCCTCCGGGGAGGCGTCACTGGCCCGCTCCAGCCGACCGACCTCGCGCATGGCCGCTTCGCGTACCTTGTCGGGCAGGTCGGCGGACTCGACCCGGGACCGGTAGTCGGCCGAGCCGTCCGGCTCGTCCTCGCCCAGTTCCTTGCGGATCGCGGCGAGCTGCTGCCGGAGCAGGAACTCGCGCTGGGACTTCTCCAGCCCCTCGCGTACGTCCGAGTTGATCTGCTCGGTGACCTCCTGCTCCGCCAGGTGGGCGCGGACCCAGCCGACGAGCAGTTCGAGCCGCGTCGTCACGTCCGTCGCGGCGAGCAGTTCGGTCTTCTGGGCCAGGGTGAGCCAGGAGGTGTAACCGGCCGAGTCGGCCAGTTCGGAGAGGTCGGTCATCCGCTCCAGCGCGTCGATGACCTGCCAGGCGCCACGCTCCTGGAGCAGCGACGTGGTGAGGGCCCGGTACTCGCGGGCGAGTTCCTTGGCCCGGCCGCTCGGGGCGGGTTCGTCGAGCTCGGTCGCCTCGACCCAGAGCGCCGCTCCGGGTCCGGGCACGCCGGAGCCGATCCGGGCCCGGGACACGCCCCGGACCACGGCTGCCGGCTCGCCGCTGGGCAGCCGACCGACCTTCTCGATCAGGGCGACAACGCCCATGGAGCCGTATTCCCCGTCCACCCGGGGTACCGCGAGAACTTTCTTGTCACCGGCCGCGCGAGCGGCGTCGACGGCAGCCTGGGTGCTCGGGTCGAGGGTCACCGGGATGACCATCCCGGGCAGCAGGACTGCGTCGGTCAGGGGCAGAACCGGAAGAGTTGCCATCGAACACCTGCCATCGTTTGAGTTGAGCCTGTACGACTCAAGTAACAAACCGTGCCCCGTGTTCCGTGCTGTGGCGCAGGCCACATCCGGCCCGTACGCCGGGACCCGACCTTTGTTGACCTTCCGACGAACCGGACCCTAGGGTCCTGAGCGGAATTCGCCTTCGCGATTCGCACGGGGTTGGTCGGGCGCGTTGGTCGCCGGCCGGATCGGGAGCACCAGTTGCGTAGAGGACTTGCCGTCATCCTGGCCGCCGCCATGTCACTCACCGCGTGCGGCGGTGCGGACGGCTCCGCCACCGGCGGCGGGACCGGGATCGGGCACCGGGAGATCACCGTCGGGGTGATCCCGATCCTCGACGTGGCCCCGATCTATCTCGGCATCCAGCAGGGATTCTTCGCCGAACGCAAGCTGAGGGTCAAACTCGAACCCGCCCAGGGTGGCGCCGCGATCGTGCCGGCCGTGCTCTCCGGCCAGTTCCAGTTCGGATTCAGCAACAACACCTCGCTGCTGCTCGCCCAGACCCGCGGGCTCCCGCTGAAGATCGTGGCGCCGGGCTCCTCCTCGACCGGTACGCCCGGCCGGGACTTCGCCGGGGTGGTGGTCCCGGACGGCAGCCCGATCAGGTCCAGCGCCGACCTGTCCGGCCGATCGGTGGCCATCAACACCCTGAACAACATCGGCGACACCGTCGTACGCGAGGCGGTCCGCAAGGCCGGCGGCGATCCCGCAACGGTGAAGTTCGTCGAACTGCCGTTCCCGGAGATGCCGGCCGCCGTGCTGAGCGGCCGGGTCGACGCCGCGTTCGTGGTCGAGCCCTTCCTGACCATCGCCCGCAACCAGCGGAGCCGGGACATCTCGTCGGCGTACGCGGAGGCGACGGCGAACCTCTCGGTGGCGTCGTACTTCACCTCGGAAGACCTGATCGAGTCCGAACCCGCCCTGGTCGAGGCGTTCACCGAGGCGATGGTGGAATCGCAGGCGTACGCCGCGTCGCACCCGGACGAGACCCGTCAGGTGCTGTCCACGTACACCTCCATCGGGGCCGACCTGATCCCCACCCTGACGCTGCCCTCCTTCGCCGCGAAGATCAACCGGCAGTCGGTACAGGCGCTCGCCGACATGGCCGAGCGGGACGGCCTGGTCACGAAGCCGCCGCAGGTGGACGCGCTCTTCCGGTGACCGCGACGGGAACCTCTACCGCCACCGGGCCTACCGGAAAGTGCGCACGGCATCGATACCGGCCGACGGGTCGCGCTCCGCATACTGAAACGAAAGGCGGCGGCGACGAACACGGCGACACCGGCGGCGGCGCGGGTGTGGACCGGCAGGAGGAGCGAACATGGGCGGGACCGGAGACGAGGAGAAGCTCGACCTGGTCGTCCGGCGCCGGGAACAGGCTGCCGACGGCGTGGTCCGGCTGACCCTGGCCCAGCCCGACGGGAGCGCGCTGCCGGACTGGGCGGCCGGCGCCCACATCGACGTGATCATGGATGACGGCACCACCCGGCAGTACTCGCTCTGCGGCGACGCCGCCGATCCGGGGCAGTGGACGATCTCGGTGCTGCTGGAGCCGGCCTCCCGCGGCGGCTCCCGGTTCATGCACGACACCCTGAGGCCCGGCCATCCCGTACGGGTGCAGGGCCCGCGCAACCACTTCGCGCTCGAACCGGCACCCCGTTACGTCTTCGTCGCCGGTGGCATCGGGATCACCCCGATCCTGCCGATGCTCGCCGCCGCCGAGACCGCCGGTGTGCCGTGGCGGCTGGTGTACGGCGGCCGGACCCGCTCCTCGATGGCCTTCGTGGACGAGTTGACCGAGCGGTACGGCGACCGGGTGACGATCCGGCCGCAGGACGAAACCGGGCTGCTCGACCTCGACGACATCCTGGCCGACCCGGACCCGACGACCCTGGTCTACTGCTGCGGGCCGGAACCCCTGCTGCTCGCCATGGAAGCGGCCTGCCGGCAGCGGCGGCCGGGCACCCTGCGGGTGGAACGGTTCGCCCCCAGGGAACAGGGCGCGCCGGTCCTGGACGGTTCGTTCGAGGTCGAACTCGCGGCGTCGGGACTGGTGCTGACCGTACCGCCGGACCGCTCGGTGTTGGCGACGATCGAGGCCGCCGGGGTGGACGTGAACTACTCCTGCACCGAGGGGACCTGCGGGACCTGCGAGACGAGCGTGCTCGCCGGGGAGCCCGACCACCGGGACTCGCTGCTCACCGAGGAGGACCGGGCGGCCAACAACCGGATGTACATCTGCGTCTCCCGGTCCCGGGGGCGGCGACTCGTACTCGATCTCTGAGCGGGCTCGGGCGGACGTCGGGGGTGCTCACCCCGTGCCAGCCCGAAGGGCGCGGGCGGGGGCAGGGCTGGGCGATTTCCCCCGGCCCTGCCCCCGCGGGGTGTTCTGATGGTGCTGGTGGCCGAAGGTCCACCGCCGCTCGCGATGCCGGCGGCCGTACCCGCCGGACGAGAGGACACGATGCGCACACCCGTCGGAGTCGACGCGCGCCGGACGGGCGGCGACCCGACCCGCGCGCCGTCCGGCGGCGGCTGAGCGGGGCGCGCGGGTGGACCAGCTCAACAACGCGCTGTCCAACCTGTCCGGCTGGCCGCTGCTGGTCATCGTCGGGCTGCTCGCGTTCGGCGAGTGCGCGGCCTTCATCGGGCTGATCCTCCCCGGTGAGACGGCCCTGCTGATCGGCGGTGCGCTCGCCGCGACCGGTCGGACCAACATCGCCGCGCTGGTCATCATCGCGGCGGTGTGCGCCGTCGTCGGGGACAGCGTCGGATACGAAATCGGTCGCCGGGTCGGGATGCCGCTGCGGCACAGCCGGTTGGGGCGGTGGGTCGGCGAGGAACGCTGGCAGCGGGCGGAGAGGTTCATCCACCGCCACGGCCCGTCCGCCGTCATGCTCGGCCGCTGGGTCGGGGTGCTGCGGGCGCTGGTGCCGGCGCTGGCCGGGATGACCCGGATGCCGTACCGCAGGTTTCTCGCCTTCAACGTGATCGGCGGGGTGACCTGGGCGACGGCGGTGATCCTGATCGGCTATGTCCTCGGCGCGTCGTGGCAGAAGGCGCAGAGCTACCTCGGCGAGGCGAGCGTGGGGCTGGCGGTGGCCGTGGTGCTGGCGGTGGTCGTCCGCTGGTTGATCGTACGGCGACGCAAGCGGCGGCACGACCACTGACCGGTCCCCCGTGGGTAGCTCGGGAGGGCGTACCGCCACCCGAGCTACCACCGCACCGGGCCGGACAGCCCGCCGCACTACTGGTCGTGCCGACGGGACAGGACGCACTCCATCGAGGCGCTGCGGAAGAAGTCCCGGGCACCCTGCGGGGTGGCCATGTCCCGGGGTACGGCGAGATGCTCCTGCAACTCCCGCTCGAACTCCCGTACCGCCTCCTGCCGGCTCATGTGCGCGGCGACCAGACCGAGCGGGCCCTCGACCTCGATCACGCGTACGGCCATCTCCCGGCCGACGAAGGCCATCGTGCCGAGCAGCCGCCCGACCAGCTGCCCGTCATCGCCGAAGATCTCGAACCGGGGCCGCCCGCTGATCCGGAACAGCTCCTTGACCTTCTCCTCGCTACCCGGCTTGAGCGGGTAGTAGAGCGCGTGCCAGTTCGAACCCATCCGTTCTTCCTTCCCTCGGTCGGCGCGGCGGCGTCCCGGTCAGACCTCCACCGTCACCGTCTCCATCTCCTCGTCCACCCGGTCCCCGGACGCGTCCCGCTCGGGCGCACCGCGGCGGGCCGAGGTCTGCTCCTGGACGACGAACCGCATCGAGCGGGCCTCGGTCATGCACTCGCGCATCGGCCCGACCAGTTCGCGGTGTTCGCCGCTGCGCTCCCACGCCTCGAACTGCGCCAGCGACGCCCACTCGCTGGTGATCAACCACTGCTCCGGGTCGGTGAGCGAGCGGCAGACCTGGTCCACCAGGTGCCCCGGCACCCCCTCGGCGACCTGGTAGCGGATCCGGTCGTACGCCCGGAGGAACTCGTCGGTCCGCTCCGCCGGTATCCGGATGAGGAACACCACCCGCCCCTTGCCCGATCCAGCCATGGCCGTCCCCTTCCGGATCACTGCTCGCCGCCGGCCCGTTGACCGGGCGGCTGGTAGGCACGGATCAACACCGAACTGTTGAATCCGTCGAAACCCCGCGCGCCGACCAGCGCCGTACGGACCGGGCCGGACCGCGCCTGCCGGACGAAGTCCAGCTCGCACCCCGGAGCCGGCCGGTCGAGTCCGGCGGTCGGCGGCAGCACCCGGTGCCGGAGGGCGAGCAGCGCGTTTGCCGCGTCCAGCGCCGAACCGCCCTGGTGGGCCCGCCCGATCAGCGGTTTCTGGGTGGTCACCGGCGGCGAGTCCGGGCCGAACACGCTACGCAGCGCCGCCGCCTCGGCCCGGTCGTAACGCGGCACCCCCAACGCGTCGGGGAACACCACGTCCACCTCCTCGGGCGGGCACCGCGCCCGCTCCAGCGCCAGCCGCATCGAGCGGGCGTACTGCGTCTCGTCGGCGGCGCCGACCCGTACGGTGTGCCGGCCGTCGTGGGTGGCGCCCCAGCCGGCGATCTCGCCGTACACGGTGGTCACCCCCCGGGCCAGGGCGTGTTCGAGGTCCTCGACCACGAACACCGCTCCGCCCTCGGCCGGCACGTAACCGGACGCGGCGACGTCGAACGGCAGGTACGCCCGCTGCGGGTCGTCGCTGTCGCTGAGCAGTCCGTTGCGGATCTGGCAGGCCAGCGCGTACGGGCTCAGCGGGCACTCGGTCCCGCCGGCGATCACCACCGGGGTACCCCGGCGGATGATCCGGGCGGCGTGGGCCAGGCTGTCCAGCGCGCCGGCCGCCTCGGCGACCAGCACCCCGCACGGTCCCTTGAACTGGTGGTGGATGGAGACCTGGCCGACGCTGGCGGCGTAGAACCAGGCGATCGACTGGTACGCCCCGACGGTCCGCGCCGGCTGCCCCCACAGCCGTTGCAGTTCGCGCTGGCCGAACAGGTTGCCGCCGGAGGAGCTGGCCAGCGTGACCGCGTAGCCGTACGGGTCGGTGGCCACCTCGGGCAGGCCGGCGTCGGCGAGGGCGAGCCGGGTGGCGGCGAAACCGAGGTGGGTCCAGCGGTCGGTCTGCACCAGCCGGCGGTTGTCGGCGAAGGCGGCGGCGTCGAAGTCGGCGACCTCGCCGGCCAGGGTGGTCGGATAGCGGTCCGGATCGAACAGGGTGATCCGGCCGATCCGGTTCTCGCCGGCCAGCACGCTCTTCCAGTGCGCCTCGGTGCCGATCCCGCTCGGCGCGACCACGCCGATGCCGGTGACCACCGGCCGTGGCGTCATCGGTGCAGCTCCCGCAACCGCTTGAACACCATCGCCGACTGGAAGCCGCCGAAGCCGCTGCCGACCGACAGGGCCACGTCGACCGGCAGGTCACGGGCGGTGTTGGGGATGTAGTCGAGGTCGCACTCGGGATCGCGGTTGGCCCAGTTCGCGGTCGGCGGCACCACGCCGTACTCGATCGCCAGGGCGCAGGCGGCCATCTCGATCGAGCCGATCGCGCCGAGCGAGTGCCCGACCATCGACTTGATCGAACTGATCGGCACCCGGTACGCGGCCGGGCCGAGCGAGCGCTTGAACGCGGCCGTCTCGTGCCGGTCGTTCTGCCGGGTGGCCGACCCGTGCGCGCTGATGTACGAGACCTCGTCCGGGTTGACCCGGGCCTGGTCCAGTGCGGAGCTGATCGCCAGCGCCATCTCGACGCCGTCGGGCCGCAGCCCGGTCATGTGGTAGCCGTTGCTCCGGTTGGCGTACCCGCCGACCTCGCAGTAGATGTGCGCGCCCCGGCGCCGGGCGTGCTCCAGCTCCTCCAGCACCAGCACCGCCGCGCCCTCGGCGAGCACGAAGCCGTGCCGGTCCCGGTCGAACGGCCGGGAGGCGTGCGCCGGGTCGTCGTTGTCCGGGGTGGTGGCCCTGATCGCGTCGAAACAGGCGACGGTCACCGGGGAGATCGGCGTGTCCGAGGCACCGGTCACCACGATGTCCGCCTCGTCGTCGGTGATGAGCTGGTAGGCGTACCCGATCGAGTCGATGCCGGAGGTGCAGCCGGTGGAGATCACCTGCGCCGGTCCGTGCAGCTCGTGCCGGACCGCCACGTCCGCCGCCAGGCTGCTCGGGACCAGCGCCTGATAGAGGTACGGGCCGCTGCACTCGTGGTCGACCAGCCAGCGGGTGCCTGCGTCGCTGGCCACCACGTACTCGTCTTCGAGGGCCATGGTGCCGCCGACGGCCGAGCCGAGCACCACGCCGGTACGCGACCGGGTCGCCTCGGTCAGGTCGAGTCCGCTGTCGGCCAGCGCCTCGATCGAGCCGGCCAGCGCGAACTGGACGTACCGGTCGGCGCGGCGCCGTTCCCTCGGGGTGAGACCGGCGGCGACCGGGTCGAAGTCGCACTCGGCGGCGATCTGGGAGCGGAACGGCGACGGGTCGAAGAAGCTGATCCGGCGGGTCGCCGTCTGGCCGTCGGTGATGGTGGCCCAGAACTGCTTGCGGGTCGGCCCGCCCGGAGCGACCACCCCGATGCCGGTCACCACCGTGCGGCGCGCCGTCATGACGCGAACTCCGGTCTGGTCGGCGGGGCGCCGGCACGTTCGGTGTCGACGTGCCCCAGTTCCGGGCGGGGGGCCAGCGGTCCGAGTTGGAAGACCACCTCGGCCGGTTCGTCGCCGGTGTTGCGCAACCGGTGTCGGGTGTCGACCGGGATGAACAGCGCCTCGCCCGCGCCGACCGGCACCGGTGCGTCGTCGAGGTCGACGGTGATCGCACCGCGCGCGACGTAGAGGAACTCCTCGCTGTACGGGTGGTAGTGCTCGGCGATCCGCTCGCCGGGTGCGAGGGTGGCCACGCCCATGAAGCCCGAGGTGGCGCCGACGGTCTTCGGGCCGAGCAGCACCCGCAGCTCGCCACCGCGTCGCTGGTCCGGCGGCACGTCCCGGGCGGCCACCACGTACGACTCTCGCTCACTCATCGTCGCCCCCGGCGGGTACGTCGAGGGCCCGCTCACGTGCGGCCGCCTCGATCTGGTCACGGATGACGCTCATCTGGATCTTGCTGTTGCCGTTGATCCGGTCGACCATCTGCGGATTGTCGACCGGGGCGGTGGGTTTCATGGCGAAGTCCTGCACCCAGGTCATCCGGGTACCGCCGGCAACCTCGTCGTAGCGCCAGTAGATCCGCATGTACGCGAACGGCCCGGTCTCCACCCGGCGCGCGTGCACCTCGTACGTGATCGGGTCGGTGGTGCGTTCGCTGACCCAGCTCCAGGCGATGCCGTTCTCGTCCGGGAACATGGTGAGCCGGAACAGCACCCGGTTGCCCCGCTGTTCCAGCACCTCGGCGATCTGGTACTCGGTGAACAGCGTCGGCCAGCGGCTGACGTCGTTGGTCAGGTCCCAGACGAGCTGCCGGGGTGCGGCGATCACGATGCTGTTCTCCGTGTGCCCCGGCGGATCCCCGCCGACGGTGGCGACCGGTTCGATGGTGGTCACCGGCCCGGTGGTGGCCGCGGCCGGTTCCGTCGCCCCGGTGTCGCCCTCGACGGGTTCGGCGCCGGCCCCGGTCGCCTGTACCGGCACGGTGGCCTGGTCGGCCTGGCGGTCCACCAGCTCGGCGATGTCGGCGATGGTCAGGTGCTTCACCTCGTCCGGGATCTGTACCCGGTACCGGTCGGCGACGACGGCCTGTAGTTCGAGCAGGGCGAGGGAGTCCATGCCGAGTTCCTCAAGCGACGCGGTGGGTGCCGCGGCGGCCGAGTCGGCGTCGAGTCCGCAGTTGCGGACGAGGATCGAGGTGATGTCCTCGGCTGTCGCCAGCCGCTTGTCCGCCCTCTGCACGGTCATCTGGTCTCCTTGGCTCGGACGATCGGTTCTGGTCTGGAGTCGACGCCCGGAACCGGTCCGGGGTCGAGCGGGATCGAGCGGGGGTGCGGCGGATCGCCGGGTGCGCCGGCGTCGCGCAGCAGGCGGTCGACCAGGTCGGTGGAGTACCGGCCCTTGCGGAACCGGGCGTCGTCCAGGACCCGCCGGATGAACGGGATGGTGGTGTGCACGCCGGGTCCGGCGATGTCGAACTCGTCCAGCGCGCGTTCCATCCGGTCCAGCGCCAGGGCCCGCTCCGGCGCCCACACCACGACCTTGGCCAGCAGCGAGTCGTAGTGCGGCCCGACCACGTAACCGGGCCAGCCGTGGGTGTCGACCCGGGTGAACGGACCGGCGGGTGGCTGGAACCGGTCCAGCCGGCCGGGAGTGGGCAGGAAGTCCCGGTCCGGGTTCTCCACGTTGACCCGGCACTCGATCGCGACGCCGCGCAACTGGACCTCGTCCTGGCGGACCCGCAGCGGTACGCCGCTGGCCACGTAGAGCTGCTCGTGCACCAGGTCGATCCCGCTGATCATCTCGGTGACCGGGTGCTCCACCTGGATCCGGCAGTTGATCTCCATGAAGTGGAACCGCTCCGCCTCGTCCACCAGGAACTCGACCGTGCCGGCACCGCTGTACCCGACGCTGAGCGCACCGTGCAGCCCGGCCGCCGCGATCGCCTCCAGGGTGGCGACCGAGAGCGCCGGCGCCGGGCCCTCCTCCACCAGCTTCTGGTGGCGGCGCTGCACCGAACAGTCGCGGGTGCCCAGGTGCACCCCGCCGCCGTGCCCGTCGCAGAGCACCTGCACCTCGACGTGGCGGGCCTGGGGCAGGTACCGCTCCACGTACACCCGGTCGTCGGAGAAGACCGCGCGGGCCACGGTGCGGGTGTGCGCGTACGCGCGGGCGAAGTCGGCGCCCGACCAGACCACGGTCATGCCGCGACCACCACCACCGGCGGCCACCTTGATGATCACCGGGTAGCCGATCTCGTCCGCGACCGCGCGGGCCTCCCCCACCGTGGCCAGCGTCTCGACGCTGCCCGGCAGCAACGGCAGCCCCGCGTCGCGCATCAGCGCCCGGGCCCGGGACTTGTCGCCGAGCGCGGCCATCACCTCGGGGCGCGGGCCGACGAAGACCAGCCCGTTGTCGGCACAGATCTCGGCGAAGTCGGGGTCCTCGGAGAGGAAGCCGTAGCCGGGGTGAATCGCCTCGGCGCCGGTCTGCCGGGCCGCCTCGATGATCGCGGCGGCGTTGAGGTAACTGTGCCGACTGGCCGCCGGTCCGATACAGACACTTTCGTCGGCGTACCGGACCACGGCCGAGTCACGGTCGGCGGTCGAGTGCACCGCTACCGTACGGATTCCGAGTTCCCGACAGGCGCGGGCAACCCGCAGGGCGATCTCGCCCCGATTGGCGATCAGCAGCTTTTCGAACATCGGACACCGTCCTGTGCGTCAGGCGGATACCAGGGCGATCAGCGGCTGGTTGAACTCCACCGGCTCGCCGTTGCCGACCAGCACCTCGGCGACCTTGCCGGCGTGCTCGGCCGTGATGTGGTTCATCAGCTTCATCGCCTCGACGATGCCGATCACCTGTCCGGGCTCGACCAGGTCACCGACCTCGACGAAGGGCGCCGCCCCCGGCTCGGCCGCCCGGTAGAACGTGCCGACCATTGGTGCCACCACCCAGTCGGCGGATTCCCGGTCGGCCGGGGCTCCGGCCACCATCGACCCCGCGAGCACGGTCCGATCGGGTACGTCCGCGACCGGTGCCGGTACGCCGTGCCACTCGATCTCCAGCACCGCGCTGCCGCTGCGCATCCTGATCCGGCGCAGCGGCCCGGCCACCTCGGCCACCAGCCGGCTCGCCTGCTCGCGCAGCTGCGCCAGCAGATGCTCCTCGTCGGACACCTCGCCGGTCACCGGGGACCCACCGGCGGCAGCACCGGACGGCCGCCCGCGCCGAACCTGCGGAAGCGCAGCCGGCGCTGACGGACCAGGGCGTCGGCCGGCACCCGCAACAGTGGGGTGAGCGTCTCCACGACGGCCCGGCGCAGCAGGTCGGCGGCGGCGAGCGGATCGGTGTGCGCGCCCTGCGGCGGCTCCGGCACGACCCCGTCGACCACGCCCAGCCGGAGCAGGTCGGGGGCGGTGACCCGGAGCGCCCGAGCGGCCCTCGGGGTGGCGGTCGGGTCGTTCCAGAGGATCGCCGCGCACCCCTCCGGGCTGATCACCGAGTAGACCGCGTTCTGAAGCATCAACACCCGGTCGGCGACCCCCAGCGCGAGCGCGCCGCCGCTGCCGCCCTCGCCGGTGACCACGGCGACGACCGGGACCGGCAGGCCGGTCATGGCCAGGATGCTGTCGGCGATCGCGGCGGCCTGGCCCTGTTCCTCGGCCTCGATGCCCGGGTACGCGCCGGGTGTGTCGATCAGCGTCACGATCGGCAGCCCGAGCCGGACGGCCAGCCGCATCACCCGCTGGGCCTTGCGGTAACCGGCCGGTGCCGGCATGCCGAAGTTGCGGGCCAGCAGGTCCTTGGTGTGGTGTCCCTTCTGGTGCCCGACCACCACCAGGTGCTGGTCGCCGAGGCGGGCGAGGCCGGCGACGATCGCCGGGCAGTCGGCGCCGAGCCGGTCGCCGTGCAGTTCGGTGAAGCCGTCGAACGCGGTGGCCAGGTAGTCCAGGGTGGTCGGCCGGTCCAGGTGGCGGGCGGCCTGCACGGCCTGCCAGCCGTCCGGCTCGGCGAGCCGGCCCGGGTCCCGGATCAGCACCGACGGCACCGCCCCGGCAGCCGCCGTCGTCGTCTCGCCGCCCCCGGCCGCGCCGGCATGGGCGTGGGCGGCGTGCGCGGTAGGCGCGGGGTGGGCGGCACGGGCGGAAGGCGCGGGGTGGGCGGCACGGGCAGTGTGGGCGGCGTGGGCGGCGGCGAGTAGCGACCGGAGGCGGGCGCGCAGGCCCCACCGCTCGACCACCATGTCGGCCTGGCCGTGGCGCAGCAGGAACTCCGCGGTCTGGAAGCCGTCCGGCAGCGGCTTGCGGATGGTCTGGTGGATCACCCGGGGCCCGGCAAAGCCCATCCGGGCGCCGCTCTCCACCACCACCAGGTCGGTGTTGGTGGCGAACGAGGCGGCCACGCCGCCGAAGGTGGGGTCGGTGACCAGGCTGATCGTGAGCAGTCCGGCCTCGCCCAGCGCGGCGATGGCCTGGCTGACCGTGGCCATCTGCATCAGCGACAGCACCCCCTCCTGCATCCGGGCACCGCCGGACGCGGTGACCAGGAGCAGGGGCAGGCCGCGGTCGAGGGCCCGCTCGGCGGCCCGGGTGATCAGTTCGCCGACGACGGTGCCGAGACTGCCGCCCAGGAACCTGAAGTCCATCACCGCGACGACCAGCGGGTGGCCGTCGATCCGGGCCTCGCCGCAGAGCACGGCCTCGGCCAGGCCGGTGTCCGCGCGGGCGGCGGCCAGCCGCTGCGGGTACGGCACCGAGTCGGCGAACTCGATCGGGTCCACCGGGACGACCTCGGCGGGCAGCTCGGCGAAGCTGCCCGGGTCGACCAGTTGCCGGATCCGTTCGGGCGCGGCCAGGCGTTGGTGGTCGCCGCACTCGGGGCAGACGTCGAGGTTGCGACGCAGGCGTTTTCGGTAGAGCAGCGAGGAGCAGGAGCGGCAGCGGGTCCAGAACTGGTCCGCGACCGACTCGGTGGTGGTGACGGTCATCGTCCGCTCCCGGTCACCGGGACCGACGCGTCCCACCGGTAGAAGCAGCCGGCCACCGCGTCGCGCGGCGAGCGCCAGGTCGACAGGTACGGCGAGATGTGCGGCCCCAGCCGCTCGCTGATCCGTACGAACTCGGGGTGCCGGCTGGCCGCCATCAGTCCGGCCGCCACCGGTTCCACCGTCTCCAGCAGGTGCACGTAGAGATCGTCGAGGCGGTACAGGGACCGGTGTCGTACGCCGACGATGGCCGGCAGTTCCGTCTCGTCGGACTCGCCGAAGATCCGGGCCACCTCCGACTCGGCGCCGGGCATGATTCTGGCGACGATCAGCGATCGATGCATCTGCTACCTCCCAACGTTCTGTGCCCCGGACCGGCTCGGATCCCGGGTCGGGACGTGATGTGGCGCGAAGTGCGATCGGACCAGCGGGGTTTCCGGTCGCCGCCGCCTGCGGAGGCGACGGCGCATCCACAGAAACGCTGGTCACGATGCGCCAGGGGCCGTCAACGGGATGTCACTCGGGTCCACCGCCCGGTGACCCGGTCCGGTGACGTTGCGGTGACGCCGGCCGGGACGTCACCCAACGAGTCGCCGACCCGCCGGGGCGCGCGGAAGTCGGAAGATCGCCCCTAAGATTGACCGAGGATATGGGCGATTGCTACTCTTCGTCACACTTTCGGGGGCATGGGACAGTTCAACGACAGAGCCGTTGGCGCCACGGTCATGCCCAGCCAGACCGGGGCACCACTTCCCCGGTCAGCACGGTTCGGGACAAGGTTCCGGTGCAGGGGGTTCGACCATGACCTCTGACAGCAGCATGGCGCCCACCGTGCTCCGCCAACCGGTCCCCGGCGAGCACTCCTCGGCGGGGACCGTCCAACTATTCCTGCTCGACGGCTTCCGCCTGCTGCACGCCGGCACACCCACGGTCGTACCACGGGGACTGCAACGGGTCGTCGCGCTGATCGGGCTGCGGCCGGGTGCCACGCGTACGCACCTGGCCGGGCTGCTCTGGCCGGACACACCGGAGGAGCGGGCGCTGTCCCGACTGCGTACGGCCCTGTGGCGGCTGCGTCGCGGCGGGAGCTGCCCGGTGCTCACCGCCGGCGGCGCGGTACGCCTCGACGGGCGGGTCGAGGTGGACGTGGACGACCTGGTCCGCACCGCCGCCCGGGTACGCGAGGGCGGTGACCCGCGCCGGGCCGAGGGGGTGCTCGCCGCCGGCCGGCACGACCTGCTGCCCGGCTGGTACGACGACTGGGTGCTGGTGGAACGGGAGCGGCTGCGGCAGTTGCGCCTGCACACGCTGGAGCAGGTCGCCCACGCGTACCTGCGGGCCGGTCAGCACGGCGAGGCGTTGCAGGCGGCACTGGAGGCGATGCGGGCCGAACCGTTGCGGGAAACCCCGCACCGGCTGATCGTGCAGGTGCACCTCGCCGAGGGGAACGCGTACGAGGCGCTGCACGCCTTCTACGCGTACCGCCAGTTGATCCTGAGTGAACTCCAACTGGAGCCGTCGGTGGCGATGCGGGCCCTGCTCGCGGACATTCTCGCCCCAATCGGCGGCGGCCCGACGTCGGGTACGACGCCGGGCCGCTACCCGTACTCCCCGAAACCCCCGCCGCCCCCGGTGCCGCGCGGTCCGCGGCCCTGACCTCGACGGACGTCCGGTCAGGCGGACGGCTCCGGGTCGGCGGTACGCCGGGACAGCACGATCCCGGCGGCGGCGGCCGCCGCCAGCATGGTCACCCCGGCCGCGCTCAGCACCGGATCGGTGCCGCGCCGGCCGCCGTCGCCGGTGTGCGCGCCGCCCTTGGGCGCCTGCCCGACGAAGAACGGCAGCATCATCTCGTTGTCCTCGTGCTCCAGGATGTGGCAGTGCCAGACGTATCGGCCGGGCAGGTCGAACCTGGCCTTGACCCGGGTGAGGTGGCCGGGCAATGCGACGACGGTGTCCTTGAAACCGGACTCCGAGGGCTCCGGTGGGGTCTGCCCGTCCGGCCCCCGGCCGAGCACCTGGAACTGGACCTGGTGGATGTGCACCGGGTGGGCGTGCGGGGTGAAGTTCCGGAACTCCCAGATCTCGGTGGCACCCAGGCTCGGGTTGTCCCGGATCGGATCGTGCCAGCGCAGCGGCACCCGCGCGCCGTTCGCGTCGACCACACCAGCCAGGTGGGCGACCGTACCGGCGGCCGGGGTGACGGTCGAGTTCTGCACGTTGAGCGAGAGTCGCCGGGTGCCGGACTCCTTGCCCAGCGGGGTGAAGGCCGGCAGTTCCAGTTGCTCCGGCGGCAGGCTCTCGTCGGGTGCGACGAGCGAGCCGACCAGGAACTTCATCACCTGCCCGGTGGTCGCCGGGTTGGCGACGGCGAAGTCGGCGCCGGGCGTACCGCCGCGGAACTCGTGGTCGGGCCCCTCGTTGATCAGGTACAGCGCGGTGCCCTCGGCGATGCCGGTGAAGTCGACGACCACGTCGACCCGCTCGGCGTTGCCGATCACCAAGTGCTCGTGCCGGACCGGCTCGGGCAGGAAGCCGCCGTCGGAGCCGATCTGCCAGAACGGTACGGCGGTGGCGGCCGGCCGGGCGGTCGCGTCCCCCGCGATCCGCAGTACGAGGAAGCGCGAGTTGCAGGCGTTGAGCAGGCGGAACCGGTAGCGGCGCGGCTCGACCTTGAACACCGGCCAGGTGCCGCCGTTGACCACGATGGTCTCGGCGAAGAACGTCTGGTTGAACATCGGCGACACGTCGCTGTCCGGGATGTACGGCCCGTCGAACCCGTCGATCGCCGCCACACTCGGGTACGACAGTGAGCCGTCCTCGTTGAACGTACGGTCCTGGATGATCAGTGGCAGTTCGTAGTAGCGGGTGCCCGGCGGGTCGTTCAACGCCGGTGCCGGTCCGGGCAGGACGCCCGGCGCCACGTCGGCGGGGCCGCCGCGCAGCAGGTAGAACCCGACCGGTCCGGCGTAGATGTTCAGCCGGGTCATGCCGAGGGTGTGGTCGTGGTACCAGAGCGTGGTGGCCCGCTGGTCGTTCGGGTACTGGAAGGTGGCCGTACCGGCCTTCCAGGCCACCCCGTGCTGCCGGGTGAAGGTCTCGTGGAACTCGTCGTAGAACTTGCCGACGGGGGCGAAGCCGTCCGGGGTGTTCTTGGCCGCCGGCAGGTACCACGCCTCGGGGTAGCCGTCGTTCTCCGGTGTGGTGTGCGCGCCGTGCAGGTGGGTGATCATCGGAACCGGCCCGGTGTACGGCTCGGGCGTGGAGGTGAAGGTGGGGCGGTGGTCCCGGTGTTCGATGCCGCCGCCCGGGTTGGCCCAGTGCAGGGTGGGGTCGACGGGCAGCAGGTGCGGCAGGAAGTTGCCCGACTCGTCGACCAGTTCGTTGGCCCAGGTGATCCGGACCGGGCGGCCCACCCTGGCCTCGATGGTGTACGCCGGCCAGGAGAAGGTGTTGCCGTGGCCGGGTGAGCCGTAGCTCCAGACCGTCGTCTTCGGCAGACCGGGCGGCAGCACCTGCTGCTGGAACTGCCGGACCGCTATCCGGTATTCGTCGAGGGCCTGCTTCCCGTCGGAGGCGAGCGGTGGCATCACCGGTGGGATCACCAGGTCGGTGACGTACTTGGGGATGGTCGTGGGGTTGAGCGTGAACGCGGAGCGTTCGTTCGCGCTCGCCGGGCGGCTCGTCGCCGGGATCATCAGTGCGGCACCGCCCGCGACACCGGCCGCGAGCAGTTGCCTTCGTGCAACCATGAGCCTTTCCACCTTCCGCCACTTCTTCGACACGTTTGGTTGGCAACGGCCCGTCCAAGGTCAATGTCCGACTTGGGCGAATCTTCCGGTTGACGCTAACCGAAGAAGACTCGCGGTCAGTCAGCTACCGGCTGATTCACCCCGAAGGTGGAAGATGCGGAAAACAGGGTGTCGTACCCACAAACCAGGCACGAACCGACCGGCTTGACCGGAGCCGGATCCGGGGTTAAGTTACTCTCGATCTGAGAAACACTCAGTTCGAGCACAACGGTCCGGAGACGGGCCATGACGACAGGCGGGACCATGACGACCGAGCGGGAATTCCTCGACGACTACGACCCGCGCGCCTTCCCGGCGCTGGCCGTCACCGTCGACGTGGTCGCCCTGACCATCCGCGACGGCGGACTGCACGTCCTGCTGGTCACCCGCGGGGTGCCGCCGTACGCCGGACACCGCGCCCTGCCCGGCGGATTCGTCCGCAACGAACCGCTGGAGACGGCGGCCGTACGCGAACTCGCCGAGGAAACCGGGCTGCACCCCGGCGAGGGTGAGCTGGCCCGGCTGCACCTGGAGCAGCTCGCCAGCTACGGCAACCCCGACCGGGACCCGAGGATGCGGGTCGTCTCCGTCGCCTACCTGGCGTTCGCGCCCAGCATGCCCGACCCGCAGGCCGGCTCCGACGCCGCCGAGGCCACCTGGGTCCCGGTCGCCGCCGCCGGCGACCTCGCCTTCGACCACACCGCGATCCTCGCCGCCGGGCTGGAACGGGCCCGGTCCAAACTGGAGTACACCCCGCTGGCCACCGCCTTCCTCGGCGACCGGTTCACCATCGGCGAGCTGCGCGCGGTCTACACCTCGGTCTGGGGCGAGGAACTGCACGCCGGGAACTTCCACCGCAAGGTGCTCTCGGTGCCCGGCTTCGTGGAGAGCACCGGGGAGACCACCAGCCGGGGCGGTGAGCGCGGCGGCCCCCGAGCCCGGCTCTACCGGGCCGGCGACGCCAGGCTGCTGCACCCGGCCCTGCTGCGGCCGTCCCGAGAGGACGGTGTGCGATGACCTTCGCCGAGGCCGCCGCACTGGTCGACGCCGCCCGTACGCCCGGCGACCTGTTCGGCGGGGACCAGCCCGCGGTGACGTACCGGAAACTGGCCCGGCTGCTGCACCCGGACGCCGCGCCGGCCGGACGGACGGTGACCGCGACGGCCGCCTTCGCCCGGTTGTCCAGCCTCTGGGCCACCCACCAGGGCCGGGGGAACACCACCCTCACCACCCGGCGACACCGCTACACGCTCGGCGACCGGTTCGCCACCGGCGACCTGGCCAACCTCTACCGGGTCCGCTACGACGGCCGGCAGGGCCTGCTCAAACTGCCCCGCCAACCGGCCGCCAACGACCTGCTCGACCGGGAGGCGACCGCGCTGGTCACCCTGCGCCGGAACGGCGACCCGCGACACCGCGCCTACGCACCGGAGCTGGTGGAGAGCTTCCGGCACGAGGACCCGACCACCGGCGTACGCCGCACCGCCAACGTGCTGTCCCACTGCGCCGGTCTGGTCCCGCTCACCGAACTGGCGCGGGCCTACCCGGACGGCCTCGACCCGCGCGACGTCGCCTGGATCTGGCGACGCCTGCTGGTCGCCCTCGGCTGGGCGCACCGGGCCGGGGTGGTGCACGGCGCGGTGCTGCCCGAGCACGTGCTGATCGAACCGGACCAGCACGGGGTGGTCCTGGTCGACTGGTGCTACTCGGTCACCACCGAGGGCGGCTCGGTACCGGCGCTGGTCGCCCGCTACCGCGACTGGTACCCGCCCGAGGTCGCGAAACGCGCCCCGGCCACCCCGGCCACCGACATCCACCTGGCCAGCGGCTGCATGCGGTGGCTGATGGGGACCGGGGCACCCGACGCCCTGTTCCGCTTCATCCGCGGCTGCACCCAGCCCAGCCCGCGCCGACGCCCGCAGGACGCCTGGCGACTGCTGGCCGAACTCGACGAACTACTGGAGAAGCTCTACGGCCCGCGCCGGTTCCGGCGCCTGGTGCTACCGACCACAACCGTCTGAAGACACGAGGAAGAGGAGCAGGATCATGGGTAGTGGACGCTGGTCCACCGACGTGTACGGCGCCGCCGCCAGCTACCGGGCGGCCACCGGACGCAGCGCGTTCGCGTACAGCGACAGTGGGGCTCGGAAGGTGCACGAGCGGCTCGACCCGCGCGGGGTCGACGTGCGGGAGAGCCGCGACAGCGACGAACACCCCCGGTCGACGCCGATCGCGGTGCTGTTCGACGTGACCGGCTCGATGGGCAGCGTGCCCCGTACGCTCCAGAGCAAGCTGCCGGAGCTGTTCGGCCTGCTGCTGCGCAAGGGTTACGCCACCGATCCGCAGATCATGTTCGGGGCGATCGGCGACGCCACCTGTGACCGGGTGCCGTTGCAGATCGGGCAGTTCGAGTCGGACAACCGGATGGACGACGACCTCGGCAACATCGTGTTGGAGGGCGGCGGTGGCGGCCAGCGCACCGAGTCGTACGAGCTGGCGATGTACTTCATGGCCCGACACACCAGCCTGGACAGTGTCGAACGCCGGGGCCGGCGCGGCTACCTGTTCCTGATCGGCGACGAGCTGCCGTACCCGCAGGTGAAGCCGGCCGAGGTGCGGCGGTGGACCGGCGACGAGCTGGCCGAGCCGATCTCGGTCGCGGCGATCGTGGCCGAGCTGCGCCAGCGCTTCGAGGTCTACTACATCCTGCCCAGCGGGGCGAGCTACGCGGGTGACCCGGAGATCCTCGGCTACTGGCGCCGGCTGCTCGGCCAGCACGTGATCGAACTCGACGACCTGGACGCGGTCTGCGAGACGATCGCGCTCACCGTCGGCCTCGGCGAGGAGGCGATCGACCTGGCCGAAGGGCTGACCGACCTGGCCGACGTCGGCTCGACCGCGACCGGCAGCGTCGGCCGGGCGCTGGCCACCATCGGTTCGACCCGTGGCGTGGCGGTCCGGACCGACCTGGCCACCGCCGGCCTGGACACCGACGGGCCGGACGACGGGCTGATCCGGCTGTGACCGGTCCGGCTCTCACCGGTCCCGTTCACACCTGGCCCGTTCACACCGGGCCCGATCGGCACACCGTCGTGGTCGACCTCGGTTACGGCGACGCCGGCAAGGGAACCGTGGTCGACCTGCTCTGCGCGGACGGGCCGGTCGGTGCGGTGATCCGGTTCAACGGGGGCGCGCAGGCGGCGCACAACGTGGTGACGTCGGACGGGCGGCACCACACCTTCGCCCAGTTCGGGTCGGGCACCCTGCACGGGGTGCCCACCCACCTGTCCCGCTTCGTGGTGGTCGACCCGCTCGCCCTGGCCGCCGAGGCGGAACAGCTCAACGCGATCGGCGTACCGGACCCGTTCGGGCTGCTCACCATCGATGCCGAGGCGCTGCTCAGCACACCGTGGCACGCCGCCGCCAACCGGCTGCGCGAGCTGGGTCGGGGCGCGGGCCGGCACGGCTCCTGCGGCATGGGGGTCGGCGAGACCATGGCGTACGCGCTGCGCCACGCCGACGCGCCCCGGGCCGGTGACACCCTCGACCCGACCCGACTGCGGCACCGGTTGACGGCCGTACGCGACCGGCTCACCGACGAGCTGGGTGACCTGGGCGGGCCACCGGTGGACGAGGTGGTGTCGGTGTTCCGGGCGTTCGGCTCGATCGTGTCCATCGTGGACGGCTGGTCGACGCGCAGGGCGTTGCTGGACGCGGGGCGGTGTGTGTTCGAGGGGGCACAGGGGGTGCTGCTGGACGAATGGTTCGGCTGGCACCCGTACACGACCTGGTCCACCACGACGTTCGCGAACGCGGAGACGCTGCTGGCCGAGGCGGGGCACGGGGCACTGCGGTTGGGGGTGGTCCGGACGTACACCACCCGGCACGGCGCCGGGCCGCTGGTCACCGAGGACCCGGCGCTGACCGCCGCCCTGCCGGACCGGCACAACGGCACCGGCCGCTGGCAGGGCCCGTTCCGGGTCGGTCACTTCGACGCGGTCGCCCACCGCTACGCCGTCGAGGTGGCCGGTGGCGTCGACGCGCTCGCGGTCACCCACCTGGACGCCCCGGACCGGGCACCGGAGCTGCGGATCTGCCCCGAGTACGCGCTCGCCCCCGGTGCGCCGACGCTGGATCGGCTGGTGCCGGGCGGGCGCGGCGACCTGGCGTACCAGGAACGGCTGACCGCCCTGCTGGCCGGCGCCCGCCCGGCGCGGCTCGACCGGCCCGCGCGCTGGGCGTCCGCGATCGGCGCGCTGCTCGACGCCCCCGTCCTGATCGAGTCGTACGGACCCAGCACGGCCGACAAACGGGTGCTGGGCCGCGCGTTGGCCGCCTGACCGGGCTGTTCCGGCTGTTCGGCCACCTTGTCAACGGTCAAGGTACGGATAGACGATGGTCGCAGCACTCGCCACGAATCGAGGAGGGCGCCATGCCACAGGTCATTCACCACCCTCGGGTGGCATGGGACACGGCCCGGGTCGTCGTGGCCGCCGCCGAGACCGACGAGGTGTTCGGTTGGCTGACCGACCGGGTCGCCACGATCCTCGGCCCCGAGCACCGGCGGGAGCTGATCGACACCCGCGCCCGCCTACGGTGGCCAACGCGGGCGAACGCCGAGGCAATCGAAGCCGGCCGCTGGCGCGCCCGCCTCCAGGACGCCCTCGACGACTACCCCGAGGCAGCCGAACCCCTACGCCAGCTAGCCACCGCCACCACCGCCCGCCTACGCGCCCACCCCGCCACCTAACCCCTCCCCTCCCCTCCCCTCCCCTCCCCCTCTCCCCGCCCCCCTCCCCCTCCCCCTCCCCGCGCCCTCTCTCCGCGTCGATCTAGGGCAAATACAGGCGAGTTAATCTCCAATCACCTGTATTTGCCCTAGATCGCGGGTGTGGGGGGGTGGGTGGGGTGGGGTGGGTTCGTGGGGGTTGGTGGTGTTGTTGTTACGGTGGTGTATGGGCGGCGGATCCTTTGGGGTGGCGGGGCGTCGGCGTGAGCAGTTGCGCGACTTTTTGCGTACGCGGCGGGCGCGGCTCAGGCCCGGTGACGTCGGCATGGCGGCGGTGGGCCGGCGGCGTACGCCGGGCCTGCGGCGCGAGGAGGTCGCGGTACTGGCCTCGGTCGGCGTGTCCTGGTACACCTGGCTCGAACAGGGACGTGACATCAGCGTCTCGGCCGAGGTGCTCGACGCGATCGGTGGGGCGCTGCGGCTGACCGAAGCGGAGCGTACGCACCTGTATCTGCTCGCCGGGCTCAACCCGCCGCGCGCCGACGGTACGCGCGGCGCCGTGGTCACCCCGGAGCTGCGGAACCTGATCGACGCGTGGCTGCCCCGGCCAGCGGTGCTGCGGGACCGGTACTGGAATCTGCTGGTGGTCAACGACGCGGCGCGCACGGTGTTCGGTTACGGCGACACCGACCACAACTGCCTGTTCACGTTCTTCACCAATGCCCGATACCGCGAGATGCACGTCCACTGGGCCTCGGTGGCGCCGGCCGTGGTCGCCGCGTTCCGGGCCGACGCGGGGCACGCGCCAGACGACCCGGAATTCGCCCGGGTGGTCGACGGCCTGCGCACCGTGAGCCCGGAATTCGCCGAGTTGTGGGCCCAGCACGAGGTGGGCCTCCCGATCCAGGCGGTGAAGGCGGTGCGTCACCCGGAGGCCGGTGACCTGTTCTTCGACACGACGACGCTGGCTGTGGTCGACCACCCGGACTGGTATCTGGAGCTGTACAACCCGAGGCCCGGTACCGGAACCGGGGACGGGCTCGAACGACTGTCGCGCCCGCGAATCGGCGTACCGGACTGAGCATCCCGGCGAGACGGGTGGTGCCACTCCCCGGATATCTGCGCCCTGTTCGGACCGGGCGCCGGTCGACAGGCTGAGTCGCATGACGCAGAGCAGTTCCCGATTCGGCGACAAGATCGCACTCATCACCGGCGGTACCAGCGGCATCGGGCTCGCCACCGCGCGCAGGTTGCTCGCCGAGGGTGCGCGGGTGGTCATCACCGGGCGCGACAAGACCCGGCTGGACGCGGCGGTAGCGGACCTGGACGGCGGGGACCGGGTCCTCGCGGTACCCGGCGACACGGCGAGTCTCGCCGATCTCGACGCGCTGACGGACAGGATCCGGGACCGGTACGGGCGCCTGGACGTGCTCTTCGCCAACGCTGGTGTCGCCTCGTTCCGACCGTACGGCGACTTCACCGAGGCCGAGTTCGACCGTGTCGTGGACATCAACTTCAAGGGGGTGTTCTTCACCATCCAGAAGACCATTCCGCTGCTGTCCGACCACGCGGCGATCGTCGTCAACGCCTCCTGGTCGCTGCACCGGGGCATGGCCACCGCCTCCCTGTACGCGGCGACCAAGGCGGCGGTGCACAACCTGACACACACCCTCGCGGCCGAGTTGGAACCCCGGAGGATACGGGTCAACTCGGTGAGCCCCGGCTACATCGAGACGCCGATGTTCCACGATGCCATCTCGCCCGAGGCGCAGACCGCCATTGTCGCCCGGATCGCCGCCGGCCGGGTCGGCACCTCCGACGACGTCGCCGCCGCGGTCGCCTATCTCGCCTCCGCCGAGGCGTCCTACGTCAACGGGCAGGACCTGGTCATCGACGGCGGCCTGATCGCCGTCGTGGGAGGGTAGCCACGACCACCACCATCGTCCGAGGATCAAGGGGGCGAGCCGTGGTCCGGGTGGTGGCAGCGGTGATCGTTCGGACGCTGGGCGTGCATGGTTGGCGGGCCGGACGGGTAGGGCTGGTGCATGCGTTCACCACAACCACCGACAGATGAACATTCGGCAAAACCTGGCTGGTGGGCGCGGCGCCTCGATCCGGACCGGTCGCTGAGTCTGCGGCTGACCTTCGCCGCCGTGGCGGCGGTGCTCGTACTGGTGCCATTCTCGGTGTTGTCGCTGCTGGTGATCTCGGCCTGGTGGCCGCTGCGCAGCCTGGACGAGGGACTGGCCGAGTCGCTGCACGCCGAGGCGGTGGCGCATCCGGGCTGGGCGTCGGCGACACAGGTCTGGACCGACGTCTTCGGGCCGGGGCCGTTGCGGGTGCTGGTCCTGGCGGTGGTGGTCTGGCTGTGGTGGCGGGGCGCCCGTCGGGTGGCGCTGTGGGCGGTCACGACGATGGTGACCGGTGGCGTGCTGGGCGCCTCGCTCAAGCTGCTCTTCGGCCGGGGCCGCCCCGAACTGCTCGATCCGGTGTCACACGCGCCCGGTTACGCGTTCCCGTCCGGGCACGCACTCACGGCGGCGCTGGCCGCCGGCGTACTCGTGCTGGTTTTCCTGCCCTTTGTCGCCGAGATCGGTGATGCCCGGCGGCGGCGCGCGGCCCGGTGGGGGTTGTGGGCCGGCGCCCTGCTGGTCACGATGGTGACCGGGTTGAGCCGGATCGCGCTGGGTGTGCACTGGCTCAGTGATGTGCTCGGCGGCTGGGTGCTCGGCGCAGCGGTGGTGGCGGCGACGACGGCCGCGTTCGCCACCTGGCGTGGCCGGGTCGGACACCGCCCCACCTCACCGCTGAACGACGGTGTGGTCGAGGAGGAGGGCCGACCACTGCCCGAGCGCGCCGCCCACCACCGGCAGGCATAGGTACGGTCGGGATCGGGTAGCTGAGGGGCCATGTCGATCGCGGCGGTATCCCATGTACTCCGGCAGGTCGCCACCCGCATCCTGCTGCCGGTGGCGGTTCTCTACGGCGTGATGGTCGGGCTCGGACTGCTGGTCACGAAGGTGCTGGACGATGTCTGGCCGCTCACCGTCGAGGACACGGTCAATCGGCAGTTGGAGGCCGATCGCGGCGGCACCGCGAACGCCGTGTCGCTGGTGTTCAGCACGATCGCCAGCACACAAGCGATCGTCGCGGTCACCGCCGTGGTGGCGTGCATCCTGGTGGTGACGAGGCGTCGGTGGCGGGAGCCGGTGTTCCTCATCGGCGCGGTGACCGCCCAGGCCGTGGTCTTCCTGCTCACCACGCTGGTGATCGACCGGCCACGTCCGGCGGTCGAGCACATGGACGTGTCCCCGCCGACCTCCAGCTTCCCCTCCGGTCACACCTCGGCGGCCATTGCGCTCTACTGTGGACTGGCCCTGCTGCTGGCCCTGCACGCCCGGCGTACGTCGACCAGGGTGGCCTGGTGGACGTTGCTGGTGGCGATCCCGCTCGGGGTGGCACTGACCCGGATGTACCGGGGCATGCACCATCCCAGCGACCTGGTCGGCTCCCTGGTCAACGCCGGCACCTGCGTGGTCATCATGGCGCGCGGCGTCCTGGACCGGACGGTCCGGTGGGGACGGGAACACGTACCGGGCCGGCGGGTCGCCCGTCGGCGCCGGCCCGCCTCCGCAACCGCTGCCTGAAACTCGCACAGCCCCCGCTACCCAGCCTGCTTCCTGAACTCGCTCAGCCCGCCGTTCGGCGGGCTGAGCAGTCATTTCTTTGACATGCAGCCGTTTGGCTGCCTAGGCTTTGGGCAGCCCGACGGCTGCATGTCGGGACGACGGTCGAGGTGATGAATGGACGAGGTGTTCAAGGCGCTGGCCGACGCCAGTCGTCGCCGACTGCTCGACAGTCTGAACGCCCGCAACGGCCAGAGCCTGCGTGAACTCTGCGCCGGCCTGGACATGGCACGGCAGTCCGTCAGCAAACATCTGGCGGTGCTGGAGTCGGCCAACCTGGTGACCCCGGTGTGGCGCGGCCGGGAGAAGTTGCACTACCTGAACGCCGCCCCGATCAACGCGATCAGCGAACGCTGGATCAGCCGCTACCACCGGGAGCGGGTGCACGTGCTCGCCGACCTGAAAAGAGCGCTGGAAGAGGAACTCATGAGCGATTTGGAATTCGTCTACACCAACTACATCAACACCACGCCGGAGCGGCTCTGGCAGGCGTTGACCGATCCCACCTTCACCCGGCGCTACTGGGGTGTCGTCTTCGAGTCCGACTGGCGGGTCGGGTCGACCATGGTCTGGGAGGTCGGCAGCGTACGGATAGCCGACCACGCCCAGGTCGTACTGGAGGCCGACCCGTACCGCCGGCTGTCGTACACCTGGCACACCGTGACGCCGGAGTTCGCCGCGGCCCACGACACCGGCGACGGTCTGGTGGCCAGGATGGCCGCGGAACCCCGTTCGAAGGTCACCTTCGAGATCGAACCGCTCGGCGCGACGGTCAGGCTGACCGTCACGCACGACGGCTTCGAGCCCGGAAGCGCGATCCGCGAGGGAATCCAGCACGGCTGGCCGGAACTGCTCTCCAGCCTGAAGAGCCTGCTGGAGACCGGCGAGCCGCTACCCTCCCCGGACCCGGCCACCCAACCGGCCTGACCGGGAGAATGGCCGCACCCGCCCGTGCCGGCCGGTGCGGGCGGGTCAACCGGTGTCGGCGAGGGCGCGGTAGCGGAGGGCCCAGTCGTGGTTGAGCTGGTCGGCCTGCCGGCGGTGCCGGGGGACGAACGCGTGCCCTGCCGGGAGATCCAGCCCGAGGAAGCCGAGGATGCCGCTGGTGACCCGGTCGATATCGGTGGTGAGGTCCTCATAGCGCACGGTGTGCGGTTGGACGTCGAACGTCGTGAACCAGTTTCGCCAGGCGTCGTTGTGTTCCTCGATGGTCTGGACGAGGTCGTGGATCTGCGCGAAGTCGAAGCGGGGCTCGTGGTCGGGCAGGGCGGCGTCGCCGTACTGCCAGAAGTGAGTCTGTTCGGCGCGCGCCCATGACACGGCCTGCGCCACCGTGTCCTCACGCCGGCAGTGGACGAAGCGGACGCGGCCGAAGGCTCGGGTCAGCAGGTCGAGGTCGGCGCCGGTAGACCGAAGATCGGAGTGTGCGGCGCCGAGCTTGGCGACCATCTCATCCAGCGTTCCCCACATCACCCGGGCAGCGAAGATGCCGTTCGAGGTACGTCCATCCGCGATCGCCGCCCGTACGTAGTCGCGGTAGTCGAACGATCCGTCCTCGTCGCGGGGCAGGTGCCAGCGGTCCGCCCAGGACTGCTCGTCCGGCAGCCGGAAGTAGGACTCTGGCCGACCGGCGATCCCGGTGTCGCGTAAAAGCCCGCACAGCAGCGTGCTCCCGGTCCGCGGCGTACCGCAGATCAGGTACGCGTCGAAGCCGTTGCCCGTGACCACGGTCCACAGTCAACCAGCCGTGCCGCCACCACCGCAGCAGGATTTCCGGCCTGGTCGCCGCCGATGAAGCGGAAGGGTCCGCGCCGTCACACGCCGGCAACACCACCGAGCCACGCCGGCAGCTCACCACCCGGCCGGACCCGCCGCCGGAGGCCGTACGCTGCTCGTCGTGCTGATCCTGCTGCCACCCTCCGAGGGGAAGACCGCACCCCGGTCCGGCCGCCCACTGAACCTGGACACGCTCACCCTGGGCGACCTGAACACCGGCCGGGAGAGGGTGCTGGACGCACTGGTCGAGCTGTGCACGGCCGGCGACCGGGAACGGGCGCGGACGGTTCTCGGGTTGACTCCGGGCCAGGACGACGAGATCGACCGCAACGCCCGGCTGCGGAGCGCACCGGCCCAGCCGGCCGCCAGGATCTACACCGGGGTGCTCTACGACGCGCTGGACATCGGCAGCCTGACCGGGGCGGCTCGGGCCCGGATCCGGCGCAGCGCACTGGTCTTCTCCGGACTCTGGGGCGTGGTACGGGTGGACGACCGGATCCCGGCGTACCGGTGCGCGATCGGGGTCAACCTGCCCGGCGTGGGCGGGCTGACGGCGTACTGGCGGGGGCTGCTCGATCCGGTGGTCACCGACACCGCCGACGGTGGGCCGATCCTCGACCTGCGCTCCGGCGCGTACGCGGCGATGTGGCGGCCGACCGGGCGCACCGCCGAACGCACGGTTGCCGTACGGGTGCTGCACGAGCAGGTTGTCGACGGGGTGGCCAGCCGGTCGGTGGTGAGCCACTTCAACAAGGCGACCAAGGGGCGGCTGGTACGCGAGCTGCTGCTGGCCGGTGCGGTGCCGCGCAGCCCGGCGAAGCTGGTGGAGGCGCTGCGCGACCTGAAGTACACGGTCGAGGAGCAACCCGCCGCCGCCGGAAAGCCCCGCCAGCTCGACATAGTGGTCAACGAGCTGTAGCGCCGACGGGGATCAGGGGGCCGGGACGCCGGCCGGGGTCAGCAGCGCCTCGATCCGTCGCCCGGCCCGGTCGGCGGCGGTGGTGTCGATGGCGGCCCGCAGCCGCGCCGCCCGATCCCGGTAGCCGCGCTCGTCGAGCAGCCGGCGCATCAGCGCCGCCGCGCGGGGCGGCTCCCACCGGGTCGACGGCAGCCACTCCCCCACCCCGAGCCGGCGCAGCCGCGCCCCGGTGTCCGGCTGGTCGAAGCTGTGCGCCAGCACCAGTTGCGGCACCCCGGCGGCGAGACACTGGGCGATCGTGCCGGTCCCGCCGTGGTGCACTACCGCCGCCACCCGGGGCATCACCGCCCGGTACGGCAACCAGCGGAACCAGTGCACGCCGGCCGGCAACGTCGCCGGCAGCAGGTCCCGGTACGGCGTCACCAGCAGCACCGTACGGCCGGCGTCGAGCGCGGCGGGCACCGAGGCGGCGTAGAAGTCGTGCAGCAGCATCTGCCCGCTGCTGCCGGCGACCAGCACCGGCGGCACCTCCCCGGCCAGCACCTCGGCCACCTCCGGCGGCACCGGTCCGGAGCCGGCGTCCGGGTCGGGCTCGGAGTCGGACCCGCCGTCTGTGCCGGGGTCGAGCAGGAAGCCGACCTTCGCCACCCGGTCGGCGGTGGGGTCACCGGCGGCGTCGAACCAGCGCGGCCAGAGCCCGAGTTGCAGGTCGGCCGAGCCGAGCCAGGCGGCCCAGTCATCGACCGGGGCCAGCCCGAGTTCCGCCCGGAGCTGATCGATCGGGGCGGCCAGGGCGGTCCGGTGCAGGTGCTCGGTGACCGGCAGCAGCAGATGTTGCGCCGGGGTCATCGCCGCCCAGGCCACCGGCAGCCGGTCGAGTTCCGCCACGATCAGCGTGGACAGCCCCGAGGTGTGCCGGCCGACCAGCACTGTCCGTCCCGGTACGGCGAGTTCGCGGAGGGTGTCGATCTCCAACCGGAGCTGGCCGAACAGGTTCGTCCGCCGGTAGTGCGCGAGCAGGTCCGGCGGGCTCGGCGACCCGACCCGGTCGAGCAGGATCGTGCGGGCGTCGGCGAGGTAGGCCGCGTACTCGTCGGGGGTGTCGATCGGCACGAACCCGAGACCGGCCGCGCGTACGGGCTCGGCGTAGGGGGCGTGGGTGAGCAGGGTGACGTCGTGGCCCCGGCCACGCAGGCCGGCGCCGAGATGGATCATCGGCCACACGTCGCCGTGGGTGCCGTGACTGACCATCAGAACGGTGACCACCGTACGGCCTCCTCGTCCCCGCTCGGCGGGCTAGGCGTCCTCTTCGGCGAGCAGGAGTTCGATCTCGTCGTCGGAGAGCCGGTCCAGCTCGGCCAGCAGGTCGGTCAGCTCGGCGCTGTCGGCACCGGCGAGCTGACGCTGCCGGATCTCCCGGGACACCTCCGCGACCGTGAACGCCGGGGTGAACAGCAGCTCGACCGGGAGTTCGACCGCGAACACCTCGCGCACCCGGGCCATGAACTGGACCAGTTGCAGCGACTGCCCGCCGAGGGCGAAGAAGTTGTCCTCGGGCGTGCCGGGGCGTACCGCCAGCAGTTCCGCCCAGATCTGCATCACCCTGGCCTCGACCGGGTCCCCGGTCGCCGTGACCGCTCCCGGAAGGTGGCCGGCGAGGACCGCCGCCCGGATCGCGGCCGGGTCGGCGAGCGCGGTGGCGATCCGCTCCACCACCCGCCAGGCTTCGACCGGGGTGACGGGAGCCGGCCGGTCGGTGGCGGGGGTGGGCGGCTCCTGCGCCGGCTGGTCGGACCCGCCGGGCCGATGGCGTACGGCGGCAGCCGTGCCCGCCGGCAGCAGGTGTCCGGTGCGGGTCGGGGCGTCGGGGTCGCCGGGCCGGGCCGCCCCGGCACCGAGCGGCTCGGCGGTCACCTCGGCGAGGAAGGCGCGGGCGGGTCCGTTCCGGCCGGTGGCGGTGTACGGCAGCTCGATCGTGCCGGCACCCCGGTCCAGGGCCAGCTCGCCGAGGTGGGCGAGCATCCGGTGCTCTACCCCTCGGCCAAGCGCGCGACAGCTCAGCAGGAACGTGTCGACCCGCAGCAGGTCGCCGTCGACCGCGTACAGCATCGCGCCGACCAGCCCGTAGTCGCCGAACCGGTCGGCCACGGTCACCACCAGGCAGTCCAGGTCGAGGGTGCGCAGGTCGCGGGCGTCCCGGCGTACCGGGGAGAGGTTGAACTGGTTGGTCCGCTGGGTGAGCTGGGCGACCCGCTCGTGCTGGTCGGGCCGGGCCGGGGTGACGTCGACCCGCAGGTCCAGATTGGCGTGGAAGTCGGCCAGCGACATGCCGCTGTCGCGCACGGCCCGACGTTGGGCCTCCTGCTCGTAGCGGGCCACCCGCTGGCGGTCCTCGTCGGTCAGTGCCCGGTCGACGTCCAGCGGCCAGCAGTGCCGCAGGAACGCGGCGGCGCGGCGGGCGTCCGCCGGGACGGTCAGCGCCAGCACCTCCGGGCAGGCGGCGCGGACCTCGGCGACCTCGATCGGGCTGTCGTCGAGGAAGACGAAGCTGTCCAGGCCGAGATTCAGTTCCTCGGCGAGCGAGCGCAGGTTCTCCGACTTGGGCCGCCAGTTGACCCGGCTGGCGGTGAGGTGTTCGGGTCGCAGCAGCAGGTCCGGGCGACCGGCGAAGACCGCGTCGACGTCGGCGGGGTTGTTGCGGCTGCACAGGCAGAGCAGTCGGCCGGCGTCCCGCTGGGCGATCAGCAGTTCCTGGAACGCACGCCGGTCGTGGTCGACGGTGATGCCGGCGACCCCGTCCTCGCCGACGATCCCGGTCCACAGGGTGTTGTCGGCGTCCACCACGACGACCTTCGGTCGCGGCCGGACGATCGCGTGCACCGTACGGGCCAGTGCGGTGCCCAGCGCGGCGAAGAACTCCGGCGTGTACGGCACCCGCCCGAGCCGGTCGGCGTAGTCGTCGTGCGGGTCGGCCACCGGGTAGCCGTCGGCGAGTTCGGCCGACCCGAGCAGGCGCAGGTGCCCGCTGCCGGCCACGCCGTCGCGTACCGCCCGCTCGGCCGCCTCGCCGGTTCGACCGTCGGTGCCGGGCGGATCCGGGCAGATGGCGACCAGCAGCGGGACCGTCGTGTCCCGGTCGGCGGCGCGCAGTGCGGCGACGAACCCGTCCGGGTCGGCCAGGTCGGTGAGCCGGACCGCGACGACGTTGACGCCGTCGCGGTTGGTCCGCAGTGCACCGTCCGGGTCGAGCAGTTGTTGGAACACCTGACCGTACGGGGCGAAGCTGACCGCCATCGGCAGCGCCAGTTCACCGGCCCAGAACCGGAGCACCTCGGCCAGCGGTTCGGCGGTGAACGAGGCGACGACGCGTACGGTCAGCACGCGCGGTTCACCCAGTGGTGGCGGCGATCCGGGCGCGCAGCGACGCCGGGCGCATGTCGGTCCAGACCTGGTCGACATGGTCGAGGCACTCGCGCTTGGTGCCGGCCGTTCCGACCTGGCGCCAGCCGGCCGGCGGCGGGGTGCCGTCGCGCCAGATGGAGTACTGCTCCTCGTCGTTGATCACGACGATGTAGCTGGTGGTGTCTTCGTCTTCGTCGTACATAGCTTGCTCCGCCTCGGATTCCGGGTGGGTGAACGGGGCATGACCATCGGTACGGATCGCTGTGGCTGTGCACGTTTTCATTGCTGCCCGGAGCCTGTCAAGTGTCTGTCGGCGGGTCGGAAAAACGCCCGACCGGAACCCCAACTGTTAGGACAGTGATCTCTACTGTTAGGACTAATTACATATCGACAAGGCGCTCGTTACGGTGGGTCCGACGCGGGGGCGGCAGACCACCGGCGCCACGGTATGCAGACGAAAGGGCCGCCATGCTGACCCATCCGGTGCGCACCGCATCGACCGTGCCGGCGCTGCTCGATGCCCGATCCGTCACCGAGCCGGACCGGACCGCCCTGATCGTCACCCGCCCCGGCGAACCGACCGGCGAGCGGGCCGACCCGACCGACAACGGGCCGACCGACACCGGGCCGGACCGGCTGACCTTCGGGCACTGGCGGACCCGCGCCGACGCGGTCGGGCACGGGCTGATCCACCGTGGAGTCCGACCCGGCGACCGGATCGGACTGCACTTCGACGGCCTCGACTGGGTCAGCTTCGCGGTCGCGTACGCGGCGGTCACCTCGGTCGGCGCGGTCGCCGTACCGCTGCCCGAGCGGGGCACCCCGACCCAGCTCCGGGACCTGCTCGAATGGTGTGGAGCCAGCGGGGTGATCCACGGTGGCGACACCGTCGCCCCGCGAGCCGGCTGGGCGGCCACGGTCGACGAACTCGACCTCGGGCCGGCCGGACCGGTCCACGTCCCGGTCGAGCCGACCGACCTCGCCCAGATCCTGTTCACCTCCGGCACCACCGGGCGACCGAAGGCGGTCGCGGCCAGCCACGCCAACCTGACCTTCGGCCTGCTCCCCCACCCGCGTCGCCGACCACTGGCCCACTCACGACATTTCCTGCACGCCTTCCCGCTCGGCACCAACGCCGCCCAGACCATGCTGATGCAGACCATCGCGGCGCAACCGGCGGCACTGGTCCTGCCGGGCTTCGACCCGAACCGGTTCGCCGCGCTGGTCGCCGCGTACCGGGTCGGCACGCTGTTCGTCGTGCCGGCGATGGCGATCGAGCTGCTCAACAGCGGCGCCGCCGACCGCCACGACCTGTCCAGTGTGCTGCTGCTCGCCTCGACCGCCGCACCGCTGCCCGGCCCGGTCGCCCGCGCGCTCTGCGTCGCACTGCCGGCCGCCACCATCGTCAACAACTACACCTCGACCGAGGCCGCCCCGGCCCACACCACCGTGGTCTTCGACCCCGACCGCCCGGCGGCGCTGGGCCGACCGGCCGCCGGCGCCGAACTGGTGATCGGCGACCCCGACGGCGTACGGCTGCCACCCGGCACGGTCGGCGAGGTGCACCTGCGCGCGGACACCGTGCCCCGCAGCTACTACCGGGACCCGGACGCCAGCGCGGCGGTGTTCCGCGACGGCTGGGTCCGGATGGGCGACCTCGGCTACCTCGACGACGACGGCTACCTGCACCTGGTCGACCGGGACAGCGACGTGGTCAAGTCCGGCGCGTTCAAGGTGTCGACGCCGCACGTCGAGGCGACCCTGCACGAGCATCCGGCGGTCGCCGACGCGGCCGTGGTCGGCGTGCCGCACCCGACGATGGGCACCATGCTCGCCGCGGCGGTGGTCGCCCGGACCCCGGTGGACCCGGCCGAACTGCGCGCCTTCCTCGCCGAACGCCTCGCCCCGCACGAACGGCCGACCCGGCTGCTGCTGGTCGACACGCTGCCCCGCAACGACGGCGGCAAGCTGCGCAAGCCCGAACTGCGGGACCTGTTCACCGCCCGCGCCGACCCGGCGCACCGGCCGCCGCCGGTCACGCCGGCCGAGGTCAGGCTCGGGGCGCTCTGGGCGCGGGTGCTGTCGACGTCCGGGGTCGGCCGCAACGACGACTTCTTCGCCCTCGGCGGCGACTCGCTGCGGGCCACCCAACTCGCCACCCTGGCCGGCGAGAGCTTCGGGGTGGCCGTACCGGCGTCGCTCGCCTTCGACCAGCCGGTGCTGAGCGCCCAGGCCCGGTGGCTGGCCGACGCCGCCCCGGCCCGGCCCGCGACGCCCGACCCGGAAACCCCGGTGCTGGCGTACGACGAGGTGCCGCTGAGCGCACAGCAGGAGAACTTCTTCACCTGGATGTACGCCACCGAGGAACCCCGCGACGTCGGGCCGATCAGCGTGGCGATCCGGATCCGGGACGAGTTCGACCCGGAACTGTTCACCAGCGGCCTGCGCCTGCTGGTCCACCGGCACGAGTCACTGCGTACGGTCTTCGCCTCCGGGCAGGACGGGCACCGGGCGTACGTCCGGCCGGACTGCCCACCGAGGGTGACCGTCGTCGCGGCGGTCGGCGCGGACGCCGAGGCCCGGCGGGAGCACGCCGCCACGGTCGTCCGGACCGACCGCGAACACGGCTTCGACCTCGCCACCGGTCCGCTGGTCCGGGCGGTGGTGGTCCGGCTCGACGCCGACGACCACGTGCTCGGCCTGGCCGTGCACCATCTGGTCTTCGACGGCTGGTCGATGGGGGTGCTGCTGCGCGAACTCGGGCTGGCCTACTCGGCGCTGCGCGCCGGGCGGCCGGTGGTGCTGCCGCCGCTGCCGGTGCCGTACCCGGAGGCGGTGCGGTGGACCCGCGAGCAGTGGTCCCGGACCCGCGGGTTCTGGTCCCGCCACCTCGACGGCGCCCCGACCGGCATCGAGCCGTTCCCCGGCCGGCGGCGGGCGGTCCGGCTGCGCAGCGACTCGCTGGAGTTCCGGCTCGACCGGGACGCCGCCGACCGGCTGCGCGGGTTCGCCCGTGACCGGGGCGCGAGCACGTTCATGGTGGTCGCGGCGGCCTGGGTGACGGTGCTGTCCCGGTTCACCGGCGCCACCGAGATCGTGATCATGTCCCCGGTGCCGGGCCGGACCCGGCCGGAGTTCGAGCCGCTGCTCGGCTGCCTGGTCCAGTCGCTGCTGCTGCGGATCGACGCCCGCGCCGACCCGACCTTCGACGAACTGCTCGACCGGGTACGCAGCACCGCGCTGGCCGGCATCGACCACCAGTACTACCCGTACGCCGAGTTCTACCCGCGCTTTCCGAACTCCGCCTGGCTGCGGTTCGAGAGCTGGGGCGGGGTGACCCACTTCCCGGGGCTGGACTCCGAGCCGTTCGAGCTGCCGCGCGCGCTGGACGCCGACTGGCCCACCCCGAACGGGGAGCCGGATCTCGGCGTACCGGAGCTGGCGATGCTCGAACAGCCGGACGGGTCGATCTCCGGCTGGCTGCTCTGGAACTCGTACGCCTTCGACCGATCCACAATGGAACGTTTGGCGGCGATGCTGGTCCGGTTGGCCGCGTACGCACCGGAGCGGGCCGGTCGGCGGCTGTCCCAACTGACGGAGGCGACGTGACCACGGTTGACCCATGCGTTGTGACCACGGTGCAGATCCCCCGGCGCGACCGGCGCCCGGCCACCACCGCCCAGCACGGGATGTGGTTCACCGAGCGGCTGGGTACGGCCGGTTCGGCGTACCACATGCCGGTGCCGATCCGGCTGGACGGCGTACTCGACCCGCTGGCCCTGGTCGACGCGTGCGCGGCTCTGGTGGCCCGGCACCCGGTGCTCGGCAGCGCGTTCGAGGAGCACGACGGCGAGCTGTTCAACGTCCCGGCGCCGATCGGCCCCCGGGTCACCCTGACCACGCTTCCCCCGCCGGAGTCCGCCCCGGACGCGGCGGAGGAGGACGAGGAGACCCTGGCGGGGCTGGTCCGGGCGGAGACGCTGCGGCCGTTCGACCTGCGGCACGGGCCGCTGACCCGGTTCACCCTGTACGGCCTGTCCCCGACCCGGCACCTGCTGCTGGTCGTCGCCCACCACCTGGTCTTCGACGGTGAATCCAAGGACATCCTGGTACGCGACCTGGGTGAGCTGTACCGGAGCTTCGCCGAGGGGCGTACCCCGGAACTGCCGGCGCTGCCCGTCTCGTACGCCGACCATGCCGCCGCCGAACCGGCACGGCTCACCGCCGAGCAGGCCCCGGCCGGCGAGTTCTGGGGTCGGCACTGGCGTGAGCCGGCACCGGTGGTGCTGCCCGGCCTGCGCCACCAGCAGCCGGCGGCGGCGCCCGGCGCGACCGTGGACCACCTGTTCGACCCGTGCCTGCGGGCGGCCCTGGCCGGCGCCGCCGACCTGCTCGGCGCCACCCGGTTCGAGGTGCTGCTCGCGGCGGTGCAGGCACTGCTGCACCGGTACGGCAACGCCGAGCCGACGGTCGCGGTGGACCTCGGCACCCGTACCCCGTCGACCCGCGAGTGCATCGGGCTGTTCGTCAACGAGTTGCCGGTCGGCACCGCGCCCCGACCGGACCAGACGTTCCGTGACCTGGTCGCCACCACCCGGACGGCGCTGCGGGACCGGTACCCGTTCCGGGCGGTCCCGCTGGCCCGTGCCACCGCCGGGGTCAGGCCCCGGATCGCCCTGGCGCCGGTGTCGATCAGCTACCGGCGCCGCCCGAGCCGACCGCCGTTCGCCGGGCTCGCCGCCGACGTCGAGTGGCTGGCGTTCAACCACACCGCCCGAAACGCCCTGCACCTGCAATTGCTGGACAGCCCGGAACAGCTCGCGCTGCGCCTGCACTACGGCCGGGACACCCTGGACCGGGCCGACGCGCAGCGGATCGCCGGCCACTTCACCACCCTGCTCACCGCCGCGACGGCCGCTCCGGACACCCCGCTGGCCGACCTCGACCTGCTCGACGCCCGGGAACGCGACCTCCTGCTGACCACCTGGGCCCACCCCGCCACCGAGTTTTCAGCACCAGCACCGGCATCGGCCACACCGGGGGTCCCGCCGCCGAGCCTGCCCGAGCTGTTCGCCGCCCGGGTGGCCGCCGCCCCGGCCGATCCCGCGCTCGTCTGCACCGACCAGACCTGGACGTACGGGAAGCTGGGGGCGGCCGTCGACCGGCTCGCCGGACGGCTGCGCGGGTACGGCGTCCGTCCCGGCGACCGGGTGGCGGTGCTGGTCCGGCGCTCGCCCGCGTTGCCGGTCGCCCTGCTCGGCGTGCTCCGGGCCGGTGCCGCGTACGTGCCGCTGGACCCGGACCATCCGACCGCCCGGCTGGACACGATCCTGGCCGACGCGGCGCCGACCGTGTTGATCACCGACCAGCCGACCACCGGCCTGTCCCCCCGCTGCCCCACCGTCGCGCCACTCACCGCCGAGGCCCCCACCGACGGTTTCGACGCCGCCCCCGACGGCGATCCCGCCGCCGGCCGCCACGACGGGGAGGCCGACGGCGTCTCGTTCCCGCCGCCGCAGCCGGACGACCTGGCGTACCTGGTCTACACCTCCGGCTCGACCGGTCGACCGAAGGGCGTGCAGATCGAGCACCGGGCGCTGGCGAACCTGCTGCTCGGGATGTCCGACCTGCTCGGCTCCGCGCCCGGTCACGGCTGGCTCGCGCTCGCCTCGGCCGCGTTCGACATGTCCAAGCCGGAACTCTTCCTGCCGCTGGTCACCGGCGGTCGGGTGGTGCTCGCCACCGAGGCGCAGACCAGGGACGGCGCCGAGCTGCACCGGCTGGTACGGCAGCACCGGGTGAGCCACGTACACGCGACGCCGTCGACCTGGCGGCTGCTGCTGGACGCCGGATTCGACGGGCCGGACGTGGTCGGGCTCAGCGGTGCCGAGCCGCTGCCACCGGCCCTGGCGCGGGAGCTGCGCGGGCGGGTCGCCCGGCTGTGGAACCTGTACGGCCCGACCGAGGCGACCGTCTGGTCCACCGCCGCTGAGCTGCCCACGGTGGTGGACTCGGTCGGCATCGGCGCGCCGATCGCGAACACCCGCCGGTACCTGCTCGACGGCCGACGCAACCCGGTCCCGGTCGGCATCGCGGGCGAGATCCACCTCGGCGGGGTCGGACTGGCCCGGGGCTACCTGAACCGTCCCGCCCTGACCGCCGCGCAGTTCGTGCCCGACCCGTACGGTCCGGCCGGGTCGCGGCTCTACCGGACCGGGGACCTGGCCCGTTACCGGCACGACGGGGAGGTCGAGTTCCTCGGCCGGATCGACAACCAGGTCAAGATCCGGGGGTACCGGGTCGAGCTGGGCGAGATCGAGGCGCGACTGGGCGATCATCCGGACGTGCTCGACTGTGCCGTGGTGCTGCGCGACCGGGAGGGCACCGGGCCGGTGCTGGTCGCGTACGTGGTGCGGCGGGCCGGGGGCGCCGAGCCCACGCCCACGCTGCTGCGCCGGCACCTGGCCGGGACGCTGCCGGCGTACCTGCTGCCGAACTTCTTCGTGGAGTTGCCCCGGCTGCCCACGACCGGCAACGGCAAGCTCGACCGCGGGGCCCTGCCCGAACCGGCCGCCGAAACCGACACCGACGCCGACGCCGGGGAGGCGGCGATGCCGGGATACAGCGGTGTGGCGCGGGAGATCTACGAGATCTGGCGGCAGGTGTTGCGGATCGACGATATCGGCCCCGACGACGACCTGTTCGATCTCGGCGGGCACTCGTTGACCGTCACCCAGATCGCCGCCCGGATGCGCCGGCAACTCGGCATCGACCTGCCGCTGCACGTCTTCTTCGACACGCCGACCATCGCCGGTCTGGTCGCCGCCGCCAATGATCAACCATGATGGATCTCCACTGTCCACTGAGGAGGCAATACCGTGCCATCCACCGCCGACCCTGACGCCGGCACGCCGACGGCACCGGCGTCGCGTACCAACCTGGAGAGTGTGGGCGCGTTGTCGCCGCAGCGGCAGGCGCTGCTGGCCCGCCGGCTGGCCCAGCGCGGGTTGGCGACGGTGTCCGAGCCGGTCATCGCCCGGCTGCCGCGGACCGGCCCGGAGCAGCTTTTCACCTGCTCGTCCGGGCAGCAGCGGATGTGGTTGGCCAGCCAGTTCGACCCGTCGGACCCGTCCTTCCACGTGTCGATGTCGCAGCGGTTCGGCGGCCGACTCGACGTCGCCGCGCTCCGCCTGGCGCTGACCGACCTGGTCGCCCGGCACGAGATCCTGCGCACGGTCTACCTCGGTGCCGACGGGGCGCCGCGCCAGCTGGTCCGGCCGCCGGAACCGGTGCCGCTGCCCGAGGTGGACCTGCGCGACCTGCCGGTCGCCGACCGGGAGCCGCACGCCCGGTCGCTGGCCCGGCGGGCCTTCGCCGAGCCGTTCGACCTGGCCACCGGGCCGGTGCTGCGGGCGACGGTGTACCGGCTGGCCGACGACGACCACGTGCTGATGATGACCAGCCACCACATCGCCATCGACGGCTGGTCGATCGGCAACGCGCTGCGCGAACTGGCCGCGCTCTACACCTGGCGACTGCGGACGGCCGCGACCGGCGCGTCCGCGACCGGCGGGCCGCCGCTGCCCGAGCTGCCCATCCAGTACGCCGACTACGCGCACTGGCAGCACGATTCGCTCACCGACGGCGAACTCGCCGACGGGCTGGAGTTCTGGCGCCGGCAGCTCGCCGCGCCGAGGGTCGACCCCGAGCTGCCGATCGCCCGCCGACGCGAGTCACCCGGCGACGGGGCCGGCGGCAAGGTCAGCCTGCCGATCGGACCGGAACTGCTCGACGGGCTGCGTACGGCGGCCGGCGCGACCAAGGGCACCACCCCGTTCGTCACCCTGCTGACCGGGCTCAAGGCGCTGCTGGCCCGCTACCTCGGTCAACCCGACGTCACCGTCGGTACGCTGGTCGCCGCCCGTACGCACGTCGAGTTGGAGCCGCTGGTCGGCTACTTCGCCAACCCGCTCGCGTTGCGTACCCGGCTCGACCCCGGGTTGACCTTTGCCGAGGCGGTGGCGCGGGTACGCCGTACGGTGATCGACGGGTTCGCGTACCAGAGTGTGCCGTTCGACCTGGTGGTGCAGGAGCTGGCGCCGCGCCGGGACGCGCAACGGCACCCGTTCTTCCAGGCCGCGCTGATTCTGCACAACTTCTCCGCGGGGGAGCGGCCGGATTGGCCCGGTCTCGACGTGCGCTGGTGGGACAGCGAGCTCGACGACATGCTGTTCGACCTGACCCTGGTCGCGGTTCCGCAGCCGGACGGCGGGCTGGAGGCGACGTTCTCGTACCGTACCGAGGTCTTCGACGCCGCCGACGTGGAACGCCTCGCCGCCGGCTTCCACCAACTGCTGACCGGGATCGCGGCCGATCCGGGGCGGCGGCTCGGCGACCTGGCGCTGCTGCCACCGGCGGACCGGCGGCGGGCGCTGGTCGACTGGCAGGGCCCGGTCCGGGAGCTGCCGGCCGGTTCGGCGACCTTCCCGGCGCTCTGGGCCCGGTCCTGTGCCCGTCATCCGGACGCGGTGGCGGTGGCGGCGGAGGACGGGACGCTGTCGTACCGGGAACTCGACCGCCGGGCGAACCAGCTCGCGTTTCGGTTGCGGGCCGGCGGGGTCGGGCCGGAGACGCCGGTCGGCATCTGCCTGGACCGTACGTCGGACCTGCTGGTCGCGGTGCTCGGCGTCTGGCGCGCCGGCGGCGCGTACGTGCCGCTCGACCCGGCCTTCCCGACCGGCCGGCTACGGATGATGGTCGACGACGGAGATGTCCGCGTCCTGGTGACCGACCAGGGGGTACGCGAACGAATGGGCGAGCTGTGCGACACCGTCGCCGAACTGGTCTGCCTGGACCGGGACCGGGCCGAGTTGGCCGCGCTGCCGACCGAGCCGCCCACCGCCGACCCGGATCCGGACCGGCTCGCGTACGTGATCTTCACGTCGGGGTCGACCGGCCGACCGAAGGGCGTCGAGGTCAGCCACGGCGCGGTCGGCAACCTGCTGCTGGCGTTCGGTGAATCGCTCGCGCTCACCCCGGCCGACCGGCTGCTCGCCGTCACCACCCTCTCGTTCGACATCTCGGTGCTGGAACTGCTGCTGCCGCTGGTCAGCGGGGCGCGGGTGGTGATCGCCACGAACACGGAGGTGGTCGACGGGTCGGCCCTGCTGGCCCGCGCCCACGCCAGCGGCGCCACCGTGCTCCAGGGCACCCCGGCGACCTGGCGGATGCTGCTCGCGGCCGGCGAACTGCCGGCGACCGTACGGCACCGGCTCTGCGGCGGCGAGGCGTTCTCCCGCGACCTGGCCGACCGGCTGGCCGGCGGGACCCTCTGGAACGTGTACGGCCCGACCGAGACCACCGTCTGGTCCGCCGCCGGAGTGGTCGACCCGTCGCGGTCACCCACGGTGGCCGGACCGGTGACGATCGGGCCGCCGATCGGGAACACCCGGATCCACCTGCTCGACGGTTGGGGCCAGCCGGTGCCGGTCGGCGTCACCGGCGAGCTGCACATCGGCGGCGCCGGCGTGGCCCGTGGCTACCGGGGTCGACCGGCACTGACCGCGCAGCGGTTCGTCCCGGACCCGTTCGGCACCGTGCCCGGAGGCAGGCTCTACGCCACCGGTGACCTGGCCCGGCACCTGCCCGACGGCCGGATCGAGTTCCTCGGGCGCGGCGACCAGCAGGTGAAGATCCGGGGCTTCCGGGTCGAGCTGGGCGAGATCGAGTCGGTGCTGCGCGAGCAGGAGGACGTACGCGACGCGGCGGTCGCCGCGTGGACCGAGGGCGCCGACGGGGACGCCCGGCTGGTCGCGTACGTGGTGCCGAGGGAGGCGACCGACGCGGCGCGGCTCTGGACAGTGCTGGCGCCCCGGTTGGCGTTGCGGCTGCCGGCGTACCTGATCCCGGCGACCCTGGTGCTGCTCGACGCGCTGCCGCTGACCCCGAACGGGAAACTGGACCGCTCGGCACTGCCGGCGCCTACCTGGGGCGCGACCGACTCCACCCCGTACGTGGCCGCCCGTGGGCCGGTCGAGGCGGCGATCGTACGGATCTGGGAAGAGGTCCTGGACGTGGCACCGATCGGGGTGGACACCGACTTCTTCGCCCTCGGCGGGCACTCGCTGCTGGCCGAGCGGGTGCTGTCCCGGCTGCGGGCGTACTTCCAGCTGGCGGCGCCGACGCGGGTGCTGTTCGACGCGCCGACCGTCGCCGGGCTGGCCGCCGCGCTGATCGAGCTGGAACCGGTGCCCGGTCAGGTGACCGCCGTCGCCGAGGTACGCGCGGAGATCGAGGCGATGTCGCCGGAGGCGGTGGCGTCGCTGCTGGACGAGGGTGTTGCCGGGTGACCGGGCAGACCGACGAACTACTGGCGATGCTGCTGGCGCGGCGGGGCATCGCGCTCACCGCGAGCCAGACGATCCGCCCCGGCCCACGGGGACCGGAGCTGCCGCTGTCGCCGGCACAGCAGCGGATCTGGTTCCTCGACCGGTTGGCGGTGGGCGACTCGGCGTACCTGATGTCGACCGCGTACCGGCTCGACGGGAAACCGGACGTGGCCGCGCTGACCGGGTCGTTGCGCCGGCTGGTCGGGCGGCACGAGCCGCTGCGTACCGCGTTCGTGGACCGCGACGGGCGCGCGGTGCAGGTGGTCCGGGCGGCCGACGAGCCGGACCTGGCGGTGACGCTGCCGGTGGTGGACCTCGCCCGCCTGCCGGCGGGGTCGCGGGAGCGGGGCCTGCGGCGGCTGGCCCGGCACGAGCTGGCCCGGCCGTTCGACCTGGGTCGGCCGCCGCTGGTCCGGGCCACCCTGGTCCGGCTGGCCCCGGACGATCATGTGCTGCTGCTGGTCTTCCACCACATCGTCTGCGACGACGTCTCCCTCGGGCTGCTCACCGACGAGCTGGCCGCCGGCTACGACGCGCTGGTCGGCGGCCGCGAGCCGGCGCCGGCACCGCTGCCGGTCCAGTTCGCCGACTACGTACGCTGGCTGGCCGACCGGGACCCGGCGGTGCTGCGGGACCAGGAGGACTACTGGCGCGACCACCTGACCGGCGCTCCGGCGCTGCTGGAGCTGCCGACCGACCGACCGCGCCCGGCACCGGTCGACGCGGCCGCCGGCAGTTTCCGGTTCACCCTGTCGACGGAGTTGACCGGGGCGGTCGAACGGGTGCGCCGGGATACCGACTCCACCCTGTTCACGGTGCTGCTGGCCGGGTTCACCATCGTGCTGGCCCGGCAGAGCGGCCAGTCCGACCTGGTGGTCGGTGTGCCGGCGGCGAACCGGTCGCTGCCGGAGCTGGAGACGATGGTCGGGATGTTCGTGAACACCCTGGCGCTGCGGACCGACCTGTCCGGTGACCCGACCCTGCGGGAGGCGCTGGACCGGGTCCGGCGTACGTGTGTCGGCGGGCTGGGACACCGGGAGGTGCCGCTGGAGCGGGTCACCGAGATCGTGGCGCCGGACCGCAGCACCGGTCACCATCCGCTGTTCCAGGTGATGTTCGTCCTCGCGGCAAACGGTTCGGGCAAGTCGCTCAACGCGGGCGGCGACGGCGACGCTCCGGCGATGTCCGGGTTGCGGGTGCGCCCGGCCGGCTTCGGCAACCCGACCGCGCGGTTCGATCTGACCCTGGTGCTGGACGCGGGCCGGGACCGGCTCACCGGCCAGCTCGACTACCATTCCGGGCTGTTCGACCGGCGTACGGTCGAGCGGCTGGCCGACCGGTTCGAGCTGGCCCTGCTGGCGCTGACCTCGACCCCGGACCGCCGACTGTCCGAGGTGGATCTGTTCACCGCTTCGGAGCGACGGCTGCTGCTCGGCGGCCTGCACCCGTCACCTCCGCCGCCGGCCGAGCCGGGATTCGTCGACGATCTGGTGGCCGCGCAGGCCGCCCGTACGCCGGACGCCCCCGCCGTGTACGGCGACGGTGAGCTGGTCACCTACGCCGAGCTCGACCGGTGGGCCGACCGGCTGGCCCGGCGGCTGCGGTCGGCCGGTGTCGGGCCGGACGTGCCGGTCGGGCTGGCGCTGCGGGCGGGTCCGGCCGGGATCGCCGGACTGCTCGGCATCCTCCGGGCCGGTGGCGCCTACCTGCCGCTCGACCCGACCCACCCGCCGCAACGGCTGGCCGACCTGCTCGCCGACGCCGGCACCACGATCCTGCTCACCGCCGAACCGGCCCCGGACAGCTTCACCGGCACCCTGATCCGGGTGGACGACACCACTACCGTCCCGGACGACTCCCCCGCCCCGCCGCACCGGCGGCCGGAGCAGCTCGCGTACGTCATCTACACCTCCGGTTCGACCGGGCGGCCGAAGGGCGTGATGGTCGCGCACGACACCGTCACCCGGCTGGCGGTCGCCTTCCGGGACAGACACGGCTTCGGTCCCGGGCAGCGGATCCTGATGATCCCGCCGCTGACCTTCGACGCCTCGGTCGGTGACGTGTTCCCGGCGCTGATCAGCGGCGCGGCCCTGGTCGTCCACCCGGAACCGGCCGCGCTCACCGGGCCGGCGCTGCTCGACCTCTGCGTCGAGCAGCGGATCACCGCGGTCGACGCGCCCTCGGCGCTCTGGCAGCGCTGGGTGGACGACCTCGCCGACCACGAGCTGCCGGCGGACCTGCCGCTGACGGTGATGATGGTCGGCGGGGAACGGGTACCGGCCGACAAGCTCGCCGAGTGGAACCGCCGCACCGGCGGCCGGATCGCCTTCTACAACCACTACGGCCCGACCGAGGCCACCGTCTGCGCCACCGTCCACCGGGCCGCCGCCGCTACCGTTCCCGCCTCCGTGAGTGCTGTCGACGAACACGGCTCGCTGCCGATCGGCGGGCCGCTGCCGCACGTGCGGGCGTACGTGCTGGACCCGGCCGGTCGGCCGCGTCCGGTCGGCACCCCCGGCGAGCTGTACCTCGGTGGTGACTGCCTGGCACGTGGCTACCTGAACCGACCGGGGTTGACCGCGCGGGTGTTCGTCCCGGACCCGTTCTCGACCACGCCGGGGGCGAGGCTCTACCGCACCGGCGACCTCGCGAAGGTACGCGCCGACGGCGAGCTGGAGTTCCTCGGTCGGGTCGACCGCCAACTCAAGATCCGGGGTTACCGGATCGAGCCGGCCGAGATCGAGACGGTGCTGGGCCAGCATCCGCTGGTCGGCGAGACCGTGGTGGTGGCCCGTGACCAGCGGCTGGTCGCGTACCTGGTGCCCCGCTCGGGTGCTGCCGCGCCGGCCGGTTCGTCGCCACCGGCGGCGGCCTGCTCGCCGGACCCGGACGAGCTGCGGGCGTTCCTGCGGGGCCGGTTGCCCGACTACCTGGTGCCGTCCGGGTTCGTGCCGCTGGACCGGTTGCCGCTGACCGCGCACGGCAAGATCGACCACCGTCGCCTGCCGGCGGAGGAACCCGAATCGCAGCGCCCGTTCGTGCCGGCGAGTACGCCGACCCAGGCCCGGCTGGCACCGATCTGGGCGGAGGCGCTGGGCCGGGACCGGGTCGGCGCCCGCGACGGCTTCTTCGACCTCGGCGGGCATTCGCTGCTCGCCGCCCCGCTGCTGGCCCGGATCAACCGGGAGTTCGGCGTCAACCTGCCGCTACGGACGATCTTCGACGCCCCGCACCTGCACACCTTCGCCGCCGTCCTCGACAGGGCTACTCCCGGTCTCAACACGGCTGCTCCCGGTCTCGACGCGACTGCTCCCGGTACGGCCCCGGCGGCAGCCCTGACCAGGGTAGACACCGACCTGTGGGCCGAGGCCGTGCTGCCGGACGACGTCTGCGCCGACCTCGGATCGCCGCCTGCCGGCCGTGACCCGGCCCGGCCGGAGCAGGTGCTGCTCACCGGGGCGACCGGGTTCCTCGGCGCCTTCCTCCTGGACGACGTGCTCCGGCACACCACCGCCGAGGTGCACTGCCTGGTCCGAGCCGGTTCGGTCGGCGCGGCCGTGGTCCGGGTGGAACACAACCTGCGCCGGTACGGGCTGTGGCGACCCGAGTACGCGGCCCGGATCGTGCCCGTACTCGGGGATCTGGGGCGGCCGCGGCTGGGACTGTCCGCGCCGGAGTTCGCCGCGCTCGGCGAACGGCTCGACGTGATCTACCACAACGGTGGGGCGGTGCACTTCGTGCATCCGTACCGGCGGTTGAAGCCGGCGAACGTGGACGGGACCATCGAGGTGCTGCGGCTGGCCGGGGTGGGCCGGGTCAGCGCCGTACAGCATGTTTCCACCCTCGGCGTCTATCTCGGTCCGGTCGACGGCTCGCGGACGGTCACCGAGACCGATTTGCCGGACCGGCCGGACGGGTTGTGGGGCGGCTACAACGAGAGCAAGTGGGTGGCGGACCGACTGGTCCGGGCCGCTCGGGACCGGGGTCTGCCGGTGTCGATCCACCGACCGGCGCGGGTCACCGGCCACGGCGGCACCGGTGCCGGCAACACCGACGACTACTTCAGCCGCCTGCTGAAGACGTTCGTGCAGGTGGGGGGCGTACCGGCGCTCGACTTCGCGGAGGATCTGGCGCCGGTCGACTACGTCGCCGCCGCCATCGGGCACCTCTCCCGCCGCGCCGACACCGCCGGCCGCGCCTTCCACTTCTACAACCCGAGAACCATCGGGTACGACACGATCGTCGAGGTCCTGCGCGAGCGGGGTTACCCGGTCCGGTCGCTACCGTACGAGCGCTGGTACGCCGAGGTGGTCGAGGCGACACAGCGGTCGGCCGAGATCGCGCTCGGTCCGTTCCTAGCCGGACTGCCCCCGACGATGAATCCCCGCGAACACCCCACGTTCGACTGCACCGCCACCGAGCAGGCCGTAGCGTCGGCCGGGATCCACTGTCCACCCGCCGACGCCACACTGCTCCGGCGATACATCGACTTCCTCACCCGCACCGGTTTCCTAAACCCCCCACCCACCCCACCCCCCACCACCCCCCACCCAACCAACCCCTAACTCCCCCACCCCCCCACCCCGCCCCGCCCCACCCACCCACCCACCCACCTCGACGATCTTGCAGTTGTGGCGCCCGGATTAGCACACTCGTCCGGATTTGTGAGCCACCACAACTGCAAGATCGTCGCGGTGGGGTGGGGTGGGGTGGGGGGTGGGGGGTGGGGGGTGGGGTCAGGGTGGGGTGAGGAGGCAGAACTCGTGGGACTCGGGGTCGGACAGGCAGGTCCAGGGGACGTTGCCCTGGCCGAGGTCGAGGTCGGTGGCGCCGAGGGTCCGCAGCCGGGCCACCTCCGCCGCTTTGTCGTCACCGGGGTACGGCAGCAGGTCGAGGTGGACGCGGTCCGGCACGGTCTTCACGCCGGGCGTACGGAGGAATTCGAGGTACGGGCCGACACCCTTGGCGGAGCGCAACACCGCAAGATCGTCGGTCGCCTCGTGCCGGGTCCAGTCCGTCGCCGCACCCCAGAACCGGGCCATGACCTGCGGATCCGCACAGTCGACCACCACCGCGGCGATCGGCCCGGTGTCCCGGTAGATCTCCCGAGGCTCCAGCACGCAGAACTCGTTGCCCTCCGGGTCGGCGAGGACCGTCCACGGCACGTTGCCCTGGCCCACGTCGGCGGGCGTCGCACCGAGAGCCCGGAGGCGCGCGACCAACTCCGCCTGATGGGCTTCGGAGGTGGTGGCGAGATCGAGGTGCGTACGGTTCTTCGTTGTTGTCTTGGGCTCCGGGACAGGAACGACGTCGATGCCGACGGCGACCGGGTGCGGCCAGACGAAGCCGCCGACGGGTCCAACGTAGGTCGTCGCGCCACTGTGCACCTCCCAGCCGAGCGCCTCCGCCCAGAACCGGCCGACCGCGAGGTGATCGAGAGCCTTTATGTTCACCTGAACAGGTCGCAGTGCCACACCGGCGATCCTAAACGCCGTCGACCGGCTGCTCGAACGAGATGTGCGCGAAGGCGAAGTCGTTGGCCAACTCGTGCTGGCGCAACCGCAGCTCGGTCAGGTCCCGGCCGAGCCGGTCGCGGGCGTACAGCACGGGTTCGTCGCCGCCGAGCCGCTTGAGCTGCTCACCGATCGCCGCCGCGGCCAGGTCCTCGGCGAACCTGCCCGGGTCGACGCCGCAGGAGAAGCCGTGCTGCCAGACCCGGACCCGTTCGAAGAAGAACTCGTCGGCGCGCACCTGTAGCCACGCCCAGCCCTCGGCCGGACCGTCCGCCCAGCTCACGTGCAGGCTCCGGATGATCGGGTCGAACACCTGCCGGCTCGCGTACGCGTCGACGGCCGTCGAGCGGGCGACGGCACCGAGGTCGTTGACGTACCCGCTGCGACCGTCGGGCAGGCGGCCGATGATGTCCCGGTAGGTCTGCGGCCCGTCCGCCGCCGGATCGACCTCGTCCGGGCCACCGGCGTCGCGGAAGGCACGGGCGTCGAGCACGTAGTCGAGGATCCGGCGTCCGGTGCCGCCACCGCGCAGCGTCGGCGACTCGATCCGCAGCAGTCGCAGGCCGATCGCCGCGCAGACGGCGTTGGTCATCCTGTCCTCCCGACCGACGTCCGGGCCACGGCCGACGGTCGCGCTGAGGTCGACGGCGAAGGTGGGCGCGACGGTGCGCTGGTCACCGACGACGAACGCGAACTGGGTACGGATCGCGGAACTCCACTGGTGCGCGGTGACCCCCGGCGGACGACGGCGGGTGAGCTGGCTGAGCTTCCAGTCCGGCTGCACCACGTCCCCGCCCCGCTCGAACGCTTCCCCACGGGCGACCCGGGCCGCGTACTCGGTCGGCGGGAAGATCGGTCGCAGCCACAGATCGTCGTCGATACCGGTGTCCACCATGAATGTCGATCCCAAATGTCGCAGCCCGGACGCCGTCCACCACGGATCGGGTGGACAGCCGGTAACCATGCTAGAAACGCGTTTCCGTACGGCCGGCGGCAGGTTCGCCACCCTCACTCGCCGCTCGGTCAGTCGGCGCGGAGCAGCAACTTGGCGACCTTGCCCATGGCGTTGCGCGGCAGTTGGTCCACCAGGTGCACCTGACGCGGACGCTTGTGTACGGACAACTGCCCGGCCACGAAGTCGATCAACTGCTGCCCGTCCACCCCGTCCGCGACCACGTACGCGGTGACCTGCTCGCCGAGGTCGGCGTGCGGGGTGCCGACGACGGCGGCCTCGGCCACGGCCGGGTGCGCCAGCAGGGCATCCTCCACCTCGCCGGCCCCGATCCGGTAACCGCCGCTCTTGATCAGGTCGGTGGAGGCCCGGCCGACGATCCGGTGCCACCCGTCCGGCCCGATCACCGCGACGTCCCCGGTGGCGAACCACCCGTCCGCGGCGATCTGCGGCTCAGGTTTCCCGTTGCGCAGGTAGCCGTCGAACAGGGTGGGTCCGCGCACCTGGAGATCGCCGATCGACTCGCCATCGGGTGGGAGAATCGCGCCGTTGTCGTCGACCAGCCGGGTCCGTACGCCGGTCACCGGCAGGCCGACCTGACCCGGGCGCCGCTCACCGGCCGCCCGACCACTGACCGTGATCAGGGTTTCGGTCATCCCGTACCGCTCCAGCGGCGGTTGGCCGGCGAGGGCGGCGAGCCGGTGGAAGACCGGCACCGGCAGGGCGGCACTGCCGGAGACCAGCAGTCGGGCCGGGCGCAGGGCTCGGGCGGCGGTCTCGTCGGCGCTGATCCGGGACCACACCGTCGGTACGCCGAAGTAGAGGCTGCCGGCGGCTGCCGCGTACGCGTCGGGGGTGGGTCGGCCGGTGTGGACCAGCCGGGAGCCGAGCCGCAGTGGCCCGAGCACCCCGAGCACCAACCCGTGTACGTGAAACAGCGGCAACCCGTGCACGAGCGTGTCGTCCGGGGTCCACTGCCAGGCGTCGGCGAGCGCGTCGAGGTCGGCGGCGATGGCCGCCCGGCTGATCAGGGCGCCCTTCGGCGGGCCGGTGGTGCCGCTGGTGTAGAGCACCAGCGCGGTCGACTCCGGCGACGGCTCCGGGTAGCGGGTGGACGACCGGGTGCTCCGGCCGATCGGCAGCACCGCCGGACGGGGTGTCCCGTCGGACAGTGCGTCGAGCAGGTCGGGACGCTCGGTGAGGACCAGGTCGGCGCGCGAGTCCCGGAGCAGGTGGGCGAGTTCGGCCGGGCCGGAGTCCGGCGGCAGCGGCACCACCGGCACGCCACCGATCAGCCCGGCGAGGACCCCGACAACGGTTTCGACGGTCGGGGTGGCGTGCACCGCTACCGTCGCGGCGCCGTGGATGTCGTCGGCGACCGCGGTGGCCCAGCCGATCAGGTCGTGCCGGGACAGCGTGCGCCCGGCGACCACCAGCGCGTCGGAGTCGTCGGATGTTTCCGTGAGCAGGGCGTCCAGCAGCACCGACCGCAACTCCTCGCCGCTTCGACTGACGGTGGTACGCACAGTCGGCGGGTCGTCCCCGACCGTGCGTGGCCGCAGCCGGGTGGAATGGGCAACTGACAAGAGCGTAGCCGCGAGAATGGGGGGTGGCGGTCCGACGGTGCCCGGAACGGACGCGCCGACCCTTGCCGGTGGTGCCGACCGGGCGGCGGCAGGGCGCCTCCGGGGAAACCAACGCCTTCGCCTCGTACACCTTCTTCGATGTACGTACGCCAAAAAGGGCGTACGAAACCCACCCGGTTGAAGGCGACAAAGCACTACCGGAGGCGGGGCAGCAGTTGCCGGGCGACGTCGAGGGCGCGACCCGGGGACGCGACGCCGCCCTCGGCGTCCCAGACCTCGGACAGCACGCACAGCACAAAACCCCAGGCCACGACCCGTTCCACCGGTAGCGCCAGCCCGTCGGCGAGCTGTTCGATCCGGGCCGGTACGAGTCCCAGCAGCTCGTCGTCGCGGCGGGGCGGCTCCGGGTTGTAGAGCCACGGACCGACCTCGGACCCCGGATCGCCGACCAGTCCGTGCGGGTCGATGGCCAGCCACGGTTCCCGGTCGGCCCGCAGGATGTTGTCATGGTGCAGGTCGCCGTGCAGGACGACCCGCTCGGTGGCGGTCGCGCACAGCTCGTCGAAGAGTCGCCCGGCCCGTTCCACCAGGTGCCGGGGCAGGACCCGGTCGTCCGGGAACCGTCGCAGGTGGTCGGCGAACGCCTCACCCCGGTTGGCCAGCTCGGGCAGCGGGCAGTCGGCCGGCGCTGGCCGGTGCAGCCGCCGGGTCAGCGCGACGAACGCGGCCGTCGCCTCCTCGTCCCGCTCGGGTACGAGCACACCGGCCGGCTCCCCCGGCGCGGCCCGTTCCAGCAGCAGCGCCCCCCGCTCGACATCCCGGTCGAGCAGGCGTACGGCACCCTCGCCGGCGAAGCAGGTGAGTGCCGCCGCCTCGTGGAAGAGGTGGTCGGAACCCGGCACCCCGAGCTTCAAAACGGCACTCGACCCGTCGCCGCGCCGGACCGGGGCGACCCAGTTGAAACTGAGCGCGTACGGGTCGCCGACGTCGAGGTCCCAGTCGCGGGCGACGGTCGTGACCAGTGACGGCAGGTCGGTGAGCCAGCGCTGCCCGTCGTCACCCCACACTTCAATGACGTTGCGGTGGAAGACGGGCGGGATGGTCATTTCGCGGGACATGCCGCGAATCCTGCCAGTGGTTGCGGGTGTCCGGAGTGACGTCGAGTGTGGACCTTACCGATCAGGGTGGGGTGGGTCTTGTTTCCTCGATGTTCAATCCGTAACCTGCCGATTAAACATCCGATGCTTGTCGGGCACCTTACTGCCATTAGTCCGCTTTTATCCACCAAAACATCAACACCACCACCACGTACCTCGGATGATTCCGGAGGCCCCGTTGATCCACCACCCCCGAAGAAGACGACTTCTCCCCCGTACGCTGCTCGCTGGCGTGCTTGCCGCGGCGGTTGCCGTACCCGTGCCCGCCTTTGCCGGTCCGACGCCGCTCGCGGCCCCGGACACCGCACCGCTCGCGGCCGGTGCCGACCCGCTGACCCTCTGGTACGACGAACCGGCCGCCGACTGGGAGACCCAGGCGTTGCCGATCGGTAACGGCGCGCTCGGCGGCATGGTGTTCGGCCGGGTCGCGAACGAGACCGTGCAGTTCAACGAGAAGACCCTGTGGACCGGCGGACCGGGCGCGCCCGGTTACAACTTCGGCAACTGGACCTCGCCCCGGCCGAACGCGATCGCCGACATCCAGGCCCTGATCAACCAGAACGGGCGCATCTCCCCGCAGGAGGTGGCAAACCGGCTCGGCCAGCCGAAGAGCAGCTTCGGCTCCTACCAGAGCTTCGGTGACCTGTCGCTGCGGCTGACCGAGGACCCGGGCACGGTCCAGGAATACCGCCGCGAGCTGAACATCGGCACCGCCGTCGCCAAGGTCAGCTACGTCGACGAGGGCGTCCGCTACACCCGCGAGTACTTTGCCAGCAACCCGGACAACGTGCTGGTGGTCAAGCTCAGCGCCGACCAGCCCGGCAAGGTCGGCTTCACCGCCGGCGTGACCGCGGCGAACAACCGCTCGAAGACGACCACCGCCACCGGCGGCCGGATCACCTTCGCCGGGGCGCTCAACGACAACAAGCTCAAGTACGAGTCGCAGATCCAGGTCAACAACGACGGCGGCACCCGGACCGACGGCACCGACGGCACGGTCACCGTGGCCGGCGCCAACTCGGCCACCCTGGTGCTGGCCGCCGGCACCGACTACGCCGGGGTCTACCCGACCTACCGGGGCACCGACCCACACGCGGCGGTCACCGGCCGGGTCGACACCGCGGCGGCGAAGTCGTACGCGGAGCTGCTCGCCGCGCACCAGGTCGACTACAAGGCCCTGTTCGACCGGGTCAACCTCGACCTCGGCCAGGTGATGCCGAACATCCCGACCGACGACCTGCTGCGCAACTACGACAAGGGCAACGCCGGTGCCGACCGCGCGCTGGAGAGCCTCTTCTTCCAGTACGGCCGCTACCTGCTGGTCGCCTCGTCGCGGGGCGGCTCGCTGCCGGCGAACCTCCAGGGCGTGTGGAACAACTCCACCAACCCGCCGTGGGACGCCGACTACCACGTCAACATCAACCTCCAGATGAACTACTGGCCGGCGGAGGTCACCAACCTCTCCGAGACCACCGCCCCGCTGTTCGACTACGTCGACTCGATGGTGGCACCGGGCAAGGTCACCGCCCAGCAGATCTACGGCAACCGGGGCTGGGTGGTCAACAACGAGACCAACCCGTGGGGGTTCACCGGCCTGCACAACTACCCGCAGTCGTTCTGGTTCCCGGAGGCGGGCGCCTGGCTGGCCCAGTCGTACTTCCAGCACTACCAGTTCACCAAGGACGACAAGTTCCTCCGTGAGCGGGCCTACCCGATGATGAAGGAACTGGCCCAGTTCTGGATGGACGAGCTGGTCGTCGACCCGCGCGACGGCAAGCTGGTGGTCTCCCCCAGCTACTCGCCGGAAAACGGTGACTTCACTGCCGGTGCGTCGATGTCGCAGCAGATCGTCTGGGAGCTGTTCACCAACACGATCGAGGCGGCCGGCATCCTCGGCGGCGACGGCACCTTCCGCAACGAGGTCAAGGCCGCCCTGGCGAACCTCGACCCGGGCATCCGGGTCGGCTCGTGGGGCCAGCTCCAGGAGTGGAAGCTCGACCTGGACAGCCCGACCGACACCCACCGGCACGTGTCGCACCTGTTCGCCCTGCACCCGGGCTCGCAGATCTCGCCGACCAAAAACCCGGAGATCGCCGAGGCCGCCAAGGTCTCGCTGACCGCCCGTGGCGACGGTGGCACCGGCTGGAGCAAGGCCTGGAAAATCAACTTCTGGGCCCGGCTGCTCGACGGCGACCACTCGCACAAGATGCTGAGCGAGCAGCTCAAGGGCAGCACCCTGGCGAACCTGTGGGACACCCACCCGCCGTTCCAGATCGACGGCAACTTCGGTGCCACCTCCGGCATGGCCGAGATGCTGCTCCAGAGCCAAACTGGTGAGATCCAGGTCCTGCCGGCCCTGCCGAGCAAGTGGGCCAACGGCTCCGTCACCGGCCTGCGGGCCCAGGGCGACAACACCGTGGACGTACGCTGGTCCGGCGGTGCCGCCGACGAGATCAAGGTGACCACCGGTCGCGCCGGCAAGGTCAGCCTGCGCAACTCGATGTTCACCGGCCCGTACACCCTCGTGGACGCGGCCAGCGGCCGGAAGATCACCACCACCGGCGGCGGCGAGAAGATCACCTTCGACGCCGTCAAGGGCCACACCTACGTCGCCACCGCCCAGGTCGACATCAACATCGCGGCGCCGGCCACCCTGGAGGTCGGCCAGACCGCGCCGGTCACCGTCACAGTCAAGGCATCGGGTACGGCCACAGTGCCGGCCTCGACGGTCAAGCTCGCCGTTCCGGAAGGCTGGACCGTACGGCCCGGCCAGATCGCCACGCCGAAGCTCCGCCCCGGAGACTCGCAGGTCTACACGTTCACGGTCGCCCCGACCAGGGAAGCCGAGGCGGGTCCGAACCGGATCGAGGCACGACTCATCAACGATGACTGGCGGGCCACCGCCAGCACCTCGATCGCCCTGCCCGTCCCGCCGCCGTGCGACGTGCCGAACCAGACCCGCCCGCTCGTCGCCTGGGACCCAAGCTCAGGTGACACCATCGCGGACCGCTCCCCCAACGGGCGCACCGCGACGGTCCAGACCGGAGCCGGGTACGTCGCCGCCGGCCCGACCGGCAGCGCGCTGGCGCTCAACGGCCAGCGTTACCTGCGTACGACCCCGACGACGCTCGGCTACCTGAACACGGCCACGTTCGCGGCCGAGGTGAAGGTGACGACAACCGGTAGCTACCGCCGGCTGTTCGACTCCCAGCCCGGCGGCAACCCCGGCACCGACGGGGTCCTGATCGACCTCACGCCGAGCAACCAGGTCCGGTTCATCGGCGCCGGCAACGGCGTGACCACCACGGCGACCCTGCCCACCGGCCGGTTCATCGACCTGGTCATCACGATGGCCGACGACGGAGCCATCACGGTCTACGTCGACGGTCAGGTGGCCGGTACGGCGAAGGTGCCGGACGGCGGCATCATCGGCTGCGCCACCCGCGAGCTGCGGTTCGCCGCAGACCAGGACGGCGGACAGCGGCTCACCGGTGAACTCGACCGGGTGGCCATCTTCCCGACGGCACTCCCCGCTGACCAGGTGGTCGGCTGGCAAGCCCGCGCCTTCGGCTAACCACCACCAGCACCACCAGCAGTACGCACACAGGGCTCCTGCCGACTCCCGTACCGGGAGCCGGCAGGAGCCCTCAGCTATTCGCTGCGATCCTCAGCAGGGCACGTTGCAGTAGCATGCCGGTCCGGCCAATTCAACGAACCGTTCCAAAGCAGCCACGGCCGCGCATGCTTGTGGCTGCGATGACAAGAGCCTCGTGACGAAGGAGGCTCTGCGGCGTTCTTCCAGGTTCGAGTCTGAACGCACGTGTCTGTCCAACTCCACGAAAAGTCGCCAGCGCCAACTAAGGTAGTCCCGCCCACTCAAAGGTTGGAAGCTATCGGGCGGTCACGATCGGTTGATTGGAGTTAACGGGTGGATATAGAGGACAAGCTGAGCGGTTGGACGCTTCCGTCCAGCGTGACGGAACAGGACAAGCAGGACCGCACGGAGAGAATGATCCGTGCGGCCATCAAGGAGCACGCGGCGTTCAACGGCTGCGATCTCAAGGTCTACGCAAAGGGGTCATATGCGAACAACACGAACGTCAAGGCTGACAGCGACGTAGACATTGCGGTGCAGTGCAGCAATCTCATCTACTGGGAGACGGAAAGCTCAGGCGCCAACCCACCCGCATCGCCGTATGCAGGGATCTGGACACCCGCAAAATTCCGGTCGGAGTTGGGCGCCGCGCTGCGGACCAAGTTCCCTGGTCAGGTCGACTCCTCCGGCTCGACCGCGTTCCGTATCAACTCCGGCAGCGCTCGAGTAGAGGCGGATGTTGTCCCTTGCTTCGACTACCACTATTACTTCACAAGCGGTGGGCGCCGGGAGGGCACCAAGGTTTTCAAAAAGGACAATAGCAGCCTCATCAACTACCCGACTCAACAGTTGCAGAACGGAAAAGACAAGAACAACCTCACCAGACAGTACTACAAAAAGACTGTGCGCATCATGAAGCGGGTCGAGAATGCGATGGTTATTGTGGGCACCCATCGGGAGGTGCCGTCGTTCTTTATCGAATGCTTAGTTTATAGCTGCCCCGACGAGATCTTTCTTAGGTCAACCTGGACTGAGACGGTTCGAGGAATCATCGCCCACATCTGGGGTGGCCTCCAAGGCGGAGAACCAAGCGTAGAACGCGAACGCTGGAGGGAGGTCAACGAATGCAAGTATCTATTCGACAGCCAGCAGTCCTGGAACCGCGCCGATGGACGTGACTTTGCTAAGGCGGCCTGGAATTACTTGGGTTTCCACTCATGAGACGCACGCTCACCATCCGCGTTGTCACGTCAGTCGCGGTCTTTGTCTTCGTGGCCGGCACTTGGCTCACGAACCGTGAGTTCAACCTCGGCTGGTTGCGATTCTTCTCCGCCGCCGTACTCATCGCAACGCTCGTGCTTACACTTTGGGACATCTGGCTCTGGCGACTGCCTCTGATCCAACGCATACCAGGAGTCCCTCGTTGCGCCCGCGGCACCTGGCAGGGGACGCTTACTTCTTTGTGGATTGATCCCACTACCCGAAAGTCACCGGCTCCCAAAACCGTATACCTGGTCATCCAACAGACCGCGACCCTCGTTACCGTCAAACTCCTCACCAATGAATCAAGGTCGACGTCCGTACTCGCAAATGTATTCGAAATCGACGGCTCAATCGTTCTGACTTATCTGTACTTCAATAAACCTGACATGCGTATCGAGCATCGCAGCAGGATGCATCACGGATCCGCAGTTCTCGACGTGTCCGGACAACCTGTACGGCGGCTCAGGGGCCGGTACTGGACCGATCGCGACAGCAAGGGCGAGCTTGAGTTCACGCAGCAAGACAGACGTCTGGCCGACGATTTTGCAGAGGCTGCCGAGTACTTCCGGTAGCGCCGATCAACCAGCGCCACCACCGACTACTCCACCTGATGAATCGATGGGAAACGATGGTAATTTGGGACCTGGATTGGCAATTCAGAACACATCTAGAGGCCGCCACCAAGGGCACTTTGGAGGCGATCGGATTTCGCGGCGAAGTAGAGGGAGCACTTATCGGCTTACGTCATTCAGGGGACGACGCGACAGTCATCTTGCAGCGACAGAACAACACAGCTTCACAGAACGTAGAGCGAGCATTCAGAGATATCGACATCCCGGCAATTGAATCGATACTTAAGGGCAGGGGCGATGGACCGCACAATGAACGGCCAGACTACCGGCACAGCATTGCCCTGCAACGCTACTTGAATTCCTCGAACAGCAATAGATCCTGGCGCTATTTTCTGGCACCAAAGTCGGCAACAGTAGGAGATTTTTCCGTCTACGCCACCCTCGCCACGACTTCAGTAGCCATAGGTCTGGCGCCACAACTGAGGCGCACTAAGAGCGACGGCACGGTGGCCACTTCTTCTTTAGTCTCCCAAGTTATTGACGAAATTCTCCGTCGATCATGGCTCCATCTGGCTAGCGATCCTAACGGCTACGGCATGTCCTCCCTGCGAAGCCAGAGATTCGAGCTAGTCCGTGCAGCGACCGCCACTATTGTTGCGGAAGCACTCGATCCAACCGGCCTACACGGAACGCGCGATAGCGATTTGCTACTTAGCAGCCTCTCGGCGCTTCCTTACGAGGGGAGAGTAGGCCGAGGAGCCATCATCGTTGCAGCACCAGATTCCACGAGCATTAGGGTCAACCTGCACCTCCAATCGCCAGTTCCCATCGACAGACTTCACGCGGTCCGAAAGTTGATGGAGGTAGCAACCGAGAAGACCAGCCTTCTCCTGTATCAATCGGCCATATACGGCATCGGCGAAATAGATGACTTTACAGAAAATTCAGACACGGAGCTAGCGAGCATAGATTTTACGGGCCGTAACTCTTGGCGGCTTCGGCAAGGCGAAAGGACTGTGCTACAAGTCAAAGATGGGATAAGCCAACTGCCAGATGATGTGGACGCCAACATTGCAGGCATTGCGGCGAGAGTTTCCTGGCTATTTCCGGAGGCCAACGTCGAAACCCTACTAAGGCTGGCCCGGGCGGCCCGTCAAAACCGTCACGGCGCCATGCTTATCATTTCAGCCGACGCCGCAGAGGAGTCGCGTCGCCTTGCTCCCCAAGCCTGGGCAGTTCAACCGACTGAGATTAGTGACGAGATGATGGCGCAACTCACCGATATGGATGGCGGCGTATTAGTTGACCCTCAGGGCCGATGCCATGCCATTGGTGTCATCCTCGATGGCCTAGCGTCAGGCACGGGAGACCCAGGTCGAGGCAGCCGATACAACAATCCGATTCGATACTTAAGAACCAGCAAGGGGACGGAAAAAAATATCCCCAATGCAGTCGTGGTGGTGTACAGCACCGATGGCGCCATCGATATACTCCCCCCATATCCACGTAAAGTTGAACAAGCCCTCATAAAACACCTGGTCGCTCGCCTGATTCGGAACGCCGATGTATCCACGCCAGACCTAAATGACCTTGGATTCGTGCTGCAAGCACTCCGCGATCACCAGTTTTATCTTTCACAGCGCCAATGTACGGACCTAAATGAGGCGCTCGATCGACTAGACCAAACTCTAACCGATTCCGCGATTCGCGATGCTTTGCGGCAAAGATTCGATCCAGACCCTCGCATGGATGAAGATCGGTTTTTGTCTTAACGCCGACGCGGAGCAGTAGAGAATTTAGTATAAGCCACATAGCTCTGCCAAGTGACCGCTTCGCCACCTGCTCGCGAATCTGTAGACACACATCGAGGGTTGCCAGAAGCTCTCAGTCTGCCGCCTTCCACGTCGCGTATTCGTCGTCTACCTGGCTCGTTTCGACCAGCGACCGCTCAAGCAACTTCGGTTCGGCAGTCCGCTCCCGTTCTATGATCTTTCCTGTCGCTTTTATTGCATCGGTTACGTTCTCCAGTTGCCTCACCACAGAATAGAGAGTCGTCGGCGCCGCCCAAGCGCCCTTGTAAGGAGTCAAGTCAACCACGTAGGTAGCTTGCTGCACTGGACCGAACGGACCCTCGCAGTCCACCACGAACTCGCATTTCAGTGGAGAGTTGCCTTTGAACGGCTGGAAACTGACGTCAAAGAAGAACTGCATCCTATGTCCGGGAGGCATCGTCTGAATACCTTCAGTGAACACGGTCCACTCGTGCATCTTCGTGCCGTCCGAGCGGAGCATCTCCTCAGGCGCCTTTATCTGAACGTTCCTAGCAATCGTGGAACCGATATTAGCAATCGTCAAGACGAAGACGCCAGGATCGTTCGCGCCTGGTGCGATATCCACAATGACTACCGGTTCCAGAGCTTCGCGGCGCGCGAGCCGATTCGCAGCTTCCATCCGCTCCGCTTGTTCGATCTGCCGCAGCAATAGATCGATTTGTCGGCGTCCTAGATCCACCTGCTCATGCGCCATCTGAGCCTGTTGCCGCGCCATCTCTGCCTGCTCTTGCGCGGCAACCGCCGCCTTGTCTGATGAGACTGTCTGCGCCTTGGCCGCTCGGGCTGACTGCGCCGAGTAGACAACCCCAGCCAGGGCAGCCATCGAGATCACTACCGAGGTCCGTCCCGCGTTGAACCAGTCGATGATTTCCGTAAAAGCTTCCACCTGACCGATTGTAGGTGGATGAATCAAGATGTTGCATCGACATAAATTATCTCTTGAAACGGACGGATTCGCCCCAAACTTCGGAATATGTCTACTACGTAACGACTTATCAAGTCAATGCGATCGTCATTCAAATAGCCTCAGCGGAGGTCGGGCCATCTCTGAATGACATCCAATCATTGAACGCTTCATCGCAAGTAGTTGTTCAAGTACAAAAAGTCACGCCCGAGCTTTCGCCACCTCTACGGAGACTCAATTTGAAAGGCGGTCATCGATGCGCGATTGATTTGCGCTCGATCGAGGATAGCGGAAGCACCAATAGATCCATGGTCGGGCCCCACGAAAGCACAGCCTTACCGACACCGCTCCAGCCCGCACGCTCATATATGGCTCGGGCAGCCGAGCGCGAGTCAGATGCCAAGGTTGCCCATGGCTCTGATCGTCCGTCGATCAGCCAACGGATCAACTGCGCGCCAATCCCCTGACCCCGTCTATCTGGCTGAACGATCCACTCCATGATCGCAAGCTTGTCAGCGGCCTTTAGGACAGGCGGCGGCTCGCGGTCGGCCTTGGACCACCACGTACCCGCCGGCATCGTCCATCCATATGCAAATCCAAGCAGGGCATCGTCATCGGTCGCGATTACCAACTCGAAGCCGGGGCGGAACATGTCCTCTGGAAGCTTGACCCGGAAGCCCTCTACCTCCTCGGGCCCTTCCTCATACGGAGCCTCGGCATATACGACGGCGTACAGGTCGACCAGCCGGGCAACCCAAGGGGCTGATGATGAGCCGGTGAGCCGTTTGTAGGAGATGGACATCGGCAACCCCCTCAGGCGATAGAGGTGATCGGCAGTCGGGCTGCCAGGTCGCCGAGTTCGATACGTCGACGTTCAGCCGTCGGTACGACTGCCATTACATGTCGAGCCACCTCGTACAGCAGCTTGTTGTGTTGCTCCACGGGTAGCTCATCCAGCAGGTCGGCGGCGAAGCGAAGGCCCTCCCCGACATGCCCCTTTTGAATCAAGCACGATGCTCGGTGCAGGGAGACCTGTGTCCTGAGTCGGGCTTGGCATTCCGGGTAGAGGACGAGCGCGCGGTCCTGCGCTGCATCGGCGTCGGCAAGGTTGCCGGTGTGGGTGGCGACGTACGACTCCGTGTGGCGGAGCCGGTGTTCGGGCCAGGCCCAAAGCGACGCAGCGTCGTTGGTGATCTCTGAAGGGAGCCTCGCCGTGATCTCCGCGACCTGACGTACTGCCGTCAGGGCTTCGTCGTGACGACCAGCTAAGGCGAGTGCCTGTGCACGTCCGGCGTACAGTCCGGCCGATCCTGCCGATGCTCGGTTGCCGGCGAGCGCAATGGCCTCGTCCGAGCGTTCGATTACTTGGGACAGTGGACGTCCGTCGTAGCAGCCGTTTGTCACGTCCCAGGCCCGCGCCAACACCTGCGTGTCCACACAGCGCGACTCGTCGGCGGCTCGCCGGGCCGTTGACCACCAACGTCGAGCCATGTGCAGTCGGCCGGTCGCGGTCAAGGTCATCGCGACGATCACCGAGAGCTGGGCGGCAGCTCGTAATAGGCCGGTCTTCTGCCGACTGCTGCTCTCGGCCATGACCGCTTGCAGCACAGCGAGATCGGCGGTGACCTGCTCCATCAGCACGTCGGGTGGCGTGAGGTAGTAGGCACGGCCATAGTCGAGCGCGATCTGCTGCCACTCGTCGTGGTCCTCGCCATCGACCGCATGACCGAGCCCCTGGCGAAGCGCCTCCAAGCCGACGAGAGGCGGGCCTGTCCCAACTGCGAGGGCGCTGAGCGCCCGGAGAACCGTGCGGCGTTGCATGCCGTCATCTAACGCCGCTCGCTCGTACTCGTCTATAAGGATGCCGTTGGCATCAAGTGCCTTGTCGCAGGCGTTGGCGACCTTGGACGTCGGTGAACGCTCACCTCGCTCAAGCTGGCCCAGGTACCCGAAGTCGTAGTTGACCAGCATGGACAAGCCACGGAGCGAGAGACCGCGCTCATTCCGGAGCCGCCGCAGGGCACTGCCGAATCCGCTCAAGATTCACTTCCGGGTTTGTGGGCTGTCGCGTGGGCCTACTGCTCACAGGTTCTACCTACGCAGGCTACCGGTAACGCTGTGTGTGCACCGTCCCGCACGCGCGGCATGTCGAGCGGGATACGAAGCCGTCGTCACGTTGCGAAGTGGCGGCCCACATGACGATCGAACGTAGCGGCTGGCAGGTATCCGAGTTCAGCCGTCACGTCTTCACAAAATGGCCGAACAAGATCGGACCGAGGCTGATGGGCAGGTGGAAGTGGTTCAGCGATCCGTACGAGCCGACCGAGGATGGGATCGGTCCTGCGACGCTTTACCCAGAGCGCGCTGGCTATCGAGGCAATGGGATCAACGCGGTACCTCCGTCGAATGAGTCAGAGGATGAGGCGTCCCCTCGCTCGACCACTTCGGCAGATCCGAGACCGGCTCGGCTACGCGGCAATCGGGGGTGCCGGTTCCGTCACGGAAACGATCAACGGTCGTGACCACTCCTGCCGGGCTGCCACAGATGCCGACAGGCACCGTACGTCGTCTTTGGGTCGGTGAATGGTCGCACTGCCGCGACCTCCCGCCGGGCGCAGCGGTCGATGTGGTCGTGGCGCGGATGCACGTGGACCGGTTGCACGTTCGATCGGACGAGGTGGGTGACCGGGCACACGCCGGAGTGCGCGTGGGAGTCGTCCGACTACACGAACCCGTTTACCGAAACTCCTGGTGCGGGTGGCCACGATCGTCCGTGACCTGGCCGCGCGATGAGCAGCGAAAACAGAGGTCGTGACCGGGAGGAGCAGGGGTGAGTACGCATAATCCGGTGGCGCGTACGTGGGTTTGCTCGGGGTGTGGGGGTGACTGGCCGTGTGCGACGCGGCGGCGGGAGCTGCGGGCCGAGTTCGCTGGCAGTCGGGTGTCGCTCGGGCTCTACCTGGGTCAGTACTTCGTCGTCGCGGCCGAGGACCTTCGGCACGTGCCCAGCGGTTGGCTGCACAACCGCTTCGTCGGCTGGATCCGCGCCGACGAGCAGGCGTCGCCGTACACCTCGGTTGATGTTCTTGTCAGCTCGTATGAGCTGGCCAGGGCCCACTCCCCCGACCGCGACGGACGCTGCCCCACCTGCGGCGAGCAGACCGACTGCTGGGTCCGCATCTCCCCCGAACCACCGGGCCTGTTCGTCCCGCTCCCCTGATGTTCGGCCCGCTGCCCCGACTCGACATGTGTCTTTTGCGCTTCTACCTCCTCAGAGGTCGAGGTTCGGCGCTTGGGGTGCTCTCGACAACAAGGAGGTATCGCGATGTTTTTGGTTCGCCGTTGGTGGGGCTGTGTCTGGCCGTGGCCCCTCGGGGCTGCCGCACCGCAGCTACCCGTCTGGTCATCGTCCACCTTTGCCCGCTCGTCGTGGGCCGGTGAGTTGACGGTGGACCTGAGGGCGGTACTCACGTTCGGGCAGCGCGCGGGCTATCGCGCCGCGGAACGGCGACCGTGATGATCAGTAGTGGGCTCGTGCGGGTGGGCGATGTCATCCACGCCGAGGCGGGTGACTACCGCCGAAGCAAGGTTCCCGCGTACGAGGACCACATGGGTGATCTCCATTTGCGGGTGACGCACGTGGCGATGGACGCCGGGGCGTACGACACCGAGTGGGTGACCGTGCGCGGCATCGAGAAACCGGCGGGAAAACCCGAGCTACCCGAGGCGGAGTACGCGATCCGTCGCCGGGTCCTGGCGGACATCGAGCGGCCCGTACCGAGGACGGCCTGACCGATGAGTGGGGAACTGAGCATCGACACGTTGGCGTGGATCGCTCGCGCGGAGGTGAAGCGCCACCGCCGGGGACCCCTGTGGCGGCCGGTCTGCCTGCACTGCACCCAGTACGGATGCCCGTACATGGATCGCGCGATCGAGTTCCTCCAGGCCCTCCCGAGGGTCACGGGCACCGGCACGCTGGCCGACTCCGGAGATGGTGAAGGGGATGGGGATTCGTGAGTAGGCAGGACCCGGCCGCCGGCCCGCGCGAGCCGTTCGTCGTGATCGGCGCCCGTCGTGGTTGAGCCGGACCGGTCAGCGCTGACGAAGGTAACGGTCAACCTGGTGCCGCGCGCGGTCGACGCGCTCGGCTCCGCGTGCACCCGTACACGGGACACGAAGACGGACACGATCAACCGGGCGTTGGTCGTCTTCGACCTGGTCCTCGACCTGATGGAACAGGGCGGGGGAACCCTCACCGTACAAAAATCCGACGGCAGCACTGAGCGCGTCCACCTGCTCTGAACGGAGAAGACGTGGAACACGACCCAGACGACGGCGACCCGATGGGCGCCCCGCACCGACCCGGCGACGACTGGCACTGCAAGGACGACGCCGAGGAATGGCCCTGCCAGGTGTTCCGCCGCCGGATGTGGTCCCTCTACCAGGGAAACCGGCCCCGGCTCGCCGAGGTGATGGGCGGCTTCCGCGACAAGGCAACGGCGACCCTGCCCGACCTGACCCCCGAGCAGGCCGAAGCCCGCTTCGTCGGCTGGGTCCACGACCCACCGGTCCGCCGCCGACTGCGGGCGGTTTAGCCGCCCCACGACCACCTGACCACCCGCTAGCCGCCGCGCTCGCGATTCGGCACCAAGCGGGCACGCCGCCGCCGTGTGCCACCTGCGACGGCGCAAAAGGCGGTTACGCGGTCAGGACGGTCAGGACGGTCAGCGCACTCCGGGGTTGTCGGCGCCTGCTCGGAGTGGCAGGTATGCCAGCGCACAAAGGTCAATCCGATGTGGACAGCCGCGTCATCCTAGAAATCCGTCCCCGGTCCTCGTCGACGAGGCGAGGGGCATGCCGGGCATCACCGGTGCGGCCTGGGCGTCGCGCCCGATCCGGGTCTCCTGAGCGGCCGACACCCGTGTGATCAGCAGGATCAGAGCCGCACCGGCCACCGCGCTGAGCAGCGCCACCAGCAGGTTCGGCCCCAGCGCGGCGGAGTAGTAGTCGACGTACAACTGGTAGTCGCTCTCGTCGGCGAGTGCGGTGGGCAGTGCCTCCCAGTCCTGGCTGTCGGACAACGTGTTGATCTGTCCGACAAACAGGTAGAAGAGCCACCCGCCGAACCAGATCCGTACCAGGGCCGGCGTGCTCGACCGCCAGAGGCTGTCCCGGGCGATGCCCGCCATCATGCGTGCCGGGATGATGAGGTTCGCGATCGGCACCAGCCAGCCGCCGATCGCCCAGCCCTTGCTCAGCGTTGTCGTGGCACCCGGGAAGGCGTCGAGGTTGGCCCGCGCCCGGTAGCACCAGACGATCACCAGCACACCGGCCGCAGCGAACGGGACGAGGTACGCCACCTGGGCGAGGGCTTCGACGAGGGAGGCGGCGTTGATCACGTCGGGGTCGAGGTCGCGCATCGCCCGCTCGGCCATCGCACGCCCGACGAGCGGCCAGAAGGCGAGCAGCAGATCGAGCAGCACCACGACGCCGACCGCGATCGACGCTGCCATCCCGACGCCACGAACGGGGTACGTCCGCGCCCCGGGAACGATCGCCGGCGCACCGGTCGGGGTGGCACAGACAGCACATTCCAGGCTATTCGGCGTTGATTCGGCGTGACAGGTCGGACAGCCCATTCAGTTTCCTCCGATGTTGTTGGCCGCGTCAGCGTACGGATCTGCGGCTGAACCCACGCGGCCGCGTCCGACAGCGGCGGCCCGAGCAGTCGACTACTCGGGCCGCCGCTGTCGGACGACCGGACTCCCGGACCGCGCGGCCGACGCGGGTCGGCCGGCGGGACCGACAGGGTGGTGGTCCTCGGCGTCAGCTCTTCAGCTCCCTGCGGCACCAGCGTTGCACCAGAGCGCGTTTACCCGCGGACAGCTCCCGGGTGATCGGCATCTCCAGGGCGGTGCCCCGGCGACTCTCGTCGATCACGTCCAGCATCAGCGCCGCGAAGTGGGTCACCCGGTCCGGGTCGTTGGGGACGTTGACCGGCCCCCACGGGATGATCGCCCCCATGATCGGGTAGAGCAGCGCGTAGTAGCGGAACACCTCCCGGTACACCAGCTCGAAGGTGAGCTGGTCATCCGGTATGCCGCTGTAGTCGTCGTACGGCAGGGCCCGGACCGTGGAGAAGTACTCCACCGCCCAGGCCGGGTTGTCCCGGTCGGCGTGCGTGTCCGGCGGCAGGTAACGCAGTTTGTAGCAGGCGGCGGCGTCGACCTCGATCGGCACCTCCACCCGACCGCCGGCCGGCACCTCCAGGGTGAACTCACGGATCTTTTCCTCACCGATCGACGTCGCGGTCAGCACCAGCGGGTTGACCGAGTTCGCCCGGCCGGGCGTCTGCGTGTCCCGCCAGAGCTGCACGGTCAGGGTCAGCGGCTCGGTGATCGGCTCGCCCTTGCGGAACACCCGCAGCGCGGCCGTGCCCTTCGCCCGGCCCTTCGCCGGCATGTCCAGGTACACCGCCTGGTCGTCGGTGGTCACCTGGACCGTCTCGATCTCCCGCAGCAGTGGCACGCGTACGCCGTCGGTCCGTACCTGTAGCAGGCCGTCGTGAATGTGCTGCCCAGCCTCGCTGCGCGGGTTGAACCCGTACTCCAGCACCCCGCCGTACAGCTCGTAGGGACCCTGTTCGTAGTCCACCACGTCGATCAGCGCACGCCGCTGCTTGCCGCCGACGTCGTAGAGCAGTTCCAGGACCACCCCGCCGAAGTCGACCTTGTCGAAGTCCCCGCCGCCGACCTCCGGGAACGTGTTGCCCAGGTCGAGCACCACCCGGTCCTCGGCGACGTACGCCATGGCCGGGCCGATCCGCTCGGCGTCCGGGCTCGACGCGCTCAGCGCGTTCAGGGCGGTGCCCGGGGTGGCGATCCGTTCCACGTCCTCGTGGGTCTTGACCCGCATCCGGGTCACCGCTCGGGCGGTGCCGCCCTCGGCCGCGGAGTAGGGCGGGCCGGGCTGTTGCAGGTTCCGGCCGACCGGGGCGGAGACCATGTCCGTGCCGTTCCACACGCCGACCGTGCCGACCACCCGGCCGATCTTCGGGTTCATCGCCCGCTCGCCCCGCTGGAACTTCTCGTACATGGTTATCTGGTCGAAGCTGGTCCGCATCCCGTAGAAGCACCAGCGCAGCAGCAGGCCGGCGCCGTCCGCGGCGCCCTCGCGCAGGGCGCGCAGGCCGTCCGAGTGCGGAGCACGCGCCGGGTCGACGAAGCTCAGCGCCGAGTTCGGGATGACGGCCTGGAACGTGGCGGCGCCGCCGGGGCGGAAGAAGTTCAGCCACCGGGTGAACGAGGTGGTCGGCACTCCCCGTACCAGCTCGACCAGGTCGCCGTCGCGGTCCGGACCGATGATCCGGAAGCTGGCCGCGACGAACTGGGTGCCGTAGCTGTCGGCCGGGTTCACGTCGACGATCCGGGCGTTGAGCGCGAAATGCGCCTTGAGCAGCGGATCCTCGGCCGGTCTGGTTACCGGCCGGTCGTCCACCCACACGCTGGTCGCCCTCGCCCTGCCGAACGTGGTGAGGTGGTCGCCCCAGTAGTTCCAGTAGCCGGGCATGCCGGACTGCCAGTTGGGATTGGCGGTGGCCGCAGTTTCGGCGTCCGCGTACACCACCAGGCTGGTCATCCATTCCCGGTACGCGGCGTCGTCCAGCGCCGGCAGGGTCGCGCCCTCCACCGTCGGCGGATTCAGCAACTGGACCCGGTCGTAGTCGAGCAGGTGGATGATGTTCTCGTTGTTGGCCGTGGACGGGTTGACCATCGCGTCGGTGCCGAAGAACCCGATCCTGGGCCGGTCCAGGTAACTCATGCCGGCAGCTCCACGGTCGACGGGGTGAACAGTGGGACCAGCGTCTCCAGGCGGGCGGCAATGGTGGCCAGCGCGTCCTGCGTACCGGCGTCGAGTCCGGAGTCGGTCAGGCCCAGTACCCGGCACCGCCCGGCGAGGGCGAGCAGCCGTCCGGCCAACTCGTCCACCGTGGCCGGTGGACCGGTCGGTTGCGGTTGCGGCAGTTCGAAGGCGGGCCCGGCGTACCGGCCCGGATGCTCCGCCCCGGCCGGCAGCCGGGTCAGCAGCGCCGCCAGCGGCTTGATGCCCAGCGGCATCAGCGCGGTGACCACCCGCGCTAAGCCCTGGCGCTGCCCGGTGCTCTGCCCGTCCGGGGTGAAGAGCCGGACCAGCATCTCCACGAAGAGCAGGTACAGCTCGTTGAAGGTGACGCCGACCGCACGCACCGCCGGGTCGGTGATCAGGGTGCCGCCGGTGTTCGCCGGGTCGTACACCGGGTTCTCCACGGTGGGCCAGCCCGGAGCGAAGTCCGGCTGGGTCTGCTTCAGCCCGTCCAGCTGGTCGGCGATCTGGTGGAAGTACGCGAAGTGGGAGTCCGACTGCCAGTCCGGCGCGCCCTCGCCCTCCAGGACGATGATGTCGATGTACCTGGCTGCCTGCTCGGCGGTGGTTATCGGGGTCAGTGTCGGGGTCAGCGGGATGAGGGCGCTGGTGACCTGTCGGGCGGCGGATGCCGGGTCGATCCACTCCGGATGGCCCAGGATCGCCGCCTTGATCTGGTCGTAGAGTTCGGCGATCGAACCGTAGGGCCGCTCCTCGCTGGCGGTCATCGCCAGGTTGAGCCGGGTGTGCGCCTGCCGGCCGCACTCGGCGCAGAAGTCGTCCCACCAGCCGTCCGGCTCCGGTTTCTCCCAGCACAGAAAGCGGCTCACGGTTTCCTGGCTGAACGGCGTCAGGGTGGACGGCAGGTTGATGTCCGAGTACCGGCTGGCCGGCTGTGGGAAGTTGGGCCGCCACAGGTACGGCGCGGCGCCCAGCGCGATCAGGATGTTGTTGGCCAGGGTCAGGTGGTACATCTCCTGCACCGCGATGCGGCTGAGCTGCTGGCTCCACTGCTCGGTCAGCGCCGCCCGGACGGTGGTGACCCCTGGGTCACCGCCGTGGGACAGGGTGGCCGCCGCGTACAGATACTGCACGCAGAGCATGTGTTCCAGCTCGCAGGCGTCGTGAAGCATGTTGATGGTCGTGGGCTTGTCCAGCAACGCGGGCTCGGTAGTGGCCACGCACAACCTCCGAGGGGTGCGGAAGGTGTTCTGATGACTACCCAAAGCTACGAAAGAGGGGACGGCACCACCAGCACAGTGACAGGGATCTATCGAATCAGCCAGAAGTCGATCGCCACCCGTTATGCTGCCGCTGTTACGGTCAGCGCCATGGTCGCGGTGTGGCGGATCGCGGGCTACCACCGGGCCGACACGCCCGTGACCGGGCAGGTCACCAAGTTCGGCGGGCAACCCGGCTGGCTCGGTGCGCCGCAGTGGCCGCTCGGCGCGGCGCGGGGCACGCCGATGCGCTTCCTCTGCCAGATCGTGCTGGAAGCCGAGCTGGTCGGCGACGGACCGGGACGGCTCGCCTACGTCTTCGTCAGCCACGGTGACCACGGGCACGACGCCGAGGACTTCGACCCGGACGTCGTCTTCCCCGACGGCGGCGAGAACGCGGTGATCGTCCAGCCCGGCGCCTTCACCGGGCCGACCATCCCGCTGACCAGCGGCCCGACGCTCTACCACGGGGACGGGTCGCCCGCGGAGTACACGGTCGACCTGGTCCGCGACGAGGACCCCGAGCCGATGTCGCCCGAGGCGTACCTGGCGCTACCGCCCGAACGGCGGGACCAGTGTTTCCAGGCGCTCGACGTGGAGGACTCCTAGCGCGATGGTCAGGGTCGAACAACGGGGGAAACGCCGAAAGTGCTCGTTCGGCAGTCCCCGTGCCTGCCGAACGAGCACCTGTCAGATTCTCCCTCAGCAGGAGGCGGTTACGTTTCCGCAGTAGATCCAGCCGTAAACGTAGGTGGTGGGGCTGTCCCGGTACCTCACGTAGTACCACCGGTTGTCGTACTGGTTGTCGGCGTAGTGGCTCCACTGGAGCGTCAGGTGGGGACTGAGGTTGATGACCGTGCCGCAGGTCGACTCATAGCACGTCCTGATTGGTCCGCCGAGAGACGTGGTCCACGTCCACGTGGCCTGGGTGCCGACAGCTGCGCTTGCTGCCGTCTGCCCCGTTGGCTGCCCGGTCGCGCCGGCGGGGGACGCGAGCAGTCCCAGTGTCGCCAGGCATGCCACGGCGACAGGAGCGACTTTCAATCTCATACCCATGTCAGCTCCCCGTTCAATTCTGAGGTGTTCAGTAACCCGCGAAGAAATACCAGACGCATTCGAGGAATGGGTGCTGGTCGACCGAAGACCCGCCGCAGATGTGGACCGACGAGGCCGGGCAGCACAAATTCTGCTGGCGCCGAACGGGTCGGGTCAACCGCGGACGGCGGCCCGGACAGTCCGTCCCTGTCCGGGCAGCTCACCGCCTTGTCCGGGACTGTGTCCGGCGCCTGTCCGAAGCCTGTCCGGCGACGCCGGCAAGATCATCCATGGATCTTGCTCGATGATGGCGCCGTCGCGATGATATGGACATGAGTAACCAAGGGGACTTGACGCCGCAAGACGCTCGGGACGTTGTCGAGTTCGTCGCCCTGTTGGGAGAGCTCAAGAAGCAGTCGCGGCTGACGTACCGGCAATTGGAGCGGCGCGCCTCCGAACAGGGCGAGGTCCTGGCCCGCAGCACGCTGGCCGACGTCCTGGCTGGTCGGACGGCGCCGCGCCCCGAACTGCTGGCCACCTTCGTACGAGCGTGCGGCGACGGCGACCGGGTGGAGATCTGGCTTCGGGCCTGGAACGAGATCGTCGAGCGACAGAACGCGACCGACGTCGGCGGCGGAGTCGGGAGTGGAGCCGGAGGCGGGGTCGAGATGATCGAGCCGACCCGACCGACCCCGCCGGCCAGGAAGCCGTACCGGGTTTTGGCGCTGGCCGTGTCGGCGTCGGCGGCCGTGGTCCTGGGCGTCGTCGGGGTCTGGATATTCGCCATCCCCGATCAACCGGCGGAGCCGCGCACAGCCGACCAGCGCTCGGAGTCCACTCCCCCTGGCAACGCGCCGGCTCTACCGAACGGCTGGGTACGCATCCGGCCCGTCACGGCTCCCGAACTCTGCCTGACCGACGGACGCGTCAGAGACCGCCGCTACACCCCCTTGGTGGCCGTGCAGCGCCCCTGCGACAGCGTGGCCCCGCAGGGCACCATGCTGGAACCCATGGGCGGTGACCTCTACCGGATCCAGTGGCACCATCCCGACTATGGCGTGGGCTGCCTCAAGGTATTGACCGAGGGACCCGGGGCCGGGTTGTTGGAGCCGATCGACGACTGCGCCCAGGACAGCCGCTTTCACCTCGAACCATCCGGACCGTACGGGGACAACATGTACGTACTGCGCGTGGACGGTCAGGGGTGCGTGGGCATCAGCGGGTCCGACGAAACCGAGGGTACCGAGGCGCTGATGGAGCGGTGCGTGGGAAAGGGCGGCCAGGTCTTCTTCGTCGAGCCCGCGTCCGGAACGGCCGGGTCATGAGCCGACCGTGGCGTCGCACCGCCGCCAGCGGTGTGGCGCGGCGACCGGTTCGCCGCCGCGCCACGGGTGCCGCTCCGGGGGGGGTTCGGGTCAGCCGGCGCTACAGGAGACCGTCGGCCAGGTCGTGTTGCCGTTGCCCTGGATGGTGACGCCCCAGTTGTTGCCGTTGCCGTTGGGCGTGGCGGTCAACACCTGGGCGCTGGGATAGGTGGCGCTGACGTTCCAGGTGGAGAGGACCCTCGCCGGGGACGGGACGTTCATCGTCACGGTCCAGTTGGTGGCGCCGGACACCGCGACGTTGAGGTTGTAGCGGTCGCTCCACTGCTGTCCCGCGGAGAGCGTGGCGGTGCAGCTGCCGCCACCACCGCCCCCGCCACCACCGCCGCCGGAACCGCCCAGCGTGATGTTGGAACTGCCGCTGCTCTGATATCCCTCGGTTGCGAGAATCATGTAGTTGTGGCTGCCCAGACTCATTCCGTTACGGGCCCACGCGTCGAAGTGGTTGCCACTGGTGATGGTGCCGCCGGTCCGCTTCGCCTGCCGGACGCTCCAGTACTGGTAGAAGGTGGCGATGCCGATGATCGAGGGTTGATTGACCCGCTGCGTCTGGTAGATGTCGTACGTGCCGCCGTCGCTGGTGACCGTGCCCTTGTACGTTCCCGTGGGCCGGTAGGTGCCCCAGTTGTCGACGACGTAGTACTCGATCAGCGGGTTGGTGGTCCACCCGTAGAGGGTCAGGTACGCGTTGCCGGACGGGTTGAAGCTGCCCGAGTAGGTCACGCTCCGGCGTCCGCCGGTGCTCCAGCCCTTGCCCGCGACGAAGTTACCGGTGTTGCGCCACGAGGTGCTGTAGTTGCCGCCGGACCCCAGTTCCATCGAGACCGATCCGGGGCTGTCGGTCCAGAACGAGTAGAAGTAGCCGTTGTTCGTGCCGGTCTGGTTCGAGGTGATGGCCGCGTACGCGATGCCGGGCAGCATCGTCGTGGCCGCGGTCAGCGCCACGGCGCAGGCGCTGCCGATGAGCAGTCTGATGCGGCCGAGTCTGCGGCTTTTCGGGTGGGCCGGGGCGTTGCTCATGTGCGTGCTTCCTCCTGGTGAGGGCTGGCGGGAGGCCAGGCAGCGCGATACGACCCGGCGAGGCTGTCGGCGGTCGGGGTGGTGGCCCGCGCGGCGGCGTCGTACAACGCGGTGGTGGTGGGCCGGTCGTCGTGCGGGTTGACGACCGGAGGTGCAGGTCGCGGTGGGTGGTACGGATCGACAGGGGTGGACGCCTGTCGATGGCGCCAGTATTGGTTCGACTTCGTCGCACTGTCAACAACTTCCGGAAACATTTCGGAAACACGATCTTAAGACAGCAGTCCACGATGGAGCGTTCGGCGTGGTAGCCGACCAGGCCTGATCGACCAGCTTCGGAGTTGATCGATGGATCGCTCCGGCCCAGGATCAGAATTTGACGCTAGTACCGGAAGTTTCCCGGTCCATATCGGACGGACGCGGTGGGATCGAACACGCGACGTCACTGACCGGCCGGCTGCGGGACGGACGGGCGCCCCTCCCGCTGGGTGATGCGCGCTCCGGTCGGCCGCATGAAGACGAACACGAGCAGGCTGGCGAGCACACCGGCGGCTCCGGCCACGGCGAACGTCGCCTGCACGCCGGTCACCGCCGCGGCGTGCGTCGCGCCGTCGAGCAGCACCCGCCCGTCCGGCGGGGCCGCTTGCAGCAGATTGTTCGTCTGTCCACCGGCAACGGCGTGGGCGACGCGGTCCGCGTCCGGGATGCCGCGCCCGGACAGGCTGTCCTGCGCGCGGGCGACGAAGACGCTGCCCAGGGCGGCGACACCGAAGGCGTAGCCGAGCTGGCGGGCGGTGTTGACCGCGCCACCGGCCATGCCGCCACGCACGGCCGGCACCAGGGACATGGCGGCCGAGCCGAGGATCGGCGTCGCCAGGCCGACACCGGCGCCGATCACCGCCAGCCCCGGCACCAGCGCCGGCCAACCGGCCGAACCCCGCAACAGTACGGCCGTGAGCAGGCTGCCGAGGCCGACGAGCAGCAGCCCCGCCCCGATCACCAGGTCCGGTCGCCGGCCGTGCAGCACCCGCCCGAGCACCGCCGAGACGGCGAACGCCATCACGGACATCGGCAGCCCGGTGAGTCCCGCCCCGATCGCGCTGAGCCCCAGCACCGACTGCAACCAGATCGAGGTGTACGCGAACGTGGCGAAGGCCGCGAACGTCAGCAGCGCCCCGGCGAGCAGCACCCCGACGAACGACCGGTTGCCCAGCAGGGTGAGGTCGAACATGGCGTGCCGCGAGCGCGACTCGACCAGCACGAACACCGTCAGCAGCACCGCCGCCAGCCCGAGCAGCCCCCAGACCCCGGCGTCGGACCAGCCGGCCCCGTTCGCGCGGATGAGCGCGTACGTGGCGGCGGCTGCGGCGGCGGTGAAGCTGGCCATGCCGCCGATGTCCACCCTGCCGCCGCGCTCCGGCCGGTGGGGGTCGCCGAGCAGGGTGACGCACACGGCGAGGGCGACGGCGCTGATCGGCAGGTTGACAAAGAAGATCCAGCGCCACGACGCGCCGTCGGTGAGCAGCCCGCCGAGGATCGGGCCGACCGCCGCCGAGGCGCCCGAGACCGCACCCCAGATGCCGTACGCACTGCCCCGGTCGCGGCCGACGTAGGCGCTGTTGAGCAGGGCGAACGTGGTCGCGAACAGGGCCGCCGCGCCGACGCCCTGCACCGTACGGGCGGCGATCAGCGCCCCCGGGTTGGGTGCGAGACCGCAGGCCAGTGAGGAGGTCGCGAAGATCGCGAGCCCGACGACGTAGACGCGGCGGTGCCCCAGCAGGTCGGCGATCGAGCCGACGCCGAGCACCAGGGCGCCCAGCGCGAGGGCGTACGCGTTGATGACCCATTGCAGTGCCCCGAACGACGCGTCGAGGTCGTCGACCATGTCGGGCAGGGCCACGTTCGCGATCGTGACGTCGATCAGCAGCATGAACGTACCCAGGCAGACCGAGATCAGCGGGAGCCATTTGCGCATGTCGCTACCTGTTCCTCGGGAACCGGAGACGGGATGGTTCGGCCTGGCGACGGGACGGGTCCCGGCCGGCCGCGTTACCCGCGTTGGACCGCTCGATGGACAAACGAGTGAGCTCCTCGGGCCGCATGGCCGTCCCGCATTCCGGCACGATCTGTCCGGAACACCCGCCTCGCCGGGCCCCGCCCACCGGTCAGAGCAGCCGCAGCCGGTCGCGGAGGAAGCGACGTTCCGCCTCGGTGGGCGCGAGGTCGAGCGCCGTACGGTAACTCGCGTCGGCCTCGGCCCTGCTCCCGAGACGTCGCAGCAGGTCCGCCCGGGTGGCATGCAGCAGGTGGTACCCGTCGAGCTGCCCGGTCGCGGCGATGGCGTCGACCAGCGGCAACGCCGCCCCGGGACCGTCGGCCATGCCGATCGCCACGGCCCGGTTCAGCTCCACGATCACGCTCGGTGCCACGAGCGCGAGTTGTGCGTACAGTCCGACGATCTGGGGCCAGTCGGTCCGGGCCGCGACCGGCGCGGTGGCGTGGCACGCCGCGATGGCCGCCTGGATCTGGAACGGCCCGGCCCGGCGTCGGCGCAGCGCCCGTTGCAGGATCGTGTCACCCTCGGCGATCTGCGCCCGGTCCCACCGCGAGCGGTCCTGTTCGTCCAGCGGGACCAGGCCGCCGTCGGCGTCGATCCGCGCCGACCGTCGGGCGTCGTGCAGCAGCATCAGCGCGAGCATGCCGTGCGCCTCGGGCTCGTCGGGCATCAGTGCCGTCAGCACGCGCGCGAGCCGGATGGCCTCCCGGGACAGCCGAACCTTCCGCAGGTCACCGTATCCCTCGTTGAACAGCAGATAAAGCACATGGAGTACGGCGGGAAGGCGCTCCGGAAGCAGGTGCGCCGGTGGTACGCGGAACGGGATGCCGGCGTGGGCGATCTTCCGCTTGGCCCGGAAGAGGCGTTGACCCATGGTGCGTTCCGGCACCAGGAACGCGCGGGCGATCTCGGCCGTGCTCATGCCGGTCAGGCTCCGCAGGGTCAACGCCACCTGGGCTTCGAGGTTCAGCGACGGATGGCAGCAGGTGAACATGAGTTCGAGGCGTTCGTCGGGAATGTCGCTGTCACTCGCGTACGGCGGGGTCGGCTCGGGTTCCATGGCGGCCACCTCTCGCAGCTTCGCCGCCTCGGTCGACGCGCGGCGGATCCGGTCGACGGCGCGGTTGCGGGCGGTCGTCGTGAGCCAGGCCAGCGGCTGCTCCGGTACGCCCGACTCCGGCCATGTGCGCAGCGCCTGTGCGAACGCGTCCTGTGCACACTCCTCGGCCAGGTCCCAGTTGCCGCCGGTGAACCGGATCATGGCGGCCACGATCCGGCTCCACCCGTCGGCGTAGAGATCGGCGATCCGGTCCCTGACCTGCGCGGTCACTCGTCCCCGTCCGCTTTCGCCGCTCGCCCGTTCCCGCTACCCATCGGTTCTCGCTACTCGTGCTCGTCGTCCGGCCAGAACGGGCGCAACTCGATCGCGCCGGCCCAGGCCATCGGGTGTCGGGAGGCGACCTCGACGGCCTCGTCGAGGTCGGCGCATTCGAGGATGTCGAAGCCGGCCATCAGGTCCTTGGTCTCCGCGTACGGACCGTCGGTGAGCAGCACCTCCCGGTTGCGTACCCGGACCGTGGTGGCATCGCTGGCCATCCGGGTGCGGCTACCCATCAGCCGGATGCCCTTCGCGTCCATCTCGCTGGCCCAGTCCTCGACGTCCGGGGCGCCATCGTCCTGGCCGGGGGTGTACTCCGGGTCCGTGCACACCAACATCAGGTACTTCATCGGGTAACTCCAATCGCGGGCTCGGCGCCGTCGCTCAACTCGTAGTGCCAGACCGAGCCGACCCGGCCGGCGTCGTCCAGGACCGTCCAGGCGAAGGTGCCCGGCCGCTCCGCCTCGGTGACCACGCAGGTCACCGTACCCATACGTCCGTTGGCGAAGCGGTTGCCGACTACATCCATCACGACTTCTCCTTCCCGTTCGTCAACTGGATGACGAACGGGTGGGGCGCTCCACTACCGGTCCACCTCAAGATCTTTTGTACGACGCTCGGGCGTCGGCGGCCGTACGCGGCGGTTGCGGCCAGGTGGTCACTCACCGCTACCGGGCGACGGATCCGGCAGTTTGTCTGCCGGAAAGTTTCCGGGACCTGAGGCCGGTCGCCGACCGGTTGCGGGCGGCACTCCCGAACGGCGTGACCGGGTGCGATCGCGGTGACCAGCGAGTGAGGGCCCATCGGAATTACCGAAACTTTCGGAAACAGGATTGACACTCGGCGATATTCTGCTCGACACTTGGGAGGCTTGGCATTCGTGATCATCGATCATTTCGGTCGCTCGTCATCCCCCAACCGGCTCGTCATCCCCCAACCGGAAGGAGCCCTAGTGATCATCAGCTCGGGCCGCCCCAGGATCCGTTCGACAGTCGTCGCGCTGGCGGTAGCGGCGCTCACGGTCGCCGGAGCGGTCACCGCAGTAGCGAGAACCACCACCGCCCAGGCCGCCGCCGGCGACATCGGCGCCGCCGCACTCGTCGAGGACGAGGGTGCCGACTGCGCCGTGTCCCTGCCCGGCTCGCTGACCGCCAACTCCAGGCTTCCCGATCCGTTCAAGAAGATCGACGGCGCGCGGATCACCGCCAAGTCCGACTGGCGATGCCGGCGGGCCGAGATCAGGGAACAGGCGGAGCGCTACGTCTACGGCGACAAGCCGGCAAAGCCGGCGAGCGTCACCGGGACGGTCTCGAACAGCAACATCACCGTGAACGTGGCGCACAACGGCAGGAACTCCACCTTCTCCGCGAGCGTCCAGCTGCCCAGTGGCACCGGCCCGTTCCCGGCCGTAGTCGTACTGGGTGGTTTCGGCGCGGACACGGCCGCCATCAGGGCCGCCGGTGCCGCCGTCATCAACTACGACCCCTATGCCGTCGGCCGAGAGGGCACCCCACGGAACAACAAGCAGGGCGCCTTCTACACCATCTACGGCGCCACCAGCAGCACCGGGCTGCTGATGGCCTGGTCCTGGGGGGTCAGCCGGATCATCGACGTCATCGAGCAGTCGGGCGGCAACATCCTCCGGCCCGATGCGACCGGCGTCACCGGATGCTCCCGGTTCGGCAAGGGCGCCTTCGTCATCGGCGCCTTCGACCAGCGGATCGCGTTGACCATGCCGATCGAGTCCGGTAGTGCCGGCGTGCCGATCTTCCGCGGGATCCCCGGCGAGGGCGCCCAGAGCCTGAGCAGCGCGTACGGTGAGCAGCCGTGGCTGGGCGACGCGTTCGGCTCCTTCACCAGCAGCCCGAACAACCTGCCGGTGGACACCCACCAGATGGTGGCCATGGTCGCGCCGCGCGGATTGTTCATCATGGACAACCCCCACATCGCCAACCTGGGTCCCCGGTCCGCGAGCGTGGCCGCCCTGGGCGGCGCGGAGGTCTACAAGGCGCTCGGGGCGGGGAGCAACATCACCTACTGGTCCGACATCCAGGACGGTAGCCACTGCGCCAACCGGGCCGAGTGGCGTACGCCGTTGCAGCAGAACATCCAGAAGTTCCTGCTGGGGACGGGTAACGCGCCCGGCACGATCAGGATATCGAGCCGGGCGGCCGGCGACCTGGCCCAGTGGCGGGACTGGCAGACCCCGACCCTCACCGACGGCCCCACCACCCCGCCCACGACACCGTCGACCACTCCCCCGACCACCCCGCCCACCACACCTCCGACCACCCCGCCGACCACCCCGCCCCCGACCACGCCACCCCCGACCACTCCCCCGGTCGGTGGCGGGTGCTCGGCGTCGGTGTCGGTCAACCAGTGGACCGGCGGTTTCGTCGCCACCGTACGGGTGACCGCCGGCTCCTCGCCGGTCAACGGCTGGACGGTCGCCGTGCCGCTGCCGTCGGGCGCCAGCGTCACCAACGCGTGGAACGCCAACCGCAGCGGCAACACCGGCACGGTCCAGTTCACCAACGTGGCCTACAACGGATCCATCGCCGCCGGTCAGTCGATCGAGTTCGGCTTCCAGGGCACCGGCACGGGCACGGGCATCACCCCCACCTGCTCGGCCGGCTAGTTCCCGGGCTCGGACAGGTTTCCGGGGCCCGGTACCGAGGCGACAAGCCTCCGTACCGGGCCCCTCCCTGTGCTTTCAAGCCGAATTTAGACTTTTTGCCGTACGCATGGTGTTTCATCCTTTTCTTCCTGTCTCGGCGGCCACAGACTCTGGCTGGTGAGCTTCCCGCGATTCCGGGGAAGCGACCTTGACCGCCCTACCGACGATCTTCGCGAGATACGGCCTGCCGACCATCTGAGCGCAGACAGTCACCGAAGGACGACAGGAATGACTCAGACCCGCAGCGACAACCGCACGCCCGCCCGGAGTTCCTCGGGGGTGGGCCGGTGACCGCCGTGAGCACCGACCAGGTGATGAGCCTGCCGCAGGGGGACGTACGCCTACTGGAAAGCGCCGTGGCGCAACGCCTGCTCGGCGGAACCGAACTGGCCCGGATCGCGTACGTGGCCGCCGACGACACCCCACGGATCGTCCCGATGCTCTTCCACTGGACCGGGACCGAGGTGGTGATGTCCACGTTCGGCGGGGCGAAGGTCGCCGCCCTGCGGGCTCGCCCGGCCGTCGCCGTCACCATCGACGCCGCCAGCACCCCGCCGGAGGTCCTGCTCATCCGGGGCCGGGCCGAGGTCACCGACATCGAGGGGATCGTCCCGGAGTACGCGCTGGCCATGCACCGTTACGCCGGCCCGGAGCAGGGCGCCGCGAACGTCGCCGCGGTCGATCACCCCGACACCAGGATGGTCCGGATCGCGGTCCGCCCGACCTGGGTCGGCGTACTGGACTTTCAGACCCGGATGCCGGGTGGGGCAAGCCCCGAGGAGTTCAACCGGCGGGGACAGTCCTGAGCGGCCGGACCGGTCCGCCGAAGATCAGGTCGAGGTGGTTGTCCAGCGCCGCCGGGCCCTGCTCGGCGCCGTACCGGCCACCGAGCAGGTAGACGGTCCCGGCTACCGGAAGGAGTCGGCGTAGTCCTCGGCCCACTGGCCGAAGGTGCGGGCGGGGCGGCCGGTCAGCCGTGTCACCAGCGCGGCCCACTCCTCGTTCACCGGGGCGGGATCGCGGGCGGAGTCGGCCCAGACCCCGAACATCCAGTCGACGAAGACCGCCGGATAGCCGTCCCGGATCCACTGCTCACGGGCCCGTACCGGATCGTCCTCCTCGAACCCGACCTCCTCCCCGAGCGCGACGCCGATCAGCCGCACCTGCTCGGCCGTGGTCAGCGCCTCCGGTCCGGCGAACGTGTACGTCGTACCGGCGTGACCCTCCCCGGTCAGCACCGCCGCGATCACCTCGGCGACGTCCGCCTCGTGCGTCGGCTGGGTCACCGCGTTGCCGTACGGCCGCCGGACCAGCCGCCGCGCGCGGATGGCAGGTGCCCAGCCGAGCCAGTTGCCGGCGAACTCCCCCGGCCGCACGTGCGTCCACTCCAGGCCGGACCGCTCGGCGGCGCGTTCCACGGCGAGGTAACCGCGATCGGTCCACGCCTCGTCGTCGGCCGCCGCTCCGGAGAGGACCACTATTGCGCGTACGCCGGCCGCGCGGGCCATCGCGACCACCTCCGGCGCGGTCTGCGGGGCCGCCGGGACCAGGTACAACCGGTCCACCGACCGCAGCGCGTCGCGGATCGTCGCGGGCCGTTCGAGGTCGCCCGCGAACAGTTCGACGCCGTCGGGCAGGCCGGCTCTTTCCGGCGTACGGGTAAGGGCCCGGACCGGCTCGCCGACGCGGACCAGTTCGTCCACGATCCGCCGGCCCATGAAACCGGTGGCCCCGGTCAGCAGGATTGTCATGCGACTCCTCCCGTCCGGGCGGTCGGCCGGAAGTCGTCCGCGTGGTCGACGGCCCACTGGGCGAAGGTGCGTGCTGGTCGTCCGGTGATCCGTTGGTAGGTGTCGGTGGGCGGCAGCAGGTCCGGCCCGTCGACGGCGGCGGCCAGCAACTCGATCAGCCAGTCGGCGGTCCCCCGGTCGTAACCGTCGGCCAACCACTGGTCGCGGGCCTGCTCCGGGGTCAGCTCCTCGAACCGGAGGTCCAGCCCGATCGCCGCACCGATCGCGGCCACCTGCTCGGCCTGGCTGACCTTCGCCGGGCCGGTGAGCGTGTGGGCCGCGCCGAGGTGTCCGTCACCGAGCAGGGCGGCGGCGGCCACGTCGGCGACGTCGGCCTCGTGCACCCACGGAAACCCGGCCGAGGCGTACGGCGCCCGCACCACCTGTCGACTCCGGATCCGGTCGGCCCAGTTCAGGGCGCCCACCGCGAGCAGACCCGGCCGTACATGGGTCCACTCGGCGCCGCTGGCCTCCACCATCCGTTCGACCGCCCGGTGGGCCGACCGTTCCTCGGCAAGGTGCCGCCGCAGGGCGCTGATCTGCGGGTCGTCCGGAGCGTCGGCGGACTCGAACCCGGCCGCGGCGGCCGAGTGCACCACGAACCGGCGCACGCCGGCCCCTACCGCCAGGTCCACGAACCCGCCGCCGGGCTCGCCGTCGACCTCGACAAAGGGAAACAGGTAGATCCGCTCGACTCCGTCGAGCACCGCCGGCCAGGTCTCGGGCCGCCGGAAATCACCCCGGACCACCTCGACGCCGACCCGTGGCGGGACAGACTGCGGGTCGCGGGTCATCGCTCGTACCCGCCGGCCGGCGGCGACCAGGCGGTCCACCACCCGACGGCCGGTGTTCCCGGAGGCACCGGTCACTAGGATTGTCATGTTGCTCCTGTCCGGATCCCTTGAATGGGCGCAATAGACCGCCGCCGTACCCGGCCAAAGGTTCGCGGCGGCGGTCATCCCGGACGATAGGCAAATTTTCGCGATCCCGCACATAGCACATGTGTACGAACGAGCGCGGAACCCCGGAGCGAAGCTGGCCGGCAGCGTGGTCCGTCCGGGTCGAGGTAGCCAGTCTTCGAAAGTCCGCCGGGAAATATCGCGGTGGGATGTCGAGAACCGGCGGGCGGTTCCGTCCCCGCGACGAACACGGCCAGACCGGGGCCGTACCGCACCGAGGAGAACATGATGGCCAAGTACCTACTGCTCAAGCACTACCGGGGCGCGCCGGCAGCGGTCAACGACGTGCCGATGGACCAGTGGACGCCGGAGGAGGTCTCGGCCCACGTGCGGTACATGCAGGACTTCGGCGCTCGACTCGAAGGCACCGGCGAGTTCGTCGACGGGCAGGCGCTGTCCCCGCAGGGCACTTTCGTCCGCTACGACGGCGAGGGGCGGCCACCGATCACCGACGGCCCGTTCGCGGAGACCAAGGACCTGATCGCCGGCTGGATGGTGATCGACGTCGAGACGTACGAGCGGGCGCTTGAGCTGGCCGGCGAGTTGTCCGCCGCTCCGGGGGCGGGCGGCAAGCCGATCCACGAGTGGCTGGAGGTGCGCCCGTTCCTGTGCGCGCTGCCGACCATCACGGAGTGACGCGCGGTGGACGAGGCGCTGCTGCGTACCCTCACCCCCACCGTGATCGGCATCCTCGTCCGGCGCGGAGCCGACTTCGCGGCGGCCGAGGATGCCGTGCAGGACGCCCTGGTGGAGGCCGTGCGCGGGTGGCCGGACGACCCGCCGCGGGACCCGAAGGGCTGGCTGGTCACCGTGGCCTGGCGGAAGTTCCTCGACGCCGCCCGCGCCGACGCCTCCCGAAGGCACCGCGAGGTGCGCGCCGAGGGCGAGCCCGTGCCCGGCGCGGGCGAGGTGGACGACACGCTCCGGCTGTACTTCCTGTGCGCGCATCCGTCCCTGACAGCGGCTTCGGCCGTCGCGCTCACGCTGCGCGCGGTCGGCGGCCTGAGCACGCGGCAGATCGCGCAGGCGTACCTCGTGCCGGAGGCGACCATGGCCCAGCGGATCAGCCGGGCCAAGCGGACCGTCTCCGGTGTCCGGTTCAACCAGCCCGGTGACGTCGCGACGGTGCTGCGCGTGCTCTACCTTGTCTTCAACGAGGGCTACTCCGGTGACGTCGACCTCGCGGCCGAGGCGATCCGGCTCACCCGCCAGCTGGCGGTCGGGATCAACCACGAGGAGGTGGCCGGCCTGCTCGCGCTCATGCTGCTCCACCACGCCCGGCGCCCGGCCCGGACCGGCCCCGACGGCAGGCTCGTGCCCCTTGCCGAGCAGGACCGCGGCCGGTGGAACACCCGTTTGATCGCCGAGGGCGTCGACGTGCTCCAGGCCGCTCTGGCCCGCGACCGCCTGGGCGAGTTCCAGGCCCAGGCCGCCATCGCCGCGCTGCACGCCGACGCCCGGACGGCGCAGGAGACCGACTGGGTGCAGATCGTCGAGTGGTACGACGAACTGGTGCGCCTCACCGACAGTCCGGTGGCCCGCCTCAACCGGGCCGTCGCGGTCGGCGAGGCCGACGGCCCGCGCGCCGGCCTGGCCGCCCTGGCGGGGCTCGACCCGGCCCTGCCCCGCCACGCCGCCGTCGCGGCGTATCTGCACGAGCGTGACGGTGACCCGGTCACGGCGGCGCGGCTCTACGCCGAAGCCGCCCGATCGGCGCCCAACCTCCCCGAACGCGACCACCTCACGCGACAGGCGGCACGACTCAACATGGAACTGCGCAGCTGAGCGGCGGGAGGTCGAACCGGTCGGCGAACGCGGACATCTGGTCGCGCTGTTCCCGTGGGTCGGCCGAGGCGGGGCTCACCACCATCCGGGTCACCCCCTGGGCGGCGAGCGCCTCGACCCCGTCGACGGTCAGCTCGATCGAACCCCACCTGGTGTATTCGAGTCTTTCCGGGTCGCGGCCGGCCAGCTCGGCGGTCGACCGGACGAGGTTCCACTGGGCGGCCCGCTCGTCGGCGGTGAGGGCGCCGCCGGGAAAGTAACCGTCGCCGCGTGCCCCGGCCCGGCGGGCGGCCGGCCGGCTCGAACCGCCGACGTGGATCGGCAGGTGGGTGACGCCGTCCGGCTTGGGGTAGCTGCACAGGTCGTCGAAGTCGAAGAACTCCCCGTGGAAACTCACCCCCGCCTCGCCGCCCTCCCAGAGCAGCCGCAGCACGTCGATCGCCTCGTCGGCGCGCCGGCCACGGCTGCCGAAGTCCACCCCGAGCGCCCGTGCCTGGCCCGGCAGGGTGCCGAGCCCCACGGTGAGCAGCCGCATCCGGCCCCGGGAGAGCACGTCGATGGTGGCCAGGCGTTTGGCGAGGGTCACCGGGTGGTGGTACGGCAACAGCAGCACGCCCGTACCGAGCAGGATTCGGCGGGTGTTCGCGGCGACGAAGTTCAGCACGTCGAGCGGGTCGCCGTACGGCAGTGACGGCGGCACCGGCATCGCCCCGAACGTGGCGCCGGGGTAGAGCACGACGTGCTCCGGCACGTACATCGCCTCGAATCCGCACGCCTCGGCGTGCTGCGCGAAGCCGACGATGCGGTCCGGGTCCACGCCGTAGAACGGGGTGCTGTAGCTGATCGCGAACCTCATCGTCGTCCTCTCCGTCGGTCCCGGCGACGCAAGACCTCGCTGTCGGCGACGCAAGACCTCGCTGTCGGCGACGCAAGACCTCGCTGTCGGCGACGCAAGATCTTGCCGCCGGCGACGCTAGACGTTGCCGCCGGTGTCAACGCAAGATGCGGGCGTCAGGTGCTGACCCGCGCGCGGTCGCATAGCGCCCGGCCCGGCTGGGTAACACGACTCCGGCCGGGGACGTGCGTCCGCGTGCGACGATCCAGACAGACACGGGGGTGCTGATGTTCCTGATTTTCGGCTGGCGCACGAAGGCCCAACTCCTGGGTACGGTGCTGATGGCCTGCCGGGTGTGCGGGCAGCCCGGCAACCTGCTGGTGGTTCGTGAGGTCACCAGGCTGAGTCTGTTCTTCATCCCGCTGATCCCGATCAGGACGAAGTACGTGGTGCGGTGCGCCAACCCGTACTGCGGTGCGGGGACCGGGGTGAGCGCGGACGAGGCGCGGCGGCTGCTCGCCACCGGCGCCGGGTCGACGCGCTGACCGGAAACGCTCAGCCGGTCGGCGCGGCGGGGCCCGGCGGGATCGAGTCGATCACCGAGACCAGTACGCCCCGCGCCTGCTCCAACTCGCGGATCATCCCGTCGACGCGGGCCTTCTCGACCAGCAGGCTGGACCGCAGCTCCGGCGACTGCTCGCCCTCGAAGCAGGGCAGCAGTTCCGCTATCTTCTCGCTGCACAGCGCCGCCGAGTAGAGCCGCTGGATCAGCTCGACCCGAGCCACCGCGTCGTGGTGATAGCGGCGCTGGCCGCCGGAGGTCCGTTCGCTGGACAGCAGCCCCTGCTGCTCGTAGTAGCGCAGCGACCGGACGCTGACCCCACTGGCAGTGGCGAGTTCACCGATCCGCATCGTCGCTCCGCGTTTCGTACTTGCACCTGACACCAACGTCAGGTTTTAACATACCCGGCATGCCCGAGAACACAAGATCGAACGAGGTCCGTCAACTCCGCGTGGTCGTCGAGGCGGCGGACTACGAGGCGGCGGTGGCGCTGTACCGGGACGTACTCGGCCTTCGGTCGGAGGCGGCGTACGCGGGTGAGGGCGACGCCCGGGTGGTCATCCTCGACGCGGGCCGGGCAACCCTGGAACTCGCCAACCCCGCCCAGCGGGCGATGATCGACCGGGTCGAGGTCGGGCGGCCGGCGAGCCCGCACATCCGTCTCGCGTTCCAGGTGGACGACGCGGCAACCGCGACGGACGCGCTGGTGGGAGCGGGCGCCGCGCTTGTCGCCCCGCCGACCAAGACGCCCTGGGACTCGCTGAACTCACGCCTGGAGACCCCCGGCGACCTACAGATCACCCTGTTCCAGGAACTCGGCGCCGAGGCCGCGACGCCGACCGACGTCCCCTTCGCGCTGGTGGACGTGTTCGGCGACGCCCCGCTCACCGGCAACCCGCTCGCGGTGGTGGACCTGACCGACTGGGACCGGCCGGTGGACGAGGCGTGGTACCCGACCGTCGCCCGGGAACTCAACCAGTCCGAGACCACGTTCATCCTGCCCGGCCGGGACGGTGCCGTACGGGAGCTGCGTTCGTTCACGGCCGGCGGGGTGGAGGTCTTCGGCGCCGGTCACAACGCGCTGGGCGCCTGGTGGTGGCTGCTGGAGACGGGTCGCCTCGGTCGCACCGAGCCCGGTACGGAGATCGTCCAGCGGATCGGCGGCCGGAACCTGCCGGTGGTGGTCCGCGACGACGGCCGGCTCGACATGCGCCAGACCGCAGCCCGCTTCGGCGCGTACGCCGACCCCGCGCTGGTCGCCCGCGCCGTCGGCCTCGACCCGGACGACATCTCCGAGGAACTGCCGCCGCAGGTGGTGGACACCGGGGCGAACCACCTGATGGTGCTGCTCCGCAGCGGCGACGCGCTCGCGGTGGCCACCCCGGACAGGCCCGCGCTGATCGCGGTCGCGCGGACCGTCGCCGCGCAGGGCGTCTACCTGGCCTGGCTCGATGGCGCGCAACCGCAGCCGACGGTGCACACCCGATTCTTCAACCCCGGCGTGGGTCTGGACGAGGACCCGGCCACCGGCAGCGCCGCCGGCCCGCTGGCCGCCCTGCTGCACCGCCACGAACTGCTCGCCACCGACCAGCGGCTCACCATCGTCCAGGGCGAGAAAATGGGCCGCCGGAGCACGATCACGGCCGGGGTGGACCCCGACGGCGTCGCCGCCGTCTCCGGTCGCGGTTTCATCACCGTACGCGGAAGCATCCATCCGCCGAGCCCGGTCGCGCCCGCCCGGCGGTCATGAGGCCGCGTTCATCAGGTCGACGGCGCTGTGCTGCCGGGCGGCGTCGGTCGAGTCGAGCGGCCCCGCCCAGCGCAGCCCGTAGGCGTCGAGGGCGTTGCGGTCCGTCGCGTACGCGCTGTCCGCCTGCCGTCGCAGATACCCGGTGTACGGCCGGTCCGCCAGCACGCCGTTGAGGATCGCCAACCCACGCACGTACGCGCCCTTGAACGACGGACCGTCGGCGCCGCAGTCCGGTTCGCACGGTTCGCGCAGGATCCCGTTCGGGTTCAGCGCGGTGCTGGCCGTGGCGGCGTCGCCGATCCGCCGCGCGACGCTCAGCACGGCCGTGTCGCCGGTGGCCCGGTACAGCTCGGTCAGCCCACCGATCAGCGATCCCTGGTTGTAGGACCAGGTGGGGCGGGTGTTGGCCCGGCAGGTGGCGAGGTCGATACCGTCGACCACCAGGTTGCCCTGGTTGACCATCCCGGTGCCGGCGAACCAGGTCCAGGTGGCGCGGGCCCGTTGCAGGTAGACGGTGTCGCCCGGCAGCCGGTTGTGCAGTGCCGCGGTGAGATGCAGGTAGAGGCTGTTGGCGATGGCCGCCTTGTAGGTGCGCGCGGTGCTCCACCACACCCCGCCGCCGCAGGTGCCGTCCCAGTAGGCCGCCATGTGCTCCGCCCCGGCACGGGCGGTGTCGAGGTAGCGGCGCTCACCGGTCAGGTCGTACGCCCTGATCCAGGCCAGTGCCCACCAGCCGGTGTCGTCGATGTACTCGTTGGTGAAGTTGCCGCCGTACGCGTTGAGGTTGCGGTCGTAGGTGTTGGCGATGGCGTAGCGGTAGCTGCCCATGCCGGTGACCCTGATGTTGTCGACAACGGCGGTGAGCGCGTTGGCCGAGTTCCACCAGCCCGTCGTGGCGAACAGGCCGGTGCCGGTGTTGTAGAACTGCATCAACGCCGTGACCGCCGCCGTCCGCCGCTCGCCCGCGTTCCAGGTCGTACGCGCCCAGGCGGTGCACGCGACCTCGGGCCGGTCGCCCGCCCTGCCGCACGCTCGCATGGCGCCGACACCGAGGCCGGCCCAGTCGTCAACGTTGAACATCGACGTGCGCCGCGTACGGCTGCCGGTCGGGATGGTCGCGGCGCCGAGCCGGCTCCCGGACGCCCAGGTGCGACCACCGTCGAAGGATCGGTCGAGCCAGACCTCGTCGCCGGGGTTGCCGTTGTCGACAACCGCCCAGGACATCGCGTCGGCGTCGTCGAAGTGCAGGGTGATGTGGCGCGACCAGACCGAGGCGGCCACCGGGCTGCGATCGCCGGGCGACAGCGCCGGATCGCGACCGTCGCAGTATCTGTTGCAGATGACGGCGGCCTGCGCGGCGCCGGCCGGCACGACCGCGCCGACCGCGACGAGCAGGGCGACACACACCAGACGGAACCCGGTACGGACCACGAGGTCCTCCTCCGCATCCATGAGAGCGCTCTCCACGAGATTGTTACCGATCGATGTCCAACGCGTCAACGAACGTCGACCGGCAGCGGTGTCGACGGTCGGGGCGGCGACCCCCGCAGGGGTCCACGTTGATTGGGAAACGTCGTTATGCTGCCCCTATGGCTTCAGCGAAACGATCACGGGCCGGCGCGTGGGTGGCCGTCGCGGTGACGATCCTCTGCACGATCGTCACGCTGCTGATCCTCGCCGCAGCGGTCTTCACCGCCGTCATCCTCGCCGCCGATCACGAGCTGACCGGCGCCACCTGGCTGTCCATCGTCATCCTCACCATGTTCGGCGTGATCAGTGGCCTGGGGACCGCATACCTCGGCCGACGCGCCAGGCAGGAGTTCCGCGCGGTTCGTTGAACGCGCCTGGGTCCCGACGCCTCCAAGCTCTTGATCCAGAAGTACAAGGAAAGGTAATTAATGCGATGAGGATCAGACCGGACCGGTTCTGAGCATCAGCCCTGCGGGCTGGAGCAATTTCATCAGCAGCATGCACTGAGATCCACCAACCCCTACAACGGTTGTTCCGCAGACAAGGCAATCTGATCAGGGAACAGAAAGACGGGAGGGGCAAGCATCGCTTGCCCCTCCCGTTACTTGTCTTCCTCTTTCGGAATGAAGTTCACCGTCCTGCCGCCAGGCTGATTCTCCTTAACACCTGTGATCTTATATTTGGCCAGCTAGTTGGCCTTTTGATCTCTCCTGAACTTTTCGAACCGAGGACCGGTTGCCCTGATATTTCAGCGGAACTGGACGTACGTGCGGAACTGCTTGCCGTCGTCGAGCGAGAGGACGAACTCGCGGCAGGTTCCGGCCCAGTCCCGTTCCGTCTTCCACGGATAGGTGTAGCGGTCGTGCCCGCTCGCCTCAAGCTTCGAGCGGCCGGGCGTCTCCGCCTTCACCGGCAACGGCCCCGGCGTGATCGTCCCGTCCGGGTTGACCGTGGCCAGGGTCGCGCAGTCGACCAGCCGGGAGTAGGGCGAATTGCTGGCGAGAATGTCCCGGCCACGGTAACGGCCGAGATTGAACTGCATCGGGGCGGTGGAGCCCGCCTTCACGCTGTTGAGCGCCGGCTTCGCGGACCGGTTCGAGAACGGCCGCTCACACGACGGGTGCGTGTCGTACGCGCCGGAGTTGTCGTCCCGGCCGGTGGTGCCCTGTACGGCGCTGTAGCCGAGGCCCCGGCGGGCGAAGGAGGCCCACAGGGTGCAGTTGTTCTCGCCCCCGGTCAGCGCCGCGTCGGCGGCGATGATCGCGTCCCGGGCGACCACGAAACCGGGTGCGCAGCCCTGGATCTTCAACCCGTCGATGACGAGTTGCATGGCGAGGTTGTTGCCGCCGGTGTTCCAGCGGCCGTACGCGTTGCGGTTGAGACCGTGCCGGTCGATCAGGTCCCAGGTCATGTCCCAGAGCACGGCGGCCCAGCCGTGGCCGATGCCGTGCGGCGCGGCCAGTGAGGTGCCGTCCAGCCAGGCACCGGTCTTGATGCTGTCGTAGGTGAACGGCTGGATCTCCATGTTCCGCGAGTACGGCCGGGGCCGGAAGCCGTCACCCGAGCGGCTGTCGGCGAACTGGGCGTACTGGCCGTAGCCGCGCGGGCCCTCGGGGTCGTCGAGATCGGGGTTGATCAGCGACACGATGGCGAGGAAGTCGCTCCAGCCCTCGCCCATCTGCTCCTGGCCGCTGAGGCAGTTGACGTTCGGGCCGCCGGTCAGCCGGTTCGAGACGCCGTGTCCGTACTCGTGGAAGATCGTCTCGGACCGGAAGGCGGCGTCGCGCATCGCCGGCCGGTCGACGTTGCGGTGCACCCGCCCCGACGCCGGCAGACTCGCCCGCAGGGCGGCGGCGTCGGCCTGGCTCACCATCACGGCCGGGATGCCGACCGGTGGGTTCATCGAACCGTTCATCACCACGGGGGCGCCCGCGACGTTGTTGGCGACGACCACCGCGACCGCACCGGCGGCCTCGGCGTTGACGACCTGGGTGTAGTAGTTGCAGGTGCCGGTACGGTCGACCAGCGCGATCGACCCCGCCGGCAGGCTGTACGGGGTGCAGCCGTCGCCCACCGCGTCGACACCGTCGTCCACCGAGACGACCTGGCCGCCGAAGCCGGTGTTGGTCGGGGCGGGGGTGAAGCGGGCGTACTCGGCCTGGTAGGTGCCGGCCGCCGGCCCGGAGCCGACGGTCACCGCGTTCGGCAGCCCGAACTGGTTGCCCGGCCAGAGGAACATCTGCATCCGGGGGGCGCCACCGTCCTGCGCCGGGGTGGAGAAGTTGGCGTTGTTCTGGCCGGAGCCGTCCTGCGCCTCGCACCGGACGTCGTCCCCGCCGACGCCACCGCGCTCGTAGTTGTTGACCTGGAAGTTGCCGCCGACCTCGTTGAAGCCGTACCGGTAGGTCAGGTCGTGCACGACGTTGCACCAGTAGAAGAGGTTCGCCACGGCGGCGTCGGTGTAGGTCTGCGGCTGCTGGTTCAGGTCGGCCGGGAAGTCGAAGTCGAGACCGGGGCCGCCGTCGGGCACGCTGTTCGGGTCGGGCTGGTTGTTCGCGTCGCGATCGGCGTACGCGCGGACGTTGTTGCCCTGCGTGGTGCTCGATTCCGCGCCGGCCACCCCGTCGGTGTCGTGCCAGCCGTACGGGGAGGCGAACGCGTCGGCCGGGTTGGTGATCCGGCTGCGTGGACCCTCGTTCGGGTCGTTCTTCGGAAACGTGAAGACCCGGTAGCTCGAACCGTCGTTCACCCGGACCGGCGGCAACTGCGGTTTGACGTCGACCGGGCGGGTCGGACCGTGGCCGCTCGTACCGGTGCGGCGGCCCAGGGTGTCGGCCAGCTGCTCGGGCGCGTCGTGCGTGGTCCAGTCGTCCACGTTCAGCAGGGCACCGGTGGTGCCGTCGACGGTGGCGTTCCAGAGGTGCGCCTCGGCGGACTCGTCGATCACCAGCTGCCAGGCGAGCCGCAGTCCGTCGTCGGTCCGCTGCCAACCGAGCCGGGCCGGGATCGGCTGCTCCGAGACGCCGGCACCGGAGACCACTGTGCGTCGGGCCGGGCCGGTGCTGCGGTCGAGCACCTGCGGAGCGGCCGGTTCGGGCAGGTCGAGCGCCTCGGCCGCCGCCTGCACCGCGGCGGGAGCGTCCAGCACCGCACTGCCGGAGGGCCTGTCGGCCAGGCCGGGGGCCAGGGTGTGGCCGACGAAGACGACGCTGCCGTCGCGGGCGATGCTGACCGTGGCGGTCGCCCCGAAGACCTCCAGTTCTCGGAACCGCTGGGACAGGTTGACGTGGGTGACCCCGTTGTGTTCGCTGGTGTAACTGGAGGAGACGACGAGGTCGCCGAGGTCGGCGGTGGTCACCCCGTACCGGGCGGGGTTCGCGCGCAGGTGCTCGATCGCGATGTTCTCGGGCTTGCCCTGGTTCGGGCCGGTGAGGAACAACGCGTTGCGACCGTCCGTACCGGAGTCGCCCGTGGTGTTGTCCGGTGCGGCCGAGGCGGGCTGCGCCGTCATCGGCACCAGGGCCGCCACGAGTGCGGTGACCAGCAGAAATGCGGCGTGGCGGCGGACCGGGATGAGATGGGGAAATGGCTGCACCGGTGCTCCCTTCGTTGCTGGAGATCACACAGGGATTTCACTGACGGTACGGATCACTTCACGATCGGTCGTCCGACGGATGTTCAAAATCATCAATGTCTTGTGCTACGGCTGTCGGACCCGCGCCCACCCGGACGTACCACCACGGACATCGACCTCGGTCACCCGCGGAGCAGGGTGACCGCGAGGGCCGCCATCAGGACGGCTACCAGCCCGTCCACCACCCGCCAGGCGCCGGGCCGGGCCAGCAGCGGGGCGAGCCGGTGCGCACCGAAGCCGAGCGCGGTGAACCAGACCACGCTGGCCAGGACGGCGCCGGACCCGAACAGCCAACGGTTGTCGTACCGGTTGGCGACCGTGCCCAGCAGCAGCACCGTGTCCAGGTACACGTGCGGGTTCAGGTAGGTGAAGGCCAGACACGTCGCGATCGTCGTACCCAGCGCGACCGGTTGACGGTCGGTCGGCGTCAGCGTGCCGGGGCGCAGCGCCCGCCGGGCGGCGAACACGGCGTAACACAGCAGGAACGCGGCACCGGCCCAGCGGACCGTACCGGCGATCGTCGGATGCTCCGCGATCACCGCTCCGAGTCCGGCGATCCCGACGGCGATCAGCAGCGCGTCCGACACCGCGCAGGTCAGCACCACCGGAAGCACGTGCTGCCGGCGCAGCCCCTGACGGAGGACGAACGCGTTCTGGGCGCCGATGGCGGCGATGAGCCCGATGGCGGCGGTGAAGCCGGCGAGCGTCGAGGTAAGCATCGGGCCGACGGTACGGATCGGCCCGAGCACACTCCAGCTAAAGAAAATCATGCATCGTTAGAATCTCTTAACATGGTGCTCGACTCCGGCCAGTTGGCCACCCTCCAGTCGGTGGTCGACGAGGGCAGCTTCGAAGGCGCGGCCCGCGCGCTGCACATCACCCCGTCGGCGGTCAGCCAACGGATCAAGGCGCTGGAACAGGCCGCCGGGCAGGTGCTGGTCCGGCGTACGAAACCGTGCCAACCCACCGAGGCGGGTCGGCCCCTGGTCCGGTTGGCCGGACAACTCGCCCTGCTGGAGCGGGAGGCACTGGACGCCGCGCGCGGTCCGCTGGCCGGGCGGCAACCCCGTACCCGGATCGCGGTGGTGGTGAACGCCGACTCGCTCGCCACCTGGTTCCTGCGCGCACTCGCGCAACTGCCGACGGACCTCGCGTACTGCTTCGACCTGCACCAGGACGACCAGGACCACACCGCGGACCTGCTCCGCGACGGAACGGTGATGGCGGCGGTGACCGCGCAGCGGGTCGCCGTCCAGGGGTGTCGGGTGCACCGGCTCGGCGCCATGCGCTACCTGGCCATGGCCTCGCCCGAGTTGCACCGCGCCCACTTCGCGGGAACCGACACCGTCTCGGCGCTGGCCACCGCGCCGATGGTCCGCCTCGACCGCAAGGACGAGTTGCAACACCGTTTCGCCGGCGGGCTGACCCGACGGCGGCTCGACCCACCGACCCACTATGTGCCGGCGGTGTCGGCGTTCATCGAGGCGATCCGGCTCGGGCTGGGCTGGGCCATGGTGCCCGAACGGATCGCCCGGGAGGACATGGCGACCGGCCGGCTGGTCGACATCTCCCCCGGCCGGCATCTCGACGTGCCCCTCTACTGGCAGTCCTGGCGACTGGAGTCGACGGCGTTGACCATCCTGACCGGGGCCGTCCGGGCGGCAGCCGCGGAGGCACTGCGCTGAGGCGGCCAGCTCGACGGGTAGCGACGCAGGCCGAGACGGGCCAGTGGACCCGCATCGACAACGTTGATGACGCGGCAGCCGACCCGGTCGCGCCATCACCACTACCGAAAGGAGTGGAGAGCGGGAGTTCCGACGGATGCCGGATCTCCCGCTCGAATTCGCAACTCCGGTCCGACCGAACAGGCGCCCCTGTCAGCAGTGAGGGAGAACGTTCTGTACGTAGCCGGTGTCGAGGTAGTAGTCACTGACCCAGTGCTGCTGTGCCGCCGGGATGTCCAGCCGGACCCAGATGTCGTAACTGTAGACCGGAGTCCCGGTTGACCAACACATCAGCTCGACCGTCGCACCGTTGGGGAATGAGGACCACGGACCCGTGGCCCGCGGGTAGTTGGTACCCGGCCCGTTACGCACGGTCAATGAGCTGCCGGGATCGATGCCGATGACCTTGGTGCACTTGGAGCCCGGATCGGAGCCCGCCCCCGGACAGCGGAAGACATTGGCGGCGGAAGCGGGCGACGCGAATAGCAGAGTGGACCCGATTGCTGCCGCCATCGTGAACGCGGCAATGATGGAACGCTTCGACATTACTGTGCCTCCGAACGACTCTGGTGATTGTCAGTCACCTGTCAGCGACTACCTTGAGAAATCTTCGAACTGTCGGCTACATTTCCGCTACAACGCGGACAGTGATCTGGCGTCGACAGGATCCGGGTGAGTGGTCACCACGACGATCGAGGGGTCGCAGTGGAATTCCAGGTGCTCGGCCCACTGTCGGTGACGCGTGCCGGCAAGACCGTCGACCTCCAGCCCGGCCACAAACCCACGCTGCTGCTGGCGATCCTGCTGGCCCGCGCACCACAGGTCGTGTCGATCGACGAGTTGCTCTCCGGCGTCTGGGGTGACCGGCCGCCCCGATCCGCACGATCAAACATCCACCAGTACGTTCACCGGCTGCGTCTCGCGCTCGGGCCGGAGCGGATTACCAGCCACCCGGCCGGCTACTCACTGTCCACCTCGGATGACGAGGTGGATGCCGCCCGGTTCCGCGCGCTCGTGACACACGCCAGGCACGACCTCGACCAGGCCCGGACGGAGGACGCCAACCTGGGCCTGCGCTCGGCGCTCGATCTCTGGCGGGGACCCGCGTTCGACGGGTTCCTCGACTGCGAGCCGGTGGCCGCCGAGGCCGACCGGCTCGAACAGCAACGGTTGTCGGTCCAGGAACGGTGGACGGAGACCGAGCTGGACCTCGGCCGGCACCGGGAGATGGTGGAGGTCCTCACCGAACTCATGAACGCCCGTCCCTACGGGGAGGGCATTCGCGCCCAACTCATGCTCGCCCTGCACCGCAGCGGCCGCCGGGCGGACGCGTTGGACCTGTACCGCCGGACCCGGAACCGGTTCGTCGCCGAGTTGGGAGTCGAGCCGGGCGAGGCGTTGCAGTTGCTGCACCGGCGCATCCTGGTCGGAACGCCCGGCGCTCTCGGCGGCGCGGCACCGGCCCCGCACACCGGTGGCGCCCTGAACCAGTTGCCGCCGCTGTTCGCATCCTTCGTCGGTCGGGCCACCGAGCGGGCACAGCTCGTCGAGGCACTCATCAGCCGGCCCGCCACGTCCCCGGTGGTGGTCGGCATCTCCGGCCTCGGCGGACTCGGCAAGACGAGCATCGCGGTCTGGGCGGCGAACTCGGTCCTTGATGCGTACCCGGACGGCTGCGTCTTCGCCGACCTGCGTGGCACCGACACCAAGCCACTGTCGCCCCATGCGGTGCTGGGTGCGCTCCTGCGTGCGCTGGGGGTTCAAGGTCCCGAACTGCCACAGGGACGTACCGCCCGGCTCGGTCTGTACCGGACGATGACGGCCACCCTGCGCCTGCTCATCGTGCTCGACAACGCCGACGACGAGCCGCAGGTCCGTCCGCTGATACCCGGTGGTCCGGGCTGCGCGGTCATCGTGACCTCGCGGCGCGCACTGTCCGGGCTGGAACGGACACACGTCCTCGAACTGGATCCGCTCACCGACCGCGAGGGAATCGAACTGCTGCGAGCGGAGGTCGGCCCGCGTGTTCTCGCCGACCTCACCGGGGTCGCGGACCTGATCCGCTGGTGCGGCGGGCTGCCCCTGGCGATCCGCATCGTCGCCGGCCGGCTGCGGTCACGGAACGCACCCGGTCCGAGCCAGCTGGTCGGCCTCCTAAAGGAGTCCGGCAATCCGATGGACGAGTTGCATCTCGGTGACCTCAACGTTCGCAGTTCCTTCATGCTCAGCTATCGGCGGCTGAGCCCGATCGCCGCCACGCTCCTGGCCTACCTCGGCCGGCTGGGCATCGCTCGTTTCGACCTGGCCGTCTGCGTGCCGCTGGTGGCGGCGGAGCACAGGTCCGCCGTTGACGCGCTCGCCGAACTCGATCGGGCAGGTCTGGTCACGGGTGAATATTCCGGTCGGTCCGACGGTGCCCGCTACCGCATGCACGATCTCGTGAGGTCGTTCGCCGCTGACCAATCCGCGAGCGGTCCCGGTGATGGCTACCGTGACGCGCTGGGTCGGCTCGTCGGACATTACATCGCGACGATGTGTGTCAGCCGGGACTTCGTCCACGGCGGCTCGTTGCACCATCTTCCAATCGTGGTCGCGCCGGCCAGACCATTTCCCGACGAGGTAGCGACGCTGGCCTGGCTCGACAACGAGGTGGACAACATCGTGGCCGCACTGCCGGCCTTCGCCGCCGCGGGACTACACGAGGAGGTCTGGCAGGTCGCCTACCTGCTCCGTCCGTACCTTCGTCTGAGGCACCGGTCCGATGACCGGTACGCCGTCAGCGCGGCGGGCGTGGAGAGCGCCCGCCTGATCGGGGACCAGCTCGCGGAGGCCCTGTTACTCGAATGCCTGGCATCCGCACACCACGACGACAGCCTCCGGGATCCACTCACCAAGCTGCACTACGAGCGGGCGCACCTACTGTTCCGTACGGTCGGCAGCCAGATCGGGATGGCGATCTGTGAAGATCAGCTCGGCGTCTACTACCAGAGCGTCGGCGAGCTGGAACTCGCGGAGCAGCACCACCGTAGGGCTCTCTCGGTTCCCGAATACATGAACGACCCGGGAAACGGCTCTCGCTCGCACATCAGCCTCGGCACCCTCTACGGCCGGCAGGAACGGTACGCCGACGCGGAGCGCGAGTTCCACCTCGCACTCGCGCTCGCGGTGGACACCCACGACCAGTATGTGGCGTGTTTCGCCCACCACAACCTTGCCTATCTCTACCATCTCCGGGGACGACCCGACGAGGCCCGGTCCCATGCGACCGCCGAGATCGAGCTGGCGGTGGCCATCCGGAACAGACTGCGCGAGGCGCGCGGATGGGATCTGCTCGGCGACATTCACCACGAATTCGATCGGGACGCGGCGACGACGGCGTGGAATCGGGCCGTGGACCTGTACGAACAACTCGGCAGCGACCGCGCAGCCGATGTCCGATCCCGGATGCACAGGTAGGGCTGGTGGAGACGAAACTGTTGGCGGCGGCGCGTTCGGGTGACCCGGACGCCTTCGGGCAACTGGTCGATCCGTACCGGAACGAGTTGCAGACGCACTGTTACCGGATGCTCGGGTCGGTGCACGACGCCGAGGACGTGATGCAGGAATCGCTGGTACGCGCCTGGCAGGCCCTGGGACGGTTCGACGACCGTGGCCCGATCCGGCCGTGGCTGTACCGGATCGCCACCAACCGCTGCCTGACGCTGATCGAGCGCCGACGTCGCCGGGAACTGCCGACCGACCTCAGCCCCGGTGCCGTACGGCTGGCGGAGACCGTGTGGCTGGAGCCGTACCCGGACGCGAGAATCGGCTGGGCGGACCGGGGGCCGGAGGCGCGCTACGTCGCCCGCGAGGGTGTCGAGCTGGCCTTCGTCGCCGCGCTCCAGCACCTGTCGGCCGGGCAGCGGGCGGTGCTGATCCTGCGCGAGGTGCTCGGTTTCTCCGCGCGTGAGGTCGCCGACCTGCTGGACACCACGGTCGCGGCGGTCAACAGCGCCCTGCAACGGGCACGCCGGGTGCTCGACGACCGGGGACCGCGGGTCAGCCAGCAGGCGACCCTGGCCACGTTGGGCGATCCGACCGTACGGCGGCTGGCCGACCGGTACGCGGCCGCGTGGGAGAACGGCGACGTGGAGGCGATCGTGGCGATGCTGACCGACGACGCCAGGTACTCCATGCCACCGCTGGCGCAGTGGTACGACGGACCCGACCGGATCAGGGCGTTCCTGGTCGAGAAGCCGCTGACCCTGCGGTGGCGGTTCCTGCCGGCGTACGCGAACGGGCAGCTCGCGTACGGCACCTATCTGTGGGACGACGAGCGGGGCGTGTTCGTGGCGGCGGGACTGGACCTGGTCGAGTTCCGGGGTACGAGGATCGCCGGGGTCGTCTCGTTCCTCCTGCCGGAGATCTTCGGCCGGTTCGGCCTCCCCGACGAGGTGCCGAAATAGCCCGAGGAACCGGCACCTCGACGCGGAGTCCGCCGGCGGGCCTGGAACAATTGACGGATGACGATATTTGTCGATGAGAGGGGCACCGGGCACGCGCCGGCCGTGGTGCTGCTGCACGGGCTGGGTACGACCGGCTGGATGTGGCACCGGTTGGCCGCCGTACTCGGCCACGACCTGCATCTCCTGCTGCCGGACCTGCCCGGTCACGGGCGCAGCCGTGGCCGACCGTGGGTGTCGGTGGCCGACTCCGCCGACGCGGTCGCGGAGCTGATCAGGTCCCGGGTGCCGGGGGGCCGGGCACACGTCGTCGGGCTCTCCCTGGGCGGGTACGTCACCGTGCAGCTCGCCGCCGACCGGCCGGACGTGGTCGAGAGCGCCCTGGTCAGCGGGGTCAACGTGCTGCCGTCTTCCCGGCCGAGGCTGATCCGGCTGGGCAATCTGGTGATGTCGCCGTTCATGACCACCGGTCCGATGCTGCGGGCCAGCGCCAGGGCGTTCCGGGTGCCGGCCGAGGACTTCGACGAGTACGCGGCCTCGGCTCGGGCGGTGGCGCGGGGGACATTCCGACGGGTCGGGGGCGAGGCGCTGGCGTTCCGGGTGCCCGCCACCGCGGCCACGTCACCGCGCCGGCTACTCGCGGTCGCGGGCGAGCACGAGCAGGAACTCATCCTGCGATCGCTGCCGAAACTCGCGTACGCCTTTCCCGACGCGCGGGCCCGGATCGCACCCGGGGTCGGGCACGGCTGGGTGGTCGAGGCCCCGGACCTGTTCGCCGAGATGGTGCGTGCCCATGTGGCGGGCGCCGATCCACCGGCCGCGCTGCGTCCGGCGCCGACCCGGTAGACACGGACGTCGCCAGCGAGCATGCCCTGTCGCTGGCTGGTCGATCCGGGTGTGGAAGCGGCGCCCCGTTCCGTTCACCCGCTGGCCGGCAGCGGCGCCCGCTCGGCCCACGGTCGCTCGTCCCGCCGCAGCCGCCGGATGGTCAGCAGGATCAGCGTGATCGCGACGACCGTGAAGAAAATGTCGCCGATCAGCTCCTCGGTCGGTGAGACGGGTCGCCACGGGCTCAGGTGGAAGCCGTCCCATGCCTGGGTGAGCAGCGCACCGGCGGCCAACGCCAGCCGGTGTCCCCGGGACCACTGCGGACTGCGCGCCCACCGGGCGACCAGCCAGGCCGCGGTGACGAGCAGGGCGACGCTGAGCCCGACACCGAACCAGCTCTCGTGGATCCACAGCAGTCGGGACGCGACGAGGGCGATCAGCAGGACCAGGATCCGGCGCTTCGGCGCCCGAGCGGCGGGCTCGGTCGGCCGGTTCGGCACCCGGAACGCGGCCACGACGAAGATGACTGCCAGCGTCGCCGCCACGGTGAACTGGAGCGGGCTGGCGCTGAACCCCTCGGTCCGCTGGAGGTCGGCGTAGATGATGCCGCCGCCGAGGAGGTACAGGCCGGCGGTCGCCACCAGGCCCGGCGTACGCAGCCACGGGGTGGTGCTGCGGTGGGGAACCAGGGACTCGATGATGGCGATCGGTACGCCGATGCTCCAGATGGCGTGTCCGGTCACGAACAGCAGCCCGAAGTAGCCACTGATCCGCAGGCCGGGAATGTGGGCGACGCTCTGGAAGTCCTCGCCCGCGTAGTCGGGGTTGAACAGCGACTGGTCGAGCAGTCCCGCCTCGATGACACCGTAGGCGAGCCCGAGCAGCAGCATCGTCGGCCAGCCCCGACCGGTACGCCGGGCCACCTCGCGGATCAGCAGCGCGCCGCCGCCGTACATCGGCACCAGGAAGACGATCAGCGGTAGGTCACGGACGCTGTGGCTGCCCACTAGGTACTCCGCCACCCAGGGCGAGAGCAGGACGAGCCCGAGTACGGGCAGTAGGCGCCGACCGAACCGGGGTGGCCGGACCGGAGCGGCCGGCGGGGACTCCTGGGTCATACCGACGAGTCTGGATTCCCACCCGGTACGCACACTACGAACCGAAGTCTCGTACCGTCGCGACTTCGGTCTACTCGGGCCCCTCCACCCCCGGCTCGCCGGGTTCGGATCGACGGCCGCGAGCCGGGGCATCGCGATGGTCATGGATGGGGAACAATGTCGGGCGTGGAACCCCTACGCCTGGTGCTGCTCTATGTCCACCTGATCGGTTTCGCCCTGCTGCTGGGCGGTTCGATCGCGCAGTACGCGAGCGGCGTACTGCGGATCAATCCCGCGATGCTCTGGGGCGCGGGCATCCAACTGCTCTCCGGCCTGGGGCTCGCGGCACCGCTGCGCGACGGCGACGAACCGTCGCCGGCGAAGCTTCTCACCAAGCTGCTGATCGCGCTGGCGATCTTCGTGATGGTGTTCTTCTCCCGCAAGCGGGACGCCGTCAACCGGGGGCACTTCCTCGGAATCATCGTGTTGACGCTGGCCAACGCCGCAGTGGCGGTGTTCTGGCGCTGACCGCCCGCCGTGTGACCGGCAGGCTGCCGGCGATCTCCCGGATGCGGGGGGCCGAACGCAATCCGGCCGTTCTGTCCACTATGGATGATGGGTGCCCCGTGGGAATTGACCGAGCGAGGAGAATCAACATGGCAGCACCGACCAAAAGGTCGTCCGAATTCGTCATCGGCACCGCGCTCGTCGGCAGAACGGCCGCCCGCCGCCCGCGTGCCCGTACGGCCTATCCGCGCCCTATCGAGAATGACACCGCGACAACGGCGACACCCGTCGACAGCGACAACGCCGGACCTGTGACGCCCGTTACAACCTGAGCGCCCACGAAAGGGCAATGATGCACACGGAGGACGGGTAGCGCCCGTACTCCCTGGTGGCACCCCTTCTCCTTTGCGGGCCGCCGGACCGGGTGGCAATTCCGGTCAGTCGGCGAGCGGGACACCGATAGCTCGCACATCCACCACTCCAGCGCCGATCGTTCCACTGGACAGCGCCGTACGTTCATCGGGGCGTCAATTTGCCACGGTGGTCGGACGATTGCGGCCGGGCATGATGTTCGGGGCCAGTCACGACCGTACAACTGCCGAAAAGGGCGCAGTCCGTGCTGGTCGAACGCCGGACCCGGCGTAGAAGGAGGAAGTGTGCGAATCTCGGTTGCCCGAACAGTTGCGCTACTGGCGGTGTCCACCACGGCGCTCGCCATTGCCGCGTGCTCGCCCCCGGAGAAGGAAAGCGCGGGGTCGAGCAGCGACGCGGCCAAGGCCGTCAGCGTGACCGACCTGGGCGGACTCGACAAGCTCGTTGAGGAGGCCAAGAAGGAGGGGCAGCTCAACGTGATCGCGCTGCCGCCGGACTGGGCCAACTACGGCGAGATCATCAAGGCGTTCGGCACGAAGTACGGAATCAAGGTCAACTCGGCCCAGCCGGACGCCTCCAGCCAGGACGAGATCAACGCGGCGAACCAGCTCAAGGGCCAAGACACCGCTCCGGACGTGTTCGACCTCAGCGGCGCCGTGGCGTCGGCCAACACCTCGATGTTCGCCCCGTACAAGGTGGCGACCTGGGAGGACATCCCGGCCGCGCTGAAGGACGCCAACGGCACCTGGGTCAACGACTACGGCGGCTACATGTCGATCGGCTACGACAGCAGCAAGGTCCCCGCGCCGACCAGCGTCGCCGACCTGCTCAAGCCGGAGTTCAAGGGCAAGGTCGCGCTCAACGGCGACCCGACCCAGGCCGGTGCGGCGTTCAGCGGCGTGGTCATGGCGGCACTGGGCAACGGCGGCTCGGCCGACGACATCAGCAAGGGTGTCGACTTCTTCGGCCAGCTCAAGAAGGCCGGCAACTTCCTGCCGGTCGACCCGACCCCGACCACCATCGAGTCCGGCCAGACCCCGGTCGTCATCGACTGGGACTACCTGAACGTCGCCCAGGGCGCCAAGCTCCAGGGCAAGATCGACTGGAAGACCGTCGTTCCGGCCAACGCCGTCGTCGGCTCGTACTACGTACAGGCGATCAGCAAGGACGCGCCGCACCCGGCCGCCGCTCGGCTGTGGCAGGAGTTCCTCTACTCCGACGAGGGCCAGAACCTGTGGCTCGGCGGTGGCGCCCGACCGGTCCGGGCCGACGCGATGAGCAAGGCCGGCACGATCGACCAGGCCGCGTACGGCAAGCTGCCGAACACCAGCGGCGAGCCGGTGTTCCTCACCGACCCGCAGACCGCGAAGGCCAAGGAGAGCCTGGCCACGAACTGGGCGAAGGCAGTGGGCTGAGCGACGATGACCGTCGTCACACCACACCCGGACCCCGTGGCGCCCGCGCCCGGGGTCCGGCCCGCCCCGGCCGACCGGCGCCGGAGCGGCCTGCCGGGCCGTGACCTGCTCGGCGTCGTACCGTTCTTCGCGTTCGTCGTGGTGTTCCTGGCGATACCCACCCTGGTGGTGGTGATCGGCGCGTTCACCGGCGACGACGGTGGCTTCACCCTCGACAACCTGTCGGCGGTCGGCACCTCGTACATTCTCGAAGCCTTCGGGCGCAGCATCCTGCTCTCCGCCGTCACCGCGGCGATCGGCGCGGTGCTCGGCGCGCTGCTCGCGTACGCCCTGGTCACGGCGAAGCCGGACGGGGTGCTGCGGCGGGTGGTGACCTCGGCGGCCGGCGTGCTCGCCCAGTTCGGTGGGGTCACCCTGGCGTTCGCGTTCATGGCCACCATCGGGCTGAGCGGGTTCGCCACCCTGTTCCTGCGCGACCACCTCGGCATCGACATCTTCTCCCACGGGGTGTGGCTGTTCGAGCTGCCCGGCCTGCTGCTGGTCTACACCTACTTCCAGGTGCCGCTGATGGTGATCGTGTTCCTGCCGGCGCTGGACGGCATTCGTCCACAGTGGCGGGAGGCGGCGGAGAGCCTGGGCGGCTCGACCTGGCAGTACTGGCGGCTGGTGGCGATGCCACTGCTCGCCCCGCCGTTCCTCGGCGCCACGCTGCTGCTGTTCGCCAACGCCTTCTCGGCGTACGCCACCGCCGCCGCGCTGGTCAGCCAGGGCAGCCCGATCATCCCGTTGCAGATCCGTGGCGCGCTCACCAGCGAGGTCATCCTCGGCCAGCAGAACCTGGGCAAGGCCATGGCGCTGGGCATGATCGTGGTGGTCGCGCTGGTGATGTGGCTCTACGCGGTGCTACAGCGAAGGAGTTCACGATGGCTGGGGTGATCAAGCGCCGGGCCCGGCGCCAGCGGGCCTTCCGCTGGACAATCGTCACGCTGCTCGGCACCTTCTTCCTGCTGCCGCTGCTGGCGATGCTGGAATTCACCACCCGTGGCCCGAACGGCACGATCACGCTGGACACCTGGAAGCTACTGGTCGACTGGGGCCAACTCGGCGAGACCTACCCGGACCTGTTGACCGGTGTCACCAACTCGTTCGGTCTGGTGCTGCTCACCGTCGCGCTCACCCTGCTGCTGCTGGTCCCGACCGTCGTCTGGGTCCGGCTACGGCTGCCCCGGCTGCGTCGACTGGTGGAGTTCCTCTGCCTGCTGCCGCTGACCATCCCGGCGATCGTGCTGGTGGTCGGGCTCGCCCCGGTGTACGCGTGGGTCACGTACTTCCTCGGCGGCTCCGCGCTCACGCTCACCTTCGCGTACACGATCCTGGTGCTGCCGTACGCGTACCGGTCGATCGACGCGGGGCTCTCCGCGATCGACGTGCGTACGCTCGCGGAGGCGTCCCGGAGTCTTGGCGCGAGCTGGGCGACGGTGATCTGGCGGGTGGTCCTGCCGAACATCCGCTCGGCGGTGCTCTCGGCCGCGTTCCTCACCGTCGCGCTCGTGCTGGGCGAGTTCACCATCGCCTCCCTGCTCAACCGCAGCAATCTCCAGGTCGCCATCAACCTGCTCGGCAAGAGCAGCGCCACGATGTCGGTCGCGGTCTCGTTGACGGCGCTGGTGCTCGCATTCGTCCTACTGATGCTCTTGTCCCTCGTCGGCGGCGGCCGACGCCGGACCTCCCCGAAGGAGACACGGTGACCGGTAACACCAGCGTCGCCGCCACGCCCGGCGCCCGCGACGGCGCCCGTCAGGGCGTCACGGTACGACTCGTTTCGCTGCACCGCCGGTTCGGCAACACCTCCGCGCTGGACGGACTCGACCTCGAACTCGCCCCCGGTGAGATGGTCGCCCTGCTCGGCCCGTCCGGCTGCGGCAAGACCACGGCGTTGCGGGTGCTCGCCGGCCTGGAGGAGGCCGACTCGGGCCGGGTCCTGGTCGACGGGGAGGACATCACGGATCGGCCGGTCAACCGGCGCGACATGGGGATGGTCTTCCAGGCGTACAGCCTGTTCCCGCACCTGACCGCGCGGGAGAACGTGGAGTTCGGGCTCCGGCTGCGCGGCCGCCCCGCCGCCGTACGGCGCGAGCGGGCCGGCGACATGCTCGACCTGGTCGGCATCGGCGGCCACGCCGACAAGTACCCGCACCAGCTCTCCGGTGGCCAGCAACAGCGGGTGGCCCTCGCCCGCGCGCTCGCCATCCAGCCCCGGGTGCTGCTGCTCGACGAGCCGCTCTCGGCACTGGACGCGAAGGTACGGGTCCAGTTGCGCGACGAGATCCGCCGGATCCAGATCGAGGTCGGCACCACCACCCTGTTCGTCACCCACGACCAGGAGGAGGCGCTGGCGGTGGCCGACCGGGTGGGTGTGATGCGCGGCGGCCGGTTGGAGCAGTTGGGCGCACCGGCGGAGATCTACCTGCGTCCGGCGAGCGCGTTCGTGGCCGATTTCGTCGGGCTCAGCAACCGGCTGCCCGGCCGGGTCAACGGCGACACGGTGGAGGTCTTCGGAGCCACGCTGCCGCTGGTGGAGCCGGCCGACGCACCGTCGGACCCGACCACGCCGGTGACCGCGCTGGTCCGTCCGGAGGCGGTCGACGTGGTCGCCGACCCGGACGGCGACGGACGGGTCCTCGCCGCCAGCTTCCTCGGCCCGATCAGCCGAGTAACCATCGCAATGCCCAACGAGACCCTCGTGGTCGCACAAATCCCCAGCACCCGCCTCCCCACCCTCCCCCCGGGCACCCCCGTCCGCATCAATTTCCACCCCTCCCCCGTCACCCTCGCCCCCTGAGCCCGGCACTCAGGTAGCGAGGGAGTGGCCGTCAGTTGAGGGGGGTGGGCCTGTCGTGGGAGCGGGTGGGGCGGAGCATCGCCGGGTGGAGGAGGGAGGCGGTGCCGCGTTCGTAGAGGATCGCGGGGCGGCCGGTGGGGGGAAAGCGGCGTTCCTCGGTGGCCTTCACGAAGTCCTTGACGCCGGTGACCTTGCGGTGGAAGTTGCGCGGGTCGAGCCGTACGCCCCAGACCGCCTCGTAGACCGCGCGCAGGTCGCTGATCGTGAACAGGTCCTGGCAGAACGCCGTGGCCAGGGGCGAATACTCCAGCTTGTCGCGGGCCCGTTCGATGGCGTCGCGCAGCAACACGTCATGGTCGAAGGCGAGCCAGCCCCGGCCGAGTCGATCGTTGTCGACCGGTTCCCAGTGGGCGGTCGCGGCGTCCGTACCGGCGACCGGTATCGGCAGGTCCGGCGCGATCGCCAGGTACGCCACCGAGGCGATCCGCCCGCGCGGGTCCCGATCCGGGTGACCGTAGGTGCGCACCTGCTCCAGGTGGAGCTTGCCACCGTCGATCCCGGTCTCCTCGGCCAGCTCGCGTACTGCCGTGTCGCGCAGGTCCTCCCCGGCCCGGACGAATCCGCCCGGTAACGCCGGTCGGCCCTCGAACGGCTCCTTGCCCCGCTCGATCAACAGGACGTGCAACCGGTCCTGACGGATGGTCAGGATGACCAGGTCGATGGCGATCCGAAACGGACTCGGTGGGCGGGAGGACACAGTGCGAGGGTAACCATAGAACCGCTCCGGACCCATCATCCGGTGCCCGGACGGCGGGTAGGACGGGCCCCGGTTCGCGCGCAGCGTACCCGTGCGCCTGGCGGACCGGCCCGGTCCGGCGGCGGCGGTCATGCCCGGCCGGCGTCGGTCCCGCGCCGCCCACCGCCGATCGGGGCCGGCTGCCCGTTGGCCCAGATCAGGTCGAACTCGCTGGCGAAGTGGCGGTACCAGATCGGGTCCCGGCCGGCGTCGAGATTGATCACCGCCTCCGGACCGGCCGGTTGGTGGGAGTAGATGTCGACCGAGATCCGGCCGTGCGACGTCGCCGGATCCACCAGGGTCAGGCCGAAGGCCGGGACGAACCGGAGGAATCGCACCTCCAGCCGGCCGCTGACCCCCGGGCCGGCGGCCAGGTGGTGCAGCAGGTCGATCGTCGGCTGCAACCGGTGTTCGAACACCAGCGCGTCGTCCGGCACCGCGTTGCGGCGGGCCGCCTCGCGCGGTCCAGGACCGTCCGGGTCGAGGATGGCGACCCGGACCGACGCCCCGGCCGCCAGTCGACGTTCCAGGTCGTGCAGGTGGCTGCGGATGGTCCGGCTCAGGGTGACGCCGACCAGTCGGATGTCCTGCGCCTCATCGATCCGCAACACGGTTCCCGGCCCGGCGGCCGTGATCAGACGGTCGACGGATTCGGTCAGGCCCGCCTTGCCCAGCGACCTGGGCAGGTCCCGGATCGCCGAGTCGATCCGGCGCAGCCGTCGGCGCCCGGTGAACAGGTCGAAGACGATCAGCCCGAGGATCGACAGGGTGGCGGCGGAGACCGCCGCCGGGTTCGCCACGTCGAGGAGGCTGAGCAGGCCGACGGCCAACGCCAGGCTCGCGGTGAGGTACGCCTCCAACTCCCGGCCGGCCAGTCGGCCCCACCAGGGCTGCCGTACGGGTGTGCGCCACTTCTCCCGACCCGGCCGGTGGCCGCCGGCCCGCGTCACTGCCCGGCCTCGGTCAACCAGAGGTACGGCAGCAGCCGTTCCATCACCGCGGCGGCGTGCCGAGCGGCGAGATCGTGGTGCTCGTGTCCCTTGTGCCGGTCGGCGAGGTCGGAGATGCCCCGGATGGTAAGCCAGCCGCGCAGCGTCTGGTCGACGTCGACCTCCTCGTAGAACGCCTGGGCCACCCCACCCGCCTCGGTCTCCACCGCGAGCGTCCGCTCGTTGAACCGCTCCAGGTAGGCCCGGATGTCCGAGTCGGCGTCGGTGATCACCGCGTCGCCGGAGCCGATCGGACCACGGTGGACCCGGAAGTGAGTTTCCGGGTCGAGTTGGACGATCCCCCGCTGCCGTACGAAGAACTCGTTGAGCCGGCGCAGCAGCACCGGGGCGATCTGATGGGCCTGTCCCCGGCGCTGGGCGCCGGTTGGCGTCTCCCGGCGGGCGTCGTAGTAGATCACCTCCTCGGAGATGACCACGTCGCCGATGTCCAGCGTCGACCGGATCCCGCCGGCGACGCCGACCAGCAGCACTATCGGTGGCCGGTAAAGCCCGCGCAGGTCCCGGTAGGCGACCGCGGCTGACTGCGGGCCACGGCCCAGCGTCTGCATGGCGACCGTACGGAGGCTGCCGCCGTCGGTGCGTACCGACGCCTCGTGGACCTGGGCCCCGCCGAACATCTGGTACGAGCGGTGGTCCCGCATCCGTTCCAGCACCTCGACCACGGCCACCATCTCCGCCTCCAGCACGGTGAGGATGCCGATGTCGGCCCGCCGGTCCCCGTCGGGGTCCCGGCCGGCACCGGCAGCGGCCCGACGGGTCGGCGGTTCGGCCGGGTGGTAGATCCGCTGGGATCCGATCGCGGAGCCACCGACGGTGATGCTGCCCGACCCGCTGTTGTACGCCCCGACGTTGCGTGGCCCGCCGTCGTCCATGTGGCCTTCCATCAGACGCCGGAGCCGGTGGGTGCGCCGGAGCCGGTGGGTGCGGGTGCCGGTGCCCCCTGCTGGAACTGGCTGCCGATCGCGTCACCGTAGACGTTGACGCTGCCGCTGCCGGTGACCACCGCACCGGCGCTGAGCAGGGTCATCACCCGCTGCCGGTACTCACTCGTGTCCACGCCCCGGCCCTCAAGGAAGTCGAGGATGGCGGCCAGCACCCGGCGCTCGATGACCCGCTGATACTTCTCGATGTCCTGGGTCTGGGTGTGGTTGCGGGTGTCCAGTGCGGTGCCGAGTTCCCGGACGCTGAACCTCGCGCCATAGTCGTAGCCGATCGTCACCTGGTCCGGTCCGGTCGGGCCGTCGGTGCGGGCGAACGAGGCGACGACGCTGTCGTACCCGGCGCGGAGCAGGTTCAGCGGGGCGACGCCGATGATCTGCGGGCATTCGGTGAGGCTGCGCACGATCCCCCTGAGGTACGCCGTCGGACCGGTGCCGTCCACCTGGTCGATGATTCGGTACCGCTCGTCGCACGGGGGCAGCGCCATCGAGGTCAGCTCGGTGTAGAGCGACCTGCCCTGGACGGCGAAGTGCACGTACACGGTGGTGACCAGTTCGCCGCGCCAGGAGACCACCTGGCACACCAGGTAGTGCCGGGCCGGTGCGGTCGGGTGCCGGACGACCTGGTCGACCTGCTCCGCCGACATGTGCGGGACCAGCCGGCTGGTCTCGGTCCCGGCGAGGAACACCCGGTCGGTGATGGTCAGCCCCGGCAGTTGCTGCTCCGGGCTGGTCGCGGCGGTCAGGCCCCCGAGGTGGTCGCGGACGTGCTTGATGATGTCCTCGGCGACGAACGGCGGCTCACGGAACTCCCGTTCGGCCTCCGGCCGGGCCAGACCGAGCGGGTCGGTGCGGCGGACCAGCCGCTGGGCGAAGCCCCAGGACTTCAGGACGCGGCCGGAGCCGACGAAGGGCCAGTAACCGGAGTAGACGACGACGTTGCCGCCGTCCTGCCGGCGGATCTCGTCGAATCGCGGATTCGGTTCGGTGACGGCGGACGGCTGCCCCGGCGCGAGCCTGTCGAGTTGCCGCTGCCGCCACACGCTCATCGCTACCGGTATCGCAAACAGTACGGAGATCAGGAAGGAGGCGCCCTGTTGCGCGCTGGCGGTGATCGCCGATGCCGTTGCCGTGTCCCGACCGGTTGCGAGCAGGCCGAAGAGAAGGGGCAGGGAGGCCAACGACACCAGGATCGCGCTGACCACGAGCTGGAAGAACAGGCGCAGAAGTCGGACGAGGACAGCCAGGCCATTGAACGGCTGATCGCCCTGCATCTCCCGGCCGGTCGCGCGCAGCACCCGCAGGGTCGAGACGGTCAGGTGGATTCCGATCAGCGTGCAGAGCGTGACCGTCGCAACGAACGGTGCGGCACACAGGGCGACGATCAGCAGGCCGACGATGGCCGCGTCGCGGATGTTCGCCATCCTCGTCGCCCGCAGGCAGTGCCCGAGCACCGTGATGACGTCGTAGCCGTAGGACGGGGCGACCAGCCGCTTCGTCTGGTGGTAGACCTGGTTCAGGCTGTCCCGGCGGAACCGGTCGTCGAGATACGCCCCGGCGCTGAGGTGCCGGGTGGCGCTGGAGACCGTGTGGACGGGTGCCGGCCCGGCGGAGTAGATGGGGCGGTGCGGGCGCGGCGGTGGAGGCTCGGGTGAGGGTGGCCGGATCTCGTGGGAACCGGTTGCCTGGTGCGGGAGTTGCGGATTTGTCATGACGTCCATCCATCGACTGTCGAGGGTGCGGAGGAAGTTGCCGGGAGCTGCGTCGTGAGCTGGCTTTGCGCTGTGTTGTCGGACGACCGGCACGGGCCTTCGGCGGATCGGACCCGAGGTGTTCTCGTCAATATGACGCTAAGTCGAAAGTAGAGGCCGACCCAAGTTCGTGTCAAGTGGACGATTAGGGGTCTGTCGGCGACGACGACCGCGACCGGGCCCGCGATGCCCGACAACCCGACCACCGATGCTCATCGGCGCCGGCCACCGGCCTGCGGCACGCGGTCCACAGCGGACGGAGCCGGAACGGTCAGATCATCGACACAACCATGTGGATCGATCGTTGACGGCAGGCTCGGGGCGTGGTCTGATCGCGGTCGCGAAGATCTCTCGCATTCTGCTCATCGGCAGGGAGGACACCCCATGTCCATGTTCCGTCGTACCGCGCTCGTGGTCGCCCTCGTCGCGACCCTGAGCTCGGTCGATGCGCTGTCGGCCACCACCACGGCCCGATCCGGCGCGGCAGCCAAACCGGTCGCGGAGATCGCGGCCCTACCGACCGCCGCGGTGGCGCTCGGCGACAGTTTCATCAGCGGCGAGGGCGCCGGGGCGTACACCCCGGTCGTCGACGTCAACGGCGTGGCCCAGGGCTTCCCGGGCTGGTCGGCGCCGAACAACAACGCCTTCTTCTGTCACCGGTCCGCCAACGCCTCGCTCAACCAGGCGAGCCTGCCCGGCATTCAGGCCCGGTTCAACCTCGCCTGCTCCGGCGGCCAGCCGCACGACATCGCCACCGCCTCGATCAACCGGCCCAGCGGCCGGACCGTCGCCGCCCAGCTCGACCAGCTCCGCGCGGTCGCGTCGACCCACGACGTCGACCTGGTGCTGATCGGCCTCGGCTCGAACAACAGCTCGTTCACCTTCGGCGACGTCGCGTCGAAGTGCGCCAACCGGTTCGTGGCCGACGCCTGGACCGGCTGGTGGGAGTTCTGGGCGTACCTCGGCGGCCCGGTCGAGCAGGCCCCGTGCAGCTCCGGCGACCTGGCCACCCCGGCCCAGGTCAGTGCCGCGACCGCCGAGACGACCATCGCCGTACGGCAGCTGCTCACCACCCTCGACCAGGTGGACGCCGACGGGCAGCACCGGATCGTCTTCCAGGACTACACCAACCCGCTGCCGTTCGATCTGGAGTCCAGGTTCCACGAGGAGGACGGCCGCGACGACAGCCGGGACAAGTTCCGTGACCTCGGCGCGGAGCGGTACGCGGCCGGCTGCCCGATCCACCGGGCCAGCCTCGCCGCCGGTCACCTCTTCTCCGGCAACCTCGGCACCCTGGTCCAGTCGGTGGCGAACACCATGCGGTCCGAGTTCCCGGCCGACGACCTGGTGTATCTGAACGTGCAGCGGGCCTTCGACGGCGCCCGGCTGTGCGAGGCGGCGACCAGCCCGACCGGGACCCTCGCCACCCCGATCCGGCTCCAGGACGGCCCGACCGGCACCTTCCTGACCAGCCTCTCCGGCTACGACAAGATCGCCATCCAGCGCATCGCCAACAGCTGTGTGTCGTACTTCCAGACGTGCCAGGAAAGTTGGCACCCGAACGCCGCCGGACACGTGGTGCTCGGGCAGTGTCTGACCGGGGCGGCGGCCACGGTCAATCGCACGGTGTCCTGCGTACGGTCCGGCACGGGGGCGATCACCGTCTCCTGAGCCGGTTCCGGCTCGCACGCGACGGCATCCGGCCGCCGCCTCCCGTCCACGGGCGGGTGGCGGCGGCCGGTGCCGTACGGCCGATCAGGTCAGGCGGGTGCGCCGGACTCGGCTCGGATCAGCTCCACGGGTTGGCGGGCTGGTCGTTGATGTGGGTCCAGAACCGGGTGTTGGCCGCCGGGGTGCCGTTGGCCCAGAAGCTCCAACCGCTGCGGGCCCGGAACCGGCCGATGGTGTAGATGCCGTCGTGGAACTCCGCCATCCGCCAGCCGGCGCCGAAGTTCGCGACGCAGATCGCGTCCGCCGCGCCGAGGCTGGTCAGTTGCGAGCCGAGCACCGGGGCGGTGATCCGTACGCTGCCGCTGGACCAGCCGGCGTACTGGTCGGTGACGATCCCGGCCGGCAGCGGGGCGCCGGTGACCGACAGGCAGAGCAGCGGCAGCGCGGCACTGGCCGGCGTGTCGCCCTGGTAGGCGTTGGTCAGCGCGTCGGCGCCGACCCGGACCACGTTGTCCGCGCGCTGTTCCAGGACCCGCCAGGTCATGCCGGCGTGGCTGGCTGCCACGGCCCCGGTGTACAGCAGCAGGTTCGGCGAGCCGGTGCCGACGTTCGACAGCACGTTGGGGGTGGCCCGGCCGAGGATCCACGAGGTCACCGTGGCCGGGGTGGCGGTGGGGTGGGTGCTCAGGTAGAGCGCGGCGGCACCGGCCACGTGCGGGCTGGCCATCGAGGTGCCGCTGATCGTGTTGATGGCGCTGTCGGCGAAGGACCAGGTCGAGGTGATGGCGGTGCCGGGGGCGAACAGGTCGAGGCAGCCGCCCCAGTTGGAGTACGTGGTGTCCCGGCTGTCGGCGCTGGTGCTGGCGCCGACCGTGATCGCCGTCGGGGTACGGGCCGGGGAGAGCGCGCAGGCGTCGCCGTTGTTGTTGCCGGCGGCGACCACGTACGTGACGCCGGAGTTGATCGAGTTGGTGACCGCGTCGTCGATCGGCTGGTACGCCCCGCCGCCGAGGCTCATGTTCGCCACCGAGGGTCCGGAGTGGTTGAAGGTGACCCAGTCGATGCCGGCGATGACGGAGGCCGCCGTACCGCTGCCGAAGCAGTCGAGCACCCGGACCGGGACCAGGCGCACCGCCTTCGCCACCCCGTACGTGGTGGAGCCGATGGTGCCGGCCACGTGGGTGCCGTGACCGTTGCAGTCGTTGACGCCGTTGCCGTCGGAAACGGCGGTGTAGCCGGGGAAGACCCGCCCGCCGAACTCGGCGTGGGTGGAGCGGATGCCGGTGTCGATGACGTACGCGGTGACGCCGGTGCCGGTCTGGTCGTAGTTGTAGGTGTTGTCCAGCGGCAGGTTCCGCTGGTCGACGCGGTCGATGCCCCAGGTGGCGGGGGTCTGCGCGACGTCGATCCCGACCCGCTGGTTCGGGGCCAGGTAGGCCACCGCCGGGTCGTCGCGCAGGGCGGCGACCTGGGCCGGGGTGAGCCGGGCGGAGAAGCCGTTGAGGGCGGCGGCATACCGGTGCTCGATGCTGACGCCCAGCGCGGCCGCGCGGGAGACCGCGGCGCCGGCCCGCGCGGCGTCGGCGGTGCCGGGCTTCCCGGCGAGCACCACGACGTAGCTGCCGGGGATGGTGTCACCGGTCGCGGCGACCAGTGGCGCCGGGCCGGCGACACGGCCGGGGGCGGCGCCGGCGACGCCGGGTGCGGCCAGGCCGCCGGCCGCGAGCGCGATGGACAGGGCGACGGACGCGCCGGCACGCCACCGGCGCCGGTCCGGTCGTCGTTCGGTTCCGGCCGGTCCGGTGCCGGAGCCGGGTTGCTGACTGTCGGACATGGACGGTTCCTCCTCGGTGGCCTACCCACCGCCCCGGCAAGGTCCCCACCAGTGCTTTTCCGGGTCGCCAAGAAAGCGATGGTCATCAATTGACGGCCACACTTTTTCATCGATCCGGTCGCGGGTCACCACATTGGACAGTCCAACCCATCGATCTATCACCATCAATGCCAAGCGACAATTGCCGACAGCCGGGCCACGGCGACGGTCAGCCGACCCGCGACCCCCGCCCGGCCACCACGCGCAACGCCCGCGCCCGGTGCGCCGCGTCGGCGACCAGCCGCCGCAGCGACCCCGGATCCACCCCCGGTCCGGCCACGACCGCCGGCAACAGTCCGTCGGGGTCCGGCTCCGGCAAATCCGGCGGTACGGGCGGCAGCTCGGCCACCGGCCGCCCGAACACCCCCGCCGCCGGTACGCCGACCAGCCCCGTCCCCCGTTCCGGGGCCGGTGGTTGCCGGCGCAAATCACCGAGCAGCTCGGCCGCTCCCCGACCGCGCAGGAGCAGCAGCACGAACGGATCGGCGTCGATCAGCCACGCCGACTGGTAGGACAGTGCCGCCGCGTGCCGGCAGGGAAACTCCCAGTCCGGGCAGGAGCAGTGCGGTTGCAGGTCACCCAGACCGGGCAGCAGCCGTACGTCGACATCCTGGGCCGCGTCGACCAGCTCGTGCGGCACGTCCCCGTCGAGCAGTGCGGCGAGGTGACCCGCCTTCGCCGTGATCGCACCGAGCAGCCGCTCCCACTGCCGGTCGGTGAGCCGTTCCACCTCCACCACGGTCCGGTACGTCGCGCCCGCGTCGTCGTACACGGTGGCGGCGAGCCGCCCCGGACTGACCGTGATCGAACCGACGTGCCCCCCGTACGCGTACCGCCGGCCCTTGCGAAGCTGGATGCTGTCCAGCGCGGTCTCCTCCATCGCGGTCAGCCAGGCCCGCCCCCACCACGATCGGGCGAAGCGCGGGATCCGGCGCAGCCCCTTCGGAAACGCCGGAAATCCCAGCACCTCACCGCCGCCGCCGCTGCTGCCGCCGCTGCCGTTGGTCATGTTGTCTCCCGCAGGGTCACCAGTTCGGCGAGTTCGTCGTCGGTCAGCTCGGTGAGCGCCGCCGCGCCGCCGGAGAGCACCGCGTCGGCCAGTCCGCGCTTGTCGGCGATGGTCCGGGCGATCAGGTCCTCCACCGTGCCCTCCGCGATCAGCCGGTGCACCTGCACCGGCCGGGTCTGCCCGATCCGGTACGCCCGGTCGGTGGCCTGGTCCTCCACGGCCGGGTTCCACCAGCGGTCGTAGTGGATCACGTGATCGGCGCGGGTCAGGTTGAGTCCCGTGCCGGCGGCCTTCAACGAGAGCAGGAAAACCGGCACCTCGCCGGCCTGGAACCGCGCCACCAGCTCCTCCCGCCGGTCCACCGGGGTACCGCCGTGCAGCAGCCGGGTGCCGATCCCGCGCCCGGTGAGATGCCGTTCGAGCAGCCGGGCCATGGCCACGTACTGGGTGAAGACCAGGGCCGCTCCCCCACCGGCGAGGATCGTGTCGAGCAGTTCGTCGAGCAGTTCGAGCTTGCCGGACCGGCCACGCAGCCTCGGCTGCTCCTCGCCCAGGTACTGCGCCGGATGGTTGCAGATCTGCTTCAGCGCGGTCAGCAGCGCCAGCACCAGGCCGCGCCGGGCCATCCCGGTGCTGTTCCTGATCTCGTCGAGGGTCTCCCGGACCACCGCCTCGTAGAGGCCCGCCTGCTCCGGCGTCAGCGTCACCGGCCGGTCCGTCTCGGTTTTGGCCGGCAACTCCGGGGCGATGCCCGGATCCGTCTTGCGCCGCCGCAGCAGGAACGGGCCGACCAGCCCGGCCAGCCGGTCCAGGTCCACCGCGCCGTCCGGTCGCACCCACCGCTCCCGGAACGCCGACAGCGGTCCGAGCAGCCCCGGCGTGGTCCAGTCGAGGATCGCCCACAACTCGGTCAGGTTGTTCTCCACCGGCGTGCCGCTGAGCGCCACCCTCGCCCCGGTGTCGATGGTGCGCAGTGCCTTCGCCGTGTCCGACGCCGGGTTCTTGACGTGCTGGGCCTCGTCGGCGACGACCATCCCCCAGCGCCGACCGGCCAGCCGCCGGGCATCCAGCCGCATCGTCCCGTACGTGGTGAGGGTGAAGCCGTCGGCCGGGTCGAGATCCCGGCCGGTGCCGTGGAAACGGCGTACGGCCACGCCGGGGGCGAACCGGCGGATCTCCCGTTCCCAGTTGCCGAGCAGCGAGGCCGGGCAGACGACCAGGGTCGGGCCGGCGGTCTCCGGGTCCCGCTGGCGGTGCAGGTGCAGGGCGATCAGCGTGACGGTCTTGCCGAGTCCCATGTCGTCGGCGAGGCAGGCGCCGAGGCCGAGCGAGGTCATCCGGGTCAGCCAGCGCAGCCCCCGGAGCTGGTAGTCGCGCAGCGTCGCGGTCAGCCCCGCCGGCGCGGGCAGCGGTTCGGTGCCGCCGTCGGCGTCGGCGATCCGCCGCCGCAGCTCGTCCAGCCAGCCGGTCGCGCCGACCGGCACCGCCCGCCCGTCGACGTCGACCGTGCCGGTCAGCGCGGCGCCGAGGGCGGCGACCGGGCTCAGCGGCGGCAGAACCCGGTGCCGGGCCCGGCGTACGGTCTCCGGGTCGACCAGGATCCACCGTCCGCGCAGCCGGGCCACCGGTCGGTGCGCCTCGGCGAGCCGGTCCATCTCGGCCGCGCTGAGCGGGATCCCGCCGAGCGCCACCTGCCAGTTGAAGTCCAGCAGCCGGCCCTCGCCGAACAGTCCGGCGGTGCCGGCCGGCAGGTCCCGACCGCCGCCGAGCAGGGCGGTGGTGTGCAGTTCGCCGGCCAGTTCCCGGGGCCAGTGCACGGTCACCCCGGCCGCCGCCAGCCGTGCGGCGGCACCGCCGAGCAGGTCGGTGACCTCGTCGTCGTCGAGCACCAGCATGTCCGGCACCGGATCGTCGAGCAGACGGCTCAGGGGCGGGAACACCCGCCCGGCCCGGCGTACGGCCAGACTGATGTCGGTGCGGACGTTCTCCGGCCAACCCGGTGTCCGGCCCGGCGCCCAGAGCGTACGGGCGTCGGCCAGGCTGGCGGCGTCGTTGCGGTCGGCGACCTGGAGCACCGCCCGCAGCGGCCCGGTGCCGACGTCGTCCGGGTCCGCCTCGATCCGCAGCGACAGCCGCAGCCCGGTGTCCACCGTGGCCACCTCGCCGGCCCAGTCGCGCAGCTCATCGGCCGGCTGTGGCGCGTCGGCGGCGTAGGCACCGGTGGTGTCGGGGCGCCGGGGCAGGGTGTCGGCGACCGCGTCGAGGAACGCCCGCACCAGCGGCACCGCGTCGGGCAGCCGGGGCGGGTCCTGCTCGGGCAGCGGGATCGCCCGCGCGGTGGCCGGCATCGCCGCCCCGAGCGCCGCGACCCGCTCCAGGTCGGACTCGTCGAACGGCCCGACCCGCCAGGCGTCGAACCCGGCCGGGGAGATACCCGGCAGCAGCCGTCCCCGGCCGACCAGGTGCAGGGCCTCGTCGGCGGCGGCACCCCAGAACACCGCCGCCGGATGGGCGTTGCCACCAGCGTCGCGCCGGGCCCGTACGAGCAGCGCCAGAGCGTCGCGTACGGGCAGCCGACGGGCCTCGACGGTGCGTACGGCGACCCCGTTCGGGTCGACCGGGTCCGGGGTGAGCACGGTGAGCTTGCCCGGCTCGCCCAGCGGCTCCGGTATCCCCTCGGCGGTCCAGAAGGCCACCGTGCCGGCGCGCGGCGGATCGGCCGGCTCGAACAGGACGGCACACCGGGCGAACGCCACCGTCGGCTCGTCCCCGGTGGAACCGGTCCCCGCAGGTACGCCGCGCCCCGCCTCGGCCATGTTCCCGCTCACGCGCTCAGCCTGCGGTAACGGCGTACGGCGAGGGGGAAGAAGACCACTATCAGCAGGGTGGGCCAGAGCACCGACATCAGCAGGGCGTGCTGGGCGATCCAGGAGTCGCCGCCCCAGCCGGGGTTGCCGAACAGCTCGCGGGTGGCGGCGACGGTCGAGGAGAGCGGGTTCCACTCGGCGATCACGCCGAGCCAGCCCGGCATGGTCTCCGGCGCCGCGAAGGTGTTGGACAGGAATCCCAGCGGCCAGACCAGGATCTGTACGGCGACCAGCGCCTCCGGGCCTTTGGCCAGCAGGCCGAGCCAGATGCCGACCCAGAGCAGCGCGAAGCGCAGCAGCAGGAGCAGTCCGATCGCGGCGGCGGCGCGTACCGGTCCGTGGTGCCAGGACCAGCCGACGGCGAGCCCGCAGCCGATCATCAGGGCCAGGCCGACGAGCGAGTTGAGCAGGTCGGCGGTGCCTCGGCCGACGACAACCGCCGACGGTGCCATCGGCATCGAGCGGAACCGGTCGGTGACGCCCCTGGCCGCGTCGGTGGCGACCGCCGCGAACGTCGTCTCCAGCCCGAAGACCATGGTCAGGGCGAACATGCCGGGCAGCAGGAACTCCCGGTAGTCGCCGCCGCCCGGCACCGTCATGCCGCCGCCGAGCAGATAGCCGAACATCAGCACGGTCAGCACCGGGAAGAGCAGCGCGATGACGATCTGCCACGGCTGGCGGGCCCAGTGGGACAGGTCGCGGTGGGTGATCGTCCAGCCGTCGGCGACGGCCCAGCGCAGCCGGCCGAACAGTGACCGGGGCGGGGGCGGGGCGAGGGTCGTCACGCGGTCACCTTCTCGTCGGTCGAAGCGGTGGCGCTGGTGGTGGGGTGTCCGGTCAGGTGCAGGAAGACCTCGTCGAGGGTGGGTCGGCGCAGCGCGATGTCCTCGGCGTCGATCCCGGCGCCGTCGAGCCCCCGGACGACGGCGGTGAGCGCGGTGACCCGGTCGGCGACCGGCGCACTGACCCGTCGGGTGTCGGGGTCGACCTCGGCCTCGGCGCCGGCGATCGCGGCGACCACCGAGGCGGCCACCGGCAGTTGGTCGCGGTCGCGCAGCACGACGTCGATCCGGTCCCCGCCGAGCCGCGACTTGAGCTGGTCGGCGCTGCCCTCGGCGATGGTCCGGCCGTGGTCGACCACCGAGATCCGGTCGGCGAGCTGGTCGGCCTCGTCCAGGTACTGGGTGGTGAGCAGGACCGTGGTGCCGCCCGCCACGAGACCCCGGACGGCGTCCCAGACCTCGGCCCGGCTGCGCGGGTCCAGCCCGGTGGTCGGTTCGTCGAGGAAGAGCACGGTCGGGGCGAGAATCAGGCTGGCGGCGAGGTCGAGACGTCGGCGCATGCCGCCGGAGTAGCGGCCGACCGGCTTGTCACCGGTGTCGGCGAGACCGAAGCGGGCGAGCAGTTCGTCGGCCCGACGCCGGGCGGTCGCGCCGGGCAGGTGGTAGAGCCGGCCGAACATGACCAGGTTCTGCCGGCCGCTGAGGATCTCGTCCACGGCGGCGTGCTGGCCGACCAGCCCGATCCGGGTGCGCACGGCGACCGGGTCGCGTTCGACGTCGTGGCCGGCGACCACGGCCCGGCCGGCGTCGGGTCGCAGCAGCGTGGTGAGGATGCGTACGGCGGTGGTCTTGCCGGCGCCGTTGGGCCCGAGCAGCCCGTGCACGGTGCCGGGGTCCACCCGCAGGTCGAGTCCGTCCAGCGCGGGGCGCCCACCGTAGCGCTTGACCAGACCCTCGACCTGTACGGCTGCCGCTGTCACTGTCATCCGGACCCCTTAAGATCGTACGGTGTACGAAACAGACCGTACACCGTACGGTTGGCGGGTGCCAACCCGAATCGCGGACGTCCTGGGAGCGGCGATGACCACCGAGTACACCGGCGGCGGGGACCCGGCCCGCAGCATGGCCCTGCTCTGGCGGGGACCGGAGAAGCCGGCCCCCCGGTCCGGGCTGACCGTCGACCGGATCGTCGACACGGCGATCGAACTGGCCGACGCCGAGGGACTGGCGGCGCTGTCCATGCGCCGGCTCGCCGAACGGCTCGGCGTCGGGGTGATGTCGCTCTACACGTACGTGCCGGGCAAGGCCGAGCTGGTCGACGTCATGCTCGACGCGGTGCTCGGCCGGATGGACCGGCCCGACCGGGGTGACCTGGACTGGCGGACCCGACTCGAACACATCGCCCGGGAGAACCTGACCACCTACCAGCGGCACCCGTGGATGCTGGAGGTGGCCGTACAGCGCCCCCCGATGGGCCCCCACCTGATCGCCAAGTACGACTACGAACTACGGGCACTGTCCGACATCGGGCTGACCGAGGTGGAGATGGACTCGGTGCTCACCCTGCTGCTCGGCTACGTCGCCGGGGCGGCCCGTGGCGCGGTGGAGGCGGCCCTGGTCGAACGCCGGACCGGGATGACCGACGAACAGTGGTGGACCGCCCAGGCACCGCTGCTGGAGCAGGTCCTCGACCCGGACCGCTACCCGGTGGCGAGCGCGGTCGGCAGCGCGGCCGGCGAGGTGAACCAGGGCACGTACGAGCCGACCCGGGCGTTCGAGTTCGGCCTGCAACGGGTCCTCGACGGGATCGAGGTGTTCGTCCGGCGTACGGACCTCTCCGCCGACCGGGGCGGACCGGCGCGGTGAGCCGTGACTACCGGCCGATGGTGTCGAGTTCCGCGATCACGTCGGCCGACAGTTCCAGCTCGGCCGCGGCCAGGGCGTTGAACTGCTGCCCGAGGGGTTCGTCCGAGGTGCCCTCGGCCGAGCCCATCCGCAGGTTGACCACGTCGAGCACGTCCAGATCGAGGTGCCGAAGGTTCTCCCGTACCTGGGCTCGGCCGGGTACGGGTACAGCCCTTCCCGGATGAGTTCGTCGACGACCACCGCCCGTAAAAGTCGGCGATATCGATGTGCGTCACACCAAGTTCCCCCACCCCACCCCACCCCCACCCCACCCCCACCCCACAGGCCGCGTCGATCTTGCACTTGTGGCGGTGAACAAATCAGGATGAGCGTCCTAAATCGGGCACCACAAGTGCAAGATCGTCGACAAAAACGGGGGCGGGGTGGGGTCTAGCGGTGGTGGTTCTGCCACTTGGTTAGGAAGGTGCGGCCGAGGTAGCCGGCGATGATCCAGGAACCGATCGCGGGGAGCAGGCGGAACTGCACCGCGCCCACGATCATGGCGACGGTGACGCCCAGGGCCGACAGGCCCACCACGAGGGCCACCAGCCCGAGCGCGCCCACCTGGAGCCGGTGGGCGATGCTCCGGCGACCCGCCGCGGTCCCGGCCACCGGTTGCGCGGTTCCCGGTCGGGGGATCTCGTCCGGATCGCGGGCCGGCAGGTCGACCCGCACCTCCCTGCGCACCCTGGCGTCGATGTTCAGGGCCGTCGCACCCCGGTACAGGGTGGGCTCGATCCGGACCGTGACCGCGTCGGCGCCGACGAGCTGCCGGGCCCCGTCCGGCCAGGCGAGCATGGCCACGCACCGGTCGAACCGTACGGTGTTCGGCTCGCCCTCCTCCGGCACCAGGCTGATCCCCGACTCCCCCACCACGAGCCGCGTCGACCGGTCGCCCAATCCCGGGTACGTGGTGCCCCGGACGGCCTCCTCGGAGCCGGTCGGCGCGGCGACAAAACCGGCCCAGTCGGCGGTGCGCCCGTTCGGGGTCATCAGCAGCGCCGAGCCGAGCGCGACACCGGTGACCTCGCGTACCTGCTCGATGGTGACCGCCTTCAGCTCCCCGGCCAGTTCGTCGCTCGACCGCAACGGCTGACCGGTGAGCAGTTTGAACGCCGCCGAGGGCAGCCGGGCGGCGTCGGCCTCGGCGGTGAGCAGCGCGTCGGTGGCCTTGGCCACCACGGCGGTCAGGTCGGCCTCATCGATCCGGCCGATCCTCAGCTTGGCCAGTACGTCGACAAATCCGCCGAGTACCGCGTCCTGCTTCTCCGGCAGCGCGTCGGCGAGTGCGGTGATCACGGCGAACCCGTCGCCGCGCGGGTCGTGGTTCGCCGCCGCCGTGTACGACAGCCCGCCCCGCTGCCGCAGACTGCGGAACAGATCCCGTTCGAGTACGCCGGTGAACACGCTGGCGGCGGCGTTGCTCGGCACCACCGCATCCCACCCGGTCGCCCGTGACGGGCCGCGGAAGAACGCCGGGGTGGCCGGCAACGCCGAGGACGCCACCGGCACCGGCTGGCGCCGGCCCGACGGCAGGTCGAGCGTCAGCCCCGGCGGTACCTCGTCACCGGCGATCCAGAGCACGGCGTTCTCCCGGGTGAAGTACCGGGCGACCCAGTCCCGCAGGTCGTCGGTGGTCAGCCCGGACAGCCCCCACTCGGGGTAGCTCACCAGGCCGTAGTCACGGGCGCCGTACCGCCACAGCGGCATCGGGTCGGTGGCCGAGTGGGACCGGGAGCTCCACTCCGTACGCAAAATGGTCTTCTCGGTCTCCAGCCGCTCGCCGGCGAGGTTGCGCAGGGATTCGCAGACCCCGACCAGGAAGGTGCTGATGTCCCTGGCGGAGCCCTGGAGGTGGAAGTAGGTGATGACGTTGCCGGTGGCGCCGTTGTAGTGGTAGTCGGCGACCCCGGTCGGGAAGAGCACCAGGTGTTCGAGCAGGTGGGTGATGCCCCGCCGGGCGAGGGTCTCGTCGGCCTGCCCGACCCGGAACATCAACCCGGCGTGCATCGGCCCGGTGGTGCCGGCGAGCAGGGTCGGTACGCCGTCGACCTCGGTCTGGCGAATCATCGTGCGCTACCTCTCCTGAGCGCCCGGTCGCGGCGCCGGGTGAAGACCGTGAGCGGGTTGCCGAGATATTCCCAGGGTGATTCGCTCACCAGGTGTCCGACGGCGGTGAAGTGTCGGGCCGCCGCGACCTCGTCGTCGATCATGCCGAACATGAAGGCGAAGTAGTTCTCCACGGTGACCCACCCGACGGTGCGCCGGTACGCCGGGTGCAGCACCGAGCGGGCCGCCGCCTCCCGGATCTCCTCCCGTACCCGGCCGTCGGTGAAGTACCTGCCCTGGTCGGCGCCGGGCAGGTCGAGCCAGTGTTCGAGGTGCGCCTCCAGGACCAGCAGCGCGTTCGGTGCCCCCTCCGGCGCCGCCAGCATCTGCGTACGGGCGAAGGCGTGCATCGTCTCCAGCGAGCCGCCCCACTTCGGCGCGATCTGCTGGAGGAGCTGGGACTGTCCGGGCAGGTGGTGCGGGTCGTACTCGGACAGCCGGTCGTACCGGCGACGGGCCTCCGACTGGCCGAGTCCGAGTCCCCGCGCCGTGACGAGCCGCTGCACCCAGACCGCCGGGTCGCTCGGGTCGTAGGCGGCGGCGTCGATCAGCAGTTGTTCGGCCGTACGCAGGATCGCGTGGAAGCGGTCGAACTGGTCCCGGCTGACATCCGCGGCCCGGGCCCCGGTACGGATGTCCCACGCCGTCTTGATCCGCCGCCCGGCCAGCAGCGCGGCGGCGAGCGTGTCGCCCGGCTCGGCCGTCAACCGGGGCCGGGGTAACACGCCGCCCTCCGAAAGCTCGCCGGCCAACCGGATCAGTCGGGTACGCGCCGCGGGTTCCTGCCCGTCGACCACCGCTCGCACGCCGTCCCAGTCCAGGTCCCGCAGGGCGGTGGCCAGACGGGCGAATTCGGGGTAGGCGGCGGCCGGGTCCACGGTGGGGGCCAGGGTCGGGGCGACGGACATGGCGATGATCATAAACAGCGGCCGCCCCGATCCGGTGACCCCCCGGCGCAGCGCGTACGGGGCGCCGCGCCGGGGTGGGGTTCAGAGGGTGACGGGCAGTGCCGCGAGCCGCCGGGTGCCGGGATCGGGTAGCCAGCCGGGCTGGGTCGGCGAGCCGGCGAACGCGAGGTCGGGGAAGCGGCGCAGCAGCCGGGTGAGCGCCACCTCGACCTGGGTACGGGCGAGTGCCGCACCGAGGCAGAAGTGCGGGCCGTGGGCGTACCCGAGGTGGGCCGCCCCTTCGGCGGGACGGCTCAGGTCGAGCGTCTCCGGGTCGGGAAAGGCGCGCGGGTCGCGGTTGGCGGCGGCGATCACGGCGGTGACCGCTTCGCCCTTGCCGACCAGCACCCCGGCGACCTCGACGTCCTCGCGCGCGTACCGGGGTATGGTCATCAGCTGCGGTCCGGCCCAGCGGGTCAGTTCCTCCACCGCGCGCGGCATCAGGTCCGGGTTCCGCCGCAGGGCGGCGAGTTGGCCGGGGTGGGCGAGCAGGGTCTCGACCGCGTTGGCGACGAGGTTGGTCGGGGTCTGGCCGGCGAGGACGAGGTGCCAGACCAGGGTGACCAGCTCGGTGTCGTCGAGCCGGTCGCCGTCCTGCTCCCGGATCCGGATCAGCTCCGAGACGAGGTCGTCGCCGGGCTCGGCCCGGCGGTGCGCGACCGCCGCCTCGGCGCCGGCCATGATCTGCGGGATCGCCTCGACGAACGCCTGTCCCCAGCCGGTGGCGACCGCCGCGCCCCACTCCCTCCACCGCGGACGGTCGTGCTCGGGGATGCCGACCAGTTCGCAGATGACGTCCATCGGCAGCGGCCGGGCGAAGTGCAGCAGCAGGTCCACCACCCCGTCGCCGGCCTGCGCCGCCCGCTCGGCCAGGTCGTCGAGGAGCCGGTCGACGATCGGTTCGATCCGGGGCCGGAACCCGGCCGCCCGGCGGGCGGTGAACGCGGGCGACACCAGCCGGCGCAGCCGCAGGTGCTCCGGGCCGTCCATTTCCTGCATCGTCCGCAGATAGGCCAGGCAGTGTTCGGGTACGTCCGGACGGGCGTAACTGGCGGCGGTCAGCTCGAACCTCGGGTCAGCGAGCATCGCCCTGGCCTCCTCGTGCCGGGTGAACGCCCAGATGGGCCCGAATCCGGGTGCCTGGATCAGGGCCAGAGGCGACCGTTCGCGCGCGTCGCCGTACGCGGTGAAGGGGTCGTGCAGCACCTCGGCGTCGGTCAGGTTGATCTCGGGTACGGCGTTCCCCCGGTGATCGGTGCTGGTCAACGGCACTCCAATCGCAGATGTTCTCGGGACAGTCTCAGATGGTCGCCACAGATGATGGGATCATCTGAATGGTGACGGTATCTTGAATCGGCACACCCGGCAACGTCGGGTGGCAACGCGCGGAGTGGACCGGCGGCGACCGCCGCGGGGTGAGGAGAACGATGGGTCGGCTCAGCAGGGCGCAGACGCAGGAGCGCAACCGGGCGAGGGTGCTCGCCGCCGCCCGGGACGAGTTCGTCGAGCGCGGGTTCCGGGACGCGAAGATCGACAGCATCGCCGAACGCGCCGAACTCACCCGGGGCGCGGTCTACTCCAACTTCCCCGGCAAGCAGGCGCTCTACTTCGCCGTACTGGCCGACGAGGTCGAGCGGGCACCCGAGCCGCCGTACCGGGATCCGGGCGACTCACCGCGTACGGCACTCGCCGAGTTCGCCCGCGCCTGGCTCGCCCGACTCCCGCTCGCCACCGACTCCTCCGGCACCGCCCGGCTCGGCGCCGACCTGATCCCGGAGATCCTCGCCGCCGAGCGGACCCGGCTGCCCTACACCCAGTTGGTGCACCTGGACGCGATAGTGCTCGGGCTCGCCCTGGAACGGCTGCATCGCGCCGGAACACCGGCCGGTCGTCGGGTAAGGGTGGCCGAGGCCGCGCTCACCACCCTGCACGGCGCGAGCCAACTGGCCGCCGCCGCGCCCGGCTTCGTGGAGCCGTTCGGTGTGGTCAGCGCCTGCGCCCAGGTGGCCGACCTCGACCTGGACGACCGGTGGGACGCACCCCACCTCACCCAGATCCCACGGGCGCGACCCGCCGACGAACCCTGGTCGCCGCCGGCCGCGACCGACGCCCTGCGCGACGAACCCGCGCGGCTCGACGGCAACGGGGTGATCGCGATCCTCGGCCTGCACCGGCTCTCCGCGATCGAGGAGGCGGTACGCGCCGCACCGCCCGGCGCCGACGTCACCGCGGTCCTGGTCAGCGGCACCCCGGACGAGTTGGCGCCGCTGGCCCGGCTCACCGTCGCGGAGCTGCGGGCCTGCCTGCGCCAGGCGATCCGGCCGTCGGACTGGCCACGGCTACAGGTCGTACACGATCGGGACGGCGTTCTGGCGGCGGCGGCCGGCGTACCGTCGGTCAGCGACGCCACCGAGACCGCCGTCGCGGTCCGCGGCGGCCGGATCGTCGCCCGCGCGGACGGCTGGGGCGCCTGCCACGCCGCCGCGTCGAGCCAGGGCCCGGCCTGACCCGGTCGAACGCGCCCCCGCGCCCGGGACCACCGGGGCGGGGGCGCTGGGTGCGACGCTCCGACTAGGACAGGGTGGTGCCCGACGCGAGCGGCAGCGGCTCCGAGTAGACGACCTCAAGCCGCGCGGTGCTGGGGGTGAACCGCTTCCACTGGGCCTGCGCGGTCTCGCTCGCGGCGCGCAGTCCGACGGTGGCGGTCGGATTGGCGGTGGACGCGCCCTGCTGGACCAGGTCACGCAGGGCGGTGCCGGAGAACGACATGTTCTGCTGCGGCTGACCGCAGGTGCTGTTCGCGGCGCCATTGGCCTGGGCGAGCAGCGCCGGCCAGGAACCCGCGTGGCTGGTCCAGGTCGTCGAGGCGTCGATCGCGGCGGTCTGCCAGAGCTGCACCGGCGTGGACTGGCAGGACCAGGAGTGGGCGAGGGTGACCCGGAACGCCGCGCTGTCGATGATCTTCCCCTGCACCGCCGACGTGTCGAACTGGAAGATCGAACGCCACACCCCGGTCGAGCCGATGTCGGAGAGATAGCCGACCCGGGCGACACTGTCCATCCAGTACGACTGGTTCGGGTACTGACTGCTGATCGAGGTCCAGCTCGCCGTACCCGACCAGATCCCGTCGATCGCCGCGGCTTGCTCGGCGGGTACCGAGAACACCGCCCGCCTGGTCCCGTCCGGGTTGGCGTAGACCCGCTGGGTGTCCGTACGCAGACCGGCGATCTCCACCGCCGCGCCGGTGGCCCGAGCCCGCTGCGCCTCGTCGGCGGCGCTCGGGGAACCCGCGCGTCCGGCCGAGGCCGGTGCCGCCATCAGGCCGAGCAGCAGACCGGTCAGCACCGTGGACGTGCCGAGCATCCGGACCAGGTTGAACTTTCGCCCCCGCATGGAATCGCCTCCACCATAGGTTCGTCGGTCCCCCACCCGTCGGCGGGGCCGTCACGAGCGTGGAGCCTAGAGACGGGTACGGCGCACGGGAAGGGCGGTTCGAGACGTTGACGCCAGAATGTCAGGGCGCTTGACTCCCGAATCGTCACCCACGATGATCTAGAGATCGTCGCTCAGTGACCACCGGACCAGCGGCGAGCAGACATGATGACCTACGGGGAGGTTGCCATGCCGGACGAGCGCGGCCCGATCAGCGACCGCGAACGTCGGATCGTCCACCTGATCATCGCCGACCACAGCGACGAGCAGATAGCGGCGGATCTCTTCGTCGCCGTACGGACCATGCAGCGACAGTTGCGCCGGCTGATGGACCGGGTCGGTGCACCCAACCGGTGCGCGCTCGGCGCCATCGCCGCCCACCACGGCTGGCTCGCCCCCGAGGCGCTCGGCGGACCAGCTTCCGCGCAGGACCGTGCACCGACAGCGCCCCTGGCCGCCTGAGGCTGCCTGCCGAACGCTCCCGACCCCGACCCCGTCGACTGTCCGGCCGTGGTTCGGCCGGCGCGACCCGATGTGAGCAACCTTCGCCAAACGGCCAAGTCGACCCATTTGCCATGCATAGGCTCTGCGTCACGAAGCGTGATGAATCGCCACGAGTGCCACCCGTTCGGCGCACTCCGACGATTCCGCTGACCGAATCGCGGAGGCAGTCGATGAAACTCGGACGTACGCTGCGCGCCCTGGCGACCCTCGTCACCGTCGCCGGCCTGACCGCCGTCAGCGCGCCCGCCGGTGCGGGCCCGACCGCCGTCAGCGCGCCCGCCGGGGCGAACACGCCAATCCACGCACCCGGGGGCACCGACACGCCGCCCGCCGTCACCGACGCGCCACCCGTGACCACGGACGGATCGCTGGAGGTCACCGAAGCCCCACCCCAGGTCGCCGACGTGCCGCCCGCGTTCCGGGTCGTGCCGCCCTCGGTGACCAGTGTTCCGCCCACGGTCACCAGCGCCGACATCCGGTTCGCCCACCCGGCGCAGACACTGCGCTACGGCACCGCCGAACAGGTCGGTCTCGATCCCCGATGGATCGACCAGATCGCCGTCGACATCGCCGGCTACCTGCAACCGTCGCCGACGTACCCCGAATATGCCGGCGCGGTCGCGCTGGCCGCGCGCGACGGCGTCATCGTCGCCCACGACGCCGTGGGGTACGCGCTGCGCTACTCCGACGACAAGCCGACCGAGTTGCCGCCGGCCGAGCGGATCGCGATGCGGACGAACACCATCTTCGACGTCGCCTCGATGACCAAACTGTTCACCTCGATCGCCGCCGTCCAGCTCATCCAGGCCGGTCGGATCGGGCTCAGAACCCCGGTCGCGCAGTACATCCCGGCGTTCGCCGCGAACGGCAAGGGAAACATCACCATCCTCAACCTGCTCACCCACACCTCCGGGCTGCCCGCCGACCCGGACCCGTCGCTCTGCGCGTACGCGAACAACGACGAACGCTGGGCCGCCGTGTACGCGGTGAAGCCGTTCGCACCACCGGGCACGGTCTTCCTCTACAGCGACATGAACATGATGACGCTGGGCCAGGTGATCGCCACCGTCACCGGGCAGACCCTCGACCGGGTGATCGCCGAGCAGATCACCGGGCCGCTCGGGATGACCGAGACGATGTTCAACCCGCCCGCGTCGCTCAAGCCGCGCATCGCCGCCGAGGAGTACCAGCGGTCGATCGGCCGGGGACTGGTGTGGGGCAGCGTGCACGACGAGAACGCGTACTGCCTGGGCGGGGTGTCCGGCCACGCGGGCGTCTTCTCCACCGCCCACGACCTGGCCATACTCGGGCAGACGCTGCTCAACGGCGGAGACTACGAGGGCACCCGGATCCTCTCCGAGGAATCGGTGCGGGAGCTGTTCACCAACTACAACCAGACGTTCCTCGGCCACGCGCACGGGCTGGGCTTCGAGTTGGACCAGCGCCGGTACATGGGGGCGCTCAGCTCGCCGGTGACGGCCGGACACACCGGATTCACCGGCACCTCGATCGTCATCGACCCGCTGTCGCGGTCGTTCGTCATCCTGCTGACCAACCGGGTGCACCCGAGCCGCAACTGGGGCAACAACAACCCGTCGCGGGCGGCGGTCGCCACCGATCTCGCCCTTGCCCTTCCCGTACGCCCGGAGCAGCGCGGAACCGACTGGTTCGCCGGTACGGCCAGCAACACCAATGCCACGCTGACCGTCCCGATCGCCGTACCCGCTCGTGGAGCGGAGCTGTCGTTCGCCCTCTGGTACGACACCGCCGACACCGACACCGGCGCGGTGGAGGCGTCCTCGGACGGCGGCGTGACCTGGCAGCGGGTTCCGCTCTCGCTGCGGGTCGGCGGTCGGAGTTGGCAGACCGACGGGGCGTTCTCCGGCTTCGAGGGCCAGCAGTGGTTGCGGGCGTCGGCACACCTGCCCGCCGGGACAACCGAGGTCCGCTGGCGCTACACCACCGGCCCGGAACCCCACGGCCGCGGCGTCCACGTCAACGCCGTACGCGTGACCGGGCCGCGGGGTGTGCTCTTCGACGACCGCCGACCGGCCGACGCCGCGCTGTTCCAGCCGGACGGGTGGACGGCCGGACCGAAGCCGGTCGCCTCACCCGTCCCCCCGGTGCCAGCCTGCGAGACCTCCGCCACGAAGGACTCGGACTGTTCGACCGCCTACCGGCCCGGTCACGCGTTGATGTCGCCGAAGTGACCCGCGAACTTCCTCGTTCTCAGGAAATGAGGTCGTGCGCGGTGAAGATGCCCTTCCGGGCCAGGACGACCGGCTTGTGGAGCCTGCTCACGGTGAGGAACGGGATGAAACTCGGGTCGTAGAATGCGCCGTTCGGATCGATGTCCTTGACCGCCCGGGACCCCGGCAGACCGTTGCGCTGGAGCGCGTACCACTGGTCCACGACGAAGGCGTTCGGGCCCCACGTCGCATGGTCGCTCAGCGTGCCGTCCTGCGCGCGGTCCACCACGATCAGGGCGTGCGCGGCCTCCCCCATGGTGGCCATGAGAACCACCTCGATGGTGCTGGTCGGGTTGAACAGCGCCCGGAACTGCGAGCCCAGGAGTGCCACCGCCAGGCAACAGATGTCCAGGCACGTGCCGATGGCCGGCGTCTTCTTCGCCGCGAGGAGGCGCTCGTTCCCCATTCGCAGGTACGCCCTCCCGAGGGCGGCGTAGATCTCCAGATCGCTCTTGTCCCGAAGTGCGAGGTCCAACCCGAGCTTGATCTGGCTGGTCAGGGGTTTCATCTGGGCACCGGGGCCCATGAGGGCCGGCGCCCAGGCGGTGAACCCGTTCTGTGTCACCAGATTGTTCTGGTTCAGCGTGTTCCACGGGTTGGCCACCACCACGTTCACCAGCACCGAAGCATCGATGGCGTCCTGTACGTCGGCCATGATCTGCGCCTTCGTCTTGATGACTGTGTGAACTGCCTCGGTCATGGTGCACTCCTCGAACTGCGCGGTCTGGGGAGGGATTGCCGCGCTCAACCTCTCACCGCGTACGCGGCTCAGGTATGTATAGCCGCGCCACTGCGACGACGGCCGCACGAGTCGTATGGGAGACAACGACTACACACCGACAGTCGGTCCCGCCGACAGGTCGCGGATGACGAATTGTGCCGCCATTTCAGGATCGCCTCCGGCGTGGGCCATCAGGCCGTCCACCCACCACTGCGCCGGTTGGCCACCGTGCGGCGGGAGAGCGACGTCGAGGTGCAGGCCGATTTCGAAACGCTCGGCGTACAGCGCGATCTCGGCCTCGGGCAGACGCGCGTGCAGGGCGTCGAACAGGGTGGAGGCGAACGCGTCCCGGCGGGCCCGGAGGACCGGATCGCACTCCCGCAGCGCGTCGGCCACACCGCGATCGGCGGGATCGAACTTCTCCAGCAGCGGCAGCAACGCCGGATCGCCCAGGAACGCCGCCGCGTCGAAACTCATGACGTGGGCGCTCTCCTGCGCCAACATCCCGGCCAGCAGCGGAAGCGCGCCTGGGTCCCGCCGCCTGGCCAGGCCCCGGACACCTTCCTCACGTACCTCGCTGTAGCCGTCAGCGGTGCGCTCCCGGAGGACCTGCCGAACGAGATCTCCGTCGGCGTTGGTCTGCCAGCCGAGCCCGAACGTCGCCCAGTTGCGTACCTCCCGGTCGGGGTCGGCACACAAACCAACCAACGCGTCCACGCCGGGACCGTCGACAGCATCACCGATCGCGGCGGGCAGGGAACACGCAACCCGATGCCGTACGTCGGAATCGTCGTGCCGGGCGAGCCTGACCAGCACCGGGATGGCGCGGGGATCCCCGGTGGCGCCCAGCGCGCGGGCAATGGACCAATGCACGTCCCCGTCGACCTCGGTCTCCAGCAGCGATATCAGGAGGGTCGCCGCGTCCTCGCGGGCCTGCTCGTGCACCTCACTGACGAGGCCGAGCAGGTCACAGGCCGTGGCCCGTACCCTGGGGTCGGGGGAGGTTGACTGTATACCGGCCAGTTCGGCCGCTACCCGCCCCCGCCCCGCCAGTGCCTTGACGAGCCAGGTCCAGCACCCCCCGGGGTTCGTCCGGTGCTGCGTCAGTAGCATGGCGGGTCGCGCAAGTTTGATCAACAGGAGGGCCTGATGCCCACTCGCCGGGTCCGGACAGGGGTCGTCATCATCGCGATGGCCGTCCTCGTACAGGGTGGTTGCGCCTCCGATCCGAAGGGTTCGGCCACGCCCAGCGGCACGTCGGTGACGACGCCCTCATCCGGCTCGCCCACGCCGAGGCCGATCCCCTCGTTCGTACAGGAACGAGCGGACGCGGCGATAATTGCCCCGGGTGCCCTGGCGATACTCGAAGGGCCACGTTCGCCCTCGTCGGATGACTCGGAGCTCTACACCACCACCGATGTGTGCGGCAAGAGCATCGCAGCCGATTCGGATCGAGCGCGCCGGAGCCATCTCCGGACGTGGGCGAGCGAGGGCTGGTGGGTACGGAACATCACCCACGCGTACGGCACCACCACGGCTGCTGTTGTGATCGATCAGGTGAAGGCGGCGGTCGAAGGGTGCAAGGAGTACGAGGATTCCGGTGACCAGGTGAAAGTCCTGGGCCCGGTGGAACTGCCACGGTATCCGCGTACTGAGGCTCGCTTCGGTTTCTGCTACAGCACCACTCCCGCCGACGGTGGCGAGGCATACATCGCCTGCGACGCGTACATCGCCAGGGACCACGTGGTGTCGTCGGTGACGGTGGTCCGGGGCGACGACCAGGAAAGCTCAAGACTCGGAGTGTTGTTCGTCGGTGCGCTGGCAGCCGAGGCGCTTGCCAAGGTTGTCTAGCGCTCGGACGCAACGACGCCCCGCCCCGCCCCGTTCCGAACCGGCACGGGGCGTCGCGTGAAACATGTCAGTGATGCTTGGCGAGGGTCACGAACGCGCGCCAGGCGTCCGGGACGAACGTCAGCGCCGGACCGCTCGGGTCCTTGCTGTCCCGCACGCCAACGACGCCGGGAAGGTTCCTCGCCACCTCGACACAGGTCGAGCCCCCGTTGTCACTACGGGTCGACTTCCGCCAGACGGCACCGGTCAGGTCCATCTCTTCGCCACCTCCTGGAGTCGGTCAGCGCTGCTTTGTCAGGCCGACGAACGCGCGCCACGCGTCCGGGACGAACGTCAGCGCCGGACCGCTCGGGTCCTTGCTGTCCCGCACGCCGACGACACCGGGAAGGTTCCTCGCCACCTCGACACAGGTCGAACCACCGTTGTTACTACGGGTCGACTTCCGCCAGACGGCACCGGTCAGGTCCATGTCTTCGCCACTTCCTGGATCAGGTCTACGGTCTCCCGGCTGGGAGCCGCATCGCTTCGGATACTTTCCCACCTGTCCTGAAGCATATCCAGGTCCGCAGCGCGGTCGGTCACATGCGCACGCACCGGATTGTCTAGATGCGCGGCCTCGCCCTCGGGCCCCTTGGCCAGGATGAAGCCACCGGCAAGACCCTCGTGCATGCCGACCGTCTCTGGGATCACGTGCAGGTGGATGTGCGACATGCTGGCCATCTGACAAAGATGCTCGAACTGCTCCATCATCACGGCAGCCGGGCCCACCGCCCGCCGCAACACCATGGCGTCGATCACGGCGACGAGCTTGGGCGGCTGCTCGCGGTGCAAGATTGCCTGTCGCTCCATCCGAGACGCCAGAAGTTGACCAATTTTCTGCTCTGAATACCGCCCGCCCACGCTGAGCACCGCGCGGGCGTACGCCTCGGTCTGGAGTAGTCCGGGGACGAGCGAAGGCTCGAACCACCGGAGCAACGTCGCTGTTCGTTCGAACTCGATCCACTCAAGGAGCCAGTTGGGTGCGGCTCCGTCCTTCACGAAGTCGTCCCACATGCGTACCAGCCGGCCACGGGCGCCGACCGCGTCGTCCACGAGCTGGACGAATTCGCTGGTCAGCGGTGCGCGGCCGGTCTCGACGGCGCTCACCTTCTGGGCCGAGAAGTGGATCCGCTCGCCCAGCGCTTCCTGAGTCAGCCCGGCGTCGATCCGGGCCTGCCTCAGTTCGCGCAGGAGAAATTCATAGGGAGACAAACTCACGTTCTCGACCTCTCTTGTCTTTTGTAGATCGACTCGGGGGTGGCATACGGGCGGCCCGGCAATCCTCGGTTCAGGCCGGAAGCATTCCGACAGTAAGCCCAGCCACAACAGAGTGTCACTAGCGGAACCGCTCGGAGTTCACGGCAAAACCCGGGCGGGACTGCGGGGCCGCTCCGCGCTCTCCCCCAACCCGAATATGCGGCGGGGCGGCCCCTTCCATTCACGAGAGGAGACAGATATGTCGAACCACGACGACAACCAACCCGTCACCCCCGTACCGCTGCCGGCTGAAATGGCCCCGGACCTTCCGCCGGCCCCCGGCACCCGGCGGCGTCCGCGAAACGTCGGCCGATTTGGTACGGCGGACAATGCGTTACCGATCGAGTCCTTCGCGGTCGGGGTTTCCGGTCGCGTCCGGCGCAACCACCCGGCGTGAGACGGTGGAGGAGTTACCGGTGGGTCGTCGGGTGGCCTACTGGCGGGGGCGGCGGAAGATGTCCCAGCAGGTGTTCGCCGACCGGATTGGAAAATCGAAAAGCTGGGTCGACAAGGTCGAGCGGGGCGAGCGCCGACTGGACAAGTTCTCGACCCTGCACGAGTTGGCCACGGTGCTACAGGTCAGTGTGGACACCCTGCTCGGCCGTAAGTCGAGCACTGCGAAGGTAACCCCGACCGACCCGATCGACCTGGAGCCGCTGCGGGCGGCTCTCGCCCGCTACGCTCCGGCCGCCCTGCCAGAGAGTTCCGGCCCGGCGCTGGACGAGTTGGCCCGCGCGGTCGGGCACGCGTGGCTGACGTTCCAGCATGCCCGGTACGACACGCTGGTCCCGGCGCTGCCGACGCTGCTGCGGCGGGCCGGGGCGGCGCAGGTCTGCCACACCGGCGACGGTGCCGTGACGGCCGCGCGTCTGCTCGGGCAGGTATACCAGGTCAGTTCGTCGGTGGCGCGCAAGCTGGGCGCCTTCGACCTGGCCCGGCTCACCGCCGAGCGGTCGATCGCGCTCGCACCGTACGCGGACGATCCGCTGCTGGCCGGGACCGGCACGACCCGGTTCGCCAACGCCCTGCTCGCGGCCGGTGACGACCGCGCCGCGTTCGAGGCGAACGTCGTCATGGCCCATCGGCTCGCGCCGGACGGTCCGACCTGGTCGGACCCCAACCGCGTCTCGGTGTACGGGTCGCTGCTGTTGCAGGCAACGATGGCGGCGGCGCGGATGGGCGACGATGCGAGCGTGCGGGAACTGCTCCGGGAGGCGACGGTGGCCGCCGCCAGGTTGGGCGCGGACGCGAACCGGTACTGGACATCGTTCGGTCCGACGAACGTCGAGCTGCACCGTGCGGCGGCGGCGGTCGAGTTGAGCGAGGGCCGGCAGGCGGTGACGATCCACCGGGGTCTGAACCGGCGGCTGTTCGACGCACTGCCGCCGGAACGTCGGGCGCAGCACCTGCTCGACGTGGCTCGCGGTCACGTACTGCTCGGGGACCTGACCCGCGCCGGGAAGGCGCTGGTGGAGGCCGAGCAGCACGCTCCGGCCGAGATCCGTGGCCGGCCGGTCGCGCATGACGTGATGACCGGGATCCTCCGGCGGACCAGGGGCGTGCCGCCGGCGATGGTGACGGAGTTGGCCGACCGGATGGGGGTGCGGGTGTGACCGGGAAGCACGAGGGTGCCGACGACCCGATGGGGTCACCGCACCGGCCGGGCGAGGACTGGCGGTGCCGCGACGACGCCGAGGAATGGCCGTGCCAGGTGTTCCGGCGGCGGATGTGGACGCTGTACCGGCACAACCGGCGGCAACTGGTCGAGGTGATGGGACGATTCCGGGACCGGGCGGTGGACGACCTGGACGACCTGAGCCGGGAGCAGGCCGACGCCCGGTTCGTCGGCTGGGTCGCGGATCCCCCGGTCCGGCGCCGACTCCGATCGGTCTGACTCAATGGATCCGGCTCTGGCGAACGAGCTCGACGGCTCTCGGGATCGAGCCGGAGCGTGCACGCGTGGCCGAGGGTAATTGACTGGCCGGCAGTGCGGCCGGGTTGATAGCGTGGCCCCGGATCCGTGACCCGGCCGAGGAGGTGAGACCCGTGAACGCAGTTCGCACGTGGTGCTCCCTCCCGTCACGGACGGGCGGCTGACGTAACCGTCGCCGGGAGCGCCCATCAGGATGGCACTCCCGAAAGGCACTAAACCATGCATTCTGTACGTTTCACCGCTGAGACCTCGTCCGACGGTGTCATCGAACGCGACTTCCTCGTGGGCGAGATCCCGGGTGTGCTCTGGGCACCCGTATCCGGCGCCGATCATGCCCCGATCGTGCTCGTGGGGCACAACGGCGGCATGCACAAGAAGGCGCCGGGGCTTCGGGCCCGCGCCCTGCACACTGCGGCCACGTGGGGATTCAACGTCGTCGCGATCGACGCGCCGGGACACGGCGACCGCCCGCGTACGGTCGAGGACGAGCAGGCCCGTACGGAGATCAGGGAGGCTGTGACGGCGGGTGACACCCCGCGGTTCGCGGCGGCCAGCGTCCGCTTCATGGCCGCGCTCGCGGAACGGGCCATACCGGAATGGCAGGCGACGCTGGACGCCCTGCAAGCGTTGCCGCAGATCGGCCCGGACGCGCCGGTCGGATACGGCGGGGGCATCGCGATGGGCACGGCGATCGGGGTACGGCTGGCCGCGGCCGAGCCCCGGATCACCGCCGCGATCTTCGGCGGTGGGTTCCCCGTGGACGAACCGGTGCTCGTGGCCGCGCGGCAGATCACCGTGCCGGTCCAGTTCCTGCTGCCGTGGGACGACGAGCACGTCGACCGTTCGTCCGGGCTCGCGTTGTTCGACGCGTTCGCCTCGGCGGAGAAGACGTTGCACGCGAACCCGGGCGACCACCGAAGCGTCCGGTGGGTCGGGTTGGACGACACGTTCCTGTCCCGCCACCTCGGCCGGCCCTGACCCATCCGGTACCGGCGTCCGGCGCGAAGCCGGGCGCCGGTACCGGCGAACAGGTACAGCCCCGGAATTGCGCTTGCCTGGCTCGGGAATCCCTGACAACATGGCCCGCATGATCGACAGAAAGGGCTTTGACGCCCTCGCGCGGTGAACGCGCGTACCCGGCGGCGACAGTTGCGCCGCAAGGGAAACCCACGTGATGTGGCCCTCGACCTGGAACGCTGGCAGGCTGCCGCCGCGATTCGGTCGGAGTGGACCGAACACGGTCTCTCGACCGCACCGGCCGACCGCGCCACCGCTGAGGCGGCGATCGGCGAACTGTACGGACTCATCGGCAGGCCGCCACCGCGATTCGACTGGGTCGACTCACCACAACAGGCGATCGACCTGCTGCCGGTCACCGGAGCACCGATCGACCTGCGGAGGTGCGCGTCCACGGACGCGGGCCGGTCCTGGGACGTCGCGATCGCCCTGGTCAACCTCGCCCACCAGCTTCGGACATCGATGGACCGGCGCACCTCGTCGGCGTCCGACAACTGGTGGGAGTTGACGGCCGACCAGCGGCTCGCCAGGACGCGACCGCCGCTGGAGGCGCTGGCCTCCGGCGTCGGGCTCGAAGATCTGCTCGACGTCGGTGTCCGCGACTCGCTGCGACGGTCGGTGGGCGACGGGGTACGCATCCCGCTGCGGACCGCGCTGGCACCGAGGTTGGAGCGGTTCAACGGCCTGGGCTGGTACGGCCAGCACGACGTGCACTGGGTCGCGCACTACGACGTCCGGCAGCGGTTGGGCCGGCGTACGTTCGGCGCCGACGACATCGAACAGCTCGGCCTGTGGGCGGCCATTACCCGCTCCTGCGGGTGGTGGTGGCCGCTTCAGGGGCGGTGTGTCATCACCGGACGGACCGCCGAGGTGCACACCGAGTCGGCTCCCGGCGGGTGGCACGGCGAGACGCGTACGCACCATCCGGGGGCGCTGGCGATCCGGTACGCCGACGGGACCGGCGCGTACGTCTGGCACGGCACCCCGGTGCCGGACTGGGTGATCAACGCGCCGGCCGTCGAACGGATCCTCGCCGAACGCAACGTCGAGGTACGCCGCTGCGCGATCGAGCGGATCGGCTGGGACACGTACGCCGACCAGGCCGGACTCGACCTGGTGGCGGTCGCGGCCGACCCCGGCAATCCCGGCTGCGAACTCCAGCTCTATGACCTGCCCCGACAGCTCTGGGGGCCCCCGGCCCGGGTGCTGCTGGCCGTCAACGGCTCGGTCGAGCGCGACGGCCACCGGCGCCGCTACGGGCTCAGCGTGCCCGCGGACATCGATGACCCGGTGGCAGCCGCCGGCTGGTCGTACGGGCTGTCCGGGACGCAGTACTCCAGTCTTCTCCGCCGAACCTGAACCCCAGAGGTGATGACCATGAATCTTGCTGACCTGACCCGGCGTAGCGGTCTGGACGTGCTGGAACATCTGGAGCGGCAGGTGACGATCCCGGTCGTCGACGGGCTACAGGCCCAGGGCGACCTGATCGTCATCCCGCTCGGGATGCTGGACGACGTCACCGTGGCCGCGCACGCGCGGTGGCGCCCGGTGCCGCCGACCGGGGTGGAACTGCTGCGCGGCGCGGGCGGCGGCAACCCGCACACGCTGGTCGCCGATCCCGGCGCCTGCCAGTGGACGGTCGACGTCCGGGACGACCAACTGCTGGCCATCGGCGTACTCCGGGCGATTCGGCCGGCGTACCTCATTCATCCGGAGCACGGCGGGAGCGGCATCGCGCCCGGTACCTACCTCGTCCGCCGGCAGCGGGAACGCGCCAACCAGCGGGGAGTGCAACTGATCGCGGACTGAGGCCACACGGGGGGCCGTCAGCCGTACGCGCGGGAAGGTCGACCTGACCCGCGGAGCACGGGGTGCGTCCCGATTGGAGGGGCGCACCCCGTGCGGTTCCGGATTCCCTGTCGGTGGTCTGCGGTACGTTCCCGCCCATGCTGGAGGGGCTGGCCCGGATCGCGGTCCGGCGGGGACAGCGGGCAGCTCCGGCGCGCCGGGCGGGACGGAGGTCACATCACCGGTATGTCCGATAAACCGCTCGTAGGCGCTGATTCCGGGAGGTGATCCGCGAGGTGAGCGGGGCGGGCTCACCCGACGTTGACGTAACGTCACGGTATGTGGGATATGGGGTGGTGGCGGCGGACAGCCCGGTTCCACCCCTATGCCCTTGATGCCGCTGCCGCCGTCGGGCTGTTCGCGATCAGCATCGGCGAGCCGCTGGTGGACCCCGCCCCCACCCGGGGCGAACTGAACGCGGGCGAGATCGCGTTCAGCGCGCTCGTCTGTACCGCCGTCGCGCTGCGCCGCCGCTGGCCGCTGCCGGTGCTCGCGTTCTGTAGTGCCGCCACGGCGGCGTCGATCGCGTTCGGCGCCGCGCGCAACCTCGCCACCTTCGCGGTCGTGATCGCCGTCTACACCGTCGCCGTGACGACGAACCGGGCCACCGCAGTCATCGCCGGCACCTTCACCGCCCTGCTCCTGGTCGTCGGGGCCGTCTACTCCTCGTCCAAGGGGTCCTGGCTCGACTCGGAGAAGATCGTGCTGGCCCTCTGGAGCGGGCTGGCCACCGCCGTCGGTGACGCCGTCCGCAACCACCGGGACTACATCGTCGCCGTCGAGGAACGCGCCACCAGGGCCGAGCAGAGCCGGGAGGAGGAGGCCCGGCGGCGGGTCGCCGAGGACCGGCTGCGGATCGCCCGGGACCTGCACGACGTGATGGCGCACAACATCGCCCTGATCAACGTCCAGGCCGGGGTGGCCGGACACGTGCTGCGTACCAATCCGGAGGCGGCCGAGCAGGCACTCGGGCACGTACGGCAGGCGGGACGGGCGGCGCTGGACGAACTCGGGACGGTGCTGGGCGTACTGCGCCAGTCCGACGACGCCGCCGCGCCGACCGAGCCGGCCCCCACCCTGAACCGGCTACAGGAACTGGTCGACTCGTTCCACGGGACCGGGCTGGCGGTGAAGTGGCGGCTGTCGGGCCAGCCGTACCCGCTGGCGCCGGCGGTGGACCTGGCCGCGTACCGGGTGGTGCAGGAGGCGCTGACGAACGTGCACAAACACGGCGGCGAGTCCGCGCAGGTCCGACTGGGGTACCAACCGGACGAGCTGACCATCGTGGTCGAGAACGACGCCCGGCCCGGACAGCCGGCGGCCGACCCGGCGGCGGGCACCGGGCACGGGCTGCTCGGCATGCGGGAGCGGGTGACGGCGGTCGGCGGCACGATGCACGCCGGGCCGGTGCCGGGCGGCTTCCGGGTACGGGCCGTGCTGCCCGCGCGGCAGGAGAGCTCATGACGATCCGGGTGCTGCTGGCCGACGACCAGAACCTGATCCGGGCCGGATTCCGGGTGCTGGTCGACTCCGCCCCGGATCTTGAGGTGGTGGGCGAGGCGACCACCGGTCTGGAGGCGGTCGCGCTGGCCCGGACGACGCGGGCCGATGTGGTGCTGATGGACATCCGGATGCCGGATCTGGACGGCCTGGGCGCAACCCGACAGATCACCGAGGACGAGAACCTGTCCGGCGTACGGGTGCTGATCCTGACCACGTTCGAGGTGGACGAGTACGTCCTCCAGGCGCTCCGGGCCGGCGCGAGCGGCTTCCTCGGCAAGGGTGTCGACCCGGCCGAACTGTTGGACGCGATCCGGGTGGTGGCGCGGGGGGACGCGCTGCTCTCCCCGGTGGCCACCAAGGGCCTGATCGCCCGGTTCCTGTCCCAGCCGGAGGATTCCGCCACCGTGCCGGCACGGCTGGATCTTCTCACCGAGCGTGAGCGCGAGGTGCTGATACTGGTGGCCGCCGGGCTGTCCAACGACGAGATCGCCGAACGGCTCGTGGTCTCGCCCCTGACCGCGAAGACGCACGTCAACCGGGCGATGACCAAGCTCGGCGCGCGGGACCGGGCCCAGCTCGTGGTGATCGCGTACCAGAGCGGTCTGGTACGCGCCAGCGACCCGCCGTCACGTTGAGTAAGCAGTCCGATATACCACCTTCGTAGTACGTCAGGTGTCTACGGGCAGATGACGACGCACACCCCGAGCAAAAGCGATGGTTGACCCCATGCGCCGCTGCACGCGGCACCGCCCCGTGGAGGAGCAGCCGACCATGATCGAAGTCAAGAACCTGGGCAAGCGGTACGGCGACAAGGTCGCCGTCGACGATCTGAGCTTCACCGTACGGCCCGGCATCGTCACCGGCTTCCTGGGTCCGAATGGTGCTGGCAAGTCCACCACCATGCGGATGATCGTCGGTCTGGACGCACCCACCTCGGGCTCGGTGACCGTGAACGGCCGCCGGTACGCCGACCACGCCGCGCCACTGAACGAGATCGGCGCGCTGCTGGAGGCGAAGGCGGTACACACCGGGCGGTCGGCGTACCACCACCTGCTCGCCATGGCCGCCACCACCGGAATCCCGAAACGCCGGGTGGACGAGGTGATCGACCTGGTCGGCCTGCACGAGGTCGCCCGCAAGCGGGCCGGCGGCTTCTCCCTGGGCATGGGCCAGCGCCTCGGCATCGCCTCCGCGCTGCTCGGCGACCCACACACGGTCCTGCTCGACGAGCCGGTCAACGGGCTCGACCCCGAGGGCGTGCGGTGGATCCGCAACCTGCTCAAGGGGCTGGCCGCCGAGGGTCGTACCGTTTTCATCTCCTCGCACCTGATGAGCGAGATGGCGTTGACCGCCGAACACCTGGTGGTGGTCGGCAGGGGCCGCCTGATCGCGGACGTGCCGATGGACAAGTTCTGCGAACTGTCCTCCGGCAGTCGAATCCGCGTCCGCTCCCCGCAGTCGCACCTGCTCAGCGAACTGCTCGTCGGCCCGGACGTGACGATCAGCAGCGCCGAACGCGGCGTGCTGGAGGTCTCCGGGCTCAGCACCGAGCAGATCGGTGAGCGGGCCGCCCTGGCCGGCGTCACCCTGCACGAGCTTTCCGTGCAGCAGGCCTCGCTGGAGGAGGCGTTCATGGAGCTGACCCACGACTCGGTCGAGTACTCCGCGACCAGCCACGAGCCCGTACTCGCCGGAAAGGCGGCCTGATGAGCACCGCGATCCTCGAACCCCGGCTGGCGGCCACCACCGCCACGCCCCGTACGCGCACCGCCGCGCCCGGTCGGGTCACCCTCGCCCGCGTCGTCCGCTCCGAATGGATCAAGCTGCGGTCGCTGCGGTCGACCGTGGCCGGTCTGCTCGCCGCCGCCGCCATCGTGGTCGCGCTCGGCCTGCTCTTCACCGGGGTGGTGTCCGGCAGCATCGGCGGTGAGTCGATGGACCTCGGTCCCGGCGGCACCAGCGACCCGGTCGGCTCCAGCCTCGGCGGGGTACAGCTCGGCCAACTGATCGTCGGCGTGCTCGGGGTGCTCTTCGTGGCCAGCGAGTACTCCACCGGCATGATCCGGGCCACGCTGGCCGCCGTACCCCGGCGACTGCCGGTGCTGTGGGGCAAGTCGATCGTGTTCGGCGGGGTGACCCTGGTCGCCATGCTGGTCGCGGTGCTGGCCGCGTTCTTCGGCGGCCAGGAGATCCTGGGCGCGCAGGGCGTCAGCGTGCTCGACTCGGGCGTGTTCCGGGCGGTGATCGGCGGAGCCGTCTACCTGACCGGCGTCGGCCTGCTCGGCGTGGCCCTCGGTGCGCTGCTGCGCGGGACCGCCGCCGCGATCGGTGCCCTGTTCGGTGCCATGCTGGTGGTGCCCGGTCTCTTCCCGCTGCTGCCGAGCAGTTGGAACGACGCGGTCGGACCGTACCTGCCGTCGCACGCCGGGGAGTCGTTCATGGCGGTCACACCGGGCGCGGGCATGCTCGGCCCGTGGGCCGGACTGGCGGTCTTCGCCGGCTACGTCGTGGCCGCCCTCGCCGCCGCCGCGATCATGCTCAAGCGCCGCGACGCGTAACGGACACGAATCCTGAGCAATCGGCGAGCCGCACCGATCCGACGACGATGCCCCCGAACCTAACCGGGTTCGGGGGCATCGTCGTCGTTTGCCGCCTATCGGCGCGTACCCCGGACCGGACATTGATCTTCGTCTTGCAGAACATCAAGAGGCATCAATGCTACTAACCGGGACATTCTTTCCTTAAGGATCACATCAACTTTTGGTTGCGGGTACAAAAGTTTTACGACCCAGTACGTAACTTTCGCTTTACACGACCGTCATCAATGCCTAGTCTTCGATGCCAAGGGTCGCCGGATGCGGGGGTGGCGTGGATGACGGACGCACACACAGCGGCGATGGACGGCGCATCCGACCAGGTCATGCTGCGAATGAGCGGCATCACCAAGCGGTTCTTCGGGGTGACCGTGCTCGATCGGGTCGATCTCGAATGCCACCGTGGCGAGATCCACGCCGTGATGGGCGAGAACGGCGCCGGCAAGTCGACACTGATGAAGGTGCTCGTCGGGGCGTACCAGCCGGACGACGGGACAATAGTGATCGACGGCGCCGAGGTGCAGTTCGGCCACCCCCGGCAGGCCCTGGAAAAGGGCGTCAGCATCGTGCACCAGGAACTCAACCTGCTGCCCGAGCGGACCGTCGCGGAAAACATCTTCCTCGGCCGGGAACCACGCCGACGGCTCGGCGTCGACCGGCGCGCGATGGAGACCGCCGCCACCGAACTGCTCGCCACCCTCGGCGCCGCCGACGTCATCGCCGCGCGTACCCCGGTCGGCCGGCTGCCGGTCGCCCAGCAGCAACTGGTCGAGATCGCCAAGGCGCTCTCCTTCGAACCCCGCATCCTGGTGCTGGACGAACCCACCGCCGCGCTCTCACCGCACGAGGTCGACGCGCTGTTCGCCCGAATCCGACGACTGCGCGACAACGGCCTGACCGTGCTCTACATCTCGCACCGGCTCAAGGAGATCTTCGACCTGACCGACCGGATCACCGTACTCAAGGACGGTCGGCGGGTCGACACCGTGGACACCGCGCGGGTCGACACCCGCCGGCTCGTACAGCTCATGGTCGGGCGGGAACTCGACCACTACTTCCCGCCCCGGGCCACACCGGAGCAGGTCGGGGCCACCCGGTTGGCCCTGCGCGGCGGTGCCGCCGGCATCCTGCACGACGTCGACCTCGAACTGCGGGCCGGCGAGATCGTCGGCCTGGCCGGGCTGGAGGGGTCGGGCCGCACCGAACTGGCCAAGCTGCTCTTCGGCGCCACCCGGCTGGCCGCCGGCACGCTGACCATCGACGGGCGGGCCCGTACGCTGCGCTCGCCCCGGCAGGCGATCCGGTGCGGCATCGGCCTGCTGACCGAGGACCGCAAGAGCGAGGGCCTGGTGCTGCCGCTGTCCGTACGCGACAACAGTCTGCTCGCGATCCGGGCGATGGGCTCGGCCGGTCGGCGCGGCACCGGCGGCACCCGGGCGACCACGGCCTCCGTACGGGACCTGCTGGAGCGGGTGCAGTTGCGCGGCGGCGCCCCGCACCGGGAGGTGCGCTACCTGTCCGGCGGCAACCAGCAGAAGGTGGTGCTGGCCAAGTGGCTGGCCACCGGCGCGACCGTACTGATCTTCGACGAGCCGACCCGGGGAATCGACGTCGGCGCCAAGGCCAGCATCCACGAGCTGATGCGCGAGCTGGCGACGAGCGGGGTGGCGATCCTGATGATCTCCTCCGAACTGCCCGAGGTGATCGGGATGGCCGACCGGATAGCGGTGATGCGGCACGGCACCATCGCCGGCACCCTCCCGGCCGGTGCCAGCGAGGCCGAGATCATGCTGCTCGCCACGACGGAAGGCGCCGCCCGATGACCGCGCAGACCCTCTCCCCCACCCTCGGCCGGACCGGGGTGATCCGCGGCGGTTTCGCCAGCGCCCCGGTGTGGCTCGTCTTCGGCGGCGTCTTCGCCGTGGCCTGGTTGCTGGTCGAACTCGACGGCGGCGACTTCCTGACGGTCAGCAACCTACAGAACATGGCCGTCCGGTCGGTGGCGCTCGGCCTGGTGGCGGTCGGCCAGACCATCGTCCTGATCGGTGGCTCGCTGGACCTGTCGGTGGCGTACACCGTCGGCGTCACCGCCGTCGCGGCGTCCTTCGTGATGCAGGGCGACCCGGACCGGATGGTGCTCGGCGTGCTGGTCACGCTCGCCCTCGGGGTGGTGATCGGACTGGTCAACGGGCTGGTCATCACCGGTCTGAAGGTCAACGCCTTCATCGCCACGCTGGGCACCTCGCTGGTCATCAGCGGCATCCTCAACGCCCTGTTCACCAACTTCACCGGGTCGGTGCCGCGCGCCTTCCAGGGGCTGGGCTACAACGCCGTCGGACCGGTGCCGGTCTCGGTGATGCTGCTGCTGGCCGTGGTCGGCGGCGCCTGGTGGGTGCTGCGGCACACCCGGTTCGGCTACCACCTCTACGCCGTCGGCGGCAGCGAGGAAGCCGCCCGGCTGTCCGGCGTACGGTCCGCGCGGGTGATCGTCACCGCCCACGTGCTGTGCAGCGTGACCGCCGTACTGACCGGGTTGTTCCTGGTCAGTCGGCTCCGCTCGGGTGCACCGTGGGTCGGCACCGACGGCGGGTACGACCTGGAGTCGATCGCCGCGGCGGTGGTCGGCGGTACGGCACTCGCCGGTGGCCGGGGCACCGTGGCGGGCACCCTCGCCGGGGTGCTGATCCTGGCCGTCATCGACCAGGTGTTCAACCAGTACGAGGTGAACGCCTTCCTCAAGACCCTGATCCGGGGCGTCATCATCGTCGGCGCGGTCGCCCTGTACGCGCTGCGCACCCAGCGGGACGAGGCGGGACTGTGAGCGTCACCGAGCAACCGGCTCCGGTCGTACCGTCGAAGGAGGCCGCCGGGCGGCGGGCGGTGACCGCACTGCGGGCCGTGCCCCCGATCTGGATCATCCTGCTCGTCGTGATCGCGGTCCTGACCTGGCGCAACCCGGTCTTCATCGAGCCCGACTCGTTCGTCGGCTTCCTGCGTCGCTCGGCCCCGCTGGCGATCCTCGCCGCCGGCCAGGTCTACGTGATCATCTCCGGCGAGTTCGACCTGTCGGTCGGCGCGCTGGTCACCGCCGTCGTGGTGGTCGCCGCCCAGCTCTCCGACGGCGACCCGGCCAACACCTGGTGGCTGATCGGCCTGCTGCTGGCCGGCGGGGTGCTGGTCGGCCTGGTCAACGGCGTGGTCACCACCCGACTGCGGGTGCCGTCGTTCATCGCCACGCTGGGCATGCTGCTGGTACTCAACGGTGCGGTGTTCCTCTGGTCCGGTGGCGCGCCGCGCGGATCGCTGGCCGACAACTTCCGGCAGCTGGGCCGGCGCGGCATCGAGGGCCTGCCCGGCCTGAACATCCTGCCGTACGCGCTGCTGGTCCTCGTCGCGGTCGGGGTCGGACTGTGGCTGCTGCTGGGGCACAGCCGGTTCGGCCACCAGGTCTACGCGGCCGGCGGCAACCAGCGCGCCGCCGCCCTGTCCGGAGTGGACGTACGCCGGGTGCGTACGACCGCGTTCGTCATCTCCGCGCTCTGCGCGGTGGTGGCCGGCATCCTGCTCGGCGGCGCCACCGGTGTGACCGCCGAGGCCGGGGTCGGCTACGAGTTCCAGGCCATCGCCGCCGTCGTGCTCGGCGGCGCGGTGCTCGGCGGCGGGCGCGGCAGCGTGGGTGCGGCGATCGCCGGCGCGCTCACGTTGCAGGCCCTCTTCTCACTGCTCAACCAGTTCGGCCTTGCCCAGTCGCTCCGGCAGGTGGTGCAGGGCGTGATCATCATCGGCGCGGCCGCGTACGCGGCACGCAGGATGCGCCGATCGGGCTGACCACGGCGGGTCAGGTCCCATCCGCAGTTCCCGAACCGGAAGGAGAAAGGCCCGATGCGTTCCACCACCACACTGCGCCGCGTCGCGCTCGGCGCGGCGGCGGCGCTGGCCCTGGCCGGCTGCAACTCCACCGCCCCCGACGACGGGGCGGAGGGCGACGGCGGACCGGCCGGCAGCGGCACCGGCAGCCAGTCGTCGTTCTTCGTCCAGGCCGACTACGACGAGCAGATCAGCCAGCGGGACGTGGCCGCCACCGGCCCGGCCGACTCGCCGTGGTTGCAGGCCATCGCCCCGCAGCTCACCGACACGGCGAAGTTCACCAAATCCGGCCCGCACACCATCTGCTTCTCCAACGCGGCGGTGAACAACCCGTGGCGGCAGGTCGGCTGGACCACCATGCAGGCCGAGGCGAAGCTGCATCCGGGGGTCACGCTCACCGCGGTCGACGCCGAGGGCAAGGACGAGAAGCAGATCAGTGACATCGAGGGGCTGATCGCCGGCAAGAAGTGCAGCGCGCTGATCGTGTCGCCGAACACGACCAAGGCGCTCACCCCGGCGGTGGAGAAGGCGTGCGCGGCGGGGCTGCCGGTGGTGGTCTTCGACCGGGGCGTCGAGACCGACTGCCCCACCACCTTCATCCACCCGATCGGCGGGTACGCGTTCGGCGCGACCGCCGCCGAGTTCCTGGTGGAGAAGGTCAAGAAGGGCGGGAAGATCCTCGCCCTGCGCATCCTGCCCGGCGTGGACGTACTGGAGACCCGCTGGTCGGCGGCGAAGGTGATCTTCGACCAGGCGGACGCGAACGTGGTCGGGGTGGAGTTCACCGACGGCGACGCGGCCAAGGTGAAGACCATCGTGAACGACTACATCGAACGGTTCGGCTCGATCGACGGAGTCTGGATGGACGCCGGTGCCACCACGGTCGCGGCGATCGAGGCGTTCGAGGACGCCGGCGCGGAGATCCCGCCGATCAACGGCGAGGACCAGCAGGACTTCCTGAAGATCTGGCAGGAGAAGAAACTGACCGGGATCGCCGCGACGTACCCGACCTACCAGTGGCGTACGCCGGTCATCGCGGCGCTGGACATCCTCGCCGGCAAGCAGGTGCCGAAGGAGTGGGTGCTGCCGCAGCCGACCATCACCGACGCCAACCTGTCCCAGTACGTGTTGCCGGACATGCCGCCGCTGCACTACGCCCTCTGCGGCTGCGAGAAGATGCCCGGCTTCCCCACCGTCTGGGGCGGTAAGTAGCCACGTCGTCGGCCGGGCCCGGCGGTGGCACGCCGCCGGGCCCGCACCCACCGGAAGGAGCACCGTGTACGCCATCGGCGCCAACACCTGGATCTGGGTCTCCCCGCTCACCGACGAACGGCTCGCCGCGCTCGCCCCCCGGATCGCCGCCTGGGGCTTCGACACGATCGAACTCCCGATCGAGTCGCCGGGCGACTGGGACCCCGGACGTACGGCGGACCTGCTGGCCTCGCTCGGACTCGGCGCCACCACCTGCGCGGTGATGCCGCCCGGCCGGGACCTGGTGACCGACGACCCCGACGTGGCCGCGAACACCGCCGACTACCTGCGGACCTGTGTCCGAGCGGCGGCCCGGATCGGCGCCCGGGTGGTCGCCGGGCCGATCTACGCCCCGGTCGGGCGGACCTGGCACCTCGACCCGACCGGCCGGCGGACGACGATCCGGCGGCTGGTCGAACGGCTGCGCCCGCTCGCCGACGAGGCGGCGGCCCACCGGGTCACGCTCGCCCTGGAACCGCTGAACCGGTTCGAGACGAGCCTGGTGAACACCGTCGAGCAGGGCCTGGAGGTGGTGGAGGCGGTGGACAGCCCCGGTCTCGGGCTGGCGCTGGACACGTTCCACCTGAACATCGAGGAGCGCGACCTACCCGCCGCGTTGCGCCGCGCCGGTCGTTGGTTGGCGCATGTGCAGGTCTGCGCGAACGACCGGGGTGCGCCCGGCAGCGACCATTTCGACTGGCCCGGAATTGTCGACGCGTTGGCCGAGGTGGGTTACGCGGGGCCGCTGTGCATCGAGTCGTTCACGTCGGAGAACCGTACGATCGCGACCGCGGCGGCGATCTGGCGACCACTCGCGCCGACTCAGGACGAACTGGCGACCGGGGGACTGGCGTTCCTGCGCGCGTTGCTGGCCAGGCGGGAGACGCCGGCTCGGGCCGCGAACTGACCGGCGCCGACAGCCCGGCCGCCCGGCGATCAGTGTCGCCGGGCGGCCACCACCTGCGTGTTTGTTCTATCCACAGTGGAGAAATGAAAATTAGGACATTGACTTTTGACGATTGATAACGGCAGCCTGGTGGAGCGAAACGAATGCGTGGGGGACGGTCCCCCGTTCGGCGACGCGTTCCAACGACCACCACCACCGCCCGCCGAAAGGAGACGGCATGCGTCGCCGTTTCTCAGCATTGGTCACCCTGTCCGCAGTGGTCCTCACGTTCTTCGTACTACCGGCCCGACCGGCAGCGGCCGCACCGTTCCGCGCGCTGCTCTTCTCCGAGACCGCCGGCTACCGGCACGACTCGATTCCGGCCGGCATCACCATGTTCAACCAGCTCGCGGCCGAGAACGGCTTCACCGTCGTCGCCTCCGAGGACTCGGCGGTCTTCACCCCGGCCAACCTCGCCACCTTCGACGTGGTGATCATGTTCCAGACCTCCGGCATGGTCTGGGACAACGACGCCCAACGCCAGGCGATCCAGGGGTACGTGGCCGCCGGCGGCGGCATCGCCGCCATCCACAACGCCACCGACATGGGCATCGACACCACCTACCCCTGGTGGGACAACCTGGTCAACGGCGGCGCGCACATGCCGGAGCACTCCCCCGGCGTACTGCCCGGCACGGCCAACGTCGCTGACAAGGCACACCCGTCGACGGTCGGCCTACCGGACCGGTGGAACCGCAGCGAGGAGTGGTACAACTTCGACCGCAACCCGCGCGGCAACGTACACGTGCTGGTCACCGCAGACGAGCGGACGTACAACCCGGGCGGGGCGGCGATGGGCGCCGACCACCCGATCTCCTGGTGCCGGGAGGCCGAGGGCGGCCGGGTGTGGACCACCGCCATGGGTCACGCCGCCTCCTCGTACAGCGAACCGCTGTTCCGTCAGCACCTGCTCGGCGGGGTGCAGTGGGCCGCCGGGGACAAGCCCGGCGACTGCGGCGGTACGGTCTGGGGCAACTTCGAGAAGGTGGCGCTGGACGAGAACACCGTCGACCCGATGGCGGTCGACATCGCCGCCGACGGTCGTGTCTTCTACGCCCAACGCGGCGGACAACTGAAGATCTTCAAGCCGTCGAACAACTCCACGGTCACCGCCGGCTCATTGAGCGTCTACACCGGCGGCGAGGACGGTCTGGTCGGGATGGCCCTCGACCCGAACTTCGGCACCAACAAGTGGATCTACCTCTACTACTCGCCGTCGGCCGCGACCACCGACATCAACCGGCTGTCCCGGTTCACCGTCAACGGCGACACCCTCGACCCGGCCAGCGAACGGGTTCTGCTCGACGTGCCGGCGTACCGGTCGCGGACCAACCCGGAACCCGGCCACACCGGCGGGTACGTCGCCTTCGGCCCCGGCGGCAACCTCTATCTGTCGGTCGGCGACGACACGCCCCCGAACTACGACCCGGCCTGGCAGGGCTACGCGCCGCTGGACTGGCGCTCGGGCCGCTCGTTCCTGGACGCGGCCCGGTCCGCCGGCAACACCAACGACCTGCGCGGCAAGATCCTGCGGATCCACCCGGAGGCCGGCGGCACCTACACCATCCCGAGCGGCAACCTGTTCGCCCCCGGTACGGCGAACACCCGGCCGGAGATCTACGCGATGGGCTTCCGTAACCCGTTCCGCTTCCAGGTGGACCCGCAGACCGGCTGGATCAACATGGCCGACTACGGCCCCGACCGGGGCGGTCCGACCACCAACCGGGGCCCCGAGGGGCTGGTCGAGATCAACGTGATCAAGCAGGCCGGCAACTTCGGCTGGCCGTTCTGCCACGGCAACAACCAGGCGTACGCGCCGTACAACCCGGACACCGGAGTGGTCGGGGCGAAGTTCAACTGCAACGCCCCGGTCAACAACTCGCCGAACAACACCGGGCTCACCACCCTGCCCCCGCTGGTCCAACCCCAGGTCTGGTACGGCTACGGCGTCTCGCCGCAGTTCCCCGAGCTGGGCGAGGGCGGCGCCGCCCCGATGGGTGGACCGGTCTACCGGTACAACGCCGCGTCCACCTCGCCGACGAAGTTCCCCGCGTACTACAACGGGGTGCACTTCTTCTACGAGTGGGCCCGCAACTACGTCAAGGAAATCCACTACGACGCCAACGGCGCCCTGGTGAAGATCAACCCGTTCCTGCCGAGCGCGTTCTTCAACAAGCCGATGGACATGCGGTTCGGACCGGACGGCTCGCTCTACGTACTGGAGTGGGGAGCGAACTTCGGCGGCGGCAACAACGACTCCGGGCTCTACCGGATCGACTATTCCAGCGGCGACCGGTCGCCGATCGCCAAGGCCACCGCCACCCCGAACAACGGCCGTACGCCGCTGACCGTGCAGTTCTCCAGCGCCGGCTCGTACGATCCCGATCCGGGTGACGTCATCACGTACGCCTGGGACTTCGACGGGAACGGCAGCACCGACTCGACCGCGGCCAACCCGTCGCGGGTCTACACCGCCAACGGCAACATCACCGCCCGGCTGACCGTCACCGACAACACCGGCAAGAGCGCCTTCGCCAACGTACCGATCACGGTCGGCAACACGGCACCGACGGTCACCATCACCGGGCCTCCCAACGGCGGCATGCTCGACTTCGGCCAGCAGGTCGGCTACAGCGTGTCGGTGAGCGACCCGGAGGACGGCGCGGTCAACTGCACGCAGGTCTTCATGAACCCCGCCCTCGGGCACGACGACCACCAGCACCCGACGAGTGACTACGCCGGCTGCTCCGGCACCGTCTCCACCGAACTGCTCGGCGGGCACCCGGACGGGGCGAACCTGTACTACGTACTCAACGCCCGCTACCAGGACAACGGCGCCGGGTCGGTGGCCCGGCTGACCGGCTACGCCAACACGATCCTGCAACCGAAGCACAAGCAGGCCGAGTACTTCACCGGCCAGTCCGGCATCCGGGTGATCGACCAGGCCGGGGCGGAGAGCGGCAAGCGGATCGGCGACGTCAGCAACAACGACTGGATCATGTTCGATCCGATGAGCGTGCAGGGGATCAACTCGGTCAGCTACCGGCTGTCCAGCCCGACCGGCGGTGGCTCGATCGAACTGCGGGCCGACTCGCCCACCGGTCAACTGCTCGCCACCGCACCGGTGGCCGCCACCGGCGGCTGGGACACGTACGTCTCCCAGCCCGCCGTACCGGTCAGCGCCCTGGCCGGTACGCACAGGCTGTACATGGTGTTCAAGTCGTCGGTCGAGAACAACTTCGACCTCGACTCGTTCACCTTCGGCGGCGCCGGTGTCGGCACCACCCCGTCGGGTGGCATCGCCGGCCGGACCTGGACGCTCACCGCCACGCACAGTGGCAAACTCGCCGACGTCAACGCGCAGTCCACCGCCGACGGTGCGGTGGTGCACCAGTGGGCGGCGACCGGCGGCACCAACCAGCGCTGGCAGGCGGTCGACGCCGGCGGTGGCACGGTGCAGCTCAGGGCCGTACACAGCGGAAAGTGCATGACGGTGACCGGCGCGGGCACCACCAACGGCACCGGAGTCACCCAGACCACCTGCGGCACCGCCGCAAATCAGCGGTGGCAGCCGGTGGCAACATCCACCGGCGTGTACGAGTTCCGAGCCGCCCACTCCGGCCTCTGCCTCGACGTCAACGGCAACTCCCTCACCGACGGCGCCACCCTCATCCAGTGGTCCTGCGGCGCCGCCGCCAACCAACGCTGGCGCCTAACCCAGGTCTCCTAACCCCACCCCACCCCCCGCGCCGCCGCACCCCCACCCCGTCGATCTAGGGCAAATACGTGTGATTAGAGATCATCTAACACGCATTTGCCCTAGATCACGGGCGAGGGGGGCGGTGGCGCGGGGGGTGGGGTCACGTGGGGGGCTCGGGGGGGGTGGGGGGTTAGCGCTGGCGCGGCATTGGGGTGGCGGGGCCTGTTGGTGTGGGTAGGGGGTCGTCGATGTCGGCTACTGGTTGGGAGAACTGGGCGTGGTAGAGGCGGTGGTAGGCGCCCTCGGCGGCCAGCAGTTCGGCGTGGGTGCCCTGCTCCACGATCCGGCCGCTCTCCATCACCAGGATGAGGTGTGCGTCGCGGATGGTCGACAGCCGGTGCGCGATCACGAAACTGGTCCGGTCCGACCGCAGCGCGGCCATCGCCCGCTGCAACAACACCTCGGTACGGGTGTCCACCGAACTCGTCGCCTCGTCCAGGATCAGCAGCGACGGGTTGGACAGGAACGCGCGGGCGATGGTGATGAGCTGCTTCTCCCCCGCGCTGACGTTGCTGCCCTCCTCGTCGATCATCGTGTCGTAGCCGTCGGGCAGGCTGCGTACGAACCGGTCGACGAAGGTCGCCTTCGCCGCGGCGAGGATCTCCTCCTCGCTCGCCTCCGGGTTGCCGTACGCGATGTTCTGCCGGATCGTGCCGCCGAACAGCCAGGTGTCCTGGAGCACCATGCCGATCTCGGAGCGCAGCGTGTCCCGACTCAGGTCGGTGAGGTCGACCCCGTCCAGGGTGATCCGGCCGGAGTCCAGCTCGTAGAAGCGCATCACCAGGTTGACCAGCGTCGTCTTGCCGGCACCGGTGGGTCCGACGATGGCCACCGTGTGACCCGGTTCGGCCACCAGCGACAGGTCCTCGATCAGCGGCTTGTCGTGCTCGTACCGGAAGGAGACCCGTTCGAACTCGACCCGGCCGTGCCGGTCGGTCAGCTCCGCCGGCCGGGCCGGGTCCTGGCTCTGCTCCTGCGCGTCGAGGAGGTCGAAGACCCGCTCGGCCGAGGCGACCCCGGACTGGAGCAGGTTCGCCATCGACGCCACCTGGGTCAGCGGCTGGGTGAACTGCCGCGAGTACTGGATGAACGCCTGTACGTCACCGAGGCTCATCGCGCCGGAGGCGACCCGCAGGCCACCGATCACCGCGATCGCCACGTAGCTCAGGTTCCCGATGAACATCATCGACGGCATGATGATGCCGGAGACGAACTGGGCGCCGAAGCTCGCCCTGAACAGCTCGTCGTTCTTCGCGGCGAAGGACGCCTCGATCTCGCGCTGCCGGCCGAACACCTTGACCAGCTCGTGGCCGGTGAACGCCTCCTCGATCTGGCCGTTGAGCGCACCGGTGTGCTTCCACTGGGCGACGAACTGCTTCTGCGAGCGCTTGGCGACCTGCTTGGTCACCCAGACCGACAGCGGCACCGCGACCAGCGCGACCACCGCCAGCAGGGGTGAGATCACGAACATCATGACCACCACGCCGACCACTGTCAGCAGCGAGGTGAGCAGCTGGCTCAACGTCTGCTGCAAGCTCGTGGAGATGTTGTCGATGTCGTTGGTCACCCGGCTGAGCAGCTCACCCCGGGGAGACGCGTCGAAGTACGGCAGCGGCAACCGGTTGAGCTTGTCCTCGACGTCGGACCGGAGCTGCCGGATGGTCCGCTGCACCACCCCGTTGAGGAGGTAGCCGGCCAGCCAGGAGAGCAGGCTGGCACCGACGAAGAGGATCATCACCAGCAGCAGCACCCGGCCGAGCCGGTCGAAGTCGATGCCGACCCCGGGCAGCACGTTCGCCTTGGCGATGATGTCGGCCAACGAGTCGTTGCCGGCCGCCCGTGCCCCCTCGACCGCCTGCTCCGTGGTCGTCCCCGGCGGCAACTGCTTGCCGATGACGCCGGAGAAGATGATGTCGGTGGCGTGCCCGAGGATCTTCGGGCCGATGACGCTGAGGCTGACGCTGGCGACGACGAGCGTGATCACCCCGATCAGTTGCAGCCGGTGCGGCCGCAGCCGACCCAGTAACCGCTTGGCCGAGGGTAGGAAGTTCATCGACTTCTCGGCCGGCATGCCCGCGCCCATCCAGGGTGGGCCACCGCCGCGCCGCCCGGCTTCGGGCAACCGGGCAGGTGCGGTACCGGTGGTCTGCTGGCTCATCCCCGTACTCCGTGTCTGGTTTGGTGCCGGTTGGCTGCTCATGCGACCGCCGCCGCGCTGAGCTGGGATTCCACGATCTCGGCGTAGGTGGGGCAGGTGTCGATCAGTTCCCGGTGGCGGCCGATCCCGACGACCGCCCCGTCCTCCAGCACGATGATCTGGTCGGCGTCGATGATGGTGGAGACCCGCTGGGCGACGATCACCACGGCGGCGTCCGAGGTGACCGGCCGCAGCGCGGCCCGCAGCCGGGCGTCGGTGCCGAGGTCGAGCGCGGAGAACGAGTCGTCGAACAGGTAGATCTCCGGCTGGCGGACCAGTGCGCGGGCGATGGCCAGGCGTTGTCGTTGCCCGCCGGAGAGGTTCGTTCCGCCCTGGGAGACCGGTGCGTCCAGTCCCTCGGGCAGCGCCTCGACGAAGTCGCGGGCCTGCGCGATCTCCAGGCTGGTCCAGAGTTCGTCGTCGGTGGCGGCCGGGTTGCCGTAGCGCAGGTTGCTGGCGACCGTGCCGGAGAAGAGGTACGGCCGCTGGGGCACCAACCCGATCCGCTGCCACAGGATGTCCGGGGACAGTTCGCGTACGTCGACCCCGTCGACCAGCACCGTGCCGCCGGTGGCGTCGAAGAGCCGGGGCACCAGGCCGAGCAGGGTGGTCTTGCCCGCCCCGGTGCTGCCGATGATCGCCGTGGTCTGCCCGGCGCGGGCACGGAACGAGATGTCCCGCAGCACGGGGGCCGCCGCGCCCGGGTACTGGAACCGCACGTCGCGCAGTTCCAACTCGCCGTGGTTGGTCACCTCGGCGATCGGGCTGGACGGCGGCACGACGGAAGAGTGGGTGTCGAGCACCTCGACGATCCGGTCGGCGCAGACCGCCGCGCGCGGCACCATCATCAGCATGAAGGTCGCCATCATGACCGCCATCAGGGTGAGCATCAGGTAGCTCAGGAAGGCGGTCAGCGCGCCGATCTGGATCTGGCCGGCGTCGACCCGGGACGCCCCGAACCAGAGCACCGCGACGCTGGAGGCGTTGAGCACCAGCATCACGATCGGGAAGATCAGGGCCATCAACCGGCCCGTACGCAGCGCGGTCGCGGTCAGGTCGACGTTCGCGGTGTCGAACCGGCGGGTCTCGTACGGCTCCCGGACGAACGCGCGGACCACCCGGATGCCGGTGATCTGCTCACGCAGCACCCGGTTGACCGTGTCGATCCGGGTCTGCATCAGCCGGAACTGCGGCACCATCCTGCGGATGATCAGGCCGATCGACGCGATCAGCACCGGTACGCAGACGACCATCAGCCAGGAGAGGCCGACGTCCTCGCGCATCGCCATGATCACACCGCCGACGCAGGTGATCGGGGCCGCGACGAGCAACGTGCAGCTCACCACGACGAGCATCTGCACCTGCTGCACGTCGTTGGTGTTCCGCGTGATCAGCGACGGGGCGCCGAACTGGCCGACCTCGCGGGCGGAGAAGCTCATCACCCGGCCGAAGATCGCCGTGCGTACGTCCCGGCCGAAGCTCATCGCGGTCCGTGCCCCGAAGTACACGGCCGCGATCGAGCAGGCGATCTGTACGCCGCTGACCAGCAGCATCCAGCCGCCGATCCGGAGGATGTAGTCGGTGTCGCCACGGGCGATGCCCTGGTCGATGATGTCGGCGTTGAGGCTGGGCAGGTAGAGCGAGGCCATGGTGCCGACGAGTTGCAGCAGCACCACGTAGGTGAGCGGTCGCCGGTAGGGCTGTAGGTAGGTGCGCAGGAGACGAGTCAGCATCGGTGACCCCCCGAATCATGGATGCGTTGGCCGGTCATGACGGTTCCGGCTGATGTTGGCGAACGCCGTCGAGCAGTACGGAGACGATCTGCTCCGCGGTCAGTGGATCACCATCGGTGATCATGGGATGGGAGCCGGAGAAGGCCAGCAGCCGGAGCAGCCGGGCCACCTCTCCCACGGTGAAACGAAACTGGTCGTGGTCCGGTTCGACGATCCGGGCGATCTCGGCCTGGATCCGCTCGTTGGTCGATCGGACCGTGGCCCGATGCGCCTCCCGGTCGGGCGGCTGGCTGTGCGGCCCGAGCGCGGTGACCAGGTTGATCACCCTGAGCAGCCGGCGCTGGATGATGCCGGTCGCCTCGACCAGCCGGTCGCGGAGCGGCAGGGTCGGGTCGACCTCCGCGAACTCGGTCCAGTCCGGCTCGGGGTCGAGCGCGGCGGCGACCGTCGCCTCGATGAGGGCCCGCTTGTCCGGGAAGACACGGAAGATGGTTCCCTCGGCGACGCCCGCGGCCTCGGCGATCTGCCGGGTGGTGACCCTGGTGCCGTACTCGCCGACCAGGGGCAGGGTGGCGGCGATCAGCGCGGCCCGCCGCTCGTCGGGCGGTAACGGGCGAGCCCGGCCGGAGCCGGGTCCGCACTGTGGCGGTCGGCTCGGGCCGGGCGGTACCCCGTTGGCGGGGGAGGTGTTCACGGCGGCGACATTAACTGAGTGAGTCGCTCACTCACAAATGAAATAGCCCTCACCATCGGCCGGAATGGGCTCCCGCCGGGTGGACGGGTCGATTCAGCCCTTCAGGCTGGTACGAAGCTGGTCCAGCACCACCCGCGCGGCGGTCGGGCCGGCGTTGAGGTACCACGGGTCGTCGTCGACCGCGACCGCCCGCTTCGCCACGACCGCCTCAAGCGTCGGCCAGATCGGCGCCCCGGTCAGCGCCCCGGCCTTGCCGCCGCCGCCCTGCACCCCGTAGAACAACCAGTCCGCGTCGGCCAGGTCGAGCTGCTCGTTGCTGATGTCCTGCGAGGTCTTGTCGAACTGCTGGCTCTTCGGCCGGGCCAGGCCGGCGTCCTCGGCGATGCTGCCGGTGAACGACGCGACCCCGAAGATCCGGGTCCGGTCGCCGTTGACCCGCAGGAACGAGACCGTCGCCGGCTTGTCCAGCGAGCGGCCGAGTCCGGCGGCGTCGGCGTGGAACGTGTCCAGGATCCCCCGCGCCTGCTCGGACCGGCCGGCGGCCGCCGCGATCAACAAGAAATCCTGCTTCCAGTTGACCCCGGTCCCCTCGGTCACCACCGTCGGCGCGATCGCGGACGCCGCCTTGTACACGTCGTCCTTCAGGACCGAGGAGTTCATCAGGATCAGGTCCGGCTTGGCCTGCGCCACCGCCTCCAGGTTCGGCTCGCCCCGACCGCCGACGTCGCTCATCTGGGCGAGCTGCCCGGCGTACCGGGGGAAGGCCGTGGTCAGGTAGGCGGGCACCAGGGCGGCGTCGTCACCACGGGTGGCGGCGACCGGCACGATTCCCAGGGTCAGCAACCCGTCGAGCTGCCCGGTGGAGATCACCACGACCCGGGCCGGCTGCGCGGGGACACTGGTGCTACCGGCAAAATGCCCGACCGTACGGGGAAAGACGCCGTCGGCGGCGTCGCTGCCCATCCCGGCGGGGACGGTGCGGGGCGCGGTGAAGCTCGTCGGAGTCCCGGCCGAAGCGGCGGCGGCCGGTGCCGCCTCCGGCTCGGAGGAGCCGGCGCAACCGGCGGTCACCGCAACGGCGGCGACGACGGCCGCGACGAAAAACAGGGTACGGGTCCGCGAGCGGGCCTTCGAATTCAGCAAGATCACCAGGTTAGCTTAGCCTAACCTGTGCTCATGATATTTTCTGGCCGTGCCCCCTGACCTCAGCAGACGTCCGGACGCCGGCACGGCGCCCCTCGGCCGGACCGGTGTCGCCACGACGGTGCCGCCACCCCCGCCGCCCACTCTCCGGGGGCCCGCGCCGGTCGTCGGACCGTCGGCGCGACGACTCTGGAGCGGCCGAATCGGCGGGCTGCTGATCGCCGGGGCGGTGCTCGTCCTGCTGGTGACGGTGAGCGTGGCACTCGGCTCGCGGACCATCGCCCTGCCCGACGTCTGGCACGTGCTCTGGCACCGCGACGGCAGCCGGGACTCCATAGTGGTCTGGCAACTGCGGATGCCCCGTACGATGCTCGGGGTTGCGGTCGGCGCGGCGCTCGGCCTGGCCGGCGCGGTCATGCAGGCACTGACCAACAACCCGCTCGCCGATCCGGGCATCCTCGGGGTCAACGCCGGCGCCGCCTTCGCGGTCGTGACCGCCATCGCCGTCTTCGGCGTCACCCAGGTGACCGGCTACGTCTGGTTCGCCTTCCTCGGCGCGGCCGTCGCCGCCCTGGTGGTCTTCGGCCTCGGTGGCCGCACCGCCGGACCCGCCGGACAGATCCGGCTCGTGCTCGCCGGCGCCGCACTCTCCGCGAGCCTCGGCGCCTGCACCGGCATCATCACCATGTTCAACTCCACCGCCTTCGACTCCTACCGGTTCTGGGTGGTCGGCTCACTGGACAACCGCGACGCGCAGACCCTCGGCCGGATCGCCCCGTTCCTGCTCGTCGGCGTACTGCTCGCCCTCACCCTGCCCCGCCAACTCAACGCGATGGCCCTCGGCGACGACGTCGGCCGCGCCCTCGGCGTGTCGGCCCTACGGATGCGCCTGGTCGCCTTCACCTCGGTCACCCTGCTCTGCGGCGCCGCCACCGCAGCCGCCGGCCCGATCGGCTTCGTCGGACTGGTGGTCCCGCACGCCGTACGCCTGATCGTCGGCCTCGACCAGCGCTGGGTGCTGCCGTACTCGCTGCTCACCGCGCCGATCCTGGTCCTGGCCAGTGACATCGTCGGCCGGGTGGTGGCCCGGCCCGGCGAACTTGAGGTCGGCATCGTCACCGCCTTCGTCGGCGCCCCGGTCCTGCTCGGACTGGTCGTACGCCGCCGGGCCGGGCGACCGTGACCGCGCCCCGGGTGCTGCGCGGCCCCGGTCGGATCGCCATCCGGTACCACCGCCGGTCCGCCGCCACGGTCGCCGTGCTGCTGCTCGGCTGCGCCGCGATCTGGGCCGTCACCATGACCACCGGCGAGTACGCCCTCGGCCCCGCCCAGGTGTGGCACGTGCTGACCGGTAGCGGCGACCGCACCAGCCGGCTGGTCGTGCTCGACCTGCGGCTGCCCCGCGCCGTCGCCGCACTCCTGGTCGGGATGGCGCTCGGGCTCTCCGGCGCCATCTTCCAGAGCCTGTCCCGCAACCCCCTCGGCAGCCCGGACATCATCGGCTTCACCACCGGATCGGCCACCGGCGCGCTCGTGGTCATCCTGGTCGTCGGCGAGACCTCCGGCACCCTCGTCTTCGGTACGCTGATCGGCGGCTTCGCCACCGCCATCGCCGTCTACCTGCTCGCGTACGCCCAGGGGATCCACGGGCAGCGGCTGATCCTGGTCGGCATCGGGATCGGCGCGATGCTCGCCTCGATCAACGACTACCTGCTCACCCGGGCCGAACTCGAACAGGCACAGGCCGCCAAGACGTGGCTGTTCGGCAGCCTCAACGCCATCGCCTGGCGACACGTCGTACCGCTGGTGATCGCGCTGGCCGTACTGGTTCCGGTCACCATGGTTCTCGGGCCCCGGCTGCGCGCCCTGGAACTCGGCGACGACATCGCCGCCGGACTCGGCGTACCGGTCAACCGGAGCCGGCTGATGCTGCTGCTGTGCGGCGTGACGCTGGCCGCAGCCGCCATCACCGCCGCCGGCCCGATCGGCTTCCTGGCCCTGGCCGCCCCACAACTGGCCCGCCGCCTCACCCGCGCCCCATCCATGCCCCTCGCCCCGTCGGCCGCGATGGGCGCACTACTCCTCCTCGGTGCGGACCTGCTCGCCCAGCGCGCCCTGGCCCCCTTCCAAATCCCCGTAGGCCTCATCACCGGCGCCCTAGGCGGCACCTACCTCCTCTGGCTCCTAACCCGCCGCCCCACCCCCCACCCCTGACCCCCCCCGCCCCGCCCCCCGCCCCCCGCGCCCACCCCGCCCCCCGCCCCCCGCGCCCACCCCGCCCCCGCCCCCCGTGCCCGCGCCCGCCCCCCGTGCCCGCGATCTAGGGCATATACGTGCTTGTTGATCTCTGATCACACGTATTTGCCCTAGATCGCGGAGGGAGAGGGGGTGGGACCTTTGGCTGATCTGTGGTCCGGCTTATGGGGGCCTGGTTGCGACGATCGGCCGCTGGCAGGAAATTGATCAATCGGCCGGGGAGCAGTGAATCTTGACAACTCGATGCGACGCACAACACACTTCGCGCAACTGCGTGATCTTCCCGTGCCGCCCCGGCAATCGACCTGCCGTGGGCGGTTTCCGTGCACGCCTCGACCGGAGGAACCTCTCATGAGGAGTATCAGAAAACCGGCCAGAGTCAGTCGACTGGTAGCACTACTCGCCGTACCCGCCGCGCTCGTCCTGGGCGCGCTGCCGAGCCTCGCCAACCCCGCCGACAACGGGCAGGTGGAGCCGACCCGCAAGTCGAGCACCGAACAGAACGGCGTCGCGCTCATGCGCATCGTCGCCGCAGACAAGGGCGAGGTCGACAAGCTCGCCGAGCTCGGTGTCGACCTCGTCGAGTACAGCAAGCCGCTGGAGAACGGCATCGAGGTGCATGCCGTACTGAGTCCAGAGGAGACGGCGGCCCTGCGTGACCTGGGCTTCGACGTCCAGGGCAAGATCTCCGACCAGGACGACTACCGGGCCAACGTGGCCGAGCGCAAGGCCGCCATCGCGGCCGTCGACGCGCTGGCGGTCGAGGCCGACCAGCTGACCGTGCTGCGGGCCGAGTGGTTCACCAGCCTGGACGGCAACCGGTTCCTGTCGTTCGAGGTCAAGTCCGACGCGGGCGCCGACTCCGCCACGGTGATCAACGCGAGCTGGGACACCGGCACGAACACCCCGCCGACCTCCGGCGGCACCGCCACCATGGCCCGGTTCACCGACGCCGGCGAGTACATGTACCACCGGTTCACCTCGCCGCTGGCGCTCAGCACCGCCGCACCGAACAAGGTGACCTTCACCAGCAGCAAGGGCGGCACCGTCAAGGCGTCGGTGACGCAGTGGCTGGGCAAGCCGAAGGAGGCGCCGGGCGAGCACTACGTCTCGGACTTCGTCGACCACTACATGGACCCGACCGAGATCACCGAGCGGATCACCGGACTCGCGGCCGAGTTCCCGAACATCACGCAGATCATCGACCTGCCGAACCTGACCAACGGGTACCGCCGACAGGCGCAGGCCCAGTTCGGCACCGCGGCGGCGAGCACCTTCTACGTCACCACCCGGGCGTGGGGGCACGAGGGCGGCAACGACACCACTGTGTCGCTGGTCAACCCGGGTGCGGCCAACCAGGCGCTGACCGTACTGGTTGCCGGTAAGACCGTGATGGTCTCGCTGGCCACCGACGCCGCCGGCGCCCTGACCAGCACCGCCGCCCAGGTGGTCGCGGCGCTGAACGCGGACGCCGCCGCCTCGGCCCTGCTGACCGCGAGCACCTACCGGGGCAACGCGGGCACCGGCCTGGTCGCCGCGGCCGGTGTGACCCGGCTCAGCGACAACCTCCAGGCCCCGGCGAGCATCTCCCGTGAGCCGTTCCAGATGAAGGCGCTGCGGATCGGCCGGGCCAAGGACGGCTCCAAGCCGGGTGTGTACCTCTACTGCCAGCAGCACGCCCGCGAGTGGGTCACCCCGATCACCTGTGTGGAGACCGCGGAGCGGCTGCTGCGTAACTACGAGCGGGACACCAAGACCCGCAACCTGGTCAACGGCCTGGACATCTTCATCCTGCCGGTGGTCAACCCGGACGGCGCGCACTACAGCATGTACGACTTCAACTCGCAGCGTAAGAACATGACCAACCACTGCGCCGCGAACGCCGCCGACCCGGCGAACCGCAACTCGTGGGGCGTCGACCTGAACCGCAACCAGAACGCCGGTTCGCTGTTCGACGGCTACAACGGTGCCTCGTCGAGCTGCACCAGCGGCACGTACGCCGGCCCGAGCGAGCAGTCCGAGCCGGAGGCCAAGAACGAGGACTGGCTGATCAACACGTACCCGAACATCAAGTTCTCGATGAACACCCACTCGTACGGTGGGTACTTCATGTGGGCGCCGGGTGCGTACAAGACGGCCGGTCGCGAGGTGCTGCCGCGGACCGACTTCGGCACCGAGAACTTCTTCTGGAACGCCTCGTCGAAGATCCTGAGCGCGGTCCAGTCGCACCGGGGTACGGCGATCTGGCCGGGTCGTACCGGCCCGACCACCGACGTGCTCTACTCGGCGGCCGGTAACAGCGCCGACGCGCACTGGTACAACAAGGGCATCATCGCCTGGAACTTCGAGGTCGGCGCGGACAAGTACAACCCGGCCACGAACCGGTGGGACGCGGTCGGCTTCCAGCCGGACTTCAGCGAGGGTCACGAGGAGGCCATGGAGTTCTCCGCCGGCCAGATCGCGATCCTTGAGGTGGCCAAGGCGTACGCGGCGGACAAGTCCAAGCCGACGGCCGAACTCGTCGTGAAGAGCAAGGGAGCCGGCACCACCGACTTCACCTTCACCACCAGCGAGGCGGCGAACGTCTACTACACCCTGGACGGCAGCGAGCCGACCACGGCGTCGCTGAAGCTCGGCTTCGCCGGCTACCGCGAAGGCCCGGAACGAATCACCATCACCACCAAGACGACGGTCCGCTGGCTAACCGTCGACATCGCCGGCAACGTCGGCACCGTACAGGAAAAGCTCCTGAACGTCCCGAAGAGCTAACCCCACCACCACCCACCGCGTGGCCGCCGCCCCTCCGGGTCGGCGGCCACGCACCCCCCCCCACCCCGAACTCCGTTGATCATGAAGTTAGCGACGCCCCGAGGGCCTCGGGGCGTCGCTAACTTCATGATCAACGCGGTTGGGTGGGGGTAGGAGCAGGATTTGGAGGCTTGGATGCACTTGCACGGTGGGTTGGGCGGGGTTGCGGATGCTGGGGTGCGGCGGCGGGTGTTGGTGCTGTTGAGCCTGATCCTGGTGCCGATGGCGGTGGCGACGCTGGTCGGGCTGGTTTTGCTGTGGCCGGGGGGCGGGGAGGTTTCCGGGGCGGCGGCCGGTACGGCGGGGCGGGATCTCAGTCATCCGGAGGCGACGGTGCAGACCGTGGCGCCGTACGAGTGTCCGGCGCCCGGACAACGTACCGGCCCGGAGTCGGGGCCACGGATGGTCACCTGCGCGACCGTGCAGGCGCGGCTGGAGACCGGTCCGGAACGCGACGGCATCGTGACCGTGGAGGTGCCGGCCGAGTCGTACCGCAGCGGGCTTGAGGCCGGCGACCGGATCAAGGTCGTACGCGTCTTCAACCACCAGACCGGCCCGGCCATGTACGCCTTCTACGACTTCGCCCGTACGGTGCCGATCGGCATCCTGGCCGCCGTGTTCGCCCTGCTCGTCGTCGCGGTGGCCCGGATGCGGGGGCTGAAGGCACTGATCGGGCTCGGCTTCGCGTACCTGGTGATCGTCAAGTTCATGCTGCCAGCACTGCTGGTCGGCGAGTCCGGCCTGCTGGTCGGCCTGGTCGGGGCGGCGGCGATCATGTTCGTCGTCCTCTACCTCGCCCACGGCTTCTCGGCCCGGACCACCACGGCGCTGGCCGGGACCCTGTTCGGTCTGCTGGCCACCGCCGGGCTCGGCGTCTGGGCGGCGGGCGCGGCACACCTGACCGGGCTCGGTGACGCGGACGGCATCACCCTCGCCGTCTACAACGGACAGGTCGACCTCTCCGGTGTGGTGCTCTGCGGCATCATCGTGGCCGGGCTGGGTGTGCTCAACGACGTCACGATCACCCAGTCGTCGGCGGTCTGGGAGCTGCACCAGCTCGCCCCGGACCGGTCGGCCCGCCGGCTGTTCACCAGCGCGATGCAGATCGGCCGCGACCACATCGCGTCGACGGTCTACACCATCGCGTTCGCGTACGCCGGCGCCGCGCTACCGATCATGCTACTGATCAACGCGTACGACCGGCCGGTGCTCGCCGTACTGACCAGCGCGCAGATCGCCGAGGAGATCGTCCGTACGCTGGTCGCCTCGATCGGCCTGGTACTGGCGATCCCGCTGACCACGGCGGTGGCGGTCGCCGTGGTCAAGGCGGTCGGGCGCCCCACTCCCCCGGCACCGCCCACAGCCGACGGCGACGGGACGGATGGGGACGGACCCACGACGGTGAACGGGCCGGAGCGGGGCGATCCCGATCCGGTCGGGTCCGGGCTGGTGCGGCCGGTCGGCGGTCAGCAGGGTTGACCGGCCGCGGCCGGGACGGGCTGTCGGGCGGTTCGGGTACGGTGTCCACCGTGCTAAGTGGACTGGACGATGTGCCCTGGGATGAGCTGCACCACGCCTTCGGTAAGGCGACGGACGTACCCGGGCTGCTGCGCGGCGTGGCCGATGGCGACGACGACGCGCTCGGTGACCTGTTCGGCAACATCTGGCACCAGGGCACGGTGTACGAGGCCACCGCGTACGCCGTGCCGTTCCTGGTCGAGCTGCTGGACGCGCCGGGCACCGACACCACCGGACTGCTCGGTCTGCTGGCGGCCATCGCCCAGGGCACCTCGTACGCGGACGTCCACCAGGACTACGAACCGGCTACGGTCCGCGACAGCCCGGAGCTGTCCGCCCGGATCGAGCAGGAGTTGGCCTGGACCCGTGCCGCCCGGACCGCGGTGGCGGCGGGTGCGCCGATCTACCTGCGGCTGCTCACCACGGCGCCGGAGGAGGAGGTGCGCGGCGATGCGGCGTACACCCTGCGGGCCAGTATCGAGCCGACCGACCCGGCCGCGTCGGTGATGCTGCACCGGATCGGGCGGGAGGACAGCCCACTGGTACGGGCCGGCCTGATCCTGGCGGCCGGTGGGCTCGGGACCGCGACCCCGCCGCTGATCACCGGCTGGCTCGGCGATCCGGCGGCACCGCCCCGGCTGGCGGCCGCGCTGGTCGCCGTGCACCTGGCGACCGAGTCCGCGATCCCGCTGCCCGACGGGGTGGAGGCGGTGCTGGAACGCGACACCCCGTCGTCGTTGGACGCCCTGTCGACACTGCCGTGGAGCGCGCTCGGGGACGACCCGCTCCGGTGGGTGATCGAGCAGCTCGCCGACCAGTGGGAGCTGCGGATCCGGCTGTTGCGGGGCTGGATGCGGCATGACAGCGCCGACGTACGCAAGGGCGCGGTCTTCGCCGCGGAGCACCCGATCCTGGAGTGGCGGCCGGCCGCCACCGAACTCGGGCCGGCGCTGGCGGCCCGGCTGTCCGACCCGGACCGGGACGTCCGATACTGGGCGGCGAGCCTGCTGGCGGATTCCGGTCACGCCGCGGCGACCGCCGCCGACGAGCTGTGGGCGCTGGTGCGGCGGGAACCGGTACGACAGAACGAGCCGGCCGCCTTCGCCCTCGTCGCACTCTGCCGACTGCACGACCCTCGGGCCGCGACCTACCTCGCCGAACGGCTCGCCGCCGACCCGGTTGACCTGTCCGGCCTGGACGCGGCGATCAGGCTGGTCGGACCGTGGGCCGACGCCTGCCGCGTCCCACTGGTCCGGTTCGCCCCGCTGGCACCGGCCGGCAACAACCGGATCAGCCTGATCTCGGCGATAGGTCGGCTGTACGCCGGCACCGGCGCCCCGGCCGGCGAGGTCGTCCCGCTGCTGCGGCAGGAGTGCGTGTCCCACCCGCACATCGCCACGCGGGTGCTCGGCGACCTCGGGCCGGATGCCGTCGACGCACTGCCCGACCTGCACCCGATGCTGGCGCACGACGACCCGTTCGTACGCGTCAACGCGGCCCGTGCGGTCTGGCGGATCGGTGCGGATCCGGCTCCGGCGCTGCCCGTACTGCGGGAGATCCTGGTCGACGGCGGCCGGGCCGACCGGGGTCACGCCGTCGACCTGCTGCCCGAGTTGGGGCCGGCGGCGGTGGAACTGGCCGACCTGCTGCCCCCGTGGTTCGGGGCCGACGACGACTCGCTCGCGGTGGGGTCGGCGGTCGCCTACTGGCACCTCACCGGTGACCCGACCACGGTGGTGCCGGCGCTGCTGCCACACCTGCGCACCGGACCGGACGGACGGGTCGCGCTGGCCTGCCTGGCCGACATCGGACCGGCGGCGCGGGCAGCCGTGCCGGTGCTGCGAGCGGCGGTCGAGCAGGAGCGGCACGGGCCGACCGGGGGTGGTTCCCCGGTCGACGAGGACGAGGACTGGCCGACCGCGTGCGCCGGGGCGCTCGCCCGGATCGACGTACCGCCGGCCGGCTAGGGTCCCGCGCCGGAGACCGGGAGCCGGCGGGGTGCGAGGCCCCGCCGGCTACCTTCGCTACTGGGTGACCACGTCGAAGCGGTCTACGAGCAGGTACGTACCCGATCGTTTGACGCCGCGCAGGGTGTGCGAACCCTGCGACAGTCCACGCACGCTGTAGATGACCTGCTGGGTCAGCCGGGTGCCGCTGCTGGTGTCCACCGTGGCCCGCAGGACACCGTCGAGGTAGATGTCCACCAGACCCTGGTCGGAGTTGCGCTCCGACAGGTAGTCGATGCCGGTGCCGTTGAACGTGTAGGTGAACGACCCACCGTTGGTGGTCGTGTAGTGCACGTCGTCGTTGAAGTCGCCGAAGCCGCGGGCGCTGCTGACGGCCCAGCCACTGCTGTACGTCGCCACGTTGTCGTTCAACCGCTGGACCGAGCCGGTGCTCGGATAGAGCTGCGAGCGCGGCACGACCTGGGCGGGTGTGTTGGGGCTGCTCCAGATGAGCTTCATGTACGCCGAGCCGCTCTGGTCGGTCTGTTCCAGGCGGATGTCGTGACGGCCGGCGGTGAGGGTGACGCTGCCCTGGTCGACGGCTGGTGCGTGGGGTACGGCTTTGTCGATGACGAGTTGTCCGTCGATCCACAGCCGGACCGTGTCGTCCGATACGGCGGTGAAGGTGTACCTCTCGGAGTACCGCGCCTCGATCGAGCCGGTCCAGCGGCTGGCGAAGTTGTCGGTGCCGATCGAGGCGGCGGGCGAGCCGCTGAAACGCCAGGCGTAGTTGACGGTCGGATCCGTACGGGTGACCGCTGGCGTACCGGTGAAGGTGGTGTTGTTCCAGAATTCTGCCTTGAGCCCGGAGCCGGTGCCGACCGCCGTGGGTGCGGGGGTGGTGATGTCGGCCTCGATGACGGTGGCGATGGCGTTGGTGGCGCCGCCGCTCGGCAGGAAGTCGTAGCCGTCACCGGCCGCGCGCACGCTCACCGGTGACGCGCTGCCGAGCACCCGCGCACCGGTGACCGTGAACGGCGACCGTTGGCTGAGGTGCAGGTTCGTGGCCCAGTTGTTGACGATGAGATAGAGCTTGTTGCCCTTGCGGGTGACCTTGCCCCAGGCGGGCTGGCCGACCAGACCCGTGTAGCCCGCGCCGGTGATGGCCGCGCCGTTGGTGGTCATCCAGGTTCCGACGCCGTTCAGGGCACCGGACTGCCCCGCCGTGACCGTACCGGTGGGGGTCGGGCCGATGTTGAGCAGCATGTTGGCGCCGTTGCTCGTCACGCTGGCCAGGTCGCGTACGAGTTGGGTCGGTGACTTGAAGTTGGTGTCCCAGGCCGCGTACCCCCAGGTGTTGTTGATGGTCATGCAGGTTTCCTGCAACTGAGCCGATGGCGGGGAGCCGGCGAGGGACTGCTCGGGAGTGCCGTAGTCGCCGTCGACCGGGCGGCGCTTGCCGATCCGGTTGTTGACGATGACCTGGGGCGAGATGCCGCGAACGAACCGCTCCAGATCCTCGCCGTTCTGTTCCGACCACGGGTTGGTGGGGTTGGTCTCGGTCCACTCACCGTCGAACCACAGCAGCGCGGGATCGTATCCGGTCACGAGTTCTTGCAGTTGCGCCTTCATCTTGGTGATGTACGCCGGGAAGTTCGCGACAAAATCCGGATCGTGCCAGTCCCAGATCGAGTAGTAGAAACCGAGTTTGATGCCGTTGGCGGTCGCGGCGTCCTTGAGTTCGCGCAGGAGGTCGCGGGAGAAGCCGGAGTGGTCGCGCAGGTTCCACCGGTTGACCCTGGTGGGCCACATGGCGAACCCGTCGTGGTGCTTGGAGGTGATGACGATGTACTTCTGACCTGCCTGTTTGGCCATCTGCACGATCGCGTTCGCGTCGAACGACGCGGGGTTGAAGGTGGCGGCCTTGGCCTCGTAGTCGCTCCACGGAATGTTGCACTGCCGCTTGATCCACTCGACCTCGCGACACGTTCCGTACTGGCCCTGGTAGACGGCGTATGGGCCGAAGTGGATGAACATGCCGAAGCGTGCCTCGTCGAACCAGCGGGTGCGTGAACCACTCAACGCGTCATCGACGACGTAATTGTCGCCCGGTGCGGCGACGACCGGTGCCGATGGGATGACGACCGTCGCCGCCATCGCGATGAGCAATGACAGTCCTATTCGGAATGCTGATCGCATGGTGCCCTCTCCTGCGCGCACACCATCCACGGCGGCCCCCGGACGGCCGACGGTGGATGTTCGAGAGATTGAAATGACTCGATAATCTTCCCGAAACATCCGAGGTCTGTCAATGAGTTGGTCACAATCGATGGGATGAAAGGATCAAACTACGGGCGCCCTGGCAGATTCATCGGACGAGTTTCGATCGGGCTGTGCGCTCAGTCGCGGGCGGCGGGGAGCGGCGCGGCGACGATGGCCGGCGTACGCGTCGGCGGTGGCGGCAGGACGTCGCCGAACAGGGCCAGGGCGTTCTGCTCGCCGACCGCGTCCCGGACCGCCACGGAAACGCCGAGTTGGTCGAGCAGGCCGAGGATGGCGCCCGGTTCGCTGTGCGGCAGCGGCGGCGAGTCGGTGCCGAACAGCACCCGGTCCTGGCCGAAGGTCCGCAGTGCCAGGTCGATAGCGGTCGCGCTGGGGGTGGCGGTGTCCACCCAGATCCGCCGCAGGTAGCTGCTGGGCGGCGCGGCGAGCGCGGTCAGCCGGCGCATCAGCCGGGGTGGGCCCACCGGACCGGGTGGCGCTCCGGCGGCGGGCGCCGCCGGGTCGGTGTCCCAGTGGCTCGGCGTCGTGATCCGGTCCAGCTTCTCGGCGAGCAGTCCGAGCGCGCCGCCGGCGGTCGGTCCGATCAGCTTCAGCCCGGGGAACCGGTCCAACCAGCCCCCGAGCACGCAGCAGGCCAGCCCGATCGTGACGTCGCCGAACCGGCCCAACTGCTCGATCAACAACAGGTGGTCCAGGCCCGCACCGGCCGCCGGCGACGCGGGCGGGTGCAGCAGTACGGGTACGTCCGCCTCCGCCGCCAGCGCGAAGAAGTCCTCCGCCTCCGGTGCGTCCAGGTACCGGCCGGCGACGCTGGTGTTGGCGATCAGCCCGACGAACTGCGGCTGCCGTACGGTCTGCGCGACCCGGGCCAGGTGCGCGGCGCCGCCGAACGGGTTGACGTAGACGTACGCCCGCAGCCGCTCCGGGTACCGGTCGACCAGTCCGGCCAGCCACTCGTCGTGCCGGACCAGGTCGCCCTCGGCCTGTGCGTAGTTGTCGACGCCGGGCAACGGCACCATCGCACCACCGCCGACCGGGCTGCCGATGATGGTGGTCCGTACGCCACGGGCCAGCTTGCCGGAGATCATCTCTTCGATCTGCCCCAGCGTGCGGGGCATCGGATAGCGTCGCCTCGACTCCGGTGGGCTGAGGTGTCCGTGCACGTCGATGGTCACACGGGTCAGCCTTAACCGGTCGGCGTCACCGTACCGTCACCGGCGGGCTCGACGGTGGTGACCGGTGTCGGCGTACGGCGCACGACCTGGAAGCGTCGCCAGGCCAGCGCCGCCCCGATCACCGCCAGGGGCAGCGAGGGAACGGTGTAGCGGGGGTCGATCGCCGACGTGGCCACGCTCCCGACGATCATGCCGAACGCCAGCACGACCCAGGCCAGCGGGTCGAGATGGTCCCGCAGGGTCGACGCCCGGGGGCGGTAGCAGGCCAGGACCAGGACCAGCAGGAAGCAGAGCGCCACCCCGGTCGTCGGTACGGTCGCCACCTTCGAGTAGCGGTGCAGCGGGCCCATCAGCGGGTGGTCGTACTCGCCGGAGAGGCCGGCGAAGCGGCGTACGGCCGGGTTCTCCGGTGCCAGGTACGGCACGCAGCTCATGTCTCCGCTGACCGGGAAGTCCCAGATGCTCGCGACGCAGGCGACCCGCTCGTTCGGGTACGGCCCCGGTCGGATCGCCCGCCACGTCTCCAGCGCGACCGTCTCCAGGAAGTCACCGGGTTGGGCGAGGATCGCCTTGCTGGCGAAGCTACCGAACACCGCGTCCGGCATCTGCGTGTACTCGGCCTTGCTGCCCTCGCCCCACAGGTACAGGTCCGGCGGAAGTCGCCGGCCGAGTGGCTGGTCGGGGCAGAGCCGGCGCTCGTCGGCGGTCAGGTCGAGCTGGTCGCAGTCGACGAAGGTTGTCGTCCGCGACCAGAGGAAGCGGGATCCGTACGTGCCGAACGAGTACTGCCCGTGGTAGCTGTGGTACCAGACCAGGTAACCGCCGAGCGCGATCGCGACGACCACGAGGAAGGCACCCGTACGGCGCCAGTTCAGCCGGCGCAGCAGCAGGTAGAGCACCGGCACCGCGAGCGCGGCCAGCCCGATCGAGCGGGTGAGCGCGGCCGAGGAGAACGCCCCACCGGCCACCAGCACCCCGAGCCAGCCGGGGGCCTGCCGCCAGGTCAGCGCCAGCATCCCGGTCAGGAGCAGACAGGTGAACAGCGTCTCGGCGAGCAGGAAGTGTTCGACCGAAACCGTACGGGCGTCCAGCAGCAGCGGCGTGACGGCGACGGTGGAGACCAGCCGGGACAGCCCTCGGCGTTGCAGGAAGACGTACCCGGCGACCACGATGCCGAGTCCCATCAGGTGCTGGATCGCTATGATCCGCCGAACCGAGTGCAGCTCCACCAGCAGGCTGAGAAAGAAGCTGTAGCCGTACGGTCGGACGCTGCCGGGCTGGTGCGAGTAGGCCAACCCCAGGTAACTCTGGCTGTCGCCCTGATACCACAGGGCCGGGCTGTAACCGATCATGACCACCACGCGCAGGGCGGCGCCGACCACCAGCAGCAGCACCAGCACCCAGTGCCGGCGCAGCAGATGGCCGGCGTCACCCGGCAGTCGCCCCAACCGGCCGATGGTCCAGCCCCGCAGTCGTTCCAACCGGGGGGCGGGCGGCTCGGGGGCGAGCGTGGTCACCGCGCCGGCTGCTTCGGCAGCACGGGAGCGGCCCGCCCGGTGCCGTGGTCACCCGAACCCGACGACCCGGATCCGGCGGAGCCCTTCTCCTCGTGGTACTCCTCCTCGACGTTGACCTGCCACACGTCGTGGGTGGTGCCGTCGAGGATGTTCTCCGCGGTCAGCATCGCGGTGAGCATCGAGTGGTCCTGGTTGTTGTAGCGGTGCATGCCGTTGCGGCCGACCGGGTGCACGTTCGGCACCGCCTCGGCGAGCCAGTGCCGGATGGTGTCGACGGCGTTCTCGTAGCCCTCGTCGTAGACCGGGTACGCCTTCGGCATCCGGACCACGTACCCGGCGCTGACCGCACCCGAGGTGACCAGCCGCAGCCGCTCCAACTCCTCGGTGCCGAGTTTGATCAGGTCGTCGTCGGCCATCTCCCACAGGTCGTCGCCCTCGTTGACGAAGTACTCCAGACCGAGGCAGGTGAACCCGTCCTGCACCAGGTAGGGCGACCACGAGCCGAAGTTCTGGATCCGGCCGACCCGTACACCGGGGGTGTGCACGTAGATCCAGTTGTCCGGGAAGCCGGCCTCCTCCGGAACCACCAGGGCGATGGTGAGGAAGTCGCGGTAGCGCAGCGCGTCGGCGGCGGCCCGTACGTCGTCCGGGGCCGGCGGGTCCATCACCTTGATCAGCTCGGAGATCGGCATGGTCGACACGACGTGGTCGGCCTCGACCCGGCGCTCGTCGTCGGCGTCGGCGACGGTCACCGCGACCGCCCGGCCGTCCTCGCGGTGCACGGTCCTGGCCCAGGTGTTCAGGGTGACCACCCCGCCGGCCTTGGCCACGTGCTCGGCCGCCCGCTCCCACATCATGCCGGGGCCGAACTTCGGGTACTGGAACTCCTCGATCAGGCTGGTGATGTCCTTCTGGTTCCGCTTCGGCATCAGGGCGTTGACCACCGCGTTGGCCAGCGACAGGTTCTTGATCCGCTGGGCCGCCCAGGTGGCCTGCAACTCGGTCGCCGGGATGCCCCACAGCTTCTCGGTGTAGGTCTTGAAGAAGATCGAGTAGAGCCGTTTGCCGAACCGGGCGGTGACCCAGCCCTCGAAGTGGCTCTGGTCCTTCGGCGGCCGGACCTGGGCCCACAGGTACGAGCCGACGCAGCGGGCCGCCTCGAACACCCCGAGGTTGCCCAGCGCGTTGCCGGCCTTGAGCGGGTAGTCGAACAGCTTCTCGCGGTAGTGGATCCGGCTCATCCGAGGCCGGAGCAGGAAGTCGGAGTCCGGCAGGATCTCGTGCCACAGTGCCTCGACCGACGAGACCTTGGTGAAGAACCGGTGCCCACCGATGTCGAAACGCCAGCCCTCGCGCTCCACCGTGCGACTGATCCCACCGACCTGGTCGTCGGCCTCGAACACCTCGACCGAAGCCTGGCGCTTGGTCAGCTGGTATGCCGCGGTCAGGCCGGCCGGGCCCGCTCCGATGACAACTGTGTGGGGTGTTCTCGTCATGCGCTGATTCATCACCTTCGGCGTATTGTCGGCCACCACTGCTCGGCCGTCCCGCTGCCCGACGCCAGCCACCGGCGCTTTTCGCAGCGGGGGCGCGACGACCGTGAGGACCGTCGCGGAAGGAGGACAAGGACGCGCGGAATCTAGCATGTCGGCGACCGGGCCGAATACCGCCTCGACGACCCGGGGCTTTCGCACCGGGATTACCGATCAGGGCGTCGGGGTATCGCATCGCCATCCGGATTCAGCCCCGCCACACCAGTGCAGATCCGGACATGTCGGCAGTGCCGTCCCCGTCGAACTGGAGTCCTGATGGAACTGAACGAGAACGCGGAGATCGACACCAGCCAGGTGGAGGACCGACGTGGATCGGGCGGGTCGGGCGGATTCTCCCTCGGCGGTGGCGGCGGCCTGGTCGGCGTCATCGTCACCGTGCTGGTCGCGCTGGTCGGCGGCGGCTTTGGGCTCAACGCCCTGACCAGCGGCGACGAGCAGGGCGACAACACCGCGATCGAACAGCGGTGCTCGGCCGACGACGCGCTGCAACAGCTCGACTGCCGCAACACGCTGTACGTCAACTCGATCCAGACCTGGTGGCAGCGGACGATGCCGGAGAAGTTCGACAAGCCGTACACCGAGTCCGACACGGTCTTCTTCGAACAGGCGGTGAACACCGGGTGCGGTGCGGCCGACTCGGGCGTCGGCCCGTTCTACTGCCCGGCCGACGATCTTGTCTACATCGACCTGAGCTTCTACCGCCAGTTGGCCGAACAACTCGGCGCGACCGGCGAATTCGCCCAGCCCTATGTGCTGGCCCACGAATACGGCCACCACGTGCAGGACCTGCTCGGTACCGAGGCGCAACTGCGCAAGCAACAGGCTCGCGATCCGGGGCAGGCGAACGAACTGTCGGTCGCACTCGAACTGCAAGCCGACTGTTACGCGGGCGCCTGGGCGAAGAACGCCACCGGAACCGCCGACGAACGGGGCGAGAAGATCTTCACCAGCATTTCCGACCAGGACATCCAGGAGGGTCTGGACACCGCCGCCGCGATCGGTGACGACGCCATCCAGGAACGCTCGGGCGGCCGGATCGACGAGTCGGCGTTCACCCACGGCAGCTCGGCCCAACGCCAGGAGTGGTTCCGCCGGGGTTTCGACACCGGTGACCCGACCGCCTGCGACACCTTCGGCGCCGGCCGGTAGACGCCCCACCTCCACGCTGACGGGCTCTCCCGTCGACCGGGTCCCACCACCCGGTACGACGGGAGAGCCCGCGCCGCCGTCGGCGCAACCGAGCCCGCCGGACGTACGGATGTCAGCAGCGACCGAGGTCGCGCCACTGTGCGGTCAGGCCGGGCTCGGAGCCCTGGGTCCACCAGTTGGCCTGCCACAGCCGCCCGTTGTGCTTCACTCGGGCACCCTCCAGGTAGACGGTCCCCCAGTCCCAGGCCGGGGCGGCGGCGCAGTTGGCCGGCGGTGCGGTCGTCGGCGGAGTGGTCGGCGGCCGGGTGGTCGGCGGAGTGGTCGGCGGGCGGGTGGTCGGTGTCGTCGGCGGGGTGGTGGTGCAGGTGCCACCGGCGCCCACCGTGTCGACGTGGCTGGTGCCCGCCGTGCGGTACGCGGTGACCCGGTTGCGCGCCTCGGCCGTGCTGATCACCTCCCGGTCGGCGTAGTAGAGGTAGTCGACCTGCTGGATGTACGTCGCGAGCCCGGTGCCGGTACGACCCAGCAGGTCGATGAACCACAGGTTGAAGTTGATCGACATCGGGGTTTCCGGGTAGTAGCGGTCCCCGTGGTCGGCGACCTGCACGCCGTCGACGAAGTACTTCACCCGGCCGTCGGCGACCGTGAAGACCAGGTCGTGCCAGCCGTTGAAGCTGGTCCGCTGGGCGGTGTGGGTGTTGTCGGCCTGCCACGGCTCGTTCTGGTACGTCTCCCAGGTGGTCTGGTAGAAGATCGGTCCCTGCTCACCCCAGCCACCGTTCGGCAGGTACTCGAAGTCGATCTCGCCGTAGTTCGGGTCGAGCGGCCGGTCCAGCGGGGTGATGGTGAAGAACGTCTCGACCAGGCGGTCACCGTCCGGGCCGGACGTGGGCGCGTCGGTGAACCGGACCCGGCTGGCGTAGGTGCCCTCGAAGAACTTGCGCTGGTGGAAGAACTCGGCGTGGCTGGTGCCGCCGGCCGTACCGTCGGTCTTGGCGGTGAGCTGGAGGACCTTCTGCCCGCCGTCGGTGGGGAAGCTGACGTTCGCCGCCGGCCAGGCCGCGCCGGGCACGCCCGGACCGCCGGAGTTGGTGCGTACGGTCCAGTTGCGGGCGGCGATCGCCGGGTCGGACGACGACGAGTAGGCGAAGTCGTCGAAGAGCACGCCGCAGTTGGCGGCGATGGCGGGGGCGCCGGCCGGGGCGGTGCCGGCGGACGCGGTCGCGGTGATGCCGGCGAGCGTTCCGGCGGCCAGGACGGCCGCCGCACCGGCCGCGAGACTTCTCACGGTGGGTTTCGTGGACACGGGGTCTCCTCACAATGGATCAAAGGATGGGTACGGCCGGACGACGGTCGTCGGCCGTGGCGGTGCCGGACGGGAGAGCCGGGCGGGCGTCACCTCACCGCCCCGGCGGCGAGGCGGAAGCGGGCGCTACCGCACCGCACCGGCGGTGAGGCCGGAGCGGATCTGGCGCTGAAAGAGCACGTACGCGGCGAGGACCGGCAGCATCGCGATGGTCAGACCGGCGAACAGTCCACTCCAGTCGCTGCGGTAGCCCTGGCTGACCGACAGCGCCGCGAGGCCCTGGGCGAGCACGTACCGGTCGGGGTCGGGGTTGAGCACGAGCGGCAGCAGGTACTGGTTCCACAGCCCGAGGAAGTTGAAGATCCCGATGCTGACCAGGCCCGGCCGGGCCAACGGCAGCATCACCCGGAAGAACACCCCGGCGTGCGAGCAGCCGTCGATGAAGGCGGCCTCGGCGATCGCCGTGGGCAGCGTACGGAAGAACGAGTGCAGGAAGAACACGGTGAACGGCAGCGCGTACGCGGTGTAGACGAGGATCAGCCCCGGATAGGTGCCGAGCAGCCCGAGTTGCTTGACCACGAAGAACAGCGGCACCAGGGCGAGGAACACCGGGAACAGGATGCCGGAGACGAACAGGTAGTAGAGCAGCCGATTGCCGGGGAAGGTGTAGCGGGCGAGCGCGTACGCCACCAGCGAGCCGAGCAGCATGGTCAGGACGAGTGCGGTGCCGACCACTATCGCGCTGTTGACGAAGTAGGAGCCGATCGACGCCTCGGTCCAGGCCCGGGACCAGTTGTGAAACTGCGGCTGGGCCGGTGGCGTCCACGGGCTGGTCAGGATCTCCCGGTCGGTCTTGAGCGAGCTGACCACCGCCCAGAGCAGCGGCACGGTGACCAGCACCGCCCAGCCGACCAGGAACAGGTGGGCGGCGACGTCACCGGCCCGCCCGGACCGGGGCGACGAATCGGTCCGCTCGGCACGGGTGGCCGGTCGCGCCGGCCGGTCGACGACCGCGGTCATGACAGTTCCACCCGTTCCCGTCGGCTGGCCCGCAGCGCGATCACGGCGAACGCGAGGGTCAGGAAGAACAGGGTCACGCCCATGGCGGCGGCGTAACCGAACTTGCCGTACGTGAAGGCACTGCGGTAAAGGCCGAGCCCGATCACCTCGGTGGCACCGTCCGGTCCGCCCGGACCGGCGGTCATCACCTGCACCACCGCGAACCCGTCCAGGGCCAGTACGCCCAGGTAGACGAACGCGACCTGGACGTTGTCCCAGAGCAGCGGCACGATGATCCGGCGCAGGGTGGCGAGCCGGCCGGCGCCGTCGAGCACGGCCGCCTCCAGCACGTCGCGCGGGATCGACTCCATCGCGGCCGAGAACAGCACCATGTAGAAGCCGACCGACGACCAGACCAGCACCGCCATCACCGCCGAGAGCGCCAACGCGGGGTCACCGAGCCAGGCGTGGGCCAGCGCGTCCAGGCCGACGGCACGCAGGAAGCCGTTGAGCAGTCCCTCGTTGGGGTGGTAGACGAACTGCCAGAGCACGGCGACGATCGGCAGCGAGAGCAACTGCGGGAAGAAGTACGCGATCTTGTAGAACTCGCCGCCCCGGATCCCGGCCAGTCCCGTGCTGCCGCGCCGACCGCCGAAGTTGACCAACGCGGCGAGCAGCAGACCGAGCAGGATGGTGGCCAACGGTACGACCAGCAGCATCAGCCCGTTGTTGCGCAGTGCCGACAGGAACAGCCGGTCGTCGAGCAGCCGCCGGAAGTTGTCCAGCCCGACGAAGCCGACCTCGCCCGACACCCCGGTCCAGTCGGTCAGGGACAGATAGAACGCCTGCGCGTACGGGGAGAGCACGAACACCGCGTACAACAGCAGCCCGGGCAGGATCGCGCCGGCCAGGAACCGGTATTTGCCGTGCCGCATGGCTGCCATGACCCGCCCTACCGGGTGTACTTGGCGACGGTGGTGTCCCTGGCCAGCGCGTCGGCGGCCCGCTGGATCCGGTCGGCCCACTGGGCCGGGGTGACCCGGCGGGTGGCGAGTTCGCCGGTGGCGTCGTCGACGGCCTTGGCCAGCGGGGCATACCAGGTGCGGAACCGGTAGGTGAAGGTGTTCGCCCCGGCGGCCGCGACGGCGGCGCGGACCGAGCCGAGTCCACTACTGACGGTCAGGCCGTCGGTGGCCCCGGCAACGCTGGGCAGGGTGCTGTTGAGTTCGGCGAACCTGCGGGCGGCCGGCTGGGAGAACAGGATCCGGAGGAACTCCAGCCCGCCGCGCGGGTTCTTCGCCTTCGCCGGCACCAGGAACGACTCGCTGCTGGCCGCCAGCAGGGCACCGTACGGCAGCCTGTCACCGGCGCCGAGCGTCGGTACGGCGGCCATCACCATGTCGAAGCCGTCCGGGGTGACGCCCTTCTGCTCGGCCTCCAGCCACGACCCGCACGGAATGATCGCCGCCTTCCCCTGCGACCAGGCGGCCTGTGCCTCGGTGTGCGACAGCGCCTCGGACCCGGACAGCAGGTAGCCCCGGCCGGCGAGTTCGGCGACGGCGGTGGCCGCGTCGAGCAGGGGCTGCTGCTTCCACGCGCCGGGCTGGAGGTTGTCGACGGCCTTGACCAGGTCCGGTCCGCCCGCCTTGGCCGCCATCGTGAGCAGCGGATCGTTCAGATACTCGGGATACTTACCCTGGTACGTCCAGGGCGCGATGCCGGCCTTCTTGATCTCGGCGCAGAGCGCGAGCATGCCGTCCCAGGTGCTCGGGTAGGTCCAGCCGTGCCGGTCGAACTGCGGCTTGGAGTACCACAGCCCCCAGGCGGTGTAGGTGAAGTTCAGCGAGTACACCTTCCCGTCGAGGGTGCCATCCTCGACCACCCCCGGCAGCAGGGTGTCGCGTACCTTGCGGGTCGGGTCGTGCAGCGACGGCGCGTCCAGCAGCTCGGTCAGGTCGGTGAGCTTCTTCGCGGCGACCAGGGTGGCGAGGTCGAGCCGGCCGGCGCCGGTGTTGTCGACCACGTCCGGCGGGGTGTCGGCGACGAACCGGGGCTGCAACGCCTCGCCGACCTTCTGGATGCCCTTGTGGTCGACCGTCGCACTGGGGTACCGCTGCTCGTAGAGCTTCTCGGCGTTGATCGCGTAGTCGTCGCCGTACCCGCCCTTGAAAACGACCACTTCGAGCGGGGCCTTTTCGGGTACGCCGAGCGGGTTGTCGGCGCTGGTCTCGCTCCTGGCGCTGGTGGAGCTCTCGTCACCGGCACCGGTCACGCAGCCGGTCAGGACCGGGGCGGCCAGCCCGATGGTGGCGGCCCGGAGCAGGGTGCGTCGGTTGGGACGGCGTACGACCGGGGTGGAAGAGGGGTCCATGTCGGCGGCCTCGCCTTCTGTTAGGCGGTGCGTCGGATACGCCCGGCGTACCGCGCCTCTAGTTCGTTGTTGTGGGCGTCGCCACCGGGCACGTTCGCCGACAGGTAGATCGGCGGGGTCTGGCCGGCGTCGAGCAGGCGCGCGACGACCTCGGTGACTATCTGCTGGGCGAGCAGCGCTCCGGTGATCGACGAGATGGCCCCGACGGCACCGCCGCCGGGGAGGGGCAGGGCGGCATCGCCGTACGGCGCGCCGTTGTCGAGTACGACGTCGGCGATGTCGGCCAGTCGCCGTCCCGACGGGTGCCTCGACTCGACCCGCGCGGTGTGGTCGAGCGAGGTGATCCCGATCAGCCGGTGGCCATGGTCCTTGACCAGCAGGGCGAACTCGACGATGACGCCGTTGACGCCGGAGTTGGAGGTGAGCACGAAGACGTCGTCGGGCTTGACCGGGGCCAGCTCGTACAGCCGGTGGGCCACCGCCGGGTTTCGTTCGAGGTACGGATCGTCGAGTACGGCCCGGTCGGCGCCGCCGTAGAGGACGAGGTCCCGCAGCGCGATCCTGTTGGTGGGCACCAGTCCCCCGGCCCGCCCGGCGATCTCCATGGACAGTGCCTCGGAGTGCCCGCAGCCGAACGCCTGCACCACCCCGCCCTGGTCGAGGGCCGTGGTGATCAGGTCGGCTGCGGCCCGTACGCCGCCGGCCTGGGTCCGGGTGACCCGGCCGATCGCCGCGGTGACGACGTCGACGTAGGCCGGTGCGCTGATGGTGGTGGTGGTCATGACCCCTCCGTGGTTTTGACGCGTCGACGGGCCGCCCGTTGCGACTCGTCCGGCAGCCGGTGGGCATCGACGGCCCGTGCGGTGACCTCGAACGCCTCGGTGGTCCGCTGGTACGTCCGCTGCGCGACCGCGACGTAGATCAGGTCGAGCACCAGCAGTTGCGAATGCAGGGCCGAGAGCGCGGCCAGCCGGAACGTCGTCTCCTGTACGGCGGTCGTCATGACCACGTCGGCGACCTCGGCCAGCGGCGAGCGGGGAAACGAGGTGACCGCGACGGTGAGCGCGCCGTGGTCGGCGGCCTCGGACAGCACCTCGATCACCTCGCGGGTACGCCCGCTGTGCGACAGTCCGATCGCGACGTCACCGGGGCCGAGCAGGGCGGCGTTGGTGAGCGCGCTGTGCGCGTCGGCGCGGTGCCAGACCGGAATCCGGATGCGTTCCAACCGGAAGGCCATCTCCCGCGCGGCGTTGCCGGAGCTGCCGAAGCCGAACAGGTCGACCCGCTGGGCCTGCGCCACGGCGGCCGCGACCCGGTCGACGGCGGCGAGGTCGACCTGGCCGGCGGTGTCCTGGATGGCCCGCGCGTCGGCACTGGCGACGACTTCGAGCAGGTGGTCGAGGGGGTCGTCGGGACCGAGCTCGCGGTCGATGTCGGTGTCCCACCGGGCCTGGGCGGCCCGCCCGGTCTCGGTGGCGATGGCGACCCGCAGTTGGGCGTAGCCACGGTAGCCGAACACCCGGCAGAACCGGGTGACCGTGGCGGTGGAGGTGCCGGCCCGCTCGGCCAGGTCGATGATGGTCGCCCGAGCGGCCTCCTCCGGGGCGATCAGGATCTGCTCGGCGACCCGCTGTAGGGCGACCGGCAGCGCGCTCAGCTCGGTGCGCACCCGGCCCAGCAGTCCGCTCTCCTCCATCAACATTCCTTTCACCGGTACGTGTTGGTGAGAAAAACTATGACCACTGTGCCGCGTACGTCAATAGGTTTAACTTTTTCGATCGATCCCCTTGTGGTGGACGCCCGCCGGCCCGCACCATCGGCACGTGACCACTCCCCTCGTGCTCGGCGCCGACGCCGGTGGCACCCGCGACCCGTGCGGTCCTCGCCACCCTGGACGGCCGGACAGTGGGCCGGGGTCGGGCCAGCGCCGGAAACCCGATCACCACCGATCCGGCCGACACCGCCGCCGCGCTGGGCGCCGCGATCCGATCCGCGCTCACCGGCCACGACCCGGACCGGATCGTCGGCGGCGTGGTCGGGCTGGCCGGCGTGTCGCGCCTGGACGATCCCGAGGTCGCCGCCGGCTACGCCGACCAGTGGTCCCGGGCCGGGCTGAGCTGTCCGATGCGGCCGGTCGGCGACGCCGTGGTCGCGTTCGCCGCCGGCACCCCGGCCGACACCGGCACGGTGCTGATCGCCGGCACCGGCGCGGTAGCCGCGATCGTCCGGGAGGGCGCCGTGGTCCGGATCGCCGACGGCCTCGGCTGGCTGCTCGGCGACGAGGGCTCCGGCTACTGGCTCGGCCTGACCGCCGCCAGGGCCACCGCCCGAGCGCTCTACCAGGACAAACAGGCCGAGCGGGGAGAACTGGTCCGGGCCGTCTGCCGGCGGGTCGGCGCGAGGGAGCCGGACGCGTTCGTGACCCGGTTCTACGAACTCGGCCGCGACCGGGTCGCGGCGATCGCACCGGCGGTCACCGAGTGCGCGCGGGCCGGCGACCCGGTGGCCCTGGACATCGTGGAGACCGCGTCGCGCCGGCTGGCCGACACCCTGGTCTCACTGCACCCGGCGCCCGGACCGGTGGTGCTCGCCGGTGGCGTACTGGCCGGGGTGCCGGAGATCCGGGCCGGTGTCCAGCAACGGTTGGCTGCCTGGCTGGGTCGACCCGGTGTGCTGGCCGGGGACGGGGCGGCCGGTGCCGCCTGGCTCGCCATCCGCCGGGCCGTCGCCGGGCGGTCGGCAACCGTACCGGCGCCGGACGACGAGACCCACGCCCGACTGCTCGCCGGGTGAGGTCAGATGTTCAGCAGGCCGCCGTTGCGTTGGGCGTCGTCCTTGATCGCGATGAGATTCGCGGAGACGTACGGGATGTTGTGCGTCTGGTGCCATTCACTCGGAAAGTACGTGACCAACCGCGACGCCTGGAACCGGCATTTGATTTCGGGTACGAACCGAGAGTAGTTGGCATCCGTGAAGTACCAGAACGAGTTCTCGTTGTAGAACGCCACATGCGTCGGATCCTGATAGGCACCCCGGCCGTCGGTGCTGGGGGTCAGCGACAACAGCATCCCGTTCGGGGCGAGCAGTCGGTACAACTCGTTGAACAGTGAGATTTTGTCCGGGATGTGTTCCAGGAAGTCCACCGCCCGAATGACCCCGACACTGTTGTCCGGCAGGTCGACGCCCTTCGTGATGTCGCAGACCAGGTCCACACCCGACCCGTCGTGGTAGTCCAGACCGAGATAGCCCTCCGGCTTGCCGTGGGCCGCACCCAGGTCGAGTGCCAGGAGCCCCTGCCGCCGCGACCAGGTCAGCACGTTCTGTTGGATGTTCCGGTCGTAGATCTCCACCGTACGCTGCTGGATGCGGGCGTTGACGTCCGGAATGCGCTGCGTGTTCTTGCCGTGGATGCGCTGTAGGTACAGGCATTTCTGGATGTGGTGAAACTCGCTCACCTGGTAGATCCGAGCCATGAGATCGGCGTCGTCCGCGACGTCGAGCGACTCGTCGTACCCGCCGACCTTCTCGTAGATGTCCCGGCGGAAGGCCCGCACATGGTTCGGCGCGTACCAGATGTAGCTCACGTTGTGCGGCGTCGGCGGCAACGCCCGACAGACCAGCACCTCGCGGCCGTCCACCCTCTCGTCGTAGTGCCGCCAGCCGAACGAACTCGCGAACCGGTCTTCGCAGCGGCCGCCGTCCTCCTGGATCTGCGCGGTGTCGCTGTAGACGAACCCCACCTCCGGATTGGCGTCGAAGGCGTCGACAATTTCTTGCAGACAGTCGCTGCTGAGCAGATCGTCGTCGTCAAGCTCCACCAGGATGTCCCCGGCCGCCTCGGCACAGGCGTACCCCTTCACGGCGCCAACGCCGTTCAGGTTGTCCTGGACGAGGAGCCGGATCCGATCGTCGTGCCGCTCGGGCCGCCAACGAGACCCCTGGTTCAGGATGACCACCCATTCCCAGTCGGTGAAGGTCTGCGCGACCAGTGATCGGAAACATTCGTCGATGAAACGGGTACGGTTGCTCCCCGTGAAAACCGTCACACGCGGCGTACGCATTGCACCGATCACCTGTCCGCAGGAGCGGAGGACGGAGTGGTCAGGCCCGCGCGGTACTTCGCCGGAACCGCCGAGGTGAGCCCGCTGTCCAGCCGAACCGCCGCCCTGAAAGCGTCCCGCGCCCCCTTGTCGTCACCGGACTGGGACAGCAGGATGCCCAGGCGAAGGTAGGCGGTTGACGACTTGTCATCGATCGACACGACCCTGCGGTAGATGTCCATCGACGTCGTCGGAGCCTTACTCTCCAGGGCGATGGCCTTGTTGTAGAGGGCCGGCTTGTAGTTGGCGTCGGCCTCCAACGCCTTGTCATAGTTGCTGACCGCCTCGTCGGACTGGTTGCGCGAATGGGCGATGAACCCCAGGTTGAACCAGGCGAACTTGTTGCTGGCCTCGGCGGCCAGCACCTTCTCGAAGGTCGCCTTCGCCGCGTCGAAGTCACCGGCCTGCCCCTGCTCGACACCGAGATTCAGCAGTTCCGCCGGTGGGGTTTCGGTGTTGGGGGCGCCATTCGCCTTGTCGCTGTTGCTGCTGCCCGAACTGCTCGTCTTCGGCTTGTCAGCAGGCTCCTCGCTGCATGCCGTGACCCCGGTCAGCAGGACCGCACCACAGGCGAGTGACCCGAAGATCTGACGCGTACTCATTTTTCCTCCTCGACGATAACGGGGCTTTTCGGCTTACCGTTCGGCCGGCTGGACTTGCTACTGTCGGCCGTCGCCCGGCCCGACGTGTTGGCCGGAGCTCTCAACATCACCGGCGTGGTGAGTGAGATGCAGGACACCCAGATGTCGGCACCTCCACCGGTGAAGGTGAACTGGTAGCCACTGGCCGAGAGCGGCTGGATCAGCACCGGGTTGACGCCCGCATTCGCGAGCTGATATCCGGTTCCGACAGCAAGGTCTCCGGCCTGGCACCCGAAATTGACGGGGGTGTCCGCGATCACGGTCAGCGGACCCTGAATGTACGCGGCCTCGATCCCATTGCCCGCCAATCCCTGCGCGCCCGTGTCCCCCTGCGGTCCCTGTACGCCCTGCAAACCCATCGCACCCTGGGCGCCTTGGACACCCTGGGTGCCTTGCGCACCCGTGTCGCCCTGGGCGCCCTGGAAACCTTGAGCACCCTGAACCCCTTGGGCACCTACGTCACCCTGAGCACCCTGGAAGCCTTGAGCGCCTTGTGAGCCTTGAACACCTTGGACGCCCTGGAAGCCTTGAGCGCCCTGGAAGCCTTGAGCACCTTGAGCGCCCATGTCGCCTTGAGCACCTTGAATCCCCTGGGCACCCTGCATTCCCTGAGTGCCCTGAACACCTTGAACACCCTGGGGACCTTGAGCACCCACATCGCCCTGGAAGCCCTGAACACCCTGTGGGCCTTGAGCACCCTGTGAGCCTTGAGCACCCTGTGAGCCTTGAGCACCCTGTGAGCCTTGAGCGCCCGTATCGCCCTGAGCACCTTGGACACCCTGGGGGCCCTGAGGACCCACGTCGCCCTGGAAGCCTTGAGCGCCCTGTGAGCCTTGAGCGCCCTGTGAGCCTTGAGCGCCCTGTGAGCCTTGAGCGCCCTGTGAGCCTTGAGCGCCCTGTGAGCCTTGAGCGCCCTGTGAGCCTTGAGCGCCCTGTGAGCCTTGAGCGCCCTGTGAGCCTTGAGCGCCCTGTGAGCCTTGAGCGCCCGCGTCGCCCTGAGCACCTTGAATCCCCTGGGCACCCTGCATTCCCTGAGTGCCCTGAACACCTTGAACACCCTGGGGACCTTGAGCACCCACATCGCCCTGGAAGCCCTGAACACCCTGTGGGCCTTGAGCACCCTGTGAGCCTTGAGCGCCCGTATCGCCCTGAGCACCTTGGACACCCTGGGGACCTTGAGCACCCACATCGCCCTGGAAGCCCTGAACACCCTGTGGGCCTTGAGCACCCTGTGAGCCTTGAGCGCCCGTATCGCCCTGAGCACCTTGGACACCCTGGGGGCCCTGAGGACCCACGTCGCCCTGGAAGCCTTGAACACCCTGGAAGCCTTGAGCACCCTGTGAGCCTTGAGCACCTTGAACACCCTGGGGACCCACGTCGCCTTGGACGCCTTGCGTGCCCTGGGGGCCTTGGACGCCTACGTCGCCCTGCTCACCCTGGAACCCTTGAGCGCCCTGAACCCCCTGGGGGCCTTGAGCGCCCTGAGCGCCTTGAACTCCTTGGACACCCTGGACTCCCTGAGGACCCTGAGCACCGACATCGCCCTGGGAGCCCTGAACACCCTGGACACCCTGGGGGCCTTGGGCACCCACATCACCCTGGAATCCCTGAACGCCTTGGGAGCCCTGAACACCCTGCGAGCCTTGAGCGCCCGTGTCGCCCTGAGCGCCTTGAACTCCCTGGACACCCTGGACTCCCTGAGGACCCTGAACACCCTGAGGACCCTGAGCACCCACATCGCCCTGGGAGCCCTGAATGCCTTGGGGGCCCTGAGCACCCACATCACCCTGGAAACCCTGAGCGCCTTGGGAGCCCTGAACACCCTGCGAGCCTTGAGCGCCCGTGTCGCCCTGAGCGCCTTGAACTCCCTGGACACCCTGGACTCCCTGAGGACCCTGAACACCCTGAGCACCTTGAACGCCCTGGGAGCCTTGAGCACCCACATCACCCTGGAAACCCTGAACACCTTGTGAACCCTGCGGGCCTTGGGTGCCTTGAACTCCCTGAACGCCTTGGGCACCCTGGATTCCCTGGGGGCCTTGAGCGCCCACGTCGCCCTGGGGGCCCTGAGGACCTTTAGAACCCTTCGAGCCCCACGGGCCCTGCCAGCCCTGCGGGCCGTAGTCCGGTGTCCTCCCTGGGTGGTGGTCGCCCGAATCGTCAGGTCCACCGCCGTCGTTGCGGAGAGGCGACCAGGACAACGGCCAGCCGCCGTACTGGCCGAACGGGCCGGGCGTACCGATGTGCGCGCCCTGGGCGGGCGGTTTCGCTTCCACCGGTTGCGCTGCGGCCGCGGGTCCACCCGTCATCCCGACTGCCAGCAGGACGGAGCTCAGCCCGGACGCGGCACGGCCGTGCTTCGACCCTCGCCGTAGCCGCCGGTTGTTGCTCATGACCCCTCCAGAGAGCCGCCCAGATACACCCAAAGTAATGCACGAGTGACACTCGGTCACCGATCAGGTGATTCGTAGCGTATCCGACCGATTAATCAGATGAGAGGGGTTGTAGGTTCAGATAGGCAGATTTTGGACGAAGTGGATTTTCTTCGCGATCAGTGACCTAAGTTCCGGCCAGCACGTCGCGCGGCCCGCCCACACCGGGTTGTCCACGTCGAATCAGCCCTCCACACGTGCCTCAACCTGAGCTGGCTGGACGCCCCCGTGCCAACGAGCACCCTCGCGGCGTTCTACGAGCCCTCAGTAAGGGGCCGGGCCATCCCGTGTCCCCGGCCAACATCCGGGCCAGGATCGCGGAGCTGCGCTAGGAACTTCTACTTCCCGCTCAGGAGATCCGAGATCACCTACTGCGGGGATCGCCGCACGTACCCACGCCGGCCCCGGTCCGCTCCGCCGATCCGCGCCCATATAGTCGCCCGGTGGACACTGATCAGGTTCGGCAGGCGTACGCGTCCGTCGCGGGGCTCTACATCGAGCTGTTCGGTACGAGGCAGCAGGTACACGCCGACGACCTCGCCCTCATCGGTCGCCAGTTGGCGGGCCGCCCCGGCCCGGTGCTCGATCTGGGCTGCGGGCCCGGCCACATCACCGACTACCTTCGCTCACTCGGCGCCGACGCGACCGGAATCGACCTGGTTCCCGAGTTCATCGCGCACGCGCGGGCAACCCACCCGAGCGGCAGCTACCAACTCGGGTCGATCGAGAGTCTTGCCGTCGCCGACCACTCCATCGCCGGCATCCTGGCCTGGTACTCGCTGATCCATCTACCACCGCAGGACCTCGACGGGGTGCTCGCCGAGTTCCGGCGGGTGATAGCCCCGGCCGGGGCATTGGTGCTCGGTCTCTTCGTAGGTGACGAGGTCGCCGCCTTCGACCACAAGGTCGTGACCGCCTATCGCTGGCCGGTCGACGAGTTCTCCGAACGACTGGCACGAGCCGGCTTCACAGAGGTTGAGCGCCTACAACGGCCCGCCGACGGCACCCACCGGCCACACGCCGCCATCGCGGCAATCGCGACCAAGGGGTGAGCCGGGGCGGCGACCCTCCGCTCGCGTCGCGTTGTCGGCGGGCCACCGACCACCAGCCTTCGATGGCCGCCGACCACCATGATCAACGCGGACTTCACCCGTACGTCGTCGCCGTGCGGGACCAACGCGTCGAGGATGTTCGTCAGGGACTGGATCGTTGTGGTGCTAGCCGGCCGGGTCCTGCCGTGGTCCGGCCGACGCGGCGTGCGAACGGCTGCGCTCGACGTACTGTTCTGCGGTGCGCCGCAGGTCGGCGCGCTCCGAATCGGTCAGCGAGCGGCGGATCCTGCCCGGCACCCCGGCGACCAGGGAACCTGGCGGCACCACCGTGCCGGCCAGCACCACGGCACCGGCGGCGACCAGCGAGCCGGCCCCGATCCGGGCCCCGTTGAGCACCACCGCACCCATGCCGACCAGTGCGCCGTCCTCGATCACGCAGCCGTGCAGGACGGCGCGGTGCCCGACCGAGACACCGACACCGACCGTGGTGGGAAAGCCCGGATCAGCGTGCACCACGCAACCGTCCTGGATGTTGCTGTCCGCCCCGATGGTGATCTGCTCGGTGTCGCCCCGCAGCACGGAGCCGTACCAGATGCTCGCGCCGGCGGCCAGGCGGACCGAGCCGATCACCGCGCAGCCCGGGGCCACCCAGGCCGCCGCATCGATCTCGGGACGGCGGTCGAGGTAGTCGAACACCAGCGCGTCACGTGCCATGGTCGCCTCCCGGCCGGTCGCGGCACGGTGCCGCCGCCAGAGCGGAATGCTATCGAAGCGGGACGGTCGACCGGCGGGGCCGACCGGTGCGCCGCGAGTACGCCACACCGGTCGGTCCGTCACCGTCGGACTCAGCTCTCCTCGGTGGCGTCGTAGTCGGCTGGCACCCGGTACGGTGCGGCGACCCGCGCCCCGGCGCCGACCGGACCGGACGGGTCCGGCGGGCGACGCAGGTGGTGGTCGGTGACCGCCTGGTACGCCGCGACAACCGCCAGCAGCCGCTCCTCCCCGAATGGCGGTGCCGCGATCGTGGTGCCCCGGGGCACGGTCAGCCCGGTCGCCTGGTCGACCCCCAGCCCGTACGGGAACGCCATCATCGGCAGCCCGATCCGGTCGACGGCGGTCCCGATCAGCAGTACGTCGCACCGGCCGAAGAACTGGTCGAGGGTGCGCTTGAGCAGGATGTAACGCGCCTCCATCGCCTTGAGGTAGCTGTCGGCGCTGCGGAACTGGCCGTTGAGGAAACCGGTGAGTCGGTCGGCGAACAGCCGTACGTCGCGTTGCAGCGCCGGCAGGAACAGGTTCGTGCCCTCGCCGGAGGTGCTGGTCACGGTGCCGGTCAGCTCGGTCCAGCCGTCCGGGTACGGCACCTCCCGTACGCGCACGCCGACCGTCTCCATCGCCGCGAGCATCGCCTCACGCAGCGGCCTGGTTTCCGCGTTGGCACCGGTGAGGTAGTCGGGTGGGTAGCCGAGGGTGGTCTCCCAGCGGACCCGGATCCGCCCCTTCCAGCGGTAGACACCGGCCGCCCTGATGTAGTTGGGCACCTCCGGCAGACCCAGCGTACGGGGGTCGTTCGGGTCCGGACCGGCCACCGACTGGAGCATGATCGCGGCGTCCATGGCGTCGCGGGCCAGCGGGCCGGGGTGGTCGTGGGTGATGGTCAGCGGCACGATGCCGTACAACGAGGCGCGGCCGAAGGTCGGTTTGAGGCCGGTCAGGTTCTGCGCGTTGGACGGCGAGGTGATCGAGCCACCGGTCTGGGTGCCGGTGCCGGAGGTGACCAGCCGGCCGGCGACCGCGGTGGCGGTGCCGCCGGACGATCCGCTCGGGCTGTACCGGATGTCGTCGGGGGTCCAGGCGTTGTAGGTGGTGGCGGTGCCGTCGGGCAACCGGGCCCGACCGGAGGCGAGTGGGCCCATCGCCGCCTTGCCGATCATGATCGCCCCGTCGTCCCTGAGCCGGGCGTGCACGGTGGAGTCGTACGCGGGCACGAATCCCTGGTAGACCGGGGACATGGCGGTGGTGGGGATGCCGGCGGTGTAGTAGTTGTCCTTCTCCGCCGTGGCGATGCCGGCCAGCGCCGTCGAACCACTGTGGATCTTCGTGCGGCGGGCCAGGTCGAGCAGTTGTGCGTCCGGCCGTCGCCAGAGGAATGCCTGGTAGCGGGCCTCGTAACGGTTGATCCGGTCGAGGTAGGCGGCCATCAGGTCCACCGGCTTGATCAGCTTGCGTCGGAACGCGGCAGCCGCCTCGCCGATGGTCAGCTCGGTCGGGTCGGCCAGCGCCTCGGGGCGGATCGTCCGGGCCAGCGCGCCGTCCCACCAGTCCCTGGGCGTACCCGGTCCGGGGCGACCGGTCGCGGTCCGGGCCGGCGTCGCGCCGGCCGGGGTGGCCGCGAACAGGGCGCCACCGGCCGCACCGGCGGACGCCGCGGCGGCCCAGACGCCGGCCATCCGGGACATGAACCAGCGCCGGTCGACGGTGAGGTCCTGCGGCTGCCCGGTGCCGTCCGCGATCCGGTCGGGCCGGTACGGCGCCAGTTCAGTCATCGAGCGCTCCCGTCCACTGGGCGAGCTGGACGGGGTAGAACGTCGGCACGTCGGCCTGTTGGTCGGTCGGGTACGCGGCGATGACCGGGTCCTGCCGGATGACGCTGCGGGCCGAGGCGAAGACCCGTTCCTGGTCCATCGGTGCCGCCGGATCGTTCTCCGGCAGTACCGAGATGTCGATGCCGAGCAGGGCGTAGCGGGTCCTGATGTAGACGTCGAGTTCCTGGTCGGTGGGTGCTGGAGGTACGGCCATGACCACCCCTTCGCTCCTTACCAGCGGGTACTGGAGCGACAGCTCACCAGAAGATCGTTTCTGCCGGGCATCGGATCAAATTCACGGATGTTTCCGCGTCGATGCCCCAGGGGTGGGTCCGGGGCGACCTCAGCCGCGCTCGGGTACGGCCAGCTCGCCGAGCGGGGACCAGTCGTCCTGCGGCACCGTGGCGTTGACGATCCGAGGTGTTTCAGCCAGATACTGGGGCAGTGTCCGTTGCGCCTGCCGGAAGTGCTCGGACTGCACATGCGCCGCACCGGCGTCGCCGTCGCGGAACGCCTCGACCAGGACAAACTCGGTCGGGTCGTCGATGCTGCGGGACCAGTCGAACCACAGGCAGCCGTCCTCGCCACGGGTCGCGCGGGTGAAGTCACCGGCGATCTCGGGCCAGCGGTCGGCGTGCTCCGGCAGCACCCGGAACTTTGCGGTAATGAAGATCATCCTGATCGCTCCCCTGGCACGACGGGCGGGTGGGATCCCCCCGCACCGGGCGATTCTAGTACGCCCACCCGGCCGACATGATCTTCACTTGACGGTGCCGGTCAACGCATCCGGCGCTCGGGGTGCTGCCGGTTCCAGGCCCGCATCCGCTCCGGGTAGCCGACCCGGGCCGCCTCGTAGAGCGGCACCGCGTGCCGGTGCGCCAGCCGCTGCGCGATCCGGGGAGAACCGGTCCGGCGGCGGATCCACTCGCCGTCGTCGGCGATGGCGACCACTGTCGTGTCGGTGGCCGTCGTCTCCGGTTCGAGGTACAGCTCGACGCCGCGCCGGCCGTCGATGAACGCGGAGATCGCGGCCAGGTCGGCGGCGGTCCCCTCCCGGTCGAGCTTGGTCGGGGTGTGAACGTCGGCGGACGTCCGCCGTCGGGACAGCCAGCGCATCAGGTGCTCCTTCGGTCCGAGATCCGATCACCGTCGGTGACCTACTCCCGGCGGCCCACCCCATTCCAACACCCCGAACCGGGAGAAACCTTCAAGAAACCTGTACGCCAGGTGAGCGCGCGGGTCAGTGCGACTCGCGCGCCACCCGGTCGCCGCTGGCACCGATCAGGAAGTCAAGGTCGGCACCGGTGTCGGCCTGCTGAACGGTGTCGACGTAGAGCCGTTCCCAACCGCGTTTCGGGGCGGCGAACGCCCGTACGGTCTCCGCCGCCGGCTGGCGCAGCTCCCACTCCGGCGCCGGCACGTCCACGTCGAGCCGCCGGGCGGCGACGTCGAGCACGACCACGTCACCGGTACGGACCCTGGCCAGCGGGCCACCGGCGGCGGCCTCCGGGGCGACGTGCAGCACCACCGTGCCGTACGCGGTGCCGCTCATCCGGCCGTCGCAGATCCGTACCATGTCGCGGACTCCGGCCCGGAGCAGCTTGGCCGGCAGCGGCAGGTTCGCCACCTCGGGCATGCCCGGATAACCGCGCGGTCCACAGCCGCGCAGCACCAGCACCGAGTCGGCGTCGACGTCGAGATCCGGGTCGTCGATCCGGGCGTGCAGGTCCTCGATCGAGTCGAAGACCACCGCCCGACCCCGGTGGCGCAGCAGGTGCGGTGAGGCTGCCGCCGGTTTGATGATCGCACCGGACGGGGCCAGGTTGCCGTGGAGCACGGCGATCCCGGCGTGCTCCAGCAGCGGCTGGTCGCGTACCCGGATGACCTCGTGGTCCCAGATCCGGGCCCCGTCGAGGTAGTCGACCAGCGGGCGGCCGGTCACCGTGAGCGCGTCCGGGTCGAGCAGGTCGCGGACCTCGCGCAGCACCGCCAGCAGGCCGCCGGCCCGATGCAGGTCGTCCATCAGGAAGCGGCCGGCCGGCTGGAGGTCGACCAGCAACGGCACACCCCCACCGGTACGGTCGAAGTCGTCCTGGGTCAGCTCGATGCCGAGCCGGCCGGCGATGGCGAGCAGGTGCACGACCGCGTTGGTCGAGCCGCCGATGGCGGCCAGCGCGACGATCGCGTTCAGGAACGAGCCACGGGTGAGCAGGTCGCTGGGGCGGCGCTGCTCGGCGACCAGTTCCACGGCGAGCCGGCCGCTGTCGTGCGCGCCTTCGAGCAGCCGGCTGTCCGGGGCCGGGGTGCCGGCCAGACCGGGGATGACGGTGCCGAGCGCCTCCGCGACCAGCGCCATCGTGGACGCGGTGCCCATCGTGTTGCAGTGCCCCCGACTGCGGATCATGGATGACTCGGAGCCGAGGAACTCCTGCCGGGACAGGGTGCCGGCGCGTACCTCCTCGGAGAGCTTCCAGACGTCGGTGCCGCAGCCCAGCGGCACGCCGCGGAACGTGCCGGTGGCCATCGGGCCGCCGGGGACCACGACGGCGGGCAGGTCGACCGAGGCGGCGGCCATCAGCAGGGCCGGGATCGTCTTGTCGCAGCCACCGAGCAGCACGACGCCGTCGATCGGGTTGGCCCGCAGCATCTCCTCGGTCGCCATCGCGGCCATGTTCCGCCACAGCATCGCGGTCGGGCGTACCTGCGTCTCGCCGAGCGACACCACGGGCAGGTTCAGCGGAATGCCGCCGGCCTCGTACACGCCCTGCTTGACGCTCTGCGCCACCTCGTCCAGGTGACTGTTGCACGGGGTGAGGTCCGAGGCGGTGTTCGCGATGGCGATGTGCGGGCGGCCGTCGAAGGCGCGCGCCGGCAGGCCGCGACGCATCCAGGCGCGGTGGATGTAGGCGTTGCGGTCGGTGCCGCCGTACCACTGCGCGCTGCGCTGCCCCGACATGTGAACGCCTTTCAATTATTGGATCACCAGTCTACGATCCGGAACGCCATCGGGGCGTGGAGAGGCCGGTCGGGATGAGGGCGTTCGTGGTCACCGGCCCACGCCGGGCCGACGTACGGCAGGTGGAGCCGCCCGAGGCGGGACCGGGCCAGGTGGTGGTCGACGTGTCCCGAGTCGGGGTCTGCGGCACCGACGTCGAGTTCTTCACCGGCGAGATGGCGTACCTGCACCAGGGGCACGCCCGGTACCCGATGCGACTGGGCCACGAGTGGTGCGGCACGGTTGCGGCGGTGGGTCACGGCGTCGATCCCGGCTGGGTCGGCCGGCGGGTCACCGGCGACACGATGCTCGGCTGCGGCCACTGCCGGCGCTGCCTGGCCGGCCTCGGTCACGTCTGCGCCGACCGGTTCGAGATCGGCATCCGGGGCGGTTTCGCCGGTGCGCTGGCCGAGCAACTGGCCGTACCGGTGAGCGCCCTGCATCCGCTGCCGGACGCGGTGGACGACACGGCCGGCGCACTGGTCGAGCCGGGCGGCAACGCGCTGCGGTCGGTACGCGCCGCCGCACTCACTCCGGGCGACCGGCTGCTGGTGCTCGGGCCGGGCACGATCGGGCTGTTGGTGGCCGAGTTCGCCCGCGCCGAGGGCGCCGAGGTGCACGTCGTGGGGAAGTCCGCCCGGTCCCTGGAGTTCGCCCGCGACCTGGGCTTCGCCGGGGTGTGGGAGGCCGACCGGCTGCCCGAACTGCCCTGGGACGCGGTGGTCGACGCGTCCAACGATCCGACCGTACCGGCATTGGCGCTCGACCTGGTGGAACCCGGCGGCCGGGTCGTCTACGTCGGCCTGGCCGGCACCCCGAGCCGGCTCGACAGCCGGACGCTGGTCCTCAAGGACGTGACCGCGGTCGGCATCCTCGGCGCCTCGGCCGGGCTCGCCGGCACCATCGAGCGGTACGCCGGCTCGGCCGTCGACCCCCGACCGCTGGTCGCCGCCACCATCGGGTTGGACCAGGTCGCCGAGGTGCTCGCCGGCAGGCTGCCCGACGGCGCCGGACCGGGTCCCAAGGTGCACGTCGACCCCCGCCGCTGACCGGCCACCGTCGCGCACGGGTGGGTTAGCCCGGCGCCCGGCGGGTAAGCGCCGGTCCTCACCAGGTGGGAGGGATCAGATGTCCGAACGACACACCGTGTTGCGCTCGATGCACGATCTGGGGTTGGCGGCCTGGTTCGGCGGTTCGCTGATGGGGGCGGTCGGCGTCAACAGCGCGGCGGCGCGGGTCGACAACTCGAAGGAACGGCTCGGGGTGGCCTCGGCCGGCTGGGCCCGGTGGACACCGGTCAACGCCGCCGCGATCGGCGCCCACGTCGCCGGTGCCGCCGGTGAGCTGGTGACCGAGAGCCCACGGGTGGTCGCCCAGGCCGGGGTGGCCAAGATGAGCCTGGTCAAGGCCGGGCTCACGGTGGCCGCGCTGGCGGTGACCGGCTACAGCCGGATGCTCGGCATGAGACTGCAACGGGCCGGCGGTTCGCCGGTCGACGGGATCACCGAACCGAACCACGCCACCCCGAAGGACATCGCGGCGAGCCAGCGGCAGCTCCGGGTGCTCCAGTGGGCGATTCCCGCGCTCACCGGCGCGCTGATAGTGGTCACCGCGCTCGCCGGGGAGCAGCAGAAGCCGGGCCAGGTGGCCCGGGGCATCATGCGCCGGGCCGTCGGCCTGCGGCAGCACCGGTCCAGCGCCTCGCGGTACGCCTCGGGCGCGATCCGGCACGCGCCGGGCGCGATGCGCCAGGCGTCGGGCGTGATGGGGCACGTACCGGGTGCGATGCGCCAGGCATCCGGCGGGCTGCGGTACGCGTCGAAGGGCATGGGCAGGGTGATGGCCGTACGGTCGGCCATGCACGCGCTGTCGATGCTGCGGCGCTGAGCGGACGGACGGACCGGGCCGGGGCCCGGAGGGAACGCCGACGGCGGTCGGTGCCGGTGCGGCACCGACCGCCGTCGCGGCAGGGCGACCCTCACCATCGCACCTGCCGACCGACCGCCGGCAGCATCGGGAATTCCGACCGGCCCCGCCTCGACCGGGTCCGCCCCGACCGTCGTACGAGCCGGCGCGCCAGCCGCCGCCCGGCCGACCCGTGATCGTCACGCCGGACGCCACCGTCGCACCGGTCGGGCGGCGGCCACTCCGGCACGCCGAAGGTCGGGGTGCCGAGCCAGGAGAAGACGGCGGTCCCCTCCACCCATTCCCGCACCCCGAGCTCTGCCTCCGAGGCGTTCCGATAGGGCACAGTCACCATGCTCACCCCCTCCGGCCTGCCGTGCGGCGGATGTCCCCCTCGACACCGCCTGGGATCAGGATCGGTCGAGCCGGGTCACACCGGACAGGACCGGTGCCCGGCCCAGTTCCGACAGGTAGTGGACCTGGACACCAGGGGTATCGATGTGCGTCACAACCGCGCCACAACCGCCGGAGGGCTTAATGATGGTGACACCCGGAGATCGAAGGAGATGATCCGATGACACGTCTGCGCTGGCGGGTCGGCAGCCTCGCCGCCACCGTCGTCGTCCCCACGGCGCTGCTGGGCCTGACCCCGGCAACCGGCCACGCCTGCTGCGACCCCGAGGACGAGCAGGTGGTGGTCTCGGTCAACGGAACGATCTGCTGGGAGCAGACGCCGGCCAACACCCCGCCGTCCGTGCAGGCGCTGCCGGGCAGGGCGATCGTCACGGTGACCCTGTCGCAACCGGTCACCACGCCGGTGAGCGTGACGTTCCGTACCACCGACGGCACCGCCGTGGCACCGGCCGACTACACCGCGGTCCAGCAACGCCGGGTGACGATCCCGGCCGGCTCCCGCATCGTGGAGGTGCCGGTGGACATCCGGCCCGACACCGTGCGCGAACCCGACGAATGGTTCAACGTCCACATCTCCGACCCGTCCTACGGCGAGATCGGGCAGGGCCGGGCCACCGTGGTGATCAAGGATGGGGCACCACCGAGGGGCGGCGTTCAATAGGAACCGGGAGCGACGACGGGCCGTGCGTCCAGGTCGAGACGCACGGCAAGGTCGTCGGCCTCGGCGGTCGCGCTCGCCCGGCGGTACAGCCCCACCGCCAGCCGCCAGTGGTGTTCGGTGCCGGCCCGGTCGCCGAGGCGCAGGGCCAGGTCACCGAGATGCCGGCGGACCCGCGCCTCCTCGTACGGGTCGGGTATCCGGGCGCGCAGGGCGAGCGCGTGCCGGAGTTCGTCGCCGGCCCCGGCGAGGTCCCCGGCACTCAGGTGCACCTGCCCCAGGTTGTGCCGGGTGACCGCCTCAAGGTGCTGGTCGGCAAGGTCGCGGGTGAGCAGCAGCGCCCGCTCCAACGGGCCGACCGCCGCCGCCACGTCCCCCCGGCGCAGCAACGTCAGCCCGAGCCCGTTCATCGTCTCCGCCTCGTAGCGCCGGTCGTCGATCGCCCGGTAGACCAGCAGCGCCTGGCCGAGATGGTCGAGCGCGTCGTCCAGCGCGCCCCGGCCGAGGTCGGCCTCGCCGAGACTGTGCAGCACCGCCGCCTCCAGCCTCGGGTTGCCGACCTCCCGGCTGATCCGCAGCGCCTCCGCCAGGTCGGGCGCGCTCAGCTCCGGCCGCCCCATCCGGACGTACGTGTGACCGGTGTTGTTGAGCGCCAGGGCGATGCCCAGGCGGTAACCGCTGGCGGTGTGGATGGCCAACGCGTGCCGGAACGCGGTGACCGCCTCGTCGAACCGACGCAGCCCGCTGTACGCCGCCGCGATGTTGTTGTACACGTGCCCCGCGCCCCGCTGGTCGCCACTGGCCAGCATCAACGGCAACGCCTCGTGCAGGCCCTCCAGCGCCGCGTCGAAGCGCCGGGCCATGATGTGGGCGACCCCGAGCCCACTGAGCATCAGGCCCTCGGTGGCCGGGTCGCCGACCTGCCGGGCAGCGGCCACCCCCCACCGGCACATCTCCACCCGCTCGGGCCAGTGTCCCCGGGAGTCGTAGTAGCCGATCAGCAGGTACGTGAGCTGCCAGGCGGCCGTCGGCAACCCGTGCTCGGCCGCGTACCGGGTGATCGGCAGCAGGTTGCCGCGCTCGGCGTCGAGGAAGCCGAGCGCCGCGTGGTGCTCGGCCGGGAACGGCGGCTGGGCCGGCGGATACCGCAGTACGGGAGCCACCCGGTCCCGCCCCGGATCGAGCACCCGGTTCGCGGCGGCGGCGACGGCGACGTACCAGTCGACGATCCGTATGGTGGCCTCGTCCCGGTGCGCGGGCGTCTCGTCCACGGTGGCGCACTGCTGGGCGAAGAGCGCTATCAGGTCGTGGAACCGGTAGTGGTCCACGCCGGTTTCGACGGCGAGGTGGGCGACCACCAGTTCGTCGACGATCCGGCGTGCCTCGGTCGGGTCGAGATCGGCCACGGCGGCGGCGAGCAGGGTGTGGAAGGTCGGGCCGGGGTGGAGTCCGAGCAGGCGGAACAGCCGTGCGCCGGGAACGCTCAGCGCCCGGTACGCGCTGGCGAACACCGTCCTTACGCTGCGCGAGTCGCCGTCCACGGTGAGCGCGTCGAGCCGGTTCGCCCCGGCCAGCTCGGTCACCAGCGTGCTGATCGTCCGGTTGGGTCGGCTGGCCAGCTTCGCCGCCGCGATCCGCAGGGCCAGCGGCATCCGGTCGCAGAGCCGGACCAGTTCGGCCGCGGCCGCCGGCTCGGATTCCACCGCCGCGGCGCCGAGCAGCCGCCGCAGCACCGCCAGCGCCTCGGCGTCGGGCAGCACGTCGAGGTCGACCGGGCAGACCGCGTGATGGGTGTTCAGGGCGGCCATCGCGTTGCGGCTGGTCACCGCGAGCATGGTGCCGGCGCTGCCGGGGACCAGCGGCAGTACGTCGTCGGCGGTGCCGGCGTTGTCCAGCACGATCAGGATCCGCCGGCCGTGCAGCAGCGAACGGTAGAGGCTCGCCTGTTCGGTCAGGTCGGCCGGGATCCGGTCCGCCGGTACGCCGAGGCTGCGCAGCATGTGCGACAGCGCGTGCTCCGGCGACAGGGTCGAACCCCGCTCGTGCCCGCGCAGGTCGACAAAGAGCTGGCCGTCCGGGAAGTGGCGCGCCACCCGCCGGCCCCACTGCACCACCAGGGCGGTCTTGCCGATGCCGGCCGGGCCGGAGATGAGCGCCAGTGGGAGGTCGCCGTCGGGGTCGTCGAGCAGCCGGTCCAGGGTGGACAGCTCCGCGCCCCGTCCGGTGAAGAAGCCGACCGGTGCCGGTAGCTGCATCGGCGTCGGCATCGACATCGGCGGGGCCGCACCGGTGTCGGTCCGGGCGGCCGGGCCGACGACCGCCACCGGAGCGGGCTCGGCGGGCGGGTCCGGCTCCGGGTCCGGGTCGAGACTCGGGTCGCGGCGCAGGATGCGGGTGTGCAGCCGGGCCAGGTCCGGACCGGGGTCGACCCCGAACTCGTCCGCGAGACCGACCCGCAGCCGCTGGTAGGCGTCGAGCGCGTCGGTCTGCCGGCCACACCGGTACAGCGCCAACATGAGCAGCCCGACCAGGCGTTCCCGGGACGGGTACTCGACCAGCAGCCGCTCCAGTTCGCCGACGACGACGACGTGCCGACCCAACCGCAGCTCGGCGTCCCACCGGTCCTCGATCGCGGCGAGCCGCACCTCGGAGAGGCGGTCCACCTCGGCCGCGCCCCAACCGGTCGGCTCGGCGTCGGCGAGGGCGACGTCGTGCCGCCACAGGCTCAGGCCCTCGCGCAGGTGGGCGGCGGCCCGCGCGGGTGCCCCGGCGGCGAGTTCCTCCCGGCCCCGGCGGGCGTACTCCTCGAAGCGGACCGCGTCGACCGCCTCGGGATCCAGCCGCAGCGTGTACCCGGACTCGCGGGTGACCAGCACGTCCGGCAGGCCGCAGAGGGCCAGCGCCTGACGTACCCGGGCGACGTGGCTGTGCAACGACTTGATCGCCGTACGCGGTGGGCGCTGTCCCCAGAGCGCGTCGACCAGCCGCCACTGCGGCACGACCGTGTCGGCCTTGAGCGCGAGCAGTCCCACCACGGCACGCTGGCGGGCGCCGACGAGCAGCGCGGGACCGGCCGGGCCGAGCACCTCCACCGGCCCGAGCAGGCGGATCAACCGCCGTACCGGGGTCGCCCGGTCCAACCGGGCCGGAGCCGGAGCCGGGACGTTGGGGTCAGGGACCGCCGACATACGCCCCACGGCCCCCCTTCCGCGTGCGGACACGCGTCACGAAGTCGTCTTCCCCCGCAGCATAGTGGCCGGACCGGATCGATGGACAGCAATCGTCGGAGATCCGCCGCGCGGTGGGCCGGGGGTGCCGCCGCACACCGGCCGCCCCGACCGGCGTCGGGGCCACAACCCGTGCACAACCGGCCCGCAGCCCGAGTTCCGTACACAGATCTCATGCGTCACCAGGCCATCCTCACCATTCCGCTCACCGTGACCCGGCAGGCCCGGCAGCCACTGCACGAACAGATCGCCAGCCAGGTCGGTACGGCGGTGGAGCACGGGCTGCTGGCACACCGTACGCAGTTGCCGTCGACCCGTACCCTCGCCGCGCTGCTCGGCGTCTCCCGGGGCGTGACAACGGCGGCGTACGAGTTGCTGTTCACCAGGGGTTACCTGGAGAGCCAGCCGGGTTCGGGAACGTACGTCGCCGGCCGGACGGCGCCAGGGAACGGGTCCGGCGGACCGGGACGGGCCGGGGGTGCCGCCGGACGGCGCCCGCGCGGCCTGCCCGAGCGGACCGCCGCGACCCGCCCGCCGGCCCCGGCCGACCGCCCGACCGTGCTCGACCTGCGACCGGGGCAGGTGGACATCGAGGCATGTCCGCTGCCGGCCTGGCGGGCGGCCTGGCGGCGGGCGAGCTTCAACCGGCCACCGGCCCAGTCACTGCCCACCCTGGGCCTGCCCGAGCTGCGCCGGGCCGTCGCCGAGCACCTCGCAGGCAGCCGTGGGGTGCCGCTGGCCGGGCGGGACGTGGTGATCACCGGTGGAACCGCCGCCGGCCTCCGGCTGGTGCTGGACGCGTTGGGCCTGCACGGACGCCAGGTGGCGATCGAGGAGCCGGTGCCGCCGGCCCTGCACCGGGCCGCCGCCGGGGACTCGGAGCGACCGGCCGCGCTGCCGGTGGACGCCGAGGGGGCCAGGCTCGACGCGGTCGGGCCGAACTGCCGCGCGGTGGTGCTCAGCGCCGACGCCCAGGTGCCGCTCGGCCACGTGCTCTCCGCCGAGCGGCGCCGGGCCGCCCTGGCCTGGGCGACGAGCACCGGCGGCCACGTGGTCGAGATCGCCTGCGACCCGGTCTTCCGGCCCGAGGTGAGCCAGCTACCCCGGCTGTACGGCACCGCCGGTGCCCGGTCGATTTTGGTCGGCGGCTTCTGTGAGTTGCTCACCCCGGCCCTGAACCTCGGTTACGCGCTCGTCCCCCGCGAACTCACCGCCACCGTCGCCCGACACCTCGGCGAGTACGCGGTCGCGCCGCCCTACCTGACCCAGCTCGCCCTGGCGTCGCTGCTGCGTGACGGGGTGATCGTCCGACTGATGCACCGGCTCGGCCGCCGCTACGCCGCCCGCCGCCGGATCGTCGAGTCCGCGCTCGCCCCGGTACGCCGGATCCGCCTCGGCGCACCGTACGCGGTCAACACCGAGGTGCTGTACCTGCCGGAGCGGTTCGACGCCCAGCAGGTCGCCGCCCGGGTGCTGGCCCACGGCGTACGGGTGTCCACGCTGGCGCCGTACCACTTCTCCGGCCGGGTGACGCCGCCGGCACTGGTCCTCGGGTTCGGTCACCTGCCCGACCCGGACCTGCACCGGAGCATGTCCCGGCTGGTCGACGCCCTGTCCGAGCTGAGGTAGGCCGGGTCGGTCCCGACGACCGTCCACAGTGTCGGGGTGGTTGGTTAGCATGCCGGCGCACGGGTACCGCGAACCCGCGCACCCTGCCCCTGTTCCCTCACCTCACGAGGACACATGAAGAGATCGCAGTTGCGCAGAATCGGATCGTTGGTCGTGACGCTGCTCGTCGCGACCGTCGTCGCGGTACCGCCGGCTTACGCCGCCCCGGCGACCGGCCCGGTGCCGGCGGGCGGGACCGTGGTGGTCAACGACGCGCAGTCGCCCACCGGCTCGATCGCGGGCCGGTTGACCAGGCCCGGCGGGACCCAGGCGGCGTACTGGGTGGTCCAGGCGGACGGCGACGACGACAGCGGCAGCGCCCTCACCGACGGGTTCGGACACTACCGGATCGACAACCTGGCGCCGGGTAGCTACAGGTTGCTCTTCCTACTGCCCTCCGGGGCGAGGCAGTGGGCGCCGCAGGCCCGGTCGAGGGAGACGGCGGGATCGTTCGCGGTCAGCGCCGACACGGTGACCACCCACGACGAGCAACTGCTGCCGACCGGTTCGGTGGACGGGCGCTTCACCGACGCCGCCGGCAACGGCATGGCCGGGATCTCGGTGACGGTCTTCGACGTCGAGCGGAACGAGTACCTGTCGGGTTCGACCACGGCCGACGGCCGCTACCGGATCGACGGGGTGCTGCACGGCGACTACCGGGTACGGTTCACCGACTGGCAGAGCGGCCTCGACCAGTACGCCCACGGCAAGCTCACCGAGGCTGCCGCCGATCCGATCACCGTCGCCGCCAACCAGACCACCACCGTGGACGACAGCCGCCTGCCCACCGGTTCGGTGCGGATCACCGCTCGGGACAGCGTCACCGGTGCGGTCGTACCGGACTTCTTCGCGACCGTGCTCGGCCGTGGTGGCGCCTCGACCGGCGGGGCGGTCGTTATCGACGAGGTACCGGCCGGCTCGCACGTCATCTCCGCGAGCGGGGAGAACCATCCGTACGTCGGCAACGCGGCGACGGTGACGGTGGTGGCCGGGGAACAGACCGACGTGGAGTTGACGCTGCGTCCGTACGCCCGGATCACCACGAGGGTCACCGACCGGGCCAGTGGTGCCCCGGTCGGGGACATCTGCGTCGTCGCGCTGCCGGTCAAGACGTTCCCCTTCCCCGGCGGTTGTTCCGGCGTGAGCGATCCGACCGGCGCGGCCACGCTGCGGGTGTCCGAGTCGGGGGCCTACAACCTGCTCGTTCTCCCGGAACCCGGCAGCGACTACGGCGCGCAGTGGGTCGGGTCGACCGGCGGAACGGGTACGCAGCAGACCGCCCGTCGGGTGACCGTGGCGGCCGGTGAGGTCAGGGCCGTACCGAAGATCAAACTGGATCCCCGGGGCACCATCAGCGGGACGGTCACCGGTGCGACCGGTGCGCCGGTGCAGGCTGGGTCGGTGAGCATCGCCGGCCCCGACCTGTCCGGCAGCGGGCACGGCAACCGGGGCAGTCAGGTGGCCGCCGACGGCAGCTACGAGATCGACTGGCTGGGGCCGTACGAGTGGCCGTTGCTGTTCAGCGCGGCCGATCACGCGTACCAGTGGAGCGGTACGGTCGGCAACCGGCTCAACGCCGACCCGGTGTCGGTGCAGGCCGGCGCCACCACCGATTTCGACCACACCCTCACGCAGGGGACGAACCTGGTGGTCACGGCTCCGGGTGAGCCGGGGGTGTGCCGGCTGGTGGTCCGCAACGCGGTGACCAGCGACGGGGCCGGCCTGGTGCACAACTACAGCCCGACCTCGGGTACGCCGCTGCGGATCCTCGGCGGCCAGAAGGTCAAGATCGAGCTGACCTGCGGTTCCACCCGCTGGTACGGCGGCACGGACCTGGCCAGCGCCACCGCCGTGACGATCCCCGCGCAGGGGACGGTGAGCATCTCCTTCCCCGCCGTCTGACCGACCCGGACCACCGGGGGTGCGGGATCCGCCCCCGGTGGTCCGCCCGGTCAGCTCGCCGCCGGTTCCAGTTCGAAGAGCAGGCAGGTGGAGGTGGCGTGGGCGATCAGCCGGTCGGCGCCGTCGAGCACCCGCGCCTCGGCCAGTGCCGTACGCCGACCGCGCTGCAACACGGTGCCCTCGCAGCGCAGCACGCCGGAGCCGACGGTGGCCGGGCGGAGGAACTTCACGTTGAGATCGAGCGAGGTGTATCCGACGCCGGCCGGCAGGGTGCTGTGCACCGCACACCCGGCGGCGGTGTCGAGCAGGGTGGAGAGCACGCCGCCGTGCACGCTGCCGAGCGGGTTGTAGTGGAACTCCTGGACCTCCATCTCCACCACCACCCGGCCCTCCTCGGCGGTCAGCCGGGTCATGTCGATCAGGTGCATCACCGGGGGTGGCGGCAACTCGCCGGCGATCATGGAGCGGAGTACGTCCAGGCCGCTGCGCCGGCCCAGGCTCGCCGCGTTGATCGAGGGGTCGGACCAGGAGAAGGTACGGCTTCGAGGCTGAGTCTGAGTCACAGACGCAGCCTCGCAGGCGTTGCTGAGTCTGTCAACGAGACCTAGCCTGGCGGGGTGACACCGACGGTTATGGACTGGGAACTGGACAACTGCACCATCGCGCGGGCGATGGAGATCCTCGGTGAGCGCTGGACCGTGGTGGTGCTCCGCGAGGTCTTCACCGGCGTACGGCGCTTCGACGACATGCGGGAACGGACCGGAATCCCCCGCCAGGTGCTGACCAACCGGCTGGCGAAGCTCGTCGACGAGGGGCTGCTGCGCCGCGAGCCCTACCGCGAGCCGGGCGCCCGGCTGCGGCACGAGTACCGGCTCACCGACAAGGGCCTGGACCTCTGGCCGATGCTGGTGGCCCTGCTGACCTGGGGCGACCGCTACCTCGCCGACCCCGAGGGCTCTCCCCTGCTGGCCGTGCACCGCGACTGCGAGTCCCCGGTACGCGTCGAGCTGCGCTGCGCCGACGGACACGAGGTGACCAGGCCGCGGGACGTGGTGCCGCGCCCCGGTCCGGGCCTGCGCCGCCGCCGGTCGCGGGCGGATACCGGGGGGTGATGCGAGCCGCCGTCAGGGGGTGGGCGCCGGCACGTCGGGCCGTGGGTGCAGGGGTGGGCCGGCGACGGCACAGTGCACCCGTACCGGGCTGGTCGGGGCCTGCTCGGCGGACCCGGCCGGTTGGACGGGCCCGGCGCCGGTCGCGGGCGGCCCGTCCGGGGCGGCGAGCCGGGACGGGATCCCGACCAGGCTGATCACCGCGCCGAGCAGCAGCAGCCCCGCGCAGATCAGCATCGAGGTCCGGTAGACCGGCCCGAGTTCGGCCGCGGCGGTCAGGCTGCCGGTGCCGATGCCGGCGGCCAGCGGCAGGACCGCGACGGCGAGCAGTCCGGCCGCGCGGGCCACCGCGTTGTTCACCCCGCTGGCGATTCCGGCGTGGCGTTCGTCGACCGAGCCGAGCGCGGTGGCGGTCAGCGGCGCCACGGTCAGCGACAGTCCCAGACCGAGCAGCAGCACCGCCGGCAGCACACCGCTGAGGTAGCTCGTGCCCGGTCCGACACCGGCGAGCAGCACCAGCGCCACCGCGCAGACGACCGGGCCGACGGTCATCGGGATCCGTGGGCCGATGCGCTGCCCGAGCGCACCGGCCTGCGCCGAGAGCAGCAACATCAGCACGGTCACCGGCAGCATCGCGGTTCCGGCCGCCAGCGGGCTGAACCCCACGACCACCTGGAGGTTCAGCACCACCAGGAAGAACACCCCGCCGAGCGCGGCGTACACGGCGAACGTCACCAGGTTCACCGCGCTGAACGCCCGGATGGAGAACACCTCCAACGGCAGCATCGGGTGCGGCGACCGCCGCTCGGTGACGACGAAGCCGACCATGCCGGCGACGCCGACGGCCAGCGCACCGAGCACCGTCGGCGAGGTCGGTCCGGCCGCCGGCCAGGCGGTGAAGCCGTACGTCAGTCCGGCGAGACCGGCCGCGCCGGTGAGCACCCCGACGACGTCGAGATGGTCCGGCGCGTCCGGGTCACGCGACTCCGGTACGTGCCGGAGCGCGACCAGCGCCACGATCGCGGCCAGCGGTACGTTGATCAGGAACACCAGTCGCCAGCTCGCGGACTCGACCAGCCAACCGCCGAGGAACGGCCCGAGGGCCCCCGCGATACCGCCGAGCCCGGACCAGGCACCGATCGCCTTCGCCCGGTCGTCCGGGTGGAACGACGCGCCGAGGATGGCCAGCGCCCCCGGGGTGAGCAGGGCGCCGCCGATGCCCTGGAGAACGCGCGCCGCGACCAGGATCTCGACGTTCGGCGCCAGCCCGCAGAGCAGCGAGGCCGCCGCGAACCAGGTGATGCCGAGGACGAAGATCCGGCGGCGGCCGAACCGGTCGCCGAGCGACCCGCCGAGCAGGATCAGCGCGGCCAGGCTCAGGGTGTAGCCGTTGACGGTCCACTGGAGCGACGCCGCACCGGCGTCGAAGTCGTCACCGATCCGGGGCAGCGCGATGTTGACCACGGTCGCGTCGATGAAGGCCAGACCGGAGCCGAGCACGGTGGCGAACAGCACCCAGCGGCCGGCCGGCTGGCCGTACCGCACCAGCTCACCGGCCGGCTCGTCGCGGGTCGTGGTCATCGGTGCTCCTTCGGCGGGGGATCACCAGGCTAGTCCCGCCGATCTTCACACCCACCAGACCCGTCAGAACTCACACCGTATCTCGTCCCGAAGTCGTTGATCTTCGCCACCAGCACTGACCCGGAACGGCGGGGTCAGGGCCCAAGCCCTATCGATCATGCAGTTGTGGCGCCCGTCTACTGCCACGACGGTCGGTTTGTCACCCGCCACATCTCCATGATCGGCGCGGCGCTGCGGGGCGGGGCGGGGGCGGGGCGGGCGGGCAAGCCATTGCACCTGATCGATCCCCGCAGCAGAATGGGGTGGTGTCCACTATCCGATGTGGACAAACTTGGGGAGGAAACATGTCCCGTCGTACCGTCGGCATCCGCCGGTCCCTCGCCATGCTGGCGGTCACCGCCGGCACCGCCACCGCCGTCATTTTCGCCCCGGCCTCTCCGGCGCAGGCGATCCCGTACTGCCGCGCCGGATACCAGTGCAGCTACTTCTACTACAGCTCCAACACCTTCGAGGACGTCGTCGGCGGCCGGACGATCTTCTGCGACGGCAGCAGCGACACGTTCGGCGTCACCAGCCGCTGGCTGAGATTCCTCGACGCGGAGTGCGGGGGCCCGCTCCAAGCTGACGCGACGTTGGGCGACGCTGGGTAATCCAGGTCGGTTCCAGGAAGAGTAGGGCAGCGCTCGCTACCGTTTTCTCGCCCGGCGACGGAGGGAGATCCGGTGCTGATGCCTTCTCTGATCACCCGGGCGCCGGGTCGGCTGCGATCCCGGCTGACACCCGCGACGGTCGCCCCGGTGGCGCTCGCAGCGCTGATCGCCGCCGCGGCGTTCGCGGTACACCGGGCCACCGGGCAGTTCTGGTGGGACCTCGCCGCATACCGTACGGGCGCGCTGGCCGCCGCGAGCGCGGACGGCAACCTGTACGACGCTGCCGTACGGGGCACCGACGGCATCGCGCTGGGCTTCACGTACCCGCCGTTCGCGGCGCTGCTGTTCCAACCACTCGCGTACGTCGGGCCGGACCTCGCCATCGCGGTCTGGACGTTCGCCTCGGTCCTTGCGCTGGTCGCCGTAATCCAGGTGACCCGGCGGTCGGCTGCCCCCACGGCCGACCGCCGTACCGTGGCAGCGCTGGTCGGCACCGCGGTCGCAATGCCGATCTTCGCCGTCTCGGGTCACCTCCAGGCCGGTCAGGTGGGCCTGTTCCTGATGCTGATCGTGCTGGTCGACCTGACCGGTGACCCCACCCGCCGGTGGTACGGCCTCGGTGTCGGGTTGGCCGCCGGACTGAAGCTGACCCCGTTGATCTTCGTGCTGTTCCTGCTCGCCACCGGACGGCTCCGGGCGGCGGCGACGGCGGTGGCCGGGTTCCTCGCCACGGTCGCGCTCGGCTTCGCCTGGCGACCGGCGGACTCGGCGCGGTTCTGGGGCGGCACGCTGCTCGACTCCTCCCGGGTAACGGGCGACCCCCGTACGATTCTGAACCAATCGCTGCACGGCGCGCTGGCCCGGCTGGCCGACTCGGCCGGGGTGTCCACGGTCTGGCTGCCCCTGGCCGCGCTGGTCGCGGCGGCGGGCATCGCCCTCGCCGCCTGGTGCGTACGCTCCGGCGAGCCCCTGCTCGGGGTACTGGCCTGCGCGGCGACCGGGCTGCTGGTCTCCCCGGTCTCCTGGCACCACCACTGGGTCTGGGCCGTGCCGGCGCTGGTCCTGCTGGTCGAGCGGAGCCGGTCCACCGGCAACCGGACAGGGCTCGCGGTCGCGGCCTCGGTCTGGCTCGTCCTGGTGGCGAGCACGAGCTGGGTGCTGGTCGGGATCCAGGGCTGGGACCTGCACTTCCGGGGCTGGGGCCTGGTCTACAGCAACCTGTACGTGCTGATCGGGCTGGCCGGGCTCGGCTACCTGCCGTTCCACCTGCGTCGACGCCCACCGGACGTGATCACACCCACGGGTCGCCGACCGTAGTCAAGGTTGCATCCAGGGCCGGTTCAGAAGGGGTTCCATGACGATCGGTACCGTCGCATCCATGTCCGAGACAGACACCCGGGGAGGTACGGCGTGACGGTCATCGCGCCGGAGGCGCCGGTCCGGCAGCCGGCGCCGCCGGCCAGGCGACGCGGCTGGCGCTGGTGGCTCTACTCCGCCCTGGTCGCCGCCGGTGCGCTGTGGCTGGCCTTCGTCGTGGCCCACCTCGTGCTCAGCGGCCAGTGGTGGCTGTGGCTCGCCGTGGACGCCATTCCCCCGGTGTTCTTCCTGGTCATCCCGGTGCTGTTGGCGGTCGGTGCGGCCCCGTGCCGCCGGTCGCGGGGCCCGGTGGCGCTGCTCGCCGCCGCCGCGCTGCTGCTCGGCGCCCCCCTGTCCGGGATCAACGTGCAGCGGTTCGGCGGTGGGGACGGTCCCGCTCCGGCGGACGCGATCCGGGTCTTCTCCTGGAACACCGGCTACTGGGACGAGGGCGGCGAGACCGAGGCGCTCTACCGCACCCTGCGGGAGGCGGACGCCGACATCTACCTGTTGCAGGAGTACTGGTACGAGAAGACGCCGGAACCGCTGGACCCGACCGCTACCCGGTTGCGGGCCGAGTTTCCCGGATTCCACATAGCGATCATCGGCGAGCTGATCACCGTCTCCCGCTTCCCGATCCTGCGACAGATCCCGCTGGACGCACCCGACCTGCCGCCGCCGACGGCGGGCAGCACCGACCACTGGCTCTACAAGTCGCTGCGTACCGACCTGGATCTCGGCTCGGGTCGGGTGCTGTCGACGTACAACGTGCACCTGCCGGTGCAGTTGTCACCCGAGGACAGCCCGCTGGACCCGGACTTCTACCTGGTGGTCAAAGACCAGCGCGCCCAGCGCGAGCCGCAGTTCCGGGCTTTGGCCGCCGACGTGGCAACCAACGACAACGCGGTCCTGGTGGCCGGCGACCTCAACACCAGCCCGGCCATGGGTGACGTACGCAAGCTGCCCGAGAGTCTGCGCGACGCGAGCTACGCCATGTCGTCGCTCTACCCGACGAGCTGGGCCGAGTCGTCCAACTGGCCCCGGTGGTGGCGACTCGACTGGGCGTTCGTCTCCCCCGACGTCCGGGTCCACTCGTACGAGTTCCGCAGCGCCCGTGGTCTGTCCGACCACCGCTCCCAGGAATTGGTCATCTCGACCGGATAGTCGGTCCGGAACACCGGAAAGGCCATTGGTCACGACCATTCCACGCCGTTTCGTGGCGTGGAATGGTCGTGCGCCGAATCGCGTACGGGCACCACCGAAAGGGCGCCGACAAATCAGCGGACAAAGATATTCACGGCCATTGAATTTCGGCCCGCCCGCCGCTAGCCTCGATTTGTGCGAGTGTCGGTGGTCATTCCGAATCACAACAAGGAAAAGACGATCCGGGCCTGTCTGACAGCGGTTTATGCGCAGACCCACAGCCCGGCCGAGGTGATCGTGGTCGACGATGCCAGCACCGACCGGTCGCGGCAGATCGTCGCCGAATTCGACTGCACGCTGGTCGCATTCCCGGTGAACCGGGGGGTGTCCGCGGCGCGCAACACGGGTGCGGCGCGGGCCGACGGGGACGTGCTCCTCTTCGTCGACTCCGACATCGCGCTGGCACCGGACGCGCTGGCGGTCGCGCTGCGCACGCTGCGCGAGCACCCGGCCTGCGGGGTGGTCCAGGGCATCTACGACCTGCACCCACTGTTCGCCGACGGGCCGGTCGAGTCCTACAAGACGCTGTTCGAACACTTCTGGCGGCGCCGTGCCGCCGGGCTGAGCACGTCCACCATGTTCGCCCTGACGGCGCTGCCGCGCCGGGTGTTCGAGCTGGTCGGCGGCTTCGACGAGCGGCTGCGCGACGCCGAGGACATCGAGTTCGGCACCCGGCTGCCGGCCGCGTACGAGATCCGGACCAGTGCCGAGATGGTGGGCCGGCACGACGACGTGGACCGGCTGTGGCCGTACCTGTCCGAGCTGTTCCGGCGGGCGCTGACGTACGCGGACGCGGTGGTGCTGGCCCGCTGGTCGCCCCGCCCCGAGCCGGACCGACCGACCGACGGCCGTACGCCGCACGGGGTGGACCTCGCCTCGGTCGCGGGCATGCTGGGCAGTGCGCTCGCGGTTGTCACCGTGCCGCTGGTAGCGGTCTCCGGCTGGCTGCTGGTCGTACCGGTCGGGCTGCTGGCGGTGTTCCTCGCCGCCGACCGGGAGCTGCTGGCCTTCGCGTTCCGCCAGCGGGGGTCGGTCTTCCTGCTCTACGCCACGATGATGCGTTTCCTCACCCACCTGACCGAGTTCGCCGGGCTGTCCATCGGGGTGGGCCGGGCCCTCGTTCGGCGGTTGCGGCCGGACCGGGCCCGCCCGGCGGCGTTGGGAGCCCGACGATGACCCCCGAAACCGGCGACACGTCGCCACCGACACCAACGCCGCCTCCGACACCGACAGCCCGGACCGGTGTCAACTGGTGGCGGCTGGTCAACCAGGTGCTGGTCGTGGTGTTCGTGGTGGGGCTGACCGTCGGCCTGGTGCTGTTCGTACGCGGGCAGGACTGGGCGCCGGTCCGGTCGCTGGCCGCGCAACTGGACCCGGTCCGGCTCACCGCCGCCCTGGTGGTAGCCCTGTTGATCAATGCGTCCGGGTTGCTGCTCGGGATGCTCTCCTGGCGTGCCCTCTTCGTCGACCTGGGTGCGCCGGTGAACCGGTGGACCGCGTACCGGCTGTTCTTCGTCGGGTTCCTGGCCAAGTTCGTGCCCGGCCGGTTCGTCGCCCTGCCGGTGCTGCTCCGGATGGGCAAGGAGATCAACGTCGGGCCGGTCCGGCTGGCCGGCGTGTTCATGCTGAGCTGGGCGGTGGTGGCGCTGACCGGGGCGACCGTCGCGCTGGCCGCCGGACCGGCCGTGCTCGGCCGCACCACCGGCTGGCTACTGCTGGCCACCGTGCCGCTGGTGGTCCTGTTCGCCCGCCCGGACCTGCTCAACCTCGGGCTGGCCGCCGCCGCCCGGCTGCTGCGCCGGCAACCACCGGAGGTCACCGCGTCGGCGGCCGGTCTGCGCCGGGCGATCACCTCGCAGTCGCTGTCCTGGGTGATCTCCGGACACCACCTCTGGCTGCTCGCGGTCACCGCCGGCGCCCCGCCCGCGAAGTCCTACCTGATCTGCGTCGCCGGCTTCGCCGCGGCCACCGTGGCCGGGCTGGTCGTGGTGATCGCCCCGGACGGCCTCGGCGTACGGGAGGCGGTGCTCATGGTCGGCCTGGCCACCGTGATGCCGCTGTCGGTCGCCACCCCGGTGGTGCTGGCCAGCCGGCTGGTCTGCGCGCTCAGCGAGGTCGCGGTCGGGGCGGGCGGTCTCCTGCTCGCCCAGTACATGCACCGCCGCCGGACCGTTCTCGACCGCGCCGCCGATCCGGCCCTGGCCGGCTGAAATCACAAGAGAGATGTCGGTGATCTCATGTCCAACGGACTCGTCCGGGCACTGTCGCGACTGACCAGAATTCCGGTACGGATATTCGTCCGTCCCAATCGCAGGATCAACGCCGCGATGTGGGACACCCAGTACGCACTCGGTCTGTGGAACTACCTGGACGACATGTCCGACGGCACGGTGCCGCTGTCGCTGATCGAGACCTGGGCCCCGCGACCGACCATTCTCGACCTCGGCTGTGGCACCAGCGCGAACCTGCCGTTGACCGCCGGGTCGTACCGGCATTATCACGGGGTCGACATCAGTCGTAAGGCGATAGCGCAGGCGCGGGCGCTCAACCGGCCGGACACCTCGTTCGACGTCGGCGACATCCGTACCTTCGACTCGTCCGACCGGTACGACGCGATCCTGCTGCGCGAGGTCATCTACTACCTGTCCGCGGCCGAGTCCGCGGCCCTGCTGCGCCGGCTGCCCGCGCTGCTCACCGAGCGCGGCCGGATTGTGGTGCAGGTCTACGACGTGTCGCAGAACGAGGAGTTCGTGGAGGTCATTCGCAGCTGCGGCGTACCGGTGGTCGCCGAGGTGCCGACCGGGCGCGGCGCGGGGCCGAGCGGCGCGTTCTTCGTGCTCGCCGGCGAAGCGGCGGTGCCGGGGTCACGGTCGGCGGCCGGGTGAGCTGACCGGCCGGACGGACACGCCCGGAACCCGGACCGGTCGCGGAACGGGCCGACGGGCCGCCCCCCGTACGGCCCGCCGTCGGTGTCGTTCAGACCGAGACGCGGCGGTCCCACCAGGGGCGTACCGCCACCGGCTCGCTGCGCAGCAGTCTGCGGTGCAGGTCCTGCAACTGGTGTCCCGGCTCCACTCCGAGCCGGTCGGCCAGGGTGATCCGGGCGTCCTCGAACGCGGTGAGCGCCTCCGCCCGCCGCGAGGTCTGGCCGAGGGCGACCAGCAACAACTCCCAGAGCCGCTCCCGCATCGGCTGCTCGGCGAGCATCCAACGCAGTTCCGAGATCAGGTTCTCGTCGTCGCCGAGCAGCAGCCGTACGCCGGTGGTCTCCTCCACCACGTCCTGGCGCAGCTCGGTGAGCCGGATCCGCTCGGCCTCCGCGAGCGGGCCGGTCGCCTCCTGGAGTGCCGGACCGGACCACCGGCCCAGCGCCTGCTGGAACACCCGCAGTGCCTGCGGCAGGTCCGACTGCGCCCGCGCCGCGCGGGCCAGTTTGACGTCCCACTCGAACCGGGTGATGTCGACCGTCCCGTCCGGGATGTCGAGCGTGTACCCGGGGCGGGTGGAACGCAGCACCTGGGCCAGCGCGGGCGGGCGTCCGTGCGGTTCGAGCACCCGGCGCAGCCGACCGATGTAGGTGTGCACCATGTTCTCCACCGAGTTCGGCCGCCGCCCGACCCAGATCGCGTCAACGATCTGCGCCACCGACATCACCATCCCGCTGCGCAGGGCGAGCACGGCCAACACCTCCCGCTGCCGTGGTGTACCCAGGTAGAGCGCGTACCCGCAACGTTCGGTCCGGATCGGTCCGAGCAGCGAGATCGAAAGGTCATCGTCCGGCATAGGTCTCTCTCCCACCCAAGCTGTCGACCGGCGTGGCCCGGCTTCCCATCGGCGCTGGTCGGACCCGGCGGGGACCGACCCGGCACGCTCACGGTCACCCGCCTTCTTCGGGGGTGACGAACCGCAGACCCCGGTCGAGCAGCCGAGGCAGCACGGTTTCCAGGGCCTCGACGGTCTGCGAGCGGTCCCCGCCACCGTCGTGGCAGAGCAGCACCTGACCGGCCCGGCCGCGGGACAACGACCGGGTGATCCGGGGTACGCCGGGACTGCGCCAGTCGCTCGGGTTAACCGTCCAGTCAACAGCGCTCAGGCCGAGATCCGCCGTCGTACGCAGGACGTCGCGGGACCAGTTGCCGCCGGGCGCCCGGAACAGCCGTGGGCGTACGCCGACGGCCTGCTCGATCTCACGCTGGGTTCCGGCGATCTCGTCCCGGATCCGCGCTCGGGTGAGCGCGGCGAAGGGTTGCGGGTGCGACATCGAGTGGTTGCCGACGACGTGTCCGGCGGCCACCACCCGGCGGGCCAGGTCGGGGCGCTCGCGTACCCGGTCGCCGATGAGGAAGAAGGTGGCCCGTACCCGGTGCCGGTCGAGCAGGTCGAGCATCCTGGGTGTCCACTCGGGATGCGGGCCGTCGTCGATGGTCAACGCCACCCCCGCCCCCGGTACGCCGAACGCCGGCCAGTGCGGCCCGCCGAGGGTCGCCCGCCGACGGAGGAACTGCTGCCCCCGGACGGCGAAGAACAGGTAGTGCAGTGCCTGGGCGGACAGGTACGCCCAGGGCCGGGTGGCCGGGTCCGGTGAGCCGCTCATCGGGGTAGTTCCGCGTTCGGCAGCCGGGTCGGGCCGAAGTCCCGGTCGAGCAGGTGCCGGATCCCGCCGACCCCGGCCCCGGCCGCGATGGTGAGCTGGACCAGCAGGTGCACGCCGAAGAAGAAGGCGGCGAACCCGGGACCGCGCTGGCGCAGCACGAACCGGAGCAGTCCCGGGTCGGCCGCGGCGAACAGGCCGAAGAAGCCCACCGGCAGCAGCAGGAACAGCGGCCCGAGCAGCACCGCCGGTACGGACAAGGGCACCAGCAGGGCGGTGAGCAGCCCGGCCGGCCCGTTGGCCCGGATCCCGGCCGGTCCCCGCTCGGCCAGCGCGACCGGGACCAGCATCTGTGACCGGCCGAACTGCTTGCGCAGCAGCTTGCCGAGGTGGCTGTCGTCGTCGTGCCGGCAGACGACGGTGTCGGTGAGTACGGTCGCGTAGCGCTGCGCGAGCCGGTCGCCGAACTCGACGTCCTCGGAGGCGCGCAGCTTCTCGTCGAAGAGGCCGACCTCGGTGAAGGCCACCCGGCGGGTGACGCAGACCGCGAACAGGGTGGTCCGGACCCGGCCGACGTTGCGCAACCGCCAGTAGTGGCCGTGCAGCAGCCGGTACGCCTCGACCGGGCCGTCGTCGAACATCGGCCGCAGCGCGTAGATGCCGTGTACGCAGGCGACATCGGGCTGGTCGCGGAGAATCGCCAGGGCGTTGTCCAGCGCGTCCGGCTCGGGCGCGCAGTCGGAGTCGAGGAAGAACAGCATCTCGCCGGTGCTGGCCAGAATTCCCCGGTTGCGAGCTGCCGCCGGTCCCATATTTTGGTCTGCGGTGAGCAGCCGACACGGGAAGTCACCGGCGATGGCCCGGGTTTCGTCGGTGCTGGCGTCGTCGACCACGATAACCTCGGTGGTCGGATGTCGCTGTGCGTAGACGGCTTCCAGGCAGGCTCGCAGGGTTTTCGCGCTGTTGTACGTGGGGATGATGACCGACACCGTCGGGCGCATGATCAACACCTCACCGGGCGTAGGGACAAATGGTCTAGACATTGACGCATCGAAAACGATCGTGTCGCGACCACGCTATCTAGCCGCATTCGGACTGGCAAGCGTTGCCTTGAGTAGTCAAGGTTCCGTCCAGGGCCGGTCCAGAAAAGATTCCGGACCGAACTATAGCGTCGCAGTATGTCCAATTTGGTCAGCCTCGACGATTGCGACCGGCTCACTGTTCGTGAGGTTCATGACCTCTATCGCCGATACGTCAACGCCAGCCAGGTCAGCCTCATGACCTCGTTCGGGTTCGGCCGCGAATTGGTCGACCACGCCGAGGGCGCGTACCTGGTGCTGAGCGACGGGCGGCGCATCCTCGACCTCACCGGCGGCGTGGGCGTACTCAACCACGGGCACAACCATCCCCGCATCCTGGCGGCCCGGCAGCGATTCGCCGACCAGCGGCGGATGGAGGTGCACAAGACGTACTTCTCGCCCTACCTGGCCGCGCTCGGGCACAACCTGGCCCAGCTCCTGCCCGGCGACCTCTCGATGTCCTTCCTACCGAACTCCGGCGCCGAGGCAGTCGAGGGCGCGGTGAAGCTGGCCTACAAGTACCACCGGGGCCGACGCGGCACGGTCCTGCGGGCGGACTGCGGATTCCACGGGAAGCTGCTCGGATCGGGCGGGCTGACCGGCCAACCGTCGTTCGCCTTCCCCACCATTCCCGGCATCGTCCCCTTTACCTACGGCGACCTGGACTCGGTCCGCGCCGCGCTGGCCGCACATCCGGACGACATTTACGCCATCATCGTCGAGCCGTTCAGCGCGTCGACCATACAGTGGTGCGACGAAGATTTCCTTCGTGGACTCCGTGAGCTGTGCACTCAGCACGACATAGTGCTCATCTTCGATGAGATTTACACCGGCTGGGGCAAGACCGGCAGCTTGTTCTATTTCATGCGCTATCCGGGTCTTGTGCCGGATGTGCTCACCACGAGCAAGTCCTTTGGCGGCGGGAAGTCCTCCATCTCGGCGTTTGTCGCCCGCGAGCCGATTTTCCGCAAGGCGTACGACAACCTGACCGACGCCCTGTTGCAGAGCACCAGCACCACGTACTACGGGATGGGCGAGGAGTGCGTGACCGCCCTCGAAGCGATCAACATCGTGGTCGAGGACGACTACCCGGGCCGGGCCCGGGAGCTGGAACGCGTACTGGAACCGGCGCTGCACCGGCTGGCCAAGGAGTTCCCGGACGCGGTGGGCCGGGTCGCCGGCGCCGGGGCGCTGTGGGGCGTACACATCGACGGCGGGCCGAAGATCCTCGACCTGGTGGCCAAGGTCGCCCCGGCCGGCATGGCCCGCGACCCCCGGTTCAAGGCCAAGCTGGTCACCTGCGCGGTGATCAACGCCCTCTACCAGGACCACCAGATCTTCACCTACTACACCCTCAACGGGCTCAACCCGCTGATCTTCGGTCCCTCGCTGGTCACCGAACCGACCGACGTGCAGCGCGCCACCGACGCGCTCGGCGAGGTGCTGAGCCAGGGCCTGACCCGGCTGGTCACCCGGTTCGTGGCGCAGAAGGTGGGGTCGTCGCTGTGGTGATCACCATTACCGGGGCGGCCGGCATGCTCGGCGCCCGGCTGGCCGAACGGCTCGCCGCCGACGGGCACGACATCCAGGGCGTGGACCTGCGGTCCGGCCCCGGCGTGACCGTGGTCGGCGACATCCGGGACCGGCGGGTGATGGACCGGGCCACCGCCGGTGCCGCGACCCTGATCCACTGCGCGGCGGCGCTGCCCAGCTACCCCGCCAACGAGATCCGCTCGATCATCGTCGACGGCACCGAGAATGTGCTCGCCGCGGCCCACCGGGCCCGGGTACGACACGTCGTGCACGTCTCCTCCACCGCCGTCTACGGCCTGCCGAAACTCGTACCCACGCCCGAGGAACACCCGCGCACCCCGGTCGACACCTACAGCGCGGCCAAGGCCGCGGCCGAGGAGGTCGCCGAACGCTACCGGGCCACCGGCACCAAGCTGTCCATCCTGCGGCCGAAGACCTTCCTCGGTCCCGGCCGGATGGGACTGTTCGCCATGCTCTTCGAGTGGGCCGAGGAGGGGCGCAACTTCCCCGTCCTCGGGCGCGGCGACGTACGGATCCAGATGTTCGCCGTCGACGACCTGGTGGACGCCGTCGTCACCGTGCTGCACGCGCCGGACGACGCGGCCAACGACACGTACAACCTCGGGGCGGAGCGGTTCGACACCCTGCGGGCGGACTTCCAGGTGGTGCTGGACGCGGCCGGGCACGGCAAACGGGTCGTCTCGCTGCCGGCCAGGCCCGCGCTCGCCGCCCTCGACCTGCTGGAGCGCACCCGGCTCTCCCCCGTCTACGGCCGACTGCTGCACAAACTCATGGGCGACTCGTACGTCAGCATCGACAAGGCCCAGCAGCGGCTCGGCTTCGCGCCCAAGCTGTCCAACTCGGACGCGATCCTGCGCACCTACGAGTGGTGGCGGGAGCAGCGACACCGGACCGAGCCCGCGCAGCGTGGACGGACCAGCCGCGATCCCTGGAAACAGGGCGCCCTGGCCTTCGCGAAGATCTTCTTCTGACCGGAGGACCCCATCGTGACCGCCGTCGAGACCACGGTCGAGCGGACCGTCCCCGCCGCCGCTCCCCGACGTGCCGCCCGTGCGCCCGCACTGGCCCGGCACCTGATCGCGCTGACCCGGCCCGGCCACTGGGTCAAGAACATCCTGGCCGTACCCCTGGCGTTGGTCGACGCACCGGCGTGGACCGGCGCGACGCTGCTGCGTACCGGGTGGGCGGTGCTGGCGTTCACCCTCGCCTCGTCGCTGATCTACGTGGTCAACGACATCGCCGACCGCCGGCTGGACCGGGAGCACCCGGTCAAGAAACACCGGCCGATCGCCAGTGGCCGGGTGCCGGTGCCGGTGGCCTGGGTGCTCGCCGCCGGTCTGGCCGGACTGCTGGTGACCACGGTGCTCGCCGGGCCGAACATGTCCTGGTGGCCGCTGGTGGTCTACCTCGCGCTCAGCGCCGCGTACAGCCGGCGGCTCAAGCACCTGCCGCTGCTCGACATCTGCGTGGTCGCCGCCGGGTTCGTGCTGCGCGTCCTCCAGGGGTACGCGGCCACCGACGGACCCGCGTCCGGTCTGCTGCTGACCGCCGTCTTCACCGGCTGCCTGGTACTGATCCTGGGCAAGCGACGGGCCGAGATCGCCGTCGCCGGGGTGTCCCACCGGCCGGCACTCGCCGGCTACAACGTCGTGCTCGCCGACCACCTGCTCGGGCTCAACGCCTCGCTGGCCGCCGCCACCTTCCTGCTCTACCTCCACACGGAGGCACCGATCGACCCGCTCCGTCCGGGCGTACTGCTGGTCGTGGTGCCGCTGGGACTGCTCGCCGCCTTCCGCTACCTTCAATCGGTCCTGGTGCTCCAGCTCGGCGGCGACCCCATCCGGGCCCTGCTCCGGGACCCCATGATCGTGACCAGCGCCGCCCTGATCGGCACCGCGCTGGCCGTGGCGGAGGTCGCTGCCCGCTATCCGGAACTGCTGACATGGATGGACAGATGAACAAGCCGCTCGTCTCGGTCATCGTGCCGAACTTCAACTACGCCCGCGCGCTCGGCATGTGCCTCACCTCGCTCAAGGCGCAGACCTATCCGCACCTCGAAATCATCGTGGTGGACGATTGCAGCACCGACGACTCGGTGACGGTCGCTCAGTCGTACGGCGCCCGCGTCCTGCGTACGCCGGAGAACTCCGGACCGGCGGCGGCCCGCAACCTGGGTGCGGCGAACGCCACCGGCGAGATCCTCTTCTTCATCGACTCGGACGTGGCGGCCAAGCCGGACGCGGTCGCGAACGCGGTCGAGGTGCTCGCCTCCGACCCCGAGATCGGGGCGGTCTGCGGCAACTACGACCCGGTGCCGCTGATCCGGGACAGCCTGGTCGAGGAGTACCGCTGCCTGCAACAGTCCTACTGGCTGATCGCCGACGAGGGCCGGATCATGACCCTCTACACCGCGCTGCTCGCCATCCCGGCCCCGGTCTTCGCCGAGATCGGGCCGTTCAACCCCCGGCTGCGCGAGACCGAGAACGCCGACTACGGCCTGCGCCTGGCCCAGCGCTACCAGATCTGGCTCACCCCACGGGTACGCGGCGTGCACGACCACGACCACGAACTGCGGGTGCTGGTCCGCAAGGTCTTCACCCGCACCGCCCTGCACATCCCCATGTACGCCCACAAACCCGAGTTTCCCGGCGGGCTGAGCAGTGGGCCCCGGGCCTGGGTCAGCATCGCCGCGCTGCTGACCCTGCTGACGCTGGTCCTGCCGGTGCTGTTCGGGCCGGTGTTCCTGCTGGTCCCGCTGGCCGCGTTCGCCGCCTTCGTCGCCGGTGACCTGCCGATGTACCGGTTCGTGCTGCGGGAACGCAACTCGCTGTTCCTGGTCTACTTTGTCGCGATGCACTTCTTCCTCAACCTGGTGATCGCGGCTGCCGCGATGACCGGGGTGATCGCCTGGCTGGCCTCGGCACGGTTCCGCCGGCTCTACAACCGACCGGAGGCGGCGACCCGATGAACCCCCAACCACTCGTCTCGGTGATCGTGCCGAACTACAACTACGCCGAGTCGCTCGACCTGTGCCTGCGCTCCATCCTCGACCAGACGTACCCGAACGTGGAGATCCTGGTCGTCGACGACTGTAGTACCGACCAGTCGATCGAGGTCGCCGAGCGGCTCGGCGTACGGGTGATCAGCACCGGGGTGAACAGCGGCTGCGGCCAGGCCCGCAACATCGGCGCCGCGAACACCAGCGGCGACCTGCTCTGTTACGTCGACTCCGACCTGGTGATGGCGCCCGACGCGGTGGCCAACGCCGTACGCCTGCTCGCCGGCGACTCGACCATCGGGGCGGTGTGCGGCATCGAGGACCCCGAACCGCTGCTGCACGACACCGCTGTGGCCCGCTACCGGGGCCTCCAGTACCACTACTGGTCGATCAGCTCCGAGGGCGACATCTCGTTCCTCTTCCCGGCGGTCTGCGTCATCCGGCGGGACGTCTTCGACGAGATCGGCCCGTTCAACCCGGCGCTGCGACAGACCGAGGAGGTCGACTACGGCTACCGGCTGACCCGGCGCTACCGGATGGTGCTCACCTCCGACGTGCACGGCCGGCACGACCACGACCACGAGCTGCGCGGACTGCTGCGCAAGCTGTTCCACCGGGGTCGGCTGCGCATCCCGCTGTACGCCCGCGCCCGCCGGTTCAGCAAGGGCTTCGAGACGGCGTCCCGGGCCGGGGGCAGCCTGGCCGCGTTCGCCGTACTGCCCGCGCTGGTGGCGCCGCTGCTGTTCGGCCCGTGGGCGGCGGTGCTCCCGGCCGGTCTGCTGGTCACCTCGCTCGCCCTCGACGCCGGCATGTACGGCTTCGTCTACCGCAGACACGGCCTGCCCTTCCTGGCCTTCTTCGCCGTGCTGCACTTCGTCGTCAACGTGACCATCACCCTCGGGGTGGCCACCGGCGCGTTGCAGTGGCTCGGCTCGCGGACCTTCCGGGGGCTCTACGACGCGTCGTTCCCGGTCGACGGGCGGCCGCTGCGGGGGGCGGCGTAACAGGCACCCGCTCGTGGGTGGCGCGACGGCCGCGATCGTGCTTACATTGGTGGCGGAACGGCCGGTCATCTCCCCCCGTGGATGCCCGGCCTTTCTTTTTGCCTTCCGCGCGGCCGTGGCGCACCCGCCGCTGTGACGAGCCGCCGCCCGCACCCGGGCTTCCACACCCGGGCCGGGCGGCGGCTTGTCGAGCTACCGCTGATCATCGCGGGACGGTGCGACGGTCAGCCGAAGCAGTTCGGCACCGTGACCGGGCTGCCCACGCAGTTGGTCGGGCGGTTGTCGACGATGACCGCCCGGTCGTCGACCGTCACCTGCGAGGCGCTGGCGAAGACACCGCCGCGTGGCAACGCCGAGTCGTTGCGGCTCACCCGGGCCTCGGTCAGGGTGAGGCTGCCGGTGATGGTGTAGATGCCGGCACCCTGCGACTGCGCGCCGTTGGCCCGGTTGGAGTCGACCAGGCTCTTGCGGAGGATCACGTTGCCGAGCACGTTGTAGACGCCACCACCACTGCTCCGGGTGGTGTTCTCGCTGATCCTGCTCTCCTCGATGACGGCCTGACCGTTGGCGTTGTAGATCCCGCCGCCGAAGCCGCCGGCGCCGTTGCGGACAACCTCCGTGTGCCGGACGTGCAGGGCGGCGGAGATGTTGAAGATGCCGCCGCCGGCCGCCGTGTCGGCAGTACTCTCGTTGTCGGTCACCGCGCTGTACTCGATCTTCGTGACGCTGCCGTCGGTGGCGTAGACCCCGCCGCCCAGCCCCGTCGCGACGTTGTGCAGGATCTCGGCCGAACGCAGTACGGCGCTGCCGCCCCCGTTCACGAGCCCGCCGCCGTCACGAACGGTGTTGTTGCCGCCCACCTCGGCACCGTCCACACCGAGGAACCCGGTGCTGTAGACGCCGCCGCCGTCGTCCTGGGCGCTGTTGTTGTTGACCTTGGTGACGTACTCGTGGGTATCGTGGTCCCAGCCGTCCTTGCTCCAGGCATCATCGGTCCAGCCGTCCAAGCGGGCGCCGGCCTCGTCCGCCGCCCCGTTCGCCGCCCCGTCCTCCGCGCCGTTCGCCGCGCCGCTTTCGGAGGCGGCGCCGCTCGACTCGGGCGAGGGATCCGGGTCCTTCGGCTCGACCGAAGCCTCCGGGTCGCCACCACCCATGCCGCCCCTACCACCCTTGCCGTCCTTCGAGGAGACGATCCAGGTGATGCCGTGGTTGGTGATCCCGCCACCGGTCGTGGCGCTGCGGTTCTCGACGATCCTGCTGTCCTCGACGGTCGCCTTGCCACCGGACTGGACCAGCAATCCGCCACCGCCGAGATCGCTACGATCGTCCCCGCCCCGGACCGTGACCCCGTGCAGGGTCAGCTCCCCACCCGGACCGACATTGAAGACGCGGAACGGCGCCGCGCTCGCCGCCCGCTCGATCGTCGCCCCTTCGCCCTTGATCGCAATCGGTTGGGTGATGACCGGCAACCCGTCCTGACCCTGGTACGCCGTCAGCGAGTACGTGCAGCCCTTGCTGAGCTTGAGCTTGGCCCCGTCGCGCGCGTTTGCCTCGACGAGAGCGGAGATCAGCTCGTTCGGGTCGCAACCGACCTCCCTGGCCTCCCCGTCCCATTCGACGCGCCAACCGCCCGGATCCTGACCACCGGTGTCGTCGCTCGCGACACCGCCGTCCCGGGCCAGCGCGCTGCTGCCCAGCCGGGGCAGGCCCATCGCGTCCGTAGCCCTCACCACGGCCGGCACACCGCTCATTCCCGCCACGGCCGCCAGGCTGGCCACACCCACCAGGCTGGTCGCACCCGTCACGTACCAGCGCGCCCGGCGCCCGGCTCCGTCAGGTGTCGAGCGACCGTCGCCCGTACGCCCCAGAAAACGCAGATGTTTCGGTAGTTGGTTGGACATCATCGTTACCTGACCCCTCCTCCTACGTGACATGCCGACACGGCCACAAACAGGGTCGTGCCCACTGATCGCCACCGTAGGCGGAGGTTCCCGGCCAATGCCGGCTTATATGAAGACTTCACACATTTGGTTCAAGGTGCTTCGGGAAGAGCCCTGACCAGGTACGCCGCCACCCCGGTTGCCCTCGGAGGGGAGCACGAGCGCTTGTCTTCGGCCGCTACCGTTCAGGCGTGGCCGGCGGGCGCACGGTCGCCGACACGGCCAGACGCCGGGTAGGTAGGCAGGCGACCACAATCAGTACAGTAGGGGCGTGTCTCTATGGATCGCCGCGACTTGGGGACTTGTCGGCAGCGCCGTCTCCGAAGCACTGAACCTCTACGCCATGATGCGCCCGACAACCGAGTCGAAGGGACGATGGCAGTGGCCGTGGCGAGACAAGCGGGACCGTCCAATCGTGATGTTCGCGGTGGCACTGCGGGCGCTCGCCGGCACCGGGCTGGCCGCCGCCGCCTCCGCCGGCGGACTGGCCACGACGGCCTTCGCCACGTTCACCTTCGGAGTGGCGGCCCCCCTGGTCATCGCCAAGATGTTCGACCAGATCCGGGTGCTGGACCGACCGTCGACAGAGGACAATCAGCCGGGACGGAGCGACGATGACGCGGCCTGACGGATTCTTCCGCCGGCTGAGCTGGGCCCTCGCGGCCCGGCCGTCCACCACCACCGCCTCCGTGCCGTTGCCGACCCGTACCCGGCTCGCCGCGGCGCTCGCCGCCAGACCGGTGACCCAGACCCGCGGCCTGGCCGACCTGACCGCCGGGGCCGGCGACAAGCTCACCGACCAGGTCAAGTGGGTGGTGGCCCATCTGCTCGGCACCACCCCGGACCAGTTGCGCGTCGACTCCGACGGAGACATCGGCGTCCGCGCGGGGTCGGCCATCATTTTCGTACGCGCACAGGAGGAGCCGCCGCTGGTCGACGTCTTCTCGCCGCTGCTCACCGGCGTGCAGCCGACCGAAACCCTCTACCGGCGCCTGTCCGACCTGACCAACGAGATGCCGATCGGCCGGATCTACTGCACCGGGGACACGATCTGGGCCTCCGTACCGGTCTTCGGGCAGGACTTTCAACCGTCCCACCTGTTACTCGCGATCCAGACGATGATCAGGCTCGCCGACGATCTCGACGATCACCTCCGACAGGAGTTCGGCGGGAGCCGGTTCTTCGGGGCGGAGGCGTCCGGGCTGGTTCCCGTACCGGATCCGACCGGGTATCTGCGCGACCTCGCCGACTCCGGTGAGTCTCGCGCGGGCCGCATACTGGCGGATCTGTTGGCCGATCGGGGCCGTATCGACGAGCTGCGGATCCGCGCGGAGAGCGGCAACGGACACGCCGCCGCCCGGCTCGCCGCGCTGCTCCTCGACCAGGGCCACACCGACGAGGCCGAACACTTCTGGCAACTCGCCGTGGAACAGGGCGAGCCGAGCGCCCGCCCCGAGTTGGCCGAACTACTCATCGCACGCGGCCGGATCGAAGAGGCGACCGACCTGCTGCGGTCCGGCCCGGCAGACGACTGGCGCTCCACCGGCCTCCTCCTCGCCCTACTCACCAAACACGGCCACACCACCGAAGCCCTCCACCTCCTCCACACCCAAACCCCACCCCCCACCCCCCTCCCCTAAACCTCCCTCCCCCCACCCCTCCCCTCCCCCCTCCCCCCCCCGCCGCGCCCCACCCCCCTGCGCGTCGATCTAGGGCAAATACGTGTCGATAGAGATCAACACGCACGTATTTGCCCTAGATCGACGGGGTGAGGTGGGCGCGGGGGGAGGGGGGAGGGAGGGAGGGAGGGAGGGGGGAGAGGGGAGGGAGGGGTTACTTGGGGTGGGGGGAGGGGCGGAGGGTGTCGCGGTGGTGGCGCATTGAGGTGACCATCATGCGCATGAAGCGGTGGACGACTTCCAGGTCCTCGTCGGTGAACTGGTCCATCACCAGGTCGGTGCGCTGGCCGAGCGGGCGGAAAAACTCCACCGCTACCCGGGCGCCCTGGTCGGCGTACCGGAGGAAGACCTTGCGGCGATCGGCGGTGTCCCGGTCCCGGCGGATGTGGCCGGTCCGCTCCAGCCGGTCGATCAGCGCGGTGACCGACCCGGAGGAGAGGTTGAGCTGCTCCCCCAGCCGGCCCGGCGTGATCAGCTCGCCCCGGCGTTCCGCGTGCATGACCGCGATCAGCGCTTGCAGGTCGGTCACGCCCAGGCCGTGCAGGGCGGCGAACGCGTGCCCGATGTGTTGGGCGTCCACGGTGTAGTTACGCAGGTCGGAGACTATCTCGCCGGAGAGGACTGCCCGTCGGGTGTCCCGCGGTCGATACATGCCGTCCACCACTGTGCCGCTTCCCTCCACCCGGCTTGCACCTTACCTCACCCGCCGATAATCTCGGCCATCGAGATACTCGACCGTCGGGAGTTATCATGGGTACGTTCGGGTCAAGGATCGCGCAGGCCGTCAGCGGGCGGTGGAGCGCCTGGCTCGTGCTGGTGATCGCGACGGTCCTCTCCGGGATCGTGATCGCCCTGGGCGGCGAACCACACGCCGACAACGACCCCACCTCCGCCCTGCCCGACTCCGCCGAATCCGTACGGGTCGCCGCACTCCAGCGCCAACTGCCCAGCGGGCAACTCAACCCGGCCCTGGTCGTCTACTCCCGCGACGGCCAGCCCCTGCGCCCCGAGGACGAACGCGCCATCGCCGACGACGCCCGCGCGTACGTCACCGAGGCGACCGGTGGACAGGTCTCGCCACCGGTCCTCTCCCCCGACCGGCGGGCCGCCCTGCTGGCCGTACCGCTGCCGGCCGACCTGCCCAACGACGAACTCGCCGGCATCGTCGAACAGCTGCGCGCCACCGCCCGCGACGGCCTGCCCGAGGGCACCGTCGCCCAGGTCACCGGCGGCGCCGGCTTCACCACCGACGTCTCCTCCGCCTTCGACGGAGCCAACGTCACCCTGTTGCTGGTCACGGTCGCGGTGGTCGCGGCCCTGCTGATCGTCACCTACCGCAGCCCGTGGCTGTGGCTGGTGCCGCTGGCCGTGGTCGGCACCGCCGACGTGGTCGCCAACGCCGTCATCGCGATGGTCAGCCGGGCCGCCGCGCTGGACATCGACGGCTCGACCACAGGCATCGTCGACGTACTCGTCTTCGGCGCCGGCACCAACTACGCGCTCCTGCTGATCGCCCGCTACCGGGAGGAACTGCGCGGCACCGCCGACCGACGCGTCGCGCTGCGCCGCGCGCTCGCCTCGGCCGGGCCGGCGATCGCGGCCAGCGCCGCCACCGTCTGCCTGAGCCTGCTCACCCTGCTCACCGCGGTCCTCGGCAACGACCGGACCATCGGCGTCACCGGTGCGATCGGCATCGTGATCGCCGCGCTGTTCGGGCTGGTCGTGCTCCCGGCCGCGCTGTCGGTCTGCGGGCGCGGCCTGTTCTGGCCGTTCGTGCCCCGCGAGGGGCAGACCGACCCGACCCGTACCGGGGTCTGGTCGCGGATCGGCGCCCTGGTCGCCCGGCGCCCACGAGCGGTGCTCGTCGGCACGCTGGTCGTACTCGCGGTGCTGGCGACCGGGCTCGGCGGTGCCCGACTCGGGCTGAGCAAGACCGAGCAGTTCCGGGTGCAGGCCGAGTCGATCGACGGGCTGGAGACGCTGAGCCGCTACTTCCCGGCCGGTTCGGCCGACCCGACCGTGGTCGTCACCCGCTCCGGCGGCGAACGGGCGGTGTTGGAGACGATCGAGGCGACGCCGGGGGTGTCGAGCGCCCGGGTCACCGAACGCGCCGGTGACCTGGTCGCCATCGACGTCGTACTCGACGCGGAGCCGGACAGTGCCGCCAGCTACCGGACCATCGAGGACCTGCGCGACCGGGTCGGCGCCGGGTCCGGGGCGGAAACGCTGGTCGGCGGTACGGTCGCGGCCAACCTCGACACCCGGCAGGCGGCCGTACGCGACCTGCGGGTGGTCGTACCGCTGATCCTGGCCGTGGTCCTGCTCGTGCTGGTCCTGCTGCTGCGTTCGCTGCTCGCCCCGCTGGTACTGGTCGCCACCGTGGTGGCCACCTTCTTCGCCGCCCTCGGCGCCAGCAACTTCCTGTTCACCAGGGTCCTGGACTACGCCGCCCTGGACACCTCCGTACCGCTGCTGGCGTTCCTCTTCCTGGTCGCGCTCGGGGTGGACTACAACATCTTCCTGGCGACCAGGGCCCGGGAGGAGGCGTTGGCCGGGGACACCCGGCAGGGCATGCTCACCGCGCTCGCCGTCACCGGCGGGGTGATCACCAGCGCCGGCGTCCTGCTCGCCGCCGTGTTCGCCGTACTCGGGGTGCTGCCGCTGGTGACGCTGACCGAGATCGGGGTCATCGTCGGGCTCGGCGTGCTGCTCGACACCCTGCTGGTGCGTACGCTGCTGGTCCCGTCGATCGCGATCACCCTGGGCCGCCGGTTCTGGTGGCCGGGCACACTGTCCCGAACGCCTGCGGCGGAACTCCGGAGGTAGGGACAGCCCCACCACCGGGTTCATGGTTGGCCATGTGTTGCCCGGACGGGCCCTGCACCAGGCTGATCACCATGGGAAACACAGCGGTGGTCGAAGTGGTCGAGGTGACGAAGACGTACCCCGGAGGTGCCGGGATACGCGCGCTCGCCGGGGTTTCGGTGGCGTTCGCCGCCGGTACGTTCAACGCGGTGATGGGGCCCTCCGGCTCGGGCAAGTCCACTCTGCTGCACTGCGCCGCCGGACTCGACACACCGGACAGCGGCCGGGTGCTGCTGGCCGGGCAGGAGATCAGCGGATTGCGCGAGCCCCGGCTGACCGAGGCCCGTCGCCAACGGGTCGGTTTCGTGTTCCAGTCCTACAACCTGCTGGACTCGCTCTCGGTGTGGCACAACATCCTGCTGCCGCAGCGGCTCGCCGGGGTACGCCCCGACCTCGCCCTGGCCCGTGAGGTGATGCGGCGGGTCGGTCTCACCGGCCGGGAGAACGACCGCCCGGCGCGGCTCTCCGGCGGGCAGCGCCAGCGGGTGGCGCTGGCTCGGGCGCTCGCCGCCCGACCGGAAGTGATCTTCGCGGACGAGCCGACCGGGGCGCTGGACCTGTCCACCGGCCGGGAGGTCCTGGGACTGCTGCGGGAGGCGGTCGACTCCTTCGGCACCACGGTTGTCATGGTCACCCACGATCCGGCCGCCGCCGCCCGAGCCGACCGGGTGGTCTTCCTCGCCGACGGGCGCATAGTCACCGAGTTGGCGGACCCGACGGCGGAGAAGGTCGCGGCGGAGATGATGTCGGTGAGCGCCCGATGATGCGCCTGGCCCTCGGCACGCTGCGCCGCCACCGTGGCGCGTACGCCGGCACCTTTTTCGCCGCGTTCCTCGCGGTCGCCCTGCTCGCCGGCAGCGGTCTGCTGCTGTTCTCGGTGCTCACCGCGAAGCCACCGGCCAACCGGTTCGCCGCGACGGACCTGGTCGTCTCCGGTGCGCGGCAGGTGAGCCTGGAGACGGTGACCACGAAGGAGAAAAAGGACAAGGTCAAGGTCAAGCGGAAGGTCAAGACCGAACGGCTCACCGGCGCCGGGGTCCTACCGGCCGACCTCGCCGGCCGGATCGGGGCGCTGCCCGGTGTCGCGTCCGCCGTCGCCGACGCCGCCTTCCCGATCCAGGTGACCACGTCGACCGGACGGGTCGTGCGCGCAACGGACGACGCGCCCGTCATCGGCCACGGCTGGGCGTCGGCGGCGCTGACGCCGTACACGCTGGTCCGGGGCAGCGGGCCCGATGCCGGCCGGGTGGTCGTCGACGCGGATCTCGCCGCGCGCGGCGGACTCGTCGTCGGCAGCGAACTCGTGCTCACCACCCGCACCGGAACACGCACCGTGCAGGTCAGCGGCATCGCCGCGCCCGCCGGTCGGTCCGGCCTGGCCGCACAGGGCGCGCTGTTCCTCGCCGACGGCGAGGTGCCGACGGTGTCCGGACTCGACGGTCCGACCGCGGTCGGGGTGGTCGCCACGCCCGGCGTCGACCGGGACGCGCTGTTGGCCGCCGTACGCGAAACCGCCGGCGGGGCAGACGTGCTGACCGATGCCGAGCGGGTACGGGCCGACCTGCCCGGAGCACTGCCCGACTACATCGGACCGATCTCCATCTTCGGCTTCGTCATCGGCATCACCGCCTTCGCCGCGGTGTTCGTGCTCACCGGCACGGTGACCCTCGGCGTACGGCAACGGCTGCGTGAACTGGCCCTGCTGCGTACGGTGGGCGCCACGCCGGGCCAGCTGCGCCTGCTGCTCGGACTGGAGAGCGTTGTCCTCGCCGCCGTCGCCGCGATACCGGCCGCCCCGCTAGGCGTGCTCTTCGCGCACCTGGTGGCCGATCGGTTCCGGACCCTCGGGGCGGTGCCGGCCCAGTTCACGGTCCGGGTCAACGTACCGGTGCTGCTGGTGGCGGGGCTGGCCGGCGTACTGGTCACGTTCGTCGCCGCCCGGATCGCCGGCCGGCGGGCCGTACGGGTCGCGCCGACCCAGGCGCTCGCCGAGACTGCGACGGCACCGGCCGGCGGCACGGCCGTCCGGGTGCTGCTCGCCCTGGTGACGGCCGGCGGTGCGATCAGCGTGCTGACGTTCGTGCCGCTCGACGGGGTGCTCGGCATGGGCATGAGCTTCGTGTCCTGCGCCCTGCTGCTCTGCACGGTCGCCGCCCTCGGTCCGGTCCTGGTACGGATCCTGACCGCGCCGCTGGCGCAGCTGGCCCGGCTGGGCGGCGCGACCGGTTGGCTGGCCGGGCTCGTCACCCGCGCCGAGAACCGGCGGGTGGCGGCCGTCGCGGTGCCACTGGTACTGATCTTCGCGATCAACGCCACCATGCTGCTCAACGGCGCCCTGCTGGAGCGGCTGACCGCGCGGGAGCAGACGGCGCGAACGGCCACCGCGACCGCTCAGGTGACCGCGACCGGCGGGCTGCCGCTGAGCACCGTCGACCGGCTGGCCGCCCTGCCCGGGGTGACCGGTGCCGCGGCCACCCTGCCGACCAGGGTGATCGTGGCGCAGGGCGGCAAGCCCGAGGACTACCCGGCTCAGGGACTGCTCGTCGCCGGCAGCGAACCAGCACTCGACCTGGGCGTACGGCGCAGCCCCGCGGCCGGCGCCGGTACGGCGTCCGTCCCGGACGTACTCGGCGGGGACGACACCTTCGCCGCGAGTGCCGCCCTGGTCGGCCAGTACGGCTGGCGGGTCGGTGACGAGGTGCCGCTCTGGCTCGCCGACGGGCACCGTACGGAACTGCGGCTGACCTCGGTGTACGAGCGGGCCCGAGGGTTCGGCGAGCTGGTTCTTCCGGCCCCGCTGGTCGCCGCGCACGACCCCCGTGGGTTGGTGAGCACGGTCGCTCTGCGCTACCAGGGGAACGCGGCCGCCCGGATCCACGACGACTGGCCGGGCCTGCGGGTGACTCCCACCGCCTCGGCGTCCCCGGCCGGAGACGCGCAGAACCAGCAGGGCGCCTGGGAGCTGATGGTCGTCATCTCGCTCGGCTTCACCGCGATCGCCGTACTCAACACCTTCGCCGTCGCCACCGCCGCCCGCCGCCGCGAGTACGCCGACCTGCGGCTGGTCGGGGCGACCACCGGACAGTTGCACCGGCTCGCCGACCGGGAGGCGCTGATCACCGTCACGGTGGGGCTGCTGCTCGGGGTCGCCGTCACGGCGATCGTGGTCGGTGCGTTCAGCATCGCGCAGGACGGGGCCTTCCGGCTGATTGTCGACCCCGGCACGTACGGCGGCATGCTCGGCGGCGTCGCGCTGCTCGGCCTGCTCGCCGGGGCGCTGCCGGCCAGGTTCATCCTGCGCCGGCGCGGCCTGCCGGCACTCGCCGACGGGCGCTGACGGTGCCGTTCGGGGTCCGCGCCGCCGCCACTAGCATCCTGGCGATGACAAAGGCGACGGCGCGGGCCCTGGTGTACCTGGTCAGTGGGGTGGTTGCCAGCGCCGCCGGGTTCGCCTTCAGCCTCGCCGCGCTCGTCGGCGTCGGCCTGCTGGCCGTCACCCAGCTCGGCGGGCCCGCGTTCCTCGGCGCCGCCCGGGTCAGCCGTACGCTCGCCGGCATCGAGCGGCGGCGCGCCGGCTGGGTGCTCGGAGCGACGATTCCCGCACCGTATCTGCCGGGCACCGCCGGCACGATCCGCCAACGGGTCACCGCCGTGGGGACCCAACCGGCCACCTGGCGCGACCTCGCCTGGCTGGTGCTGCTGATCCCGCTGGGTCTCGCCGGTGGATGCGCCGCGCTCGTGGTCACCGCGGTCGACCTCGGCGCCATCGTGGCACCGGCCTGGGCGTGGGCGGTGCCCAACCCGCGCGCACCGTTCCCGATGAAGCCGCTGATGACGACACCGTCCGGCCGGATCGTCCTCACCGTACTCGGGCTGCTGCTGGTGCCGGTGGTCGCGTGGCTGCTGCGTACCCTCGCGGTTTTGCAGGCCCGGTTGGCGCGGGCCCTGCTCGCGCCGGGCACCCACCGACGCCTGGTGGAGCAGGCGGCCCACCTGGCCGCGACCCGGCAACGGGTGGTCGACGCGCAGGCCGCGGAGCTGCGCCGGATCGAACGCGATCTGCACGACGGGGCGCAGGCCCGGATCGTGGCCGCCGGCATGACCCTGGCCCTGGCCGCCCGCAAACTGCGCACCGGCGGCGGTACGGGCGGCGGAGCGGAGGCCGACGTCGCCCTCGCCCGGCGGCAGCTCGACGAGGCGCTCGCCGAGCTGCGCCGCCTGGTACGCGGCATCCACCCGCCGATCCTGACCGATCGCGGCCTGCACGCCGCACTCGCCGCGCTGGCCGGCGACAGCCCCCTCACCGTCGAGGTACGCGCAGACACCGCCGACCGTTACCCGGCCGCGATCGAGTCCGCGGCCTATTTCGTGGTCGCCGAGGGGCTCGCCAACGCCGGCAAGCACGCCGACGCCACGACCTGCACCATCGACATCTCCCGGACCGTCGACACGCTCCGGATCCGGCTCGCCGACAACGGGCGGGGCGGGGCCGACCCCGGCGGTTCCGGACTCGACGGACTGCGCCGACGGGTCGAAGCGCTCGACGGCGTACTCACCCTGACCAGCCCGGTGGGCGGGCCGACCATCCTGGACGCGGAGTTCCCATGCGCATCGTGATCGCCGAAGACCTGCTCCTGCTCCGCGAGGGTCTGGTGCGGTTGCTGACCGACACCGGTCACACCGTCGTGGCGGCCGTCGACAACGCCGACTCGCTGGTGGCGGCGGTGACGGAGCAGCGACCCGACCTGTCGATAGTCGACGTACGGCTGCCGCCCGGATTCCGGGACGAGGGCCTGCGCGCCGCCCTGCGGCTGCGGGCCGCCGACCCGGACACCAGGGTGCTCATCGTCTCCCAGTACGTCGAACGCGCGTACGCCGCGGAACTGCTCGCCGACGGCCACGGCGGTGTCGGTTACCTGCTCAAGGACCGGGTCACCGCGCTGGACGACTTCCTCGACGCGGTCGAGCGGGTCGCCGCCGGTGGCACCGTAATGGATCCCGAGGTGGTCCGGCAGCTGTTCACCCGCAACAGCCGCAACCACGGCATCGACGGCCTCACCCCACGCGAGCGCGAAGTGCTCGCCCTGATGGCAGAAGGCCTGTCAAACTCCGCAATCTGCGCACGCCTGGTGCTGGCCCCCGTCTCGGTGGAGAAGCACATCACCAACATCCTCGCCAAACTCGACCTCCCACCCGCCACCACCGCCCACCGCCGCGTCCGCGCCGTCCTCGCCTACCTCAACGCGCCTCTCTAACCCACCCCCACCCCCGCCCCCCACCCCCCGCCCCTCGCCCCCCACGCCCCCACCCCGCCGCGCCGATCTAGGGCGAATACGTGTTTGTTGATCTCTGATCACCCCCATTCGCCCTAGATCGCGGGAGGGGTGGGGGTGGGGGGGGAGGGGGGCGCGGGGGGCGCGGGGGCGGGGGGGGTTAGAGGCCCTGGCACTGGGGGGTGGTTGGGCCGTGGACGGTGTTGGGGAGGTTGGCGTTTACCGGGGCGGGGGTGTTGGTGGTGCAGGTGAGGGGGCCGTTGATGGTGTTGGCGGCCAGCAGGGGTGGTGGGGTGGTGGCGGTGGCGGTCAGGGTTAGTGGGCCGTTGACCCCGACTCGTTCCACGATCACATCGCCGGTGGTGCCGGTGATGGTCAGCGGGCCGTTGACCGAGCCGCCGAGCAGTTCGACCACCACGGCGCCGGTGGCGGTCACCGGGCCCCGGATCGAGGCGCCGGTGGCGATCAGGGAGGCGCCCGGTCGTACCACCACGGGGCCGGAGACGGTGGCGCCGGTCAGGCAGGTGACGCCGTCGGCGACGACCAGGGGACCGTTGTGGTGGCCCGAAACCGTGGCGGTGCAGGTGTTCACGACCACGGTGAACCGGGCGGTCGTGCTGCCGCCGGGGCGGGTGGCGGTGATGGTGGCCCGGTAGACGCCGTCGCGGGCGTACGCGTGCTGCGCGGTTGCCGAATAGATGCCGTTGATGCTCTTGTTGGTGCCGGCGGTACCGCTCAGGGTCGCCGCCGACGTGGTCCCGTCGCCCCAGTCGACCGTCGCCGTCACCTGGTCGAGCGGCGCGCCCGGGGTGACCACCGAGGCGATTTCCCCCGACACCGTCCGACGGTCGCTGGTGATGTCCGGCGCCGACACGTCGACCCGCCACGGCACCTGCGGGGAGGCGTAGAAGTTCTGGCCCTGCACCTGCCGGCGTACGCCGTGACCGGCGATCCGGGAGACGAAGGAGGCGAGGTTGCGTTCCGGGTGGACGTTCGGTGACCAGCCGATCTCCGCCGTCGCCGGCATCCGGGGGAAGACCTGGAACTCGATGTCGGCCAGGGTCCGCAGCGTCTCGGACCAGATCGGCGCCTCGACACCGAGGATGTCGGCGTCGGTCACCGCCGGCAGGGTGACCCCACCGGTGGTCCGCGCCGGGATGTAGGTGGCCGGGTCGCTGCTGGTGCCGGTCCAGTTGTAGAACTGCGACACGTCCAGCCGGCCGGCCCAGCTCAGCCCGAGCGGGCTGCCGACGAACTGCTGCATGTCCAGATAGGTGTGGTTGGCCGGTGACATGACGACCTTCATGCCCTTCTGCACCGCCCGCCGGGCCGAGTCGCCACCGGCGCCGGTCGGGTTGCCGTTGTTCCAGAACTGGGCGACGGACTGCGGCGATCCGGGCTGGCCGAAGTTCGCCTGGGAGATCTCGGCCCAGCCCATCACGATCTTGTCCTGCGCCTTGACGATCTGGGACTCGCGGTCGACGAAGTCGACGTACCGGGCGCTCGACAGGATCGACGCCGGCACCTCGTCGCCGCCGAGGTGGTAGTACGGGCCGGGGCTCATCGCGCTGAGCTGGTTGACGATGTCGGTGATGATCGCCCAGGTGTTCGGGCTCTCCGGGCACATCGCGCTGTAGCCGACGGCGGTGGTCAGGTTCCACTGCGGCGGGGTGCGGTTGGTGCAGTTGACGTCGGGCAGGACCGGGTCGGCCTGCGGTCCGGCGTACGACATGACTATCGCGTTGGTGTGCCCCGGCGTGTCCACCTCGGGGATGACGGTCATATGGTGTGCGGCGGCGTAGTTGACGACGTCGACGTACTCGGCCTGGGTCCAGTAGCCGCCGGGATCGTTGTTGATGGAGAACTGGCCGCCGATGGTGGTGAGTTCGGGCCGCCCGTTGATCGCGATCCGGAACCCCTGGTCGTCGCTGACGTGCAGGTGCAGCACGTTCATCTTGTACGCCGACGCCTGCTCGATCAGCCGCTTGGCGACCTCCGGCGACTGGTAGTGCCGGGCGATGTCGAGCATCACGCCCCGGTAGGCGTACCGGGGGCGGTCGGAGATCCGTACGCCGGCCACGGTCCACGGGCCGGGGCGTACGGTCGGGCTCTCGATCCACGGCGAGAGCAGTTGGCGCAGGGTCTGTACGGCGTAGAAGAGCCCGGCCGGCTCGGCCGCTGCCAGCCGTACCCCGGTGTTCGAGACGTCGATCCGGTAGCCCTCGGCGCCGAGATCGCCCGGTTCGCCGAGGTGGAACGCGATGTCGCCGGGCCGGGAAGGGGCGATCGAGACCGGCAGTGGGTAGCCGGTCGACGGGCGCAGGATCGCCGCCAGGGTGTCCGCGACCGGCAGGGCCCCGGCGCCGCCGGTGGCCACGACTATCCGGGTCGTCGGTCCGACCACGAAGGACTGACCGGGTACGTCGACCGCGCTGACCGGGATCGGTACGAGTTGGGCCGGGCCGGTCGGCGCGGTGTCGGCCAGTGCCGGTGTCGGCGACGGGCCGGCGAGCACCATCGTCTGCACCACGAGCGCGAGCGCGAGTACGGTGCCGCCGAGGCGCCGTCGTCGTACCCGGGTGGTCCGCCTGTCCCCTGTTCCCGCCAACAACCGGCCGGACGTCTGCATGTCACGCTCCCTGCTCCGGGGTGCGCGGCGTCCGCCGGGCATCCACCGACCGCTGGCTCACTGGTCGGTGCGGACGCGGGCAGTGGCGGTCGACCGGCGCGGGTTGGGTGATCAACGCGAAGGACGCTGGTCGAATGATAGGCGCCGATGGAACCTACTGTAAAGACTCCTTACATTGAGTGACGCGGGTCAGCCGGCAGACCGCACAGGAACCACAGCTGAATCCTCCGGATCCGCCGGGGCTGGTCCGGGCACCGGCGATCTCTGGAACTGTGGGTACGAGGGTTGTCGGCCCACCGGGGGTGGAGGCGTGGCATGTCCGATTGGCGGTCCCGCGCCCAGCGTCCGGCAAAACGCGCCTGGCGGCGGTCGCACGAGCGCTACCCGCAGCCGTCGCCACCGGAACTGTCGATGGACCCCCGCGCCGCCAACCAGTCGGCGCCGGTCGAGGCGAGCGTGGTCACCTCCGGCATCTACCGGGACGGCCACCGCGTCGACGCGCCGGCCAGCGTCACCGGGACCTGCGAACTGCTCCGCCGACAGCCCGGCACGATGGCCTGGATCGGCCTGTACCGACCGGCCGAGGCGCAGCTCATGGCGGTGGCCGAGGAGTTCGGCCTGCACGAACTCGCGGTGGAGGACGCCGTCGTCGCCCACCAGCGTCCCAAGCTGGAACGGTACGGCGAGACCCTGTTCGTGGTGCTGCGCGCCGCCCGCTACCTCGACGAGATCGAGGAGGTCGACTTCGGCGAACTGCACGTGTTCGTCGGCCCGAACTTCGTCCTCACCGTCCGGCACGGTGAGGCACCGGACATGGGCGCGGTCCGGCGCCGGCTGGAGGACGACCCCGACCTGCTGCGACGCGGCCCGGAGGCGGTGCTGTACGCGATCCTCGACGCGGTGGTCGACGGTTACGCCCCGGTGGTCGCCGGGCTGCAACACGACATCGACGAAATCGAGACCGAGGTTTTCGGCGGCGATCCGAAGGTGACCCGGCGGATCTACGAACTCTCCCGTGAGGTGATCGAGTTCCAGCGCGCCTCCCGGCCCCTGCTGGACATCCTGCGGGCGCTGACCGCCGGCTTCGCCAAACACGGCACCGGCGAGGAGCTGCGCCGCTACCTGGGCGACGTGGCCGACCACGCCACCACCGCCGCCGAACGGGTCGACGGCTTCCGGCAGATCCTCACCGACATCCGCACCCTGAACGCCACCCTGGTCTCGCAGGCACAGAACGAGGAGGTCAAGCGCCTGACCGAGGCCAGCTACACGCAGAACGAGGAGGTCAAGAAGATCTCCGCGTGGGCGGCGATCCTGTTCGCCCCGACCCTGATCGGCACCATCTACGGGATGAACTTCGACCACATCCCGGAACTGCACTGGAGCTTCGGCTACCCGTTCGCGCTGTCGCTGATGGCCCTGGTCTGCACCTGTCTCTACCTGGTGTTCAAGCGCCGCAACTGGCTCTGAACGGAGACGGTCAGCGGTCCGGGTCGGCGACCGGGTACGGCGCGAAGGTGCTGTGGTTCTCGTCGATGGACAGCCCTCGCCCGATCTGGGGGAAGGCCCGCTGCGCACAGCCGCTGCGTTCGCAGACCTTGCAGCCGATGCCGATCGGCACGGCGGCGTCGGCGTTGTCGAGATCCAGCCCGGTCGAGTAGACAAGACGACCGGCCTGGCGCAGGTCGCAGCCGAGGCCGATGGCGAAGGACTTGCCGGGGCGCCCGTACCGGCCGGGGGCGCGGGTGACGGTTCGGGCGATCCAGAAGTAGCGCCGGCCGTCGGGCATCGCCGCGATCTGGGTCAGGATCCTGCCCGGTGCGGCGAACGCCTCGTAGACGTTCCACAGCGGGCAGGTCCCACCGGTACGGGAGAAGTGGAAGCCGGTCGCCGACTGCCGCTTGGACATGTTGCCGGCCCGGTCGACCCGGACGAACGAGAAGGCGACCCCGCGCGCCCGTGGGCGCTGGAGCGTGCTGACCCGGTGACAGACGGTCTCGTACCCGACGCCGTAGTGGGTGGCGAGCCGGTCGAGGTCGTAGCGGAACTCCTCTGCCCGCGCGTGGAAGTCGCCGTACGGCAGGATCAGCGCGGCGGCAAAGTACTTGGCCAGCCCGATCCGGGCCAGTGTCTCGGAGTCCGGGCTGCTCAGCGATGCCGCGTCGACCAGGTTGTCGAGGCTGTCACCGACCTCGGCGAAGGCGAGCTGGGTCGCCATCCGGATCGCCAACTGCCCCGGCCGCAGGTAACCGGACAGGTGCAGCAGCTGGCTCCTCGGGTCGTACCGGTGCAGTTCGTCGCCGTCGCCACCGGAGCCGGGATCGCCGACCCGGACCCTGATCCCGTGTACGCCCAACCGCTGCGCCAGCAGCGGACGCATGTCGCCGGGACGGATGCCGATGACGGCGGCGAGCCGTTCGGCCGCCTCGTCGAGTTCGGCGATGTAGTTGTGCCGCTGGTAGAAGTAGTCGCGGATCTCCTCGTGCGGCCCGGACCCCAGCTCGCCGACCTCGTGCTCGCGGTCGCCGGTGAGGGCGGCCAGCTGTTCGGCGAGCTGCCGGTAGCGGCGGTGCATGGTGACCAGCGCGTGCGCGGTGTGCGGCAGGCGTTGGGCCAGCTCGGCGGCCTCCTCGGTCGGGATGTCGATGCGCAGCGTGTCGTCGGAGGAGACCTCCCGGATCTCGGCGGTCAGCCTGGCCGTGTCGTGGGTGGCGAAGAAACCGGCGTCCACCCCCAGCGACTCGCTGATGCTCAAGAGCACCGGTACGGTCAGTGGCCGCGATCCGTGCTCGATCTGGTTGAGGTAGCTCGGCGAGATGCCGAGCATCCGGGCGAAGGCGGCCTGCGTCATCCGGCGTTCCTCGCGCAGCCTGCGTAGCCGCGCGCCGGCCACGTCCTTCTGCATCAGCGCTCTCCCCTCGCCGTCGGTTCTCCTGCGTTTGTCCGCCCGTGGGCCCGCCAGTTTGCCAACAGTACCTTCGCAACCTTTGCAAAACCGGGGCGAAGATTGGCAACTGTTGGCTGATTGGGGCCGTCGACCAGCGCGTTCACCTATGTCACGGTCGATCCATGGGCAGTGCCGAGTCAAGCAAATCAGGATGGAAGGACATTGACATGGACGAGTTCACCGCACCGACGACAACAAGCACGGCGCCGGAATCGGCATCGGGGACGGCGGGCACGGCCGGGGAACTGGCCCGGCGGTGGGAGCGGGATCCGCGCTGGCGCGACATCCGGCGGGCGTACTCGGCCGACGACGTGGTTCGGCTGCGCGGCAGCGTGGTGGAGGAGCAGACGCTGGCCCGGCGCGGCGCGCAGCGGCTGTGGGAGTCGCTGCACGGCGAGGACTTCGTGCCCGCGCTCGGGGCGTTGACCGGCAACCAGGCGGTGCAGCAGGTGGCCGCGGGCCTCAGGGCCATCTACCTCTCCGGCTGGCAGGTCGCCGCCGACGCCAACCTCGCCGGCCAGACCTATCCCGACCAGAGCCTCTACCCGGCGAACTCGGTGCCGGCGGTGGTGCGGCGGATCAACAACGCGCTGCTGCGGGCCGACCGGATCCGGCACGCCGAGGGCGGTGTGGGCGGGCCGGCGGACTGGTTGGTCCCGATCGTCGCCGACGCCGAGGCCGGCTTCGGCGGGGTGCTCAACGCGTACGAGCTGATGGGTGCCATGATCACGGCCGGCGCGGCGGCGGTGCACTGGGAGGACCAGCTCGCCTCGGAGAAGAAGTGCGGCCACCTGGGCGGCAAGGTGCTGATCCCGACCGGCCAGCACATCCGTACGCTGAACGCCGCCCGGCTGGCCGCGGACGTGGCCGACGTGCCGACGCTGCTCATGGCGCGGACGGACGCGGACGCGGCGACGCTGATCACGACCGACGTGGACGAGCGCGACCGGGAGTTCCTCACCGGTGAGCGCTCGGCCGAGGGGTTCTACCGGGTCCGGCCGGGCATGGCCCCGTGCATCGCCCGAGGGCTCGCCTACGCGCCGTACGCCGAACTGCTCTGGATGGAAACGTCCACTCCCGACCTGGACGCGGCCCGTACGTTCGCCGAGGCGATCAAGGCCGAGTACCCGGACCAGTTGCTTGCCTACAACTGCTCGCCGTCGTTCAACTGGCGTAGGCACCTGGACGACGCGACGATCGCCAAGTTCCAGCGGGAGCTGGGCCATATGGGGTACAAATTCCAGTTCATCACGCTGGCCGGGTTCCACGCGCTGAACCACTCGATGTTCTCGCTCGCCCACGGCTACGCCGCAAACGGCATGTCGGCGTACGTCGACCTTCAGGAGCGCGAGTTCGCCGCCGAGGCCGACGGCTACACCGCCACCCGGCACCAGCGCGAGGTCGGCACCGGCTACTTCGACCTGGTCAGCACCGTAATCAACCCGACCAGTGACACCGTCGCGCTGCGCGGGTCGACCGAGGAGGAACAGTTCACCGGGACGGTGTCGTGATGCCGGCGACGATGCGTTCGCAGCTCACGGTCGTCGGTCCGTACGGTGATCGGTTTGAGGAGATCCTCACCCCGGAGGCGCTGGCGTTCGTCGCCCGGCTGGACGCCGAGTTCGCCGGCCGGCGGGCCGAGCTGCTGGTCGCGCGGGCCCAGCGCCGGGACCGACTGGCCCGGGGCGAGGAGTCGCTGGGCTGGCTGGCCGCAACCGCCCCGATCCGGGCCGACGGGAGTTGGCGGGTCGCCGGTGCCGGACCGGGGCTGACCGACCGGCGGGTCGAGATCACCGGGCCGCCGGACCGGCGGATGACGGTCAACGCGCTCAACTCCGGTGCCCGGGTCTGGCTGGCCGACTTCGAGGACGCCCTCTCCCCCACCTGGTCCAACCTGGTCGGCGGGCAACTCAACCTGCGCGACGCGATCGACGGCCGGTTGGACTTCACCGCCGAGACCGGTAAGCGGTACCGGGTCGGGCCGGACCCGGCGACGATAGTGGTCCGGCCGCGCGGCTGGCACCTGGTGGACAAGCACGTGCTGGTGGACGGGCGCCCGGTGGCGGCGAGCCTGGTCGACTTCGGGCTCTACCTCTTCCACTGCGGTCGGCGGCAACTCGACCGGGGCCATGGACCGTACTTCTACCTGCCGAAGCTGGAGAGTCACCTGGAGGCGCGGCTCTGGAACGACGTGTTCGTGCTGGCACAGCGGCTGCTCGGGATGCCGCACGGCACGATCCGGGCCACCGTACTGATCGAGACGATCACGGCCGCGTTCGAGATGGAAGAGATCCTGTACGAGCTGCGCGACCACTGCGCGGGGCTCAACGCCGGCCGCTGGGACTACATCTTCAGCTTGATCAAGACGTTCGGTGCCCGACCGGAGTTCGTGCTGCCGGACCGGGCACAGGTGAGCATGACGGTGCCGTTCATGCGCGCGTACACCGAACTGCTGGTGTCGACCTGCCACCGGCGTGGCGCGTACGCGATCGGCGGCATGGCCGCCGCCATCCCGAGCCGCGATCCGGACGCCAACGCGCAGGCGCTGGCAAAGGTGCGCCAGGACAAGGAGCGGGAGGCGGCCGACGGTTTCGACGGATCATGGGTGGCCCATCCGGGCCTGGTGCCGATCTGCCGGGAGGTCTTCGACGGGGTGCTCGGGGACAGGGAGCACCAGCTCGACCGGCTCCGCGACGACGTCCGGGTGACCGAGGCCGAGTTGCTCGACGTCGCCGCCACCGGTGGCACGGTGACCGAATCCGGCCTGCGCAACAACATCGCCGTCGCGCTGCGCTACCTCGACGCCTGGCTGGGCGGCAGCGGCGCGGTGGCGATCTTCGACCTGATGGAGGACGCGGCCACCGCCGAGATTGCCCGCTGCCAGGTCTGGCAGTGGATCCACACCGGCACCCGCCTCACCGACGGCCGCGTGGTGGACGAGGACCTGGTCCGCAAGCTGCTCACCGAGGAGTCCGCGATGGTCCGGGAGGCGACGGACGCCGCCGGCCACCGGTGGGCCGAGGCCGAGGAGATTTTCGTACGCACAGCGCTCGGCGAGACCCTGCCAACGTTCTTCACCCCCAATGCGTACGCGACGTACCTGGTCGGTCGACGTGAGTCTGTGCGCGATCGTCGTGCCCTCTGACCGTGCTCAGTCGCCTCGGTCACCGTGCTCAGTCGCCTCGTTTCCGGAGCCGCCCGCCGCCGACATCGTTGCCGTCGGTGGCGGGCAGCCCGATCGGGTTGGCCGGGGGCAACGCGGCCCGGCAGGCGTACGCGATCGGGGTCAGCAGCGCTGTGGCGACCTCCGGATCGACGCCGTCCCAGGCCGTCGCGGCGACATCGTCGGTCACGTCCTCGATCCGCTCGTACGCGGCAACACCGCTGGCCGTGGCAGTGCCGTCACCGTCGAGCCACCCGCGCTCGACGAGCCGCCGTGTCGCGGCGTCCCACTCGCTGTCGGACCAGCCCCGGTTCGGTTGCAGGACCTCACGGCCGAGATCCGTCGCGGCCCGCCAGACCAGCGGCTCGCAGCCACCGAGTCCGGCCGCGACAAGCGCCGCGACATGCCCGTCCCCACGGTGCTCGCGCAGCGTGGTGGCGGCCTGCCAGAGGCGTGCCAGCGGTTCCCTCGGCTCCGGCAGCGCCGCGTTGGCGGCGCCGAGCACCCGACCCGCCGGATCGAGGCGACCGACCACCTCGGTCAGCAGGTCGGCGGCCAGCTCGACCGTGGCGGCCGGAATGCCGGCGGTGAGCCGGGCCAACGCGTCCGTGGCCCCGGTCAGCCGCGCCGCGAGCGTCTCCGCCGTAGTGGCCCGCTGCCAGACGTCGGGCAGGGCACGCGCGACCATGGCGGGCGCGAAGTTGAAGAAGACCGCCACGACCGGTGCCGCCCCGACCGGCCCGAGCGGGGCCGCCCGCCCGGCGAAGTATCCCCGCCAGTAGCCGCGTAACCCGGCCGCCTCGTATGCCTGCCGTGCCTCCGGCGCGAAGTACGTAACGGCATGCACGGGTTCGTAGAGCATCCACATCCGCCGCGCGCTTCTCACCCCAGCAGCATCTCATCCCACGTACGCGCGACCACACCGCGAACCCGCCGAGGGCTACCGGTCCCCTGCGGCTTATCCGAGCCGACCAGCATGGCCTGAGCTGGCCCAACAGCGACCCTTGGAGCGGAAGGGCGGGCCATCCGAAACCCCGTGCGCTAAATATCGTCTCGCGGATCTTGTCGGTCCGGAGCGACGGTAGGCGGTCTTCCGGGCTCTGCACCATTGGAGTCGCCGACCCTTTTGGACCGTATTGCCGGGATCCCTCAACCCGCACGTTCAGCACCTGATCGCCAGTCGCCGCCGTCCCAGCGACGCCCGTAACCGGCGATCAGGTGGCACGGTTTGTTTGGTAACAGCCGAATCGATCACGGGAGTCTCGGGAGTCAGACAGTGAGCAGCGGACAATTTGGTTGGCGCCCGTACCCAGGCGCCTACCGCGCTCCCGAAAATCTTTCCCGAGTCGAACCCGGCCGCATCGTCGCCCTGGGTGCGAGCTGCGATCTCCGAGGGACGTACCCCGAGGATGCGAGCACCCGGAACTTCATAGTCAGTGAGTACGCGATGCTGGAGGACGGTCGGCGCGTGCTCCTGCATGCGGATCGTGGATTCACTGTTACTGCCAGATCAACCGGTGTCCCAGGTGGTGTCGTTCCGCTCGTCGAGACTCGGGAAAGCATCACCCGGTACATCTTGAACGCCGTGCTCCCCGACGATGAGCAGTGCGCGATGGAGCAGGAACACCCCTGGTCATGGCTGGCCGAGCTGGCTCGGGCTCGCGGCCTGGATGCGACCGCGGAGGACTTACGAGGTCTTCCCTATGAGGTGGATTTCACCGACAAAATGATCGAGTGGCTTACACCTACCTGAGCTGCCAAAGCATCCACGTCGGGTCATGCACGTCGTGATCCTGCCCCAAGGATGCGCGAAGGATCAAAACGCCGCGTAGACGCCGGGCGAGCGGCCGAAGACGGCGGGCCCGCCGGGACACTGACGCGGATGACGAAAAACGTCATTCTCTATTTCTCTCTCAAGAGTTCGCTTTTCTTGAGGAGGAATAAGGGAATGACGTTTTTCGTCACAGTCGTCAGCGGACAGGGCGCCCCGTGCCCGCTACGGGCGGTTACTGCTGCTTTGCCAGCCCGACGAACGCGCGCCACGCCTCCGGCCCGAAGGTCAGCGTGCCGCCGTCACGGTCCTTGGTGTCCCGCACGAGCACGATGGCCGCGAGGTTGTCGGCAACCTCGACGCACGCCCCACCGTTTGCATTGCTGCGGGACGACTTCCGCCAGATCAGGGTACCTGTGGTCATAGTTCCTCCACCAGCTTCAAGACAGTGCACTACGGGCCCGCTACAGGCATTTACTGATGCTTCGCCAGCCCCACGAACGCGCGCCACGCCTCCGGCCCGAAGGTCAGCGTGCCGCCGTCACGGTCCTTGGTGTCCCGCACGAGCACGATGCCCGCGAGGTTATCCGCGACCTCGACGCACGCGCCGCCGCTGGCCGAGCTGCGTGTAGAGGTTCGCCAGTTCGGTTCGATCATGTCCATGCCTCCGCTACTCCCTTGATCAGCTCAGCCGTCTGTTGCTGGGGTAACGCCTCACTCAGAATGGGATCCCACGCTCGCTGAGGTCCTGCCAGGTTCTCGGCACCGTCAATCACCTGACCTTGAAGCTGGTTGTCCAGGTAACAAGGTGCTCCTCACTCGACACCATAGCGAGCACGCATGGGCCTCATCCCAAGATAAGCCCTGACTGACAAGGAAACGAGGTGTACACCCACGCGTGGCTCACCTACCGGCCGCCGTGGTGCTCCCTCGTCGATCACCACCGTGAGTAGCGGGGGCTGCTCCCGGTCGAGCACCGATTGCCGATCCAACCGGAGCACGACACCCCCCTCCACCTCTTCATCCGCTAGCACGCCACCGCTCGGAAGACCGCGCGGCCGTAGTCCGCCGTCTGCGGAAGACCAGGAATCACCCTCCCTTCGAGCCAGCGCAGCGAGGTTACCAACCGCTCTACGTCGGCTCACGCACGGAACCATATGGGCTTAACCCCGAGCGCGTCGTGATCCTGTCCCAAGAGAGCACCGAGGACTGGATGACGAAAAACGTCATTCTCTATTTCTCTCTCAAGAGTTCGCTTTTCTGGAGGAGGAATAGAGAATGACGTTTTTCTTCACAGTCGTCAGCGGACAGGACACCCCGTGCCCGCTACGGGCGGTTACTGCTGCTTTGCCAGCCCGACGAACGCTCGCCACGCCTCCGGCCCGAAGGTCAGCGTGCCGCCGTCACGGTCCTTGGTGTCCCGCACGAGCACGATGCCCGCGAGGTTGTCGGCGACCTCGACGCATGACCCGCCGTTAGACGACGAGCGGGTCGACTTCCGCCACTTGGCGCCGGTCATGTCCATGTCTTCGCCACTTCCTTGAGTAGATCGAGGGACTGCCCGCGCGGAAGGGCGACGCCACGGACGCTCTCCCACGTCATGCTCAGGCTAGCAATGTCGTCCGCCCGTAGAACGATCTCCGCCTTGAGCTGGCCGTCAACATGACCGACCCGGACGTTCTCCGGCAGTTCGGCGAGGATGAAGGCACCGGCTAACCCTGGGTACACTCCGACCTCGCCCGGAGCAACGTGCAACTGAATGTGCTCCTGCTCGGCCTGGGTTACGAGGTGTTCGAGTTGCTCAGCCATGACCCCCGGACGGCCGCAGGGACGCCGGATCACCTGCTCATCTATCACGAAGTACGCCTGCGGCAGCGGATCTCGCAAGAGCACGGCCTGGCGTTCGAGTCGCGATAAGACGCGCTGCTCGATCTCGTCGCCGGTCAGCCGCGCGCCCGTGAGCGTTGCCCGTGCGTACGCCTCGGTCTGCAACAGGCCAGGCACATAGGCCGGTTCGTACCACCGCAGCGCCAGCGCTTCGCGTTCGTACTCCAACCACTTCCGAAGCCACCGGGGCGCGGCTTCGTCCTTCACCAGGTCTTCCCACATCGTGAAGAACAGCCCGCTCGTCTGTAGTACGTCGTCGACCGCTGTCAGGTAGTCCTCTTTCGGCGGACGGTTACCCAGCTCAACGGCACTGACGTGGGAGGCCGAGAACTTGATCCGCTTTCCTAGTTCTTCCTGGGTCAGCGGGAACGCCTCGCGGCGCTTTCGCAGCTCCCGAAGGAAAAACTGAAGGGGGGTCATGGGCATCGCCTCTTCTACCTCTCTCCAAAATGAGTCCCGCCGCTCCCCGGCTGCCCAACCTGGCAGCCAGCGCCCGACGCTCACTCATGGTTAGTGATCTCTATCTGATCGCGCTCTGACCGGCCCGTACCTGTTCCGAGAGTAGGCCCCGTCACACCAGAGTGTCACCAAGGAACCGCTCGGACCCTCCCGGTAGGACGACCGGACGTGGACGGGTGGGACTGGGGGTCGTCCCGGACCCACATTCATCGAACTCGGGGCGACCCCACCTGATCCTGAGGAGGTATCACGATGTTTCTGGTTCGCCGTTGGCGGGGCTGTGTCTGGCCGTGGTCCCTCGGGTCTGCCGCGCCACAGCCACCCATTCCGCCGCCGTCCGCCCGCCCGGTGTGGGCTGGTCCGACGCTGTTCCTGGGGCCGTGGCTGACCCTCGGGCAGCGCACGGGCTGCCGGGTGTCCCGTGACGGGGGCTGCCGTGTCGGATGAGCCGTTGGTCAAGGTCGGTGATGTGTTCACGATCGATCCGACGTCGTACCTGCTCGGTCACGGGCCGTTCGAGTGGCCCGAGGGTTGGCAGGACCTACGCCTGCGGGTGACGCACTACCCCGTTGACGTGGACTTGGGGCGTACGGACTGGGTTGCCCTGGTGGGGGTCGAGCTGGGCCCGAACGACGAGCGGGTGGCGGGCTGGGTCGGTGTCGTGCGGACCACGGCGCTTCCGGGTTACCGGCGGCCTCCGTGTCCGCTCGGGTGCGAGCGGTGCCCGACCCTGAGCGACCCGAGTCGATGGTCATGACGCGACGACGCGCTGACCCCACGCACTACCGCGCCTGCCGCGCGATGTTCACCCGGCCGTTCGAGAAGGAGGCGCCACCTATGAGCGATGACGAGACCAACCCGACCGCCGACCCGGAGATCGCCGGCGAGGGGGTGCCCGACCTGCCCCCGGCCCCCGGCACGCGGCGGCGGATGCCCAACGAGGGCCGGTACGACCGCGACCGCCGGAACCCGCCGATGGAGTTCTTCGCCATCGGAGTGTCCGGGCGCATCCGGCGAAACCCCACGGGGTGACCGATGGGCGGGGAATTGAGCATCGACACGTTGAAGTGGATCGCTCGGAGTGAGGTTATGCGGCACCGCAATTCGCGCCTCTGGCGGCCGGTCTGCCTTCATTGCACCCAGTACGGGTGCCCGTACATGGACCGTGCGATCGAGTTTCTTCAGGCGCTCGCGCGGGACGTGAGCACCGGTACGCAGAACGGTGCAGGGAAGGGGGAGTTGTGAGTAGGCAGGATGAGCCGTTGACGAGGGCCGGGATCTGGTGGGCCGCCGGCATGACACTTCAGGGGCATGTCGATGGGCGGCGGTGTCCGCAGTGTCGGGTGGATGGGTGCGCGCAGTTGGCCTGGGCGCAACGCGAACGCCAAAGAATGGCACCGGTGGCCCGGTGACGGAGGGGCCGCTTACCCCGGCGGCGCCGTGCTCGTGCCCGTGTTGGTCGCGTGAGACCCGGCCGCCGGCCCCGACGGTGCCGATGATCGTGGTCGGTAGGCGTCGTGGTTGAGCCGGTGCCGGACCGATCGCTGACGAAGATCACGGTCAACCTGATGCCCCGCGCGGTCGACGCGCTCGCCTCGGCGTGCGCCCGCAGACGGGACACGAAGACGGACACGATCAACCGGGCGCTGGTGGTCTTCGACCTGGTCCTCGACCTGACCGAACGGGGCGGGGGGAGCCTCACGGTGCGGAACCCCGACGGCGGCACCGAGCGGGTCCACCTGCTCTGAACGGAGGAAGCGTGGAACACGACCCAGACGACGGTGGTGTCCCGATGGGTGCCCCGCACCGGCCGGGCGACGACTGGCGGTGCAAGGACGACACCGAGGAATGGCCCTGCCAGGTGTTCCGCCGCCGCATGTGGTCCCTCTACCAGGGCAACCGACCCCGACTCGCCGAGGTGATGGGCGGCTTCCGCGACAAAGCAACCATGGCCCTACCCGACCTGACCCCCGAACAAGCCGAAACCCGCTTCATCGACTGGATCCACGACCCACCGCTCCGCCGCCGACTACGGGCGATCTAGACGTCCCGCGACCACCTGACCACCCGTACACAACGAGAAAAAGGAACGCCACAGGTTGAGGCGGGCTAAAAGCCCGCCGTGTCAAACTGGTCGGATGCCTTAGCGATTGCCCCCCTTTGGACGATTGGACACCTTTCTATGAAAGAGCGAGAACTGTTGGAGCTGGTCGAGAACCTGTTCGAAGCTGCCGCCCACCCCGAGGTCACGGACATCAGCCGTGTCCCCGGCGACTCCTACAGCCCGGCCGGCGTGAAGGTCGCGTTCGAGAACGGGGCAAAGGGCATGCTGCTCCTCTACCCCAGGGACGGCTGGCCGAAGGCCGGCACCCAGATCGGCGGCGGACGCTGATGCGGGCGCCCAGGTTCATCGACTTCACCCGACAGCTCCTCGAACGAGCCAATCACCCCGACATCGCCAAGATCGACACGTTCAATGACCCCGGCACCGCCATGAAGCCGTGCGGCATAGTGATCACCATGACCGACGGCAGCGTCATCCGCCTGAAGGCCGTACGCACCTCCGGCCCAGGCGGTGACAACTGGGACGCAGAAGAGATCATTCCCTACCCGGAATACCAAATCCCCGAGGATCTATCCCAGGGCAGCAGGAAACAGCCGGTGTAGCCACTGCAACGCGATCGTGCACGCGGCGGTTGGCAAGCCCGCCGGCCTCCACCAGGAACAGGGCAAGGGCAACACGTGCCCCGGCGTCGGTCAGAACACCATCCCCATCCAATAAGCCCAGCTAAGCCCCGGCAGTACCCTGCCCGTCCCAGCGCAGCCGTCGTCTTCCCCGAGGACGGTCCTGGGACGGGCCTCCAAGTTCCCCGAATTCCTTCTACCGCTCCTGCGGCCCAGGACCTGGGCGCGACGTACAGGCGCGTCCAAGCTGTTTATAGGGCGACTTGCCGGCGGGCGACCATTCTGCTGACCATGACGTTGATGACAAAGACTCCGAACGCGGCTAAGCGATAACTAAGTCGCGATCCCAATCCCCATTCCCAACCGTAGAGCATCCCGTAGTGCTGTTCCCAGGCCAACATGGGCAGGGTCAGCGCCAGCAGGACTGCGCTGGCCGCGATCGATATCCGCACATCGAGCGCCGCACCCACGAGAGCCGCCACCAGCCCGGCGGGCACGATGAACACCAGGGTGAAATGCTCGACCCAGCCGTTGAGCGGATTGGGCGACAGGACAGCGAAGGTCAACGCCGCACCGACAAGCCAGATCCATGGTCGCGTCGGTCGCGATTGACCCGCTCGAAGTAGTGGCACCATCGCCAGGGCGGCCATCAGGCACGCCCACGTAGGAAGCTGCCAGGGCACGTAAAGCCCCGTCCGGAACCCCAGCAGGTCGTCAAGCCCCCTCCATGGCTCCGCATACCACAGGTAATTCGTCACGGCGTACCAGATTTCCGCGCCGAAGGCGGCAATGGTCAAGGGGAACGCGAGGCGGTAGCGAGCCCATGCCGCGGCGACGAACGCGAGAAGCAACAGTGCCGGCGTGAAGAAGCTCCCCCAGGGCTGAGAGTTGTATGGAATTCCCGGCAACAGCGTCCATAGGCGCCACGTGAGAGGCAGGGCCGAGAGGGCGATTCCGGACACGAGCAGGGACAGGACGGTCAGTCGCAGCGCGGAGGACCGCAGGGTGTCTCGGGAGCCGAGCCGGGCCAGACCGGAGCGGACCCGGAGCCCTCCCACCACGAGGGCCAGGGACTCCCGGAGACTCGGGTGCCGGTGGTCCGTCTCGCCTGTGCCCAGCAGCGTTTCCAGCATTTCGTCGCCTCGGTACTGCCGATAGGCCCGGGGGTAGGCGCGCAGCAGCCACCGGTAGCGGCGCTCCACCCCGGTCATGCCGGCACCGTCCGAACCGTCGCGGCCGTCGACCGCACGGAACGATTTCGTACGACCCGAGCTGCGGCAATCATCCGCGCGGCCTCCTCCTGCAACGCGGACACCCCATGCTCGGTCAGCTCGTACGTGCGACGGGCGCGGCCGTTGACCACCGTCTCCTCGGCCACCTGCACCAGTTCCTCACCGGTGAGCCGGTCCAGCGCGGCGTACAGCGTGCCGGTCGTCAACCGCACCCGCCCGTCGGACAGCTCGTGTGCGCGCTTGACGATGGCGTAGCCGTGCAACGGCTCGTCCTGCAACGCGGCGAGGATGAAGTACGTGGGTTCGCGCATCGGCACGGAGGACTTAGTCATGTCATCAACATAAGCAGATGATCGGAGTATCGGTCAAGCTCGAATCCTCCACTCGACACGGGGAGGGCTGCCGGTCGTACTTTGGGACGATCTGGAGTCGCACCACCGTTCGTACGATGGTTCTATGCACCCTCGCCTGCGCGGTGTGTTGGCCGAACCCCGTGTCCAAGATGCCCCGTCGCGGGTCTGGCGCGACTGGGCGTTGATCGCGGTCCTCGCGCCGGCGATCGTGGTGGAAGGGATCTTCCGGCCCGATCTGCCGTGGCGGGTGGGCTGCCTGCTCATCGCGCTCGCGCTGCTGCCCACGCTGCTGTGGCGGCGTACGAAGCCGCTCGTGATGGTGGCGATCGCCTTCGGCTTCACGACGGTCGCCCCGTTCGTGCTGCCCGGCGATCCCTGCCAGATGCTCACGACGACCTTCCTGGTCCTGCTGGTCTACGCGCTGTTCCGCTGGGGCTCCGGCCGGGATGCCGTGATCGGTTCGTTCTTCGTGGTGGCCAAGGTGACCACGGCCGGGGTGGTCGGCTCGATCGACGGCGGCGAGTTGGTCGCCGGCTTCGCGGTGATGTTCGCCGCCGCCACGCTGGGCACCGCTATCCGGTTCCGCGCCGCCGCCCGGCTGCGCGAGCTTGACCAGGCCAAGCTGTTGGAACGCGAACGGCTCGCCCGGGACCTGCACGACACGGTGGCCCATCACGTGTCGGCGATGGCGATCCGCGCCCAGGCCGGCATCGCCGCCTCGGCGAGCCAGCCGGGCGCCGCCGTCGACGCGCTCCGCGTGATCGAGGCCGAGGCATCCCGTGCCCTTGCCGAGATGCGCGCGATGGTCCGCGTCCTGCGCCGCGACCAGCCCGCCGACCTGAGCCCCAGCCCGCAGGTCGCCGACATCGAACGGCTGGCCGGCAGCTTCCGCACCGGTCCGGCCGTCGACGTGGACATCCGTGGCGACCTCGGCGACCTTCCGCCCACGGTCGGCTCCGCCCTCTACCGCCTGGCCCAGGAGTCGGTCACCAACGCCCGTCGCCACGCCCGTCACGCCACCCGCATCGAGGTCAGCGTCGCGGCCGACGACACTTCCGTACGCCTGCGGGTCAGCGACGACGGCGAGGCCGGCGCCGCTCGCCCGACCGGCTCGCCCGGTTTCGGCCTGGTGGGCATGATGGAGCGCGCCGACCTGCTCGGCGGCACCTGCGAGGCCGGTCCCGATCCCGACTGTGGGTGGACCGTCACGGCCATGCTTCCGCGCGCCGGGCGTGGCGCGTGACCGTACGCGTGCTCGTCGCTGACGACCAGGAAATCGTCCGTACCGGTCTCACCATCATCCTGAACGCGCAGCCCGGCATCGAGGTCGTCGGTGGAGCCGGCGACGGCCGCCAGGCGGTCGAACTCGCCCGGCGGCTGCGCCCCGACGTGTGTCTCTTCGACATTCGCATGCCCGTCATGGACGGCATCGAGGCCACCCGGGCGCTCGCCGGGCCATCGGTCGCGGAGCCGCTCGCGGTGGTCGTCATCACGACCTTCGACCTCGACGAGTACGTGTACGCGGCACTGCGTGCCGGCGCCCGCGGCTTCCTGCTCAAGGAAGCCGGCCCCGACCTGCTCAGCCAGGCCGTGCACGCGGCTGCCAACGGGGACGCGCTGATCGCGCCGAGCGTCACCACCCGGCTGCTGAAGGCGTTCTCCGACGCGGGTCCGCCCGCGCCGCCGAAGCAGCCGATCGACGCGCTCACCGATCGGGAGGAGCAGGTGCTGGTCGCCGTCGCGCGGGGGCGTACCAACAAGGAGATCGCCGACGAGCTCTACATCACGTTGAGCACGGTCAAGTCGCACATCACCAGCCTGATGACGAAGCTCGGCGTACGTAACCGGGTCGAGATCGCGATGTGGGCGTACGACACCAATCGCAGACGGGCGCGCTGGTGACGGAGCCGATCGGGCCGGCGTAAGTACGACGAGGGCGTACGACCATGGGCCGGTTCGACTGCGGCCCATCTGCCGATGAGTCGGGCGGGGTGCGGCGCCCACCATCGATGGCATGACATTGCGTGAGTGGCGGCTACCGGCCGCGTTGATCCTGCTGGGCCTGATACCGATGATCGCCGGTGCGGGGCGGCTCACCGAATTGGGCGCCGGGCCGGAGGTCACTGCGGCGAACGCGCGCTTCGTCGCCGACCCGCTGCCGGTGGTGCTGCACATCGTCGGCGCGGTGGTCTACACGATCCTCGGCGCCTTCCAGTTCGTACCCGGCCTGCGCCGCCGCCGCTGGCACCGCCTCGCCGGTCGGGTGCTCGTTCCCTGCGGACTGACGGTCGCGCTCTCCGGCGTGTGGATGGCGTTCGCGTACGACCTGCCGGCACATGACAACGACGTGCTCGCCGGGATGCGGCTCGTCTTCGGCTCGGCCATGGCCGGCTCGATCCTGCTCGGCCTCGCCGCCGCGCTACGCCGGGACTTCGCCCGGCACCGCAGGTGGATGGTGCGCGGCTACGCGATCGGCCTCGGCGCCGGCACCCAGGCGTTCACGCACGCGCCCTACCTCCTGGCGACCGGCGAGCAGCCGGACGGGAACCTTCGGGCCGGGCTGGTGGTCGCCGGTTGGCTGATCAACCTTGCGGTGGCCGAGTGGTTCCTACGCCGTCCGGCCCGGGCATTGCCTTCCCGACCGGCTCGGCAGCCGCGTGCCGCCGCCCGACGACATGGTGCCGTGTAAGGAGCGGGAACATGGCTGGTCGGGTGGGGGAAGGCGGCCGGGTTCGGCGGCCCTCCCCCACCTGACGATCGACTACAGCTTGCCGTCCCCGGTGGCCCTGGTGGTGTCACCGTCGGGGCGGCCGGTGCCACCCAGTTGGCGGCCGGAGTTCGCGCTGACTCCGGCGGTGCTGGCGGCACCGCCGAGCGACACGATCATGGCGTCGGTGTCCCGGACCAGGACGCCGCGTACGTCGGCGTCGGGGACCAGGGCCGGATCCGAGGCGAGTACGGCGAAGGCGGCGAGTTGCTGGACCGCCCGCCTGTCGTTGCCGGACGCCTCCGAGTCACGGGCCGCGGTCAGCTTGTTGGTGAGCTGGCGGTGTGCCTTGGCGGACAGTCGGCTGGTCGCCTCGAACCGGTCAAGCAGGTGCTGGATGTCCCGGAACGAGGTGGTGACGAAGAACCGGACCGAGCTGGTGGTGCTGTTTCCGGCCTTGTCGGTGGCGGTGACGGTCAACTCGTGCAGGCCCAGGGTGAGGTCGTACAGGGCTTGCAGGGTGTTGCTGGCGTACGGCGTACCGTCGAGTTTTCCGACCGTGGCCGCGACGCCGGAGGTCGGGTCGACGGCCTGGAAGGTGATCCGGACCTCCCCGCTGTCGCCGTAGAGCTGGCCGTCGGCGAGCCCGGAGACGAGCACGGTCGGCTTCGTCCCGTCGATCCGCACCAGCGCGGACTTCAGGGTCTCAGCGTTGCCGGCGGTGTCCTTCGCCCGGTAGAGCAGCTCGTGCTGACCGTCGCCGGTGACGTCGACCGGGGTCGAGTACGCCGTCCACGGCCCGCCGTCGAGCGACCATTCGAGCGATCCGGTGCCCGATCCGGCGTCGGTGGCGGCGAGCGTGACCGGGATGGTCCCGGCGTGCCAGCCGTTGTCGTTGGCCGGGGCGAAGGTCGCGGAGCTGACCGGCGCGGTGGCGTCGACCCTCACCTCGACCTGGCCGGGGCTGGACAGGTTGCCGGCCCGGTCGGTGGCCCGGTACCGCAGCACGTGCTGACCGTCGCCGGTTACCTGGACCGGCCCGGTGTAGACGGTCCACGCGGGATCGCCGTCGAGCTGGTACTCGGTGGAGCCGACGCCGCTGCCGCCGGTCTCGTCGGTCGAGGTCAGCGTCACGGTGGCCGGACCGGTGTACCAGCCGGCGGTGATCGGTCCGGCGACCTCGGCCCCGGTCGTCGGGGCGGTGGTGTCGTCGTCGGCGGAGTCCGTCCTGATCCGGATGTTCCGGTAGTTGATCTCCAGCCCGGCGCCGTCGTTCTGTACGCCGAAGTGGCCGTCGGCGATGTTCCGGGTACTGGTGTAGTCGGTGATCTTCACCCCGTTGAGGAAGATCTCCACCCGCTGCCCGTGCACCCGGACGTCGTACGTGTTCCAGGAACCGGGCGGGTTGAGGTTCGCCTCGCGCAGCGCGGTGTCCGGGGCCCTGAAACTGTAGACACTGCCGGTGGTCCTGGTCGGGTCGTTGTCGCTGGCGTCGATCTGGATCTCGTGCCCGGTGTCGACCGGCTTCCACGGGTCACCCAGCGGATCCGGGAACCCGACGAACACGCCGCCGTTGTCGTCGCCCGGCATCATCCAGTCGACCTTCAGCGAGTAGTTCGCGTACGACCGCTGCGGGTACCAGAGCAGGCCCATTCCGCCGAACGAGCTGAGCGTGCCGTCGGCCAGGGTGAACCCGCCCGGACCGGCCTGCTCCCACTGGTCGAAACTGGCCTGGCTGCCGTCGAACAGGGGCGTGTAACCGGTCTCCGGCCGGCAGTCGGCGTCGGCCTGGTCGGCTGCCAACCGGATGCCGCCGAGCAGCATCTTCGTGTAGTTCTCCTGGGCGAACGACTGCGCGGTGTGACCCATGCCGGTGTACCAGGCCCGGCCGCCGTCGTACTCCTGGCACCAGGTGATCGGGTGGTCCGCGCCCATCCCGCCGCCGCTGTAGGTCGACTCGTCCACGGTGGCGAGCACCTTCACGTTGGCCCGGGGATTGGTGCGGTAGTTGTACCACTCGTCGGTGTGCGTCCAGGTCGGCGCGAAGTGCGCGGTCGACGGGTTGGCCCGGTCCTCGAACCGTACGGTGGCCGGCTGGGTCGCCGGGTGCGAGTCGAACCAGGCGCCGACCAGGCCGCCGTACCAGGGCCAGTCGTACTCGGTGTCGGCCGCCGCGTGCACGCCGACAAAACCACCCCCACCCCGGATGTACGCCTCGAACGCCGCCTGCTGCTCACTGTTGAGCGCGTCACCGGTGGTGGACAGGAACACCACCGCCTCGTACTGGGCCAGGTTGGCGGCGGTGAACGCACCGGCGTCCTCGGTCGCGTCGACCCGGAAGCCGTTCTCCCGGCCGAGCTCCTCGATCGCGGAGATGCCGGCCCCGACCGAGTCGTGGCGGAACCCGGCGGTCTTGGAGAAGACCATCACCTGGTACGTCTCCGGCGGGTTCTCCTCCTCCGAGGGACCGTAGACGTTGAAGTCGAACAGCGAGTAGCCCCACTCGGTGGTGCGCTGGGTGCCGTACATGCGCACGTACCGGCCGGTGCCGCTGACCTGGATGTCGTCGACGCCACCATTGCCGGTGGTGGTGCTGTGCACGGTGGTCCAGGTGGTGCCGTCGGTCGAGATCTGAATCTCGTACGCCTTCGCCGCCGCCGCCTCCCAGCTCAGCCGGACCCGCTCCAACTCGTACGACGCGCCCAGGTCGACCGTGATCGACTGCGGATCGGTGTACTCGCTGGACCAGCGGGTGCTGGCGTCACCGTCGACCGCCAGGCCCGGCACCCGGTACGCCTCGTAGGTGGACGACGCCGTCACCGGTCGGTAGCGGGCCAGGTCACTGTTGCCGGTGCCGCCGCCGGTGAAGGTGAAACTGTCCACGTTGAACAGGCCCTCGGTCGGGTCACCGGCGAAGGTCAGGAACAGCGTGTCGGTGCCGGCCGACGCGGTGACCGTGCCGGTCACGGTGACGAAGTTCTCCCAGCCGCCGGTGCCCGCCACGGTGGCCGAGCCGACCACCGGCCCGGTCGCCGAGCCGGTACGGACCTGGAGCGTGCCACCGGCGTTCGCCGACGACACCCGGGCGGTGAACCCGGTGACCCCGACCAGGTTGTACGGGGAGAACGACACCCACTCGCCGTTGTTGATCGCCCCGACGTAGCCGCCCTCGGCCGCCGGGCTCTGGTAGATCGTCACGTTGCCGCTGGAGTCGGCGAAGTGCTCCGCCTGGCGGTGCCGGGGTTGCAGCACCACCTGGGCGTGTCCGGCCAGGCCGGCACGGTCGGTGTAGGCGGCGTCGATCACGCCGAAGAGGTTGTCGCTCGGCCCGTGCTCGCTGTTGGCGGTGGTCTGGAGGACCCCGGTGCAGCCGGTGGCGCTGGTCATCGGGTGGCCGTGCGCGTCGTGGCCGAGCACGAAGTTGACCGCGACCTTGGTGCAGTCGATCGCCCCGTCCTCCGGGTCGGTGACCGTCACCTGGTACGGCACCGCGTCACCGAAGTTGAACACCGAACCGGCGGCCGGGCCGCTGATGGTGATCGTCGGCGCGGTGTTGCCGACCGTGATGTTCACCGTCGAGCTGCCGAAGTTGCCGGCCGGGTCCTGCACGGTGAGCTTCGCCGGATAGGTGCCGTTCGCGGCGTACGTGTGGGTGGGGTTCGCGGAGGTCGAGGTGCCACCGTCGCCGAACGTCCAGGCGTAGCTGAGCTGGTCGCCCTCGGGGTCGGTCGACCCGGCGGCGCTGAACGTGACCGCGAGCGGCCCCGGTCCGGAGGTCTTGTCGGCGGTGGCGACGGCGGTCGGTGCCCGGTTGCCGTTCGGGGCGGTCTCGATCCGGTAGAGCGCCGAGTTCTCGTCGCCGTTGAACCAGCCGGCGCCGTAGTCGAGCACGTAGAGCGCGCCCTCCGGACCCATCGCCAGGTCCATCGGGTGGGTGTGGGTCCACGGGAAGTCGCCGATCGTGCCGGCGCTGCCGTCACCGTCGGCGGTGATCGTCTTGATCCAGTCCTGGGTGAACTCCCCGGCGAAGAACTTGTTGTCGAAGCTGGCCGGCAGCTTGGTCGGCGAGTCGAGGGCCGGGTCGAAGTGGTAGACCGGACCGGCCATCGGACCGCCGCCGTTACCCAACGGCGAGGACATCCCACCGTCGTACGCGATCCAGGCCGGCTGGGCCGGCGGCAGCTCGGTCAGGCCGGTGTTGTGCGGTGAGTTGTTCACCGGTGCGGCGCAGTCGAACTTCGGCCCCGGCGTATTGGTGGCGAAGTCGAAGTCGTTGTACGGCGAGTTGTAGCCCTGGCAGTACGGCCAGCCGAAGTTGCCCGGCCCGGTGATCCGCTCGAACTCCTGGTGCCCGCCGTCGCCCCGGTTCGGGTCGGCGACCTCGGCGTCGGCCGCGTACGTGCCGACGTAGACGACGCCGGTCTGCTTGTCGACGGACATCCGGAACGGGTTGCGGAACCCCATGGCGTAGATCTCGGGGCGGGTCTTCTGGGTGCCCGGCGGGAACAGGTTGCCGGCCGGCACGGTGTAGCCGCCGTCGTCCTCCGGGTGGATGCGCAGCAGTTTGCCGCGCAGGTCGTTGGAGTTGCCGGAGGTACGCTGCGCGTCGAAGTCCCAGCTGAAGCCGTCGCGCTCGTCGATCGGCGTGTAGCCGCTGGACGACCACGGCTGGGTGTCGTCGCCGGTGGTCAGGTAGAGGTTGCCCTGGGCGTCGAAGTCGAGGTCGCCGCCGACGTGACAGCACATGCCCCGGTCGACGGTCACCTGGAGGATCTTCTTCTCGCTGGCCGGATCGATCGTCCCGTCCGCCCGTACGGTGAACCGGGAGAGCTGGTTGTGGCCCTGCCAGCGGGCGAAGTCGGCGTCGGTGCCGTTGGACGGGGCGTCGCCGGCCGGGGTGGAGGCGAGCACCGGCGAGTAGTAGACGTACACCCACCGGTTGGTGGTGAAGTCGGGGTCGGCCGCGATGCCCTGGAGGCCGTCCTCGTCGTGGGTGTAGACCGCGATGGTGCCGGCGAGCTTCGTGTTGCCGAGCGGGTCGGTGGAGAAGATCCGCCCGTCCCGCGAGGTGTGCAGGACCGTACGGTCCGGCAGCACGGTCAGGGCCATCGGTTCGCCCATCGCGACCGGGCCCTTGGCGAGGGTCACCTCCTGGAGGATCTCCGCTGCCGCTGCCGCTGCCGCTGGCGCGGCGGGCGCGGCGGTGGCGGGCGGGGTGAGGGTGACAAGTGAGGTCAGGACAAGGGCAGCACTGGCGGCGGACGCGAGGAGGCGTCGGCGCATGGGTGCTCCTTCCGAGGAATGTCGGGTCGAGGGAGCGCGCCGCCGCACCTGAGGGGGTTGTTCCGAAAGGCCGCCGAGTCTTTCGTGATACCGCTCGGACTTTGCCGTCCGGTTTCGTGATCGTCAAGCCCTCCGATCAAAGCGTGCTCCGATCTTTGTTTTCTACTGTGGATCAATGGTTGTGAGCTGGAGATATCGGGCGGGGTTTGCGTTCCGGGGGCTGGAGAGGCCCGATGTTTGGGCGGGGTGGGGGTTCGGGGCGGGTGGGGCGAGTAAAGAATTCTTGACATGATGTTGAGATCTCTTTACATTAGGAGTGTCAAGGATTTTTTACATGGGGAGGGTGGCGTGGCGTTCGACGAGAAGCGCGCGTGGATCATGGGGGTGGTCGCGGTCGTGGCGTACGCGGCGTACGTGGCGGTGGTGCTCGGCCGCACGGGAGATGAGCCGCTCAGTGAGGTGGCGTACGCGGCGCCGTTGCTGTGGAGCATCGGTGGGGCGATCGTGGCGGCGATCGTGCTGAACGTGGCGGTGTCGATCGTGGCGCCGGAGGGCGCGAACGAGAGGGACCAGCGGGACAGGGAGATCAACCGGATCGGCGAGCACATCGGGCAGTCGTTCGTGGTGATCGGCGGGGTGGCGGCGCTCGGCATGGCGCTGGCGCAGTGGGCGCCGTTCTGGATCGCCAACGTGATCTACCTGTGTTTCGTGCTGTCGGCCGTGGTCGGATCGGTCGCGAAGGTCGTCGCCTACCGCCGGGGCTTCCAGTCATGGTGAAACCGACCCGGATCACCAACGCGATCCGCGCCCTGCGCTTCGCCCACGACGAGATGACCCAGGCCGAGCTGGGACGGCGCATCGGCGTCACCCGGCAGACCGTCATCGCCATCGAGCAGGGCCGCTACTCGCCGTCGCTGGAGCTGGCGTTCCAGATCGCCGAGGTGTTCGGCGTACCGATTGTCGATGTTTTCCAGTACCCGTCGAACGAGCCGCAGGAGCAGCCATGAGAGCGATCGTCCAGGACAGGTACGGCTCGGCCGAGGTGCTCGCCCTCCGCGAGATCGACGTGCCCGGGGTTGGTGACGGCGAGGTGCTCGTCCGGGTACGGGCGGCCGGAGTCGATCCCGGCGTCTGGCACCTGATGACGGGCCTGCCGTACCTGGTGCGCCCGATGTTCGGGCTGCGCCGCCCCCGCAACCGCGTACCCGGCATGGACCTCGCCGGAGTGGTCGAGGCGGTCGGGCCCTGCGTCACCCGGTTCGCGCCGGGCGACGAGGTGTACGGCACCGGCAGGGGCACCTACGCCGAGTACACGGTGGCGCCCGAGGGCAGGCTCGCCGTCAAACCGGCCAACCTCACCTTCGAGCAGGCCGCGGCCGTTCCCATCTCCGGGCAGACCGCACTGGCGGCCGTGCGCGGCGCGGGCAACGTACGGGCGGGGCAGCGGGTCCTGGTGATCGGTGCCGGCGGTGGCGTCGGGACGTACGCCGTCCAGCTCGCCAGGGCGGCCGGGGCCCACGTCACCGGTGTGTGCAGCACCTCGAAGATCGAACTTGTCCGGTCGATCGGTGCGGCGGACGTGGTCGACTACACCCGCGAGGACATCACCGACCGGGGACACCGGTACGACGTCATCGTCGACACCGCCGGAAACCGTACGCTGTCACACCTGCGGCGAGCCATGACCGAGAAGGGGACGCTGCTTCTGGTCGGTGGCGAGGCCAGCGGCGGCCGGTTGTTACAGGGCTTCGACCGCCAGCTCCGGGCGCTGCTGCTGTCGCCGTTCGTCGGCCAACGGTTGGTGCCACTGGTGTCGGTGGAGTCCACGGCGAACCTCGACACGCTGCGTCAGTTCATCGAGGCCGGTGAGGTCGTCCCGGTGGTCGGCCGGAGCTACCCGCTGGCGGAGCTGCCCGACGCCGTACGCGACATCGGGAGCGGTCACGCGCTGGGCAAGATCGTCGTCGTCATCTGACTGCTCGTAACGGTCGCGGCGCCACTCGGCCTCCCGCCCCGAGGGAGAGCAGGATCAACGCGGCGATCATGGGCAGGTGCAGGTAGACGTAGGCGTCCCGGGCCAACCGGATCCGGACCAGGTCCCGGGTGCCGTGCATGACCTGGTGCGCCGCCACCATGTGCGAGCACCAGCACCACCAGAGCAGGGCCAGGATCAGCAGCCCGTGGTAGAGACCGCACCCGGCGTCACGTCACCCTCCACGGGTCAGCGTCGGCCCAGGGCCGCTCCCACCGCCGCTGTCCCGGCGACGAGCGCGACCGCGCCGGCCGTCAGCGACCGGCGGTGCCGCGACATCCATGCCTGCGGGCTGTGCCGGTGGGCCCGGCCGTCGAACGAACCGTGCGCGCCGAAGTCGACACCCCCGGTGCCGTCGGCGGGATGCCACAGGTTCTCCGGGCGATGCGGGTCGGCGGGCCAGTCCGCCTGCTGGGAGCGGTACCCGGTGCGACCGAGATAGCGGTCCAGCAGGGCCGGGGCGATCCGGTTGGCCAGGATGGTGGCGACGGTGGAGGCGCCGATCCAGTACTCCCGTCGGCCCGGTCGGCTCGCCGCATACACGATCGCCCGCGCCGCCACCTCCGGCTGGTAGATCGGCGGCACCGGCTGCGGGTGCCGGTCCAGCCGGGACAGCACCCAGTCGAACTGCGGGGTGTTGACCGCCGGCAGGTGCACCATGGTCACCCGTACCCGGCTGCGGCTGTGCAGCAGCTCGCAGCGCAGCGACTCGGTGAAGCCGACTATCGCGTGCTTCGCCCCGCAGTACGCGGACTGCAACGGAATCGAGCGGTACGCCAGCGCCGAACCGACCTGCACGATAGTGCCCCGGTCACGGGGCAACATGCGGTCGAGCGCCACCCGCGTGCCGTGCACGTAGCCCAGGTAGGTCACCTCGGTCACCCGACGGAACTCGGCCGGGTCGATCTCGACGAACGGCGCGAACACCGAGGTGAACGCGCCGTTGATCCACAGGTCGATGTCGCCCAGTTCGGCGGTCACCCGCTCGGCGGCGGCCTCCACCTGCGCGTGGTCGGCCATGTCGGTCTCGATCGGCAGCGCCGTACCGCCGGCCGCCCGGATCTCCCGCGCCGCCGCCGCCAGCCCGACCGAGCCACGGGCGAGCAGCGCCACCCGCGTACCGCCGCGGGCCAGCTCACGGGCGGTGGCCCGGCCCACCCCGGCGCTCGCCCCGGTGACCACCGCGACCGAGCTCACGAACGCAGCTCGTTGAACTTGTCCCGGGCGACCGTGGCCAGGGTCGACAGTTTGTGCGGCTCGCCGCGCAGGAACGCCTCGGTGAACTCCTTCGCCTGCTCGTACCGGACCTTGCCCGGCATCGGCGGCTCGTCCGGGTTGACCCGGCAGTCGACCAGGGCCGGACCCGGGTACGTCAACGCCTCCCGGATCGCCGACGACACCTGCCCCGGTTCGGTGACCTTGCAGCCGTAGCCGCCGCAACTGGTCGCCCAGGCGGCAAAGTCCGCCTCCGGCTGCCGGTGGCGTACGGCGTACTCCGGGTAGCCGAGGATGATCTGCTCCCAGAGGATCTGCCCGTACGCGTTGTTGTTGTTGACCACCACCTTGACCGGCAGTTGGTAGCGGGCGGCGGTGAGGAACTCGGCCATCAGCATGGCGAACCCGCCGTCACCGACGTACGCGACAACCTGCCGCCCCGGATGCGCCAACTGCATCCCGATCGCGTACGGCAGCCCCGGAGCCATCGAGGCCAGGTTGCCGGAGAGGTAGAACTCGCGCCCGCCCCGGATCGTCCAGTGCCGGGCCGCCCAGGTGGCGATGGTGCCCGAGTCGCAGGTGAGGATCGCGTCGTCGGCGGCGAGTTCGTCGACGCAGCCGATCACGTACTGCGGTGCGATCGGCCGGCGGGTGCCGTCGCGCAACGACCTCATCTCGTCCCGCCAGGTGTCGCGGATCCGCTGGTACTTGTCGAGGAACGACCGGTCGTCGTGCCGGCGCAGCAGCGGGTGCAGCTGCCTGAGCGTGAGCCGGGCGTCGCCGCTGACCGCCACCTCCACCGGTAGCCGTACCCCGATCTGGCTGGCGTCGTGGTCGACCTGCACCACCCGGGCCTGCCCCGGCGACGGCAGATAGCTGGCGTACGGGAACGAAGTGCCGACCATCAGCAGCGTGTCGCACTCCTCCATCAGCTGCTCGCTCGGCTTGGTGCCGAGCAGTCCGAGGCCGCCGGTGGTCATCGGGTGCTCGTCGGGCACGACCTGCTTGCCCGGCAGCGTCTTGACGATCGGGGCGCCGAGGGCCTCGGCGACCGCCAACACCTCGTCGCGGGCGTCCCGCGCGCCGACCCCGACCAGCATCGCGATCCGCTGACCAGCGTCCAGCACCGCGACCGCCCGTTCGAGGTCCTCGTGCGCGGCGGGCAGCGGCGGACGGGACAGCACCGGACTGCTCTTCGGCGGCGCCCCCGGACTGACCCGCCGGTACGGCTCCTCGGTGGCGGCGGCCACCTGGATGTCGTTCGGGAGGCTCAGGTGCACCACGGTCCGCTTGGCCAGCGCGTGCCGGATGGCGATGTCCAGTACGCCCGGCATCTGCTGCGGATTGGTGACCATCAGGTTGTACGCCCCGGCGACGTCCTGGTAGAGCTGGGTCGTCTGCACCTCCTGCTGGTACTGCGTACCGAGCACCGAGGTCTCCTGCATGCCGGTGATGGCCAGCACCGGTTGGTGGTCCAGCTTCGCGTCGTACAGGCCGTTGAGCAGGTGGATCGCGCCGGGGCCGGAGGTCGCGACGCACACCCCGAGCCGGCCGGTGGCCTTGGCGTACCCGGTGGCCATGAACGCGGCCGCCTCCTCGTGCTGCACCAGCACGAACCGCAGCCGGTCCTGCTGCCGACGGAAGCCCTCCATCAGCCCGTTGATGCCGTCGCCCGGCAGCCCGAAGACGGTGTCGACCCCCCAGTCGATCAAACGCTTGGCCAGGACCTCTCCGACGATCTCCTGCATGGTCACTCCCCCGTCTGCGTACCGCGACCGCGGTGGCGGTCACCCGGCGGGTATCACCGCCGGCCGTGGTCGGTGCCGGGTCAGCGCCGGGACCGCCGGCCGTGGTCGGTGCCGGGTCAGCGCCGGGACCGCCGGCCGATCAGGTAGCCGACGACGAGGGCTGCCACGGCCGCGAGCAGCGCCGGGCCGCTCACGGCGGCCTTCAGCCGGTGGATCCCCTCCTTGGGATCCACCACCGAGCCCGCGGCGTCACCGATCGCACCGGTGGCCACGTCGCCGACACGTCCGCGCGTCATCTGCCCGTTCACCCCCGGATCGGATCCGCGTGCGCAAGCCGCTCGCCCAGCCGACGATAACCGAGCATCAGCGAAATATTGGACATACGGCCCGGCATCTATCCGGCCCGACCTCCGGCGGCACTCCGCCCGGTGGTCCGGTCGGGGTCAGCGCAGCCAGTCGAGCAGCCGGTCGCCCTGCTGCCAGATGGTCAGCGCGGAGAAGACCCCGAACAGCAGCACCGCCCAGACCAGCGCCACCACCCGGTACCTCCGCGGCCGGATCTGCGGCGGCAGCACCTTCCGGTTCAGCACCAGCAGCAGGATCGAGTAGATGAACATCATCAGCCCGCCGACACACGCGGAGATGACCAGCAACAGCAGCGGCTGGTCGAAGCCGGCGAGCAGGATGGCGCAGCCGAGCCCGACCAGGCCCCAGACCAGTACGAAATAGATGCTGCTCTCGGAGCGGCGCGGCAGGTACGACGTCTTGATCACGTCGGCGGCGAGCCGGCTGGTGTAATCGACGATGCCCATCGCCGCCGCGAACAGGGAGATCGCACCGATCACCCAGAACAGGGTGCCGAACCACGGCCCGACCAGCTCGCCGAGCCGGTCCCCCTCCACCCGCAGGAACGAGACGCTGTTGGCGAGTCCGGGTACGCCGTACACGGTCGAGTAGGCGAGCATCGACATCAGCGTGATCGTGACGAACGAGATCAGCACGAAGGTGACGAGCTGTTCCCGGTTCGCCAGCCGCCACCAGCGCCGCCACCGGCCCAGGTTCTCCTCGGTGGGTTCAAAGACGAACCCGGCCGCGTCCGGTGTCGCCTCCGGCCGCCCGGTGACGGGGCTGACCAGCCGGGGAACGTACCGGCCCATGCCGAAGCCCTTGTCCCGGATCCAGTTGCTCTGCACCAGGTTCTGCCCGCCGCCGGCTCCGGCGAAGACCAGCGCGGACAGGATCAGCGCGAACCCCAGCTCGGTCGGGAACTCCGGTGCGGTGACGGTGTCCGGCAACGCCCGCCAGGCGTCCGCGCCGACGGCGAAGACCACCGCGACCACCAGGAAGACCACGACGAGCCCGACCTTGACGAACTCGACCCGCTCCAGCGCGGTGTAGACGACCGGGGCCAGGGTGAGGGTCAGCCCGATCACGACCAGCATGCCGACCGCGATCCAGGTGGCGTCACCACCGAACAGGTACGTGACCATCGTCGCCGAACTGGAGGCCCAGCCCGGCCAGAGGTTCGCGAAGTAGACCATCACCGCGAAGACCAGCCCCCAGTGGCGCCAGAACCGGGAGAAGCCGGTCAGCGCCGTCTCGCCGGTGGCGAGCGTGTAGCGCTCGATCTCCATGTTGAGGAACCACTGGGTCACGATGCCGACCGCGGCGGCCCAGAGGAAGACCAGCCCCACCTGCGAGGCGATGTACGGGAACAGGATGAACTCGCCCGAGGCCAGTCCCACCCCGGCGGCGATCACCCCCGGCCCGATCACCGGCCAGGCCGACGCGGGCGGTTCGGGCAGGTCCCGCACGCTCACCCCGGGCAGGTGCCGGGTGGGGAACCGATCGGTGGCCGGTGTCATCGCTGACCTCCAGGGACGGGACCCTCCCATACCCGGACCCCGCCCACGGCCAAACCACCATGGACGGCCGGGTCGGGGCGGTCAGCCGGACCAGCCCGACGAGCTTGCCGTCCTCGACCACCTCGATGCCGAAGAGGACGTCGGCGTAGTCGTCGCGGGGTCGCTCCGTCAGCCAGGTGGTGACCCGGGCGAGCGTCCGGGCGTAACCGTCGTCCATCCAGCGCATCACCTCCGGGTCGTGGTTCCACCGCCACAGCGCCTCGGCATCCGAGGGCTCCAGCGACACCGGCTCGCGTTCGTGTCGACGCGATTTGCCGCGTTCGCTTGCGAACGCGTAACCCATTGGTTACGGTTTCTCGGATGGACGACGTGGCGGAGTCGATCGCCGACCCGGTGCGGCGCGAGATCCTGCTGATGTTGCGCGACGAGCGGATGTCCGCCGGGCAGATCGCCGACCGGTTCGTGATCAGCCGACCCGCGGTCAGCCGTCACCTGCGCGTGCTCAGAAAGAGCGGGCTGGTACGTGACACCCTCGTGGGCCGGCGGCGGTTCTACGAACTCGACACCACCGCGTTGACCGAGCTGATCGACTGGCTCGCCCAGCTCACCCGGCCCACCGCCTGGGAACGTCGCCTCGACGCCCTGGAGACCGAGGTCTACCGCACCCGCCGCGAACACCGTTCACGCGACACAACGGACCGACGTTCACGCGACACAACGGACCAACGAGAGGAACATTCCGCATGATTCGCCCACCGACCGGCCTGCTGTTTCCCACCGCCACCGGCCGCGACCTCGTCCTGCGCCGGACGTTCCGGGCACCGATCGAGGACGTCTGGGCCAGCGTCACCGAGTCCGAGCGGACGGCCAGGTGGTTCGGCCCGTGGAAGGGTGACCCCGCGCCGGGCCGAACAATCCAGGTGCAGATGGCGTACGAGGAGAACGGTCCCTGGCTCGACATGCTGATCGACGCGTGCGAGCCGCCCCGCCGACTGGCGGTGTCGACGGTTGACGAGGGCGGCTCGTGGCGGTTGGAACTGCTGCTCGCCGAGGCCGACGGCGGCACCGAGCTCAGCCTCGTGCACCACCTCGAAACCGAGGAGGCCATCGGCGAGGTCGGCCCCGGCTGGGAGTACTACCTGGACCTGCTCGTGGCCTCCCGCGAGGGAGCACCCCTACCCGTCTTCGACGACTACTACCCGGCGATGAAGCCCTACTTCGACGGGCTGGCCACCGGCACCGTCCCGAACTGACCGGCGGACACCGGTCAGGTACGGGAGCCCTCCGCCGTCTCGACCAGCCGGGCGAGGTTCGCCAGCGCCATCCGCGTACCGGTCTCGTTGTCGGCGGCGGCAACGCCCTCGGGAAGGCCCTCGTGCAGGACCCGTACCTCGGTGCCGCCGGCCGCGTCGACGAGCGTGGTGGTCATGGTCATCAGCCCACTGAGTGCCGGGTCCTCGGTCTCGAACTCGATCACCTCCACCACCTGCTCGTCGGGCACCAGCCTGGCGAAGTGCCCGTGGTACGTGTCGGTGTGCGGCGCCGACTTGCCGACCCCGTCCGAGGCGTCGTAGGTGAGCGACACCCGGAACGAACCACCCTCGCGGGCCTCGAACTCGTGCACCAGGCCGCTCATCCCGTTGGGCACCCGCCACCTCGCGACCGCGTCCGGATCCAGCAGTGCCCGGTAGACGGCCGAACGCGGGGCTTTGACCTGCCACGAGACGCTCGTCGACTGCATGGGCCGAACATAGCCCGGTGGTCCGACATCGGCCCGACGGATCGGGTCAGGCGCCGGCCGTCAGGCCGAAGATCTCGCGGTAGGTGTCCACGAACAGGCCGCCCTTGATGTCGGAGGTCGGCCCGGCGCCGAGCACACCCGTGTCGGGCGTGTACGTGACACCGCCCTTGGGACCCAGCGGCAGCACCATGGCGTGCGCCTCCGGCCGATGGCTGACCAGGTCCCCACCACCCCCGATCAGCGTACGGATGTTGGCCGCCACCACCTCGGCGTGCTTCTGGGCGAGATAGGCCATCTTGAGCTCGGGAATGGCGGTGACGTCCCCGATCGCGAACACGGTCTCCTGGCCGGACAGCCGCAACTGCGGGGTGACGGCCAGCCGCTGGTCGGGCTGCCGGGCCGGGCGCAGCGCGGCGGCGAGGTAGTCGCTCTCGGTGCTCGCCCCGTGGCAGACGAACCAGATGTCGGCGGTGATGTCGACACCGGATCCGGTCGTCACGGTGAAGGTGGCCGCCCGCCCGTCCGCGACGGCCGGCAGCTCGCGCAGCGACGTACCGAGCAGGAGTTCGACGCCCAGTTCGTCGAGTTGGGCCCGCAGGATCGACCTGAACTCGTCCGGAAAACGTCCGGAGACAAGATCCGGGTGGGGGTCGACGACGGTGACGGCCTTGTCCGGCCACACCGACTTGATCTCACCGGCGAACTCCAGTCCGACCGACCCGGCGCCCAGCAGCAGCACCCGGTTCGCCCGGTTCAAGGCGTCGTGGGTGAGCCGGAGTTTCGTCCGGGCGCCCATGCTGTCCTCGACGTCCATCTTGGCCGGGTACGGGTACGCCGAGCCGGTGGCCAGGACGATGAAGTCGGCGGCGATCACCTCACCGGAGCCGAGTTCGACCTCGGTCGCGGAAACCCGTACCGCCCGGTCGCGGCGCACCCTTCCACGAGCCAGGAGACGGTCGTACGGAAGGAAGATCCGGTCCGCCCAGTCCGGGTCCACCACCGCACGCAACGCCGCCACGTTGTGCACGAACGCGTCGCGGGGCTCGACCAGGACCACGTCGGCGACGTCGTCCAGGGCCTTCGCCACGGTGATGCCGCCGTACCCGCCGCCGACCACGACAACTGTTGGAGCCAAAGCACACCTCCGGGTTGGGTCACGAGGTGACCGTGAAGGTCACGTCCACCACCCTGGCGGCGCCCGTGCCGACGAGGGAGACCGAGCCGAGGGTGGTAGCGGCAGGGATACGATCCGTTGCCCGGCTGCTGTTAGGTTCGGCAGGTGAGCGACAACGAGCTGGGTATGTTCCTGCGTATCCGTCGTGAGACCGTCACGCCCGCCGAGGTGGGACTGCCCGCCGGGCCCCGCCGCCGTACGCCGGGCCTGCGTCGCTCGGAGGTGGCCGTGCTGGCCGGCGTCAGCGTCGAGTACGTGACCCGACTGGAGCAGGGGCACGACCGGCGGCCGTCGGCGCAGGTGCTCTCCACCCTGGCCGACGCGCTCCGGCTGACCGGAACCGAGCGCGTCCACCTGCACCGGCTCGCCAAGGGGGCCGAACGCAACTTCAACTGCCGGGGCGACGCGGCACCCGTGCGCACCGTACGGCCAACCGTGCGCAGCCTGGTCGAGCACCTCGAACCGGCGGCCGCCGTACTGCTCAACCACCTGGGTGAGGTCCTCGCCCACACCGCCGGATACGAGCGGTTGGCCAGACCGGTCGGCCTGCTGGACGGCACACCACCGAACCTCTACCGGTTCGTCTTCGCCGACCGGCGGGCACGCACCGCGTACCCCGACTGGGAGCACGTCGCCGACGAACACGTCGCCGCGCTCAAGTACGGTCCGTTCCGGGCGGATTCGGCCGTGGTGCTGCTCGCCGACGAGTTGACCATCACCGCCGGCGAGCCGTTCACCCGGCGGCTGGACACCGTACCCGGTCTGCCGAAGCCCAACGGTGTTACGCGGCTGGTCCACCCCGAGGCCGGCGAGCTGCGGCTGGCCTACGAGACGCTGGAACTGCCCGTCGACGACCACCAGCGGCTGGTCGTACACCTTCCCGCCGACGCGGCGACGGCCGCCGCGCTCGATCGGCTCGACCGGCGCGGATCGCGCGCATTGCACGCCGTGGCCGGCTGACGGCCGCCGCCGTCCCCTCCGCCGGCACGGCGGACCCGGCTCAGTAGTAGCCGGTCTCGCCGTCGAGCAGTTCCCGGATGGCGTCCAGGTGACCCGCGTGGCGGGCGGTCTCCTCGACCATGTGGATCACCATCCAGCGCAGGGTCGCGGCGGCGGACCGGAAATCCGGGTGGCTACCCACCTGGTCCAGCGGATGGGCCGCGATGATCTCGTTGGAGACGGCGCACTGCCGCTCGTAGTCGGCCAGGAGTTGACCGAGCGGAACGCCCTCGACCCTCATGTCGGCGTCCTCGGGCTCCTCCTGGAACTGGGGCCCGTCGGCCGGGCGGCCGAGGAAGAGCACCTCGAACCAGCACTGCTCGGTCCAGCGCAGGTGCGAGACCAGACCCGCCACCGTCATCAGGGGCGAGGTCGGCAGCACCGACCGGTGGCTGTCCGCCTCGGACAGTCCCTCGCACTTGTAGTGGATGATCGCGCGCTGCATGTCGAGCCAGCCGACCAACTGGGTCCGCTCGTCGGCCACGAACGGAGGACGGATCCGGGAAGGAGACATAGCCCGGCACCGTACCCCCCGCCGTACATCCACCGCGCGCGAGTTCCCGCGAGGACAACGCGCCGATCTTGCACTTGTGGCGGTAGACAAATCCGTATGAATTTCCTAATTCGGGCGCCACAAGTGCAAGATCGGCGAGAAGGGCGGGGGTCAGCAGGACCGGCGGCTGAGCCCCGCATAGGTGTCGTCGGCAACGGGTGTCCACGGGCGACGGAAGCGGGTCGCGCCGGAACGAGCGTGTTCGGCGGTCGGGTCAGCCGCCGGCCTGGGGTAGGGGTGGGGCCAGCGGCCAGCCGTGCGCCAGCAGGTCGGCGCAGGCGGCACGGGCGGCGGCGAGCCGGACCTCGGGCGGGCCGGTCAGTTCGCGTACCGGCACGCCGCTGGCGTGCAGCACCTCCCGGAACCGCCCGGTCATCCAGGCGCGCAGGTGCTCCCCGTCGCGCAGGCCGTCGTCCTCGAACGCCACACCCTCGTGATCGGTGAGCAGGTAGAGGTCGGGGCGCCGGGCGGCGGCGAGCGTCGCGGCGGACACCGAGCCCAGGTAGCGCTCCTCCCAGACGGCGGTGGCACGGGCGTCGGTATCGCCGACCAGGATCGGCCCGCCGGTCCGGGCGGCGGCGTCCTCGGCCCGGTTCTGGGTCCGAGCCACCTCCACGAAGTCCTCCGGCGACCAGGTCACGTCGAAGACGGTGGCGGCCGGGTCGGTGTGCCGCAGCGCGGTCAGCTTGCGGTCGGTCAGTTCGCGACCGAACTCCGGCACCCAGCGGGTCTCCGCCCACGCGCCGCCGTCACCGCGCAACGACCGCGCCAGGTCACGGGCCAGCGTGGTGGTGCCGGTCGACTCCGCGCCGACAACCACCACCCTGCGGGTGAACCAGGCCCGCACCGGCGGTGCCAGGTGTCGCCAGTACGCCACCGGGTCCGCCCGTACCTCGGTTCCGGACACCGTGACGGCGCCTCGGGCCTGGTCGACGCAGACGTGGGTGGCGGAGAACCGCCGGGCCAGTTCGTCCCCGTACGACTCGGAGCTGAACACGGCGTCGACCGGGCCGCCGAGGGCGGCTCGGAAGACGGCGCAGTGCGCGTCCCAGGCCACCGGGTCGCCGTAGTCGACCGGGTGGTCGTCGACGACGCCGACGAAGCGTACCCACGGTGTGCCGGCGTGCACCTCGCGCAGCCAGGCCAGACGCAGGTCGAGCGGGATCGACTCGACGCTCGACGGCGCGACCACCACGGTCAACCGCGCGCAGGCGGCCGCCGCGGTGTCGATCAGGTGGTGGTGACCGGCGTGCGGCGGGTAGAACTTGCCCACCACCATGCCGTGGGCGAATGGAGGGTCGCTCCGGTGCCCGGTCGCGCTCAAGCGGTCACCGGCGCGTTCACCGGGCCGGACCGGGCCGACCGGCCGTGCAGGTCGGCCCGCCACGCCCGCCAGCCGAGCGCGCACAGTCCGAGGAATCCGACGTACAGGATCGCGGTCAGCCACAGGCCCTTGTAGCCGTACAGCGGGATGTAGACCAGGTCGGCGGTCGCCCACAGCCACCAGCTCTCGACCAGCTTGCGCGCCTGACCGTACGTGGCGAGCAGGGACAGTGCGGTGGTGAGCGCGTCCGGCAGCGGCACCGTCGAGCCGGTGAACCGGTCGAGGAAGAGCCAGAGCAGGACGGTCAGCGCGACCCCGGCGACGGCGAGGCCGACCCATTCGGCCCCGGTGGTGGTCCGCACCCCGCTCACCCCGTCGCGTCCGGCGCCACGGGTCCACCGCCACCAGCCGTAGCCGCCGAGCGCGACGTACACGACCTGTAGTCCGGCATCGGCGTAGAGGCCGACGGACCAGAAGACCACCATCAGCAGCAGTACGTTCAGGATGCCGATCGGCCAGTTCGCGACGTGCTGCCGGACGACGAGCAGCACACACAGCATCCCGGTGGCGAAGCCGAGCAGTTCCGCCCACGAGGTCGGTGCCCCGAACAGCGTCACCGCCGGTGAGTTGAGCCAGTCCAGCATCGACCTCGCCGTCCCTTCGGAAGTCGCCATACGCTAGCGGAAGCCGTACGGCGGGCCGCGACAAGGCCGCCTGCGCCGCGCCGACCCGTGAAGGGTGTGTCCGCCCGGTTACCGGGCGTCGGTGAGCCGCCCCAGCCAGTCGGCGAACCGGGTCGCGCCGATGCGGGCGCCGTCGGCGGGGGTGAGGGAGCTGTCGTCTAGTTCGGCGCCGAAGTAGCGGGCCCGGACATCGGTGGTGACCTCGCGTACGGCGTGCTGGGTGCCGGCGGTGTGCAGGAACTGCCGGACGAACTCGTCCAGGCCGATCTTCTCCGGGCCGGCCAGCTCGACGGTGCCGTTCACCGGCGGCTGGGGCACGATGTCGGCGAGGGCGGCGGCGACGTCGTCGGCGGCGATCGGCTGGAGCAGGGCGGCGGGCAGCCGGACCGTGTCGCCGTCGACGGCGGTCTGCGCGATGGCGCCGGCGAACTCGAAGAACTGCGTGGCCCGGACGATGGTGTAGGGCACCGGCGCGGCCTTGATCAGCTCTTCCTGGGCGACCTTCGCGCGCAGGTAGCCGCTGTCCGGTAGACGGTCGGCGCCGACGACCGACAGCGCGACGTGGTGTCCGACCCCGGCCGCCGTCTCCGCCGCGACGAGGTTTCGACCCGCGGTACGGAAGAACTCCAGCACCGCCGTGTCCTCGAAGGAGGGCGAGTTCGCCACGTCGACGACGATCCGGGCGCCGGCCAGCGCGTCGGCGAGCCCCGTACCGGTGATGGTGTCGACGCCCGACGAGGGCGACGCGGCGAGCACGTCGTGTCCGGCGGCGCGGAGCCTGCTCACGAGCTTCGTGCCGATAAGTCCGGTACCACCGATAACCACGATCTTCATGTGAATCTCCCGCATCTCAACTCGGACATCTGATATCCGGGATACTACTCGGATACATCCTGTCCGAGTCAAGTAGGATGGGCCGGTGAAGATGTCCGGTGGGGTGGAGTGGGCGTTGCACTGCTGTGTCGTGCTGACCGCCGCCGAACAGCCCGTACCCGCCGCCCGGCTGGCCGAACTGCACGACGTCTCCGGCAGCTACCTGGCCAAACAGTTGCAGAGCCTGTCCCGGGCCGGCCTGGTCCGATCGGTACAGGGACACGCCGGCGGGTACGCGCTCACCCGCGCACCGGACCTCGTCACCGTGCTCGACGTGGTCGAGGCGGTGGACGGCAGCCAACCGGCCTTCATCTGCACCGAGATCCGGCAACGGGGTCCGTTGGCGACCCCGCCCGAGGCATGCACCTCGGCCTGCGCGATCTCGCGAGCGATGAGCGCGGCAGACGACGCCTGGCGGGCCGCGCTGCGCGCCGTGACCATCGCCGACCTGGCTCGGGACGTCACCACCGACTACGGCCCCGGCATCCTCGCCGGAATACGCGGCTGGCTCGGGACACCGGACAGCCACGACTGACGACAACAGACGGCACGGTGAGCGGGTGGTGTTTCACCCACCCGCTCACCTTTCACCCACCCGCTCACCTTTCATCCTCCACCGACTCGTCCCGGCTCCCCCGGACTCGACCCGTCAGGAGAACTTGATCGAACTGGCCCGATTGCTCCAGCCGCTACCGACGGCGGCCAGATTCGCCGACTGGTCGATCCAGGTCGAGACGGCACCGGCGAAGTCAACACCGTCGTACAACCTCACGTCGCAGCTGTTGTAGGTGTGCACCGAGCTGGCTCGGTTGCTCCAGTTTCCGCCACTGGTGTTGCGCAGGTCGTCCCACTGCCACTCGGTGTCGTACGAGGGTGTGCACGCCCGGGACTGGACGAAGGTGTGCGATGCTCCCTTGTAGTTCGGCAGGTCGTAGAGCCTGGCGATGGTCAGACTCGCGGCCGGGACGGCCGCCGCCCGCCGAGCCTCGGCCTCGGTCGCCGCGCAGGTCACCGTCTTGTCGTCCAGGTTTACCACGCAGTCGCGGGCCGCCTCCGCAGCAGCCGCCGGTGAGCCGGCCAGTGTCGGCAGGCCCGTCGCGGCGGCCAGTGCCACGGCCGTGACGATCATCCGTACCCTCATTGTCGTTTCCTCTCCACTGGGCCATCGGCTCCGATTGCCGGTGGCGTCGCTCATCTCCAGTGCTAGTCGCCGATCCGGTTGTCCGGAAAGATCAGCGGCCACAATCAATCAACTCCGGTCAAGTCCACGGGTACGCCAAGAATCCGACAGCGATTGGGCATGCCCCGGTGTTGTCGGCGAGCATTGGTGGGGACTGCCCGGACATTCATTCGTTGGGGGCGAGAATCACGTGGCGCGTCGAGAGAGAGCGATTGATCCCAGCAGTGGTCCACTACCGGCATTCGCGTACGAGCTGAGGAAGTTGCGGGCCGAGGCGGGCAACCCGACGTACCGGGTGCTCGCCCGGTCGGCGGGGTACAGCGCGACGACCCTGTCCGAGGCTGCCGGCGGGACCCGGATGCCGACCCTGGACGTGCTGCTCGCGTACGTCGGTGCCTGCCGGGGCGATCTCGAACAGTGGCAACGGCGCTGGGACGAGACAACGGCCCAACTGCGGTCGGCCGACGAGACGGCTCAGCCGCGGTCGGCCGACGAAGCGGCTCAACCGCGCTCGGTCGACGACGGGAACGGACCGCAGGTACTGCCGGAGGGCGAGGCGACGTCGATTCCGCCGGGGTCCGGGCGGCCGACGACGACCGGGCGGGTGGGGCGGCGTACCGGAACGGATGCCGGACCTCGGCGGCGGCGCGGCATCGCCGTGCTGGCCCTCGGCGCCGTGACCTCGCTGGTCGCGGCGGTCGCCGCGGCCGAGCCGTCACGACCGAGAGGCACCCCGGTCGGCGGCACGGCGCCGGGCGCGCCGACCTGCCCCGGTACGCCGTCAGGTGCCCTGTTCACCGGTGTCACCTACGGCGGCGGGGCGCACGTACGCGGCGGGGCGACCCGGGACGACCCGCTGCTGACGACGATCCCGCCGAACTGCACCGTCGGCTTCACCGGCTTCTGCGTCGGCGAGAAGGTGTACGACAACACCGGTGGCACTCCCGACGTGCGCTGGTTCAAGACCTCCGGTGGCGGGGTCGTCTCCTCGGCGGTCATCCACGGCAACCCGCCGCGGACCGAACCGGCGTCGGACTGTCCGAACGGGCGGGCCACGCCCAGCGCCATCGCCTTCTCCGTCCTGGCCGGAACCGGGCTACCGGGCGCGGTGACGCTGCACGCCACCGGTACGGACCTGGACATCGTCGGGTTCGCCAGCTCGACCGGGACCGATCCGGTCCCGCCCGGCCCGGGGACCTGGCGGCAGGTGGGCCTGGCCGACGTGCGGCAGCCGACCACCGGGGCACAGGTCCGGCTCGACGGCACCGACGTCGAGCGCCCCGTCCTGGTCGCGGCCGCGTGCCTCGGCGGCGACAGCCCGACCGGCCTCGTGGAAGCCCGGCAGGCGCACCCCGACCAGCCGGGCCGGTACGTCCCGGTCGCCCTCTCGCCGGAGCAGCGCCTCGCCGCCGCCGGCTCGGCCTGCCGCTACCCCGGCCGGGGATAGTCGCACCGCCGGGAAGCGCGGCAACCCTCGAATCGGATTGGCGGATTGCCGGCCGGGGCGGGCAGGATCGATGCCGCCGGAACCACACCGCGGGAGGCCCCATGACCGACGCCCCGAGCCGGGACGCCCTGTTCGACTATCTGATCGAGTCCCGGATCGCCGGCCGGGTCGCCACCCCGCGCGAGAACAACCTCGACCACTTCCGGCAGATGAGCCGGCGCCAACCGCTCTACCTGTTCGGGCTCGATCCGGCCGGCAGTTGGACCCCGGCCGAGGTGCTGGCGCTGATGGTCGAGCGCTGCGGCGTCTCCCCCGACCTCAACCACGTACGCGGCACCGACACCATCGACCCCGAGCGCACGATCGAACGGCTGGAGGCAATGTCCACCCTGGTACGCGACGCCGCCCGGCACCGGCAGCGGGTACTGGTGGCGACCGGACATCCGCACGGGGTGCTGTCCATCCACCGCGCGCTGGCGAAGGCACTGCGGGCGGCGGGCTGCTTCCTGCTCTCGGCGGCAGCGGACTGGCAGCACCCCGACGAGCCGTCCTACCGCAGCCACCGCAGTTCGATCCGGTTCGTCGACGACGTCGCCGTACTCGCCAAGTCGGACGGCCGGCTGGCGCACACCCATTCACCGCTGCCGATGACGGCGATCCTGGACGAGCTGGCGGCCACCGGTCAGCCGCTGCCCGAGTTGGTCATCGCCGACCACGGTTGGGCCGGCGCCGCCGCGCAGGCCGGCATCCCCACCGTGGGCTTCGCCGACTGCAACGATCCGGCCCTGTTCGTCGGTGAGGCGGAGGGCCTGGTACGGGTCTGCGTACCGTTGGACGACAATGTCGATCCGGGCCTCTACGCGCCGCTGACCGCGTACCTGCTGCACCACGCGGGTCTGTCCGGCTGACCGGTCGCCCCGATACCGCTTGTTACCTGTTCGGAACACCTCGGGCGGACCCACACACGCGTCAATCTCGTACACCATTTTTGGTGTACACACACAAGGGACGGTGTACGACCCTGGAACGTTGGTCTCCCTGGAGGCGCAGGACTAGCGGCTCGGGCCGCCCGAGGGGAACCCGGCCCGGTCGCGGGTGAGTTCGGCGACGATCTCCCCATCCTCGTCCGGTTCCAGTTCGGCGAATCCGACGGACGCGTAGAGCCGGCGGGCCGCCGTGTTCGCCCGGTCGACGGAGAGGCGGACGGCGGGACAGTCGGGGCGATCCACCAGCCAGCGCACCAGGCTCAGCACGGTGGCCCGTCCGAGTCCCCCGCCCTGGTGTGCCGCGTCGATGAGCATGCCGCCGATCCAGTAGGTCCGGTCCTCCCGGTCGTACCCCCACATGACGTGGCCGACCACCGCGTCGTCCGCGTAGACGGCGAACGACCGCCAGACGTCCTCCCGCATGCCGAGCAGCAGATAGCGGGCCGCCGACGGCGCGACGAACTCGCGCTGGTTGTCGAGCGGCACCACGTCGGCGACCGCACGCCAGTTCTCGTCGTCCACCGGCCGCAACGTGACCCGTCGGGCCGCCCGGTCCGTCAACCCGTAGTCGATCACAGCCCCGTTCATCCGGGTAGCCTGCCACGCGGCCGACCGGTGCCGCCAACCTCGCGGCGTCACACCCGTCCCGCCAGGAGATTCAAGATTCAGCCAAGGTATCCGCATGGCCACGCCGACACGATGTGAGCAGCTCCTGGTACGTGCGTCTCGCTGAGCCCACGGGGGCACAGGACCGGCTCAGCCTGTTTTCCATCGGAAGACCTAGAAGGGATCAGCCGTGAAACAGAGCACCAAGCACAACACCGGGAACACGGGAAGCATGCGAGCACGATCATCTGGCACCGCTGCGTCACCTTCTTGGCGCCGATCAATCGCCTTGGCACTCGGGGTGTTCTTCGCCCTTGCCGTCCTGCCTGCGGCCCCTGCCGCTGCCGACAACGGCTCGGCACCCCGGGCTGCCCGTCCCGCAGTTGCGCCGTTGAGCGAACGCGGCAGCGACCTGAGCACGGCCGACGTATTGGCGCAGGCCGGATGCTTGTTCATTTCGGACGGCGACTTTGTCCACAAGACCGGCAACGATGCCACCGGCCACGGGTACTGGGGCAACATCAACTGCCCCGCAGGCACGCGGGCGAAGGTGACGATCTGGCTTGAGGAGTACTACGACGACGGCAGTTGGCGAGTCAAGGGCGAGGGCGAGAAGAGCCCCGTTTACGCCGGTGGCGGATCCGCGAACCGCGCGAACGCGCGAGCAACGTGCCAGGGTACCGCTCAGGTGTCGTGGCGGAGTCGCATCGACGTCGATCTGATCGGCCAAGTGGATTCGAGCGAGCAAGCTGTTACCGAGACACGTAACCTGGCCTGCGTCGTCAACTGATTGCAACAACTCGGGGTACGCTGTGACGTTGCAACTGGTCACAGTGTACCCCGAGTGGTTCGCTTGCCACCCACGGGATGTTGCTCATGACCACTCGAATAGTCGGCCTGTACGCGCTGTGCGACCTGCATTCTGCGGGCGGCGCGAGCGCGAACCCGGACAGCAGACTCGACTTCACTGTCGATGAGTTTGCGAAGCTTTCCGAAGGGCAGCCTGTACTGCTGCGGGAACTGGGGTGGACCAGCGTGCCGTCCACCGGCGGCGCGGCCACTCTTGCGCTTTACCTGAACGAGGAGCAGGTGGTGGGCAGCGTTCGAAACGTCGTGCTGCCGGACGACGCGGAGACGTCGAACGAGGAACACCCATGGCATCAGCTCGCCGCGACCCTCACGGAAATGGGCTTCTCGACGACCGCGGACGAGCTTCGCGACCTGCCTTACGAAATCAAACTCACTCCGCGCCTGCGCGCACGGCTGTCCACTCCGGAAGCCTAGAGCCGGCACCAGCCGGCCCGCGCTTCGGGGGGCCGGGAATTACGCGTACGCGGATCAGTCGGTTACTGCCGATCGGCGTCGTTTGCGTTCTCGGGAGGCCCGCAGGTTGGCGACGTTGCCGCAGGTGGTGACGTCGTGCCAGACACCGCTGCGGTTGCGCGAGGAGTCGTAGAAGGCCGTACGGCAGTCTTCGTTGCGGCACAACTTGATCCGGGACCAGACATCCGTCTGCTGGGCGAGCAGTGTCTCCGACCACAGGGCCGACGCCAGCCAACGGGAACCATCACCGGTCGGTACCGGTCGCACCAGGCCGTCGTCCCCCAGCGCAAGCGTCACCGTGACCCCCGCCGCCACCGCCGGCGCATTCCCGTCACGGGCGAGGAGTGCATCGAACGTCGCCCGTAGCTCACGGAGAGCGGCCACATCCTCATCCGAGAGCGCCCCCGCCGGAACGGTCACCCCCCGCATCGCCGCCCACCCGCGGACACTCTCGTCCCACCACGCCCGCGCGGACTCGCGCTCGGCCAACAGGTCCGGTACGTCCTCCACCGCGCGGGTGCCGATCAACTCCTGCACCAACACGGCTCCCGTGTCGGTCGTCCGTACGCCGTACCGGCCGGTCGCCATCCATGACATAACCCAACACTAGTTGGTTCTGTCGGCGGGTGCTAGCATCGGCGACACAGGCAAACACCTTTTGGTTCTGTCAGGCATGGCGGAACCCGTCCCCCGAAGGAATCGACATGAAGATCCAGGATTCAGTGGTGTTCGTCACCGGTGGCAGCCGCGGCCTCGGCAAGGCGCTGGTCGAAGAGGTGCTGGCGCGCGGGGCGGCCAAGGTGTACGCCACCGCCCGCGACCCGAGGACGATCAGCAACCCGAACGTCGTACCGCTGACGTTGGAACTCACCGACCCGGCCTCGGTGGCCGCCGCGACCGCGCAGGCCCCGGACGTCAATCTTCTGATCAACAACGCCGGTGTGCTGCTCGGCGCGGATTACCTCAACGGGGACCTGGACGAGATCCGGCGGGAAATCGAGATCAACTTCTACGGACCACTACAGGTGACCCGGGCCCTCGCGCCCCGCCTGATCGCGAACGGCGGCCACCTGCTCAACATCCACACGGCCCTGTCCTGGTACGCGACCCTCGGCGCGTACGCGGCGTCCAAGGCGGCGCTGTGGTCGATGACCAATGGGCTGCGGCAGGACCTGCACCCGCACGGTGTGGGCGTGACCGGCCTGCACGTCGGCTGGATCGACACCGAGCCGGCGGCGCGGTGGGCGCCGCCGACCGACCCGAAGACCACCCCGACCGAGGTGGCCCGACAGGCGATCGACGGCGTCGAGGCGGGCCGGCACGAGGTGCTCGTCGACGACTGGACCCGGATGGTCAAGAACGGCCTGGCGGCGGAGATCACCACGCTCTACCCGCACGTGGCGGTCAACGGCTGATCCACCCGCACCGGGGGGCCACGATCACCGGCCCTCCGGTGCGGGCGCGACTGCCGGCGCCGCTCACCCGAACACCGTCACCGGTGCTCGGACCGGCGCACACCGGCCGGGTAGTCGACGTCCAACCGCCGTACGAGGTAGTCCCCCAACGACGTCGTGCGCGGGATGTCCGGGTCGTCGGTCGGACCGGCCGGCGGGTATCGGGTCACCCGCAGTTCCTCGACGTACGCCGACAGGGGCGCCCCGGCCCGCAGCCCCGTGGTGAGCGCCAGGGACAGGGCCTCGGTCATGCCGGCGAGCGTGGAACCCTGCTTGTCCACCGACAGCAGCACGTCACTGAGCCGACCGTCGGGAAGCGCCGCCGTCACCAGGTGGCCCTCGGTGCCGTCGACCACGAAGCCGACGGTCACTCCCTGCCGGCGCCGGGGCACCGACGCCCTGGCCCCGACCTGCACATCTGCCATGGACTCCCCCTCGTGACCGGCCGCCGGGCGGCACCCCTGATCCGCCAAAACCGTAGGTTGCCCCGGCCCCGATCGCCAGCACGACACGACACCCATTCGTACACGTGAACGAATGGGTGTCGGTACGGGCGGCGACGCGGCGGTGCCGGGTACGGGCGTGAACGCCCGTACCCGGCACCGGTCGAATCAGAGCTGGCGCACCCTGATGTTGCGGAACTCGATCAGGTCGTTGTTGCCGTGGTTCTGCAACCCGACGAAACCGCTGAGGAACTGCCGCAGGTCGGTGGACGGGTCGCCCTGGCGGGACGACTGCTTACCGGGCGTGTTGTCGAACTCGCTGATCACCACACCGTTGCGGATCATCGTGTAGTGCTGGCCGATGACGCGTACCTCGTAGTCGTTCCACTGGTTCTTCGGGGTCGCCCCGGCCCGGTCCAGCGTGTTCGGCGAGAAGTTGTACACCGAGCCGGTCTTCTGCGGCTCACCGGTCTCGCCGTCGTAGATCTGGATCTCGTGGCCGCAGTAGATCGCGACCCACGCCTGGGAACTGCGGGCGTTTCCGACCGTGCCACAGCTGCCCGGCGGCCGCTGGTCCAACGGGGTCCGCGGATCCGGGAACCGGACGAAGATCCCGCTGTTGGCCCGGACGTTCTCCGGGGAGATGTCGCGGAACTGCACCTTGATCGAGTAGTCGGCGAGCTGCTGGTCGGCGTACCAGAGCATGCCGAGGCCGCCGGAGCTGCGGATCGTCCCGTCGGGACGCAGGGCGAACGACCCGCTGGGTGCCTGCCGCCAACCGGCGAGCGACTTCGCCGAACCGTCGAAGATCGGCTCGTACCCGTTGGTGGCGCCGATCGGGGACTGGGTCCCGGCCCGGCGCAGCTGCGTCGCCTCCCGGTTGTCGATGACGTGGGCCGCGCTCAGTTCGGCGAGGACCGCGTCGAGGTGGGTGACGAACGAGGCCCGGTTCGGCCAGGTGGTCTCGTCGTCGATCAGGTCGTTGATCGTGCAGCCGCCGCCGGCCTGGCGGTTGACCACCGCGGTGTCGGTGTCCAGCATCCAGACCGTCGGCCGGGCGTCGGCCGCCGCACAACCGGCGTTGACCGGGACCGTCCCGGTGACGACCTCACCATCGGCGTACGTGACCTTCACCGTTGCCTGGAAGGTGCCGTACCGCTTGTAGGTGTGCGTCGGGTGAGCCGCGGTCGAGACCTTGCTGCCGTCGCCGAAGTTCCACTCCCAGGCCACGCCGCCGACCTTGGCGGCGGAGAACGCGACCGTACGCGGCTGGCTCGGCGCCACCGACTGCGCGGTCGCCAGGCTCGGGTTCGGGGTGGCCTGACCGCCCTGGTAGGTGATCCGGATCAGCTTCTGGTTCTGGTGCAGGCTGAAGAAGCCACCGGCGTAGTCGAGCAGGTAGAGCGCGCCGTCGGGGCCGAACTTCGCATCCATCCAGGACTGGAGCTGGGTGGTGCCGCTGCCGCCCTGGATGATGCTGCGCAGGTCCTCGGCGAACGCCGGTGCCCCCGCCTGCTCGACCTTGCTCGGGTCGACGGTGACGGCGATCCGGTTGTTGGAGTTGGACTGGTCGCCGATGAACCACTTGTTGTCCCAGTACGCCGGCCAGGCGACGCCGCTGTTCACGTCGACCTTCGACCGCTGGTAGGTCGGGCCGTCCATGATGGCCTGGCCACCACCGCTGAGGTACGGCTGGGTGAACGTCGACTCACTGGCCACGTACGTCGGCAGGTTGCTGCCGTCGGTGCGCTTCGGGAAGACCGGGCCACCGCCCTGCGGCGAGTACCAGATCATGTTGTCCCGGGCCGGCGGGATGTTGACCAGACCGGTGTTGCGCGGCGACTCGTTCTTGAGGTTGTCGCAGTCGTACCAGCCGGTCAGTACGGTGGCGTCGGTGGTGCTGCGGTCCCGGTACGGCTGCCGGTTGCCCATGCAGTACGGCCAGCCCTGGTTGCCCGCCGAGGTGATGATCGTGGCGGTCTCGTACTTCGCCGGGCCGAGGGTCGGGCTCGGCGCACCCGCGTCCGGGCCGACCCATGCGGCGGTCAGCCAGTCGTTCACCGGGTCCCAGGCGATCCGGGCGATGTTGCGTACGCCCATCACGTAGATCTCCGGGCGGGTCTTGCCGCCGCCCTGTTCCTGACCGGTGAACAGGTTGCCCTCGGGGATCGTGTAGGTCCCGTCGGCCTCCGGGTGGATCCGGATGATCTTGCCGTTGAGGTCGTTCGTGTTACCCGACGTACGGCGGGCGTCCTGGAACGAGATGCCGGCGTACTCCTGGGTCCAGTTGTTCCCGGAGTAACCGTCCGAACCACCGGAGGAGTTGCTGTCACCACTGCCGATGTAGAGGTTGCCGGACTCGTCGAAGGTCATCCCGCCACCGGCGTGACAGCAGCTGTGGATCTGGGTCTCCCAGTTCAGCAGGTCCTTGCGGGTGCCCTGGTCGATCGTCTGCTGCGCGTGGTCGTACGTGAACCGGGAAACCGTACGCTCGCCGACCCGCCGTTCCCGGTCGATCGACTCGTGCGGCATCCAGTAGACGTAGAACCAGCCGTTCTCGGCGAAGTTCGGGTCGAGCGTGATGCCGACCAGACCCTCCTCGTTCTTCACCAGCTCGCTGCCGCTGCCCCGGTTGCCCATCACCTTGAGCGTGGTCAGCAGCTTGACCTGCTTGTTCGTCGGGTCCCACTGGTGGATCGTGCCGCATCCCAGACCCACGTTCGGGTTGGCCCAGTCGGCGACCGGCCCGGTGGCGCAGGCGGCCTTGCCGATGTAGAAGACCTTGCCGTCGGGAGCGATGGTCAGGCCGTGCGGCTCGCCGATCTGGTCGAGCTGACCGGTCTGGTTGGTGGCGGTCAGCCGCTCGATCTTGTAATTCGACGCGATGGTCGCCTGGCAGTCGCCCCGGACCGTGCCGGTGGTCCACTGGATCGCACCGAGCAGGTGGCTGCGGAACTGCGTGTCGGTGGTGTAGCTGGCCTCGGTACGACCCATGCCGGTGTAGAACGACCGACCACCGTCGTAGTCCCGACACCAGGAGATCGGGTGGAAGGCGCCGTTGCCGGCCAGCCCCGGGTTGTACGACTTCTCCTGGACCTGGGCGACCGTGTGTACCCGGCCGACCGGGCTCGGGTTCCAGTTGATCCACTGGTCCGACCGGGTCCAGTTCAGCGGCAGACCCTCGTTCGCCGGGTGCTGCCGGTCGACGACGTCCACCACCGCCTGCTGCACCGTGTTCTCCGGCGCCGGCCCCGCGTCCGGGCCGATCAGCCACAGCTCGGCGAGCTGGATCAGCGGCTCACCGCTGTTCGCGGTGATGTTCAGCCGGTAGTGCTGGTAGGCCGTGGTGTTGGCGAACGTGTACTGCTTGGTCTGGAACCGCCCCGAGAACGTCTCGCCGCTGCGGGTGTCCAGGTTCGTCCAGCTGGTCCCGTCCGTCGACCCCTGGAGGGTCCAGTCCTTCGGGTCCCGCCCCTGGAAGTCGTTCGCCGACGTCAGGGCGTACTGGGCGATTGCCTTCGGCGCGGCGAGCTTGGCCGCGACCCAACCCGTCGGCGTGCGGGTCAGCCACTTGGTGCCGGTCGAGCCGTCGATCAGGTTGCCCTCGCCCTCGTTGGGCGGGTTGGCTCCGCTGGCCGTGACGCTCTGGATCTTCTCGGCGTTCGGCAGGCTCGCCGCCGGGCGGGTGCCGATCAGACCGGTGAACCACTCCGAGCTGGGCTGCGCGCGGGCGGCGTCGTGGATGCCGACGAACCCGCCGCCGCCCTTGACGTACGCCTGGAACGCCGCCTCCTGCGCGTCGTTCAGCGTCACCCCGTTGGCCGACAGGAACACCACGCTGCGGTAGCGGTCCAGGTTGTCGGCGGTGAACACCGACGGGTCGTCGGAGTCGTGGACGTAGAAGCCGTTCTCGCTACCGAGCTTCCGGATGGCGTTGACGGCCTTGACGACCGGGTCGTCCTGCGATGCCGCCGGCCCGTGGAAGACCAGCACGTTCACCACCTGGCCGCCCCAGGCGGGTGCCACCGAGGTCCCGCCGACACCCGGATCCGGGGCGGCGGATACCGGCGTGGTCAGCAGACCGAGCGTGAGTACGGCGCCCGACGCCAGGGCGACCGCGCGGCGGAACGGACCGGCGCCGCGACGCGACGACCGGAGTACGCGGGGGGACGGGTCGTCGGGGTCGGGACGACGTCGCCCGACCGATCGGGACAGTTGGAAATGGCGTTCGTGAGCCATTTCTCCTCCTCCAGAGGTACGGAAGTCCTTCGGGTGGTGGGATGCGTGGTCAGGGTTGGCGGCGGGCACGGATCAGCGGTGGTTCGTGTGGGCGGGCTGTCCCGGATTGGCCTGTGCCGGAGCGGGCTGGGCCGGATTGGCCTGGGCCGGAGCCGGCTGTCCCGGGGCGGTCGGCATCGGGCCGCCGTGCGGCGGCATCGCCCCGTTCTCGTCCAGCACGTGCATCGTGGTCGACATGCCCATGTCGGAGTGGAACTGCATGTGGCAGTGCAGCATCCAGTGCCCCGGTCCGACCGAGTCCCCGGCGACGAACTGCACGCCGAAGGTGTCACCGGGCCCGAGGGTCTTGTTGTCGATCACCGGGATCGAGTCGACCAGGGCCTTGTTCTCCCCCGTGATCAGACCGGTCCGGGTGTCCGCCCAGGAGTGACCGTGCACATGGAAGGTGTGCATGTCGTTCCCGAGGCCGATCACGATGATCTCGACCCGCTCGCCGATCTTCGCGACCATGCAGGTCGGGCCGGGCACCGGGTTCACCGGGTCACAGGTGTCCGCCTCCGTGCTGCGCCGCAGGTTGATCGTCTGCCGGTCGCCGAAGGCGGTCACGTACGTCCGGTCCGGTCGCGGGTCGCCCTGTCGGCGTACGACGAGACCGCCGAACAGCCCGGCGCCGAGGCCCTGGGTGCCGTGCGGCCCACCGACCACGTGGTCGTGGTACCACCAGTAGCCGGCCGTACCCGGCGAGGTGGCGGTACGCGGCTTGGCGAACCAGACGTACGTCCGCGACCCGCCCGGCGGGATGAAGGAGTTGCTGTGCACCGTGCCGTCAGACATCTGGGTGTACTTGACCCCGTGCACGTGCAGCGAGACGCCGATCGGATGCGCCGGGTCGGTACGCAGCGCCTCCAGGGTCGCGGCCGGCACCTGGTTGTGCACGGTGATCGCCAGGCACTCGCCCTCGATCATCTCCATGGTGGGGCCGGGGTAGGACGCGGTCTGCGGCGTGAGGCCGTAGCCGAGCCGGACCTGGTTCGTGATCGGGTCCCGGGGCAGCTCGACCGCGTACATGGTCAGCCGGCGATCCGGCGCGATGCAGCCCTCGGGCCGCTCGGCCGACCGGGCGGCGGCCTTCGCACCCGCGGCCAGTTCGGCCGGCCGCTGGGTGGTGCCGCCGGCGAGGGCCAGCCCGCCCGCGCCGACGAGGGTCGCCAGCAGAACGGCCACCACCATCACCGCCCGGCCGGCGCTCGATCCGAGCAGTCGCACCGGCGACGCCGGGCGGGTCTCCGGCGCGTCGACCGTCGACAACGGCTCGGGTTCGCCGGTGTCGTTCAATTCCCTGTCCAAGATTCTGTCCAATCGCTCGGCCTGCCACCGCCGCGGCGGTGGCAGGAGAGAACGTGCGGTGTGGGCGTCACGGGGTCAGCGGGGCGACCCGGATGTTGCGGAAACTGGCGATGTCGGCGGCACCGTGGTTCTGGAGGCCGACGTAACCGGTCGCGCTCTGCCGTCCGGCGCCGCCGGGATCGTCCGACCTCGGCGGATCGAAGACCGCCCCGGGTACGTTGACGTACTCGTTGATCAGCTCACCGTTGCGGAACACGGAGTAGTGCTGACCGACCACCCGGATCTCGTAGTCGTTCCAGGTGCCCTTCGGGGTGACCTGCGCACCGTCGAGATCAACCCGATCGAAGCCGTACACCGATCCGCTCTTGTACTGGTCGCCGTCGGCGCGGTCGTTGATCTGGAGTTCGTGGCCGTACCTGATCGCCACCCACTCCGGACGGGACTCCTGCGGGTGCTGGTGCACCTGCGGGAAACGGACGAAGACGCCACTGTTCGCGCGGCCGTCACCGGGGGCGTCGTCGCGCCACTGGAGCTTCAGCGAGAAGTCGCCGTAGCTGCGGATCGGGAACCAGAGCAGGCCCATGCCGTCGACCGCCCGGCTGGTGATCGACCCGTCGGCGTTGCGCCCGAAGCCGCCCGCGCCGACCTGCTCCCACTGCCGGAACGAGGCGACCGAGCGGTCGAGCAGCGGCTGGTAGCCCTGCTTGTCCTCGGCCTTGCCGACGCCGGAGGCGCTGGCCGTACGGATCAGCTGGTTGTGCTCCTTGAGCAGGATCTTCCCCCGGTGGTGCAGGTGCTCGGCGATCGCCCGGACGTGGTCGACGAACTCGGCGTGGGTGGGCCAGGCCCGCTCGTCGGAGATCAGGTCGTTGATCGAGCAGGCGCCCTCGACCACCCGGTTCGCGACGGTGCTGTTCAGGGTGCCGAGCCAGACCGTCGGCCGGGTGTCGGTCACCCGGCAGCTCGGGGCCGGCGGGCCGCTCTCCACGACGGTGAAGGTGGTCGACGCGGTGCCCGAGGTGTTGCCCGCCCGGTCGGTGGCCCGGTAGCTGACCGTGTGCGCACCCACGGTGTTGACCGTCAACGGACCGCTGTAGACGGTGTAACCGCTTCCGTCGAGGGCGTATTCGAGCCGGTGCACACCGGAACCGGAGTCGGAGGCGGTGAGCACGACGGTGGCACTGCCGACGTACGCCCAGCTCCCGTTCTGCTGCCCGGTGATCGCCGCGCTGACCGTCGGCGCGGTGGTGTCCGGGTTCGGCGGCGCGACCACGGTGAGGGTGACCGACGCCGGGGTGGAGGTGTTGCCGGCGACGTCCGTGGCCCGGTACGAAACCGTGTGCTGGCCGGGCTGGTTGACCGTCACCGGCGCGGTGTACTCCGCGTACGGCTGACCGTCGAGGGAGAACTCGACCAGGTCGACGCCCGACCCCGCGTCCGTGGCGGACACGGTGACCGTGGCGGCGCCGACGTACGCGCCGTTGCCGTCCCGGTTGCCGGTGACGTTGGCGGTGGCGGTCGGCGGAGTGGTGTCCGGGTTCGGCGCGCTGACCACCTGGAAGGTGACGGTCTGCGGGGCCGAGGTGTTGCCGGCCAGGTCGGTGGCCCGGTAGCTGACGCTGTGCTGACCGGGGGTGTTGACCGTCACCGGCGCGGTGTACGCGACGTACGCCTGCCCGTCGACGGCGTACTCGATCCGGTCGACGCCGGACTCGGTGTCGGTGGCGGAGACGGTGACCGTCGCGGCGCCGAGGTAGGCGCCGCTGTCGTCGCGGTCACCGGTGACGCCACCGGTCACCGTCGGCGGGGTGGTGTCGTCCGGTTCCGGCGTGCCGACCACCTGGAAGGTGACGGTCTGCGGGGCCGAGGTGTTGCCCGCCCGGTCGGTGGCCCGATAGCTGACCGTGTGCTGGCCCGGCTGGTGGACCATGACCGGCGCGCCGTACGTCGCGTACGCCTGTCCGTTGAGCGAGTACTCGATCCGCTCGACGCCGGACTCGGTGTCGGTGGCGGCCAGGGTCACCGTCGCCATCTCGACGTACGCGCCGTCGGAGTTCCGTTCACCGGTCACGGTGGCGGTCGCCGTCGGTGCCGTGGTGTCCGGGTTCGGCGGCGCCACCACCGTGAACGCGCTCGACTGCACCGGCGAGGTGTTACCCGCCACGTCCGTTGCCCGGTAGGTCACCGTGTGCGTGCCGACGGCGCTGACGCTGACGGGCGCGGTGTAGGTGGCGTACGCGCCACCGTCCAGCGAGTACTCCACCCGCTCGACGCCGGACTCGGTGTCGGTGGCGGAGATGGTCACCGTCGCGGTGCCGACGTAGGCGCCGTCATCGTTGCGGTCACCGGCCACCGAGGCGGTCACCGTCGGTGCCGTGGTGTCCGGGTTCGGCGGCGCCACCACCGTGAACGCGCTCGACTGCACCGGCGAGGTGTTACCCGCCACGTCCGTCGCCCGATAGGTCACCGTGTGCTCGCCGGGGGCGCTGACCGTGACCGGCGCCGAGTACGTCCCGTAGGGACCGCCGTCGAGTGCGTACTCGACCCGGCCGACGCCGGATCCGCTGTCGGTGGCCGACAGGGTCACGGTGGCGGCGCCGACGTACGCGCCGTCATCGTCCCGGTCGCCGGTCACCGACGCGCTCACCGTCGGCGGGGTGGTGTCCTCGCTGCCGCCGGTGACCACGAGCAGGCCGGTCATCGTGCCGTGGCCGGGGATGGCGCAGAAGTAGCGGTACGTGCCCGGCGCGAGCACCACGTCGACGGTCCACCGGCCCTGGTTGCTGTCGAACGGGTCGGCCAGGATGTTCACGTCGACGTCGCTGTTGTACGCCCCACCGGTGTCGAACGTGAGGGTGTGCTGCATGCCGCTGGTGTTGCCGGTCGCGGCGCTGTTCTCGAAGACGAGGGTGGTCGCGCCCGCGACGGCGGTGCTCGGGGCGGAGGCATATGCCTGGGTGCTGTTGTTCGCCGTCCAGGTGAGCACCTGGGCCTGGAGTTGCCCCGTCGACGCGGGGGCGTTGGCCGTACCCGAGGCGGTGTCGACCGGGGCGGCGCCCACCGGGACCGAGGCCAGGGTGGAGCTGACCAGCAGCACGGCCGCTGCCGCCAGCACCGTGAACGGGCGGCGGAGGCGGCCGGCGGCGTGTCGGCGGAACAGGCGCAGGCGAGGTGGTGAACCGCGTCGCACGGGGAGAGTTGGCATGTCGCCATACCTTTCGCGAGTCTTCCTGGAACTTCCGGCGTACTCGTGGGGGTTCTTGCGAGGATCGACGGGGGACGGGCAGCAGCGGGCGGACCCGCCCGACCCACGCGACCGCAACCGGTGCGGCCGAGGCCACCCGGTCCGACATGTGGACAGGCGTGTCTGTGATCTGGGACGACCATGGACGGTGGCGAGGTCCGACCGCGACCGACCACGGGTCGATCACGTGTCGCTGGGCGGAGGAACGGGCCAGGTTGCGGGCATGGCGCGCACCGTCGCGCCGGTTCGGTCTGCGGGCAACGCCGACCTCGGGGAGTGCCGCTCCCCCGGTCGACGATGAGCTAACCGCGCCGCCGGTTACCTCGACGAAACATCTTGATGTTGACCGACACTAACGGGCTTAGCATCAACATGTCTACATCTTTCGACGGGACGGACCGCACTTTTATCCGATATGACAAAAGCGCCTGGTGGATCTTGCGCACCCGTCCCGGCCGCACTCCGGTTCAGAGGTACGTGTGCAAAATGTCCACAATGGTGTGCGTGTCGTCGACGACCGGGATGGACCGCCACTTGTCGAACGCGGTGCACGGGTGCGAGATGCCGAAGCAGACCAGGTCACCGGGTCCGATCTCGACGTTCGACGCCAGGTCCAGATAGGTGTGGTGATCGTTGAGGCGGGTCACCCGCACCCCGTCCGCACCGCCGACGGCGCCACCGACCCGCCGGACCCGCAGCGGCACCGGCAGCCCCTCGTCGTACGGGGCGTCGCGCTTGCCCATGCCGACGATCGCCAGCCCCGGCTCGGGGGTGGAGGTGACCTGCGCCCAGAGCTCCAGCGCCGGCTCCAGCGCCGGCTCCAGCGCACCGGCACCGGGCAGCCGGCGGAACGGGGTGCGGTCGGCGTAGAAGCCGTGGTCGTGGACGACCGAGGCGCCACTGCGCAGCACCACGCGCAGCCGGTGACCGGGCAGCCAATCGCCGCCGAGCCGCTCCGCCACCACGTCGAACCAGGCGCTGCCACCGGCGCTGACGATCACCTCGTCGGCCAGCAGACCCCGCTCGGCCAGCTCGGTCACCGCCGACCGGGTCAGGTCGAGGTACGCCGCGACGGCGCCCACGTCCGGCAGCCCGCCCTCGTACGCGGTGACACCGGCCAGGCGTACCCGAGGGTCGGCGACGGCGGCCTCGGCGACCGCGACGAGCTGCTCGACCGAGCGACAGCCGGTACGCCCACCGGCATGCCCCAGCTCGACAAGGACCGGCACCGAGGCGTGACCGGGATGGTCGCCGAGCGCGGCGCCGATCACCTCGACGCCGGCAACCGAGTCCACGAAGATCAGTGCCTCGAAGCCCCGGTCGAGTTCACCCGCGAGCCAGCGCAGCGGCACCGGGTCCAGCAACTGGTTGGCCAGCAGGACCCGGTCCACCCCGAGGGCACGGCAGGCCAGCAGTTGGTTGGCGGTGGCCACGGTGATCGCCCAGGCACCGGCGGCGAGCTGCGCGGCGAACAGGGACGGGGACATCGCGGTCTTGCCGTGCGGGGCGAACAGGAGGCCGTGCCGGGCGCAGAAGTCGGCCATCATCGCGACGTTGTGCGCGATCGCGTCCCGCCGGGCGACCAGCACCGGCCAGGTGACCGCGCCGTCGAAGAGGTGGTGGCCGGCCGCGACGAACTCGGCGTCGGGCACCGGTGGACCGGGCTGCCAGAACCCCTTCGCCCGCCAGTCGACGGGCTGGTCGTCGAACGGGTGGTGCCGCACCGGCCCTCCCACAGGTTCGGATGTGGCTCGCTGTCGGACGCACAGACTGCCCGATCCATCCCGGAGCGTCAATGTCTTGACGGGAGCGCGACGAACACCGCAGGCTATCGAGACCCGTCTCAACGAGCCACTTCCGAACCTGGAGGACCGATGGTGATCGGTCTGGTCATCCACACCAGTCACCGCGCCGTGTTCGAGCACGCCGCGCGCACCCTGGCCGGGGTGACCCTGAAGTGGGTCGTCTACGAACACGAGGACGAGGTACGGATAAGGGTCGACCGGCTGCTCGCCCGGCAGCGGGTCGACGGCCTGTTGCTCGGCCCCGTCCCGTACGCGAAGTGTCGGCACCTGCTCCCCGCGGACCTGCCGGTCGCCGTCCTGCGCTCGGCCGGTCTCGACCTGTCGCTGGCCCTGTTCAGGGCGGTCGCCCGGGGCTGGTCGGCCACCCCGGTCAGCGTCGACACCTTCGACGCGCAGACGGTGGACGAGGTCGTCCGGGCGGCCGAGCTGGACCCGTCCCGGGTGAGCTGCCTGCCGTACGACCCGGAGCAGAGCGTGGCCGAGATCGTCGCGTTCCACCGGGAGGCGCTGGCCCGCACCGGCGCCGACTACGTGATCAGCCTCCGTACGGCGGTCGCGGCGCAACTGGCCGGCGAGACGCGCGTGCTCGGCGGCCTGCCCGGACCGGCGACGCTCCGGGCCCAACTGCACGAACTGGCGCTGCGGGTGCAGTCCAAACAGGCCAACGCGCTGCGGCTGGCCGCCGGGGTGTTCCTGGTCGGGAAGGCCGGGCCGCAACTCGACCTGGACCGGGCCCGGGTGGGCCTGATGAACCTGCTGCTCAACACGCCGGAGTTCGCCGACGCGTGGATCGAGAACCGGGGCCGGCGAGGGGTGGCGGTCTTCGCACACCAGGCGCTGTTCGAGGCGGCCACCGGCAGTTGGGTGTCCCTACCGGCGCTGGCCCAGGCGCACGAGACGCTCGGCATCCGGGTCGCCGCCGGCTTCGGCGTCGGCGCGTCCGCCCGCAGTTGCGTACACCTGGCCGAGCGGGCCGCCAACCGGGCCGAGCAGGAGGAGTCGCCGAGCGCGTACCTGATCGAGGACGGTGGCGTGATCATCGGTCCGATGAGCCCGGCCGGCGCGGCGCTGACCTTCACCTACCGGGAGCACGGCGCCGAGTTGGAGCGGCTGGCCGGCGAGGTCGGGCTGAGCGCGGCGACGCTGTCCCGGCTGGCGGCCATCGAACGGGGCCAGATGGGCCGGGCCATCTCCCCCAGCGACCTCGCCCAGCAGCTCGGCATCACCGATCCCAGCGGCCGGCGGCTGATCCGCAAGCTCGGCGACTCCGGGCTGGTCGAGGTCGAGGGCAGCACGCAGGTGCACCGCAAGGGCCGCCCGGCCCGGCTGTACCGGCTGCGCATCGGCGCCGCGATCGAGCACCCGTGACCCACGACCGGACACCCGTACGGTGGGACCTGCTGCTCACCGGCGGGGACCTGCTCGATCCGGGAGGTGGCCGGACCGGCCGGCACGACATCGCCGTACGGGACGGGCGGGTTGCCGAGGTGGGCGTTTCGCTGCCCCGCGCGGACGCCGCCGAGGTGGTCGACGTACGCGGCCGGCTGGTCACGCCGGGGCTGGTCGACCTGCACACCCACGTATACGCGGGCGCGACGTACTGGGGCATCGACCCTGATCCGGTGGCCTGGCACTCCGGGGTGACCACCTGGGTCGACGCCGGATCGGCCGGCGCCTACTCGTTCCCCGCCTTCGCCACCGCCACCGCCGGGTACGCGGTCCGGGTGCCGGCGTGGCTGAACATCTCCGCGGTGGGCCTGATCGCACCGGTCGGCGAGTCACGCGAGCTGGCGAACTGCGACGTCGACCTGGCGGTGGCGACCGTGCGGGCGTACCCGGGCACGATCGTCGGGATCAAGGTACGGATGGACCGGCACAACGTCGGCGCACACGGCACCGAGCCGCTGCGCCGGGCGGTCGAGGCGGCACGGGCGTGCGGGCTGCCGGTAATGGTCCACATCGGAGCGGCACCACCGTCGGTCGCGCAACTCCTGCCGCTGCTCCGACCGGGTGACCTGATCACGCACTGTGCCAGCGGCATCGCCGCCGGACCGACCGGGTTCGACCCGGCGGCGAGGCAGGCGTACGAGGCCGGGGTGCTGTTCGACATCGGACACGGCTCCGGTGGGTTCGCCTTCGACGTGCTGGAGGCGCAACTGGCCGCCGGCATGCCGCCGCACACCGTCTCCACCGACCTGCACAGCCGGTCGCTGCACGGCCCGGCGTTCGACCTGCCCACCACGATGGCGAAGATGCTCGCCGCCGGGCTGACCCTGGAGCAGGTGGTGGCGGCGACCACGGTCGGGCCGGCTCGCGCGCTCGGGCTGACCGATGGCGTCGGCACGCTCGCGCCGGGCGCACCGGCCGACATCGCGGTGTGGGTTGTCGAGTCCGGCCGGTTCGAACTGGTCGACGTGCACGGGCAGCGCCGCACGTCGCCGCTGCGCCTGGTGAACGAGGCGACGTATCGGGCCGGGCGGCCGCTGCCGGCCCGGCTGCCGGCACCCGCGCCGCCGTGGGTCCCGCTCACCGGGGCGCAGCGCGACGCCCTGCGGCACCGCGAACAGGCGGTACGTCAACTGCTGACCTCGCCCCTGGTGGGTCCGGACGGGCTCGCCGAACAGTTCCCCCGACACGGAGGTTGATCCATGCCCAAGAAGATCGTGGTGGCCGACCGGGCGGCGCCGCCCGGTGGCCCGTACTCGCACGCGGTGGTCGCGGGCGGGTTCGCGTACCTCGCCGGGGCGTGCCCGGTGCTGCCGGACGGGACCTGGGTCACCGGTGACTTCGCCGCGCAGGCGCGGGCCGCGTTCACCAACCTCGCCAGGGTGGCCGAGGCGGCCGGCGGCGACCTGAGCGGGGCCGTACGCGTCGGCGTCTACCTGCGCGACTTCGCCGACTTCCCGACCATGAACGAGATCTACGCGGAGTTCTTCGGCACCGAGAACCTGCCCGCCCGCACCACCCTGCCGGTCGCCCTGGAGGGCTTCGACATCGAGATCGACGCGGTGCTGTACCTGGGCGACTGAGCATCGACATCGGACCTGACTACGAACCTGGCTCGTTATTGGAGAGGAGAGAGTCCGTGCGGAAACCCCGAGCACTCACCGCGCTGCTCGTCCTGGCGCTGGCCGCCGGCGCCTGCGCCCCGTCGACCGGCACGCCCACCGACAGCGCCGACGCCAAGACCGGCACCCTTCGGGTCTGGCTGTTCGACGAGGCGAACCGCGCCGCCAAGGAGGCCGTCGTCGCCGAGGCGGTCACCGAGTTCACCGCCGCCCACCCCGACGTCACGGTCGACGTCAGCTACCTGGCGACCGACACCCGCGCCGAGAAGTACAAGGGAGCGCTCAACGATCCGGCCAGCGCCCCGGACGTGACCGAGGTCGGCAACACCGACCTGGCCGGCTTCGTCGCCGCCAACGGCATGGCCGACGTCAGCGCCGACCTGAAGAACTGGTCCGAGGCGGGTGACCTGCCGGCCGACCTGGTGAGCACGGTGACCGTGGGCGACAAGGCGTACGGCGTACCGTGGTGGATCGGCGTGCGGGCCCTCTACTACCGCACCGACGTCTTCACCGAACTCGGCCTGACACCCCCCACCTCGTACGCCGAGCTCGTCAGCACGGCCAGGAAGATCCGCGCCGAACGCAGGGACATGCTCGGCATCGCCGTCGGCGGGCTCTACGTCTTCGGCGCCCTGCCGTTCGTCTGGGACACGGGCGGCGACATCGCCACCGGTTCCACCGGCGCATACACCGCCACCATCGACTCGGCGGCGTCGAAGGCCGGCATCACCGCGTACACCAGCCTGTTCGGCGACGACATCTGCCCGGCGCGGCAGTGTGTCGACCTGACCGGCGGCGGCACCGTCGAGGCGTTCGCCGCCGGCCGGGCCGGCATGGGCATCCTCGGCAACTTCAACCGCTCCGCCGTCGAGGCCGGCGCGGTCAAGGGAAAGTACGCCGTCGTGCCGCTGCCCGGCGCGAAGCCCGGCTCGATCGCCCCCGCCTTCGCCGGCGGCAGCAGCCTCGGTGTCTTCCGCTCCACCGGTCACCGCAGCCTGGCGGTCGAGTTCATGCAACTGCTGGCCAGCCGGAAGTACACCCTCAAGCTCTACGACGCGATGGGCTTCGTGCCCGCGATGAAGTCCGCCCGGACCGAGGTGACCACGAAGGATCCGCGGCTCAAGCCGTTCGTCGACACGATGGCGGCGGGGACCCGGTTCGTGCCGGTGGACAAGGCGTGGACCACCATCGACGCCGAGAAGATCCTGCCGACCATGTTGCAGAAGGTGATCACCAAACAGGCGACCGTGGACGCGGCGGCGGCCGAGGCGAACAGCCGGATCACCACGGCTTTCGGCAAGTAATGACGGTCTCCGTTTCGATCCGCCGGCAGCGGCTGACCCCACTGTGGCTGCTGCTGCCGGCGCTCGCCGTGCTGGTGCCGATGTTCGCGTACCCGCTCTACCAGCTGGGCCTGCTCTCCCTGTTCGAGTACGGGCAACCGCAGGTGAGCGGGGGCGAACCGGCCCGGTTCGTGGGTACGGGCAACTTCCGGGCGCTGGCCGGCGACCCGACGTTCCGCACCGTACTCGGCCAGACGGTGCTGTTCGCCGCCGGCTGTGTGCTGGCCACGCTCGCGGTCGGCGCGGCGCTGGCCGTACTGCTGACCCGGATCGGCCCGGTGGCGCGGGCGGTGCTGTCGTTCGCCGCGCTGACCACCTGGGCCGCACCGGCGATGACCGGCTCGGTGGTCTGGGCGTTCCTGTTCGACAGCAACCTCGGCCTGGTCAACGAGGTGCTCGGGCTCGACGGCTACAACTGGTTCTATCGGCGGGAGGTGGCGTTCGCGCTGGTCGGTGCCGTGGTGGTCTGGCACTCGTTCCCGTTCGTCATGATCACCCTGTACGCCGGGATCCAGGCCGTACCGGCGTCGGTGCTGGAGGCCGCCGCGCTGGACGGCGCGGGCGCGTTCACCACGTTCCGCCGGGTGACCGCCCCGATCCTGCGCCCGCTGATCGTGATCGTGGTGATCCAGTCGATCATCTGGGACTTCAAGGTGTTCACCCAGATCTACGTGATGACCGGAGGCGGCGGCATCGCCGGCCAGAACCTGGTGCTCAACGTGTACGCGTACCAGAAAGCCTTCGCCTCGTCGCAGTACGGCCTCGGCTCGGCGATCGGCATCGTGATGACGGTGATCCTGCTCGCGGTGACCCTGTTCTACCTGCGGGCGCTGCGCCGTACCGGGGAGGTGCTGTGATCCGCCGCCGGCTCGCGGACGCCGTCGCGATCGTGGTCGCGGCCGTGACCGTGTTCCCGATCTACTGGATGGTGCTGTCGGCGCTCAAGCCGACCGGCGAGATCCGGTCCGCCGACCCGCGTCCGTGGACCCTGCACCCGACCCTGGACCACTTCGCCTCCGCGCTCGGCGTCAGCGGCTTCGGCCGCTACTTCGTCAACAGCGCGGTCGTCGCGCTGGCCGTGGTCACGCTGAGCGCGCTGATCTCGTTCCTGGCCGCGGTCGCGCTGACCCGCTACCGGTTCCGCACCCGGACCACCATCCTGGTGCTGTTCCTGGTCGCCCAGATGGTGCCGGTGGAGGCGCTGAGCATTCCGCTCTTCTTCCAGATCCGCGACCTCGGCCGGACGATACCCGGCATCGGGCTGAACACGCTCGGGTCACTGGTGCTGGTGCAGCTGGCGTTCAGCCTGCCGTTCGCGATCTGGATGCTGCGCGGCTTCGTCGCGGCGGTGCCGCAGGAGGTCGAGGAGGCGGCCACCCTGGACGGCGCCGGGCGCTTCACCATCCTGTGGCGGATCCTGTTTCCCCTGGTGGCGCCCGGTTTGGCGGCGACCGGGGTGTTCTCCTTCATCACCGCGTGGAACGACTTCCTGTTCGCCCGGACGTTCATCATCAGCGCCACCGAGAACCAGACCCTGCCGGCCGCGCTGCTGGTGTTCTTCAAGCCGGACGAGAACGACTGGGGCGGGATCATGGCCGCCTCCACCCTGATGACCATCCCGGTGCTGGTCTTCTTCGTCCTGGTCCGGCGCCGGCTGGTCGCCGGGCTCGGCGGGGCGGTGAAGGACTGATGCTGCCGCTGCCGGCCGATGTCCGTACCGGAACGGGCTCGTTCGCCCTGACCGGGACCACGACGATCGGCGCGGAACCGGCCTGCGCCGGGGTCGCCGACTGGCTGACCGGGGCGCTGCGCCGCCCCACCGGCCTGCCGCTGGGTGCCGGGACCGCCGCCGACGCCACCATCCGCCTGGCCGTCGATGCCGCGCTGCCCGCCGAGGGATACCACCTTCGGGTACGCCCCGAGCGGATCACCATCACCGGCGGCTCCCCCGCCGGGGTCTTCTACGGGGCGCAGAGCCTGCTGCAACTGCTGCCGCCCGAGGTGCACCGCCGCGCCCCGGTGCGCTCCGGCCCGTGGCGCGTGCCCGCTGTCGAGATCTCCGATCGGCCCCGGTTCGGCTGGCGCGGCTGCATGCTCGACGTGGCCCGGCACTTCATGCCGGTCGCCGGTGTGAGACGCCTGGTCGACCTGCTCGCCGCGCACAAACTCAACGTGCTGCACCTGCACCTCACCGACGACCAGGGCTGGCGGGTGCAGATCCGGCGCTACCCCCGGCTCACCGAGGTCGGCGGGTGGCGCCCCGAGTCGATGGTCGGATCACGCCAGCACGAGCGCTTCAACGGCCGACCGCACGGCGGCTACTACAGCCAGGACGACCTGCGCGAGATCGTCGCGTACGCGGCCGAGCGGTTCGTCACCGTGGTCCCCGAGATCGACCTGCCCGGCCACACCCAGGCGGCCATCGCGGCGTACCCGGAACTGGGCAACAACCCGGACGAGCCGGTGGGGGTGTCGACCCGCTGGGGCGTCTCCCGGCGCGTACTGAACGTCTCCGACGAGACCGTCACCTTCTTCCGTCACGTGCTCGACGAGGTGATGGAGCTGTTCCCGAGCCGGCACATCGGCATCGGCGGCGACGAGTGCGCCAAGGACGAGTGGCGGGCCAGCCCGGTCGCCCGGCAGCGGCTGCGCGTACTCGGCCTGCGTGACGCGGACGAGTTGCAGGGCTGGTTCGTGGCCCAGTTCCAGCACCACCTGGCGGCCAACGGCCGAACCCTGTTCGGCTGGGACGAGATCCTGGAGGGAAACCTGCCGCCCGGTGCCACCATCGCGGCGTGGCGCGGCCCGGCGCTGGCGGTCGCGGCCGTACGCGCCGGCCACGACGTCGTCGCCTGCTGGGACAGTGCCGCCTACCTGGACTACCGCCAGTCCGACCACCCGGACGAACCCGTCCCGGTCGGCACCGTGCTCACCGTCCGGGACATCCGCGCCTTCGAACCGGAGCCGGCGGCCCTCCCGGCCGACCTGCGGCACCGTGTCCTCGGGGCGCAGTGCAACATCTGGACCGAGCACGCCGACCACCCGCGCGCGGTCGACTACCTGGCCTTCCCCCGCCTGTCCGCGTTCGCCGAGGCGGTCTGGTCACCGGCCGGCGCACCACCCTGGGACGGCTTCGACGACCGCCTCGCGCGGCACCTGCTCCGCCTCGACGCGCTGGGCGTCGAGTACCGGCCGCCCGATGGACCGCTGCCCTGGCAGCGGCGCCCGGACGCGGCCGGCTGGCCGCGCGAGCGCACCGACCGGGAGACCGAACTCGCCGCGCTCACCCGCAACGTCCTACCGCCGGACCGACCGAGGTCCGCCGGTTGAACCGCTATCGCGGGTGTCCGCGCAGGCCCCCGGTGGGTCAGTGCGGGCCGGACCGCGCGACGCGGAAGCCCACGTCGTCGATCCGGTACGTCGGGAAACTGCGCCGCCGGACCGAGGCCCGGCAGCTCCAGTGCTCGTCGAACCAACCGCCGCCACGCAGCACCCGGTAACTGCCGTAGACCTCGGCGTCGTAGATGTCCCAGCACCAGTCCCAGACGTTGCCCAGCATGTCGTACAGGCCCCAGGCGTTGGGCCGCTTGCCACCCACCTCGTGCACCCGCTCGTCGGAGTTGGCGCGGTACCAGGCGATCTCGTCCAGTGGTCCGTACCTCGGGCCGGTCGTGCCGGCGCGGCAGGCGTGTTCCCACTCGGCCTCGGTGGGCAGCCGGTACCCGTCGGCGGAGGCGTCCCAGTCGATCCCCTCGCCGTCGGCGTGCAGCAGGTACGCGGGGGTCAACCCCTCGCGCAGCGACCGGGCGTTACAGAACCGGACCGCGTCCCACCAGGTGACCTGCTCGACCGGCAACCGTTCCCCCGTGCCCGCGCTCGGCCGCTCGCCGGTGACCAGCGCGTACTGGGCCTGGGTGACCGGGAACGCGGCGAGCCGGTACGGCGCCAGCTCGACCGACCAGCTTTGCTGGGTCCGCCGGTCCGACAGGGTCACCCGCCCCGACGCGATGGCGACCATCGTCGTATCCACGCTCGCGTCCACGGCAGTGGACCCTACCGAACTCCGCCCCGAAAACCGGCGTGTTTTTGCGTCGGGGCAGGCGCGGGCATACGCCACCGGGATCCGGGTAAGTGCGGGCTGCCGGCAGGGCCAGTGCTCGGCGCGCAAGTCGCAGGTGCTCACCCAGGAGTACAAGAACGCGCGCGTACGAATGCCACGTCGGTCGAGCGGCTGTCGGAGCTGCCGGTCGCCGAGGCGGCCAAGCTGGTCCGGCACCTCGACCCGGGCCAGCTCAGGACGGCGCTGCGGCGCGAGCGCGACGGCAAGGGCCGCAAGACGCTCATCCAGCGGCTGGAGGCGGAGCTCGGCAAGCGTTGAGCCGGCCGGGTCCGTGGTACCGCCGCGACCGCCGGACGGGAAGGACCGGATCGGCCCGGCCGTCGATATCTCCACGGCACACCCGGCCGGGTCAACCGCACAACGCCCGTCGCCTGCGAGAATCGGGAAATGGGCGACAGCGAGCAGATCAATAACCGCGCCTCTGCGGGGGCGGACTTTCTGGAATGGAACCTCTCCCTCAAGGCGGACAGTTCACCGTGGTCGGTAGAGCAGACGATGACGCAACTGCTCGCCTACGAAACCGCGGAAGGCCCCACGTTGTCCCTGACCGTCGCGGCCCAGGAGGACGCCAGGGTCATACACGAGTTGGGTAAGCGAAAGACATGGACCGCCGTCGCCGCCTTGCGGGGCTTCCAGGCGATGAGCATGGTCGACACCCAACGCGAACTTGCCCGGCTGAACGCCGACCGACTCGTCGAACAGGGACTACCCGAGCCACCCTGGACCCCCACGATCGGCCGGGTCCGAATCGACGGCTGCTGGTGGGCGCACGACGAGTTCGACGAGACCGCGATCGTGCTCTGCGCGTTCTCCTATGACGGGGCCGACGAACACGCCATCCTCGCGATGATCGACCGCACCCTCGGCGACGGACTCTTCCGGGAACTGACCCTCAGCACACATCCCGACTCCCTGCGGGACGTCCTCCGCCACGCGGAGAAAGGCAACGACGGCCTCGTCAGCGAACCACTCGACCACGCGCACGCCCGGCGACTACTCCAGGACGCGATCAGCACCACCGACGAACTGACCGAAAACCGGGAGTACAAGGTCAAACCCGTGCCGGCGGCGTACCGGAAGATGCGCGCGCTGACCCTCGCCCGCGCCCACGCGTTGAGCCCGGTCGCCGCACCGGTGGAACCCTTCCCCGGCAGCGTCGAGATCGAACTCCTGAAGCGGTCCTTCCTCGTCTCCGGCGCCGTAACCGGACTCCCCCCGCGCGACGCCACGGCCCGGGCCGTCGACCTGCTCGTCACGCAGTTCGTCGAACAGGCGGGCTGCCACCCACTCAACCTCGGCCCCCGCCGCGTTCTCGCCGTCCTCGGCCTGCCAGCCCTCACCCCCGAACACATCGACGATCCCGACGTCGCACGGATCCTGCCCGATGTCGCCGAGGCATGGATCTCCTGGACCGCAACCGAACGCGGACTTTCCGCAGACGCCACCGAACGCCTCCGAAAGGCCGCGAAACAGGCCTGCGCCGAACTGCGCTCCACCATGTCGAAGGGCAGCGAGACAACCTGACCACCGGTACGTGCCGGCCGGGCGGCGCCCAGGATCCGGGGCGCCGACACCGGTCGCGCCGGCCTGCACGCCGATCACAATGCCACCGCTCATCTTGATCGAGCGCGGGACGTCCGATCGCCCATTTCTCCACGCACGCCGGCCCGTGCCGGTTCGAAGGATTGAGGAGACAACCGTCACTGCTTTCATCGGGCTTGACCTATGCGATCGTTGATGAATGCGCGGCGGAAGATCAAACCGGCTGCTGCTGGTCGAGGATGACGCGGACCTGACGGAATTGCTCACCGAGATGTTGATCGATGAGGGCTATGTCGTCGACCGCGCACCGGACGGTCAGCGTGGGCTGCATCTTGGACTGACGCGGCCGTACGACGTGATGGTCATCGACCGGCTGCTGCCCGTACTCGACGGGCTCGACCTGGTCACCCGACTACGCTCGCGGGCCGTACCGGCGAAGGCGCTGATGCTCACCGCGCTCGGCACGGTCGACGACCGGATCGCCGGGCTCGACGCGGGCGCCGACGACTACCTGGTCAAGCCGTTCGACCTGGACGAGCTGAGCGCCCGGCTACGGGCGCTGTGCCGGCGTACGTCCGACTCCACGGAGGTACTGCGGATCGGTGGCGGCCTGCTCGACCTGGCGCCGCGCGAGGTCGTACTGGCCGACGGCAGCCGGGTGGCACTGTCCGCCCGCGAGTTCGAGTTGCTGCGGGTGCTGGCGGCCCGGCCGAACAGCGTGCACTCCCGGGCCGAACTGCGCCGCCGGGTCTTCGACGAGGCCGCTGCGGCATCGATCGTGGACACCTACGTCTACTACCTCCGGCGCAAGCTCGGCCGCGCGGTGATCCGCACCGTACACGGGCTCGGCTACCGGCTCGGCGGGCTCTGATGGAGTCGGCCGAGCGGATGATCGTCCGGCGGGCCCGGCTACGGATCGGCCTGCTCGTCGGCCTGGCCATCGGCGGGCTGCTGCTGCTGGGCGGAGGCATCTCGTACCTGGCCCTGATCCGCAGCCAGGAGGCCCAGATACAGCGTGAGCTGGAGTGGGGCACGACGTACGGCACGATCGCCGGTCCACCCGCGTGCAGTTGGATCTTCCAGTACGACGGCAGCACGGTGTACACCGGCACCAACCCGCCGCCACCGGGGTTCCCGTTGGGCGATGCGCTGGCCGCCGTGGCGACCACCCGCACCACCGAGATCACCACCGTCGCCCGCAACGGAACGGTCTACCACGTCCGCACCGAGGCCCGCGGCGACACGGTGGTGCAGGCGGTGTTCGACGCGCGCTTCCAGTTGTCCGACCGGCGGCACCTGCTGCTCGCGTTCAGCCTCGCGGCCACCGTCGGACTGCTCGCCGCCGTGCTGACCGGCGTACTCGTCGGCCGCCGGGCCGTGGCACCGCTCGCGGAGGCGCTCACCCGTCAGCGCCGCTTCGTCGCGGACGCCAGCCACGAGTTGCAGACCCCGATCGCCCAGGTGCACACCCGGGCCCAGCTGCTGGCCCGACGTGCCCGCACCGGCGGATCCGCGGCCGACCTGCGTGACCTGGAAAGACTGGTCGGCACCACCCGGCGACTCGGCGAAATCGTGGACGACCTGCTGCTCTCGGCCCAGCTCGCCGCGGCGCCCGCCAGCCAGCCGCCGAAACCGCCGGTCGATCTCACCTCGCTGATCGGGTCGGCGGTCGCCGCCGAGACCGAACGCGCCGCCGAACGCCAGGTCACCGTCACGCTGAAGACGCCCGACGGCCCGCTGCCGGTGCCGGGGGTCGAGTCGGCGCTGCGCCGGGTCGTCGGTGAACTGCTCGCGAACGCGCTGACCCACACTCCGGCCGGCGGCCGGATCAGCGTGACCCTGCGCTCCGGCGACGAGCACGCCGAACTGGTGGTCGCGGATACCGGCGAGGGCTTCGACCAGGCGGACGCCCGGCGCATCTTCGACCGGTTCCACCGGGGCGCGGGCTCCGGGGACCGCCGCTACGGCCTGGGGCTCGCCCTGCTGCGCGAGGTCGTGACCAGCCACAACGGCACGATCGAGGCCGAGGGCTATCCGGGCCGTGGCGCGATCTTCACGGTACGACTGCCCACGACGCGGTTGCCCGTGTCCCGACCGGCACAGCTTCGGGGCATCAGGCGTCTTCGGGTACGGCAGCTCCGCGCCGACGCGTAGCGGACCGGCAGGTCCGTACGGCGTCCCTCGGCGGAGCCGCGCCGTACGGCCGACGAACCGCCGGCGGACGCGACCAGACATCGATGACTTTGAGATCGGTCTGAAAAACGACCTGTACAAAACTTGGAATCGCATCTTCTTGGCAACGCCGTCGCGTTGCCCGGTTGGAGATGAATCATGCGCGGTTCAAAGAGCACGGGAGGATCCATGCGCCTTCGCAAACCATCGCGCGTCAGCCGGATCGCGGCAACGTTCGCCTCGGCAACGTTCGCCTCGGTCGCGCTCGCCAGTCCGGTGTTCGCCTCCACCGCACCCCAGACGGCTCCCGCCTCCGCCGGCAGCTGTAGCTACGGCAAGGAGACGGTCTGTTTCTCCGACTCGATCTGGTTCACCGGCAACGAGGTGGAGTTCTCGTCGCCGTTCGGTGTCGGCTGCGTCAACAGTCCGATCGCCATCCACAGCCACGTCAACCTGACCGATCGGACCCTGCTGCTCTTCCCGGGTACGAACTGCACCGGCAGCGCGATCACCGTCCCGGCCGGTGATCTGCACAGCCACAGCACCGCCCTGCGGAGCTTCCGGGTCGCCTGACCCTGCGGCAGGAACCGGATGAGGCGCGTTCGCTCGTAGCACCTGTGACGCCGTACCAGCGCGGTGCCGTACGGCACCACCGGCGGCGACCCAGCACGAGAGCGGGTCGACGGGAAGTCGACTCCGTTGCCGAGCTGGGGCGGCCGCGGGAACAGCACCATTGATGTCCGCTGACCCGAGGAGAATCATCGTGAACTCCGTCCGTCTACCCGACCTGGTCACGTCCCTCTACCGGATAGTGGTGGGCCTGCTCTTCACGCTGCACGGCGCGTCGTCGCTGTTCGGCGTCTTCGGCGGCAGCCGTGGCACCGGCGACGCCATCCCGTTCGGCGCCTGGCCGGGATGGTGGGCCGCGCTGATCCAACTGGTCGGAGGACTGCTGGTGCTGGTCGGACTCGGTACCCGCCCGGCCGCCCTGCTCTGCTCCGGCTCGATGGCGTACGCATATTTTGTGGTTCACCAGCCGGCCGACCTGCTGCCGCTGAACAACGGCGGTGAGTTGTCCGCCCTGTTCTGCTGGTCATTCCTGCTGATCGCGGTGCTCGGCCCCGGACCGTGGTCGCTCGACCGCGGGCTGGTCGCCCTACAGCGGTCGCGTCGGACGGAACCGCAACCCGCGTCGGTGGCCTGACCCGGCGTCCCCGTCGACCTCGTCGGCCGGTGGGCACTCCCGGAGATCCCGGACGTGCCCACCGGTCGACAACGCCCGGATCAGATCGGTGGTGTGGCCCGGTCCGGTGCCCGACCGCGCCCGATCAGCAGGGGGTGAAGTAGAGGGTGCGGTAACCGCCCAGGACTCCCCAACTGCCCGGGGGCTGCCCACAGCCATACCACTGCTGTCCGATTATCTGGGTTTTCTCCGGGTCGGAGAAGTAGGCGAGCACGATGAGGCTCTCACCGGGCGGAATCGCCTGCACGGGGGCCGCGGTGGCGGCGAGCAGACCGGCGGCGAGGAGGGCGGCCACGAGGCCACGTCGGAGCATGGGAAAGTCCTCTCATTCGCGGTGACGAATTAAAAGCCATCCTCGCCATTCACCGCCGTCTTCGTCAACGACCATCGTCTCCCCCGCCGATCAGGGATGGCGGCTGTTGCCTCCGGGGAGCTACGGCGAGCAGGCGAACCGACGGGCCCACGACGGGCGTGCGGCCAGGGGCGGTGAACCACGCTCTCGGTGACCCCAAAAGTCGATCTTCAACCGGGCGGGGTGAGCTGTTCGCGGGCTTTCCGGCCTGTGTTCACCGGATCTTCAACGCGGCCTTTGATGCTCACCGGTTGGCACGGCCATCGCTGTATCGAGGAAAGGTTCCACCTTGAACGACAAGGATATCGAAGACACCGAACGTTCGCAGATGTCGCGCCGTCGATTGGTCAAGTACGCCGGTGTCGGCGCGACCCTCGCCGCCGCGAGCCCGCTGATCGGAAGCGGCGCGGCGTTCGCCAACGACGACGATGACCGCAAGGGCGACAAGCAGGGCGGTGGAGACTCCGGTAGCCGGGCGTGGCGGGCGGGCGACCACCACATCCACTCGGAGTACAGCGGCAACTTCGACACCTCGGTCAACCCGCCGAAGTTCTCCAAGGGCGCGGACGCGGTGTACCCGATCGTCACCAACGCGATCATGGCGAAGAACTTCGGCCTGACCTGGGCGATGTGCACCGACCACGGTGGGCCGACGCACTCGAAGGTGAACCTGGAGCAGGCGTACCCCGACCTGCTGCTCTCCCGCAAACTGGTGCCCGAGGTGCTCCAGTTCTGGGGCATGGAGTTCGACGCGCCGGCCCTGGACCACCACACGCTGATGATCCCGCGGCATGACGACGAGGCGAAGCTGCTCTTCGAGTTGGAGAGCCGGTTCGCCAAGAACGACCCCTTCCCGGCGGACCCGACCCGGGACACCGAGGCCAAGATGGTCGAGTTCCTCAAGTACGCCCGCGGCCTGGAGCAGCGCCCGCTGGTCATCGCCCACCACGCGGCCCGGTCCGCGCCCGGCCTCGGCGTCTACGGGCAGGACACTCCTCGGGAGTTCCGCAACGGCAACAACGCCGCACCGGAGATCTACGTCGGGTTCGAGGGCGCCCCCGGCCACCAGGCCGGTCCGCTCAACGGTGGCGCCCGGGGTGGCTACGGCAACTACCCGACCCACGGTGGCTTCGACCAGATGACCGCCCGGGTCGGCGGGCTGTGGGACTCGCTGCTCGGTGAGGGCCGGCGCTGGTGGATCACCGCCACCTCCGACTCGCACGTGCACTGGACCCGCGGCGGCTCCGACTTCTGGCCCGGCGAGTACAGCAAGACCTACGTGCACGCCCGCCAGGGCTACGCCGACATCATGGACGGGCTGCGCAACGGCCGGATCTTCGTCACCACCGGCGACCTGGTCACCGGCCTCGACCTGACCGCGTCCGGCCAGGGCCGCAACGCCTCGGTGAGTGAGACCATCACGCTCAACCGCCGCAACCGGACCGACGTCGAGATCGAGATCAAGTTCCGGCCGCTGGAGGGCAAGAACGCCAACGGCGACCGCCCGCAGGTCCGCCGCGTCGACCTGATCACCGGCCAGATCACCGGCCCGAACAGCAACCTCGACGCCGACACCAACCCGACAACCAAGGTCGTCGCCCGGTTCGGTCCCCGCGACTGGCGCAAGCAGGGCCGCGACTACGTCATCCGGCACACCCTGCGCAACGTCGAGACCGACATGTACGCCCGGGTACGCGGCACCAACACCGACGAGGCCGAACCCCTCGCCGACGGCCTGGAGAGCCCCTGGGACGACCTCTGGTTCTACTCGAACCCGGTCTTCGTCCAGGTCCGCTAACTCCCGATTCACGGCCCGCTTCGGGCAGCGGAGAGAAACCGGGCTGAGATCGAGGTCCACGGGTGCCCGAGCCGCGCACGGTCGCGGGTCCCGGGGCAGATGCTCGGGGCGGGTGATGCCGGCGGCATCACCCGCCCCGAACCGCCTCCCGCCGGACCCGGACTCAGTCGCGCCGGGTGACGAAGACGCTTGCCGCTCGGTCCACACGTCCCCGCCGGGCCGGGCCCGGCGGGGACGTGTCACGTGGTCAGTCGCCCGGTGGTGGCTGGCCTGACGAGGTCGCCAGGTGCAGGGACAGTTCCTGGATCAGTTCGTCCATGCTCTGCCCGCTCTGCGCTCGGACCAGGCCGAGGGCCAGTTCCGCGAGCAGGTAGAACCCGAGGGTCTTGGCCTGCTCGCTCGGGAACGCGGCGAGCAGCGCCTCGGCGCCGTCGAGGTCCCCGCGGTGCCGGGCCGCGATGGCGCCGGCGGCCCGCTGTACCGCCTCGGAGGCGGCCGGCGTGGGGTGTTCCACCCTGGTCAGATCTTGGGCCGGGTGGCGCGGGCGGCGTCGAACCGACCGGTCACGTCGGTCCAGTTGACCAGGCTCCACAGCCGGTCGACGTAGTCCGGGCGGACATTGCGGTACTGAAGGTAGTAGGCGTGCTCCCAGGCGTCGAAGACCAGCACCGGGATCGAGCCCTGGCCGACGTTGCCGTGGTGGTCGTAGACCTGCTCCACGATCAACCGCTGGCTCAGCGGTTCCCAGGCGAGGACACCCCAGCCGGAACCCTGCACGCCCTTGGTCGCGGCGGAGAGCTGTCCGGCGAAGCCGTCGAACGAGCCGAAGTGCTCGTCGATCGCTGCCGCCAGCTCACCGCCGGGGCGGTCACCACCGTCCGGGGACAGGTTGTTCCAGAAGATCGAGTGCAGGACGTGACCGGACAGGTTGAACGCGTACGTCTTCTCCAGCCCGACCAGGGTCGCGTAGTCGCCCTTCTCGCGCGCCTCGGCGAGCCGGTCGAGTCCGTCGTTGGCGCCCTTGACGTACGCGGCGTGGTGCTTGCTGTGGTGCAGCTCCAGGATCTCCCCGGACATCGCCGGTTCGAGCGCGCCGTAGTCGTAGGGCATGTCGGGCAGGGTGTACACGGCCATGGGTACGTCCTCTCACAAAACTGCCAAGTAGTAGCTGTTGCCATTATCTTGCAATAAGGACGAGCTGTCATGGGGTGAAGTCGTTGATCACCGCGGGGCCGCGGGTAGCTCGACAACCCGGTCGGTCCAGCGTTCCAGCAGGGCGGGGTCGTGCGTGATGACGAGGACCCCGGCGGTGTGGATCCGTTGGTAGTCGCCGATGACGGCGGCGTCACCGCGTTCGACATGCAGGTTGACCCGTTCGAGTACGGCTTGGCGTCGACCGTGAGCAGCGGCCCTTCCGTGCTCGCGGCTGGGGTCGCGGGGTTGGTGGTGGTTCGGGTGGCGGTCACAGGTGCAGCTCCGCTCGTACGCGGGGATCGAGGCGGTCCCGCCAGCGGACGGCGAGCGTCGCGATGGCAAGGGTGACGGCGACGATGACGGCGACGGGGGCGAGGCTGGCCCACCACGCGCCGGTGAGCAGCGACCCCTGGCCGTCGTTGATCATGTTGCCGAGGGAGACGAGGTGCGGTGGCAGCCCGAGGCCGAGGAACGACAGGGCGGTCTCGTGCCACACGGCGTGCGGGATCATCAGCGTGGTCGCCAGGGCCAGCCGGGGTAGCACGTGTGGCAGCAGGTGCCGGGTCAGCACCCGGGTCCGGCTGGCGCCGCCGGAGATCGCCGCGTCGATAAACGGCCGGGTGCGCAGGCTCAACAGTTCCGACCGGACGATCCGGGCGGTGGAGAGCCAGTGGGTGAGCCCGACCGAGGCGATCACCGCGCCGAGGCTGGCACGCATCATGGCGACGATGCCGCCGACCAGGCCGCCGATGACGGTGGCGACCAGCGCGGCCACCACGCCGACGAGCAACGAGACCCGCAGCCCGTAGAGGGCACGCAACGCCACACCCCGGCCCAGGTCGTCCGTGCCGGCCAGGTGTGCCCACGAGGGTGGTTGCCGGGTCTGGTCGAGGGCGATGGCGCTCTGGTCCAGCGGCCGTTCACAAAGGTCACCTACACACCCCATCTACGCTGAGCCACACTTCCCGGAAGTCGGCACATCCGGAAACCGTGCCGGAAACGACGACGACAACCAACGTGGAGACCTGCTTGCGGCATCGAAAGGCACCCTCGACCGGCAGGACGAACTCCGGCCACCCGGATAGCCGGGACGTCACCGACCATCCGCCGCCCCTACCGGGTACGTTCCTCGCCCACCTACCGCCGGCCGACCGGGATCGGCTCGCCACCATCGCGACGACCAGGCGCCACGCCGCCCGTACCGACCTGTTCCACCAGGGGGACCCGTCCCGGTACGTGATGATCCTGCTCAGCGGCTGGATAAAGGTCACGTCGGTTTCCCGGGAGGGTCAGGAGGCACTGCTCGCCCTGCGCGGGCCGGGGGACATCATCGGCGACCTGGCCGCGATCGACGGAGGCGTCCGGTCGGGCACCGTGACCACACTGACCGCACTACAGGCGTACGTCATCGACGGCAACCAGTTCGTCGACCTGGTGGTCAACCAGCCCAGACTCGCCCTCGGCCTGCTGCGGCATCTCGTCCGGGGGCTGCGCCAGTCCGACGTCAAACGACTGGAGTACGTCTCCGCCAACAGTTTCGCCCGACTCGCCGGACTGCTGGCCAACCTCGCCGACGAGCACGGTCGGCTTACCCCCGAGGGCATCGTGATCGACCTTCCGCTGTCCCAGCGGGAACTCGCCACGGCCGCGGCGGCCTCCCGGGAGGCCGTCGCCCGAGCCATGCGGGCACTGCGGGACCGGGACATCGTCCGGACCGGCCGGCGCCGGATCCTCGTCGTAGCGCCCCTGGTGCTCCGGGCGCTGAGCCGGTCGACCTCCGACGACCCGCCGGGTAGCTGACCGACGCCGCCGGTCGGGCCGACCGCGACGTCCGGTGTGGACAGCCGGTCGAGCCGTGCCCCTACCCCGTTCCGACGCGACCCTTTGCGATACCGACCGACGGACATCTGTCGCGACTCTGTCCGACTTCCGAAGGGCAGCGGTCGTGCGTTACACGGTCACCCGTGCCATCGCCGACGGCCCGGCGCTACCCGGTCGGGCGGTGCTCGACGAGGTCCCCCCACCACCCCGCCCGCCGTGGCGGCGACGGCTGCTCCGCCGATTGCCGAGCGCGCTGCTGATCCTGGGTCCGCTCGCCCTCTGCGGCATGCAGATACACGAACGGCTGGGTCCGCCGACGCGAGCAGGCCGTCGAGCAGCTCTTCCTGTTCGCCCACCGCGAACTGCGGCCAACCGACCAACTCGCCGAGGCGGTGTTCAGCGGCTCCGCGTCGGCGGGCATCGAGGAAGGCCGTCTGTCGCTGTCCCTGGACCGCGCTCGGACGGTCCAGGCGTTGCTGGAGGAACAACAACACGCTCCTGCCCGGACCGGCGGCCCGGAACCGTTCGGTGATCGTACGGATCGTCTGCGGTTGAGTCGCGGGGCCGTCCCTTCCCGTTCCGGCGAGGCGAACGGGAAGGGACGCGAACCCCGCGTTCGACATCGACGTCCCGCAGGTCCGGTCCCCGAAGCGGTAGAGCCAATCCGCCATGACCGATTGCAGAATTGTGCAACGTCTCTTCGGATGCGGAACCTTTCGTTGACCGCCCGACGCAACGGCCATCCGCTCCCCCCACGAGGCATTGCACGAGTTCAGGGATCAGCGTTCCGCCAGGAATACGTCGGCGTGGGACACGAAAACCCCTGGCCGGATGCGGTTACCTCGGGAGCTCGACATCGACTCGGCGGTCTTCATAACCCCAAGATCACCAACTCCGCGCCGTCGACACTCACCGGCACTACAACCAGATTTCGACGTGGCCACCATAATGTCGATCCAAAATCTTGACAGTCACGACGGTCAATCATAGCCTCTGGGCGGCAGTTGCGCAGCCGCCGTCGCAAGCTCTCCACCATTGAACGGGGAATCATGGAATCGAAAACAAAACGCCAGCGGTTCATGCCGATGAGCGCCGCACGTTTGTGCGCCGCCGCCGTCTCCGCACTCCTGATGCTGGTCGGCGTCGCGTCTCCGGCAAGCGCCGCAGACGGCAGTTCAGCCGTCCGGAGCATTGTCGTGGAAAGCACCCAGGGCACGATGGTCAGCACCGTCCGACTCGATTTCGACAAGCCCGTGTCCAGCCAGCAGGCTGCCACCTTGAAAGCCTCGCTCGCCGCAACGCCGCCCGTGACAACCGCAGCCGCGGGCGAGAGCATGTGGTGCTTGGGTTCGATCGGCGTAGGGGACGCCAACAGCTTCTTCACCATCCAGTACAGCTGCGGCTCCCGGCGCCGGCTGGCATGGAGTTGGAAGCTGAGCGCCGCACTGCGAGCGATCATCGTCAGCCCGGTGTCCGAGCGCGGTCTGGAGTGGTGGCGCAACGGTGCCTTCGCCGGCCAGAACGCTCCACACTCGGCTCCCAAGGACTATACGTTCCACGGGAACATGAATCCGGTGTACGCCGGAAATGACATCGACTACCAGGACTACGCCACCTTCCGACACAACGTCGGTCCCGGTGGAACGGGCTCGGTTATCTGGTCCGGCTCGGTAATCTTGGAAAACTAACTCATTCCGAAACGTGTGGGCAGGGCACTCAGAGCGCCCTGCCCACACGTCTGCAACGTCCCGCTTGCACCCCGTAACAACAGGGACTAGGTTCGGAAACATGACAACGGTGGGTTCCGTACGGGAATGGCATGAGGACGAGGGCTGGGGAGTCATCGATTCGGACGAGACTCCGGGTGGTTGCTGGGCGCATTTTAGTGCCGGGGCGCTGGACGGATATGTATTCCTGACGGCCGGCCAGAAAGTTTGTCTGGACTGGGAAAGTCCGGGCCAGGAAAGTTACGATTTCCGCGCCCGACGATTCTGGCCCTACGGATCGGAACCGAAGGAAAGAGACAGCAGACAGGGGCCGGGCGGCGCTTATCGGAGCACCCTGTTCCTATCGTTTGACGACGCGGCGGGCGAGTCACCTGGTTCACCCAAGCCGCCTCCGACACCGGGCCCGCCGCCGGCTTCACGGTAATCGGTCACCATGGTCGATCGGCCGCACGGCCTGCGGGTCAGATCCGGTCCGCGACCTTGCGGGCCAGATTCTCCAGCGGCTGGTGGCTCTCCGCCGGGTCGTTGCTTGCGATAGACCCGGGCCGGGTTCGCCTCCACCGTCTTCGGGCCGATGAACAGGGCAGAGGCGATAACCCGACTCCACGAGACAGGTCTAGACCTTACGCGCGACCGCCCCGTACATGGCGATGTCCTTGTCTGCGATCCCCGGAGCCTCGGACCCGTCCGGGCGCCACTTGTGGACCTGGACCAGCCCCGGCTCGACCAACTCCAAGCCGTCGAAGAACCCCAGCGCCGTCATACGGTCACGGAAGATGAGGGTCTCACCGAGCCTGTTGTACTCCCGCTGCACCTGGGCCAGCGGGAGCGGGTCGAACTCGTCGGTCGCGATGGACATCGCCAGGTAGCTGCCCACCGGCAGCACGTCCAGGACCTGCCGTACGACCCGCAGTGCCTCCGCGTCGTCCTCGATGAAGTGCACGATCGCGATCAGCAGTAGCCCGACCGGCTGATTCAGGTCGAGGGTTCGCAGGAACTCCGGCGCGGAGATGATCGTCTGGGGGTCGCGCATGTCCGCCGCCACGTAGGCCGTGCTTCCCGGTGCTGTCCCGACCATCAGCGCACGTGCGTGCGCGAGCACGAGCGGATCGTTGTCGGTGTAGACCACCTGTGCGGTCGGGTCAACCGACTGCACAATCTCATGGAGATTCGGTGATGTCGGCAGTCCGGTGCCGATGTCGAGGAACTGCCGGATCCCGCGATCGGCGGCCAGGAAGCGCGCCACCCGGTGCATGAAAGACCGGTTGGCCTGCATGTGCACCCTCAACGCGGGCCATATCCGCAGCGAGCCCTCGCCGGCCTCGCGGTCAGCGGCGAAGTTGTCCTTGCCGCCCAGGATGTAGTCGTAGATCCGTGCGCCGTGCGCCCGGTCGGTTCGCAGATCGACTCCGCGAACATCCTCGCCACGACGTTCCACCAAGACCTCCGTAAACGATGTTGCCAGTCGTGCAGGCGACCCTACCCGGTCACGCACCGTACCCAACTCCTCTGTGGACGGTTAGCACCAAACGGCACCCGGTCAGGGGTTACTCGCCCCAGTCAGCCCACCTCAGCACGAGTCGATGCGGCACGGTCGAGGACGAGGCGACACGTACCCTCCTCAAAGGACGCAAGCTGGTCTTCATCAACCCCTGCGCCCGCCTGAGCGCACCCCACGAACGCCGAATCACCCCAGCCGTGGACCTGCGGCGACTACGTGACAACCTCACCTCCGACAATCCGGCCACCGCCGCCCTCGCCGCGCTGCTCGCCTTCCACGCCGTGCGACTCAAACAGCTCCACACGATGCGTGACGTCCGTCTGCTTAGCCGGGTTCGGCGCAGAGTTGGGAGGTCAAGGCGTTGCGGGCCCACTCTTCCCACGTGTCCGGTGACCAGTCGCGGTCGCGGACGAAGATCAGGTAGAGCTGCGGGCTGAGCAGGCCGAACAGCAGGTCCGCCGCCATCTCGATGGAGAGGCCGGGACGGGTGTCGGGCTTGCCGGCCAGGGCCTCGGCCGCTGCGTACTGCACGGTGTAACGCGGGTCGGGGCCGTCCGGCCATTGTGCGGCGATCTCAGGGTCGGTGGCTGCGGCTGCCGCGATCAGCGGCATGATCGGGGCGACCCGGCCCAGGATCTCGCGGGTGCCGTGCACGTGCGCGCGCAATTGCCCGGCCGCGGTGGGCTCGGCGCACGCGGCGCGAAACCAGTCACGATCCATGGTGGCGACCGGCTCGGTGTCCCCGGCGATGGACGTGTCGACGACGTCCTTGAACAGCGTGCGCTTGTTGCGGAAGACGAAGTAGACCGTCTGGACGGCCACGCCCGCGCGGTCCGCGACCTCCTGCAGGCTCGTCGCCCCGTAACCCTGCGCGACGAACAGCTCGCGAGCTGCCTCGACGACCTTTTCACGAGTGCGGCGCGAGCGCTCGGCTCGCTTGTCCGGCCGCTTGACCTTGTCCATATTGCGAGTCTATCTTTAGGGTTCCTCACTAGAGTTAAACTCTATATTGTTGGAGGAGAGAGACGATGAACCACCCCAACGCCACCCAGAAGCCGGAACCGGACCTGGCCTCAACACAGCGAGACCCGGAGGAGGAGTCCGTCCACCGCGCACTGGAGGGCTACTACCGCACCGGCAAGCCACCGTGGGACACCGGCGTGACGCCGCCCGAGCTGGTCGACCTGATAGAGGGGCACGGCGCGCTGTCGCCCGGCCGCGCCCTCGAACTCGGCTGCGGCACGGGGACCAACGCCACCTACCTCGCACGGCACGGCTGGGAGGTGGCGGCCGTCGACCTGATCGACCGCGCCGTCGTCCAGGCCAGGGAAAAGGCTGCGGCGGCGGGAGCGACGGTACGGCTGCTGCACGGAGACGCCACCCGCCTCGACGAGCTGGACGTTCCGGGCCCCTTCGACCTGTTCTTCGACCTGAGCTGCTACTGCGGGGTCCCGCTGCACCGCCGCGACGCCTACGCCGCCGGGCTCACCCATCGCGCCGCTCCCGGAGCACGGTTGCTGATGTTCGGGTACGGTCCCGAGCCGCTCGGCAATCCGATCCCCGAGGTCACGTCGTGGGCGGCGGGCGTCACAGCCGACGAGCTTCGCGCCAGGTTCCCCGGCTGGGAACTAATCGACGTCACACCGGGCACCAACTCGGTGCCCACCTTCTGGTTCACGCTGCGCCGCGCCGCCTAGCAATCTCCGGTCGCGGGTTTCTGTAGGTCGTGGCAGGTTTCATGCCGCCCGAGCAAGTCGAGCTTGGGCGGCGTAGTGGTCGACGTGCCGGGTGATGGCCCGCGTGCCCCTCGGGAGCTACTAGAACATGGAGATCACCATGACAACCGACACCGTGGCCCTGCGACCGGTCGGCCGGGTGGTGGGAGGTCGCGGTGAGATGGTCGAAGACGACTGGCACGACGTTCGAGCCGTGATCCGGCTGGACGGTGAGACCTTCACCGCCTCGGCGGTGCTCGGCCTGGAGGGCTTCTCCCACCTGGAGGTCGTCTTCCTCTTCGATCGGATCGACCCAGCCAAGGTACGCACCGATCCCCGTCCCCCACGAGGGAACCCGAGCGCGGCCCCTGTAGGGATCTTCGCCCACCGGGGGCCATACCGTCCCAACCGTATTGGTGTCTCCCGCTGCCGACTCCTCGCCGTGGACGGCCTGAACTTGCACGTCGCCGACCTGGACTCGCTGTCAGGCACCCCCATCTTGGATATCAAGCCGTACCTGATCGAGTTCGCCCCCCGCCATCCGGTCACTCAACCGACCTGGGCCACCGAGCTCATGAGCTCCTACTACTGAGGTTCCGGCCGGCGGGCCCCGCCGTCACCGTCCGCCCAGTGATCAACCTGCTCTCAGGGTCGGGGCCTCTCGTAGACGACACCCATCACCCGTGTCTGCGACCAGGCCGAGCACCTCTTCATCGTCCAACGGAGAGAGCTACTGATATGAATGTATTCCTGTGGATACTGCAAGCCATCCTGGCCGCGCCGCCGACAACCCTCATGACGCGATATTCGCCTCCCGACGCGGCACCTGGCTGTCACCCAACAACGTCCACCGTCAGTGGCGCCAGGCCCGAGCCGACGCTGACCTCGCCTGGGTCACACCACACACCTTCCGCAAGACCGTGGCCACCCTCATCAGGGAGGAGACAGACACCAAGAGCGCTGCCGCCCAGCTTGGACACTCCAGCGAAGAAGTCACCGACATGTACTACATCGCCAAGCTCGTCCAAGCCCCGGACCTCTCCGAAATCCTGGAGCGCCTCAGCGCCAACCACCCGTGCCCAGCGCGCAACGACCCTCACGGATGACAAACGCGGCTGTCGACTCCAGTAAGTGGGGGGTTTTCGGGGGAAGGTTCAAAACTCTATAGATAAAGATAAAGCCCTGATCAGCGTTTCCGCTGGTCAGGGCTTTATGTCTGTCGGGACGGCGGGATTCGAACCCACGACCCCTTGACCCCCAGTCAAGTGCGCTACCAAACTGCGCCACGTCCCGTTGCTACCGCTTAATTCTCGGTGCGACAGCCGCTACAGCGTAGCGCAGCCTGATCGGTTGCCGCGCACGCCCCCTTGCTACCCGAACCACCCCACACCCCCTATGCCATCCTAGGAAGATAGGCGGGTTTTGTGTTTGGGTGAGCACCCGAAGCGGGGCCAGGGGACCTGCGCGGGCGCCCGGCGTACGGAATCAGCCGTGGGCCTTGCCGCGACCACCCGGGCCGAGCTTCTTGCGCGGCCGGACCGACACCTCGACCGGGCTGCCCTCGAAGCCGAACTCCTCGCGCAGCTTGCGCTCGACGAACCGCTGGTAACCGGCGTCCAACGGGCCGGTCGTGAACAGCACGAACCGCGGCGGCTTGGTGCCGGCCTGGGTGGCGAACAGCACCCGTGGTGCCCGCCCGCCACGCACCGGGTGCGGGGTGGCCTGTACCAGCGCGGTCAGCCACTGGTTGAGCTGGCCGGTCGGCACCCGGGTCTCCCAACTCGCCAGCGCGGTCCGTAGCGCCGGCGCGAGCCGGTCAACGGCACGTCCCGTCTTCGCCGAGACGTTGACCCGGATCGCCCACGGGATGCGTCGCAGTTCCCGTTCGATCTCCTTGTCCAGGTAGTATCGCCGGTCCGCGTCGACCAGGTCCCACTTGTTGAAGGCGATCACCACTGCCCGACCGGATTCGGTGACCATCGCCAGCACCCGCTGGTCCTGCTCGCTGATCGGTTCGGCGGAGTCGAGCAGGACGACCGCGACCTCGGCCGCCTCGATCGCCCCGGCGGTACGGAGACTGGCGTAGTACTCGGTGCCGCTGGCCTTGCCCACCCGCTTGCGCAGGCCGGCGGTGTCGACCAGTTGCCACGTCTCGCCACCGATCTCGACCAGGCTGTCGACCGGGTCGACGGTGGTGCCGGCCACCGCGTCGACCACCGCCCGGTCTTCCTTGGCAAGTCGGTTCAGCAGGCTGGACTTGCCGACGTTCGGCCGACCCACCAGGGCGACCCGACGTGGGCCACGGGGGGCGTTCTCGTTGATCGGCGGCGGGTCCGGCAGCGCCTCAAGGATGGCGTCGAGCAGGTCGCCGGCGCCCCGGCCGTGCAGTGCCGAGATCGGGAACGGCTCGCCGAGACCGAGCGACCAGAGCGAGGTCGCCTCGACCTCGATGGCGGCGTTGTCCACCTTGTTGGCGATCAGGATCACCGGCTTCGCGCTGCGGCGGAGCATGCGTACCGCCGCCTCGTCGACGTCGGTGGCACCGACCACGGCGTCGACCACGAACAGCACCACGTCGGCCGTGGCTACCGCGATCTCCGCCTGCGCGGCGATCGCCGCGGCGCGATCACGCGCGTCCGGTTCCCAGCCGCCGGTGTCGACCACGGTGAACTGCCGGCCGGACCACTGGGCGTCGTACGGCACCCGGTCCCGGGTCACGCCCGGTACGTCCTCCACGACCGCCTGGCGACGACCGATGATCCGGTTGACCAGGGTGGACTTGCCGACGTTGGGGCGACCCACGACCGCCACCACCGGTACCGGCCCGGTCTCCTCGACCTTGAGATCGGGCTCTCGCAGCTCGATCCAGCCATCGTCCGGGCTCATGCCACTGCCTCGTTCCACTCGTTGACACTGTTGGACACGGCCCTGGGCCGGTTGATCGGGGCGCTCACGCGTCCACCTTGCCGTCGAGCAGGTCACGCAGCCTGGTGACGACCTGGTCGATGTTCATCGCGGTGGTGTCGAGCACGACCGCGTCGCTGGCCTGCTGCAACGGATCGGCCGCCCGGGTGGAGTCGAGCCGGTCCCGGCGGGCCAGGTCGGCGGCGGTGGCGGTGACGTCGGCGGCGTACTCGGCGCTGCGGCGCTGTGCTCGGGCGTCGGCGGAGGCGGTGAGGTAGACCTTCAGGTCGGCGTCGGGTGCGACCACCGAGCCGATGTCGCGGCCCTCGACCACTATCCGTTCCGCCGCCGAGATGATGCCACGCTGCATGGCCACCAGCAGCTCACGGACGGCGGGTACGGCGGACACGGCGGACACGGCGGCGGTCACCGCCGGGCCCCGGATCTCCTGGTCGATCCTGATCCCGTCCGCGCTCACCCAGGGCGCGTCCGGCTCCACGCCGATACCCAGGTCGACCTCGCCGGCGATCTTGACTACCGCCTCGGCGTTGTTCGGATCCACCTCGGCGTGCAGCACGGCCCAGGTGATCGCCCGGTACATGGCGCCGGTGTCGAGGTAACGGGCGTCGAGTGCGCTCGCCAGTCGTCGGGAAACGGTGGACTTGCCTGAACCGGACGGGCCGTCCACGGCGACCACGCATCGCCCGGTCCGCACCTTTTCCGCCACCGTTCCTCCTTCGCCAGTTTGGGGACGTACACGCCATTGTGCCGGCCGCTCCAGCCGGCCAGCCGGGCGGATTTGCGTCCACTCGTCGTCGTCCATCATGCCCCGTCGGTCGGACCGCCCCGCGTGCGCCTCAGGAGGCGCGACGCAGACCACGCGGGAAGACCGCTCGCGCTCCCCGGCCGCGCGTCAACGATCTTCCCGCCCGGTCGCGCGGAATGACCGAGCGTCGTGGTCGGCCTGTTCCGCAATCAACCGACTCGTACGGAGTAAGCACCGTTTCCGGCGCCGCACGACGTCCGGAGCGGAATCCAACCGAGTATCCGGTTCGGTCCGTACCCGGACAGACGCGGGCCAGCGCACAGCTCGCCACGGTGAGTACGCCCGGTGCCGTTCCGGGCGGAATCAGCACCACCATCCGGATCACCCGATGCCAGCGGGGCGGAGCCGGTTCGGCTTCCTGCCCGGCCGCCCGATCCCGCCGTGGTCAGTCGTCGACGTCGACCGCTTTGAACAGCGCGGCCACCTCGGCGTTGGTGAGGCGACGGGTACGCCCGGAGCGCAGATCCCCCAGCCGGATCGGTCCGATCTCGGTCCGGATCAACCGGGACACCGGGTGCCCCACCTCGTCCAGCAACCGGCGCACGATGTGCTTGCGCCCCTCGTGCAGGGTGATTTCGATCTGGGCGGTCTTCCCGAGCGTGTCGATCAACTTGAACGAGTCGACCCGCGCCGGCCCGTCCTCCAGTTCCACCCCGCTCTGGAGTCGCCGACCGACGGAGCGGGGCAGCGGCCCGGCCACCTCGCACAGGTAGGTCTTTGACACCCCGTACGAGGGGTGCATGAGGCGGTGGGCCAGGGTGCCGTCGTTGGTGAGCAGGAGCAGGCCCTCGCTGTCGGCATCGAGCCGCCCGACGTGGTAGACCCGTTGCTCCACCCGGTCGAGGAAGTCGGCGAGTGCCGACCGCCCCTTCTCGTCGGCCATGGTCGAGACCACCCCACGGGGCTTGTTCATCGCCAGGTAGACCAGCCGGGTGTCGGTGACCAGCCGCTCGCCGTCGACGTGGATCACCGCCGTGGCCGGGTCGACCTTGTCGCCGAGCTGGGCGACCTTCCCGTCGACGGTGACCCGACGGCGGAAGATCAGATCTTCGCAGGCCCGGCGGGAGCCGACTCCCGCCGCGGCGAGCACCTTCTGTAGCCGCTCGGCGCCCTCCCGTGCGTCCGGTTCCCCCCGTTGGGCACCGCCGCCGCTCGATGGACCGGTCGCCCTCACTGCGGCGCGGGTCACACGGGTACGGCTGTCATCGCGGGGCATCGGCTATCTCTTCCAGATCGTCGGGGAGGAACGGGGCCAGCGGGGGGAGCTCGTCGGCCGTGTTCAGCCCGAGCTTCTCCAGGAACAGCGTCGTCGTACGGTAGAGGAAGGCACCGCTGTCCGGTTCGCTGCCGCACTCCTCGACCAGGCCACGCGCGACCAGGGTACGGATCACCCCGTCGCAGTTGACACCTCGGATGGCCGAGATCCGTGACCGGGTGACCGGTTGCTTGTAGGCCACCACCGCCAGGGTCTCCAGCGCAGCCTGGGTGAGTCTTACCGCCTGCCCGTTGAGTACGAACCGCTCGACGTACGTGGCGTATTCCGGACGGGTGTAGAGCCGCCAACCGCCGGCCGCCCGCCGAAGGTCGAACCCGTGCCCGGCCTCGGTGTAGTCGGCGGACAACTGTTCGAGCATAGCGGCGACCCGATTGATCGGCTGCTCCAGTACCTGGGCGAGCACGATCTCCGCGACCGGTTCGTCGACCACCAGCAGGATCGCTTCCAGCGCCGCCCGCAGTTCGTCGCTGTCACTCAGCGCCGGGGCGTCGGCCGTTTCCTGTTCCGCCGCGCTCCGCGCCGTCTCGGGTGCGGCGAGAGGAGGAACGTCCACGGGGCCGGCTGCGGCCGCCGAGGACACCGGGTCAGCGGAATCGGACCGAGCCGACGCACCATCGACCTCGTCCACGTCGACCTCGTCCGCGACATCCTCCGCCGGCTCAACCGGGTCGGCAGCCGGCTCGGCTGCGGCGGAATCGGGTGGATTCGCGGACCGGTCGGGTGGATTCGCGGACCGGTCGGCCGGCACCGCCGCCTGCCGGGCCCACGGCGGCACCCAGGCGGCGGCCTGGTCGGCCAGGGAGTCCGGGGCATCCGGGGCGTCCCGACGCTCGTCGCTCGTCATTGCGGTAGGTCCTCCTCCGCGGTCGGACCGCTGCTTCCCGTCTCGCGAGGCCGCGCCGCCCCCGGTCGCACCACCTCGGCGACCTCCGGCATTGACGTACCGTCCGTCGCCACCGGCAGCGAACCCTCCGGCGTTGACGTACCGTCCGTCGCCACCGGCAGCGAGTCCTCCGGCGTCGCCGTATCGTCCGTCGCCACCGGCAGCGCCGCCGACTCTTCCGGCGCTGACGGGTCGTCGGGAGCCGGCGGGGCGGGCGCGCCGGCGTACTCGTCGATGTCGAGTTCGGCGCCGCCGTGGGCGGGGCCGGTCCACCGTACGGTCAGCTCGCCCAGGGCCTGCACCTGGGTGAATCCGACCAGGCCGTCCCGGTACAGCTCCAGCAGGGCCAGGAAACGGGCGACCACCTCAAGGGTGGTCTCGCAGTCGGCGCAGAGCAGTTCGAAGGTCGCGGTGCCCATCCGGCGCAGCCGGTCGCGCAGGATCGCGGCGTGTTCCCGGACGCTGACCCGCACCTGGTGGATGTGCGCGACGGAGACCACCGGCGCCGGTTTCGGGGTCATCACCCTGATGGCGAGCTTCAGCAGCCGCGCCGGTCCGATGCCGAGGACCAGGTCGGGCAGCGCCTGGGCGTACCGGTCCTCCAGGCTGACCGCCCGCGGGTAGCGATGGGACCCGACCGCCTCCAGGCCGGCGATGTGGCTCGCCGCCTCCTTGAACGCCCTGTACTGAAGCAACCGGGCGAAGAGCAGGTCACGCGCCTCCAGCAGGGCGAGGTCCTCCTCGTCCTCGACCTCGGCGGCGGGCAGCAGCCGGGCCGCCTTGAGGTCGAGCAGGGTCGCGGCGATGAGCAGGAACTCGCTGGCCTCGTCGAGGTCCCAGTCGTCGCCCATCGCCCGGATGTACGCGATGAACTCGTCGGTGACCCGGTGCAGGGCGACCTCGGTCACGTCCAGCTTGTGCTTGCCGATCAACTGCAACAGCAGGTCGAACGGTCCGGTGAAGTTGGCCAGCCGTACGGTGAACCCGGTCGCCGGCACCTCCGCCGTTGCGGCGGCGGGATCCGACGGTTGCGTGGGTGGGATGACGGGGTCCGGCTGCGTGGCGGCTGCGTCGGTCGGGTCGACCGGTGGCGGCTCGGCGGGCTGGACGGTCACCCGACGACCGTAGTCTACGGGTTGGGTGGGCAATGGCCGGCTACCGCTCGGCCTGCTGCGCGATCACCTCGCGGGCCAGTTGTCGGTAGTTGCGCGCTCCCGACGAAGCCGGGTCCATCGTGGTGATCGGGGCACCGGCGACGGTGGACTCGGGGAACTTCACGGTCTTGGTGATCACCGTCTGGTAGACCTTGTCGCCGAATGCCTCCACCACGCGTTGCAGCACCTGCCGGCAGTGGGTGGTACGGCTGTCGTACATGGTGGCGAGGATGCCTTCCAACTCCAGGTCGAAGTTGAGCCGCTCGCGCACCTTGTCGATCGTGTCGAGCAGCAGGGCCACCCCGCGCAGGCTGAAGAACTCGCACTCCAGCGGGATGAGCACCCCGTGGGCGACGGTCAGCGCGTTGATCGCGAGCAGGCCCAGTGACGGCTGGCAGTCGATCAGGATGTAGTCGTATTCCTTGCGCACCGTGCGCAGCACCCGGGCCAGGGCCATCTCCCGGGCGACCTCGTTGACGAGCTGGATCTCGGCCGCGGAGAGGTCGATGTTGGCGGGCAGCAGGTGCAGTCCGGCCACGTCGGTCTTGATCAGGACGTCCTCGGCGGTGACGTCGTCCTGCATCAGCAGGTTGTAGACCGACAGGTCGAGGTTGTGCGGGTTGACGCCCAGCCCGACCGAGAGGGCGCCCTGCGGGTCGAAGTCGACCAGCAGGACCTTGCGGCCGTACTCGGCGAGGGCGGCGCCCAGGTTGATGGTGGTGGTGGTCTTGCCCACACCACCCTTCTGGTTGGCCAGCGCCAGGATCCGGGCCGGTCCGTGCCGGTCGGTCGGCATCGGCTCCGGGATGGGCTTGCGCATGGTGTACGCGGTCGGGTCCGCGGGGGCGAGGTCGTTGCCGAAGTCCAGGGCGGACTGCTGTTCACGGAGTGTGGAGGTCCACGCCTCGGCCCGGTCACCGTTGCCAGCCATGTGCTTGTCCGCCCCCTTACCGACGACTGCGCGTCGGAGCCGTTTGGCGTCCTGCGCGGCGCCGCTACGAACCTCGATTGCCGCCCCAGGAGGCCCGCGCCGATCCCGACTGTACGCCACGTCCCGTCACCCCTGCGGGCACCGGGCCGGCGTGTCGACGCTACGGGATGCCAAGGGTAGATCCGCCGGTCAGGCTCGGGCCCGCGGGTGCGCCGTAGCGTACACCTCGCGCAGCCGCTCCACGGTCACCAACGTGTACACCTGGGTCGTGGTCACCGAGGCGTGGCCGAGCAGTTCCTGCACCACGCGTACGTCGGCGCCGCCGTCGAGCAGGTGGGTCGCGTACGAGTGGCGCAGGGTGTGGGGTGAGACCGCGCGCGGGCCGTCGACCGGCAGGCCGGCGCGCTGTGCCGCCCCGCGCAGGATGGTCCAGGCGCTCTGCCGGGACAGCGCCCCGCCACGGGCGTTGAGGAAGACCGCGGGGGTGCCGCGGCCGGCGGCCACCAGCAGCGGCCGGGCCCGGAGCAGGTAGGCGCGCAGCGCCTCGGTGGCGTATCCGCCGATCGGCACGGTGCGGGTCCGGCCGCCCTTGCCGTGCAGGATCGCGGTTCCCTCCACCGGTGCCCCGCCCGAACCGCCCGTCGGCGTCGGGTGGTCGAGGCCGAGGTCCAGGTCGTCGACTGCCGCGCCGACCGCTTCGGAGATCCGGGCCCCGGTGCCGTAGAGGAATTCCAGCAGGGCCCGGTCCCGCAGCGCCAGCGGGCCGGCGACGGCATCCGCGCCGTCCGGTGTCGGCGTCTCCAGCAGCCGGACCACCTCGGTCACGTCCAGCGCCCGGGGTAGGCGGCGGGTCGGCACGGCCGGGCGGACGTCCCGGCTGGCGTCCTCGCCGACCAGCCCCTCGCGCAGCGCGAACCGGTGCAGGCCCCGGACCGCGCTGGCCGCGCGGGCGGCCGAGGCCGCCGCCAGCGGCGGGTGCCGGTCGTCACCGTCGCGCAGCCGGGCGACGTAGCCGGTGATGTCGGCCGGCGCGACCACGGCCAGGTCGATCACCCCGCCGCCGGCCAGTTCGACCAGGTAGCGGTCCAGATCCCGACGGTACGCCGAGAGCGTGTTCGCCGACAGCCCACGTTCGACGGTGAGGTGGTCGAGGTAGCCGCGTACGGCACGACGCAGGGCCGGAGACGGTTGCACCGCCCCGTCTCCGGTCTCCCGCGTCTGACGTCCGGTCAGGCTCCGATCCCTTCCGTGTGCCCGCGACCCGTTGCGCCGGCTGTGCGCCGGCTCAGGCCAGCACGTCCGCGAGGGCGACGCTGGCCATGCCGTGTGCCTCGGCGACCGGGCCGTAGGTGACCTGGCCGTCGTGGGTGTTGAGGCCGAGGGCCAGGGCCGGGTCCCGGCGCAGCGCCTCGCGCCAGCCGTGGTTGGCCAGTTCGAGGGCGTACGGCAGGGTGACGTTGGTCAGCGCGTAGGTGCTGGTGTGCGGGACCGCGCCGGGCATGTTCGCCACGCAGTAGAACAGCGAGTTGTGCACCGGGTAGACCGGGTTGTCGTGGGTGGTCGGCCGGGAGTCCTCGAAGCAGCCGCCCTGGTCGATCGAGATGTCGACCAGCACGCTGCCGGGCTTCATCCGGGAGACCAGGTCGTTGGAGATCAGGGTCGGGGCCTTCGCGCCCGGCACCAGCACCGCGCCGATGACCAGGTCCGCGTCGAGCACGGCCCGTTCGATCTCGTACGCGTTGGAGGCCACCGTTTGCAGGTGGCCCCGGTAGATGGCGTCGGCCTGGCGCAGCCGGTTGACGTTGCGGTCCAGCAGCAGCACCTCGGCCTGGAGGCCGAGCGCGATGGCGGCGGCGTTCATCCCGGAGACGCCGGCACCGATCACCACCGTCTTGGCCGCGTACACGCCGGAGACGCCGCCCATCAGCACGCCGCGCCCGCCGCCGGAGCGCATCAGGTGGTACGCGCCGACCTGCGGGGCGAGCCTCCCGGCGACCTCGGACATCGGGGCGAGCAGTGGCAGCGCCCGGTCGGCGGTCTCCACCGTCTCGTACGCGATGCCGGTGACGCCCCGGGTCAGCAGCGCGTCGGTGCACTCCTTCGACGCCGCCAGGTGCAGGTACGTGAAGAGCACCTGCCCCGGACGCATCCGGTGGTACTCCTGCGCGATCGGTTCCTTGACCTTGAGGACCAGTTCGGCGGTGCCCCAGACCTCGTCCGCGCTGCCCAGGATCGTCGCACCGGCCGTGGCGAACTCCTCGTCGGTGATCGACGAACCGATCCCGGCCCCGGCCTCGACAAACACCTCGTGGCCGCCGCGGATGAACTCGTGCACCCCCGCCGGGGTGATCGCCACGCGGTACTCGTGGTTCTTGACCTCGCGTGGGATTCCGACCTTCACGATGAGACACCTTCCTTCCGGGGTCGGGGTACCCCCGGCCGTTGGGCGCGCGCCGGCTCCGTTGCCGTCGCGGTCCGCCAGTACCGCCGGCGGCAGTCTAGAACCGCCGCGAGGGTCGAGCAGCCGCCAGTGTGACAGCCAGTAACGGTTGATCTTGACGATGTGTCAGCCGTACCGGCGGTTGGCACGCCCACCACGGTGGCCCGGATGCCGAAAAAGCCGGTCCCCGCCGTCTCGTCCAACAACGGCGGGGACCGGCTTACTCCAGATCAGCTCTCGACCGGAACCACCGGAGCGGGCCGGCGAGCGACCGGTCAGCCGGGCAGCGGGGCGTCGGCCGGGCGCAGCGGGGCCCAGTCGGCGTCGCGGGCCCGAGCCGCAGCCAGCACACCGGCGACACAGGCCGCGTTGGTGATCTCGCCGGCCAGCGCCATCGCCACCGCCCGGTCGAGCTCGACCCGGACCACCTGCATGTCCGCCTCCTCGTCCCGGCGCTCGTGCCGCTGCTCCGCCGGCACCTCGGCGAGCTGCCGGGCCAGGAAGACCCGGATCAGCTCGGTCGAGGCACCCGGCGAGGTGTGCAGGTCGACCAGGAGGTCGATCCGGCCGGCGGTGAGGTCGACCTCCTCGCCCAGCTCGCGCAGGGCAGCCGCCGGCAGCGCCTCCCCCGCCACGTCGACCAGGCCCGCCGGCAGCTCCCAGAGCATCCGGCCGACCGCGTGCCGGTACTGCCGGATCAACACCACCCGGCCCTCGTCGTCCAGCGCGACCACCCCGACCGCGCCCACGTGCCGTACGTAGTCGCGGTCGGCCACCCGACCACCGGGCATGGTGACCTCGTCGGTGACGACCGAGAAGACCGGGCCGGAGAATCTTTCCGTACGGGAACGCACCTCGTAGCGGTGCTCGCCCGGCGCCGGGGCGCTCACGAGGTCGACCGCGCCTTCGACTGACGCCCGCTGCCGTTCTGGCCGGCGCGGGGAGCCTGCTGATCCGGCTCAGCGGAGTCCCCGGTGACCCTGGCCGGCTCGGCCACCGCCACGGTGGCCGCTCCGCTCAGCTCCACCGGGAGCTGGTCGGCGGCGGAGTACCCGACGACCGCGCCGACGAACGCGGCGAACAGCGGATGCGGCCGGGTCGGCCGGCTCTTCAGCTCCGGATGCGCCTGGGTCGCCACGAAGAACGGGTGCAGCGTCCGGTCCAGTTCGACGAACTCGACCAGCCGGCCGTCCGGCGAGGTGCCGGAGATCGCCAGACCGGCCTTGGTCAACGCGTCCCGGTAGGCGTTGTTCACCTCGTACCGGTGCCGGTGCCGCTCGCTGACCTCGGTGTCGCCGTACGCCTGGGCCACGATCGAGCCCTCGGCGAGCCTCGCCGGGTACGCGCCCAGCCGCATGGTGCCGCCCAGGTCGCCCTTGCCGGCGACGATGTCCTCCTGGTCGGCCATGGTGGCGATCACCGGGTGCCGGGCCTGCTCGTCGAACTCCAACGAGTTGGCCCCCTCCAGCCCACCGAGATGGCGGGCCACCTCGATGGTCATGCACTGGAGGCCGAGGCAGAGCCCGAGGATCGGGATCCCGTTCTCCCGGGCGTACCGGGAGGCGCCGATCTTGCCCTCGATGCCGCGTACGCCGAAGCCGCCGGGAATGACGATCCCGTCCACGCCGGCCAGCGCCGCGGCGGCACCGGACGGGCTGACGCACTCGTCGCTGGGCACCCAGCGCAGCTCCACCCGGGCCCGGTGGCCGAAGCCGGCGGCCCGGATCGCCTCGCTCACCGACAGGTACGCGTCCGGCAGGTCGACGTACTTGCCGACCAGGGCGACCTTGACCGTGTGGTGCGGGTGGTGCACCCGTTCCAGCAGGTCGTCCCAGCCGCGCCAGGCCACGTCCCGGAAGGAGAGCCCGAGCCGGCGTACGACGTACGCGTCGAGCCCCTCGTTGTGCAGCACCTTCGGGATGTCGTAGATGCTCGGCGCGTCCGGGGCGGCGATGACCGCCTCCCGGTCGACGTCGCAGTAGAGCGACAGCTTGTGCTTGAGCGTGTCCGGGATCTCCCGGTCCGAACGGCACACGATGGCGTCCGGCTGGATGCCGATGTTGCGCAGCGCGGCCACCGAGTGCTGGGTCGGCTTGGTCTTCAGCTCGCCCGACGGCGCCAGGTACGGCACCAGCGAGACGTGCAGGTAGAAGCAGTTGTCCCGACCGATGTCGTGGCGTACCTGGCGGATCGCCTCAAGGAACGGCAGCGACTCGATGTCACCGACCGTGCCACCCACCTCGGTGATCACCACGTCCGGCGTACGGCCGTCCTCGTCGGCGTCGGCCATCGACCGGATCCGGGCCTTGATCTCGTTGGTGATGTGCGGGATCACCTGGACCGTGTCGCCGAGATACTCCCCGCGCCGCTCCTTGGCGATCACCGCCGAGTAGATCTGGCCGGTGGTGACGTTCGCCTTGCCGGACAGGGCCCGGTCGAGGAACCGCTCGTAGTGGCCGACGTCGAGGTCCGTCTCGGCACCGTCGTCGGTGACGAACACCTCACCGTGCTGGAACGGGTTCATCGTGCCCGGGTCGACGTTGAGGTACGGGTCCAGCTTCTGCATCACCACCCGCAGACCGCGCGCGGTCAACAGGTTGCCGAGGCTGGAGGCGGTCAGGCCCTTGCCGAGCGAGGAGGCGACGCCCCCGGTGACGAAAATGTGCTTGGTCGTCCGTGCTGATGGGGCCAACGCCTGCTCCCGTGGTCGTCCGTTGCGGTCGTGCAGACCGTCGTGTTGATCAGGAAAATGATCACGCGATCCACGGGATTCCACGGTAACACCATTGCGGCCGGGCCCGCCGGTCGCACCCACCTACCCGCCCTGACCGGGACCAACCCGCCCCGGCCTGACCAGCCCACCCCGATCCGGGCCAACCCGCCCGGCGCGGCTATGACCGGCTGGCCTCGGCCGAACCCGGCGCCGGCGTCTTCCGGGCCGACTCCGGTGTTTTCCGGGCCGACTCCGGCGGTGGCGGTTCGGAGGGGATCCGACCGATCTCGGCCGCCGCCTCGACCGACGGCTGGGTACGGTCGGCCGCGTGGTCGAGCACCCGCAGCGCGGCCAGCGCGGCCAGCGGTACGGTCAGCGCGGCGGCCGCCCCGGCGACGTTCAGGGCCGAACCGCCGAGCAGCCCGCCGATCAGCGCGGCAACCGCTATCCCGGCCATCCCGGCCCGAATCGCCGGATAGATACCGAACAGGCGCTTGAGCCCACCCCAGGGCCGTAGCTGGGCGAACCACACCAGCACCGCGCCGACCAGGGCGAGTACGGTCAGCGGGCTGCCGAACAGCGCGTCCAGGTTCGCCGTACCGGAGCGGTGTACGGTCAGGCCGCTCGTACCGTCGGCGACCGCGCCGAGGAACCGGCCCAGGCTCCCCTGCTGGCCGTCCGGCCGGCGCATGTCGAGTACGGCGAACCCGATCGTCACCGCCAGCCCGGCCAGGGTCGCCCAGGTCAGCCGGCCCAGCGTCAACCAGCCACCGGTACTCATCGCCGCGGCGACGCAGACCCCGGCGGTGAGCGCGACCGCGCCGACCGGGTCGGCACCGAGATACGGGCTGCCGATCACGACCAACCCGATGCCGCCGACCAGCACCACGACCGCCGGCCGCCAGCTGCGGCGGACCTGCTGCGCCAGGCAACCGGCGGTGAGCAGGATGCCGGCGACGAAGACCCCGAGCCCGACGGTGCCGAGCCCGGCGTACCGGCCGCCCGCCAGGGCGGAGTAGCCGGCCACCCCGTTGAGCTGCAACCGGGCACCGGTCACCACGTCCACCCCGACCACGAGCACGGCCAGCCCGGCGACGCTGCCCATCGGACCGAGCGTACGTCCGTAGCTCCCCGCGAGCCGGACCGCTGCCGTACCGATGGCCAGGACCAGCACGGTGACCAGGCCGAAGTAGAGGCCGCCGAGGTCCGCCCGCCACCACGGCACCACGTCGGCGACCAGGGCCGCCGGGATCGCCAGCGCGGCGGCGATGAGCAGCACCTCGACCACCGCGACCACCCGCCGGGAGACCGGGGCGGGGCCGACCGGACCGGCTCGTCGGCGGGCCCGCCGCAGCAGCGGCAGCACCGCGATGGCCAGCAGGGTCTGGAACCCGGCCAGCAGGGCGAAGAACCAGCTCGCCACCCGCCGCTGCGCGCCCGCCTCCCGGTCCGCGTCCGCCGGTCGGGCGATAGCCGTGGCCAGGTCCGCCGGTCGGCCGGGTGCGGCGGTCGCCGCCTGGCCGAGGAACAGTCGCTCGGGCATCGGCCGGCCGACCGCGGCCAGCGCGGTCGGTGCCAGGTCGATGAGCTGGACGTAGCCGTCCCGGCCGGTGCCGGACGAGGTGAGCCAGCCGCCGGACCAGCCGGGACCGTCGGCGACCGCGACGTGCAGCCGGGACGTCTGGTCGGTGTCGGAGATGCCGGCCACCAGGACCAGCGAGCGTGCGGGTCGGGCCGCCAGCACCCGGGCCAGCGCGGCGTCGGCGCGGCGGGCGGCGGCGGCGCGTACGGCCGGGTCGTCGCCGGTGACGGCGCCCAGGTCGACGATGCTGAGCACGCACGAGGCGAGCAGTTCGGCGGGGTTCGCCGGCAGCGTCGGGGCGTACCGGTCGACCCGGCCGAACGGGCGGGCGGCGGCGACCGCGGCGCCGGGACCGACCGCGACCGTGCAGCGGACCGACTCGGCCAACGCGCCGGGGATGGCCCCCCACGGTTGCCGTTCCTTGTTGTAACGGACGGCGGCCTGCTGACCGGGCAGGTTGGCGCCGATGCCGTCCGGCTGCTCGACGGTCACCTGCGCAGCCGTGCAGTCGCCGTTGAGCGGCGTACCGTCCCAGGCCGCGTAGTTGCCGGCGCCGAGGGTCAGCCAGCCGTCCACCGGGCAGGTCGGCTGCCGCCCCGAACGCACCGACAGCGAGCCGATCGATCCCCGCTCGGCCATTCGCCACAGGGTCGGCGTGGTCTGCGGGCTGACGTCCTCCCAGCGCAGCCCCGCCACCCCGGCCACCACCACGTAGTCGGCGGTGCGCTGCGGGGCGCCACCGGACGGCCGGACCACCAGCGCCGCCACGGCCGACACCACGACGGCCGCGGTCAGCAGCACCGGCACGAGTCGACGCAGCATCAGCCGCGCCCGTGGTCGCGGCGGGGCGACAGGTCGGACGGCAGCGCGGGGGTGGGCGCCAGTTCGGCGTAGAGCGCGGCGACCTCGGCGACGGTGTGCGCCTCGGTGGGCCAGGTCCCGGCCCGGGCCATCCCCCGCCGGCTCAGGTCGGCCCGGCGTCCGTCGTCGGCGATCAGGTCGCGCACCGCCCGGTCGAGGGCGTCGACGTCACCCGCGGGCACCAGTACGGCGGCGTCCCCGACGAGTTCGGGAATGCCACCGACGGCGGTGGCCACCAGCGGTACGCCGCTGTGCAGCGCCTCCTGGGTGAACAGCTGACGTGCCTCCCAGTCGCTGGTCACCAGGGCGAGATCGGCCCCGGCCAGCAGGTCGGCGACGTCGGTACGGTGCCCGAGCAGGGTGATCGGGGCCCGCACCTGCGAGATGTGGGCGGCCAGGGGCAGGTAGGACGGGCCACTGCCGGCGATCAGCACCACCGGGGGCGGGTCGAGGTCACGCCACTGCGCCGCGGCCTCGGCCAGTACGTCGTACCGCTTCTGCGGGTGCAGCCGACCGACCGACAGCAGCAGCGGCTGGTCCGCCGCCACCCCGAACTCGGCCCGTACGGCCGCGCGGCCGCGGGACGGGGTGGGCAGGGTCGGTGCCGCGACCGGCGCCAGCCGGGCGTCGGTGGCGCCGAGGGTGACGGCCCGCTCGACCAGGTCGGCGGAGGCTCCGAGGGCGACCCGGGCCCGCCGGGCGACGAGCCGTTCCACCCAGCGGGAGACGCGGCCGCGCAGTCCACCGGCGAGTACGGCGTTGTGCCAGGTGACCACGAGCGGCTGGGTCGGCCGGGCGAGCGCCGCGACCAGGCCGGCGCGCAGGCCGTGGGCGTGCACGACGTCGACCGGGCCGGCGAGCACCCGGCGCAGCCCGGCGATCGCGCGGGCGTCGGCCGGGGTCGGGTTGGCGGGAATCTCGATCGGGACGAACCGGGCTCCGGTGGCGGTGAAGGCGAACTGCGCCTCGGTCGCCACGGGCCCGCACACGATGACCGTGGCACCGCCCGCGACCAGTCCACGCGCGAGCGAGGTGACGTGCTGCCCGACGCCCCCGGTGCTGGAGGCGAGAACCAGGACCACACAACCGGCCCAGCCGCCGTCGACCGGCCGCGAATGCCCGCTCCTCGCGCTCACCAATCCGGCCTTCCGCTCGCGACTGCGGGGCTCGCAAGCTCACTCCTCGCGCTCACCCCGACACCGTCTCCTTTTCGTCTCCCCGGCCGGGGCGGGGCCCGTCGGGGCCGCCGCCGGATCGTCGTCGGCGGGTCAGTCGGCTCAGCCGCCGCCCCACCGAACCGATCATCGGCCGTACGTCGTGCCGGTCCAGCGGGTACGCCACGGCGACGAACACCGCCCCCACGACAACTCCGGACAGCATGCCCTGAAGCAGCGCGTCCACCTTCGCCGGGGTGCCGGCGAACAGTCCGGGCAGCAATCGCAGCACCGCGATGCCGGCCAGGGTGGCGGCGGCACCGGCGGCGAGGCCGACCAGGCCCGAGCGGGCCAGCCCGTCGAGCATCGGCCGACCGGCCCGGCGGGCCACCACCACGACCAGCAGGGCACCGAGGACGAGCATGCCGAGGGAGTTGGCGGAGGTGACCGCCACCAGCCGGTCGGCGTCCGGCAGCAGCTGGGACAGCAGTACCGCGGCGACCGGCACGACCAGCCAACCGACGGCGGTGGTGAGCGCCGCGGTCCGGTTGTCGCCGCGGGCGTACAGGGCCCGGGACAGGACGGCGAAGACACCGTAGCCGAGCAGACCCGGCCCGAATCCGGCGATCGCGGCGGCGGACGAGGTGCCGAAGTCGAAGAACCGGGCGACCGGTTCGGCGGTGACGACCAGGGCGGCCGCGCCGAGGCAGCTCAGCAGCAGCACGCCGCGCGTGGTCGGGGCGAGGGTACGCCGGAACGTCTCCTCGTCCCCGTTCGCGTACGCGGCCACCAGGGTCGGGTACGCCGCCACCGCCAGCGGCACCGCCAGCACCGCCCAGGGCAGCAGGTACATGGTCTGGGCGAGGTTGAGCACCACCGGGTTGTCGACCTGTGCCTCGACGGCGAGGCGGAGCATGACCAGCAGGGCGATCTGTTGCCCGGTGACGGTCACCGCCCCGGCCAGCGCGAGCCCGCCGATCCGGCGTCGGTTCTCGGCACTGAAGCCGTAGCCGGGTCGGGGGCGCAGGCGCAGCCGGCGGACCGGGATGAGCAGGCAGCCGGAGAGCACCACCACGCCGAGGGTGGTGCCCACGGACAGGATGAGCTGGCCGCTCACGTCCACCTGGGCGATCGAGCCGTGCCGGCCCTCGATGCCGCCGAAGAGCAGGTAGACGCCGATCACGGTGAGGCTGGACAGCAGTGGGGCGAGCACCGGCCAGGCGAACCGGCGGTGCGCCTGGAGCACGCCGGTGAGCACGATCCCGATCCCGTACAGCGGTAGTTGCGGGGCGAAGACCTGCAACATCCGGGCCCCGGCGGTGCGTTGCGCCGGGGTCGGGTCGCCGATGATCAGCGACACGATCGGCCCGGCGAAGACCGCCACCAGCACCGCGAGCGGCACCAGCAGCGTCACCGTCCAGGTCAGCAGCGCCCCGGTGGTCCGGGCGACCGCGGGCCGGTCACCGGCCGCGACCGCGCCGGCCAGCAGCGGTACGACCAGACTGGCCAGCGCCCCACCGGCGACGATCTCGAAGACGATGTTCGGCACGGTGTTCGCGACGACGTAGACGCCGCCGAGGTCCGTCTTGCCGACGACCCAGGTGAAGATTCCGGTACGCCCGAAGCCCGCCAGCCGACTGGCCACGGTGAGTACGGCGATGAGCGCGGCTGCCCCGGCGACCCGGCCGGCGCCGGCGAGGGGTGCCGGTGCCGCCACGTCAGGAGGGTCGCCGGCCCAGGGCGTCCAGCTCGCGCAGCCCCCGGGTGTTCTGGATGACCTGGGTGAAGCTGACCTTCTCGCTGGCGGCGGTCAGCGCTACCAGGGCGGTCAGGATCCCGGCCCGCCCCACCGGCCCGGTACGGGCGGCCAGCGCCACCCCGAGCAGCGCGCCGAGGGCGTTGGCTCCGCTGTCGCCGAGCATGATCTCCTCGTTGAGGTCGGCCGGCAGCAGTCCGGCGGCGGCGCCGACCGCACCGGCGGCGAGCCCACCGGTCGGGCCGGGCAGCAGCGGGGTGCCGAGCAGGACGCCGGCCTTGAGGGCCCGGCCGGGGCGCAGGTCGAACAGGTTGACCAGGTTGGCCGTACCGGCGATCACCCCGGCGCCGAGCAGTACGTCGGTGACCAGGCCGATCCGGCCTCGCCGGGACCGCCGGGACCGTACGGTCGGGTCGGCGGCGAGCAGGGCGGCGGCGGCCAGGCCGGCGGCGCCGACACCGGCGACCTTGACCAGACCGCTGGTGACCCGCCCCTGGCGCAGGGCGCCGACGTGTCCGGCGAAGCCCTTCGCGGTTTTCTGTTCGGGCCGGTTGCCGACCACGTCGTCGTAGAGCCCGACCGCGCCGGAGCCGAGACCGGCGACCAGGGCGGCGGCCGCTACCGGGGCGCTGGGCGCACCCAGGGCGGCGGCCGTGGACGCGGCGGTGGCGAGCGCCGGTCCGCCGGCCAGGGTGACGGTGCGGCCCCGGAAGTTGGTCCGTTCCAGGGCCGGTGCCACCGGTAGGCCGGTGACGGCGCGCAGGGCGATCCGTGCGGCCAACGCCGCACCGCCGGCCACCCAGCGGCGGCCGGCCCTCCGCTGGCCGATCACTTGGGGCGCTGGGGCAGTTGGGGCAGCAGGTCGGTGGCGCCGGCGCCGAGGCCGTACTGGCCGGCCTTCTTGACGACGATCTGCTCGATCGCCGCCATCGCGGTGACCACCTGTCCCTGGAGGGTGTTGGCGTGGTCGACGGTGGAGATCGTCTTGGCCAGGGCGGGGTCGTCGCGGACGGCCGCGACCACGTTGCCGGCGCTGGTGCCGCTGCCGGCGACGATCAGCGGGACCGCCTTGTCGAACTGTTCGGTCATGGTCACCACGGCCTGGTCCTTCTGTGCGGAGTCGCGGTCGACGTACGGCTGCCCGCTGACCAGGACGACCGCCTCGGCCGGGCCGCCGACCTTGTCGCCGACGGTGAGGTACCCGGCGTTGGCGTACGCGTCGAGCACGGCCCGGCGGTCGGCGTCGGTGACGGTGATCCCGTCCGGCCGGTCGAGTACGGCACCGGCCAGGAACGCGCTGGAGGTTTCGACGCCGTTGCTGTTGCCCGGCAGGCCGTTGGCCGGCACCGTGGGCTTGGCGGACCGTTCGGCGAGCCCGAGCAGGTCGACGCTGTTGTCCGGGTTGACGAACTTGTCCTGGAGGTCGATCTGGCCGGTGATGGTGGCCCCGGTCTGCCGGAGCATCTCGATCACCCCGTCGACGTGTTTCTCCCCGCTGGGCAGGGCGAGTACGAGCAGCCGGCGGCCGGTGAGGGTGCCGCCGAGCAGGCCCGGCGCTGTCTCCCGGGCGTAGTCCTCCTCGCGGGTGACCTCCTCCTGGAGGCTGCCGACCGTCTCGCGCAACTGCTGGTTGTCCTTGCGCAGCGCGTTGACGTTGGCGCTGAGCGAGTCGGCGACCGGGCCGTTGAGCGCCGCCGTACCGACCACCAGTCCGATGGCCAGGGCGAGGAACACCGCGGTGAGGGACACCACGTGGTACCGAAAATTGATCACGCTTGCAGCCCCTTGATCGTGGACGGCCTAGAAGAGCTGCCCGAGCTGGAAGACCAGATTGTCCCACCATTCGGAGACCACTCCGAGATAGGCCTTGCCGACGGTCGAGACCGCCACCGCGGAGGCCATCGCGGCCACCGCCGACAGGACCAGCAGCAGCAGCGACGAGCCGGAGATGTTCTGCCGGTAGAGCCGGCTCACTCCCTTGGCGTCGACCATCTTGCCACCGACCTTGAGCCGGGTGAGGAACGTCGAGGCCATGCCGCCCCGGCCCTTGTCCAGGAACTCGACCAGGGTGGCGTGGGTGCCGACCGCGACGATCAGCGAGGCACCCTTGCCGTCGGCGAGCAGCATCGCGAGGTCTTCGCTGGTGGCCGCGGCCGGGAAGGTGGTGGCGGCGACCCCGAGCTGCTGCACCCGGGCCAGGCCGGGTGCGCGTCCGTCCGGGTACGCGTGCACGATCACCTCGGCGCCGCAGCGCAGTACGTCGTCGGTGACCGAGTCCATGTCACCGATGATCATGTCGGGCGTGTACCCGGCCTCGACCAGCGCGTCCGCGCCCCCGTCGACGCCGATCAGGACCGGCTTGAACTCCCGGATGTACGGCCGCAGCACGTCGAGGTCGGCCTTGTAGTCGTAGCCGCGTACGACGATCAGGCAGTGCCGGCCGCGCATGGAGGTCTCGACGTCGGGCAGCCCGACCCCGTCGAGCAGCAGGTCACGTTCCTGCTTGAGATAGTCCATGGTGTTGGCGGCGAATGCCTCCAACTGCACGGAGAGTCCCTCCCGCGCGTCGGCCATCGCCTTGGCCACGGTTTCCGGGTCCTGCCGGCCACCGTGCGCGATCGGCTCGTCGCCGATGAACACGGTGTTGCCGTCGATCCGGACCGTGTCGCCGTCGCGGACCAGTTGGAAGACGTCCTCCCCCAGGTCGTCCAGGAGCGGGATGCCGGCCTTGACCAGCACCTCCGGCCCGAGGTTGGGGTAGCGACCGGAAACCGAGGGCTTCGCGTTGAGTACGGCGGCGACACCGACCGCGACCAGCGAGTCGGCCGCGACCCGGTCCAGGTCGACGTGGTCGATCACCGCGATCTCACCTGGGCGCAGACGACCGACCAGGCGCTTGGTCCGGCGATCGAGGCGGGCTGTGCCCACGACGATGCCGGGTTCCGCGCTCCGGGTACGGCGCAAGATGGGTAGACGCATCGGGACCATCCTGGCATGCGCGAGCACGACTTATCGGTCGCGACATGCTTGAGCAGGGCCGCAAGCAGGTCGTTACCTGAGGGAAGCACATCCGTTGCCGAATCGATGTGCCAGATGTCACATATTTCCCCGCTACGGGCGACGGTCCCTGGCCGCCACGGCCAACAACTCCTCGGCGTGTGCGATACCCAGATCCGAGTCCGGCAAACCCGCGAGCATCCGGGCCAGTTCCCGGGCCCGGTCGGTGTCCTCCACCACCCGCACCCCGCTGGTCGTCACCGCGCCACCGGTGTCCTTCTGGACCACCAGGTGCCGGTCGGCGAACGCCGCGACCTGCGGCAGGTGGGTCACCACCAGTACCTGGTGGCTGCGCGCCAACCGGGCCAGCCGGCGCCCGATCTCCACCGCCGCCTGCCCGCCGACACCCGCGTCGACCTCGTCGAAGACCAGCGTCGGCGGTCCACCGGAGCCGGCGAACACCACCTCGATGGCCAGCATGACCCGGGACAGCTCACCGCCGGAGGCTCCGCGCTGCAACGGCAGCGAGGGCGCCCCCGGATGGGCCAGCAGCCGCAGTTCGACCTCGTCGGCACCGTCGGGCCCGACTCCGACCTCGGCCCCGTTGACCGTCAGCGCCGGTTCCGTACGCCCGACCGGCCGGGGCAGCACCGCCACCTCGATCCGGGCGTGCGGCATGGCCAGGCCGGCCAACTCGACACTGACCTGCTCGGCGAACCGCACCGCCGCCTCGCGTCGGGCCGCCGACAGCCGGGCGGCCAGTTCGGCCACCTCGCCGGCCAGCCGCAGCCGCTCCCGGTCCAGCTCCTCAAGCAGATCGTCCGAGGTGTCCAACTCGGACAGCCGGGTCCGGGCCCGGTCCGCCCAGGCCACCACCCCGTCGACGTCGTCGGCGTACTTGCGGGTCAGGCCGCGCAGCGCGGCCCGCCGCTCGTAGATCGTCTCCAGCCGGGCCGGGTCGGCGTCCAGGCTGGCGAGATAGCCGGACAGCTCGGCCGAGACGTCCCCGACCAGCGTCGCCACCTCGGCCAGCCGACCGGCCAGGTCGCCGAGGAACCGGTCGACCCCCGCCTGCGCCTCCAACGTCCGCCGGGCGGTGCCCAGCAGCGCGGTCACGTCCGGGGTCTCGTCCGCCGGCTCGGTGCCACCGGCGACACACTGGTGTGCCAGTTGCGCCGCAGTCCGCAGCCCCTCGGCGTGCTCCAGCCGCTGCGCCTCGGCCTTGAGGTCGTCGTCCTCACCGACCTGCGGGTCGACCCGGGTGATCTCGTCCAACCCGAGCCGGAGCAGGTCCGCCTCCTGGTGGCGCTCGCGGGCGTTGCGCCGCCGGTCGGCCAGGTCGTCGGTGACCCGGCGCCACTGGGCGTACGTCTCCCGCAGCGCTTCGAGCAGCTTCTCGTGCTCGGGGCCACCGAACCGGTCCAGCGAGGCGCGCTGTTCGGCGGGTCGCAGCAGGCGCAGCTGGTCCGACTGCCCGTGTACGGCCACCACCTGCTCGCCGATCTCGGTCAGCATCGCCACCGGCATGCTGCGCCCGCCCACGTGGGCCCGCGACCGCCCCTCGACCGTGACGGTACGACTGAGCATGAGCGTGCCGTCGTCGTCCGGCTCGCCGCCGGCGTCGATGATCCGGGTGTGCACCGCGGTCGCGGTCGGCTCGGTCAGCCGCAGCCGCCCCTCGACCAGTGCCCGCCCGGGGTCGGCCCGGACCCGTCCCGCGTCGGCCCGGCCGCCGAACAGCAGCCCGAGACCGGTCACCACCATCGTCTTGCCCGCGCCCGTCTCGCCCGTGATGACATTCATGCCACTGGTCAGTGGCAGTGTGGTGTCCTCGATGACGCCCAGCCCGGTGATGCGAAGCTCTTCCAGCACAGCACCCGACAGTAGTGGCGGGGCCCGACACTTGACCACCCGACGGGCGGCAGCAAACCGAGCGGTCGGGCCGGGACCGGGTCCCACCGCGACGAAACGCCGACCCGCCGCGCCCCGAAGACCGGACAGAACCGGATCGGACAGCGCTGCGTCAGGTCAGGACACCGGTGTGTCACCGACAACGTGGGACAATGTCCGAAAGGTGACAAGAGCCTGTTTCATCACGCAGTCGAGAACGCAACCTCACGTCCCGTCAGCTACGGCCGCCGCGCCAGCCCTGCACCGGCAGGCCGAACTTGGCCACCAGCCGGTCGGTGAACGGTCTCGGCCGGAGCCGGACGATCCGTACCGGCAACACCCCGCGCTGCACCGTCACCCGCGCGCCCGGCGGCAGGTCGTAGACCCGCCGGCCGTCGCAGCAGAGCACGGCCAGGGTGGTGAACGGGTCCACAGTGATCACGAAGGTGGACGTGGGTGCGGTGACCAGCGGCCGGCTGAACAGGGCGTGTGCGCTGATCGGCACCAGCAGCAGCGCCTCCACCTCCGGCCAGACCACCGGCCCACCGGCCGAGAAGGCGTACGCGGTCGAGCCGGTCGGGGTGGCACACACCACTCCATCGCAGCCGTACCGGGACAGCGGCCGGCCGTCGACGTCGACCATCAACTCCAGCATCTGGGCCCGCTCGCCCTTCTCCACACTCGCCTCGTTGAGCGCCCAGGACTCGATCGTCGGGCCGCCCTCGAACTCGGCCCGTACGTCGAGGGTGAGCCGCTCGTCCACTGTGTAGTCCCGGCTGACCACGTCCCGAACGGCCAGGTCGAGGTCGTGGATCTCCGCCTCGGCCAGGAATCCGACCTTGCCGAGGTTGATCCCGAGCAGCGGCGCCTTGGCCGGTCGGGCCAGGTCGGCGGCGCGCAGGAAGGTGCCGTCACCGCCGAGCGCGAAGACGATCTCGGCGCCCTCGGCGGCGGTCGCGCCACTCACCGGCAGCACACCGGGCAGGTCGAGGTCCTCGGCCTCCTCGGCGATCACCCGTACCTCGAAGCCCGCGGCGATGAGGTCCGCCGCGACCGTACGGGCGTGCTCGGTGCTGCGCCGCCGTCCGGTGTGCGTGACGAGCAGTGCCGTACGGCTCATCGAACCTCCTCCTGGGTAGCCGGCCCGTCGCCGGGCAGCCCGGCCGTCACCACCGCGCGCACCCGCTCCTCGTCGGCGGGTGGTGCGCCCCGGCGCAGCCAGACGAAGAACTCCACATTGCCACTCGGTCCCGGCAGCGGGCTCACCGCCACGCCAGCCAGACCGAGGCCGAGGTCGGCGGCGGTGGTGGCCACGTGGAAGACGGCCTCGGCGCGCAGTTCCGGGTCCCGTACCACCCCGCCCGGACCGACCCGGGTCCGGCCGACCTCGAACTGCGGCTTGACCATCAGCGCCAGGTCGCCGTCCGGGCTGGTGCAGCCGGCCAGCGCGGGCAGCACCAGCCGGAGTGAGATGAACGACAGGTCGGCCACGGTGAGGTCGACCTGACCGTCGATGAGTTCGGGGGTCAGCGTACGGACGTTGGTCCGCTCGAACAGCCGTACCCGCTCGTCGCTCCGCAGCGACCAGGCGATCTGCCCATAGCCGACGTCGACCGCGACCACCTCGGCCGCGCCGTTGCGCAGCAGGACGTCGGTGAACCCGCCGGTGGAGGCGCCCGCGTCCAGGCACCGCCGACCGGTCACCACCAGCCCGTCCGGTCCGAAGGCGGCCAGCGCGCCGGCCAGCTTGTGCCCGCCCCGGGATACGTACTCCTGGGTCGGGTCGTCACCGATCACCCGGACCGCGTCCGCCGGGTCGACCATGGCCGCCACCTTGTGGGCGGCCATCCCCCGGACCTGGACCCGTCCGGCCTCTACGAGCGAGGCGGCCTGCTCGCGGGAACGGGCCAGACCGCGGCGGACGAGTTCGGCATCAAGCCGGGTGCGACGTGCCATGCGAGGGCTCTCCGGTGGGAAGGGGTTCTGCCGTCAGGCCTGGTCGATGGTGGCCAGGGTCTCCTGAAGCGTATGGTGCGCGGCTTCGTACTGGGCGATCTGGTCCGCCGGGGGTAGGTCGGCGGCGTTCGCGATGGCGTGCAGGGCCGCGTCGACCGCCGGGTGCCCGGAACCGTCGGTGGCAGCCGGGGCACCCCGGTCGGCCGGACCGGCGACCGGGGGCGGTGCCGGCCGAAAGGCCCCGGGTACGCCGGTACGCGGCGGTCCGGGTACGGGAGCGCTGGTCATGGCGTGTCCGGACCGGTGGCGGGAGGCAGCTTCTCCGCCGTCACCTTCTTAGCCGGCCGGGGCAACCGCTTCGCGGCGATCTTCTTGGCGGTCGCGGGCGGCGGCTGCTCGGCAGCGGCCTTCTTCGCCAGGCTCGCGGCCTTGTTGTCCACCACCGTCTTCGCCACCGCTTTCTTGGCGACGGCCTTCTTCGCGACGGCCTTCTTCGCCGGAGTCGCGGGTGCGGGTACGGGCACCGCCGGGGCCGGCTCCGCGCCGCCCGGCCGGGCCACGTTCGGGGCGGCGGCCGCTGTCCGCGCGGCGCGCAGGTCCCGTTCCAGCTCGGCGACCCGGTCGTTCAGGCTCGCGACCTCGTCCGCCGTCGCCAGCCCGACCGCGCCGAGCGCACGCTCCACCTCGAACCGGACAAGCTTGGTCATCGCCTCCCGGTTGGCGAGCCCGGTGGACCTCAGCTCCTCGGCCAGGGCCTGCAACTGGGCCGCGGTGGCACCGCCCTGACCGACCAGCTTCTTGGCGACCTTCTGGGCCCGCTTCCTGGACGATTCCGTCACGCCCATGGCCAGTTCCAGGTAGGCCCGCCACGCGTCCTGCATACCCGATTCCCTTCGCTGTCGGACTATCGGCTCTCACGCTACCGGGCGCCGGTCACCCCCCGGTGCGGTACGGTGCCGGGGAACGTGCGTGGCGTGCGACGAGGAGGGGCGAGCATTGGCCAGCGTTGACGAGTGCCGACAGGCGTTGCACGACCTGGCAGCGCGGATGGATGCGAACGCGGCACAGGTCCGGGACCACGCCAACCTCGAACGGACCCTGGCCTGCCGGGTCAGTGACCTGGACTACGCCTTCCACGGCCGAATCAGCGACGGACGACTGCTGGACCTGGCCGACGGCGACAATCCGGACGCGAAGATCGCCCTGACCACCACCAGCGAGGACCTGGTCGCCCTGGTCGCCGGCCAGCTCGACATCCCGAAGGCGCTCGCGGCCCGCCGGGTGTCGGTCGACGCCAACCCGTTCGACCTGCTCAAACTCCGCAAACTGCTCTAGCGGAGCAAGCCGGCGAAGCGGTGGCACCGTCCTCGGCCAACCGGGTCGCGAACGTGTGCCGCAACGCGTGCAACCGCGCCGGCGAGCGTGCCCGCCGGTCAGCGCCCGCCGGTCAGGCCAAGCTCGCCCAGTGCCGTGCCGGCGGCGTCCGACCCGGGTCGGACCGCACCAACGGGGTGGCCGGACCAGGCGCACGCGCAGAGCAGCCGGAGTGCGTCCAGAGCACGACCGGCCCCGGTGAGCGTGGGCACCCCGTCGAGGGTGAGCTCCCAACCGTCTCCGGCAACAGCGAGCGGGTTCCCCTGCGGCGTCGGCAGGTCGTCCAGCCGGACCACCGTGCCGGCGTCGAACAGCCCCCGCAGGTCGTGTGCCACGTACGTGGGCCGGGCAGACGGCGGCGTGACGAGCAGGTCGGCGGCCCGGCTGACACCGGTCAGTACGAGCAGGCTGTCCATGCCGGCCCGACCGGCCCCCTCGATGTCGGTGTCCAGCCGGTCACCCACCGTCAGCGGCCGCTGCGCCCCGTGCTGATGCGCGGCGGTGCCGAACAGGGCGGATTCAGGCTTGCCGACAACGAGGTCCGGTTCCCGGTCCAGCGCCGTACGGAGCACCGCCACCAGCGAGCCGTTGCCGGGCAGCGGACCCCGCGGACTCGGCAGGGTGCGGTCGGTGTTGGTGGCGATCCAGAGCGCACCGGCCCGGATCGCCACCGCCGCCTCGGCCAGTTGGGTCCAGCCCACCTGCGGGCCGTACCCCTGGACGACCGCGGCCGGCGACTCGTCGGCCCGTTCGACCGGCACCAGCCCGACGGCACGGACCTCGGCCCGCAGCGCCTCGGCGCCGACCACGAGCACGGGCGCACCCGCCGGGAGACGCTCGGCCAGCGCCGCCGCCGACGCGACCGCAGAGGTGAGCACCTCGCCGGGCTGGGCGTTGACACCCAGCCCGACGAGCAACTCGGCCACCTCGGCGGGGCGGCGGGACGCGTTGTTGGTCGCGTACGCCACCGGCTTGCCCTCGCGGTGCAATCGGGCCACTGCCTCGACCGCGCCCGGAATCGGCCGGTCAATCAGGTAGATCACGCCGTCCAGGTCGAAAATGACCAGATCGTACGCGTCGACCAGCCGTTCGCCCTGGACGACGCTCACGACGCGGCCGGTCCGGTACGGTCCGCCGACTTGTCCTCGTCACGCTTCTCCGACGAGGTCGACTCAGAATCGGTGTCGGTCACCGTCGCGCTCCCACTGACCGCTCCACCCTCGACTCCGTCAGCCTCATCCTCGTCATCGCTGTCTTCATCTTCGTCGTCATCGCTGTCGTCATCATCATCGTCGTCTTCGTCATCGTCATCGTCATCGTCATCGTCATCTTCGTCGTCGTCGTCTTCGTCGTCTTCGTCGCTGTCGTCATCGTCTTCGTCGTCTTCGTCGCTGTCGTCATCGTCTTCGTCGTCTTCGTCGCTGTCGTCATCGTCGTCGTCTTCGTCGGTGACAGCCGCTTCGTCGTCTTCGTCGTCGACCTCTTCGTCGCCTTCAAGCACGACGCCGTCGAGTTCGAGCAGCCGTTCGGCAGCGTCGGTCTCGGCGTCCTCGTCCGCTTCGGCCGCACGGGCGAACCACTCACGCGCTTCCTCACGCCGCCCGACGGCGAGCAGCGCGTCGGCGTACGCGTAACGCAGCCGCGCCGCCCAGGGCTCGTCGACCGCACCGGTGAGCTCGCGTACCTGGAGCATTGCCACCGCCGCGTCGCCCTGTCCCAGGTCGCCCCGAGCACCAGCGGCCACGATCAGCAGCTCGATCGCCTGCGCGGGGTCCATCGACTCGCGGTCGGCCCCGCGGAACAGATCGATCGCCCGCTCCGGCCGCCCCAGCGCCCGCTCGCAGTCGGCGAGTACGGGCAGGTGCGTCTGCTTGCCGCTCATCCGGTGATAGGTGCGCAGCTCAGCGATAGCCGTCTGCCACTCCCCCGCGTGGTACGCGGCCAGCCCCACTGCCTCTCGTACGGCGGCGATGCGCGACGCGAGTCGCCGAGCGGCAAGGGAGTGTGCCAGCGCCAGTGCCGGCTCCTCGTCGATCAGTTGCCCGGCCGCCACCAGGTGCCGGGCCACGGTGTCGGCTACCGGCTTCGCCAGCGACAACAGTTCCGCCCGTACGCCGTTGTCCAGGTCGGTGGCGACGATCTCGTCGGGCAGCGCAGGAGCGTCGGGGCCGCCGAGTTGGTCCCCGTCCCGGGACGTACCCCGGTCGAACCGGTTGGGGCCGCTGTCGCCGCGACCCCGGTCGCCACCCTCGCGGGCACGGTAGCCGCCGCCCTCGCGGGCCGGGCCGGCCGGCCCGCGCCGGTCATCCTGACGCGGGCGATCGTCCCTTGCCGGACGCGGTCCGTTCTGGTCACGTCGGAAGCCGCCACGGGAATCCCCGCCGGCACCACCGTCACGCGGCGGGCCGGAGCGGTAGCCACCGTCGCGGGGACCGCTACGGAAGCCACCGTCACGCGATCCACCACGGGAGTCCCGGTCACCACCGGACCCACCCTCGCGGGGCGGACCGGACCGGAAACCACCGTCACGGGAACCGCCACCGTCGCGGGGGCCACTGCGGAAACCACCATCACGGGAACCGCCACGGGAGTCCCGGTCACCACCGAAACCGCCTTCACGCGGCGGACCGGACCGGAAACCACCCTCACGCGGCGGACCGGACCGGTAGCCACCGTCACGGGAACCGCCACCGTCACGCGGACCCGACCTGAAACCACCATCACGCGAACCGCCACCCTCGCGGGGGCCACTACGGAAACCACCGTCACGGGAACCGCCACGGGAGTCCCGGTCACCACCGAAACCACCCTCACGCGGCGGACCCGAACGGAAACCACCGTCACGGGAACCGCCACCCTCGCGGGGACCACTGCGGAAACCACCATCACGCGATCCACCACGGGAGTCCCGGTCACCACCGAAACCGCCTTCACGCGGCGGACCGGACCGGAAACCACCCTCACGCGGCGGACCGGACCGGTAGCCACCGTCACGGGAACCGCCACCGTCACGCGGACCCGACCTGAAACCACCATCACGCGAACCGCCACCCTCGCGGGGGCCACTACGGAAACCACCATCACGCGATCCACCACGGGAGTCCCGGTCACCACCGAAACCACCGTCACGCGGCGGACCGGACCTGAAACCACCGTCACGGGAACCGCCACCCTCGCGGGGACCACTGCGGAAGCCGCCGTCACGGGAACCACCACCGTCACGCGGACCCGAACGGAAACCACCATCACGGGAACCGCCACCCTCGCGGGGGCCACTACGGAAACCACCGTCACGGGAACCACCACGGGAGTCCCGGTCACCACCGAAACCACCCTCACGCGGCGGACCCGAACGGAAACCACCGTCACGGGAACCGCCACCCTCGCGGGGGCCACTGCGGAAACCACCATCACGGGAACCACCACGGGAGTCCCGGTCACCACCGAAACCACCCTCACGCGGCGGACCCGAACGGAAACCACCGTCACGCGAACCGCCACCCTCGCGGGGACCGGAACGGAAACCACCGTCACGCGAACCGCCACCGTCACGCGGACCCGACCGGAAGCCACCCTCACGCGGCGGGCCGGAGCGGAAACCGCCCTCGCGGGAACCGCCGTCGCGCGAGCTGGAACCACCGGCGCCGTCACGCGGGCCGCCACGGTAGCCACCCTCACGGGAGCCACCGGCGCCATCGCGGGAACCGCCACGGAACCCACCGTCGCGCGATCCGCCACGGGAGTCCCCACCACCAAAGCCACCATCGCTGCGGCCGCCACCTCGGTAGCCGCCGGAGCCCGAGCCGCCGGAGCCGCCCCGCTGCCCAGCGCCACCACCACCGGCGTAGCCGCCACGTTCGCCTGACCCACCACGGGAGTCCCGATCGCCCCGGTAGGGCGGGCGGTCATCCCGGCGCGGGGATCCGCCGCGACCACCGTCGCGGTAGGGGCGATCGTCGTTTCGGCGCTGACGGTCGTCGCCCTGCGGTCCTGAACTCACGGGTACATCCTTCCTCATGGCACTGATGCCGGAACAACGCAGTCAAGGGCCGACCCGGATGGGGCGGCCCTCGACTGGAAGATTGTCCGGCGGCGTCCTACTCTCCCACACCCTCACGAGTGCAGTACCATCGGCGCTGGAGGGCTTAGCTTCCGGGTTCGGAATGTAACCGGGCGTTTCCCCACCGCTATAACCGCCGTAACACTATCGACTTAACAAACAACTCAACCCAAACCATATTTGGGGTGTTGTTCGTTTGTCGGGAATCACACAGTGGACGCGTAGCACCTTAGTAATCAAGTCCTCGGCCTATTAGTACCGGTCAACTCAACCCGTTACCGAGCTTACATCTCCGGCCTATCAACCCAGTAGTCTAGCTGGGGGCCTTACCCCATTTGCATGGGTGGGATACCTCATCTCGAAGCGAGCTTCCCGCTTAGATGCTTTCAGCGGTTATCCCTTCCGAACGTAGCCAACCAGCCGTGCCCCTGGCGGGACAACTGGCACACCAGAGGTTCGTCCGTCCCGGTCCTCTCGTACTAGGGACAGCCCTTCTCAAGTATCCTACGCGCACGGCGGATAGGGACCGAACTGTCTCACGACGTTCTAAACCCAGCTCGCGTACCGCTTTAATGGGCGAACAGCCCAACCCTTGGGACCTGCTACAGCCCCAGGATGCGACGAGCCGACATCGAGGTGCCAAACCATCCCGTCGATATGGACTCTTGGGGAAGATCAGCCTGTTATCCCCGGGGTACCTTTTATCCGTTGAGCGACACCGCTTCCACTCGCAAGTGCCGGATCACTAGTCCCGACTTTCGTCCCTGCTCGACCTGTCAGTCTCACAGTCAAGCTCCCTTGTGTACTTGCACTCAACACCTGATTGCCAACCAGGCTGAGGGAACCTTTGGGCGCCTCCGTTACATTTTAGGAGGCAACCGCCCCAGTTAAACTACCCACCAGACACTGTCCCTGAACCGGATCACGGTCCGAAGTTAGATACCCAAATCAACCAGAGTGGTATTTCAAGATTGCCTCCACCCATACTGGCGTATGGACTTCACCGGCTCCCACCTATCCTACACAAGCTAATTCGGATACCAATGTCAAGCTATAGTAAAGGTCCCGGGGTCTTTCCGTCCTGCCGCGCGTAACGAGCATCTTTACTCGTAATGCAATTTCGCCGGGCCTGTGGTTGAGACAGTGGGGAAGTCGTTACGCCATTCGTGCAGGTCGGAACTTACCCGACAAGGAATTTCGCTACCTTAGGATGGTTATAGTTACCACCGCCGTTTACTGGCGCTTAAGTTCTCAGCTTCGCCCCGAAGAGCTAACCGGTCCCCTTAACGTTCCAGCACCGGGCAGGCGTCAGTCCATATACATCGAATTACTTCTTCGCATGGACCTGTGTTTTTAGTAAACAGTCGCTTCCCCCTGCTCTCTGCGGCCATACAACGCTCCACCCGCAAGGGGCTTCACGTCTCCGGCCCCCCTTCTCCCTAAGTTACGGGGGCAATTTGCCGAGTTCCTTAACCACAGTTCGCCCGATCGCCTCGGTATTCTCTACCTGACCACCTGTGTCGGTTTGGGGTACGGGCCGCTAAGAACTCGCTAGAGGCTTTTCTCGGCAGCATAGGATCACTGACTTCACCTGAATCGGCTCGGCATCACGTCTCAGCCTATATGCGTCGCGGATTTGCCTACGACACGGCCTACACGCTTACCCCGGCACAACCACCGGCCGGGCTCAGCTACCTTCCTGCGTCACCCCATCGCTTGACTACTACCCACCAGGTTCCCAGAATCAACCACCAAAACCCGAAGGCCCCAGCAGAATCAAATGGTTAGCACAATGAGGTTCACCACGGACGCTCTTTCGCGGGTACGGGAATATCAACCCGTTGTCCATCGACTACGCCTCTCGGCCTCGCCTTAGGTCCCGACTCACCCAGGGCGGATTAGCCTGGCCCTGGAACCCTTGGTCATCCGGCGGAAGGGTTTCTCACCCTTCTTTCGCTACTCATGCCTGCATTCTCACTCGTGCCGCGTCCACAACTGGATCACTCCGCTGCTTCACCCGCGGCACGACGCTCCCCTACCCATCCACACACCTGCACAAGATTCCGAAGAACCCCGCGAAGTAAAATATGAATGCCACAGCTTCGGCGGTGTACTTGAGCCCCGCTACATTGTCGGCGCGGAACCACTTGACCAGTGAGCTATTACGCACTCTTTAAAGGGTGGCTGCTTCTAAGCCAACCTCCTGGTTGTCTATGCGATCCCACATCCTTTTCCACTTAGCACACGCTTAGGGGCCTTAGCTGGTGATCTGGGCTGTTTCCCTCTCGACTACGAAGCTTATCCCCCGCAGTCTCACTGCCGCGCTCTCACTTACCGGCATTCGGAGTTTGGCTGATTTCGGTAAGCTTGTAGGCCCCCTAGATCATCCAGTGCTCTACCTCCGGCAAGAAACACGCGACGCTGCACCTAAATGCATTTCGGGGAGAACCAGCTATCACGGAGTTTGATTGGCCTTTCACCCCTAACCACAGGTCATCCCCCAACTTTTCAACGTTGGTGGGTTCGGCCCTCCACGCGGTCTTACCCACGCTTCAGCCTGCCCATGGCTAGATCACTCCGCTTCGGGTCTAGGACACGCGACTGAATGCCCTATTCAGACTCGCTTTCGCTACGGCTACCCCACACGGGTTAACCTCGCCACATGCCACTAACTCGCAGGCTCATTCTTCAAAAGGCACGCCGTCACCCCTAAAGGCTCCGACGGATTGTAGGCGAACGGTTTCAGGTACTATTTCACTCCCCTCCCGGGGTACTTTTCACCATTCCCTCACGGTACTAGTCCGCTATCGGTCACCAGGAAGTATTTAGGCTTACCAGGTGGTCCTGGCAGATTCACGGCAGATTACAGGGGTCCGCCGCTACTCGGGAACATCCACAGAAGACCAGCCACTTTCACCTACCGGACTCTCACCGTCTACGGTTGGCTTTCCCACACCATTCGGCTAGCAACTGGTTTTATAACTTCTCGACCCAATGTCAGTTGAATCAGCAGAGTCCCACAACCCCAACCACGCAACCCCTGACAGGTATCACACGCAGCCGGTTTAGCCTCAATCCGCTTTCGCTCGCCACTACTCACGGAATCACATTTTGTTTTCTCTTCCTACGGGTACTGAGATGTTTCACTTCCCCGCGTTCCCTCCATACACCCTATGTGTTCAGGTGCAGGTGACAGCACATGACTGCTGCCGGGTTCCCCCATTCGGACACCCTGGGATCACAGCTAGGTTGACAGCTCCCCCAGGCCTATCGCGGCCTCCCACGTCCTTCATCGGCTCCTGGTGCCAAGGCATCCACCGTTCGCCCTTGACAACTTGACCACAAAGATGCTCGCGTCCACTGTGCAATTCTCAACAAACGACCAACCCACAACCCACAACCACCACACCAAACCCCACCACCCAAAAAACCAGGCTCCGGAGATCCGTTTGCAGCGACAGGCCATGCCTGGCAACCCGAAACAACAAACACACAGTGTTTGTTCCTTCAGGACCCAACAGGGTGCTCATCATCCACCACCAGCCGCACCACCAACCACACTCCCACCACGATCCAAAGACCGCAGCTGTACTAGCGATTGAGTAGCCGTTGCCAGCCGTGAACTCACCAGTGTCTCCGCCATCTGAGCACCCCACCACCACACTCGGGCGATGCGGGCTCCTGACCCACCTTCGTGGGCAGGTGCTCCTTAGAAAGGAGGTGATCCAGCCGCACCTTCCGGTACGGCTACCTTGTTACGACTTCGTCCCAATCGCCAGCCCCACCTTCGACGGCTCCCTCCACAAGGGTTGGGCCACCGGCTTCGGGTGTTGCCGACTTTCGTGACGTGACGGGCGGTGTGTACAAGGCCCGGGAACGTATTCACCGCAGCGTTGCTGATCTGCGATTACTAGCGACTCCGACTTCACGGGGTCGAGTTGCAGACCCCGATCCGAACTGAGACCGGCTTTTTGGGATTCGCTCCACCTCACGGTATCGCAGCCCATTGTACCGGCCATTGTAGCATGCGTGAAGCCCTGGACATAAGGGGCATGATGACTTGACGTCATCCCCACCTTCCTCCGAGTTGACCCCGGCAGTCTTCGATGAGTCCCCGCCATAACGCGCTGGCAACATCGAACGAGGGTTGCGCTCGTTGCGGGACTTAACCCAACATCTCACGACACGAGCTGACGACAGCCATGCACCACCTGTGAACGGCCCCGAAGGACCCGACATCTCTGCCGGATTTCCGCCCATGTCAAACCCAGGTAAGGTTCTTCGCGTTGCATCGAATTAATCCGCATGCTCCGCCGCTTGTGCGGGCCCCCGTCAATTCCTTTGAGTTTTAGCCTTGCGGCCGTACTCCCCAGGCGGGGCGCTTAATGCGTTAGCTGCGGCACAGAGAACCGGAGAGGCCCCCCACACCTAGCGCCCAACGTTTACAGCGTGGACTACCAGGGTATCTAATCCTGTTCGCTCCCCACGCTTTCGCTCCTCAGCGTCAGTATCGGCCCAGAGACCCGCCTTCGCCACCGGTGTTCCTCCTGATATCTGCGCATTTCACCGCTACACCAGGAATTCCAGTCTCCCCTACCGAACTCTAGCCTGCCCGTATCGGCTGCAAGCCCGCGGTTGAGCCGCGGGATTTCACAGTCGACGCGACAAGCCGCCTACGAGCTCTTTACGCCCAATAAATCCGGACAACGCTCGCACCCTACGTCTTACCGCGGCTGCTGGCACGTAGTTGGCCGGTGCTTCTTCTGCAGGTACCGTCACTCTCGCTTCGTCCCTGCTGAAAGAGGTTTACAACCCGAAGGCCGTCATCCCTCACGCGGCGTCGCTGCATCAGGCTTCCGCCCATTGTGCAATATTCCCCACTGCTGCCTCCCGTAGGAGTCTGGGCCGTGTCTCAGTCCCAGTGTGGCCGGTCGCCCTCTCAGGCCGGCTACCCGTCGTCGCCTTGGTAGGCCATTACCCCACCAACAAGCTGATAGGCCGCGAGTCCATCCCAGGCCGAAAAACTTTCCACCACCAGTCATGCGACCAGCAGTCATATTCGGTATTAGCCCCCGTTTCCGAGGGTTATCCCAAAGCCTAGGGCAGGTTACTCACGTGTTACTCACCCGTTCGCCGCTCGAGTACCCCGAAGGGCCTTTCCGCTCGACTTGCATGTGTTAAGCACGCCGCCAGCGTTCGTCCTGAGCCAGGATCAAACTCTCCAACAAAAATCCTTGGAAAAAATGTCCCGACAACAAAAAAGTTGCCAAAGGAATCCAACCAAACCAACCTGTCCCCAAAAGAACAAGCAAGCCGGCCGGGGTAAAATCATAATTGGCACTGGCTTATCAAGCACCCTGTTGAGTTCTCAAAGAACAAACACACACCGAACCGCCAACCCCAATCAAGGGGCCCACAACCCGGGGCTTTTTACTCCCACATTCACACCCGGCGTTCCCGCCCGGCGCTTTTACTACGCTACCCGGTCGTTTCCGCCGAGTCAAACCGGAAGTTCCCGGTTTGTCTTACTCATCCCCATGGAAAGTCGCGGCGGGTGATCCGCCGTAGAAGATCCAGAGGGATGTGCAGGCCGTCCTGTCTGC